>JANQQU010000073.1 GCA_028284905.1 Calditrichia bacterium
ATAAGCTTTCACTATACCTCCTTGACCATGACCTTAATTGATGAGTTCTTTTAATATGGCAAGGAGGTATCTTTTTTTCAAATATAGTTACTTTGGGGCGAGGACAGTTAGCAGCTTTATACTTCTCCAACACTACCAAAAAGAATGCCGCAACGGAGAAATCCGCTGCGGCACCAGAGGCATCCAGTTATTTGCCGGATGGTTTTATATTTTGATTCACCCGGAAAAAGTTTTCGGGATCGTATTTGTCCTTCACTGCAACCAGGCGATTGTAGTTATTGCCATAAGTTGCCTTAATGCGATCCTGGCCTTCTTCCATCATAAAGTTGACGTAAGCGCCACCCATGTTATGCGGATGTAATTCTTCCCAGTAGCCCCGTCCCCAGGTTTTCAGATCTTCCGCTTTTGCGGGATCAGGATCGATACCGGCGATGACCATCGACCATTGGGCGTCCCGGCAATTCCAGGCGGTATCTTCCGCACCAACCCGGTTCACTGCGCCGTCAATCGGATAGAGATGCATCAGGGATAAAGCACTGGGGAGATTGCTGCCATACTTGATATGAATATCAATCGCTTCATCAGAAAGTTCTTTTACAAAATCTCCTTTCCAGTACCATTGCATCCCTTTCGGCAGCAGCGGATCGAACATTCCCTGCACTATCGGGAAGGGCATCGGCTGCATGCCATCCATTAATGGCGTTACCGGCAGTTCTTCGCGAATTGGGCGGAGGGCTTCCTCGGCATTATCCAGAGCGCCACTATAGCAGGAGACCAATGCACAGACATTTTTGCCCCAAATTGCTTCCGGGAATGGCGGTGCACCCGGAACATTCTTAATGCCAAAGAAGGTGCAGAGTTCTTCCGGTGCATTCGGTAAAAATTCGCGATACCATTGCATCACTGTTTTTGCATCTTTGATGTCATAAAATACCGGGCCGGCATAAACCATCTTCACCGGATGGGCGCGATAGACAAAGCTGGTGACAATACCGAAATTTCCGCCGCCGCCGCGCAGGGCCCAGAAGAGATCCTCATGCTGGGATTCATTGGCAGTAACAAAAGAGCCATCAGCGAGAACAACATCAGCTTCGATTAGATTATCGATTGTCAGTCCATGTTTACGGGAAAGATATCCATGTCCACCACCAAGGGTTAGCCCGGCAATTCCGGTCGAGGAAACGATGCCGGCGGGCACCGCCAATCCAAATGCATGGGTGGCATGATCCATTTCACCCTGGGTGCAGCCAGGCTCCGCCCGGACAATACGACGGGCCGGATCAACATGAACGCCCTTCATCAGGGAAAGGTCAATCACTAAGCCATCGTCGCAACTGCCGAGGCCGGGGCCATTATGCCCGCCACCGCGAACGGCGAGCAATAAATTGTTTTCCCGGGCAAAACTTACCGCGCGCATTACATCAGCGGCGTCGGCACAGCGGGCAATCAATGCCGGCTTTTTGTCAATCATACCATTGTATAATTGACGCGCTTCATCATACTTTTCATCTCCGGCAAGAATCAATTCGCCGCGTAAATCATTTTGAAAGTTTTCGAGGTGTTGTTGATCCAACATAATAGTCTCCTTAAGATTGGTAAGTTGGTTGAATTTGGTTTTCAATTTTTAAAATTGTTTTTTCTTCTTTTTGCTATTTTCTCTCATTCGTTGTCATATCGAATTCGCTTTTAACCTAGCTAAATTCACCTCAAAAATCTTTCATGTATGTAACCATTGTTCCCAAAATTGTATCGCTGTTCAATAGTTAACCGGCTTGTTTCCAAAGACATGCTTGAAAGCTGTAACTATTTTTAAACTATGTAACATCTTTTGTTAACCTGGTATCATTTGCCCTTTTTGTCTAAATCCCGGGAAACCGCTATATTGCCATCGTACATTTTTTCAGGAAAAATCATCTGCGAAAAGGACGACGTATGACGACAGAAACGAAATCAGTATCTACGCCTTCGACAGCGGGCACCGGCCTTGTCCGGGATATGAGTTTAATGGGATTGGTCGCCACCGGCATCTGCTCCATGCTCGGTGCGGCAATTAACATCATTCCCTTCATGATTCATCGTAATGTTGAGGGGATTGGCCCTTATGTATTGGAATCTTATCTCTTCGCAGCGGTGCCGGCGCTCCTTGCAGCATTTGCCTATGCGACTCTCGCTTCTGCCATGCCCCGCGCCGGCGGCAGCTATGTTTTTGCCAGCCGGGCGTTGCATCCCTATTTAGGATTTGTGGCCAGCTTTTCCCAATGGTTTGGGCTATCTATTGCCATCGGTGTGATTTCCTATATGATCGTTCCATTTCTGCGGGATATCTGTGTTGCGATGGATTGGCTGACGCTCGCTGCCTTGCTGGAAAATGGCACCGTTCGGGTGTTACTGGCCCTGGCAATGCTTTGGACATTTGTTAGTATCAATATTCGTGGGGTAGAATTATACGAGAAGACGCTGGTGCCCATGATGTTCCTGATGTTTGCACTCGGGGCCATTGTCATTGTGGCCGGCTTTTCTTTCGATCAAACGGAATTCGCAGCAGCAGTTAGCGCCAAAGATGGCGTTGCCATGCCTTCACCCATCGATACACCATTTCAGTTCGGAACATTTCTTGCCGCCGCTGCCCTGTTGTTCTCCAGTTTTATCGGATTCGATTCCATCGCCCAGGCCGGCGGCGAAGCCCGCGATCCGGGGCGTTCCCTGCCACTGGCGATTGGCATCGCAGTAATTGGCGTAGGCTCTTTTTATTTTCTTTTCACCGCTGCAGTTTATCACGCGGTGCCCTGGGAATACATCGCTCAGGAAGCACAAACAAAAGACCTTACCGCGCCGGGTTTGCTCAGCTATCTCTTACCGGCCGGCGCTGCCGTGCTGATCGTCGCTGGTGCTGCTGTCGCATTGATTAACGACCTACCTGCAATGCTTCTCGCGGTATCCCGCCTGATGTTCGCCTGGGCCGAGGATGGCATCTTTCCGAAAAAAGTAGCTACCGTACATCCGCAGCGCCATACGCCGCATCTGGCGATTATACTTAGCGGCGCAATGGCCACCGTCGGCATTCTTGGCAGCCACTGGGCCGGCGATTTTTTTCTCGGTGTGGATATCCTCGTAACATCGATGCTGGTTAATTTCCTGTTGATGTGCGTATCCGTGCTCACCCTGCCCCGACGCAATCCGACATTAGCGAAAGCAGTAACGGTATTTAAATCTCGCAGTGTTCAGGTCCCTCTGGCTGCATTGGGAACCCTTTTATTGACTGGTTTTCTGGTAGTCCATATCATCAAGGACCTCTCCGCGGATGTCTCCGCCTGGTATTTTCATTCTACCCCGGTATGGTTGATCGTAATGGCACTGGCCAGCGTCATATATTTTCGGGAACTGGGCAATCTCCGCCGCAGCGGTGTGGATACGGACGAACTATTCAGCAAATTACCGCCGGAGTAAGTAGTCATCATAGCTCCTAATTAAGCCACCACAAAGTTTCCTCGTTCCCAAACTCCCGTTGAGGGGCAACCCTGAAACAGAGTTTCAGCAATAAGGTGTGCCCAAACTGGAGTTTGGGCACAAGTAAGTGACATTGATATAATATTTAAAATCGATCATTATCTCTCACCAAAGGATTTCTTCATGGCTACAACAGTAGAACGTTGCGAACTGGCGCCGGGCTTTAGCATCTCCCGGGTGCTTACCGGCCTCTGGCAAATCGCTGATATGGAACGGGACGGGAATTCTCTCGATCCGGAAGCAGCGGCGGCACAGATGCAACCATATCTGGATCAGGGATTCAGCACATTTGACATGGCGGATCATTATGGCTCGGCAGAAATTATTGCCGGTACTTTTCGCCGGGGACTGGAGAATCCCGAGGACGTCCAATTACTGACAAAATGGGTGCCAACCCCGGGTGAAGTTACCCGGGCGGATGTCCATCAAGCTGTGGATCGCGCCCTGGAACGTCTGCAGGTTTCCACAATTGATCTCTTGCAATTCCATGCCTGGAACTATGCCGACCCCAATTGGCTCGATTGCCTCTATTGGTTGCAGGAGCTAAAATCCGACGGAAAGATTCGCCACCTTGGCCTCACTAATTTTGATACCGCGCATTTGCGAATCGTCCTCAATAGCGGCATCGACGTCGTTTCCAACCAGGTTTGTTTTTCCCTGCTGGATCAACGGGCAAAAACGCAAATGCTCCCACTGTGTGAGGAATTTGGCATCAAGGTGCTGGCATTTGGCACTGTGGCCGGGGGACTGCTTACCGAGCGTTGGCTGGGAAAAAGTGAAGTCGCTGCCGATGACATGTTTACCTGGTCCCAGATGAAATACAAGCGCTTTATCGACAATGCCGGAGGCTGGGATGTTTATCAAAATTTGCTGGAAACAGTACATAAAATAGCGGACAGCCACAATGTGTCGATGGCGAATGTCGCTTGTCGTTATATCCTGGATCAACCGGGCGTTGGAGGTATTATTATCGGTGCGCGTTTGGGCGCCAGCGAGCACCTAGCGGATAATATGCGTCTGTTCGAATTTTCCCTCGACGGCGCCAGCCGCGCTTCCCTGGATGCAGCCTTAGCAGAAATGCAAACGATCCCCGGCGATTGCGGTGACGAATATCGTAAGCCTCCTTTTCTGACCGCTTCCGGTGACCTCAGCCATCATCTTTCCGAAATGCCTCTCCCCTATGAAGCGCAGGAAAGTGCTGACGGACGCATGCGTATTCTCAGCGGCACCAAATGGGAATCGCTCGCCGGATTTTGCCGGGCCGTTCGCCGCGGAAAGCGAATCTGGATATCCGGCACCACGGCCACACACGGCACCCGCGCCATTGGGGGGAAAGATCCGGCGGCGCAATTCCATTTTATCGTCGACAAAGTTGAAGGGGCTTTACAGTCGCTCGGTAGCTCCCTGAATGATGTCGTTCGCACCCGAATATTCGTGAAACAGATTGATGACTGGGAACCGATTGCCCGGGCCCACGGCGAGCGTTTTCGCGATGTCATTCCGGCCAACACGCTGGTGCAGGCGGATTTGGTCGGGGATGAATATTTGGTGGAAATGGAAGTCGATGCGGTGATTGCCGAGTAAGGGAATGTCCAATGTCCAATATTTAATATCCAATGTTGAAGTTTCTATCGTTTTTTCTGCTTACTACTTCGAAATTGGACATTTTACATTGAACATTGATCGTGTGCAAAAGATTTTGCAGCTGCTAAAAATCCTCCGTTTCGAGAATTGGAAATTGGATTTTGTGAATTATTTGAGATTTATAATTTGTCATTTGGAATTTATTACAGAACAGTTGTAGAAAATGCCAAATAACAAGCAACAAATGACAAACAAATGACAATAATCAAATACGAAATCCCAAACTTTCGCACACCATTGATTGGACATTGATTATTGATCTTTCAACAGTGTCATCCACAAGCCCACAGCCATATCGATCCCAGAGGTGCTTCCCATATGTGCCATCAGTCCGACGGCATGGTCAATCATAGTAAAGCTTCCTCCCCCAAGCGCAGTGACAAGGTTTTTAACCGCGGCAACGCCTCTCCCTTCCCAGGCCAATGACAGATAGTGATTACTAAATAAATTTTCCCCCTGTGCTGCGGTATAGACAAGTGCCATTCGCTTCTTCGCTTGGGAGCGACCCGCCTGGCTCAGCAAATGTAATCCTAATATCCAACCGGCGATGAAATCGTCTCCTGCCGGGGTTAAACCACTGCCGCTGCCTTTCAGCAGCCGGACCGCCTCCTGCCAATCGTCCCGCTGAAAAGCATCAAAGCCTGCGAGTTGGCGTTCCTCAACCGCCCGCTGAAAAGTAGTTTTACACGGTTTAGATCGCTTCGGCGCAGTTATGAACGCCAGGCTTTCAATCGGGGCATGGTGTTGGATGGATTGCCTGAAAAGATCCAGGTTCGTATAGAGCATTTTTAACTTTTCTGCGGAAAAGGTTATATTTGAATCAAATACAGGAACACCTTTCCGGGGAATCTGGTCATTACCGAAAATTATCTGCTGCGGTTTAATTTCAATGGGAGAATCATCAACAGGGAGTTCTTTTAAAACCAGGTGGGAAGGACCACTGCCTAATTCCGGCAGCAGGCAAGTCAGCAGCGCACCATCAGAAAGATAATTGATGGCGCGCTGAAAACGGGAATGACACTGATAAATACCCGGCGCAACTTTATCGCCGATGCTAAAGAGACGCATATTTAGAGACGGCGCAAGCGTTGTTTGGCGTAACGGGTATATTCCGCATGCTGGGGCTGCGCTTTCGACAAAAAGGTTTGATATGCTGATTTTGCAGACTTTTTCCGACGAGAATCGTCCAGCGCCACTGCTTTGTAGTAATAAGCCATGATGTAATTGCCATCCAGTTGAATGGCCATATCGTAATCTTTCAGGGCAGACTTGTAATGATATCGCTTGTGCTGCACCCGGGCACGCTTGTAATAGGCCTTGGCATCCTGCGGGCGAAATTCCATTATCTTTGTGTAGTCTGCCAATGCCTCTTCGTAAAGCTTCAGCTCTTCATAAGCAAGACCACGATTGTAATAAGCATCAGTGTAGCTGGAATCGATTTCCACCACATCAAAAAAATCGTCGACGGCTAAGTGATATTTTTTCTTGGTGTAATAAGCGACCCCGCGGTTGTAGAGCGCTTCGACGGAATCAATCTCACCAATTTCCAGCGCCGAGCTGAAATCTTTAATCGCTTCATTCAATTTGCCAAGCTGCTGGTAGGCATAGGCGCGATTCAGATAAGCTTGCGGGCTATTTGGGAATTTTGCCAGCACCCGGCCGTAGTCTTCGATACTGACATTATAATCACCGGACAGTGAGGCGGATGTCGCTCTTTTCATGTAAGCTATTTCCAGTTCCGGATCCACTTCCAGCGCGCGCGAGTATTGCATTACGGCGACATCATGCATTTCTTTTGCGGCATACATATTCCCCAACTGGTAAAATGCCAGGGCAAAATTGTTATCAGCATCGCCGGCCTTGCCGTAATAATCGATGGCAGCATCAAGATCCGCCTGATACTCGGAAACCACGCCCAGAAAATAATACGCCGGGGCATATTCCTTGTTCTTTTTGGCAACTTTTCCCAGCTCTTTCAGCGCTTTTTTATCCTTGCTTTCTTCGCTGTAGCGCAGTCCCTTAAACACCGAACGCACATACTTATCTTTGATCTTCTTTGCGTCCATATCAGCAAGCATTTGAAGGGCAACTTTCGCAGTTAATGTGTATTTGGAATCCAGTGCAACAATTTTTTCCAGTTCGGTTTTCGCGGCATCATATTTTTTATCAGCACCGGCCTTTAAGCTGGCCTTGTAAACTTCTTTGCCGGGATCTACTTCGGTTTCCTGTGCGAAGACAGCCGTGCATAGGAATAAAAGTAAAATGCTAATCAGGTATTTCTTCATTCGTTGTAATTCCTTTTCCAAATTCAATACTCAATTTTCTATTACTATTTTTATTAGAATCGATTTTTAACGGGAAAGTTCCGGGAGACCAATCGGCTGCATGCTTTGCACCTGGCTGGCTAACCCGAGCACCGCTTCCTCACCGCGCGGTTTACCGACAATTTGAATACCGGCCGGTAAGCCTGCCGTATTTTTTCCCGCCGGCACGCAGCCAACGGGCAAGCTGCTTAAACTGAGGATAAATGTCGGCGCCACCCAATCGATATAAGTTTTCATCTCGTTACCAGCGATTGTTTCCGGATAGTTGTGATCCACCGGAAATGGCGGCACCGCCATACAGGGCGTTAACAAATAATCGTACTTCTGAAAAAACTCATAAAACCGCATCCAAAGCTTGCTGCGTAATTGTTCCGCAGCGCCCATTTTTTCCATCGCTAAACGAAGTCCCGCTTCGATGTTACCTTTCAGGTTACTGCCAAATTGCTCTTTCTTGTCAACATGATGATGATGACTGGCCACCATCCAATAACCGCGAATCGCGAGGAAGGGCGACCAGGCAAAAGAAAGATCCAGCTCAATATCTTCGACCAAAGCACCGGCATCCTTTAGGTCCCAGGCTGCTTTTCGGCAAATCGCCTCAATTTCCGGATCGATACCAATGCCGGCAATATCTCCGCAATACGCAATGCGCTTCCCGCGCGGATCAAAGTTGTTAACGCTTTCCGGGAAATTCCGCCCGGCAACGTCCTGCCCGATGGGCGACAATGGGCTGATGCCGCTGACTGCCTGGAGCATCAGGGCAATATCTTCCGGCGTACGTGCCATCGGTCCGGTTACGGACATGGTGTCCCAGGCATAATCGCTGGGATAAGTGGGCACCAGGCCGGGCGAGGGGCGCAGTCCCACCACGCCGCAGAAAGATGCCGGAATGCGCAGTGATCCACCGAGGTCTGTGCCCTCTGCTAATGCAATCATTCCACTGGCCAACGCAGCAGCGCCACCACCAGTAGAACCACCGGCACTTTTGCTGGTATCCCAGGGATTACGGGTGCGGCCGAATACTTCGTTAAAGGTGTTTCCGCCGGTGGCGAATTCCGGGGTATTGGTTTTTCCGATAATCACTGCACCGGCAGCACGTAACCGCTGCACGACCAGCGCGTCTTCATCCGGCACATTATCCTGATAAACCGGAGAGCCGTAGGTGGTGCGCATATTCTTTACCGGAGTAACGTCTTTGATACCGACCGGCAGCCCGCACAACACTCCCGGATCTTCCCCCTTCATCATCCGTTGCTCCAGCGCTTTCGCTTCATCCAATGCAGTATCGGAAAGTGTCACCACGGCATTGATCGATTTGTTATGGGCTTCGATCTGCGCTAATGCTGACGACACGACATCCACCGGAGAGATCTCTTTCTCGCGGATCATTTTTCTGATTTCGTGAGCTGGTTTTTGGCTTAGTTCGCTTTGGTTCATTTTTCTCTCCTCCCCGGGCAGAAGCTCGGGGTTAAGTACCGGTGAGTTTGGGGTCTCTTTAGATGACACCTTTTTCCTGGAGTGCTTTTTGTGCTTCGCGGGAATATCCCAATTCGGAGAGGACCTCTAAGGTATGTTCTCCTAAAAGCGGTGGGGGTTGGCGGTAATTGACCGGGGTATCGCTTAAGTTCATCGGGCTACCAATGGAGCGGATCATTCCCAGCACTGGATGCTCCAGATTGACGATCATTCCCCGGGCGAGGACGTGTTCATCTGCCAGGGCTTGCGCGGGAGAGTAAATCGGTCCGCAGGGAATGCCGGCAGCTTTAAGTTCTTCTATCCATTCCGAGCAACTGTTCTGGCGGAACCGTTCTGCCAGCATCGGTACAAGAATTTCCCGGTTATTCAGGCGGTCAGCGTTTGTGCGAAAACGCTCGTCTGTCGTTAACTCCGGCCAATCCAGCACTGTTAGAAAACGTTCCCAGAGGCGCTCGCTGCCAACCCCGACAATGATCCAGCCATCGCTGGCGGGAAAAGGTTGATAAGGCACAATAGAAGGGTGGGCATTACCGATTTTTTTCGGCGTATCGCCGGTGGCGAGGTAATTACTGGCAATATTCGCCAGCCAAACCACCTGAGAATCCAGCAGCGCCGTATCAATCGATTGTCCTTTTCCGCTGCGCTCCCGGGCGAACAAGGCGGTGACAATAGCCAGCGCGGTGTATATGCCGGCGGTAATGTCTGCAATCGGGGTTGGGAAACGGATTGGGGGATCATCTGCCTCACCGGTGATGAACATAGTGCCACTCATTCCCTGGGCAATCACATCATAGCCGGGCTGCTCCGCGTACGGGCCATTGTTCCCGAAGCCGGAGATACTTGCCCAGATCAGGCGATCGTTTAATGCCTTACAATGCGCTTCATCCAGACCGATTTTCTCCCGGGAGGATTTACGGGGCACATTATGCACCAACACATCGGCCTTTTTCAGCAGGGCATCCATAATTTCCCGCCCCTCCGGAAAACGCAGGTTGAGGGTAATGCCACGCTTGTTGCGATTGGTCCCCAGAAAATAGGCACTGTCTTTACCGATAAATGGCGGCCCCCAGCCCCGGGACTGGTCTCCGCCATCCGGTCTTTCAATTTTAATAACATCCGCGCCGAGGTCGCCCAGCAATTGCGTGCAATAGGGGCCGGCCAGGGCAGAGGTATGATCCAGCACCAGGATGCCGTTTAAGGCGCCCGGTGCATTGGATATATTGTCAGTCGATTTTTTCATTGGTTCGTTATTCCAGTCCCATACAGACAACCCGACAGAAAGCAGCTTCGCCGCCTTTAAACAGCCAGGGGAAAACACCGAGTGTTAAACGTTTGTTTACGATATCTTTATGACCAATATCGCCACCGAGATTTTCCACGTGCATACAGTCATGCGGAAATAGTTGATTGTGGGTCATCTGATAATCACTGTCCGGAAAAAGATCGTCCATATTTTCCTTACCAAACTTCTCCTCGCAAAGTGCGCGCACCCGGTCGCAATGTCCGTGCATGCCTTTGCCAAGGAAACGGCCAATCGGCAAATCCATCGGATGATCGGTAGAAATACAATCGACACCCCAGATGTGAATTTTCATATCAAGCAGCCAGGTTACCATATCGCGATGGGCGCCGGGATGAAGATGGATGTAACGTTCTTCATCAGGCGTATCACCAAACTGAGCAAAGCGGCCCCAGCCGGTATATAAAAGAAGGATATCTCCTTTTTTTACTTCCACCCGCTTCTCGATCATTTCCGGCGTGTACAGGTCAAGGTCGGTCAGTTCATCACTTAAATCGACAATCACACCGGAGCCGTAAAGCCAATCCAGGGGGATTTGATCAATTGTTTTACCGCCGGTAACAAAATGGCGGGGCGCGTCCAGGTGGGTGCCCATGTGGTTGGAGGTCTGAATATACTGGGCGTTAACACCATGCTCAGCTTTACGTTTAATATACTTTACTTCAAAAGGCGGATAGTAGGGCCAAAAGGGAGCGTCCTGATTCAATGGCTGCGATAGATCATAAATTTTCTTCATGTTTCCTCCTGGGTTTGATGTCGAATGGATTAGCCTCAACCATTGTAAGGAAAATGCGATTTGTTGTCAATCATTTGTGACTTTTTTATTTACGGGCACTTTTTGTTTGACATTGAAAAATTAATTCTGTATGTTTTGCCCCAACAGAATAAAAAAGGAATCATCTGGATGTTAAATATTTTCGCTGGCTTTTACTTTTACTTTTATTTTTGGTTCATAAAACCGGAGCCAGCGCGGGTGAACTAAACCTGAAGATAGAATTACTACAGAATATAAACGCATAAGGCTCCGAGGACATCGGGGCCTTTTTTGTTTTAAGGGGCAAGCGAATTTTTCGCAGATACAGGAGAAAACAATGAAAATTGCCATTCAGGGCGGCCAGGCATCTTTCCACCACACGGCGACACTGCAATATTTTGGTGATGAAGAAGATATTACCCTGGTAGAATGCCAAACGTTTCGGGAGCTGTGTAAAACACTGACCAATAAAGGCGCCGACCTGGCCGTTATGGCGATTGAAAACACACTGGTTGGTAGTATTCTTCCCAATTACTCCCTGCTGAAAGAATATCCGATTCATATTATTGGAGAAACCTATTTACACATCGAGCAGAATCTCATCGCCCTGCCCGGGCAGCATATCAGCGATATCCGTTTTGTTCGTTCCCATCCGATGGCATTGCTCCAGTGCAGCGATTTTCTGGAGGATCATCCACATATGTTACCGGAAGAAACTGTCGATACCGCGATAAGTGCCCGGGAAATCGCCGAGCGGCAGTCCAGCGGCGTTGCAGCGATTGCCAGTCGACTGGCAGCGAAGCTCTACGATCTGGAGGTGCTCAAAGGGGGCATCGAAAATCTCCACCACAACTACACCCGCTTTTTGGTTTTATCCGCACAACCCAACATCAATAGTTTAGATGCCAATAAGGCATCTCTTAATTTTCATGTCAGTCACGAAGTCGGTGCGCTTTCCCAGGCATTGAACATTTTCGTTGAGCACAAACTGAATCTCTCCCTAATCCAGTCCATCGCATTACCGATGCATCCACATAAATATGCGTTCCATGTCGACCTCGAGTGGCATCAACGGGAGCTTTTTGATACCGCTATTAGTAAGATAAAAGAGCTGTCCCGAGAATTACATATTCTCGGTATCTACAAAAAAGGAGAAAGGCCTTATGATAACTACAGCCAATCGGCTTAACCGAATCGAAGAGTATTACTTTTCCCACAAGCTGCGGGAAGTACGGCGCTTGGCGGCCAGCGGCCGGGATATCATCAATCTGGGTATTGGTAATCCTGATCTTCCCCCTTCGAAAAATACCCTGGCACAGTTGGCCGATACGGCACAACAAGCGAGCAGCCATGGTTATCAGCCTTATCGCGGAGTAGCGGCATTGCGGGAAGCCATGGCGGGTTGGTATCAGCGAACATATGGCGTCTCGCTCGATGAACAAGATGAACTGCTGCCGTTAATGGGATCAAAAGAAGGCATTTTTCATATTTCGATGGCCTTTCTCGACGAAGGCGACCATGTGCTGGTGCCGGACCCTGGTTATCCCGGCTATGCCGGTGCAGCCCGTTTAGCCGGCGCGAAAATGATCAGTTATAATTTGACTGAAGCTAACGACTGGTTGCCGGATCTTGAGGCGCTGGGACGGCAAGATCTCTCCCGGGTAAAAATTATGTGGCTGAACTATCCGCATATGCCCACCGGGGCACTGGCTAATCGCAGCTTCTTTGAGCAATTGGTTGATTTTGGCCGCAAACATCATATTCTTCTGTGCCATGATAATCCTTACAGCCAGATTCTTAATCCGGACAAGCCGCTAAGCTTGTTATCAATTCCGGGTGCCAAGACTTGTTGTATTGAGTTAAATTCCCTGAGCAAATCTCACAATATGGCCGGATGGCGCGTGGGAATGATGGCGGGGAACAAACAATTTATTGACGCAGCATTAACGGTGAAAAGTAATCTGGATTCCGGTATGTTTCTCGGCACTCAACACGCTGCTGTGGCCGCTTTGCAAAACTCTGCCGAATGGCACCAATCGCAAAACGAAATTTACCGTGAACGCCGGGAATTGGTCTATCGCCTCCTTGATAGCCTGGCATTTAATTATTCGAAAGAGAATACCGCCGGCATGTTTGTTTGGGCCCGCGTTCCGGAATCCATAGAAAATGTGGAAATATTTCTCGATGAGATTCTCTACGGGGCAGATGTTTTTATTACCCCGGGAAAAGTATTTGGGAAAAATGGCGAACGCTATGTCCGGATATCCGTCTGCCAGCCAAAAGAAATCATCCAAAAAGCAGCAGAGCGAATTGAAGCTTTTACCAATAAACGGAAAATAGCAGTATAAAACTTAAGTTCAAAGTTTAGAGTTCAGAGTTTATTTGATCTCGATTGGGGGAACTCTTTAACAGTATAAAAATTGGGGGAAAAATGACGATTCGTAAATTTGAGGACATTCAAGCCTGGCAATTAGCCAGGGGAATGACAAAAAGAATTTATGCTTTAACAAAGCAATCAAAATTTTCAAGAGATTTCGGTTTGAAAGACCAAATCAGAAGAGCAGCCGGTTCATCAATGCATAATATCGCCGAAGGCTTTGATGCTGGAAGCAACAAGGAGTTTATAAGATTCCTAAGATATGCAAAAAGATCATGCACAGAAGTACAAAGTGAACTATATATCGCACTAGATGAAACTTACATAACAAATGAAGAATTTTTAGCTATATATAAAAACGCAGCAGAAACCAAAGCTGCAATACACGGCTTTATAAGCTACCTAAAATCATATGAACAAAATAAAAAATAAACACCCTCAACTCTGAACTCTGAACTCTGAACTCTGAACTTATAACTATTAAACGAAAGGTCTAAATCATGAGCAAGCATCCGCAACTCGATATCGTGCCGATGGACGAGTGGCTTCCCCAATCCGAGCAACCGCTGGTAATCGCCGGCCCCTGTAGCGCGGAAAGTGAAGAGCAGGTCATGCAAACCGCCAGAGAATTAAAGAAAGTCTCGCAAGTAAGTGTCTTCCGTGCAGGTATCTGGAAGCCCCGCACCCGGCCGGGCGGCTTTAGCGGTATGGGCGTCGAGGCCTTGAGCTGGATGAAGCGTGTTAAGGAAGAAACTGGGCTATTGACCACTATTGAAGTTGCAAATGCCAATCATGTATATGAGGCGCTTAAACATGGTATAGATATTCTCTGGATTGGCGCCCGTACCTCGGCGAATCCCTTTTCCGTGCAGGAAATTGCCGATGCGCTAAAAGGTGCTGATATTCCGGTATTTGTTAAAAACCCGATCAGCCCGGATCTGCAGTTATGGGTTGGCGCAATTGAGCGGATTAATCAGGCTGGCATTCGCCGCGTTGGTGCTGTTCATCGTGGATTTTCCACCCACCAGAAAACGCCTTTCCGCAATGTTCCGAAGTGGGAACTGGTTATTGAGCTAAAACGCTTGCTTCCGGATATTCCCTTAATTTGCGATCCCAGTCATATTGCCGGATCCCGCTCGCTAATCCCTGAGCTTTGCCAGAAAGCGGTCGATATGGCGATGAACGGACTGATGGTCGAAAGCCATATTTCTCCGGATGCAGCGCTGAGCGACGCGGCGCAGCAAGTTCAGCCGACCGCGCTGGGAAAAATCCTTGAAAACATTGAATATCGTGTGCCCCAGGGCGATGGCGAACCAAAAGAGTTCCTGGAAATCCTTCGTGAAGAGATTGACATTACCGACAATCAAATCCTCGAAGCTTTTGCCCGACGCAGCGAAATTATCGAAAAAATCGCACTTTACAAGAAGAGTCACAAAATGACCATTCTCCAGGTGGGACGATGGCAACAGTTATTAGAGAACAGACTGGAAGAAGCGAGAAAAATCGGACTGGAAGACGATTTTGTGAAAGCAATTTACCAGCTCGTTCACGATCGTTCCATTCGCCTGCAGTCTCAGGTAATGAATAAGGCTGAAAAGAAAGACAAAGACGGGAAAATGAAGGATGTCAGTTAAAGTCTATCGAATTGATGCAGCGGACAACCGGGAACAGTCGGTGTCCCTGCCATCATCAAAAAGTGTCAGTCATCGTATATGCATCCTTGGTGGATTGAACACCGGCGAAACGCATATCAATGAATTGCTGGATTCGGAAGATATTGATTTAACCCTGCAGGCCCTGGAAAATATGGGGATGGGCGCCCGGCGAAATAACGGCACCCTGATATGTCAATCTCCGATTGGTCATGCCCGCGCGGATAAATCCTATCTCGGCAATTCCGGTTCCTCTGCACGCTTTCTGATGCCCTTGCCGGCTTTCACCGATCGGACAATGTGTTACTATGGCGATGAGCGATTGCATCAACGCCCATTTTCCGAGCTTTTTGATGCACTGTCGGCAGTCGGCATTAAGATCGATAGTGACCAGGGAAGCTTGCCTGCTAACGTTCATCCCGGTCCGGTTAAAGGGGGGCAGATTCAACTGGAAAAGCTGCCTTCATCACAGATAATCTCCGGTCTGATGATGGCAGCACTCTGGATGGAAAGGGATCTCACCATTCGTCTGGAAGAAAACACCCCTTCCCTCCCCTACATTGAAATGACTTACAACTTGATGCGGCATCTGAATTTGCAGGTGGAGTATATTGGGAATGAGATGTGGGTAAAAGCGCAGCGCCCGAACTATGAGTGGCATTTTACAGTCGAGAAAGACCTTTCCGCCTCTTCTTATTGGGTCGCATATGCATTAATCACCGGGCAGAAAGTCACCCTTAGCAATGTTACTTTACCGTCGTTACAGGGCGATGAGAAAATTTTCCGCATTGCCGAAGATGCTGGCGCCACCGTGACATTATTTCCCGATCGGGTCGAGATTGAAGGTGCTATTCGCAAAGGCTTTTCCGCCAATTGCCTGCATACGCCGGACCTGGTGCCCGCACTAGCCGTCATCGGCATGTTTGCACCGGAAGCAGTGCATCTGCACGGTGTCGAGAACCTCCGTTTCAAGGAATGCGATCGCATTGCCGCGATACAGGAAAACATTGCGACTTTGGGCGGCAAAACCGAATTTGATGGGGACACATTGACGATTCTGCCCCAGAAAAAATACCGCGGTGGATTAATGCAGTCCTATAATGACCATCGCATTGCCATGAGCTTTGCGATTGCCGGCAGTCGAATTCCCGATGTGCTCATCGAAAATCCCGATTGCGTGAATAAATCCTATCCGGCTTTTTGGACAGATTTTTCCGCCTGGAAACAAAACTAGCATATTTTCAGATTCACAGTTGAAAAAAAGGTGGAGATAAATGGTTAATACTGTCTGAAATGTCATTGCGAGGAATCTTTTGCCGAAGCAATCTCTAGTATGAGTATTTACAGTGAGATCGCTTCGTCGCTTCACTCCTCGCGATGACAGCGAAAAGAATAGTCAGCATTAAAGATGTAGCACTATCGAAAAAAATCATTGAAGATACAAATTGTATTTTGACAAGGAGTTTTAGTTATGGCAGGCAGTAAGATTGGCAATCTCTACTCGATAATGACTTTTGGAGAAAGCCATGGCCCGTTTATTGGCGTGGTTATTGATGGTGTAAAGCCGGGCATTGAAATTGACATTGATGAAATTCAGCATGAGATGAATCGCCGTCGTCCCGGTCAAAGCAAAGTAACAACCCCACGCAACGAGAAAGACCGCGCACAGATTGTATCCGGCGTTTTCGAAGGTAAAACAACCGGCACACCGATTTGCGTCATCATTAAGAATGAAGACCAGCGCAGCAAAGATTATTCGAAAATAAAGGACATTTTTCGTCCCGGGCATGCCTCCTACACCTACCTGAAAAAATACGGCATCTTCGATTATCGTGGTGGCGGCCGCGCCTCCGGCCGGGAGACCGCTACGCGGGTAGCAGCCGGTGCCATCGCCAAACAGGTCTTGCGGCAACATGGGATTGAGTTTAGAGGATTTGTTCGTCAAATCGGCTCGCTGGTTGCCGAAACTGTTGACTATGATAGTATTGAAGAAAATCCAGTCCGCTGCTGCGATCCACAGATGGCAAAGGAAATGGAAACTTATATCCGAAAAATTGCCGAAGAAGGCGACTCGGTCGGCGGTATTGTTGAACTCCATATTAAGGGCTTACCATCAGGACTTGGCGATCCGGTTTTTGAAAAAATCGATGCGGAATTATCCCACGGTTTAATGTCGATCGGAGCGGTAAAAGGGATTGAATTCGGCAGCGGTTTTGCCTCGGCCGAAATGCTTGCCAGTGAAAACAATGATGTTTTCCATCAAACGGAGAGTGGGGATATTTTACCGAAGACCAATCATGCCGGCGGCCTGCTTGGTGGCATAACGACCGGCCAGGACCTCGTTTTACGTATCGCGGTTAAACCGCCTTCTTCGATCAACAAAGAGCAATTGACTGTCGACGCTTTTGGGAATGATGTCTCTCTATCGATCGGTGGCAGACATGATCCTTGTATTTGCCCCCGGGTGGTACCGGTTGCGGAAGCAATGGCTGCTGTCGTAATCCTTGATTTACTCCTGGTTCAACAGGCGATTGCCGATAGCAGAGGAGAAAGCCCGACTGATATCGATAAGCGTGAATTAATTGATAACCAGCTTTTACTTCTACTAAATGAACGGTTGCGCCTCTCCGGCCCCTCTTCTGACGTGGACTTCCAAAAGTTGCAGGAGTTAGCAGCACAACTTGAACTTCCCAAGGACCTGGTTGTGGAGATATGGGAAGCGATTGTTAAAAAGAGTGCTGTTCAGGAAGCAGTGAATGAGTGACCTATGGAGAGTGAATTTACTTTTTCAATAATCGGCACCGGACGGTTTGGCAGCTTCTGGGGCACACAACTCAACCGTTTTTTTCCAGTGTTATGTTTTGACGAAAATGCAGGCAGAAACCGGGAAGATATAAGCTGCGGGCAATGGGCAACGCTGGAAGAATGTCTGGCCTGTGATTATATCTTTTTGACGATTCCAATTCGTCGTATCGAAGATTTTTTAAAAATGAATGCCCAACAATTTCGCCCGGGCAGTGTGGTCATCGATTGTGCGTCGGTAAAAATGTGCGTGGTAGAATGGTTTCATCAATATCTGCCGCAATCGGTAAATTTTGCCGCCAGTCATCCGCTTTTTGGCCCGGATTCGGCGAGGTACAGTCTGAAGAATCATGTTATTACCTTGCAACCGGGCAGACTCCCCTACGTTCGCTATAAAGTATTGGTAGATCTTTTCAGCCGGGAAATGGGATTGCGCGTACTGAACATCTCCGCGGAAGAACATGATCGTATGATGGCTTATAATCTAAGCCTGATCCATCATCTCGGGAGAACCTTCCACCATATGCAGATTTCCCGCTTACCGTTAATTATGGCCAACCTCGAGCGAATGAACCACATCTCGCGCATTGCCGCCAATGACACCGAAGAACTTTTCCAGGATTTCTATCGCTTTAATCCATTCGCTGAAAAAATCCGGGATGATTTCCTGGAAAACTTTAGTGCGGTAACGGACCGCTTCCTGCGCTAAGTTTCACCCGCTTCCCCAGTTTATTCAACAAATTATTTCCCTCCATCGACGACCTATTTGTATTGTATGGTCAATCTCCCTATATTTTTATTCAGATATTATAGCAAAACCCTAAATTTTATCAACAATAGCGCATTTCATTTTAACGCCTGAAAAAGGAGATCGTTTATGGCCAGTTTTACTATAACTGTCAACGGCACAGACCATACCGTTGATGTCCCGGCAGAAATGCCCTTGCTCTGGGTATTACGGGATTTATTAGGTTTCACCGGCACTAAATTCGGTTGCGGAAAAGGGTTATGCGGCTCCTGCACAGTGCACGTCAATGGCAGCGCTACCCGTTCCTGCCTGTTACCGATATCAGCGGCTGCGGGTGAAAAGATTGTCACCATTGAAGGACTTTCTCCTGATGGCAGCCATCCGCTACAAATAGCCTGGGACGAAATGAATGTGTCCCAATGCGGCTATTGTCAGGCCGGGCAGATCATGAACGCAGCAGCATTACTGCAGGAAAACCCGAATCCTACTGTGGAAGAAATAGATCAAATTCAATCCGGGAACTTATGCCGCTGCGGAACTTACCAGCGCATTCGTGCAGCCATTCAACGCGCTACAGAAATTGCTTAGGGAGGTATGAATGTTTCTATTTGAGAAAGAATTAAGCCAAGGTAAAATTGATACTTTCCCACCAACGCTGGTAAATCTTTCCCGCAGAGATTTTATAAAATTTGGGGTTCTGGCCGCGGGATCAACATTTGTATTGGGTCTTTTTTCCGGCTGTGAATCTAAGGAAAAGGTGGTTTTATCTCAAAAAGTTGCTGCCCAGGGAAACATGGGAGATGCACAATTTCAACCCAATTTACTAATCGGGCTAAATGATAAAGGGGACGTCTTTATTGTCTGCACCCGCTCGGAAATGGGCCAGGGCATTCGCACAGGCATGCCCCAGGTAATCGCTGATGAAATGGCAGCAGATTGGCTAAGAGTGCATGTCGTTCAGGCCGATGGCGATCCGAAATACGGTAATCAAAACACTGATGGTTCACGCAGTGTACGGAATCATTTCGAAGAGTGGCGGTTGGCCGGCGCAACCGCAAAAGCGATGTTATTAACCGCGGCGGCGCAAAACTGGGGAGTACCGACATCTGAATGTCAGGCAGAGAATCATCGAATTATTCATGCTGCCAGTCAGCGGGAAATAGGATTTGGAAAATTGGCAACCATCGCCGCGACGTTAGATGTGCCGGAAGATCCTCCCTTAAAATCCCGGGATCAATGGCAGTATATAGGAAAGCCGCTTCGTGGTGTAGACAATCGGGATATTACGACCGGCAAGGCCGTTTTTGGTATCGATGCCACTGTTCCGGGAATGAAATATGCTGCGATCCGCCGCTGCCCGGTTATTGGCGGCACAATTAAGAACTTCGATGACAGTGCGGCATTGCAAGTTCCTGGTGTTCTCCAGGTGGTGCAACTTACAGCGATGACGGCGCCACCGGCTTATAAAGCCTTAGGTGGATTGGCCGTCGTCGCAGAAAATACCTGGGCCGCTTTTAAAGGTTGTGAAGCATTGACTGTGGAATGGGATTGGGGAGAAAATGAAATTTACAACTCCGATAATTATCGAACAATAATGGGCGAAAGCGCGACATCTCCCGGTAGAGAAGTGCGCTCTGCTGGTGATACTGAATCTGCCCTGGCCGGCAGCGCAAAGACCGTTGAAGCGACATATTATTTACCGATGCTCGCTCATTCACCAATGGAACCGCCCAATGCCCTCGCCTGGGTTAAGGATGATGGCAGCTGCGAAATTTGGGCGCCCACCCAAGCTCCCCAATCCGCCCGAGGATCTGTAGCAGGTGCATTGGGCATCGAGGTGGATAAAGTTACAGTGCATGTCACCCTTCTCGGCGGCGGCTTTGGCCGAAAATCGAAAGCGGATTTTGTTGTAGAAGCCGCACTGGTTTCCCGGGCTGTTGGTGCCCCGGTTAAATTAACCTGGTCCCGCGAAGATGAGATTCGCTTCGATTATTTTCACGCACCAAGTGTGCAGTATTTAAAAGCCGGCTTAAATGATGATGGCAGCGCCAATAGCTGGTTGCATCGCACAGTGTTTCCCAGCATCGGTTCGACTTTCTCCAATGGCGTCACCCATGCCAGCAGTGGTGAGCTGGGACTCGGTATTACAACCTTACCTTATGACATTCCTAATATTCGCCTGGAAAACGGCGCAGCAAAGGCCCATGTTCGTATCGGCTGGCTCCGTTCGGTTTGTAATATCTATCATGCGTTTGCTGTCAACGCATTTGCTGGAGAAATGGCCTACGCTGCCGGGCAGGACCAAAAAGATTATTTACTGAAACTGATTGGAGAACCGCGGAATCTCAATCACTTGCTAGGCGGCGAACGTGGCGCTTATGGCGAAGATCTGAACAAACAACCTTACGAAAGCGGGCGATTAAGCAAGGTTATTGAAGTCGCTGCAGAAAAGGCCGGATGGGGCAAGCAACTTCCGGAAGGTCAGGCAATGGGCATCGCGGCACATTTTAGCTTTGTTGCTTACGTCGCAAACGTTATAGAAATCGCAATCGTGGACAATAAAGTTGAGATTAAAAAGGTCCATACGGTGATCGATTGCGGCACTTACGTCAACGAAGACCGGGTGAAGGCTCAAATGGAAGGTGCAGTCGTATTCGGGCTTAGTCTGGCATTGCACGGCAACATCACTGCAAAAGCGGGGGCCATTGAGCAAAGTAATTTCCATGATGCACCATTACTACGCTTAAGCGAAATGCCGCCGGTAGAAGTACATCTAATTGATAGTAATCTCCCCCCGGGTGGGGTTGGAGAGCCAGGTGTGCCACCAGTGGCGCCGGCACTGACGAACGCTATTTTGCTAGCAACCGGTAAGCCGATTCGAGAGCTCCCCATCCGGCTGGGATAGTTTAGCACTCAGAATACGATTCAGAATATCACAATCCCGGTAACCCTTACCGGGATTGTTTTAGAAATACCGCTTACTCCCCCAATTATTACAAAATCTAATTTTTTAGCTGAGCTGGCTTAAGCGCTTCCGGAGGGCAGCTTTTTTGCGTCAAACGGGAAACAAGTATAATTGTTATCAGCCCTGATGCCATGGCAAATGTGCGGAATGGGAACAGAATAACGCCTGCGTCATCGATCATCGGATAGGGAATCAGATTCGGAATACCCAGCACCGCCTCTCCCCCACCAAAACGGAGTAGAAAAGAAACTGCCAATCCGGCAATAGCGCCGTAGCGGTTTGCTTTTTTATCGAACAGGGCGGTTACCAGTTGCGGAAATAGGATGCAATAGACAAAATCGCTACAAAAGAACCAGAGCGCATAAACACTCTTTACTTGCAGAGCCAACAGCAGCGCAGCGATACCAACGATCCAGATGCAACGGCGGATCATCTGGGAAATCTTTTCCGGGGAAATGTCCGGTTTTATTAACGGGCGGTAGACATTCCAGATTGTCAGAGAAGATGCGGAGAGGATCGATGAGTCTACCGAGGACATCACCGCCGCTGCAATGGCGCCCAGGGCAATCGTTGCTACCCAGGGATCTGTGAGGTAGCGGACAACATGAGGGAGAATTAATGCTGCAGATTCCGGCTCGGGCAGATCAAAATGCGTCCAGGGAAAGATATCCCCAACCATCCCGATAAACACTGCAGGAATTGCCGCCAGCAGACAAACAAAACCGGCGAGGATAGAAAGACGCATCGCGGTGTTTTCATCCTTGGAGGCGAGCACCCGCTGGAAGTAGACCTGCCAGGGAATACCGCCGAATATTAGCAACAGGGCATAGTCCCACCAGTTCCAATAATAATCTCCCCAGGCAGGATCCTGCCAACCGTTCCAGGGTGGGAAAAGTGTCGCCATCGCACCTTTGCTGTCCTGATATGCCAGCCACACTTCTTCAATACTGCCGGCACTATCCGCGGCGAATGGCACCACGATCCACAGCCCCAGCAGCAACATAATCATCTGCAAAACGTCAGTCATTGCCACCGCCCAGAGGCCGCCAATTGCCGTGTAGGCAATGGCAATAGCCGCAGACAATATTATCGACATGGTAAAGTCCAGCCCAAGCACGGTGCCGAAAGTCGTTCCCAATGCTGTCAATATCGCCGCTGTCCAGAAAATCTCTCCGGTAATCGCCGGGATAAAGAGGAGAGCCGTTACTTTTTTACCATACCTTTGTTCCAAAGGATCGAGCATGGTGGTAAACCCGTGGCGGCGCATTTTGCGGGCAAAGAATAATCCGCCCACGACCAGGCTGAGCGCGTATCCCCATGGTGCTTGTACCCAGGCGAGTCCGGAAGAGGCGGTATATTCTGCACTGCCATTGATGTATCCGCCGCCAACCCAGGTCGCGCTCATAGTAAACACCGCAATCCCCAAAGGTAAAGACCGGCCGGCCAGCATCATCTCGCTCGCGTTGTCAGCGGTTTTCCTGCGGGCAGCATACAATCCCAGGTAAAAGATCAGACAATAAAAGACCGTCATGGCGATGTAGCCCGGCCAAAAGACATCGCTACCATACCAATCGGCCAGCAAGCCAGCGATTAGTAACAGCAGTAAAAGTGCGAGGAGTGGGAAATATAATGCGGACGGTTTCTTCATTGGAGAGTATGCGGAAATAATTGTAAATATGCAAATGGGCAAATGGGCAAATGGGCAAATGGGCAGTTTTGCTTACTTGCTCATTTGCTCAATTGCTGGTGTATCTCTCATCGCGCGTAGGTATGGCGGTGCCAGGTAGATATTCGCCAGAGAGCGTCCGGCAATTAACGCGGTGGCTGCAGCGACTGCACCGATCCAGTTAAAGGAAAAGATCAGGACTGATAGCACGAAGAATATGCATCCAACTTCAACAATGATTGCCCAGGTTAGCGGCAGTGTCGAACGGGCATTGACCAGCACACCGCGCTGATAGGACATTAAAACAGACAATGCCGGTAAGAGCAGAAAAACCTGAGTTGGCAGCAGGGCAAAAGCGGTGAGTTCCGGGGAAAGGCCGGAAATAGTGTAGTACCAAAACTCCGCCGCTGGCGTGAAAGCAATTAATCCCAATCCAAGAGATGCACTCACTGCAAGTATGATCATGAAATTGCGCAGCGGTATGCGATTCTCCGCACCTCTTCCGGAAATTGCCACGACCACTTCCATAAAGGAAAGCCCAAGGCTGCGAAAGATAAAAGTTAGCGAATGGATCACCGGAAAAACCGCCAACGATTCGATCGGGAAACGCCCCTGCCCCAGGAAAAAGGTCACCATTGGATGAGTGCCCATCGAGATCATCGGGGTAAGCGCGAGCGGGTAATAAAATTTAAAAATTTCTGCATAGCTCAAATCAAAAGTTTCCGATTGCGGTGAATGATAATCTGCCATTAGTTCCTGCACCAGGCGATGCGCCATAAAACGACTGGCAATTGCTTCTCCGACGACTCCGGCCGATAGTGCCGAGGTGCCAATAATCGCGCCGGGCAACTTAGTAAAGTAATACAATAACAGCGCTGTAATCACCATAGAGGAGAGGCGAATCACCGTGCCATAGGCAACCAGGCGAGTGCTATCGTTCCGAATGAGCACGCCATGATAAAAGCGGCGATACCCGATTGCCCCCGGCCAGGGAAGCAGCACAACAAACGCCCAGTAGGTTAGCGTGGCAACTTCCGTTGGCAGATGAATAACTTTATAAGCGACCCAATTGAAGAACGGTGGATAGAGAGCGATCAGCATCCCCAGCGTAACGCCACCATTCATCACATTGGTAAAATTGCGGAGTTTCACATAAGCTTTGCCATTTTCCACCAGCTTGGTCGCAGCGCTCATGATCATAATGATTGGCGACTCAACCAAAAGGGCAAATGCGAAAGCAACCCCGTAAGCGGCGAGATTAAATTTGGCATCGGGCAGGCGGGCAATAATCGCGGAAAGGAAAGGACCTTCTGTAGACATCATCAACCAGGTGGCGGCTAACGGCACCCAAAATACAAAAATTTTTCCTAAAGTCATTGGTGATGATGTTCGTTCCATAGCCGGCAAGTATAGAACATTTTCACAACGGATGCAAATGCTGAATTATTCCGGAGAGATAGCGGAAAACGGGGAATGAAAAAAGTTAAATCACAAAAAAAATCCGGCAAATGCCAGACACCTGCCGGATTGAAAAAAGATCTGATTGGCTTAGTCATCCAATACGAAAGTAACCTTCAGGAGCACGCGGTATTCCACGACTTTATTCTTTTTGATGCTTACCTGCTGGTCTTTCACCCATGCGGAAGAGACGTTCTTGATCGTCTTGGTAGCGCGGGCAATGCCTTTGTTAATTGCATCGTCAAAGCTCTTTTTGGATGATGCACTAATCTCGGTAATTTTTGCAACTGACATATCGAATCTCCTTTTCAATTAAATGATTGTTTAATGATAAATAAGGGAATCAAAATTAGTGCCAGTTACCGGAGTCATTGTAAGATTCACTAAAAACGCTGCAAACGGCCGGAAAAAGAGGTAATATTGGCTTTTTTACTGATGCTTTATACTAAACCGCAAATTATTTCAAAACAACAGAATATTATTTCCCACAAAATAACAGGCGGTTTTGGGGATATCGCGCAAATGGGCAAATGGGCAATAGTGCATTTTTGCTCATTTGCCCATTTGCCCATTTGCCCATTTGTTCATTTGCCCATTTGTTCATTCTAATAAAAACCGGCAGCAACTTTCATCACTACCGGTTTGCTCCTCTCCTCAAAGAGAAAATGATATTGGCAGGCATTCTTAGCGCATCAATACCATCTTGCGAGTTTGCTGGGCATTTTTGGTGATTAAAGAATAGTAGTAGATGCCGGAAGAGAGTTGGGAAGCATCAAATTTTACCGTGTAATTTCCGGCAGGCCGTTGGGCCTCCAATAATGTTGCGACAGCTTCTCCAAGCGCGTTGTATATCCGTAGTGTGACAAAATCATTTTGCGGGAGTGTAAATTCGATCGTTGTTGATGGATTGAAGGGATTGGGGTAGTTTTGTTTTAGATTGAATTTTTCAGGTATATTCTGCCAATCTCCATCATCTATTGCCAGGGGCATCAGGTTTTCATACCAGGCGATTTTATGGTCTCCATAAGATGCGGATAATACATCCATATCATTGTCATTATCAAGATCAATAGCGAATACAGATCGTGCATCAGCAGCCGTTAATGAAATAATATTTTCGGAATAGTTTTCATCACCATCATTCTCATACCAGGCAATTTTATCATCTCTTCCTGATGCAGAGAGCACATCAATATCGTTGTCATTATCAAGATCAACAGCGAAAACAGAATTGGCACCGTCCGCATTGGCACTAATAAGATGAGGTACGAAACTTTCATCGCCATCATTCTCATACCAGGCAATTTTGTCGTCATAATACGATGCGGAAAGTATGTCATTGTCATTATCATTGTCGAGATCTATCGCAAATACAGATTTGGCACCGTCTGCATTTGTTGTAACAACGTGAGTGATAAAATTTTCGTTTCCGTCATTTTCATACCAGGCAATTTTATCATCAATGTTTGATGCAGAGAGTACATCATAATCATCATCATTATCAAGATCCAGTACAAAGACAGCACTTGCCCCATCCGCATTTAAAGTAATTGTGTGCGATGAAAAATTTTCGTTGCCATCATTTTCATACCAGGCAATTTTATCATCATTGTACGATGCAACCAACAGATCACTATCTCCATCCTGATCAAGATCTATTACAAAAATGGATTCCGGATAGTCTGGCATATCCGTAAGGGTGGAGGTTGAAAATGATCGGTCGCCATTGTTTTTGAACCAAACAACTTTATCGAAGCTCGCAGAAGTAGCGAGAATATCCATATGCTGATCATTATTGAGGTCAGCAGCAAATATTGAATTAGCAGAATAAACATCCGGTCCAACGGTATGAGTCTGAAAGTTTGTAAATCCATCATTTTCGTACCAATTTACTCTATTATCACTATAAGAAGCGGAAAGCACATCGACATCCTGGTCATTATCCAAATCTGCAGCATAAACAGCACTGGCTCCCTGTGCACTGCGATTAACAATGGTTGTTGCAAAGTTATTGTTTTCATTCTTATGCCAGGCGATGATATCTCCGGTCCATGCCGCAGAAACAATGTCAATATCATTATCACTATCAATATCTTCCGCATAAACAGCCCAGGCCTGGAAGATATCCGAAGCAATAATATGATCTGTAAAACTTTCATCGCCATTATTTTGGTGCAAGACGATTAAATCATCTCCGCGGGATGCAGAAATTATGTCAAGCAAACTATCCCCATTAACATCTGCCACGTAAACCGAGCGGGCAACCGAAACATTGCTGCTAATTATTTGCGTAGAGAAATTTTCATCACCATCATTTTTTAACCAGAGTACTGAATTCATGCCTTGTGCAGCAGCAACGATATCGATGTCATTATCATAATCTAGATCAATTGCATGAATTGATTGGGCTTTCTCGACAGTCGTACTAATATTGTGCGTTACAAAATTTTCATTGCCGTCATTTTCATACCAGGCAATTTTATTATCTAATTCAGAGGCGGAGAGAACATCCATATCATTATCTCCATCCAGATCGATGGCAAAGACCTGAACAGCGCCATCGGCAGCACTACTAATCGTACGGGCTGTAAAATTTTCATTACCATTATTCTCATACCAAACGATTTTATCATCGGCATAACTGGCAGAGAGGACATCAATATGGCCATCCCCATTAACATCGATCGCAAATACCGAATTTGCTTCAATCGCATTATCAGTAATAACATGTTGCCAAAAGCTTTCATTGCCACTATTCTCGTACCAGGCGATTTTACTATCAAAAATAGAAGCGGATAAAACATCTATATCTGAATCTCCATCCAGATCGATGGCAAAGACCGCATTTGGCGCATTAACCGCTGTGGATATAACATGATGTTGAAAACTCTCATCACCATTATTTTCAAACCAGGCGATTTTATCATCAAATAAAGAGGCGACAAGCAAATCCATATCTCCATCACTATCCACATCCCGGGCATAAACCGAGCGGGGACCGTCAACACTATATCCGCCGGTAATAGTGTGAGGAAGAAATGAAATTTGCCCGACAAGTTCTCCGCATCCAAACATTAGCAGAGTTAATAGTACCGAGGTAAGATCTTTACGATTCATAAATTCTCCCAATAGTAGTCTATCACTTCAACAATAGAATTCCATCAACCTGGAAAAATTTTTAAAATCCAGTAAAATTCTTCTCTCGAAATAATCACCGGCATCACTGCAATCTTCATGATCATCATCCAGAAATACCAACTGAAGCAATTCGTTAATTGTAAATGCAATGACAAATATAGCTGCATAGACAGCAACTTTGTCCACTGGAGAGTAATACAATTTATCCCTAGAGATTGATAGATTCTGGTTGTTCTGATATGAAAAGGAGATAATTCCTCCTGGCAAAAACTTACAACACAGTCAGGGAGAATCCAAAAAGTGAATATTACCACCACTCAATATCTAACAATAAACCGGTAGCAACTTTCATCGCTACCGGTTTAATCCCCCTCCTCAAGGATCAATGCAATGGTAGTAACAATATAGGATGAACTGCGACTGCCAAGTGCTGACAGTACAGCTCTTCCGGGCCACTTTTTAAAATCAGCGCATCAATACCATCTTGCGAGTTTGCTGCGCATTTTTGGTGATCAAAGAATAGTAGTAGATGCCGGAAGAGAGTTGGGATGCATCAAATTTTATAGTGTAATTTCCGGCAGGTCGTTGGGCCTCTAATAATGTTGCGACAGCTTCTCCAAGCGCGTTGTATATTCGCAATGTTACAAAATCATTTTGTGGGAGCTTAAATTCGATGGTTGTCGATGGATTAAAGGGATTTGGATAGTTTTGTTTTAGTTCCGGTCGGTTAGGAATATTCTGGTACAGATCATCTGAAATTCCAACCATGACAGGACCAAATTCATCGAACACACCCCAGTTTAAACTATTATGAGTATAACCTGCTGTAATATTTTCCAGAATTACACCTACTTTATAATTGTTCATTTCAGATGGAAGTTGCCATTCCCCCTCCCAAACACCACCGCCAATGTCAACCAGGTCAACAGTATCTCTCATACTACCATCTTCACTAAGAATTTGTGCCTTTGCGAAGAGAGTTTCATTATGGGGATTGGCAATAGTGGCAGTAATATGAACCAAGGAATCTTCCATAAAAACAACCGTATCCGGTGTTGCGAAAACGCTATCGGTATGCGCCGCCTGGCTAAAATCTTCCGCATACCCAAAGCGGTCGACACTGTTTGTCGGCGTCCGGCGGCCGGTATACCACATGCGATAGCGGTGACCCTCCTTGATTACCCGGGGAAACCAAACATTCGTAGCATCCCAACTGCCGGGCGTGCGACTTAATACCGGATTACCAGTGTATTTGGTCCAGTTAATGCCATCCGGTGAGGTGGCATAGCCGATCTTTGTCTCGGTATTATCATTCCGGTTTGTGCCATGGTACCACATATGGTATTCACCATTCTCATAAATGACGGTACCAGCGGCCGCAGCTCGCGAATCCCAGGCCCCGGATGGACCGGCGCTCAATACAGGATTTCCTCCAAATTTACTCCAGTTAACGCCATCCGTGGATGTGGCATAACCCGTTTGCCAAGTACCTCCGGCATTGCGCCCGGTATACCACATGTGGTAAGTATTATCCTGATATAAAATACAGGGGAGAAACGCATAGTTAACATCAAAGGTGCCGGCGGCTCCCGGTGCAAGCACTGGTAAAGACTGTGCCCTACTCCAGTTGATCGGGTCGCTGGAGGTTGCCAGGCCAATGCCGGATTCCCCAAGATTACCGGAATACCACATTTTGAAACCGGCGCTGTCAACAAAAACATTGGGCAGCCATAAACCTTGATCATCAAAACTGCCGGGCGTTCCAACCCCTAATACCGGATCCGGATGCTTGTTCCAGTTTATGCCGTCTGCAGAAGAGGCATATCCAATCCGGTAAATATTTTCAGTCGGTGCACCGGTATACCATAAATGATACTCACCGCCATAGAAAATTACATCTGCATAAGCCGCTTCCGTATCGTCCCATATGCCAGGGCTTCCCAGTGGCAAAATGGGGTTTTCCGAATACTTTACAAAATTGGTTTGTGACATCGCAGTATTAAAAATCAGCTGACTGCAAATCAAAGCTGCGAATAGGGACATAAATATAGTTGTTATTGATCGCTTCATAACAAACCTCCAAACTTGGTTTACGATATTGCTACCATCGCTCATTGCTATTGGCAGCGCGGTTTTTGTTTGTTATAAAGGAGCGGAAAATGGTGAGATTTATCGACCAGATTTGAGTCAAATCTTATCAAGATCGGGTCAATCTAGCGGGAATTTAGCTCTCGACATATTCGGAAGGGGATTTGCCAAACTGTGCCCGGAAGCATTCGGCAAAATAGGAAGGATTATTGAAACCAACCTCATAGGCAATTTCGACCACAGTTGCGGATTTGTTGGCCAACAACTGACTGGCGCGCTTCAATCGTACAGTGCGGATGAACTGATTGCTAGAAAGACCGGTCAATGCGCGCAGTTTACGATTTAAGGTCGAGCGGCTCATACCCATTTCACTGCAAAAATCGTCGATCTGGAAATCTGTATTGGCAATATTCATTTCGACAATCGCCAGCGCTTGTTGCAACAATTTTTCATCGAGAGATGTGATGGTAATTTCTTTCGGCTGCACGGAAAGGTCATGGCGAAATCGATCCCATAACCGCTGGCGCTGGGTGAGGAGATTTTTCACCCGAACGGAGAGCTCTTCCGCATCAAATGGCTTGGTCAGATAATCATCGGCACCGGTTTCCAGGCCTTCCAGCTTACTTTCCCGGGAAGCACGGGCGGTGAGGAGTATCACCGGCATATGGCTGGTTTTTTGATCAGTTTTGATCTTATCACAGAACTGAAATCCATCGATCCCCGGCATCATGACATCACTGATGATAATATCCGGATGGAGTTTCCCCGCCTTGGCAATGCCATCTCGACCATCAATAGCCTCGATAACGCTATAAGATGTTTTCAACAATTCGCGAATATGCGTGCGCATATCAGCATTATCATCAACGACTAATAGTAGCGGCATTTTTTTAGCGGCCAACGACCGTCGCTGTTTTCTTTTTTTGCCAGGGGTTTGCCTATCAAGGATTTGGAAAGAGTCCTGAAATTCACTGATATCGGTAATATCTTTTGAGTCCGCGTCGCCTGTCACGATTTCTGCCGGTGCTAGATGAGCCTTTCCCAATGGGAGGAAAACCGTAAATGTCGCTCCTTGCCCGGTTTCGCTGATAACATCGATAGTGCCATGATGCAACTCCACCAGCTCTTTGCTCAGTGCAAGACCCAGGCCACTGCCGGAAGAATATTTCTCACTTTTCTCGGCCTGATAAAAGCGATCGAAGACAAAAGGTAAATCCGCCGCAGCGATGCCGATACCGGAATCCTTTACTACAACGGCGACATTCTCATCTTTCACACTGAGTGAGACATTGATCTTGCCATTATCCGGAGTAAATTTCAAAGCGTTAAAAATCAGGTTGATGATGATTTTTTCATAGTGCTGCCGTTCCAGGTATACAGATACCGGCGTGTCCGGACCGGTAAATTTCAGGGAAATATCCCGGATACCGGCCAGCGATTCAAATGCCATAGTTAATTGCCGGGTCAATGCAACGATATCTTGCGCCGTGGCTTGTAATTGAATTTTGCCCGATTCCAGGCGGGAAATATCGAGCAGCTGATTGACCATGCGTAATAATCGATTGCAATTCCGGATAATCATTTGATATTGTGCAGTCTTGTCTCCCTTGTATTCCCCTTCAAGCAGCTGATTGACCGGTCCTTTTATCAGGGTCAAAGGGGTGCGAAACTCGTGGGAAATGTTGGCAAAGAAGCGTGATTTCAAACGATCGACTTCTCGCAACTTGCTGGCTTCGACATCCTTTATCTGTAGATCATGCCGTAATGCCTGGCGATTCAGCTCATAATTCCGCAAACCATAAAGCATCCCGAATGCGAGCAGGAAATAGGCGATATACGCCCACCAGGTTTGCCACCAGGGCGGGGCAATATTGATTTCCAGGGTTACTCCTTCTTCATTCCATACGCCATCATTATTCGATCCTTTAACGCGCAGGCGATATCTGCCGGGATCGAGATTGGTGAAGGTAACATCCTGCTTATGGCCGATATAGACCCAATCGTCATTAAATCCTTCCAGCATGTAGGCATACTGATTTTTTTCCGGGTTGCGGTAATTCAAGGCGGCAAATTCGAAACTAAGCGTGTGATCCTGATAGGTAAGATTTACCGCTTCTTTTACCGACATTCCTCTTTCCACAATGGCCTGCTTTTCGGCAAGTCCACTATTGTAACGGGTAAATTTGGTTATCACCATTGGTGGCACATGGGGATTGGGCTGAATACTATCGGGATGAAAATATACAACGCCATTCTCCCCGCCGAAAAAAAGCTCGCCCTTTTTATTCTTAAATTCAGCATTGCTAAAATACCATTTATTGATAACGCCATCTTTTTCATCAAAAATTTCGAAGGTTTCTTTCAGAGGATCAAAACGGGCCAGCTTACTTTCGGTTGTTACCCAAATATTACCGTTGCCATCTGAGAGAATATTGTCAATGTGACTACCGATCAGTCCATTTCTTTCGTCATAAACCGTTACTTCCCCATTTGCCGGATCGAGCTTGTTTAAGCCGCCGTACCAGGGCGCTGCCCACACCAACCCATTTAGATCTACATGGACGACACCAACCCAATCGTGGCTTAAACTGTTCAGATTATCCGGGTCATGTTTGTAACTGGTAAAGGTATCAGTATTGGTGTCGAACACTGCTATCCCCCCACCCTGGGTAGAAACCCATAATCGCCCGCTTGAATCTTCCGAAATCGCCGTTACACCATTACTTCTCGGCCCATCCCCTTTCGGTCGGAGTTCTTTTGGAAAAAGATCGAAGCGGGTGAATTGTTCTTTCTCGCGATCAAATTTATTCAAACCTCCCGGGCCTTCCTGGCTGGTCCCGACCCACAGCGTCCCATTTTGATCTTCATGAACAACTTTCACATAATTACCACTAAGGCTTTTCGGGTTATCGGAATCACGAGTGAAATATTTGCTCTTTTGGCGGATCGGATCGTAACTAAATAATCCTTGCCTCATCGCAAACCAGAGTATCCCGAATTGATCCTGAAAAATATGATTAACGCCCATCCCTTTCTGGAGATCTGATTGGGACAGACCGGGCATCCGGAAATTAAAAATGCCGCTTTTTCGCTCGTATTTGGTAATTTCCAGCGGTTCATTAAACGTATGTCCATCTGTAGCACCCAACCAGATATCCCCGTTCTGATCTTCATAAACAGCAGTAATACGTTTATAATAAAGATCATTATCAATCTCCGACCTACGGGCGATATGGTCGAAACGAAATTGCCTTTTATCAAGACGATGAACCCCTTTCCCACCACCAAGCCAAAGGATATTATTCTGATCCAGGTAGAATGCATTGGTACTATTGCCGATTAAACTATACGCTTCGTTTTTATCCCGATTGATTTTTTCCAGCTGATTGGTTTTATAATCAAAGCGAAAGATGCCCTTATCCGAGCCAAACCAGAGATCACCGGCCGGGTCGATAATCATCGCTGAAACGACGCCCTCATTCACATAGCGAATAAAATGTCCCTGCGCGAAGTCAAAACGGCTGATGCCGCCCCACCCGCCAAACCAAATATTGCCTGTTTGATCATTAACAATCGCGCTCATATGATTGCCGGTAAGCGTATTTGGATTATCGGGATCATAATAATAATGGTTGAAGTACTCACGATTTGGATCCAGGCGGCTGGTCCCCCATTCTGTGCCAATCCATAACCAGCCGCTGCTGTCCTCGCAAAGGCTCCGCACCCAACTCCGATTCATACTTGCCGAGTCGTTCGGGTCATGGAGGTAACGGGTAATCGTTGTTCGATCGCGATCCAGTCTGTTCAATCCTTCCCAGGTGCCGGCCCATATTGCTCCGTTTTCGTCTTCATAGAGCGCGGAAATGACATCTGCGCTCAAGCTATTGGGATTATCAGGATCGTGACGTAAGCGCTGGAATTTTTCTGTCTGTCGGTCAAAGCGATTTAGGCCACCGCCGGCAGTGCCAAGCCAGAGGACATTCTCATGGTCTTCCAGAATAACAAAAATGCTATTATTGCCCAGGGAAGTCGAATCATATCGATCATGCTTGAAAGCGGTTATTATAATACCATCATAACGGAAGAGGCCGTCCCGGGTGCCGAACCACATAAACCCCTGGTAATCCTGCAGAATCGTCTGAACGCTGCCGGAGGTCAATCCCTGTTCTTTTCCGAGGCGGTCAAATTTTAACGCGGATTGCGTAAAAGCGGGATGCCATATAATGCTTGCCATAAAGATCGTTAAAATCCCCCCGGCAAGCATTGCTTTCATGATTGCTTTAATCATATTGTTGGATAGTATTAATTGTTTTTTCCCGGAACCATCATCTCAAACATCCGGTTGGTTCGATTTTGCCAGCTCGCCCAGCCGGCCCCTTCGTTCACTTCTCCACCCTGGCACTGAAAGCCGGCGGATGTCAATTGCTCGACCAAAGTGCGGGTATATTCGCCGAAATCCCAGCCTTCTGTTGGCGCTTTCGTAGCATATTTTCCCCAGTCAATATATATGTTGATATCATTTCTGGCGGCATCGATTATTGCCTGATGTTTTCGGGCTTCGTCTGGATCCCAATAAGGGGACTGCGCTGCAAAGGTCCCGAACAGTTCGGGATGACTAACTGTGAGATAGAAAGCCATAAACCCGCTATAAAAAACACCGAGGTTTGCCCGATTTTCCCGCCCGGATTGCAGGCGATATTTTGCTTCTACCGCCGGGAGAATATCTTCAATAAAAACCTGCCGGTAATTATCACGGTCCCGACCGATGTAGGTGCCGTAACCGCTTCGCCAGAGCCTCGGTATAAAAACCACTACTATTGGCGGCAAATCATCATCCATGAGCTGATTCAGCGCGTTAACCAAATTCCCCGGTTGCTGCTCTCCATGATAGTAAACCACCGGATATTCCCGGTCATCAGCATCATAATTATGGGGCAGATAAACATCCAGGGTAATTTCTTCTTCTCGTAATTCACTCTTAACAAGTAGTTGCTCAACCCGGCCGGCCTTGTTTCCCTGGTATTCTGACAAATGCGCAGGTGCTTCCCAGCCTGGCATTGTCAGCAGCGACATTTCTCCCATAAATGCCACCCGGGTGGTCGCTTTATTGAAAGGATCTTTAATCGCATCCTGAAAGTTTATCATAAATCCATAACCAAAGCTGGCATTCGGGGGAACAATCATCGAATAGTAGAATAAATTTGTGCCGGGGACATGGGTCATCGCCGTTTCACCTTCATATCCGAAAGGTTCTCCGGTAATGGCCATTTCATCTGCCTCGCCATGATAGATGAAGTAGACGATGCTGTCGTTTTCCACTATGGGCAAGGTGGGCTGGGCTGTCAGGAAACTATTTATCTTTTCAGTTTTATCTGTTTCGTTTGCCAGCGATTGCAGAAAGGATTCAAATGCAGTACCTTCAATTCTCTCTTTGTCTGTGGTAGTATTATTTTCGGCCACTTCAGTCTCACCAAAGCCAAGCGCAGCAACCTCTCCATGGCTGCGGGTATAAATTCGGCCATTGGCGACTGAGGGTGCGTTCCAGGCCAAATCGCTGAAGACTTCCGCCCCGCTCATTTCTTCAAATCCATCCGGAGATGCCTTCCCCACCGAGAGTCGTCCTTTTTTGGTTTGTATGACCAGATGCCCATCGGCAATAATTGGAAAGCCATCGCCAGGTGTCCGGGATTTCCACTGCACTTTCCCGTCACTTGCATCGATACAGGTCAGGAAAGCGCCGCTGTAACTGTAAATAAATCCATCCCAATATACCGGAACGCTGTAAGTGTTTTTGATGCCGCGGGATGTCCAGAGAATTTCCGGATTTGTTCCTGCGCTACCGTTTGCCATTTGTAGCAGCACTGATTCGCTGTGTTTATACTTAAGATAGATTCGATTATCCGGCAATAAAATCGGATTCATGCTACCTCCCCCGGTATCGCCGGTATTGCCAAGATGTTCGTAGGCCCAACTCATTTTCCCATCAGCGGGCTGCACCGCATAGAGGAATTCCCGGGAAGGCCCCAGCAGCAGTTGCTCTCCATTAACTTCTGTTATCACCGGCGTTTGATAGCGAATCTGGCTATCTCCAACTGCCCAGACTTTTTCCCCGCTCATTTTATCAAGAGCGAGCAGCGCATTTCCATCTGTTCCTCCCGCAGCAATAATCAGGAGATTACCATAGACGATCGGGGCAGTAGCAAAGCCATAAAATGGCTGACGGGCCGCTACACTTTTCACCAGATCAATTTGCCAGTGCTGCTCTCCGCTGGTAAGATCCAATGCAAAGAGAAGACCGCGTGGACTCAATCCATAGACACGATCTCCGTCGATTAACGGGGTTGAGAGTGGGCCATCCTGAGAGCCAAATCGCCCGACAAAGACACTATCGATCGCATAACGCCAGTGCTCCTCACCGCTATGGGCATTTAGTGCGATAAGATAATTATGAGTCTTATCAGCAAACATGGTAATGGCATAATTTCCTACGATGGAAATCGCTGAGTATCCCGGCCCCAGCGGTTTCTTCCAAACCACCTCCAGTTCCCGTCCATTGTCTTTCGCAAAAAGCTCACTGCCGGTAACCGTGCTGTTTGCATCACTACCGCGCCAGCCCGGCCAATCCTGTGAGAACAAGTTGCCGGAAATAAACATACAAATCATAAAAGTGAAGACACAGAATTTCACTGAATTACTTACTACATTCTTCGCGTAAATATTCACTGAAGCACCTCATTATTAGTCATCCGATATCGGAGGACTCCTGTTCACGATTGTGTTTGTTAATTCAATATCTGATTGCTCTGTTAATAGTATAATATTGCAGGCATTAAAGCGCAAAAAATTGCGCTTTAATTATAGCAGTAGCGATTTAGGCTGTTTATTTCCGGAAAGGACGCCAACTGGGCGTAATATCCATTGCAGGATGATTGGTGATTCGCTGAAGATTTTTACCAGCCTTATCACTCAAATAAATTTCCCAGTTACCATCGCGGTCGGAAGCAAACACCAAATGGTCGCCATCAGGAGACCAGGCCGGCCATTTGTCATCAGCGCGGTTGTCCGTTAATTGTTGAATTTGTTGATTGGCTATTGTATAGAGATAAATTTCGTTATCGCCATCCCGGTCGGAGACAAATGCGATGCTACTGCCATCGGGCGACCAGGCAGGAAAAGCGCCAGCGGTTTTTTCCGGGGAAAGCGGGCGAGCATTGCTGCCACCTCTGCTCATCAGAAATAGTTCGCTTTTTCCGCCCCGGTCGGAAACAAAAAGGACTTCTTCTCCATCGGGGGACCAGACTGGTAAATTATCATTCGCTGAGTGGTTGCTAATATTGCGTTGATTGCTGCCATCAGCATTCATGATATAGATTTCTGTCTGCCCGTCCCGCCCACTGCCGAAAAGAATCTCATTACCATCCGGCGACCATTGCGGGTAGGAGTCCCAGGATGAACTGTTAGTTAGCTGTTTGGTATTTTTACCATCGGCATCCATTGTCCACACTTTCCACCAGCCCACCCGCTCGGAAGTAAATACGATTTTTTCGCCATCTGGCGACCAGGCTGGATAAGCATCGTGGGATGCATGATTAGTGATCCGCTGCAGTTGTTTATCCTTAAGTGAATAAAGGTAAATTTCACGAGCGCCGTCCCTGCGCGATTGAAATGTTATTTGATAATTTTTTGTTGATAATACGAGCGTGGCGGAATTTTTACTTTGCGCCAAAACCGGCGTAAGGGAAATAAAACAAGCAAGAAGCGTCAAATAGATCAGAATAACCGAAGCGCTTTTATTCAAAGAAATTACTCCCGTATATACTATCATTTCCGGTTTTTGATTTTCGAATCTTACGGAAAAAACCAGTTAATGTTATTTTTGATTCCAAAACTTGTATTGATTAGCAATCAATTTGGACAAAAAACTTGCGATAAATCAACGCCGGGAACATCTTTTCCCGTAATTTAGTGTCTATAAGTGTCAAGAATACAAGTAAACGATATTTATAAAGTGAAGTTATAAATCTGCCGGATATGCGGTTGATTGCCGGATAAATGGCACTTATATTAATTCATCATGAGAAAACCAATGCACTTTTTGAATAGATTCTGCCGTTGCAGATTGGGCAAAGTATTGTTCTTATTTCTATTTACCGTTTTGCTCAGTGCCTGTGGCGCCCACAAGCCCTCTATTGAACCTGGCGACCCCGGAGAAGTTTATATTGGCCCGGATAATCCTCCCCAGCTAAAAAACGCCAATTACCGGCATAGCGAAACCTCGGATGCATTAAAGTATTTTCTGGAAATTGCCCTTGGCTCGGAGTATGGACTGGGTGATTTTACCCTGAAAAAATGGGTGACTGACATCCGGTTGGAAATTATTGGCACTCCCACCCTGGCAGATCAACAGACGATGCGCATGGTTATCGATGAGTTAAATGAAATTATCGCCGGTGAGGTGAAAATATCTATCGTTCCGCAAAATGGGAATGTCCAGCTGTATTTTATCCCTCATGATGAGTTCTATCTTTACGAACCGGCCGGGATTGTTTTTTCCGGAGGATTTTTTTGGAACTGGTGGAATTTTACCGGCGAAATTGATCGCTCCCGCGTCGTTATCGGTACCGATCGGGTTTCCCAGGAAGAACGGTCTCATTTAATCCGTGAAGAACTGACGCAGATGCTTGGTTTGATGAATGATTCCATGAAATACGAGGATAGCATTTTTTACCAGCGACGCACCCTCACTGAAGATTTTTCCGAGCTGGATCGCCAGGTAATTAAAATGCTCTATAGTGATGAATTAACGGCAGGCATGAATATTTTTGATATCAAAGCTTCTTTAGCTACCAATAGTAAAGGACAGTAGCAGTAAGCTAAATTAATTCACTGCCTGGTGCCACTGCAACTGTCCACTTATCCTACCTAGTCGTCCTTCGTAACATTTCCGTCGACATTGCGAATACTCAACCCTCCGCTACCGGATTCGCGAATATATACATCCGCGGAAACGTAATTGATGTTAATGCTGCCGGAACCGTCGGAAACTTCGACATTGCCCTTCACCCGGCGGATACTGAGACTTCCCGAACCATCGTCCAGGCGAACATCACCTTCTATATTAGCGACTTCTACACTGCCAGAGCCATCATCGATATCCACATTACCAACAACATCCGAAACATCCAGACTGCCGGAGCCATCTATGATACTAACATCATTTCTAATATCGCTAACTTCCATGGAGCCAGAGCCGTCTTCGATATCCAGTGGTAAATCGTCCGGCACTTCTACATAGAGATCAATAACAGCCTGACGGGAAGAAGAGAACCAGGAACCGTCTACTTCACTTTTCAGAAATGCCCGATTGCCGCGCTTTTCCAAACGGAGAATGATGTTGCGCTCCATGAAACGTTCCATATCGCGCTCACGAACGTTTTTCATTTTAATTTTGGCGAACACACGAACTTCAGATAAATCACTTTTACCTACAACTTGTAGCTTACCAGATCCACAGTCCATTTCAATTTTGCTGATACCAGATGTTGAAAGGGTCAATTTTTCTTCTTTTTCTTCCCAGCCTGCCATTAATGAGCAAGACCAGAAAAGAATAATAGTCGCTAAAAATAACTTCATTATATCCTCCGTTTTTTCTAAACATACCGGATTATTGCTGCCGGTGTTGCAGTTTAATTTTTTAGAGAGTGCTAATCGCAAAAAGGTTTGCAGAAAATATAAAAAATCGGCGGGATTATTAAACTTGTTATTGAACGGCTGACAATCCACTGGAAATACGGACAACCTTCCAGGCAGCATCACCGAATTCGGAGAGCAACTTATCCATTAAAATATCCACGGAGGGGGCAATGGCAAAAGAAAGCTGATGTGATTTTCCGCTAGAGCCACGCTTCAATTGCACCTTCCAGGAGGCTGGATGCACTAATACCTTAACACGCACATCTCCCCCATTGCTTAACGTAAATTGCTGCCCAACGGCAAAGCGGTATTTTTCTAAAATCATGTTCAACCTCCGCTGATATATTTCCACCTGGTCTTCAGGAAAGATTGAACAAATTTTATACCAGCAATATTTCAGGATTGTTAACCCATTAATAAAAAGCCATTTAAATACAAAAACTTGAAGATATGACTCAAAAAAAGAATGCCCGGATTTGTAAAATTTGTACAAATCCGGGCATTTTAACATTCATATAATAAGTAGTTAAATACTTAGGCCACTTTTCCGATTTCATAAAAATTATAGGGAAATAAACCGGATGTCTTGATCAGTTCATCGACAACATCCGGAGAGACAATAAAGATGAGGCCAATCCCCATATTAAAAGTTTGCCGCATATCGGCTTCCGGTACATCGCCGGTTTTCTGAATAAGATCGAAGACCGCCGGCACCGGCCAGGCATCCCAGTTAATTTCCAGGGAAAGATCCGCCTGAAGTAAGCGCTCGGTATTTTTCACAATCCCCCCGCCGGTAACATGGGAAATACCTTTTACCGGAAATTGTCCACGCACTTCGGAAATCAATTGATAGTAATTCGGATGAATTTTTAAAAGTTCGTCAGCGACAGTGCATTCCAGCTCTTCAACGTAATCATTCAGCTGATATTCATTTAGCAACACATGGCGGGCCAGGGTATAGCCGTTAGTATGTAAACCATTCCCGGATACACCGACAAGCACATCCCCGGCGGAAATGCTGCTACCATCAATAATTTCATTTTTCTCGACAATCCCGACAACAGTGCCACTCATGTCGTATTCCTGCGCTTGATAAAAGTCCGGCATCTCGGCGGTTTCGCCACCAATCAGGGCAACCCCGGATTTTTTACAGGCAACGGTGATACCGGTAATTACTTCGTCATAGACATGCGGCTCCAGGCTGCCACAAGCAAAGTAGTCGAGAAAATAGAGCGGCTTGGCGCCGCAAACGGCGATGTCGTTACAACAGTGATTGACCAGATCCTGCCCCACCGAATGATGACGATTCGCCTGAATCGCAACCTTTAGCTTGGTACCAACACCATCAACCGAAGAAACCAGCACCGGCTGGCGATAGTTTAGTTCCGATAAATCGAAAAAGCCGCCAAAAAGGCCAACGCCGGTAAGCACTTCCGGTGTATGAGTGCTATGAATACGTTTTTTTAAGCTCCCCAGTGCCTTTTCAGCTTTTTCAATATCTACACCGGTATCTTTATATGTTGTCTTCTTTTCGCCCACTATTAGCTCCTGAATTATTGTTGTTCCTGATAAAGAAATCCCAGCTGCATCATGTAAACTTCCCGCACCCGAGTGAAGAATGCCAAAACTGCATCTTCCTTATAATCTGGATATGTCCAGTATTGTGGTTGAAATTGCCCCTTCAAATATTGCAAATGGATGTCGCCAAAAATCCCTTTTCCCAGAAAAAGGCGATGACTGTAGTCTTTGGTCGTCGCTAACACCAGGCGGGGAGCGGTGATATAACCGGGATCGATATTGACAACGCGTTTATCATTCTCAGCGTAGTCATCTTCCAGATCGTTAGTAGCAATTTTAATATCGGGGAGTGTTTCCGCAGGGATCAAATTTTCGAATGAGATCATCCGTTTGAACAGCCCCTCCCCCATTTCCGCTTGATAATAATCAGTGTGGGTAAAATCATACCAATCCAGGGCCATATCGATGGGGCCGTATTGCTTTTCCAGCTTTGCAGCGATTTCCTCCCACAATGCTTTATTCTTAATCGCCACCGCTGCAATTAACTTGACCGGTTGATAAGATTTTATTTTTCCCATAGTGACAAACTTTCTTCCACTTTCAAACAGACAGCCTAAAATAATACATCCCCCGCCAAAAACCACAGGGGATTCTTTTTTATAATTCCTTCCTGCCGGAATATGCACAGCACTGCGCATATTCCGGCCAAACTCCTCAGATTCTCAACACTGGTCAAACTCACAACACCATAATTTTCAAATACTTATTAAAAGTCTAAAATTTTTACTCTTTCACAAATTAAGTGGCACGGCGATTGTCATCTTCAGGTTGTTATGCTTTCTCTTCAAATGAGAAAACTTACTGGAAAAGTATTTGAAAAATTCAAAGGAGGAGTTATGAAGCGCTTATTACAAATTTTATTTCCGGCAATTCTCATTTTTTCAATGCAAACCGCCTGGAGTAATGAAAAGCTAATCGTCCAGGATCCGCAAAGGACCTGGCGCTACGGAGATGCTACCATCGAAGAAGCAGTAATCAGCATCCGCCCCAAAGGGGTCTATATGGAATATGGTTTATATTTAACAATTTCCGCCGAGGGTTTGAACTTTACACAAAATGATATTCTCGAAGTCATTTACGAATTCGAACTCCCGGAAAATGCCATCGTGCATGATTTATGGCTTTGGGTAGGGGAAGATATTATGCGGGCCCGAATGTACGACCGCTGGACGGCAGCCAATATTTATAATGGTATTGTCAATCGGAGGCGGGATCCGGCAATCATCTTCAAAGAATCGCCCACGCAATACAGATTGCTTATCTATCCCATGCGGGGAAATGAATCCCGGAGAATTAAGCTGACCTACCTCGTTCCTACAGACTGGACTGCGCTATCTGTGCAGGCTAAACTCCCTACGCATTTGTTGAATCTCTCTCATCAACCATTATCAGTTTTCAATGTTATTTTTTGGCCGGATGAGCAATGGCATTCTCCACAAATACAGGAGTTTCCGGAAATTCCTTTTATTTTGAATGAGCATCCGTCTCTCGGCAATTATTTCCAGGCAGACCTTCCCCCGGAGGCAATTGAGATTCCGCTACACTTCAGCCTGAGTTCTCCAATGGAAAACGGTGTTTACCTTAATCATTTGCCGATAGATGATGGCGGTATCTATCAACTTGCCTTTTTGCCATCGCAGGCGATGGAAGTCTCCCTGGACAAAAAGGTGTTGTTCCTCATCGATCATGTTGCCGAAAAAACAACTTACAATGTAGCACTGATCATCGATATGTTGAGAATTCAGCTGTTAAATCATTTCACCGGCACAGATTCCTTCAATGTTATGTTAATCGAGGGGCTGAACATTCACACACTCTCTCCGGAATGGATTCCCGCTAATGCCGCCAGTATCGAAATGTGGATGGATCAGTTGCAAAACAAGCAGCTGAATGATTACTCTTCGATTTTGCAGATGATCGAAAACAGCGTGAGTTATATCCAATCCCGGAATGACAACGCCTGCATTTTTATTCTCTCCAGCGCGGATCATCTGGGCGAATTTCAGGTCGCCAATCCATTGCTTGACCATATCTTCAATATCAGCGATCGGGAAATTCCCTTTCAGATTTTCGATTATGCTAACCTGGATGTGGAAAGCCATTGGTTTGGAGGTCGTTCCTATCGGGGGAATGAGTATTTATACGGCGCGCTCTCCCGGCAAACCAATGGAGAATTTCGGCGTTTAAACAGTCTATCACAATCAATAAGCGCAGTCGTCACAGAGCTGTTTTCTCTGCTGGGTGGGTTTATCAATGCTTTTGATTTGCAAACATCATTGGAAAACGGTTTTTGCTATGCGAGATATGACATTACCAATACCGACCAGGATTATTACATTGGCAAGCCATTCCTCCAGATAGGCAAATATTATGGTGATTTTCCTTTTAATATCAATGCATCCGGGCTGTACTATAATTCTCCGGTTTTCACCAACCTTTCCGTACCTGCTGAAAATATTAACAGCGCAGACTCCCTCTCGGAAGAAATATGGGCGGGTAACAATATCCAGGGCCTTGAAAGCCGCCCGCAGACCAATTCGTTAATTACTGAAATTGTGGATATTAGCCTGGCTGAAAGGGTACTATCCCGGTATACCGCTTTCCTTGCCCTGGAGCCCAGCGACACCGTTCAACCCTGTACCGATTGCTACGATGAAACCGGTCTGGTTACCGGCATCGAAGAATTGAGTGATACCACCCGTACAGATACACTAAAGCTAACAGCATTTCCGAATCCCTTTAACGCCAGCACAACAATTGAAATGCGTCTTCCGCAAAATTTCTATCAAACTCCGGAAGAACTGTCATTCCGCATATTTAATGTGCTTGGCCAGCAGGTAAAGCAATTCGCGTTAAATCCACGCGGCAACCGGCATAATTTTCATTTTGAATGGGACGGTAGAAACGACCGGGGCACGGCTGTCGCCAGTGGGGTCTATCTCTTTGTCGCCAATAGCCAGAGCCAACGGAAAGTGCTGAAATTAATTTTGATGAAGTAAGGAAGTTTTAACAGTAGTCTGAAGTCGATATTTATTTGAGGATATCTATAAAAAACAATTTGCCAAGTGGTATTTTTTTTGTAAAATTTATATGATGTATGACAAAAATCTAGTAATACAACACGAGATTGATCAGATTGCTACTAAATTCAACATTATATAAACCTATCCTAAAGGCATGTTATGTACAAAAAGATGATCTTGTTGAGCACGTTGTTTTTCTTTGTGATATCCTCACAATTATTCAGCCAAACGACGCAAAAGGTTAATTCCGCCCAGGAATTGGAAGATGCAATAAAAGCGGCAAAAGCCGGTGACGAAATTGTTCTTTCGAATGGGGTTTGGGAAAATGTCCAAATTCGCTTTACCGGGACAGGCACGAAAGAGAAGCCGATCAATTTACGGGCGGAAACACCGGGAAAAGTTACCCTGGAAGGACAATCCTCTTTAAAAATTGGCGGCGAATATCTGGTTGTCGATGGGTTGTATTTCAAAAATGGCTACACCGCTACCGGATGGGTGATCGAATTCCGGGTTAACAAGAAGTTGTTAGCCAATCACTGTAAGGTCATTAATTGTGTCATCGAAGATTATACCCAGCCAAACCGTTATACGCATGACCTCTGGGTGGAATTCTTTGGTAAACATAATCAATTGGATCGTTGTTACCTGGCAGGAAAATTTAATCAAGGCCCAACCTTGCGGGTTAATTTACGCGGCAATGAGCATATCAAGAATTACCATCAGATAACCAATAATTATTTTGGTCCGCGTCCCCGGAAGGGAGGTCCCCGGGCGGAAACGATTCAAATCGGTGCCAGCTATACTTCGATTATGCCCTCGTATGTCAACGTTTCGAATAATTTATTCGAAAAGTGTAACGGAGAAGTTGAGGTCATATCCAGCAAGTCTAATTTTAATGAGTTCAGAAATAATGTCTTTTATAAATGCGAAGGTTCCATGGTAACGCGCCATGGCAACTTTTGCATAATCGATGGCAACTTTTTTATCGGTGAAGAAAAGTCGGCTTTTACCGGCGGTATGCGGATTATCAATACCGGGCATTGGATTTCGAACAACTATTTTTACCGGATAAACGGCGATGAGTTTCGAGCGCCCCTGGCAATAATGAACGGTATTCCGAAATCGTCCCGTAATCGTTATCACCAGGTTACGGATGCGGTTGTTGCCCACAATACCTGGGTCGATTGTAAATCTCCCTGGCAAATCAGTGTTGGCGCAAATTCGGATAAGAGCGATGTGCTTCCCCCGTCGGAAATCCGCTCCGAACGCCCGATCAGAACCATCATTGCCAACAACATCATCTACAACGATCAGGTAGAAAGTAAGCCGATTAAAGCATATGATAAAATTGACGGCATTACCTTTAAAAACAACCTGATTAACCATCAATCCGAAGCGATTGAATACGACGCTTTAGCAGTTAGCGATCTTAAAATGAAGCAAGTTTCCGATTGGCTATATCTCCCCACCGAATTTACTGAAGAGATGCGCGACGTATATCCCGGCTACGAATTTGACCAAATTGAAACAGACATATTGGGGAATGCCCGGGCCGGTGAAAATGCGGTTGGCGCCATCAGTAAAACAACGGATGAAATGGATATCGATCGCAGTAAATATGGCCCAGCCTGGTATTCTCCGAAAAAAGAGCAATCCACCCCGAAAGTTATCACTGTTTCCGCGGATGCCAGTATCTCCGAAGCCATTGCGAAGGCAAACAGCGGCGATATTCTCGCTTTAGACGGAGCGACCTATAAGATCGAGCGTCCGCTGGACATCAAGAAGCAGATCACCATCAAAGCAAGAAATAAAGATCGCAAACCGAAAATTGTTTATGCTGGTGATAGCGATACGCCGGTTTTTCAAATGAATCCCCGCGGTCATCTGACTGTCAGCAATATCGTTCTTAAAGGCGACAAAGAACAGTATGCCTTTGCGCCGCTGGCAGAGAATATGTCCTTTGGCTATAACCTTTTTGTCAACGACTGTCAAATCGAAAACTTCAAGAATGTTCACATCGCCTATAAGGGATCTTTTGCGGATACCGTATCTTTCGTAAATACGACAATGAAGGACTGTATGAATGGCCTGGAACTAGCGGCTGAGACCGATGACAAGGGAGATTATAACGCTGAATTCTTTGACATCATCAATTGCGAATTTGAGAACATTGAAAAGAATGTCGTTCATTTTTACCGCGGTGGTTACGATGAGTCAACCATTGGCGGCGTGCTGAAAGTTCATGGCAGTAAGTTCAGTAATTGTGGCGGGGCAGAGGAAAGCAATGTGTTGGTAAAAACCCGCGGCATCATTAATGTCGATATTTCCAAAAACACTTTTCAGAACAATTCGGTGAAATACGTTGCGGTGTTGTGGGGAGAAAAGAACAATCAACATTCCGGAAATAAGATCAGCGATTCCGGCGAAATTCTGGTTGAGCGTTTTCTGAAGCAGAAGTTGATGTATTAAACCGTAAATTTTTGTCAACTATATAACTTCATTTTATCCGTCATCGCGAGGCGCTTTTGCCAAAGCGATCTCATCGTTGCATGCATCATAGGAGATCGCTTCGGTAAAAGCGCCTCGCGATGACACCAAAATCTACTTCTATATTTACTTTCTCATGCTTCCAGCCATTTGTACATTACATGCGCATCCACAAAACCTAATTTCTGATGAGCAAAGGCTTTTGGCAGAGTACCGGCGATCCCAAATCCCAGTTTTTGCCACAGCCGAACCGCCCCTTCGTTGGTAGCCACCACCAGATTGAATTGCATCGCTTTAAATCCGAATTTGTGCGCTGCTTCCTGAGAATGTTCGCACATCAAGGTGGCGACGCCTTTCCCTCGTGCTTCTTCCGAAACCATGTAGCCGCAATTACATACGTGGCCTCCCAGTCCCGGTTGGTTTTGCTTGATAAAATAAGTGCCGATAATCTTATCATTTTCTATTGCCACGTAGGTTGCCAATGGTTTTTCCAGCCATTCTTTTAATGCATCATCCTTGCTGATATTCGGATCATAGGCATAAGTATCGCCGGAACTAACAATCCGGGAAAAGATTTCCCAGATGGCATCGCGATCTTCTTGTCGGCACTTCCGGATGTTAAAATTTTCCACTAAAGTCTCTCCGCAAAAAAATGTTTCTTTCCAGTTGTTTTCTCATTTTTAAAAACGTATACTGTCGGCCAATTTTCAGAAAGGTAGTATCTGAAAAGCGAGCATTAGCCTAAATGCTCCTCCGGGTATCATCGTCCCCAATGACGGTGAAATACGGGTATCATCGTCCCCCCTAATGATGATGAAATAACTAATATTTTACATCAATTTTTTCGTTTTACTTCACCATTAAGCGTACAGGAGGTGTACTATGACCATCTTTTCAGCTGCTTTGCTCTTATTTTTAGTAATGGATCCAGTCGGCAATATTCCCTTTTTCTTAACGACACTCAAGAATCTTGATAATAAACGAAAGAAGATTGTCATTTTAAGGGAGCTCTTTCTGGCATTGGCGGTATTGGTGATTTTCTTATTTTTCGGAAGATATATTCTCAATATTCTCCAAATTTCCGAACCATCGCTAACAATGTCCGGCGGAATTATTTTGTTCCTCATTGCATTACGGATGATTTTCCCGCACGGTAAAAAGAATGGCGATCAGGAACTTGAAGGAGAGCCATTTCTGGTGCCTTTGGCAATTCCACTTATTGCCGGCCCTTCTTCTTTGGCCTCGGTAATGCTCCTGATGAGTCAGGATCCCACCCGCTGGCTGGATTGGTTAGCTGCCCTGGGAATCGCCTGGCTTGCCTCAGGTATCATCTTATTCCTGGCGAACAGCCTAAGCCGTTTTCTCGGCTCCCGCGGACTTATTGCTATTGAGCGCCTGATGGGAATGATTCTTACAACCATCGCGATTCAGATGATTATGGAAGGCGTGCGGAAGTTTTTAACCCTATAGAAAGGTAAAACTTTTAATGCGGAATGGCGAATTTGGAATTCGGAATGGCGAATGCGGAATGCGGAATCTAATACTTTACTTTAATTCCAAATTCCGCATTCCAAATTCCGCATTTCACTCTTGCCCTTCTTCCCCACTTGGCTCCCAGAATTCCAGCTTTCGTCCTTCCGGATCGATTGCCCAGCCGAGGCGCCCGGAATCAAATGTGAATATTTCATCGAGCACTTCGATACCGGCAGCTTTCAGTTCAGTGAGAAATTCATCCAGATTATCGACCCGAAAGTTGACCATAAACGGTGCTTTTCCCGGCTTAAAATTATCCGCATCTTCTCCAAAGACTTCCAATACGGTGCGCCCGATATGTTCCGGAGTCGCTTTCTCCCGCCAGTAAAAAGATGCAACACCATGCTCGTCAGTATCGATGCCGAGATGCTTGCGATACCATTCCTGCAATGCTTTTGGATCCTGGGATTTAAAAATTATACCCCCAATACCGGTTATTTTTGCCATGATCACCTCCATCGGAATTGTTTGCAGAGTTTATTCGCTGTAAGAATCAAAATAAATTAACGGCTTTATAGTAAAGAATGCTATAACCAAATCAGGGCATTTTTACTAATTCATTCAATTTTCGCGTTTCTCCGTCAAACAATTTTCACTGAATCATTTCTCAGATGCCAACAATTTTGAGTTATGCGAACTTTCAGTGCAACATTCCTGGTTATTCGCAGTCTGAAACGAAAAATACCATAGGCGAAAAAAACAGGGCCGGACCATGATCAAATCATATTTCATCACTGCATTACGAAATGCCATTCGGCACAAAGGCTACTCTTTTATTAACATTGCCGGGCTCTCGCTGGGCATAATCGGTTGTATGCTTATCCTCGTATATGTGTTAACGGAACTTAGTTTCGATCGTTATCACACTCATGCGAAAAACATTTACCGCGTCGGCATCGATGCGAATATTGGTGGACAAGCTGCTAAAATGCCAATTAGTAATGCCCCCTTGATGTCGGTGCTACTAAAAGATTACCCGGAAGTCATTAATGCTGTCCGCATTCGGAAAACCTCACGGATGCCGGTTAAGATTGGCGAAAAGAATTTTTACGAGGAAAATATCGCTTATGCTGATGCGTCCATGTTTGAAGTATTTTCCCATCCAATGATTTATGGCGATCCGGAAACCGCTCTAAAAGAAGCCCATTCTGTTGTTTTAACGGAAACGATGGCCCGAAAATATTTTCCAAATCCACTCCATGAGAAAGGCTATGCCAATCCGGTGGGGCAGGCGATTAAGTTCAACAATGGGGATGATTTTCAGGTAACCGGCGTTATCGAAGATGTGCCGGACAATTCTCACTTTACCTTCGACTTTCTGCTCTCATTCCAAACACTTTATGCCAGAAATCCGCAACATCTGGAAAACTGGATGTCTTTTAATTACTACACATACCTCCATCTTTCCGAGGATACTGATTATCTTATTTTTCAGGAAAAAATGGCGCAGGTGGTTCAAACTTATCTAAGTCCGACGCTCAATGCGATTGGCGGACGTATCGATTATTTTTTACAACCGCTCACCGATATCCATCTTCATTCCAACCTGGAAAACGAAGTGGCAGCTAACAGCGATATCGCCTATATTTACATTTTTTCCGCTGTTGCCTTTTTCATTCTATTGCTGGCCTGTATAAATTTTATGAACCTCGCTACCGCCCGGTCTGCGCAAAGAGCGCGGGAAGTTGGTATGCGTAAGGTGCTGGGTGCCAGACGGCGCCGTCTCATCTTCCAATTTCTCGGTGAATCTATTATCTATAGCCTTACCGCATTGGCGATTGCCCTGGTTGTTGTTCCGCTGGTTTTACCATTTTTCAGTGATATCGCCGGTCGACAACTACAGCTGGACTTTGCTACCCGTCCCTGGTTACTACCGGCATTTTTTGCACTCGCACTGCTGGTCGGTATCCTTGGCGGCAGCTACCCTGCCCTGTTTTTATCAGCGTTTCGTCCCATTAAAGTTTTAAAAGGCCACTTGAAAACCGGCAACAGTGGCTTGCGTTTTCGGAGAATTCTGGTGGTTTCTCAATTCGTCATCTCCGTAACGATGATGATTGGCGCATTGATTATCTATAGTCAATTGGACTATCTAAAAAACAAACGCCTCGGTTTTCACAAGGAACAGGTAGTGACCATTCCGCTGATGGATGATAGTCTCGTCGGCGATTTAACCACGATTAAAACCGAGTTAGCGCGGGTGCCAGGGGTTATTAGCAGCGCGGCAGCATCAAAAGCGCCGGGTGAGAATATGGATGTCAATATTTACCTGCCGGAAGGATTTAGTGAGTCCGAGTCCCAGATTATGCAGCGAATGAATTTTGATGCGGATTTTGTCCCAACACTTAACATTGAGATTGTGGAAGGCCGGAACTTTTCCCGTGAATTTGCGACCGATCCGGAATCGGCAATACTAATCAATGAAACTGCGGCAAAGCGATTTGGTTGGGATAATCCTGTCGGGAAATATATTCGGGAATCAGACGACAGCGATGCCCGGCAGTGGACGGTCGTCGGGGTATTACAAGACTTTCACACCGAATCGCTGCACAGTGTTATTCAGCCTTTAATCGTTACCAACAGTGGCGGCTATATTAATGACTTACTGGTAAGGATCCGCCCGGAGAATATTGAGAGCACTATCACCGGTTTAAAGCAAAGCTGGCAAACGATCGATCCGAACCGTCCTTTCGAGTTTACTTTTCTGGATCAATCTTTTGACAGCCAATATCGCGCTGAAGAACAGTTTACCACGGTTTTCAACTATTTTACCCTCTTCGCCATATTTGTCGCCTGCCTCGGCCTCTTCGGAATGGCATCCTATGCTGCAGAGCAACGGACAAAAGAAATCGGTATCCGAAAAGTGCTTGGTGCCGGCGCTCCCGGCATTGTCTTCTTGCTCAGCAAAGAGATGATTTATCTGTTACTGGTTGCCAACGCTATCGCCTGGCCGCTCGCCTATTTTCTCATGGAAACCTGGTTGCAGGATTTTGCCTACCGGGTGGACATTGGCTGGCTGCCATTTCTTGCAGCGACAATACTTATGTTTGCCGTCGGATTCTTTACCGTTTCTTTCCAGTCTATTCGGGCAGCTTTGATGAATCCGATCAATGCATTGAAATATGAATAATGAGAGAGTTTACTGGCTGGCAGATTTTAACTCGCCAGTCAAAGATTGCAGGTAGGCCGCTGCTTCCGATGGCTTTTGAAATTCAACAAAAGTTAAGCGGCGGTATTCTGTTGATGTTTGTAATTTTCGATTCGGAATGGAGGCTTTAAACCTGAATACTTAGTACCGGACACTTTTAAAAATTAGCCACTGATCAGCACAGATTTACACGGAATTAGAAAGATGCGTGATTATTTTTTAGTGAAACCTTTTATAAATCTGTGTTCATCTGTGTAAATCTGTGGCTTCAACAAAAGTGTCCGCTACTGAAACCTGAATATTCAAAACGCCGACGGGACATAATCATCAATACTTGTTCTATTAATAGGCGCTTTGGCTCCCCCCTACGAACTGATACAGAATTTGCCGGATATCTAGAAAGGATGGTAAGGGTATAATACCCAGCCAATCCAGCAAATATGCGCTCCCAAACACAACAGTAACCACTGGAACAATCAGCCGAAAAAATATGCTAAAGTAGCTACCAATACCACTCAACTGAAAGGTGCCATCTTCGCCAATAGCGGGAGCAGCCGCCATTCCTTTTACCAGGGCGGAGACGTTCCCATAACCGGGAAAGTGAATCACTGCTTCCGGTTCACCGCTGGGAAACCGATCAGTGCGATGGGTTTTCAGGGTTGTCTGATATTTTTTCCCATCATCAGCGGTATATTCATAGATGAGTTTATAAACCCGGCGATTATTGATTTTGGTAGCAGTCGATTGTTTATCGATCAATCTTCCGGTCGTCAGAACGCCATTCGCTAACAAGTAATTATGCAGCCGTCCCTCTTTCAAGCTGAGGTAAATTAATACGATTGCCGCGACAAAAAATATCAGGATAGCGGAAACGCCAAAAAGAGACCATTCTCCGATACTCACATTTATGCCCAAAACCATTAAACCAACGGCGAGGAGCATCCAGCCGATCTGGCTTTTCATACCGGTAAAATAATTGCCAATCTGAACACCCAGTGGTACCGGTCTTGGGGGTGACATAATTTTTTCCTGCATTGCTTTTACTTTCAGGTCGTAATTATTTCCCATAATCAGGCAATCTCTCTTTTCTCTGCTTATAGTGTTAAACATGTATTACTTGCTGTCATTGCAATCCCGGCTGCCGGGAGAAGCAATCTCAAAAGTTGCATCTAGAAAAAGATCGCTTCGTCGTTGCACTCCTCGCGATGACAGATAAAACGGCATAAAGCAGCACTTCTTCAACACTAGCTCTCAGCTTTACCATTTATTATGGCTGCCGAACATAAACCAGATATTCCCAGGGGTTTAAGCTAACTACCAGATTACTCTCCAGAACAGCAGCATCGCTATTGCTAAACACTTCCCGGTAATTTCCGGATATAGCACTGTTTTCCAGGGTTACCGCCTGCTCTGCATTACTTAAGTTCAAAACGACTAATACCTGATCACCAGCGCTTTCTCGCAGGAATGCAAATACTGCTTCATCTTTATCACTACTGAGGCGCTGTAGCTTGCCGCCTTTATTGCCATTCCAGAGGGCCTTGTTTTCAGTTTTCAGGGTTAGCAGCGTTTTGTAAAAATCTGCCAGGGGCAGGTTTTCCCAACTGATTGTATCTTTTTCGAAAAAAGCGAGGCGTTTATTTAAGCCGGCTTCCTGACCGCTGTAAATTAAGGGCATTCCCGGGACGGTCGCTGTGAAAACCGCAAAAGTTTTCACGCCGCCGGCCAACCGTTCATAAACCGTTCCCTGCCAGGAATTCTCATCATGGTTACTGGTAAACTGCATCAGGTAAGCATTCTCCGGATAACTTTCCTGCTTAGCGAGGACAAGCCCGGCAATATCATTGGCGTTTTTTTCACCATTGGCAATTGCCCGCATGGTATGATGAATCTCCCAGGTATAGCTCATATCAAAAGCATCATGATACTGCGGCCCCTCTCCTTCTGCGAGCATAAAAACCGGTTTGATCTTGTCCAGTGCAGCACGAACAGCCGGCCAGAAGTCCGCCGGTACCATGCCAGCCATATCGCAGCGGAAACCATCCATATTGGTTTCAGTGATCCAGAATTCCATCGCGCTGATCATTGCTGCGCGCATGTCATGATTATCGTAGTTTAAATCTGCTACGTCACTCCAGTCCGGCACCGGGGGCATCATGCTACCGCTGGAATCGAGGGTATACCAGCCTTCATTCTCGACCCAGGGATGATCCCAGGCGGAATGGTTAGCGACCCAATCGAGAATCACATACATTCCCAAATCATGGGCTTTTTTCACCAGACGTTTCACATCGTCCAGGTTGCCAAACTCTGGATTTACAGCCGTATAATCGCTGATCGAATAATAGCTTCCCAGGCTTCCCTTGCGGTTCTTCTCTCCGATCGGTTGAATCGGCATCAGCCAGAGGATCTTCACACCCATTTCCTGCAGACGAGGCAAATGTGTTTCGAACGCTTTTATCGTGCCTTCCTCGGTATATTGGCGGATGTTCACTTCATAAATATTGGCATTCTCAGCCCAGGCTGGCAGATTCTTTTCCACAGCCTCCAGGGAAGTCGGATCCGGTTTTTCAACAGGTTCGGAAGTGCAGGCGAAAAGCAAACAAAAAATGCTAACTGCAAGCAGGATGTAACAGGTTTTTTCCAAACAAGAAAATCTTGACAACATATAATCTCCAGAAAAATAAATAGCGGTATAAATTTTTTAGATGAACAAATATCCACAAGAAAACTTAGATAACCAAGATGAAGAGAATTCAAATTTAAAATTGGAGAAATTTCTTAATTCATCAGGAATAAATGATACACCCTCGCCGCTTTAGCTCATCTAAAGCGGCCGGATAAGATTTCAGCTTATTCCAGCGTAAATCCAGCTTTTCCAGCTTTGCTAAATCAGCGATTACTGCGGGGACTACATCGATGCGATTGGCGCGCAGATCCAAAAAGATCAGGCTTTTCAACTGTCCGAATGTTTTTGGCAAACTGGCAATCGCGTTATTCCGTAAATCCAGGTGGATCAAATTATCCAGCGCACTGAACGATTCCGGCAGATTACGGACCTGATTGTTCATCAAATAAAGCTCCCGAAGTGATTGCAGGTTGCCAATACTTTCCGGCAGCGTGCGCAATTGATTGTTGTAGAGCCTTAATTCCTGCAAAGCATTCAAATTTCCCAGTATCGGCGGTAATTGCTGAAACTGGTTATCGGTAAGGTTAAGATAGATCAAACGAGTTAGATTTGCGAAACTATCCGGGAGATTATGAAGACGATTATCGCCAATATAGAGGTAATCCTGCAGCTTCGATAGCGCACCGAAATTTTCCGGTAAACGCTCCAGCTGATTATGAGCGGCATCGAGTGTTTTAAGTTCTTTCAACTTGCAAATATTATCCGGTAGCGCCGTCAAATTCATTCCATGGATAAACAACGACTCCAACGCAGCAAGATTGCCAATTTCCGGCGACAGTATATTCAGCGGATTATCGCCGATAGAGAGATGTCGCAACTTTCTCAGCGTCCATAAAGATTCAGGAAGCAGGGACAAACGATTATGATGCACATGCAGCGCATGAAGATTTTGCATACCACCTGTCTCTGCCGGCAGCGCAGCTAAGTGATTAAAATCTAGATAAAGCGCGCTTAATAACGGTAACCGGTATATTTCAGACGGCAGGTTTGTAAATCGATTGCTATCCAAATTCAGCGCTTTGAGTTGCCGAAGCTTCGAAAAACTTTTCGGCAATGCGGCCAAACTGTTACCGGCAAGGTCCAATTCCTTTAGCGAGCTTAATTCGCCAAAGTTATCCGGAAGATCAAGCAAATTGCAATGACGCATTTTTAGTGCAGAAATCTGCCGGTCTTTTATAGAAAAACCGATCTCGCCTATTGATTCTTGAAATGACGGCAAAAATGGCAGAGGTGCGTTTTCGGGAAGCCGTTTGCTTGCCTGGAGCAGTTTTTCCAGCCCTAATAGTACCGCAACTTCTTTTTCGGGGAGATGATGATCGTTGTATGCCATCGAATTATCCGGTATTTTTGAGGAAAAGGTGAAAGTCTTAAAATGTAATGATAGAAAACAGCCTCAGCTGTCATTGCGAGGAGTGCAACGACGAAGCAATCTCATTAGGTGCGTTAACACAGGAGATCGCGTCGTCGTTACACTCCTCGCGATGACAGCTAGGACTATATTTAATATTACTAATTTAACATTGTCAAATAAGCCTATTGATAAAACTATCTTACAGCTTGCAATCCGTTTCTAAAATACCGGAAAAAGAAAAAGCCCGCCAGGAAAAATCCTGCGGGCTTTTTCGATCTATGTAATGGTAATTATGATTTTTTTGCCTGGATAGCGATGTTGATTTTTACTTCTTCACCAACTGCAATTTCGCCAAGACCAAAATTGATATTATAGTCACCACGATTGATAGCAAAACCGCCTTCCAGACCCATGCGGGTACCGAAACGTTCGCCAAGATCAACCGGGCCATTGACATCGAAAGGAATTCTAACTTCGTGGGTTTTGTCGCGGATTGTCAGATCGCCGACTAAAACATGACCATCGTCTGTTTTCTCTACAGACTTACTTTTCAGTGTGATGGTCGGATAATTAGCAGCGTCAAAAAAATCCGGGCTTCTCAGGTGGCCGTCGCGTTTTTCGTTGGCAGTATTTACGCTCTCGACATTGATGGTTACATCAAAAGTAGATTTGGTCGGATCTTCAGCGTCAAACATGATTGTGCCGGAGAAATCGGTGAAGTTACCTTTTACATTGGTAATACCAAGATGCTTTACAGAAAACTCGACAGCAGAGTGGGTCAGGTCGATTTTATACTCGTCACCAGCAAATGCCTGGCTGGCGAAAACCATTAATGCTACGAAAACTGCGGAAATAATACGATTTACTTTCATTTTTGAACCTCCGATTGGATTATGTTATGAGTTTCTTATTGCTTATGTCTCTATATTTGTTGATTTAAATTATTATCTTTAAGATGATCAAGAATTTTTATCATCATTTCATTACCTGCTTCAATCTCGGCTTCGCTAAGACAACCGAACTGCCGGAGGTGTAACTCGTTGACCGGCGAATCCATTTTGTTAACCAAATCTATTCCTGCTTCAGTTAATCTTACCAGGACAACCCGGCGGTCTTTAGTGGAATGAGTGCGATCTACCAGTCCCAGCTTCACCATACGATCAAGCAGTCGGGTAACATCGGGAATACGGCTAATCAGGCGCTGACCAATATTCTGGCAGGAAAGCCCCTCTTCCCCGGCGCCCCGTAAAATTCGCAGCACGTTATATTGGGTAAAAGAGGTAAGACCGTTCTCCTTAAATAGCAGCATGAACCGGTTGGAAAGCGCTTCGTACGCTTTGTGGATGTTCAGGTAGAACTGTTCTTCTGATAATTTTGATTTTGTTGTTGCTGCCATTATTTGCGCTCATCAATTAAGTTCGACACCAATAAACGTTAAAACATTATTTGTTGCAACAACTATTTTATTTTTTTCCAGCATACATATCTTTCAAGTTTATCTAAGTTCATTTTTTACAGCAATTAAAGGAATAAAAATGTTTAGAATATTTTTTTTAGGAGTGTCGGAAAAAAATTAAAAACGGCATTGATCTGAACAATTAGTTCAAACCAATACCGCCAAATTAAGCACGCATTTCTGTGCAGTGATCGTCAAACAAAAAGTTTTGAAGACAGCTTTACACTAGCGTTTTTTTCGAAAATTATAGGAAACCAATAGTAATACCAATGCGACTACGGCACCGGCGGATTCCCCGTCCCCAATCTGCTGATGGGCAAAAAATGCCAGCACAAAATCATAGAAAAATCCCGCATAAGCCCATTCCCGCAATACGACAGATTTATTTGTCAATATCGCAATGACGCCCAAAATTTTTGCCAGCGCCAGTGGGTAGATAATGTAAGTGGGATATCCAAGCTTGGTAAATATTGAGGCAATCTCTGCATTATTAAACAGATACATACTGGCGGAAAGCAGCATCATTGCACTTAACAGGCCAGTTGCGACCCAATAGATAATTTTATCGCGTTTCATTAGAAGACCTCCGGAATAACATTTGACTTACTTGTGGATAAAATCGATCCTATCCATAATTTTATTTAAGGTTTATTGCTTTACCACTCTTTGCGCTGCGAATGGCCGCATCGAGAATTTCCATTACAATCATGTTATTTTCCAACGAAGAGAGATCGTATGGGTCCGGCTGAATCTCTCCCCGAATCACTGCATCGAAAAATGCAAAAGGATCATCCAGTGGAGATGGGCGACCTTCCAGCCGTAGTTTTTTCTCTTTGCTCCGCTCATTTAAGCGGTAACGAATGTTGCTGCCATCATCCGCGAAAACATAACCGGTTTTTCCGTATACTTCCATATCTTTCCGGTTCACCGGCCAATTCCAGGAAGCCTGTATAATACCCTGCGCCTGTGGGTAGACCAGAATAATTGTTGCCTCATCGTCGACTTTCGGATAGACCTCCGGTTTGATCGTCTGAGTCACTGCTACTACCGAAAGGGGGCGCTCTCCCTGCATTAACCAGGTAATCAGGTTTGCGCCATAACAACCAAAATCCGTGATTGCCCCTCCCCCATTTAGTACAGGATCAGTCAGCCATTCCAGAAACTCTTCATTAACGCCAATCTCCTTTGGCCCGGAATGACCATCATGCACAACGATTTTTCGCACATCCCCCAGCGCCTTATCCTGATGGAGCATCTCGTGACTTTTATGATTGCTGGCATACCAGGTCGTTTCGTAATTGGTCAGCAGCTGAATATTGTGTTTCTTCGCCAATTTTTCCATTTCCCGGGCATGGGCCAGGTTAACCGCCAGCGGCTTTTCTACCATCACATGAATGCCGCGCGGGGCACAGGCCTGCACGACAGCGAGATGTTCGTAGATAGGATTAAAGGCGGTGACGGCCTGCGGTTTGGTGTTATCAAGCATTTCCTCCATCGAATCGAACACCAACTCCATAGAAAACCCATGTTGATCGGCATAGCGCTCGGCCAGTTCCCGATTGGATTCCGCAATGCCAACAATTTCAATATCGCCGCGATCCGGCCTTCCCAATATCCAGTGCACATGCGTATGGGTTAGCCCCACAACACCAACGCGCAACGGCGGTTCAGTTCGCGGTTCGCTGCCCCCATTCAGCAATGTTGATAAACTTAATAAGAGGGTTGAGAGAAACAGTTTTTTCTTCAATCCTGATTCCTTCTTAATCTTGCCAATACTTTTTCCAGATGTGGTTTTTGTTTGAGTAATTCTTCACCGGTGATTACCGCCTTTTTTGCTTCACTGAGTTTGGGCATCCGCCATCTTCCCCAGGCAAAGCTATACATCCAGAACAGATCGATGAAGTTAAAATACAAATTGAGGCGATAGAACAACTCCGGTTTTTCCAGGTTGAGCCCCAACCGTTTTGCGGTATTTTCACTGAAGAAATAGGAAGTACCGCTGACGACCAGCGATTTAGGCCGCTTGCCATTTTCTATCTCTTCTGCAATAGTCAGTAAGCCTTCGAGGAAATATCCCCAGATTTTTTCCCGGGCAACTTTTCCGCGGTCTTCCCATTTTAACCAGCAGAGATAATCGAAACTGGTGCCGCTATGAATATCATAATTCTTATCATTTGCGCCAAATACCAGCAGCATTGGAGAAAGATATTTGTAAACCCCGAGCAGTCGAAACATTGGCGTCATCGCAAACTGCAGGAATGGCACGAAAAGGAAAATTATCAGGTATGCGGTCGGAAAAGGGAAATCCATGAATATAAGCCAAAAGAGGAGCGCCATACTACCGATGCCGAGGGCAAAGGAAAGGGGCCAGAGAATGTAAGCGGGTAACTGATAGAACTTCGGGATTTTCAGAACTGCGCCTCCGGTTGGGATTTATCTGTGAGAACGATTCGGTGCAATGAACATACCGATTCTAGGGCGAATTTTCAACAGCGTTGTTTTTTCGCATAATTTCCAGCACTTTCACCACGGGCAGCGCTTCGATTACATGTCCATTATGGCCGACCATCGTTTTTGCCTGGAACATCGAATTTAGAATCGCTTCTTCAGTCGCTTCAATAACCGCTAAAAATAACGGGGATATTTTTGAATTTCGCAGCACTGTCTGTTCCTGAAACTGGGACTCGCTACGATAAGGAATACGCAAATTTTCGGCAGTAGATGCAGCGATGACGTAATCCCCGCTGCCATTGCTGGCAATCCCACCGGTTTTCGCCAGACCGAGCATGGCGCGCTTTGCCAGGCGTTTCAGATTGCGGGCATCCAACGGCGCATCTGTCAGGACAACGATCATACAAGAACCATCCGGCGATCCTTCCAGGACGGAACGGAAGGCATATTGTTCCAGCTCGACTCCCACCGGGACACCTTTTATTTGCAGCACCCCACCAAAATTACTTTGCACCAGCACACCGACCGTCCAGCCACCCAACTTCTCCGGCAGCACCCGGGAAGCAGTGCCGATGCCTCCTTTAAAGCCGAAGCAGGTGGTTCCGGTACCAGCGCCAACCGATCCTTCCGCAACCGGTCCCGAGTGGGCATTTTTAATCGCATTCAGCACATGCTGCTTTTTCACATGCCGGCCGCGAATATCATTCAGGTAGCCATCGTTGGTTTCTCCGACGACCGGATTCACCGAGCGAACATCATCGTTTGCCGGATAGGAAAATGCATGATCGATCAAGGCATTTGCTGCGGTAGGGACACTGAGAGTATTGGTTAAAACAATCGGTGTTTCGATATTACCCAGCTCTTCTACCTGACTGAAGCCAGCCAGTTTTCCGAAGCCATTGGCAATATAAATTGCCGCCGGCACTTTCTCCTGAAAGATATTTCCCCCGTGAGGTAAAATTGCCGTAACACCGGTGCGAATACTATCGCCGGCGACGATTGTCTCCTGCCCGACTTTAACACCCGGCACATCTGTGATCGCGTTATTCTCCCCTACCGATAGCACACCAATTTTAATACCGAGATCCCGCACGCGTCCACTTTGCGAAAATGCTTCATTTACAGAGAAAGCAACTAACAGGATGGATAAGAAAATAATATTTCGAATGATATGTCCTCCTCATCAAATGTTGAGGCTATGAAAACTGAGCCAAACTATCTTAATGAGTAGTATTTAAGAGATAATGTCAAAATTTGTTCTTGATGTCATCGCGATCCCGGTTTGCCGGGAGAAGCGATCTAGGCGCTGCATGCAATCCAGGAGATTGCTTCGGCAGAAAGCGCCTCGCAATGACAGATCTAATGATATTACCTTTTTTTAGTACTACCTCTGTGTGATTTCAATAGATAGAAGGATCGTTATTAAATGCCAGCAATGTGCGGTTTTCATCAGCGCCCTACTGTATAAACGATACTTTCAGCTATCCCGTTTACAGAAAAATTGCCAATTATCAACAGCCTGGTTTAGCATTTTTAAAAACTGGATGAGCATCTCCCGATGTTCCGGCGGAAAATTTTCCAGGATTATTTTTTCCGATTGAAATACATTTTTCCAGGATGCCTGAAAAGCAGCTTCGCCTTCCCCGGTCAATTTCAAGACCCGAACCCGGCGGTCCTTGGCACTTTCCTCCCGGATGACATAATCTTTTTTTACCAATTGATCAACAATCCGGGTAATAGTGCTGATGGAAAGATACATCTTTTGCGCAACCTCATTTACGGTTAACGGGCCATGGGTATGCAGCGCTTCCAGCAGGTAACATTGGCTGACGGATATACCACAGCACAAAATTTGATTGCGATCGCGGAATTGATATTTCTTAACCAATTCCACCATTTGTTGATGAAAAGTTTCTACTTGTGTGGAAGCTATTTTCTCATTGCCCATTTTATCCGCCGATTGTTAATAGTTGCACCTTGCAAGCAATTTATATTGACAAAAATGTAAATCAAGAGAAAATACTACAAACGATAGTATTCGTTATAATAAGTCAGTGAAAATTCAGCATGCAAAAATTACTTGCTAGATACAACTATTTTTTGTATGCTTTCTTAAATACTTGGGGGACCCTCAAAACAAAACGCATTTATTCATATTAAAGGAACTGCTATGAAACGTCATCATGGGAATACACTTATGAATAGTATTTTAAAACTACGAATGTATCAAATGATTGCGATTATCAGTTTATCAATTGTTATATCATTCGGTTTTGGCTTCACCTTTAAGTCCATTGTTTCTAATCAAACTGAGGAAAAAACGACGATGAAAAAGGTTACCGGCATCGGGGGGATTTTTTTTAAATGTGAGGATCCGGGTAAAATGAGAGAGTGGTATAAAACTCATTTAGGGCTCGATACAGATCAATACGGCACCAACTTTCAGTGGTATCAGGGTAGTGATTCTACCCAAATGGGATTTACTCAATGGAGTCCCTTTAGCAGTAAAACAAAGTATTTTGAACCTTCCCAAAAAGATTTCATGATTAATTACAGAGTTGAAAACCTCGAAGCGCTCCTTGAAGAACTAAAGAAGCAAGGCGTGACAATTCTCGATGAAGTCCAGGCTGTTGAATATGGAAAGTTTGTCCACATCATGGATATCGAAGGTAACAAGATTGAATTATGGGAGCCGGTTGATGAAGAGTATGACAAAATTGTCGGGGGCCGGACAAAATAAGGGAGGCAAGTTGCTCTACCTCCCTTTTTAGAATTCATATAGTCGCTTGATCCAACGAGTGTTGTTTCGAATCAGAATACCTTTATTTTCGGGCAGTTATGACCGGCTGGTAAAAGACGTCATCGTTGCGTTGGACGTCCCGGAAGCCAACCGATTCCATCAGGGAAACAACCCGATCGACACTAACCGAATAATATTGCGTGCGGAAAATGCGGGTTTCGCCTCGGGTGCTACCATCATCGCTGATGAAATACATGGCCAGATCGTAAACCATCCCTTTGAACTCCCACACCTGAAAAATGATGTGCTTGACGCCATCGATAATCTTCATGCCATAGGGTTCTACCCGGGTGCCGCTGCGCTCGAAGCGATCATAGTCGCGCAGGGTGATAATGCAACCGCCGTCCGGTCGCAGGCATTGATAGAATTGTTCGCAGGCTCTTAAAATTTCCGCATCACTCAGCAGATGCGGAATAGCATTGTCGCAAGCCAGGAGAATGTCGAAGGTTGAGCGATGGTGACTGAATGCTTCCCGCATATCGGCCACGGAAAAATCAATAGATAACTTTCTTTCGCGGGCTTCTCTTTTCGCCCGATGAATGGCAGATGCGGAAAGGTCTGATCCAGTAACGCGATATCCTTTACCTGCCAGGCCTAATGATTGCGTGCCAATCCCACAGGCGACATCCAGAATTGTAGTGACATCTCCCCATTCGTTGCGAATTAGTTCGTCAAACACTTTGCCCTGCCACTCGATACTTTCTTCCCAATCCTGAAAAATCAGATGATAAAAAGGTGAAAGCCTGTCATAAAAATCTGTTACCAATTTGCGTCCTTTCAAGACTGATAAACTTTAAGATAAGCGGCTTTCGCAGGCGGCGCAATAATATTTCTTTGGTTGCGCTCCTGGCGTCGCTGATGGTTCCACTCCCTTCGGTCATTGATGGTTCCGTTCCCTGCCTTATTAAGCTGAAGCAATGGAATTGCCGCGGATGTAAGGGAAAATGCGGAACGGTACAAATGCGGAATTTGGAATGGCGAATGTGGAATGACTAAAATGTGGAATTGGGAATGGCGAATGTGGAGTGACTAAAATTTCGAATAGCGAATGTGGAATAAATTATTTAGACTCCGCATTCCGCATTCCGCATTCCGCATTCTGCATTCCGCATTTGTACCGTTCCGCATTTTAAAAACCCTTGAGGATCACTTGAAGTGTAGATTATGTTGCTGTTAAACTACCATGTCCCGGAAACTGGAGGCCTTATGGGGAAGCAGCCGGCATCAATTTCATTCGAACAGAACATTACGGCCATCAGCTTTATAATGGGGATGATTGTTTTCAACTACTGGATGATGGGCATTGCTATTACGATTCTCAATCTTGGTTTAATTGCATCTTATCTAATTTGGAAGAAGCACTCCTGGCATCTGCGGACGGAGAAGATACTTCCTCTTTACCTTGCTGGTATTGCTTTGCAGATGCTTCATTTGGGAGAAGAATATTTAACTGGTTTTCAAACGGCATTACCAGCCTTGGTCGGGGAAGAATGGAGTGACAGTCAATTTCTCATCTTCAATTTCATCTGGTTATTCATTTTCACTTCTGCAGCGATTGGCGTCTTTCAAAAGTTTACGACAGCTTACCTGATTGTCTTCTTTTATGCAATAATGGGTGGTATTGTGAATGGTATTGCCCATCCGCTGTTGAGTATCTTTCAGGGCAATTACTTTCCCGGTACTTTTACCGCTTTGCCAGCGTTGGTAGTCGGTTACCTGTTGCTCAGGTTGTTGCTCAAGGAAAGGCTTTAACAATTTTCATCTAAATTTAGATGCCTCATCTGCCGTTCAGCTCTTTTACTGAAAGGGAAGACGCTTTATTAACAAACACCCCCAACTCCCCTAGAGGCGCAGCTACCGTCAGCCATTTCCCCTCTTCCCCAACCTGCCAGCTTTCCTGCGACCACAAATGCGCCCATTCCCCTTTCGGTAAATAGACACGCACTTCATCCACACCAGGATCGAGCACCGGGGCAATCATCAGATCCGGGCCGAGCATGAATTGCTTGTGGTTAATTTTTTGCACTTCCGGATCGTTGGGATAATGGAGAAAGGGATGCCGTACCAGCGGCCAGCCTTTTTCCGCAGCTTCCTTACCAAGTTGCTTGCGATATTCTGCCAGGGCAGCATAAATTTTTGCAAAGCGGGCGAAATGCTGGAAGGTCTCTTCGTCGCTATGAAACTGATGATTATTATCCGGTTGATTTCCTTCGTGGGTACGAAAGACCGGCGTAAAAGCAGAGAGTTCCGTCCAACGCATGAATAACTCTTTGGAACGATGATAATCCTTTAAGGGATTGGTAATGGTAGTATAACCACCAATGTCACTGTGATTGAGACTATAGCCGGAAACCCCGCTGGAAAGCATCCCGGTCACCGCGGTTTTAATCCCATCATAGTGATCCCAGCTCACCAGCTGATCACCTAGCCAGAATAAGGTAGTGTAACGAGGGCTGCGCATATAGCCGGAGCGGCTGAAGAAAACATACTCGTTGGATAAGGAATCACCCAGCGCTTCAATCGCCTCGCGGTTAATTTGCGCCCAATCTTCCGGATAACGATTGTGGGCAACAAACGCATCTTCCCCGGAATACAGTTGAGCGTCTGCGGGTAACGCCTCCCCAAAATCCGCCATCCAGCCTTTTGCGCCGCTGGCAATCAGCTGCTCCTGAATTACCGTCCGTATCCAGTCCCGCGCTTGCGGATTACTGAGATCGACCAATCCGGCGGAAAAATCGGTGTTAAGAATCATATAGGGTTGGTCATGCTCATCGCGAATCAGATAGCCCTTTTCGGCTGCTTCGTTAAAAAGATCCCGGCGAGCATTGGATTTATCCGCTACTGTTACCAAGAAGGGATTTATATAGGTCATCATCGCGATGCCGTCTTTTTCCAGCATATCCACCAGGGCTGTCCACTCTGGATAACGATCTTCATCAACTTCCCAGTTCCACCATAGCTGCTTTCCGAAAGAGGTTTTCCGTTGCCCGACCCAATCCTGCAGCCAAAATGCCGCCACCGGCACCTCGTACTTTTGCAAGGCCTGATAAACCTCTTTCACACGAGCGGTGCCCCCTTGCATGCCAATTACAGCACCTTGCTGAATCCAGTCCGGTAACTGACGCATCCGGCCAGCGTAACGAGTGTATGATTCGATTAACTCCAATGGGGACTCACCGGCCAATACCCGACCGGCCATCTGATTGGCAAAGACCGCTATCTGCACCCGGTCATTTTCCCGTAAATCAAATATGCTGTATTCGTAATTCTCCAGGAAAAGGGAACGCAACTCACTGGTAAGATAATGGGGCACGCCGGCGTAGGAAGTATGCCAATCCCCTCCAGCCCCGGCAGTGAGATCCGCCCCGGCAGTAATCGGCTGGGCCCCACGCCCGATACCTTGCTCACTAACAATAATCGGCACCCGGCGGCCTTTCAAATCGAAATAGGTAAATTGCTCACCAAAGCCGTAAAAACTTTCTTCGGCGCTGGAATGATAGGTGAGATAAATACGATTCACCGTAGGCCCTGAAACGGAAATTTGAAAACGCAAATGCCCTTCCGCTGCAATCGACCAACTCATCGTATAGGTCAGCGCATCATCTACACCAAAATTTCCTTTGATAATTATGCTGCTATCACTGCCATTAATGCTCGTAATTCTTTGATCGGTCCAGATCTTTGCGCGTTGGTCCTTCACGGTAAAAAGTCCCCGTGATTCTTTCACTGCCGCTTCGCCAAATCCACATTGTAGGAAACTTTTCCCGGGTAGGCTTTCCCAAAGTATTTTGTCAGAATCGTTAGCTGTGAATACTTTCAACGCAGCCCCATCATCTGCCTTACTCAAGCGCAGGACATATTCTCCGAGCAGATAATCTTTTAGTTCTACCGCATCTTCAACAGTTAACTTTCCCGTGGCAATTGACGGGGGCGTATCATCATGGAATAGCCAATACAGGCTCAGGGCAATTAGCAAAATCACAACAATATAGCGCTTCCGAATTCTCATCGTCTCTCCACATTCGATACCAATAAATAATTGGCGTTAAGCTGCAGCTGCTTTGAAAGGATATCCTTTCCCAGTTTCCAAAAAGCTTTTTAAACTTCCCAGGAAATAATCCCATCCGGATTGGCAGATCTCGAAACATTGTAAGGTTGGTACCAACCCCTGATGCGTCAAAATTAGTTTGCTGCCCACTTCAGTAGTTTCAATCCTCCATTGGATAGAAGTGTCTTTCCACTCATCTTTTCTTGCGATCTTGTCCAGGTCGTGATTGGCCTCCAAAACTTGCCAGATGAGCAGCTGGTTTTTGCTGGCCTCCAAAACAATCATCTGCCAACAAGTTGCTTTTTCGAAGCGTACAACTAATTTATCGCCGACCTGCCTGGCTTCGTTTGCTGATTCCGTCCACCATTTGTCAATTCGATTGGTAAGTGCCTGGTAGACAGCTTCCGGCCTTACCGATATCTTTATCTCTGTCGAATAACTTTTATCCATGATTAATCCCAATTATCTTTCATTTCCTCGATACGGCGCGCCGCTTCCTCCGGGGTTAGATCTTCGATATGGGTGGCAATCCACCAGATGTTGCCACTACCGTCCCGCACGCCCCCATAACGCTCACCGGCATGTGCCATATCCATCGGAGGCATAATTGATTTTCCTCCGGCTTTTAAAGCTTTCTCATAAATAGCATCACAATTTTCCACATAGAGATAGATCGAGGCAGGCATCGGTCCGAAATCCTCCATCGGCTCTCCCATCATTATCCGGGAATCACCAATTTGCGCTTCGGCATGCATCACCGAACCATCCGGGCGCTTCAATCGCAAAAGCTCCTCGGCGGCGAAAGCGTTTTTTAGGAATTTCAGCAGCCTATCAACATTTTCGACCATTAGGTAAGGGGTTATTGTATGATAACCATCCGGGATTGGTTTTACGGACATTTTTCCTCCTGTTTGTTAGTATATATTTCACAGCACCCTTGCCGCTTTTTATAATACCACGAACGGAAATGCTAAAAAAGGACAATCTGGAGAGTTATGGTAGATTTTTACTAGATGCACTTTGGGAAAATGTCAATTGTTCCAGACGCCTCGCGCTTTTTTTCTTGTGAAAAATAATTCAACCGCCTATCTTTTCCTCTTATGATATTTTGCAGGCAATTATTGCAATCACGATTAAGGAATGTTAATGCCTGAAAAACCGCTCTTAAAAAAAATACTCCATGAGATCAATTCGCGAAGAATTCTCCCGGCAGTGTTGCTATATGGGGCCGGGGCATTTACGGTTCTGGAAGCCACAGATATTTTATCCGACCGGTTCGGATGGCCGGCGGTTGTTTTTAAAATCGTCTTTACGTTAATAATTGCTGGCATCCCCATAACCCTGATCATTGCCTGGTATCATGGCGAGAAGGGAAAACAGCATGTTCAGCGAACTGAAATTATTCTGGTTTCAATAATATCACTCATTGCCTTCGCGATCGTAATAAATCTGATCATATCTGCCAAACCTCCCCCGAAACCAGAGATTATTACTTCCTCCCCACCGCGGGATTTACAAACAATCCGTTCCTTTATTCATCCGCCGGAAAAAACATCATTTGCCTATTACGGCATTGGGGGAAGCCATATTGCACTGGCGCCAAATGGGAAAATGCTCGCTTTTGTCGCCTCGGACTCATTGGGGAATAATGCCATTTGGATTCGACAGCTAAACAACTTGAAGGCAGAAAAATGCCCGGGCAGCGAAGGCGCCAATTTCCCCTTTTGGTCGCCGGATAACCAGTTTATCGGCTTTTTCTCCGAAGGAAAAATGAAGAAAGTGAATGTCTCCGGAGGACCGCCCTTAACGATTTGCGAAGTGAACAATGGCTGGAGTGCATCCTGGGGTGTTAAAGGAACAATTCTATTCGCCACTTCTCCCCCCAGTGTGGTTTATCAGGTAGCGGAAAATGGCGGAGCCCCATCTCCGGTTTCTGCTTTGGACACAACCCGCAAGGAATGGACGCATCTCTGGCCGCAATTTTTACCGGATGGTGAGCATTTTTTCTTTCTGGCGGATATCAGCCGGGGCGGTATGGGCATTCGGGAGGGTAGTATTTTCCTCGCTTCTGCGGAAGCATACCAGGAAAACAGCGGTAAAAACAATAGCTGCAAATTCCTGTTCAATTCCCACTCGAATGTCGTTTTCTCTGCCGGTTATCTGTTATTTCTTAAGCAAAACACTTTGATGGCGCAGCCTTTTCAGCTAACTGATCATCAGCTAAACGGCGACCCGGTAGCCCTTGCGGAACAAGTGCAATATGACAATGCTTTCGGGCGGGGTGGCTATACAGTTTCCAATAATGGGGTATTGGTATATCAGGGGAGCAGTCGCCATGTAAAGTCCCATCTCACCCTGCATAATCGCAGTGGTTCTCCACTCGAAGTCATCAGTCAATCCAGTTTAATGGAAGACCCGGAAATTTCTCCGGATGATGAAAGAATAGCGATTTCCCAGGTAGACGAATCCAATGGCAATGTTGACATCTGGATTCATAAACTGAACAAAAGCGCCAGTACCCGTTTTACTTTCAGCGAAGATTTTGATGATGACCCTGTCTGGTCTCCGGATGGAGAGAGAATCGTTTTTGCATCCAACGGCAACCTTTATGAAAAACCGTCGAATGGCGCCGGACGAAAGCAGTTGTTTTTTGAGAAAACAGAAGATATTATTCCCAATGATTGGTCCAGCGACAGCTTACACATTATTTATACCTATCGCACTGGTATCAACCGTAATTTATGGTTTTTGCCGGTTGTTGGTGAAAGAAAGCCCTTCCCCCTCTCAGCAAGCAAATACACCGAACTGCATGGGCAATTTTCCCCGGATCATCGCTGGGTTGCTTATGCGACCAATGAAACCGGAAGATACGAAATTTTTGTCCGTAATTTTCCACTTGCCGGTGGTAAATGGCAAATTTCTACAGATGGCGGTGTAATGCCCCGCTGGACAAAAGACGGAGCAGAATTGGTTTACCTCGCACCGAGCGGTATGCTTATGTCTGTGAAAGTTGACGGCAGTGCAAATATTTTTGCATCAGAAGTACCGCAAGCACTCTTCCAAACTTATATCAAATTTTTAACCGACCCCAAACATGCTTATGATGTTACCAATGATGGCAATATTTTTCTGATCAACCATGTGGAAAACGAGAAAAATATGGCGCTGACATTAATTGTTAACTGGCCGGAAGAATTAAGCCAATAATATTCAGTTCTGTTGCCGGATTCGTAATGATTTAACCTATAAGGGATAAAGATGACAAACTATTCGGAAACAATCATTCCCTTAAGCAAAACGAAAAACATTCTTTTGTTAATTGGCGCTTTAATTTTTGTAGTTATCGGTGTTTTTATTTTTCTCTATGAAGGGAGTCTCTTCAAAAGAACCATGGGGATCGTTTCGGTAATTTTCTTCGGCGCATGTGGCATCATCGCCCTGAAAAAATTGTTCGATACACAACCGGGCCTGATCCTCAATCAGGATGGAATCACTGACAACGCCAGCGGCTTCCCGCTCGGATTTGTCCCCTGGGAAGAAATTGTTGGTATTGGCGAGTATACTGCACATCGCCAAAAGTTTGTAGTGCTGCTTTTGCAAGACCCGGAAAAATATATTAACCAGGGCAGTGCGATTGCCCAGAAAATGAAACGGGCCAATTTCAATTTGTGCGGTTCCCCATTTACAATCTCCGCGAATAGTTTACAAATCCGTTATGAAGACCTTTTCAGCCTGCTGGAAAGCAGGATCACAGCTATGACATAAAAACCATTCTACACCCGTTCAAAATGACTGGTAAAATGCCGCAAAAATTTCGGTTGATAAGTAATACGATAGCCAGAAATCTCCGAGCGGCGTTCCCACACTTCCTGAATGATTTCCACTAAATAATCGAAATGGCTTTGCGTATAAACCCTTCTCGGGAATGCCAGTCGGACAAGTTCCAATGGTGCCGGCACTTCCTGCCCGGCCTTGTTAAACTTTCCGAACATCACACTGCCCAGCTCTACGCCGCGCACGCCGCCAGCGATATAGAGTGCATTCACCAGGCCGATGCCGGGATATTGCAACGGCGGAACATGAGAAACAAATGCCCGGGCATCCAGGAAAACTGCGTGCCCGCCTACCGGCCGAACGTGAGGAATGCCCCGCTCCCGCAATTTATTGCCAAGATATTCGACCGTCGCATGGCGATAGACCTGATAGTCGTATTCCAATGCTTCCATTAATCCGACTGAGATGACTTCCAAATCCCGCCCGGCCAAACCGCCATAGGTAGGAAACCCTTCCCGGAGAATGAGCGCATTTTGGAATGTTTCCGCCCATTGATCATCATTGCAAACCAAAAAGCCACCGATGTTTGCCAACCCGTCTTTCTTGCAACTCATCGTAGCACCATCCGCGTAAGAGAACATTTCCTGGGCAATTTCCAGCAATGGTTTGTCCTGGTATCCCGCTTCTTTTTCCCGGATAAAATAGGCATTTTCCGCGAAACGGCAGGCATCGATAATCAGCGGGATATCGTATTCTTTCAATATCTCTTTCACAGCGCGAATGTTCGCCATGGAGACCGGCTGCCCGCCCCCGGTATTATTCGTCACCGTCATCATGCAAAAAGGAATCCGTGCCCTACCGACATCTTCGATGCATTTTTTCAATTTTTCCAAATGCATATTTCCTTTGAACGGGGACTCCAGAGTAGTATTCAATCCTTCATCGCAAAGTAAGTTTACTGCTTTCCCACCAACGAATTCAATATTCGCACGGGTGGTATCAAAATGACTATTGTTTGGAATAACATCATTTGGAGAGATCTGCGTCTGGGCGAGAATGCCCTCCGCTGCCCTCCCTTGATGGGTAGGAAAAACATGGCTAAATCCGGTAATATTTTTTACCGTCGATTTAAATTTTTTCCAGGAACGACTGCCTGCATAACTTTCATCACCTAACATCAAAGCTGCCCATTGTTTTGCCGACATCGCGCCGGTGCCACTGTCTGTCAGCAGGTCAATACAACAATCTTCTGCGGCCAGCAGAAAGACATTATTGTGGGCCTTTTTTAATGCTTCAATACGTTCTGATTGGGAAATGAGATGGATGGGCTCAGTCATTTTAATCCGGAATGGTTCAATAATCGTTCGCATAGTGCCTCCCGGTGTTATTGGTGTATAAATAAATTTAGGCAGTGCGATTTTCCCGATCAAGACAGAGAAAATTCTTTCAGAGAATCGGTTACCCGGCTACGCTTCCTGCAGGTCTACAGGTATTATTCGATGATTAAAAATCGTAGAGTTTTTTTGTCATCCCGGATCCCCATGTAAATAACTCGCTTCTTATTTCTTGATTGCTTATGTTTGTAATTAAACCAAGAAAGGAGAGCAAGACATGGCCAAAAAACCCCCAATTCCTGAAGATAAACTCGCGCTTTACGACAAGTTGGTAGATGCGCATCCGGAAATAGAACGCCAGGGTAAAACCATGGCCTTTACCGCCGAAAATGGTTATATGTTTAGCATGATGTCGAAAGCGGGAGAGTTGGGTATACGGCTATCGAAGGAAGACCAAACTGCATTCTTTGAAAAATACGATGACAAGCCATTCATGAACTACGGTTCAAAAATGCGCGACTATGTCGCTATTCCCGACGATTTATTAGCAGATACCGAGGCCCTGCTCCCCTATCTGGATGCCAGCTATCAATATGTGAAATCTTTGCCGCACAGAACTGAGGCTGAGAAGAAGAAAAAGAAAAAGTAGCTTAAACTATGCGGGATTGAATTTCGGTAAGAGTTATAAAAACAAAAAGGCGCCTCTTTGAAGCGCCTTTTTTCGTGCTGGAGGCGGGATTTGAACCCGCACGAGCTGTTAGCTCACTACCCCCTCAAGATAGCGTGTCTGCCAGTTCCACCACTCCAGCTTTTATGCCAAAAATCTTAGTTGTTTCCGTCGTCGCTGCTACCGCCATCCTCGGGAGTGCCTTGTGTCGCGCTACCATCATTTGCCGGTAAGTCTGTGGGTAGATTTCCGGAAGGCTCAACACCAGGTAGATTTGCCGGCTGTGTTTGGCGAATCAATTCCTGCGTTTTACTGGCAGGTAAATCAGAACCGTCATATCCAATCAAACTAATGATTAAACACAACACGCCGTAGGTGAGTCCCAAACCGATGGTCAGTTTTTGCAGAAAAGTTGTCGCGCCACGGCCACCAAGAACACCACCGGTATTTCCCATACCGCCGAATGAACCGGCCAGGCCACCACCCTTACTTGCCTGAAGTAAAATTACTACGACCATCAATACACAAATAATCACAAAAAAAGTTACTAAAAATCCGTATAACATGGCTGTCAATCGCCTCCGTTGTTAGCCTTTCGTTTTAGAACGTGCAAATATATCGCAGCGTCATAGAGATTTCAAGTCTTTTTTATTTTGTGCGTGTTTTTCTAAAAAACTTGATTTTTCCGGCAAAGATACGTTATTTAGACGCAATCAAAAATGTGACGCAGCGCAAATTGTTGTGATCGCAGAAATGAGCGTCCAGTAGTGCAGCAGTGGCTTTTTTGACGAATAATGATGCGTTACAGCTGGAAAGGTTGCTTTAATTGATGACTCCCTGCAGGAAAAACTCTTCTTCAATAACCACCTATTTTATATATAATAATTCACGGACACTGTTTATCTTAAAAACAGACGAGTAACTACTATGGCTTCACATTCTTTTAAGACGGCGTTCCGATCTACGATTTTCAAGAAATTTTCAATGGCGTTGACGGGACTGTTTCTGGTATTCTTTGTGCTCATTCACATGTCCGGAAACTTGCTGTTCATTGTTGGCCCCCAGGCCTTTAATGAGTATGCACATGCTTTAGTTAACCTGAAACCATTCATTTATATTATAGAGGCGGTGCTGCTTATCGCCTTTATTGTTCACATCTGGAATGGTTTAACGATTTCTACCGGTAACAAGAAAGCCCGGCCGAACGCCTACGCACAATTGAAAAGTGCCGGTGCTCCCAGCAAAAAAACGATCTCCTCAACAACAATGATCGTAACCGGTATGATCCTCTTTGCTTTTTTAATTATCCATCTTATTTCCTTCAAATTCGGACCGGGTTTTAATCCTGATCCCAGTTATACCGCGATGATGGGCGAAGAGCCTATTCGCGATCTTTACAAGCTGGTTAAAGAAAAGTTCGCCAGCCCGCTATACGCATTTGGTTATATCTTTACCATGTTACTGCTAGGCTACCATCTCCGTCACGGTTTTTGGAGTGCCTTTCAGTCTCTCGGCACCAATCATCCGAAATACTCCGGTTTGATCTATACAACGGGTATTGTGTTGGCTGTTGTCATCGCATTTGGTTTTCTGGTTGTCCCAGTTTCAGTGTATTTCAAACTCGTGTAATGATTTGGAGGCTATGATGAACAAAAAAATTTTAGATAGTAAGATCCCGGATGGTCCGATTGAAAGAAAATGGGACATCCACAAAAATAACATTAAAGTCGTAAGCCCGGCGAATAAACGAAAATTTAACGTTTTGGTTGTTGGAACCGGCCTGGCTGGTGCTTCTGCCGCCGCTTCTTTGGCGGAATTGGGTTATCACGTCAAAACATTTTGTATTCAGGATTCACCGCGGAGAGCGCATAGTATTGCTGCCCAGGGCGGCATCAATGCGGCGAAAAACTACCAGAATGATAATGACAGTGTTTTCCGCCTGTTTTATGATACGGTTAAAGGCGGCGATTTCCGGGCAAGAGAAGCAAATGTTTACCGCCTGGCACAGTTAAGCACGAATATTATTGACCAGTGCGTTGCCCAGGGCGTTCCGTTTGCCCGCGAATATGGTGGTTTACTGTCCAACCGTTCATTTGGGGGCGTATTGGTTTCCCGCACATTTTACGCCCGCGGACAAACCGGCCAGCAGTTATTGCTTGGTGCATATGGATCCTTGATGCGTCAGGTCGATCTTGGCAACGTTGAGTTGCTCGCCCGCCGGGAAATGCTTGACCTCATCACTATTGATGGAAAAGCGCGCGGTATTCTGGTGCGTAACTTGATCAGTGGTGAAATCGAGCGCTATGAAGGCGATGCAGTATTACTTTGCACCGGTGGTTATGGCAATGTTTACTATCTTTCCACCAACGCGAAGAATTCCAATGCAACTGCCGCCTGGCGTTGCTATAAAAAAGGCGCATATTTTGCGAATCCCTGTTTTACGCAAATTCACCCCACTTGTATTCCGGTTTCCGGGGATTATCAATCCAAGCTCACTCTGATGAGCGAGAGCCTCAGAAATGACGGCCGTGTCTGGGTGCCCAAAGAGCCGGGTGACAAACGCTCTGCCCGGGATATTCCCGAAAGTGAAAGAGATTATTACCTGGAGAGAAAGTATCCCTCTTTCGGTAACCTGGTGCCACGGGATGTAGCTTCCCGCAATGCAAAATATGCCTGCGACGAAGGCAAAGGGGTGGGAGAAACCAAGCTGGCGGTTTACCTGGATTTTGCCGATGCGATCAAACGTCTTGGCGAAAACACCATCCGTGACCGCTATGGCAACCTCTTTGAAATGTATGAGCGCATTACGGGAGAGAATCCCTACCAAACCCCGATGCGCATCTATCCGGCGGTCCACTATACCATGGGCGGTCTTTGGGTAGACTACAACCTGATGAGTAATATTCCCGGCCTGTTCGTCCTTGGGGAAGCAAACTTCTCGGACCATGGCGCGAACCGCCTGGGTGCCAGTGCCCTGATGCAGGGATTGGCTGATGGCTACTTTATCATTCCTTATACCATCGGTGAATATCTTGGCAACGAAACTCTCGATGCCGTTTCTACAGATGACGCTGCATTCAAGGAATCGGAAGACAAGATCAAGGATGACACGAAAAAACTGCTTTCCATGAAAGGCAAACGTAGTGTAACGGAATTTCATCGTGAACTGGGACTAACCATGTGGGATAAAGTCGGTATGTCCCGTAGTGAAGATGGCCTGAAGGAAGCATTGAAAAAGATTCCGGATCTTAAAGAAGAATTCTGGAAGAATGTCAATGTCCCCGGTAGCGGCGAAACCCTGAACAAGAACCTTGAATTTGCCGGCCGTATGGCGGATTTCCTGGAATTAGGTGAACTTATGGCGCTAGATGCATTGGATCGCAAGGAATCCTGTGGTGGCCACTTCCGGGAAGAATATCAAACACCGGAAGGGGAAGCGCTGCGTGATGACAAGAATTTTGCTTACAGCGCCGTTTGGGAATACCAGGGCGAGGGCAAAAAGCCGAAACTTCATAAGGAAAATCTCGAATTCGAACATGTGAAATTGACCCAGCGTAGTTATAAATAGGGAGATAGAAAAAATGGCTAAAGGCATAAAATTACACTTGAAAGTATGGCGCCAGGCTGGGCCGAATGAAAAAGGCAGTCTGCAAGCATATACATTAAATGACGTTTCCGAGCATATGTCCTTTTTGGAAATGCTTGATGTTTTAAACGAGCAAATTATTCAGGAAGGCGGCGAGCCGGTAGAATTCGATAATGACTGCCGGGAAGGTATTTGCGGCATGTGCAGCCTGGTAATCAATGGCATTGCCCATGGTCCTCAAAAGCGCACAGCGACCTGTCAGTTGCATATGCGGCATTACAAAGATGGCGACACAATTACAGTAGAACCCTTCCGTGCAAAAGGATTTCCGGTTATTCGCGATCTGGTCGTCGATCGTTCGTCCTTCGATCGCATCATCGCAGCGGGTGGTTATGTATCCATGAACGCTGGTAATGCACCGGATGGTAATGCAATTCCAATTTCCAAGGAGAAGGCAGATCTCTCCATGGATGCGGCTTCCTGCATCGGCTGTGGCGCTTGCGTGGCCGCCTGTCCGAATGCATCGGCAGCACTTTTTGTCGGTGCAAAAATTTCCCAGTATTCTTTTCTGCCACAGGGCGAACCGGAACGTGACCGCCGGGCAGTAAGAATGGTCGAGCAGATGGATGAAGAAGGATTTGGCAACTGTTCGAATCATGGCGAATGCGAAGCGGTTTGCCCCAAAGGCATTTCTATCACAAATATCGCCAGAATGCGCAGAGAATATCTCAAAGGCGTTATTAGTTAACTTTGCAAGAACTTCAGGATCCCGGTTTACTTTTATGTTAACCGGGATCTTTTTATCCAACGATAGCGGTATTTCGCATCATCACCGGCAAAAGTGCTTCTTTGCCGTCACCACTCCTCTTCTGAGCCGAATATATTTATAATAGACTCGCAGTTACAGGCAGTTCTTATTAATTCACCTTCACACAAAACATTGGGGTATTGTGTATGGCTCATATTAAGTTTTTTGAACAGGTTAACAAGAATTTCGACAAGGCGGTTGATTATCTCCCCCATCCTCCGGGAATCCTGGAACAAATTCGTAATTGTAACAGCGTTTATCATGTCACTTTTCCGTTAATGCGGGATGGCGGCAAAGTAGAAGTTTTGCATGCCTGGCGTGCCGAACACAGCCATCACAAGCTTCCGACTAAGGGCGGTATTCGATACGCGATGAATGTTAATGAAGATGAAGTAATGGCGCTGGCAGCATTAATGACCTACAAGTGCGCCATTGTTGACGTTCCCTTCGGCGGCGCGAAAGGCGGCGTTCGAATCAATGGCCGGCAATACTCCAAACATGAGCTGGAAAGAGTAACCCGCCGCTTTACGTTCGAATTAATCCGGAAAAGCTTTATCGGACCGGGTATTGATGTACCGGCACCGGATTATGGCACCGGCGCACGGGAAATGTCCTGGATTGTCGATACTTACAATGCCATGACAGAGAATGATGTAAATGCCTTTGCTTGTGTCACTGGCAAGCCAATTCCGCAAGGTGGCGTGCGTGGCCGTACGGAAGCAACTGGCCGGGGCGTTTTTTTCGGGGTTCGCGAAGCCTGCGAATTTGCGGATGATATGAAACGCGTTGGCCTGGAAAAAGGCCTGGAAGGTAAGAAGGTGGTTGTGCAAGGCCTGGGGAATGTCGGCTATCATGCAGCTAAATTCATTCAGGAAGGTGGTGGCATTATCGTCGGTCTCGCCGAGTACGAAGGCGCTATCTACAACCCCGCCGGCATGGATGTCGAGGCTGTAGTGAAGCATCGCAAAAACAGCGGGTCGATCCTGGGCTTTCCCGGAGCAAAAGACCTGAAAGCCAGTCTTGAAGCACTAGAGTTGCCCTGTGATATTCTTGTACCGGCTGCCCTGGAGAATCAGATTACCATGGATAACGTCGATCGCATTCAGGCTAAAATTATCGCCGAAGCGGCCAACGGACCGGTAACGGCAGATGCTGGCGATGCGTTGCAAGAAAAGGGCGCGATTATTTTACCGGACATGTACCTCAACGCCGGCGGTGTTACGGTTTCCTATTTCGAATGGTTAAAAAATCTTTCCCACGTTCGCTTTGGCCGCATGACAAAGCGCTTCGAGGAAGACATCAATAAAAAAATCCTGAAAACGATTGAAGATGCCACCGGCAAAAAAGTCTCCGGTTCATTGTTGGACAGAATTTCCCGCGGACCAGAAGAAGAAGACTTAGTGAATTCCGGCCTGGAAGAAACCATGATCAATTCTTATAACCAGATTCGCGAAATTCGCGAAGAGTATAAAAAAGAAAACATGCCATTGCGTACCGCTGCGTTTATTTGCGCAATTAATAAAATCGCTAATTCCTATCAGGATTTGGGTATTTTTCCTTGATACATCTCTAATTCGTAGAGAAAATTCATGAATTTTCTCTACGAATTACATTGATTCCCCGGAAATCTTTGGCGCCTCTTAAACAATGCTGATATATACCCAATTTCCAAAAATTTAATTTTTCGTTTTCTCTTTTTTGCGATATGACCTTTTGTAGGAAACAATTGTTGGCTAAGGTAGATTTAACAGTTAGCGATTTTAGGTTTAGATCAATTTGTATAAATAATACTTTGCTAACCATTAGTTTCTGATAATGAGGTTCACATGAAACCTACCCAGGTCATTTTAACATTACTCTTTCTTACTTTTATCTTTCCGGCAATTGCCCAGCAACAGGAAGAAGGCCCGGACAGTGCAGCCGTGCTGGCCGAATATGCAAAAGTTGAAGCATCTTTCGAAAATGTCGTCCAAAAATATGTCGATTTCTTTCAGGTGAAGCAAAAACTGTTATACAAGGAAGCCAACAAGAAAAGCAAGAGCGGCGCCGCCAGTTATATTATTGAATACACCTGCCAGGAAATCAATTACGGCCTTAACAACACCAATAACACCGTTACGCCCTACGAAGCTTTCGTTTTGCTGGAGATTAAGATTATGACCAATCAGCCATGTGGGAAGGTGCCCGGCACCATTCTGATGGGCCCATCAGCTGGCTGGGAATCCGTCCAGGAAGCGCTGGCAAATGATAAGTCCACCTGTTTCCGCACCCAGGTGAAAGTTGCTCCTTACCAGGTGCAAATAAATTTTGACTATAAAGATGGGCAGTGGGTGTTTAAGGATGTCCGGAAAGCGAATACCCGTCATCGCGACCTGCCCCTGGCTGCTGTATTGGGAAAAGTTGTTTCCCCCGCCCAGGAAATTCAGGAGCCTGATGGCATCGACTATAATCAGAAATGGTTGGTTTTGTTGGGAAAATAAAAATTACATGGGGATTATTTTTTAGCCACTGATAACACCGATTTTCACGGATAAGACTAGAATAAAGTATTTGAAAATATCAGCACCTTTATCAAAACCTGCTTTATTATCCGTGTAGATCAGTGAAATCCGTGGCTATTCATTTATTAACAAGTTTGCAAAAGTATCTAATGGTTGGTTTTGTTGGGGAAATAAAAATTACATGGGGATTGGTTTGTTCTATATTTTTAGCCACGGATAACACCGATTTTCACGGATAAGGCTAGAATAAATTCATTGAAAATATCAACATCTTTATTAAACCTGCTTTATTATCCGAGTAGATCAGTGAAATCCGTGGCTATTCATTTATTAACAAGTTTGCAAAAACATCTACTTGTAATTCGCAGTCAAAGCATCGCGGCATTTTTCCAGCAATTTAATCGTTGCATGAATGCCTTCTTTTTCACCCAGCTGACTGCCTTCGTATTCAATCCCTACATACCCGCGGTACCCGGCATCAAGCACGATTTTCATCATTTTCATAAAGTCAGTGGTTACATCGTCACCATCTTCATTAAACTCATGAGATTTTGCACTCACCGCTTTTGCATACGGCATTAGCTCCGTAACACCTTTATAACGATCATACCATTCATCTCCCTGGATGCGGAAATTACCAAAATCCGGTAAAGTGCCACAGCGCGGATGATCAACCAGTTTCATTACGCCTGCCAGCCAGGCACCATTGCTTGAGAGTCCGCCATGGTTTTCCACGATTACATTCAACCCCTGGGAGTCACCATATTCGCTCAGTCTGCGCAATCCATCTGCAGCCAGTTTCATTTGCTCATCAAAACTACCTTCGCTGGCAGCATTTACGCGAATGGAATGACAGCCCAGGTATTTCGCCGCATCTACCCATTTATGATGGTTATTAACCGCTTCCTGCCGTTTCTTTTCATCCGGATCTCCAAGCTTTCCTTCCCGGTCGCACATAATGAGCAAGCTGGTTACCCCTTCCCCATCGGCCCGGGTTTTCATTTCTTTCAGGTAAGCTTTATCCGTCGCTTTATCCATAAACATTTGGTTGACATATTCAATAGCATCCAAACCAAATTCCTGCCGGGTTACCTTGGCAAAATCCAGGTGGTCAATCTTTCCACCAAATATCGATTTATTCAATGACCATTCTGCTAAAGAAATTTTATACAAGGCTTTCTCCTCCGTAGCGGCAAATATGGAATGATTGGATATCAGGGCTAATCCCCCCAATGAGTAACCCGTTAATTTAAGGAATTCACGACGATCCATAAGTTCTCCTGAATTTAGTTGTTAATAATTCACCAAGTGCCCGGAATATAAGAATTAGCGATGATTTATAGAAATGCATCTGCGGTATTTCGAAAAAAAATGTTGCGTTTAAGGGCCGAGCGTTTTTTAATGCTGGCAGATTAGTTGAGTTGAAAACGGATAGTTATTATCGCGATTGTGCAAATGCTGCTATCCTGAATTTTCTTGATGGAAAGTGATCAATTTATGGAACAAACAAAATATGATGTCATAATCATTGGCGCCGGTCCGGTAGGATTTTCCTGCGGGATAGAGGCCCAGAAGCGCGGGCTTTCTCATCTGCTGATAGACAAAGGCTGCCTGGTAAACTCTATTTATAATTTCCCCACAAATATGACCTTTTTTTCCACCTCGGAACGTCTGGAAATTGGCGACGTGCCCTTTATTGCCCATGGTTTTAAACCAAACCGGACGGAAGCGTTGGAATATTATCGCCGGGTAAAAGAGAAGTGGAATCTAAATGCCCGTCAATATGAAAAGGTCGAAGGTATTAGCGGTGAATTAGGGAATTTTACGGTTCATACCCGATTGGGCAATTACGCTTCCCGGGCAGTTATTATCGCAACCGGATTTTATGATAATCCGAACATGCTCAATGTTCCCGGTGAGGACTTACCGAAGGTAAAACATTATTTTGATGAGCCGCATCCATATGCTTACCATAAAATTGCAATTGTTGGCGCCGGCAACTCTGCTGTTGATGCAGCTTTGGAAACCTTCCGCCGCAGCGCAGATGTTACCATGATCGTGCGTGGCCCGGAGTTAAAACCTTCAGTAAAGTATTGGGTAAAGCCGGATATTGAAAATCGCTTGAAAGAAGAGGCAATTAAGGGTTATTTTAATGCGACGGTTGCAGAAATCCGGGAAACTGAAATTGACATTAACACTCCGGATGGACAAGTCACTATCGAAAATGATTTTGTGTTGGCAATGACCGGTTTTCGTCCCGAATATAAGTTTCTTCGCCATCTCGGTGTGACAATAGATACGGATGAGTTTGAAACGCCGATTTATCATCCGGACACTTTTGAATCTGCCCGGAAAGGGGTATTTTTAGCAGGCGTTGTTTGCGGGGGTTTAAAAACCGGTCGCTGGTTTATCGAAAATGCCCATGATCATGCCGTTCGGATATTTGATCGCTTGGATGTTTATTCACGCATAGAAAGGTAAACAATCAAACACCTGTCTGTTTTCTCTTGAGAATTAACAGAAACAACCGAGATTAAACTAAATAGTATCACTAGCATAAAACACAACGACTTCAGAACACTTAAAGGAGATAGCTATGACCCGGAAACTATTTATCATGATGTTGTTGGCGGCATTCATCCTCGCCTGTGGCGAAACACAACAAACCGCAGAAGAAAGCGCCCCGGAAGCCCCCAGCCAGGAAGAACTGGCATTAAACAAGGAAAATCCCGTCGGTAAATACGGCGCGACATTAGCAGACGAAGCGATTCTTTCGATTTCAGATGTACTAGCGAATGCGCCAAATAATGTAGGCGAATCCGTGCTGGTAAAAGGCACCGTAACGGATGTTTGCCCGAAGCGTGGTTGCTGGATAGAAGTTTCCGACGCCTCCGGCGATCAGATTCGCGTAAAAGTGAACGACGGTGAAATTGTTTTCCCAATTAGCGCGAAAGATCACCCGGTAACAGTTCAGGGCACTGTGGATAAGGTTGAACTGGATCATAAACAAGCGATCAACTGGATGGCCCATCTTGCCGAGGAAAAAGGGGAAGCATTTGACAGTAGCTCCGTCACCGGTCCTATGACGATCTGGCGCCTAAAAGGCCAGGGCGCGGAGATTTTCTAAATATTCCGATGCCCCAATAGGTTTGACAAAATTTTCCCAAAAGTAGCAGTAGCAGTAGCAGATGGCATCTACGGAAAGTGCCACTGCCCACTGCAACTGCTACTTTTTTTAATCCCTTTATAGATTCTCAATCCTGAAGAACATTCTCTATGAATAGTACAATCAAATGGGGCCTGATCGGCTGTGGCGATGTTGCCGAACGTAAAGGCGGGCCTGCGCTTTATTCAGTCGACCAGTCTCGGCTTTGGGCCGTTGCCAGTCGCCAATTAGCAAAGGCGGAAGATTTTGCGCAACGGCATGGCGCAGAGCGCGCTTACGATTCTGTGGAAGCACTTTTGGCAGATTCGTCCGTCGATGCGATTTATGTCGCCACACCGGTGTTTTTACATGCCTCATTAACCATCATGGCGGCAAATGCCGGTAAGCATGTCCTCTGCGAAAAGCCGATGGCGATGAATCCCCACGAATGCCAGCAAATGATAGATGCCTGCCGTCGCAATAATGTCTCCTTACAAATTGCCTATTATCGCCCGACCTACCCAAATATTCAGGAAATGAAGCGTTTACTGGAAAGCGGTGTCATCGGTGAACCGATCCTGGCAGAAGTTCGGAACCACTCCACATTTCGACCCATTCCCGGTAAAAACTGGAAAACCGATCTGCCTTATAGCGGCGGTGGTGTGCTTATGGATATTGGATCGCACCGTCTGGATTTATTGCGCTACTTATTTGGCGATTTTCAGCGAGTCAGCGGCCGGGCAGTGGCCCGCATCGAGGGAATCTCAGTTGACAGCGCTTGCACTTTTCAAACAGCGTTTACTACCGGTGTTCAGGCGACAGGTAGCATCTGCTGGGGAATGCCTGCCCTTGCCGATAGTCTTATCATTCATGGCGAAAAAGGAATTCTGACTGCCCCCGATTTAAACAATGGAGAACTTATTCTTGAAACCGACAAGGGGCAGGAAACTTTTCAACTGCCAACCCTCGCTTTTACCCATAACGGTTTAGTACAGAATTTTACCGATCACTTATTTAACGGCGCCCCCTTAATATGCCCGGGAACAGAGGGGCTAAAGGTAAATCAATATATGGCTGATATTTATCAGCAAAGCGGAGTATAAAATGGAAATAAAAGCTGTATTGGAAAGCTGTCTGTATGGCCGGGATCTCGATGCAATGGAGCAATTTTATTCGAATATCCTTCAGCTAAAGCTTTTTTCCAAGCAGCCCGATCGCCACATATTTTACCGCTGCGGTAAGGGAATGTGCCTGATTTTCAATCCGGATGTAACCAATCAAAAAGATGCAGAGCTGCCTGCCCATGGATCCGCAGGGAATGGCCATCTCGCATTTGCTGTAGATCCTGCAACAATCAGCTACTGGCAGGCACATCTTGAGAAAAATCATGTAAAAATTGAGTTAATTAAAACCTGGCCCGGTGGCGGCATATCGCTTTATTTTCGGGACCCTGCCCATAATAGCATCGAAATTACTTCAGCTGATATTTGGGGGATTCAGTAACATAAATTTTATCGTGCATTCAGCGATTTTTGTATTAAATTGGACGCCTGAATATTTAGCAGCAATTTGAAGAGAAACCGAGAAATTAGTTTAAGCAAAAATAAAGCGCAGTATTATAATTGGAGGATATTTAATGAAAAACGAATTTCTATTTACGTCGGAATCCGTTTCTGCCGGACATCCGGATAAAGTATGTGATTGCGTTTCGGATACCATGGTTGATGCAATTTTCAGCCTGGAAGGCGACGTTACCCGCAATCGTGCCGCGATTGAAACCATGGTAACAAAAAACCTGACCGTTTTAAGCGGCGAGGTTTCCATCCCGGAAGATCAATCTATCGATTACGTTGCACTGGCCCGCAAGGCGATTAAAGAAATCGGATATGACAGACCTGAATTACAATTCGATCACAACTGTGAAATCATTAATAGAATCCATAAGCAATCCCCGGAAATTGCAGTCGGCGTAGATGCCGGCGGTGCGGGAGACCAGGGCATGATGTTTGGCTATGCGACCAACGAAACACCGCAATACATGCCGTTGCCGATCATTATGTCTCACCTGATCGTCCGTGCAATGGATGAGGCCCGCCTCAATGGTGATGTTCCCTTCCTGCGCCCGGATGGAAAATCCCAGGTAACCGTTCGCTACGATAGTGGTAAACCGGTTGCCATCGAAAAAATTGTTGCGGCAGTTCCGCACAACCCGGACAAATCCAATGACGAAGTTCGGGAAGAAGTTTTTACCCGCTTAATCCAGCCAATCATTGATCAGTTTGGCTTACCTTTTGACAAATCCCAAAGCAGCTACATTATGAACGGCACCGGTGTTTGGACCATCGGCGGACCGGTTTCCGATGCCGGCCTTACCGGACGGAAAATCATTGTCGACACTTATGGTGGTATGGGCCGACATGGTGGTGGTGCTTTCTCCGGAAAAGATCCTTCCAAGGTGGACCGTTCCGGCGCTTATGCATCCCGTTATGTCGCTAAAAATCTCGTGGCTGCCGGCGTTGCCGATCGCCTGGAAATTCAGGTAGCTTATGTGATTGGCCATGCCGATCCCGTTTCCATTATGGTAGATACTTTCGGCACCGGCAAAGTTGCTGATAGCCGCATTACCGAAATTATCCGTAAGGTATTTGACCTGCGTCCGGCGGGCATCATGAAGTCGCTCAATCTGCAATCTGCCGGTTACCGCTCAACTGCTGCCTACGGTCACTTTGGTCGCGATGAAGATCGTTTTACCTGGGAAAAACTCGACAAAGTGGATGACATCAAATCCATGATGTAGTGGTTGATTAAATATTTCTTTCCAAAAGCGGAGGCAGGAATAACATTGTTTATTTCCCTCCGCTTTTATATTATAGGGGAGTTGTATTTGGGAGCGAATACTTGAATCTATGGAGAAATAAATGGATGACGATCGTCGCAAACGCGTCTTGATTGTAGATGACGAAGAAGACCTTACCTGGACACTATCAAAAAAATTATCCAAAGATAGCGACATCTTTGAATTGACCTGCGTGAATTCCGGCACGGAAGCGATTGAGATGCTCAATCAGCTGCCGTTCGATTTGGTGATCACCGATGTGCGTATGCCGGAAGTATCCGGCCTGGATTTGCTGGTGAAAGTGCGTGAATTATATCCTTCCACAAAGGTTGTCATAATGACCGCCTATGGCACTTCCGACGTGCAAAAAGAAGCGAATGATCGCGGTTGCTTTAACTATATTGAGAAGCCTTTCGAAATCAATGATATTCGTGAATTGATTATTTCCGCCCTGAAACGCAAGAAAGGGTTTGAGGGCAATGTTTCCGATTTTCAGCTCAGTGATCTCATCCAGCTCAATTGCCTCGGGCGCTTAAGCACTGCCCTACAAGTGATTAGTGAAGATGAAACCGGCTTGATTTACTTTCAGGAAGGAAATATCGTTCATGCCGAAACTGATCGTTATGAAGGGGAAAACGCCTTTCATTACATCATGACCTGGGACGGTGGTGAATTTACGGTAATGAAGAACAAAATTCCCGAGCGGGAGACGATAACTAAGGGCTGGCAAAGTCTGTTATTAGAAAGTCTGCGCCGGAAAGACGAAGGCTCCGATCTCGCGAAAAAAGAGGCAGAGCGGGAAAAACGAAAACGCCAGCGGCGCATTCAGCAGCTACTCGCCCGCATCTATAAATCCGAAGGTGTCGAGCATGTATTTCTTCATTCCCGGGTGGGTTTTCCGCTTTATTATGAAGGTGCCTTGTCCGACCGGCAGGACGTGCTGAGCGATTTTGGCAACTATATTGCGAACCTGATCGATCATGTCAGTAAATATTCGAAATTTCTGAAAGGCGATGATCTGGAGTTCTGGGAGATGCGCTTCAATCAACGCTTGTTTATAATGCAATATATTCCCGATCAGGATGCGATTCTTTCCATTATCGGTAAGGAAAATGTCAATAGTGGATACATTCGGCTGGAGCTCCGGAAACATCTTGATGCGTTGGCAGATTTGTTGAAATGAGGAAAAGTAACAGGAAGCAAAAAGTATAATCCTTCCGATAACAATCAGTAGCAGCAGCAGGCAGTTCTACTGCCACCTGCTACTGCCACTTGGTATTAATATTTAATCATCCAGTAAATGCACGACCAGGCCGGTTTTCAACTTTGGCTCGAACCAGGTCGACTTCGGCGGCATCACTTCCCCGGCATCGGCGATGTCTATCAACTCGGTAATCGAAGTGGGATACATCGCAAAAGCGACAGCCCACTCCCCGCTGTTGACGCGCTTTTCCAACTCACCCAAGCCACGGATACCACCAACAAAATCGATGCGCTTGTCCTTTCGGGGATTTTCAATGCCCAATAGCGGTGAAAGCAGGTTTTCCTGTAAAATACTGACGTCCAGACGCTTTACCGGATCGTTATCATCATACCCGGCCGGTTTCGCCGTCAGTTGATGCCAGCTGCCATCCAGATACATACCAAACTGGTGAGTTTGCGCCGGCTTCGCTGCGTTGAGATCTGCTGCTGGGCTTATCTCAAATTTCTCAGAGACTGCCGCGAGAAATGCTTCTTTCGAATGACCATTGAGGTCTTTCACAACCCGGTTATAATCGAGAATCTGCATCTGGTTATCGGGAAAAATCACTGTCAGGAAATAATTGTAGGGTTCTTCTCCGGTATGGCCGGCATTCGCCTTTTCCCGCATTTGTTTGATGCGCATGGCGGCAGCGGAACGATGGTGGCCGTCTGCAACATAGAGCGCATCAATTTTGGCAAATTCGTTTTCCAGTTCGGCAATAACAGCGGCGTCATCCACGACCCATAATGTATGGCGCACGCCATCGCTCTCCAGATCGTACACTGGCGCATTCCCCATAACTTGGTTTGTCAGGGCATCAATTGCTTCGCTGGCACGATAGGTGAGAAATACCGGACCGACCTGGGCATTCTGATAATCGATATGCTTTACGCGATCATCCTCTTTTTCCGGACGGGTAAACTCGTGCTTTTTGATCTTATCGTTTTCGTATTCCGCTACAGATGCATTTGCTACCAGTCCCACCTGTGAATGTGCGCCCATGATCTGCTTATAGACATAGAAGCACTCAGAGTCATCCTGGCGAACGGTACCATCAGCAATCATTTTCCGTAAATTATCCGCGCCTTTTTGATATACCTTTTCATCGTATACATTCACATCAGGATCGAGATCAATTTCCGGTTTGTTCACATGCAGGAATGAGTGGGGATTGCCTGTGGCCAGCTCCCGGGCCTCGGCACTGTTTAAAACATCATAAGGGGGCGCTGCTACAGCGTCCACAAGTTCAGGATTGGGACGGAGTCCCCGAAATGGTTTTACAAGAGCCATTATCACCTCCGGTTTTACAGGTTATTTATATAGACTTGTTTATCAATCGCTCTGCCTAATATCGCAAAATATCTATCGCAGGTCAGCTACGATTATAAAAAGAAAAAGCGCCAGGAAAAATTACCGGCGCTTTTTTCAAAGAGATAATAATAGTTAATCATTAACTACGGAAAAACTTGTAACGTAAATCTTCGATTTCGCTTTTATCTTTTAATTTTGTGACCCACTCACGGAATAGGCTTCGGCTCTTTTGAGCAACCAGTTGGTTACGCAGTGTTGTCCGCTGCGCTTCGTAGGCAGTTTCATCAAAATCCTTACGATCTGTTACACGAATAAAGTAGTAACCGCGATCTGTCTCCAGCATTCCGGATGTTTCATTCAGATCCATAGAAAATGCTTTTGCAACAACATTCGGTGCGCGACCGATTTTGGCCACTGTCACTGAATATCCGAAGAAATCCGTGGTATCTGCCAAAAGCTTGTTGTCGTTAGCTGCCAGAGCGGCAAAATCGCTGCTGTTGTTAATTTGGGAAGCAATGCTTTCTGCATATGCTTTCGCCATATCTTTTCTTTTCTGGGTCTCAACCCGGCTTTTGCAAACATTTTTCACATCTTCCAGTGAACGAAAACCGGAAGGGCTAACGTCTTCAACTTTGATAACGTAGTAGCCGGTATTGTTATAGAAGACTTCGGAAACATCGTCTTTATCTGCAGAGAATGCCCAAACCATTGCGGTTTGCAGAGTGCCTAATCCAGGAATAATGCCCTGATCATTTTGAGCGATGTCGGCTGTTTCCTTAAGTATAACGCCATTATTGTCTGCGGCAATGTCCAGACCAACCTTCTTTGCTGCAGCTCCCAGCTCATCAGCGGAAGAGCGGGCAATCTCATAAGTATCGCCACCGGTAACCAATTCTTTCAAGACGTGAACAGCACGCACTTTATCTGTACCGTCTTCTACTTTTTTATCCAACACCTTAATAACGTGATAACCAAATTGGGTTTTCACCGGGCCAATCACGTCCCCGATATTTGCGGCAAAAGCGGCATCCGAGAACGGCTTAACCATTGCGCCACTTTCGAAGTAACCCAAATCGCCGCCATTTTCCTGGGCAGTGGGATCTTCAGATTCACGACGCGCGATGCTATTCAGGTCCGCATCTTCCGCACTCATTTCGGACTTGATCTCGTTCATAATTCTAAAGAAACGAGAGCTATCTTCCGAGCTAGGCGCGGTAGAAAAGAAAGCATATTTCAATTTGCGGGTTTCATTTGCCTTGAAGTCATCTTTGTTGGCCTGATAGTAAGCTTCGATTTCAGCATCGGTTGCTTCAACATCTGCATCGCGATAAGCGGAAGCAGGCGAGAGCAGATACTCGATCTTTGCTTGAACGTTTTTAGCCATGAACGCATCACGCATTTCCTGCTCGGTAACTACCACCGATGCACTCATAATCTGATTCAATTTTTGATAGGGGAGGTCTTCGCTGATTTGCTCTTCCATATAAAGAAGCGTGGAACGAAGCTGGGGATTCTGATCATCGTTGAGCGCCGCACGAACTTTATCCAGATCTACCTGGCCATTCGTCTGGAACTGCGGATTTTGCGCCTGCTGACGGGCAACAATCTGCAAAACCTGAGTGGCAATATCTTCGTCAGTAACGACGATATCCAGTTTGTCGATTTCATCTTTCAGGATCATCCGTTGTACTAACTGATCCCACAGTTGATTACGCAGACGTGTCGTTTGCTCTTCATCGAGATTGGAACCGGACTGCTGCTCCTGATTTGTCTTTGCCTGGGAAACCAATCTGCTGAAAGCTTCCCAACTAATATCTTCTCCATTTACGGAACCAACGGCATTGGCATTCAGATAACTGGAACCGGACATATCCGCACCCCACTCGAAAACCATCAAGCCGACAAATGCCAGGATTAGAATAAACAAAATGGCAGCTACCATCTTGGTCGACTGGTGAATTTTTGACATCATAGCGAAACTTCTCCTACAAAGTATTTAAGCAACTTAGATTCTACAAACAGCTTGCTAACTTAAACGATTTTGCCTGGGAAATCAAATAAATAATTCAATTGCTGTTTGCCGGGAATTGCCATAGTTTATGCGGATGTTCACCATCGTTTCTCATACAGCAGATATTGCTCTGAAAGTTAACGCGGAAGGGCTTGAGAACCTTTTTCGGGAAGCCGCACGAGGGTTCCGTCATTTACTGTTTGAAGATGCAGAAATCGCCGCTGACCTGGAGCGAAAAATTGACATCCGCGGGATAGACCGGGAAGATTTGCTGGTACAATGGCTCAGCGAATTAAATTACTATATCATCGTCCATCAATGGGCCTGGCGTAGTGTCAAGCAGTTAAATATCCGGGAAGCGGATGGAGAATGGCATCTTTCCGCCATTGTTGATGGTGAATCGATGGATGAAAAACGCCATTTTCTTTATTTTGATATCAAAGCGGTCACCTATCATCAACTGGAGATTGTCGCCAAAGGCAATGATTACCAAACGCAGGTCGTTTTTGATATCTAATTGATTTTTAAAGAAATAACCAATATCCAATACTCAATATCAAATTTCCAGATATCTGGACAGAATCGCAGAGTCAGCGAATTAGCTTCCTTCTATATTGGACATTGATTATTGAAAATTGGATATTTAAAATCCATTTCCACAGACAGATGAAAGAGGATTCATGAAACGTTTGAAATATAACGATATTGACATTGAGCAAATCAACGAAGTAACCTGGCTGATTCCTCCCCGGGATGGTATGCTGGTGCCCGGCAAGATCTATGCGGATCGTAAAATGATGGAATCGATCATCAAGGAAGATGAAAGCATTAAGCAGGTAATGAATGTCGCGATGCTACCCGGTATTCAGAAATATTCCATCGCCATGCCGGATATTCACTGGGGCTATGGTTTTCCCATCGGCGGGGTTGCAGCGACGGATATGACTGAAGGCGTCATTTCTCCGGGCGGTGTGGGATACGACATCAACTGCGGGGTTCGCCTGGTGCGCACCAACATCAAATATCCGCAAATCAAGGAAAGCATGGAGGCGATAACAAAATCGCTGTTCCAGAATGTTCCGACTGGTGTTGGCGCATCCGGTGCGATCCGTAAACTAAAGCCTGCGGAAATGGAAGCAGTTTTAAGCAAAGGCGCCCGCTGGTGTGTTGAAAATGGCTATGCCACTGATGAAGACCTGGAATGCACCGAAGAAAAAGGCTGCATGGAAATGGCCAATCCCGATTATGTCAGCTATCGCGCGAAGGAACGCGGCCTTAACCAGGTCGGCACACTCGGGTCCGGCAATCATTTTCTCGAACTGGAGATGGTCACAGATATCTATGATGCGCAGGCTGCAGAAGTGCTCGGTTTATTTCCCGGGCAAATCGTAATGATGATCCATTGCGGTTCCCGTGGTTTAGGGCATCAGGTCTGTGAAGACCATCTCCGTGTATTGAATCAGGCAACCCGCAAGTATGGCATTAAATTGCCGGATCGCCAGCTGGCATGCGCCCCGATCCAGTCCGAGGAAGGCCAGCAATATCTGGGAGCGATGGCGGCAGCAGCCAATTTCGCCTGGGCAAACCGGCAGATTATTATGCATCAGGCTAAGAAAAGTTTTCTGGAGACCTTCCAGATCAGCGAAGCGGATCTCGGTTTCCATCTCATCTACGATGTTTGCCATAACATCGCCAAGGTTGAATCCCATGATATTGATGGCGAAATGAAAGATGTTTGCGTACATCGGAAAGGGGCAACCCGCGCTTTTCCGCCGAATCATCCCCTTACCCCTGCTCCCTATCAGGAAATCGGGCAACCGGTGCTTATTCCCGGTGATATGGGCCGTTACTCATTTATCTCTCTCGGGCAACAGCAGTCGATGCTGGAAAGTTTTGGCAGCAGTTGCCACGGCGCCGGTCGGCTAAAGAGCCGCCACAAAGCAAAGAAAGAAGGCCGCGGCAAAGATCTGATGGCAGAAATGCGAAAAATGGGCGTCGTTGTTCAGGCCCGGGGCATGCGAACAGTCGCTGAAGAAATGCCCTATGCTTACAAAGATGTACACCAGGTCGTTGATGTAATGCATAAAGCCGGTATAAGCAGCAAAGTAGCGAAGTTGGTGCCGGTGGGCGTTATTAAGGGATAGTGGCAGTGGCAGTGGCAGTGGCAGTGGAAAATTAATCAGGATTCTTGAAGGCGATTAGACCTATGGAAAAGAGAACAGAAAAGAAGATGTCTGCATTCAAAAAATTCAGATATTATCTGGAATATATGATTTTTCGCGGCATCGAAACGATGATCATTCTGATTCCGCGCTTTTTGATCCGCCCGTTTGCGAAATTCATAGCCTTTCTTATTTACCGGGTTCTCAAATTCCGGCGCTCTGTTACGCTTTCCAATCTGGCAATCGCTTTCCCGGAAAAAACCGAGGCAGAACGGGATAAAATCGGCTTCGGCAGTTATGTTCATTTCTCTTTGCTAATTCTGGAGTTTATGAAGCTCTCCGGGTGGAAACCGGAAGATCTGGAGAAAAAATTTACCATTGACGTAACTGATGGTACTATTGAACGGTTTGAATCCGCCACGGAAAGTGGCGCAGTGCTGGTATCCGGTCATCTGGGGAATTGGGAGATGGCTGCCGCAGCAGTTGGTTCTCAGTATTTGGATAGTATCACCGGGATTATCAAAAGGCAGCATAATCCATATATCGATCACTATTTGATAGATTCCCGTAATCGCTGGAGTATTCGCCTGGTGTATTCCCGTGGTGCAATAAAGTCCTGCCTGGAAGCGCTGTCAAGGAATCAGGTGGTTGGATTATTATGCGATCAGGATGGTGGAAAAAAAGGTACTTTCGTACCGTTTTTTGGAAAGATGTCTGCAACCCCGATTGGTGCAGCTTTGCTTTCCCTGAAAACCGGGGCGCCATTGTCATTTTTTGTCTGCTTCCGCACCGGTAATTTTGAATACCAGGCATTTCTGGTGCCGGTCCCCTATGACGGCGAATACGACCCAACGCCGGAAAACATTCAAAAGTTAACGACAGATTTTACCGCTGTTTTGGAGAAGTATATTCGAAAGCATCCGGACCAATATCTCTGGATGCATAAACGCTGGAAAACACCATACAACCCAGCCGAAGTCAGTTAGTCAGCACTTTCCTTATCAGCATTCTTCCAGGGTAAGAGCACCCGAAATTCCGCACCGCTGCCCGGCTCACTGTTTACCTGAATTTGCCCTTCATGATCCTGAACAATTTGATAAGCAATGGATAATCCCAATCCAATACCCACCTGCACGCCCTTGGTAGTAAATCCCGGGTCAAAAATCCGGGCAATATTTTCCTGAGGAATCCCTTTGCCATTATCCCGAAAAGTAATCGCAACTGCATCTTTATCCAGTCGGGTAGTAATGTGAATCTCACCTTCTTCTTCAATAGCCTCGCAGGCGTTTAGAAAGATATTCATGAACACCTGATTCAACTGGGCTGCCCGGCAGAAGAACTCCGGTATGTCCTGATATTCCCGTACGATCTTGATGCGATCACGATACCTGTTTTCCAATAAAACCAAAGTGCTTTCCAGGCCGGCATGAATATCAACCGGTTTAAATTCTTCTTCGTCGAGACGGGCAAAATTTTTCAAGGCACGAACGATATTGGCAATTCGCTCACAGGCTGACTTGCTAACATTTGTCAGATTCGCCAGCATCGTGGCATTTTTTCGGGCCTTCTGCAAAGAAGCATCGGTATTTTCTTCCAATGACTTACCGATGCTCTCCGCACCACGTTGAAAGATGTCGATATTGCCAGTCAGCGATCCCAGGGGATTATTGATCTCGTGAGCAACCCCGGCTGCCAGGTGCCCTAAAGAGGCCATCTTTTCTGCCCGGATTAACTGTAATTGCACATCCTGTAACCGTTGGTTGGTTTCCGTTAAGGCAGTATTTTTTTCACTCAATTCCTGGGTACGCTGAGCAACCTTACTTTCCAGGCTACTATTTAGTTCTTCAATTTCATGGTAACTGCGGGCATTCTCGATGGCGATATTGGCAAGGTCCGCAAAAGCTTCCAGAAAAGGGACGTCGTCTTCCTTAAAAAAGCGATCCGGCGTAGTTGTGTCGAGATAGATTGTGCCGGCAAGTCCTTTTTTGGATCGAAGCGGAACGCAGATAATCGATTTCAGGCGAAACATCACCATGCTCTTACTGGCATCTTTCCCGGTCAGATCGGGCACATTTTGCAGCAGCACCGGCTCTCCCTGAGTTTTTACCCGCTCGATAACGGTTTTGCTCATCGCCAGCGCTTCTTCCAGATTTTGTTTGTCCATCGCTCGTGCAACTTTTACGGACAACTCATTCTTCTCCGGATCCATGAGTAAAATTACCCCTTTTTCCGCCTGGAGTAACTCAATGGCCTGATCCATTATTTCGTCAAGCAATTTCTCCAGATTGAGCTGGGTATTGATCTTCCTGCTAACTTCGTATAATGCACTTAAGCGCAGGGGATTTATGTTGCCCATATTCATCATCATCGTCTCCGACTCATTCTTATTACGAAAGGCAGCTGTATTTCCCTGAGTTGCCCGTTAACCGCTATCTTGAGGATGCCAGTACAAAGTTATCAGAATCTTGTTCGAAAAACAAGCAAAGTCAGTTGATAAAGGATCAAACCGAACAGCGTTTTACAAATTCGGAATTTTCCGGAAATCCGGCAAGAAAAATTTGGTTCCCTCTCCCACATTTTGTATACTTTAATACTGGAGTTTCAGAGAATCCCAAAAATATATCCGCAGTTAACACTAACTGTTAACCGATTTTGCGCGGAGCATTTGTTGATGATATCAAGCAGATATGAAAATCTTCAGATGGTGTTTTAACAGATGACGGCGATTTGACATTCGTCAATTTTTATTTCATTGACATTCCGTAGCATTGTCTCTTTGTCTACACCAGATATCGCCCAGAGATGTATCATTACCGGCCAGGTAAAATTGAGTATCCAAATAAGTAATAGAATTGATTTATAGTTTTCCTGATGGGCATCTTCAGAATTAGGCATGATCCCCTCCTGCCAATGCGCCAGCAAAGCGAGGGTAGGAGGGAGATCTTGCCGCGAATTTCTAAAGCGTTTGTAGGAGATGTCTGCGAAAGGATCGGGATTCCCGGGCATATCTATCGTGGACGAGATCACAAGATTTCATTCCGTAAATTTATTTTTTCATGAAAATTTTCCCTTTCTTTCCAGTGAATTATTCCGGCGTCACATAAGCAGTTGTTATTCCACCATCTACCGTAAATGTAGATCCGGTGATATAAGATGCTTCATCACTGGCTAAAAAGAGTGCAGCCGAGGCAATTTCTTCCGCATTGGCAAAGCGACCAATGGGAATATGCACCAAACGGCGCTGCCGGCGCTGCGGATCGGCGAGTAATTCTGCCAATAGCGGCGTTTGCACTGGCCCGGGACAAATCGCATTCGCCCGAATATTCTGGCGGGCAAATTCTACGGCGATCTCTTTCGTCATGGATAAAACCCCGCCCTTGCTGGCAGTGTAGGCGATTTGAGACGTTGCCGAACCATGCAATGCGACAAAGGAAGCAGTGTTGATAATACTCCCTCCCCCACTCCGCAACATCGCCGGAATGCCATAGCGGCATCCGAGGAAAACGCCTTTCAGATTAATATCGATCACCCGGTCCCAGATGTCATCACCGGTATCAAGCACCGAACCATCATCCGGATGGAAAATGCCGGCATTATTGAATAACACATCTAAGCGCCCAAAGGTCTCTTCACAGAATGCAATCATTCCCTGAACAGATTCTCTATCAGCGACATCGGTAACGACCGCAGCGGCAGCGCCTCCGGCAGCCTGAATTTCCGCAACGACTTTTTCGCTGCTTTCCCGGTCAATATCTGCCACCACAATTTTTGCCCCCTCGCGGGCAAACTGCAGCGCGGATGCTTTTCCGATACCACTGGCTCCCCCGGTAATCAACGCGACTTTCTCTCGTAGACGCATAACACTTTCTCCTCATAAAAATGTTTGAAATGACTATTTGTTTTTCTCTCGGTATCGATTTGCTTCGGCAATCAATGCACTGAAGAGTGCCAGCTGCGCCGGTTGCTCCACGGCCATTTCCGGATGCCATTGCACCGCTACCATCCAGGGATGAAGGCAATGCTCCTGCGCTTCCACAACGCCATCTTCAGAGACGGCGACAACGTTCCAGTTATCTCCAATCTTCGCGATCCCCTGATGATGCATCGATTTAGTGCTAATTGCGTCCGCACCGACGATTTCCGCCAGCCTGCTTTCTGCTGTTACCGAAACGTCATGGTCGATATCCTTACCATTTTCCCGACGATGAATCACCTTTTCGCCATAGTGGTCCGGCAGGTGTTCAACCAAAGTGCCACCGGTGGCAATGTTCAGCAACTGCTGACCGCGACAGATGCCCAATACCGGTAACTCGCTTTTTAAAACGGCTTCGGCAAGGGCAAATTCGAACTGATCTCTTTCCTGATCTACTCGTTTAATTTCCGGATGTTTTTCACCATTGTAACGAGACGGGTCAATGTCGCCGCCACCGGCAAAGATTAATCCGTCCAGGCTTAGCAAGACATCGGCAATATTGGTTTCTCCCGGGGGCAGCAGCACCGGCAGGCCGTCTGCGGCCCGCACAGCGCCAACATATTCGGCAGGCAGGTGATAACGATCTTCCGCATTCCGGCCATAAGTGGTAATTCCAATGAGAGGCAGCGATCGTTTATTCATATTCAGCATCCATTAAATTCTTTCAAAATAGCGAGCGCGTTCCCAGGCAGTGACGACCTCATCAAATTTCCGCTGCTCTACCCGGAAAAAATTCAGATAATGATCGATGATTTGATCGCCAAAAGTTCTCCGCGCCCACGTACTGTTATCCAGCATTGCAATGGCATTCGGCAAAGATTGCGGCACCCGGGCGATATTGTCGTCGGCATAGGCATCGCCACTAAACATTTCCGGCGGTTCAATTTTATTACGAATGCCATCCAGCCCGGCGGCTAAACTCATTGCGTATGCGAGGTATGGATTAGCGTCCGCGCCGGGCGCCCGGCATTCGATGCGCAAGCCGTCCCCATGGCCAATTACCCGAAAGCAGGTTGTGCGATTATCATGGCTCCAGGCAACGCCGGTCGGGGCAAAGGAACCGGCGGCATAGCGCTTGTATGATGTTGGCAATGGCGCGTAGAACGCAAAGATTTCCGGTAAGTGCTTCATCCATCCGCCGAGGAACCAGCGAAATTCCGGCGCACTGTGCAACGGCCCCATCGGCTCGTCTCCGGGAAAAACCGCCTGGCGACTCTTGCTGTTCCACAAGCTTAAATGCAGGTGAAAACTGGAGCCGGCGTAGCGCTCATCCCATTTCGACATAAAGGTAATTGCACAATTTTTCAGGTAGGCGATTTCCTTAGCGCCGTGCTTGTAGATAGCGTGGCGGTCGGCCATTTCCAACAACTCGGCATAGCGGAGATTAATCTCCTGCTGGCCCGGTCCCCACTCGCCTTTGGAGAATTCCACCGGCACCCCGGATCTATCCATGTGATTTCGGATCGCACCGACAACAAACTCCTCTTTCGTCCCTTGGAAGATGTGATAATCTTCGATATAGCGTCCCTGTGGCTTCAGATCGAGATATTGCTTCTCCGCTGCTTCTTCATAGGTATCTTTAAAAATGTATAATTCGAGTTCGCTGCCCCCTTTGGCAAAACATTCCAGCGTGGCTGCTTCAGCAATTTGTTTTTTCAAAATTGAACGTGGGGCAACATCGACCAGATTGTCGGCGGCATCTTCATACACATCGCACATAACAATTGCTGTTTTATCCAGCCAGTCTGCCACGCGCAGAGTGTCCATGTCCGGCACCATACGAAAATCCCCATACCCTTTTTCCCAGCTGGTAAACTGATAACCCGGGGAAGGATCCATTTCCATATCACAACCGAGGAGATAATCACAGGCATGCACCGCTTTTCCGAGCACATCGTTCAGGAAGTAATCACCGGTAATACGTTTACCGACCAGGCGGCCGAACATATCCGGAAAAACAGTAAGCACAGTTTCAATGGTTTCTTCTGCGATCATTTTTTCCAATTGTGTTTTCGAAAGCATCCCTTTGGGCGGATTCGCGGGCATAGTATTCTCCAGCTAGATTATTCTTCGGTATGAAAGTACACACTTTTTAATTCGCAATAATTGTCAAGCACTGCTAATCCCAGTTCCCGGCCAATGCCACTCTCCTTCATTCCTCCAAACGGTGTTTCCAGATGAGCACTATGCGCGGAATTAATCGAGATCACCCCGGTTTCCACTGCCCGGGCGACGCGTAGCGCTTTCCCACCGTCACGAGTCCAGACCGAACCGGAAAGGCCGTAAATACTTTCATTGGCTATACGGATGGCATCAGCTTCATCTTCGAAAGGCATGGCACAAAGTACCGGGCCGAAAATTTCTTCCTGCATAATGTACATTTTCGGGGTAACGTCTGTAAAAAGGGTGGGATTAAGATAATAGCCATTTTCAAAATCCGGGGCATCGCCGCCGCAGCGCAAATTAGCGCCTTCACTTTGGCCAAGTTCGATATATTTTTCTACCCTTTCCCGGTGCTGACGGGTAATCAGCGGCCCCATTTCGGTAGATTCGTCCAGCGGTTCTCCCAATTTTACTGTGCGAAATTTCTCTTCCAGAGCATCCACAAATGATGGATACAACGACTTTTCGACCAGTAGCCGGCTGCGCGCACAGCAATCCTGCCCGGCATTTCCCAATACGCTCCAAACCGCACCGTCGATCGCTTTCTCCAGATTCGCATCGGCAAAAACGATATTGGCAGATTTTCCCCCCAACTCCAGCGTGACCGGTTTAATATGTTCCGCCGCCAAACGCATGACGTCCTTACCAACAGTGGTTGATCCGGTAAAAGCGATTTTTCGCACGCCCGGATGCCGCACAATGGCCTCCCCGGCCTGATTTCCTTCCCCGGGAACAATATTCAGAACACCAGGCGGAATGCCGGCTTCCAGCGCCAGGCGGCCAAGTTGCAAAGCGCTTAAGGGGGTTTGAGTGGCAGGTTTTAGAATGACGCAGTTCCCCATCGCCAATGCCGGTGCTACTTTCCAGGCGGTAATCACCAGGGGAAAATTCCAGGGCACAATCAATCCGCAAACCCCGATCGGCTCACGAAAAGTCATATTGACGCCCTGGGAAGAAACCGGCACGGTTTGACCACCAATTTTATTAATTGCCCCGGCATAGTATTCGAAGCAGTCTGCGGCGAGACCAATTTCTCCACGGGCATCGCGAATCGGTTTGCCGGTATTGCGGCTTTCCAGAACAGCGAGGCTTTCCGAGTGACTGCGAATTAACCCGGCCAGGGCCAGAAGCATTTTCGTGCGATCGCGGGAGTGACATTTTTTCCAGGACTTCCGAAAAGCAGCTTCCGCTCGTTCAACGGCAATATTAATATCATCCGATCCGCCATCAGCAACAACCGCAATAACGCTTTCAGTTGCTGGATTAATAATTTCCCGCACTTCCCCGGACACCGCTGCCTTGGATATGCCATCAATGAACAGCCCTTCTTGTAAAATACCGTCGTTCATAACTACTTCTCCGGTCAAACATTTTTATTAGTTTCAAAATCGGAATAGGCTAGTTGAACTGCCCCGGGATTAACTAATCTGAGATCAAAGTTGGTTGCGTTGAGAATATAATCAGTATATATCAGGAAGGAAAGGGTGTCAACGGAATTTTCCCGATTTTGTGAATGGATAATTTTGCGGAGAGTTCGCCTTGGATATCTAATAAGCTTTTGCTAAGTTTTTGAACTTTATTGAGCCATTGAATATCAGGAGTTTTCATGAAAGGTTTTCTTATGTTTTTGTTTTTATTATTGTTAGCAGCCATTGGTGCCGGTGCTTATTTATATGTCGAGAATCAAAATGCCCGTGATACTGCAAAAACGCTGGAGGAGCAAAATGCAGAACTTGCCTTTCAGGTAGAGCATTTGGAAGGGCGGATTAATCAGCTAAACCGGGAGTTTGAGGAACGGCTGGCAAAAGCTTCCGAAGAACAAGAAGCGGAGATCAATAAATTGGCACTGGCTCAGGATGAGTTAGTCGAAGAACTCAAAGAAGAAATCGAGAAAAAAGAGATCGAAATTACCCAATTAGCGGACAAACTTTCCGTTCGCCTGGTGGACAAAGTTTTGTTTCCATCCGGCGAAGCAGAAATTACCGCGCCTGGCCTGAAAGTGCTTGAGCGGGTTGGCAATATCATTAAAACGATTGAAGGGAAAATTATTCGCGTTGAGGGACATACGGATAATGTACCGATCCACAGTCGCCTGAAAGAAGATTATCCGACGAATTGGGAACTATCCACAGCCCGGGCAACTACAGTGGTTCGTTTTTTGGAAGAAACTGTCGGTGTAAAAGCTGTTAAACTGGAAGCGGTAGGCTTATCACAATTTCATCCGGTTGCCAGCAATAAAAGCATCGCCGGCCGCAGTAAAAACAGGCGGATCGAAATTTTATTGCTACCGGATAAATCTGAAGTTAAGAACTGACAAAAACGAGGTTTAAATATAGCGAAGAAATTTACGGCCGATGCACGTCTCCTCGTAAACTGACAAGCACTGTGACGAGGAGAGTTTTCTAGAGGTCTCCGAGTACTCTTTTGATTGTTTCGTCCAGCTCGGAATCAAGTTCAATTTCGATTTCTTCTTTAGTACCTTCCAGAAAGTAGACCTCGATAATGCGGTGTTCCGGGCGCCAGGTTTCCCCGCTGCTATATTCACCATCATCAAAATCTTCATACATACTATAATCGACTTCATCGAAGTCTTCATATAAAAGGTACTCAACCTTATTGACATCTAATTCGAGCAGTTCACAGATCTCTTCGAAGACGGCTTTTTCAGCTATGCTTACGACTTTGTGATTCATACGATCTGGGAATTCCATGGGTATCTCCCGCTCAGTTTAATAATACATGTACGCATTACAATACCCATTACGGTGGGAATTTCTACTAGATGCTTATTCTTCCCGAATGTATTGTAATCTGGGATATTATAAGAAAAAAAAATAAAGAAACAACCAATAAATTTTTATGTTTAAAAAATATTCCTGTAAGAATTGGAACATCTTTTATGTGCGATGTTATATAATATTTTACGCGGTTTATCTATTTCTTTACCCTAAATAATTGCCCTGTTTATATAATAATTACAGAAGAGGAATTTCACAATATGGATCACAAATTACTGATGAAAATTCTATTATTTTGCGCGCTGATAACGGGTTCAGTAGCGGCACAGGTAACGATTAAACCGTTTTATGGTTTTTACCGCCCCCGGCTGAATGATGTTAACAGCAAAATTGTAAATGATATTGATAATGTCCGAATTCTGCTGGATGCCCCGGTCCCTTCTGCCGGCAAATTTGATGGTGAATCAGTATTAGGCGGTCAGATTGAATATCATTTAAACGAAGATTATTTCTTCAATGTAAGTGTAGCGTTTTACAATGAGGATGTCAGCACCAGTTTTAGTCAGGACGGTTGGCAATTTGACTATCAACGGGATATAGACTTCTACGATTTTGTGCTGAATCTCCATTATTACTTTAACTACAATTCCTGGCGCCGGGTCAATTATTATGCCGGTATAGGTGTTGGATATTTGTTGGTAAGAGCCAACTCTTTAACGGTTTCTACCAGTAACAATTACCTTACCGATGCCCGGGGAGAGTTCAATGGCAATGCGATAACCGCAGCGTTGACAGTCGGTGGTCACCTGAAGATGGCTGAACCGCTGATGTTGTGGGTCGAAGGTGGCTTACAATACGGCAATGTCGGAAATCTGGATGGAAAAACAACCAACAACGGGGCTGCCGAAGAGGAATTACTTAGTGACTCCCAATTCGACCTCACCGGATTTTTTGTTCGGGGTGGCATCGGCCTTTCGCTTGGATTTCTGAACTAACCGCTAATTTGCTGCCGTTCGGATATAGTTAAAGTAGAACACTTTTATTCTTGAACGATTGGTATCACAGGAGATCCGAATATGCAGCAATTAACCCTGGACATGAACCTGGTCAATTTTATTCTGGTCGCAATGGCCGTTCTCTTATTTGCCCAGGCTTACGTGTTACTTCGCATTCGCAACATCTTGCAGGCGATTGCGATGAACTTTGATTCAATTATTTATTTTTGCCGGAAATTTGCCGGAAATGCCAACCAGCAGAACAAGGTGAAGGATACAGTTCCGAAAACCTGTCAGTTTTGCAAGCATCGGTTGGCCTACATTAATACCGGTAAAGCCGATAATTCCGAGGAAGATTTTTATCATCGCTGCGGATTAAGAAACATCAACATTTCCCTGAACGATTCCTGCAAGCAGTATGAAGCAGATGAGCATGTTCAGTCTTAATTTTAGTATGATGGAAGTGATCGGTTAATTTATTTCTGAAACAATATTACCATCACTTTCAATGTATGCGCGGGCCATTTTCGGCGTATTAAAAGCAATGCCATAATGCCCGCTGCTGTCGATCGCAATCAATCCACCCAGCCCGTTTGCCCTTTCCTTTAGCAAAGACACTGCTTTTTCTACTGCTGCATTTGCAGACATGTTTTCCATGTAATCACAAGCCGTTTTACTGAGCAATGTTTTCATAATTGCCTCTCCCCATCCGGTCGCGGAAACTGCCCCGGAGATATTATCCGCATAGGCCCCTGCGCCAACAATTGGTGTATCTCCGACCCGGCCCGGTAATTTACGTGGCGTGCCACCGGTAGATGTCGCCGACGCCAAATTCCCGAATCTATCCATTGCAACCGCGCCAACTGTTCCCATCGGCGCCTGATCGAATGGATCCCGGGTATGAAAATCCGGATCATCTTTTATCGACTGGAAAAATGCTAATTCACGTTCGGTTAACAGTTCACGGGGATCAAGCATCTCAAATCCATGTTTCTCGGCAAACAACTGTGCACCGGCACCAACCAGCAGAACATGTTCGCTTTCCTCCATTACTTTCCTGGCAACGCTTACCGGATGCAATAAATTCTGTATCGCAGCCACAGCGCCAACATCAAGATTGCAGCCGTCCATTATAATAGCATCCAGTTCTATTTCTCCTACAGCGTTGAGAAATGCACCGCGCCCGGCATCAAAAGTGGGGTCTGCTTCCATAATATTGACGGCTGCTTCTACGGCCTCCAGGGCTGTCATTCCCGCTGCCAGACGTGGCGCAATTTCTTCGACAGCTTTATGAACACCTTGCAGATGGTCTGCTAATAAATTTTCCGGAATATTCCAGGCCCCGCCGTGGACGATGAGTCTTGTTTTCATAATCGTTGTTCGTTGTTCGTTGTTCGTTGTTCGTTGAGAATTTATGCTTTTGATTTACGAATTTCATTTCTGGATCATCCTCAGCAGAATTTATTGCGCTAAATTTTAAAATGAAATGGGATTTGTCGAGAATTTCCGGAACAAATTTCTTCAGAGAACACTAAACATAACCATATTCTACAAAAGAATATCCAGATGGCACTTTGCCGTCCCATAATCGTTAAAATTTGAATTGACTAGCGAAGGCATAATCGTTAAAATCCGCTTCACGATACAAACCAACAGAGAAGGAAACTATGAACGCACATCAAAACGTGACCGAGCAGGAAGTAGCGCTTCTGGAAAACTTATCCAACATCTATGCGGATATCAAAAGTGAAGTCCATAAAGTTGTTATTGGTCAGGAAGACATCATCGACCAGTTGCTTATTTCACTTTTTTCCGGTGGACACTGCTTACTGGTCGGCGTACCCGGTTTGGCGAAAACTTTATTGATCAATACCCTTGCAAAAGTGCTCGAACTGAAATTTAATCGTATTCAGTTTACGCCGGATCTGATGCCTTCGGACATTACCGGCACGGAGATCATTGAAGAAGACCGCACCAGTGGCAAGAAGGCTTTTCGTTTTATTAAAGGCCCGATTTTCGCGAACATTATTCTTGCTGACGAAATTAACAGAACCCCACCGAAAACGCAGGCTGCCCTGTTGGAAGCAATGCAGGAACACAAAGTAACAGCTGGTGGGGAAGATATGATTCTTGATGAGCCGTTCTTTGTTTTAGCCACTCAAAATCCCATCGAGCAGGAAGGAACCTATCCCCTGCCGGAAGCACAGCTGGACCGCTTCATGTTTAATCTCTGGATCGATTATCCCTCTTTTCAAGAAGAGGTCGATATTGTGAAAGCAACAACCGGCGACTACTCACCGGAATTGAAAAAGGTGATAGGCGCGGATGAAATTGTGAAGTGCCAAAAAGTATTACGGAAAATTGCTGTTGCGGATAATGTCATCGAATATGCGGTGAAGCTGGTAAATATGAGTCGCCCGGACTATAGCGAGGCCCCACAATTTGTGAAGGAATGGATAAATTGGGGCGCAGGACCACGTGCATCCCAGTATCTGATCCTCGGCGCAAAAACCCGTGCCGCTTTACTTGGCCGCTTTACCCCTTCGGAAGAAGATGTGCGCGCCTGCGCAATTCCGGTGCTCCGCCATCGCATCGTTACCAACTTCAACGCTGAAGCTGAAGGTGTTAATTCCATGGATGTTGTTCGAAAGTTATTTGAAGCAGCCGGTTAATTTTCTCGACATTTTTAACAAGGTTAACACTTTAAACTGTTAACCTTGTTAGCATTATTTTCTTTCCCTGAAAAACTCCCCACTCATTTTTTTCGCCATAAACCATTTAACAACAAAGACTTAAAACCTAATCTTCTATTTTCTTTCCCTAAATTCAAATTTTCGGTATCGAATTTGAAGCAGATTAAAGTGGTACTTTTAAACAAGGGAAGGATACATCATGAAACATTATCTATCCACATTGATCTTCGCCGGTCTTGCCCTACTGCTTTTACAGGGTAGTGCAACTGCCCAGCTGATCCTGACGGATGCGGATTTTGACCGGGACCGTGATGATGATGACTGGGAATATTATGACCGTGATTACAACGGTGATGATGGCTACGATGATTATGGTGATGACGACGATTATTATGATTATGACGATTATGATGATGACTATTATTATGACGACTATGATTATGATGACGACGGCAATATCATCATCGTCAAGAAGTATTATCCAAGCTATTACCCCCGGCGTTATTTCCGGATCGGCGCAATATTATCGAGTTATCCATTTATCTCCTTTAGTTTCGGGTTCGATGATCCGTTCTATTGCTCAACCTCGTATTACGATCCGTACTATGATCCGTATTACTATCCGGTGACTTACTATCGGCCGATAACTTATTATCCCCGATACTACCATCGTGCGCGCTATAGTTATTACAAACCGCGCTATTGGTATCCCCGTTACCGGGCAAAATACCGGCATTATTACAGTCCGTATCGCTACCGGAACTATCACTATAAATCCCGGCATTACAGCAAACCGAAGCATAAATATCGCAAGCGTGGCTGGGATCGTTATAAAAAACGGCAGCGAAATGATCAACGCAGGCGCAATTATGGCGTAAATGAGCGGGAACGCGGACGCAGGAATGCGGTTGTTAACCGACCACGCAATAAGGACCGGAAACGCTACGATCAGAAGCGGGAACGCGGACGTCAGGTAGAAAGGCCACTCAGCCAGGATACCCGGCGGGAAGATCGCCAACGCCGTAAAGATGCAGTTCGCCAACGGGAAGTCCGTAAGGATAACCGCCGGGTGACTGACAATCGCCAACGCCGTAAAGATGCAGTGCGTCAACGGGAAGCCCGCAAGGATAACCGCCGGGTTACCGACAATCGCCAACGACGGCGTGTTGATTCTGACCAACGGAGAGATACCCGAAAACGGCTCGAAAGCCAAAATAAAGGCAGACAGTTGGAAAAGCGGGTCTCCCGGGAAGAGAAACGGCGGAGAAGCCAAAACGACATTCGGAAGATCAATCAGCGCAAGCAGAATGATTACCGGCAGAAGCAGCGGCAAGAAGACCGGCAACGGCAAAAAGTAGCTAAAGCCCGGACAGAGCGGAAAAGCAACACTTATCGAAAGTCTAAAAGGAATGATAGTCGTAAGCAGCAGGTCGCCAAGGTTCGTAAGGACAGGCGGCAGGAGCAGCGAAAATCTTCCCGCCAGAAAGTACGGCAGGATGATCGCAAGCGGACAAAATCGGTAAGTAGCAAGCGCCAGAGCAGTCGCCGTTCTTCCGGCAAATCGATTCAGAAGTCACGACAAAAATCGGAGAGAAGCAGCAAGCAATCCCGGAGGCAGTCTTCCCGGGAAACCAAGCGGCGCTCCCGATAACTACAGAAATCCCTTATCATCTCAAACCATCAAATCCCTCTCCCTCCTCTGATGATCGTCATCCTGCTTCGGCAGGATGACGTTTTTATTTATTCGGCGGAAAGAAACGCAGCCATAAATTTCCTTCCGGATAATCGCATTTCCGGGCATGCTTCCGGGCCAGCTCGCCAAAGGTAGCAGACAAACTGTCCCATTCACTGACGCTCAGACATTCGATTTGCCGGGAGGCAGAGTCCATCCGCGTACCGGTCAACGCCATCATTTGCATTTTGTAAGCATCCTGCGGGAAATCCAGGTCCAACACAGCCTCATTGCGATAATCATCTGATATCTGTTTAAGAGATTCCCAGTAACGGGCAGTGCTATCGCTGCTCCAGGTAATTACCCGGGTAAAATCCGCGTTAAAGACACAGCCGCGAACTTCATGATTTTGCCGTCCCTTATTGTCGTGATGTAAAGATGCCCCCAGTTGCCGGCCGGTGCGAATGCTCCAAAGACGGGTGGTGTTATCATCACCCCAGGTAAGGATATAATCCCCGGCACTATTGAATGCAGCACCGAAGATACCGGCATCGTTCCCTAACGGCCCTGAACTGTGTAAAAAAGCATTGCCGACTTGCTTACCGGTATTGGTATCCCAGATGCGGACGGAATTATCATAGCTCCAGGTGAGCACACGAGTTTCGCTGTTATTAAATGCGGCACCAAAAACCCAACCATCGTGATAAAGCGGATCACCAATCTGCAGCCGATCTTCAACTTGCCATAGCCGGGCAGTATTATCCCGCCCCCAGGAGAGCATCCGGGTTTCATTTTGATTTAAGCAAACCCCACTGACTGCACCATCATGTTTCAGCGTTTTTCCCACTGGTTGCCCGTTTCTTGCATACCAGAAACGGACCTCACCATCCGTCGCCCAGGAAATAATTTGCGATTCATTTTTATACCAGATCGCTCCCTGCACTGCCCCTTTGTGCCGCAAAGGCTGCATTAACAAACGGCCATTTGCAACGTTCCAGCATTTCAGCGTGCTGTCATCGCTCCAGGTAAGCAGGATGGATTCATCGGCATTCATTAGTGCACCGTTAATCCAACCATCATGTTCCAGCGGGGGACCTTGCGGCTTTCCATCGGATAATTGAAAAATCCTGGCGGAAAAGTTTTTGCCAATGCTGATCACCCGGGTTTCCTTCTGATCGAATTGTGCATCGACGACGCCATCACCATGATTCATAGATATCTTCGAGCGGGAAACGCCATCAATCGACCATAGTTTCAGATATCCATCCTCGCCCCAGGAGAGCACTTTCTGCCCATTTTCAGTAAACCGGATACCGTTTACAGCGCCCTGATGCGTTTCTCCACCGTCAATCGCTGCACCGCTTTTTGCATGCCAGCGTTTAATCTTTCCCTGGTCTCCCCAGGTAAAGATTTCTGTATAATCCGGATTAAAAATCGCGCCGTTAATTTCTCCCTGATGACGGAAAATTTGCCCCAGCCGAAGCACCGGCTCATACTTTCTACTTTCTGCCAGGAGCTCGGTTCGAAGCTCAGGATCCGGCGCAGCATCTAATGCCTCTGAAGCGTAAAAAAGTGCCTGCATAATGCGGTTTTCCGAAAACATTTGCTGACTATTTTGCCGGCTTTCATCGACCAATGCCAGGCTGAGCGCGCGTTCCCGGGCAGCAATTTCCCCATAATATTTTTGCAGATAAAGTCCGCCGACTGTCAGTAACAGGCCCAGTAATGCCGAGATTGCCAGAAGACGATGACGACGGCGACGAAAGCCCCGATTCCGTTCGCGTTGTGCCAGGTCCAGCCGTTTCTGGCCGCTTAATTCTGCCAGAAGGGTATACCATTCACTTTCAAACCCTTCCTTGTGCAGCTTATCTTTTTGAAGATTGAATCCGCTAAAATTCACCCATTGCGGATTAGGCAGCAACTCATACAGCACTTCCGGCAAAGCACCAAACTCTTTTTTGTCATCCTCAGTAAGATGGTTTGGCAGTCCTTCAAAAATAACCGGGGTGATATTTCGGGCACCATTCTGCACAGCGAATTTTCTGATTTTTTCATCGAGGTCATTGTTCTGCCGCGCGCGGGGGGTACAAACTACAATCAGCTTTTGACACTGTTCAAAGCGTTGGCGTATTGGGGTGTAATAGATATCATCCGGTAAATCATGCGCATCTTTGAAAATCTTCAGGGGCGTACCTGAGCCTCCCAGTTCATCGGGGGGACGATAATTTTTTAAAACTTTTTCCAGGTGAGCGGCAAAATCAATATCTTCCGGATGGTATATGATAAAGACATTTTCTATCTGCTCGGTTTGCTCAATACTCTTTAGACGTTCAATATAATCCATATTAGCCTCCACTCGCTTCGACGATCCTACGCGGTGAACGGGTTTCAGTCAGACATTTTGAGAACCGCTGTATACTAACGGTCTTTCACAGGATTCCCTCCCTTATGTCCTAATAACAAAAAACGCGAATCCGCCCGGGCGATGGTGATGTAGCAGACAAAATCTCAATCCGGGTTCGTAGGCAATTTGCGTCCATTCCCAGGGGGGCGCGTCCACAAGAGCGAAAGTTGAAAACAAATTACAGAAAGGACCTATCATGGCAACATTAACGAAAGAAGAAATTCGGGAAGCAGTACGGGAAAATTATGGCAACATCGCTCAAACAGAAACCACTGGCTGTTGCGACCCAGGTTGTTGCAGCACGGAAACCACGGAGAAAGACCCGGCGAAGACAGCTCGGGCGTTAGGCTATTCTGATTCGGAAATCAATACTGTGCCGGCAGGTGCAAACATGGGATTAGGCTGTGGCAACCCTGGCGCAATTGCTGCCCTGCAGCCGGGTGAACGAGTGTTAGACCTCGGTAGCGGCGGTGGATTTGATTGTTTTCTCGCTGCCAGGGAAGTTGGCGACAGCGGCAAGGTTATTGGTGTTGATATGACCGCTGAAATGGTCACAAAAGCCCGGGGCAATGCCGAGAAGGGTGGTTATGGGAATGTGGAATTCCGCCTTGGAGAAATAGAACATCTCCCCATCGCTGACAATAGCGTCGATGTGATTATCTCGAATTGCGTCATCAATCTCTCCCCGGATAAGGGACAGGTATTCAAAGAGGCTTTCCGGGTATTGGACAAGGGCGGCAGACTGGCGATCTCTGATGTCGTCGCATCCACGGAATTACCGGAGCATATTCGTAAAGATCTGGCGCTATATACCGGTTGTGTCGCTGGTGCATCGCAAATAACAGACATTGAGCAGATGCTGCAGGAAGCCGGTTTTTCCGATATTCAGATCGCTCCGAAAGATGAAAGTCGGTCTTTCATCAAGGAGTGGGTGCCGAATGGGAATGTCGAAGATTACATCGTTTCCGCAACTATCGAAGCGGTAAAAAAATAACGTCCTCTCCGGGATACAATCCATCACTGCGGACTTCTGCACGGCAATATGCAAGGTCCGCAGTTTTTATTTCCGGGTTAAAATCTTACTCCTCCCAATAAATCGAAAAATATTAGCGACATTTTATTTCCAGATTATACATTTCAATCAGATGAAATACATCAGTTCTGTAGAATCAATTAAGTATGATTGTTTATTTCTCCGGTAACAATCAATTTGTATATCCACACATTGGCAGCAGTTAAAAAAGGAGCAACAGATGAAAACATTTGATTTGGCTGAAGCAATACCGATTCTTGAGCGAACACCAGGTGTGTTAAGGGCTTTCTTAAGCGGTTTGCCGGAAAGCTGGATACACTCAAATGAAGGTGATGATAGCTGGAGTCCTTTCGATATCGTCGGGCATCTGGTGCATGGTGAGAAGACCGATTGGATCGCCAGATTACGAATTACCCTCTCAGATGATCTGGACAAATCGTTTACTCCATTTGATCGATTTGCGATGCTTAATGACTCTAAAGGAAAAACCCTCGAGATGCTATTGACAGAGTTCGAAGATCTACGTGGTAAGAATATTAAGATCCTAAAAGAGCTGAACATTACCGAAGCGGATTATTTGAAAACCGGTATTCATCCGAATTTTGGAGAGGTTAATTTAAAGCAACTGCTATCGACCTGGGTAGTTCACGATTTGGGACATATCCGGCAAATAGCGCGGGTCATGGCGAAGCAATATGCCAGTGAAATCGGGCCATGGCGGGAGTTTCTTCGGATAGTGAATGAGTAACAAATGGGCAAATGGGCAGATGAGCAGATGAGCAGATGAGCAGATGAGCAGATGAGCAGATGAGCAGATGAGCAAATTTGCTTATCTGTTTGGATCGGATATGCCAAATTGTTTTGGATAAACTTTCGGCATGGGGAGAATTTTGGGGGATTTATAAAGTGCTATCTTTTTGCGAGCAGTTTTTCCATGATGGCGTTATGCACTTTCGGGCGAACGGTTTTAATGCCGGTTCTTTCCGGATCGGGATGTACCCGGTTGCTAAGCAGAACGATGATTATTTCCCGGGCAAGGTCGATCCACAGCGAAGTGCCGGTAAATCCCAGATGACCGATGGACTCCTTCGAGAAATGATTGCCACTGCTACTATTTTCCGTGGGTGTGTCCCAGCCAAGCGTTCGGGCGGAAATATCCGGATTAAAACGTTGGGAGAATTGCCGAATCGTTTTTCCGGAAAAAATTCGCTGTCCATTATAGATACCTTGTTGCAGAAATAACTGCCCAATTGCAGCAACATCTTTGGCGTTTCCAAAGAGTCCCGCATGCCCGGCGATGCCACCGAGTGCAAAACAATTGGCATCATTGACTGCTCCCTGAATGATGTTCTCCCGATATCCGTCCTTTCCGGTTGGCGGAAATTGCGCTCGTTTTTTCTGCACCGGCGTAAAGCTGAAAGATGTTATCCCCATCGGTTGAAAGATATGATTCCGGCAGAACGTTGCCAGGTCCCGCCCGCTAACACGTTCTACAATTTCTCCCAAAAGGATAAACCCCAGATCGCTGTAGATGCTTTTCTCCCCGATTGGATAGCTCAGTGGCGTCTGAAGAATTTCCCGGACAATTGCTTGCTGGCCTTCCAGTTTTTCATAAAAAGGAATCCAGGCGGGAAAACCTCCCTGATGGCTCAGCAAATCCGCGACGGTTATTTGCTTTTTATCCGGATCCGTCAATTCCGGAAAGAAATCGCTGATCGGTTGTTCAATTGCAAGCATTTCCCTGTCCAGCAACTTCATGATGGCGGTCGTCGCTGCAGCGACTTTTGTGACTGAAGCCAGATCGTATTCCGTTTCCCTTGTTACCGCTGCTGCGTCAAATTCGTATGCATATTTACCGTAACCTTTCCAATAACGAATCTCCCCTTCTTTGGCTGCCAACAGCACACATCCCGGAAAGATTTCATCCTGAATCGCTTCAGCGATGACCTGATCCACGCCGGGCCAATCATCAGGCTCATCCACCTGTTTCAGAGAATAATCCTGACGGGGCAAATGAACTGCTTTACTAAAATTCTGAAGTGTGATCGGTAGTTTTCCATCAATTTCAATAAAGCTGCACAGCGCTTTAAAAGCTGCTTGCTGAGACGCCTGCACATAGGAATAGGTCAGAAACAGCGCATCCGCGCCATGGTCCGCCGGCAATACATCGATATGGAAAGGATTCCCGAATAGAAAGATTACCAGCGGCTGCCCGGCTTGCCGGCAATGATGGAGGCATGCGTTAATCGCCTGCCAGTCCAACGTTTGCACATGGCCGCCAAATGTTCGCAGATATATCGATACCACCGCGATGGCATTTCCCTCAGCCTTCTTTTTCGGCAAAGATGTTTTCGAAGGATTATTATAAATTGCAACGTCGTCGAAAAAGCCACGCATCTCCCGGCAAAAATCCGTTAGGGGCTGGTCTTTAAACTCGCTATCGGTAAAAATAAAATGGTCGACCCGACTAACTTTATTCAGTTTCAGGGGAAAACGATCGCTTTGATGCAGCAAGGTAATCGCAGATTCTGCCGCGCCGGCAGCGATCCCTTTATGATTGGGATGAGCAATCCACTTATTGACGCGCAAGGGATGATTTTGTGCGGGCATCTTTTTATGCAGCCACTTTTTCAGGCGAAAAATTCGCTCCACTGCGGCTTCTGCCTGCTGGCGAAAATGATTGTCTGTTTCAATGCGCCGGGTAAGAATTTGATGAATAAGTGGCACCTGCCGGGGCATTAAAAGCACATCCGCCCCTGCTAGTATCGGTTCGCAAGCCAATTGAACGGGGGAATAATGATCCGCTACCGCTCCCATATCCATTGCATCAGTAAAAACAACACCATCGTAGCGCCAGTCATCGCGGATAATCGCACGGTTCACTTCCGGAGAAAGTGTTGCCGGCAACTTCATTTTCGGCAGGGTTAGATGACTAACCATCAAGCCTTTTACATCGGCATCGATCGCATTTCGATAAGGCTGAAACTCGGATTTTTTCAGTTCTGCAAGTGATTTGCTTAGCGCCGTTAAATCGGTATGGGAATCACGATCCGTTGCGCCATGTCCAGGGAAATGTTTTCCGACGCAGGCGATCCCGTATTTTTGAACAGTCTTGATAATCCGCTCTGCGATCTGTCCTACTTTCTCAGGAGATTGATGATAGGCCCGAATATTAATAATCGGATTCGCCGGGTCATTGGCAAGGTCCAACGACGGGCCGAAGAAGATATTGATACCGGTACTACGGGCTTCCCGGGCGAGCACATCACCAAAATCCTCGGCAATTTGCAGATTATCTGCTGCGCCAAGCGCCATCGCATGGGGAAACATGGTGCCTTCCGCAAAAACGCTGCGAAATCCACGTTCCAAATCAGCACCGAACATCAATGGAAATTGACTGGCCTTATTTAGCTCGGAGGTCCATTGCCGCAGGTCAGCCGGATGCCCATAAAAGAAAATGAAACCACCAACATGATGTTGCTTTACCATGCGAACAATTCGCCGAAATTCCGGCGCTTCACGATTCTGATAGCCAACATAAAGCACCGGCATAATTAATTGCCCGGCAAGCACTTCTGCAGGGAGATGATGGGCACGGGGCAGTTTCATATGATCATCCGGTTTATAATCGCAATCAATCCATTCAGATTATCCATAAACGCCAATTTACAGGTAGAAGGAAGTTTCTGCAACTGCTAAAATCTTCCCGGGAGTTGTGGTGAATATTTTTGCCTTTTTATAAAACCCACTTCACATTGCCGTGTAATACCATTTGTTCAGAAGGAGAATATGCAGTGATGCAAAAAAAATTATCATACCTTACCGTTGCGGGATTATTGAGCGGCCTTGTGCTGCTTCTGCTGCTTTTGTTTGCCAATGATGGCCACAGCAGCGAACCGGAAAAAGTTCACTTTATCAAGCGTACGGGATTTATGGGCCTGGAGTGGTATCAAAAACAGGCTGCACTTTGGGAAGCAGAAATTGAGCGTAACCCGGCCAATGCCGACGCCTGGATGAATTTCTACATTGCCACCGAATACAGCTATTGGGGAAATGTGGGGGCCCAGCAGGAGAAAAAAAGCAAACTGGCAGCAATTCTCGATCGGGCGGAGACGCATATTAAAGATAGCTACGAGTACAACTTTCTTCGTTATCGGCAGGATAACAGTAACCAACGCGCTTTGGAAAAAGCCTATTCTCTCCAGCCAGACAATCCAGATACTTATTATGGTTTAATCATACAGCACGAAATTTCCCGGGATACTGCCAATCTGCGCCGCTTCAATCATAAACTTTACAGCAGTGCGGATATCTCTCCGGGATTGCTCAATTACAATTACAACATGTTAATGTCGACTGCGGAGAACGCCATCCTCTTTACCAATGGCGATAATGACACCTACCCGGCATGGATGCTCCAGCAGGTCAAAAATATCCGTCCGGACGTTACCGTGCTAAATATTTCCATGAGCCGTGGTTACGACGGATATTTGCAGCAGCGGCTTCGGGAGCGGGATGTCGACCTGGATTTATCAACATTACCGAAACGAAATGACCGCCGTTTTTTTCCCGCCCTTTGCGAGCAATTGGCAAAGGATTATCCCACCCTGCCAATCTTTTTTGCAATTACCGTTCATCCTTCCGTGCTAAAACCTTTTTCCGATAGTCTGTTTAATGAGGGCCTGGCCTATCGTTATCAGGCGCGTAAATATGATAATGTTGCCGCGCTGCAAAAAAATTGGGAAGAGCGTTTTCGGCTGGATTATCTCAAGAATCAATGGTATAGTGAAAAGTATCTTTCAACCGGGATTATCGAAAAGCAATTAAATGGGAACTATATTGCTGCAATGATGATATTAATGTCATACTATCAACAACAAAAAATGCCCGGCAAAGCTGCCAGCATCGAAAATTTTGCCCGGGAAATTGCCCAAAGAAGTGGTAAGGAAGCAGACCTGGAAAGTTATTTAAAAAGGATTCAAATCAATTAATATGGCCTTCTTCAAACGAAATTATCAGGACTACAGCGACGAACAGTTAATGCAACGGGTCCAGAAAAATGATGCTGCTGCATTCGAAGTGCTCTATCATCGCTATAGCCAGCGAATGCTCAGTTATTTTTATCGCATGCTTGGCTTTAACCGGGAAAAATCCCAGGATTTTCTCCAGGATCTTTTTCTGAAGATTGTCGATAAACATCATCTCTTCCGGGATGGTGCGACCTTTTCTACCTGGATTTTTACCATTGCCAGCAATATGTGTAAGAATGAATATCGCCGGATGAACGTTCGTAAGGTGATGGACTACGAAACCGACCTCAACGATATTCTCCCTATTGAGAGTATGCGTCAACCCGGTATCGAAAAGTCAATCGATTATCACCAATTAACAGAACGTATCGAAATCTTACTGGAAGATTGCGATGCAAATCAGCGAGCGACATTCATACTGCGCTTTCAGGAACAGCTCTCAATCAGGGAAATCAGCGAGATTCTCGGTTGTTCGGAAGGCACGACGAAGTCCCGTATTTTTTACGTCACCCGAAAATTATCAAAATCTTTAAGCGAATACAATCCGCAGAAATGGGAGCTATAGATATGCTGCAGAAAAATATCACCCCGAAAACTTGTAATGATCTGGAAGATGTTATTGCCCGGAAAAAAAGGGGCTTTCTGAGCGCTGTTGACACAGCCTGGTTGGAAAACCATCTCGAGATTTGCGAAGAGTGTCAAAATTACGCTGTATTGCTGGAGAATTTACATGATGAGCTATCGCCGGCTGCACCTCCCACGCCTGATCCGCAGATCCTCAAACATCTGACGCAACGGCTCGCTTCGGAGAAACATCAGAAGGCGCCTTTCGGTGAACGTATTATCGACAATATCGCCGCTCTGTTAAAATACCGGATGCCGGTTTATCGGGCCGCCTTTGGCCTGGGCATTTTACTGATGTTGCTGGTTTATAGTGGAAATGTTCAAAATGGCAGTAACAGCTTACCAGCACAATCCTCCGGACATGGTGCTTACTTCCTCGCCGACACCACCGAAATGCAGGATACCTTGTTTTTCGATGCCGGTGATGCCACCGGACGCAGCATGAAGGATGATAGTTTACTGTCCCGCTTTTTGCATTCGGTAATGTAATTAGCAGAAAACAGCATAGAAAAGAATACCCCTGAAAGCAGCTGAATCGCTTTCAGGGGTTCATTTTTTTTAGAATACCTGATCTAAGAATCGCTAATTGTTTGATTGACTCCACGGAGGCACTACGTCGTTGGAGCGAGCATAGGCAATTAATTGCCCCAAATGCTCGTTCATATGATCGCCAACGATCATAATTACTCTCCGCAGGGAAGCTTTCCCGTTAAACAATTCGATCTCATTGTTCAGGTCTTCGGCAGGTACTGCTTCGATGGCAGACCGGACGTGAGCGATCGATTTCTTCAGCATTTCCATCGCTGCTTCCTTGGTTTCAATGGTTTTCTCCAGTTCGCGAGGGTTGATCCCTTCCGGTAAATCTTTTCCCAGGGACATCGCCAGAAAGAAGTCTGCGCCGGCAATATGCATCAATGATTCCTTTACGGAACGAACGCCTTCAGCAGGGCGCCAATCGTATTTTTCAGCCGGAATTTCTTCGGCGAGACTGGTGACTTTTCCGGCTGCATCGTCAAACGCTTTCAGAAAATCCGCATGGAAGCCAGTTGCTTTTTCGCCGTCCTGGGCAAACGCGTTACTGCCGAGAAAAATCGCTAACACAGCGACAAAGAAAACCCGCAAAATTTTGTTACTAATAACGGACATTACAATCCTCCAAATATTAAACAGGGATAAATTAGCCTAGTGAATGAATATAGTTTCCATTCCATTTCAAAACAATACGAATCGCCCTTTGCCCTTTTAGCGAAAGCTAAAACCAACATGAATATTCCAGTTGTTATAGCGTTTTTTCTCTTCAACTGCGGTTACTGATGTTCCTCCCAAATAACTCACCCGAAAGTGATAGCCAAAGTGTCTGCTCAATTGAGTTTTGGCAATAAAGTTCAACGAGAGGCCACCACGCTTAAATTCATAAGTGGTGCTAACGGTATCGTATTCTTCCCGACTTGCAGTAATTTTTATTGGGAATTCACCCGATAATTTCACCCCATTTCCCCAGTAGCCACCAGCGCCCAGAGCTAACTCATGATGAAGCACCTTCAACACAGTTACGTTTAGATTTAGATCGACCGTTAGTGAATGAAATTTTTCTTCCAGTAAAAACAGGTGTGGAATGCGGGTGGCGCCGTAGCGAACAGTATCTGCCAATTCTACAACGGCATCAGTCGGCGAATAGGTTAAATTAGTATTAAGAAATACCGAGCGACTAAGATACCGCTCCAAACCAAACGTAATGCCATAATCCCGAAACTCCCGAATAGATGTATGGGCAACATTGTAAGTGCTGCGCCCTAATTCGGTTTCCCGGACATCGTTAATGCTTCCCTTTCCTTTATCATCCAAGGATGCAAAGCTCAGATTAAATCCCCATTTATTATTCATCCCGAAATTAGGTGCCTGATAGCGACCACTATCACTATGCCAGCGGCGATGTTGAACATATACGCCATGCAGCGATTGGAATATTCCGGCAGTAATCGCTGCCAGGGTATGATCATTTTTAAAACCATTGCTGCGGGCAAGTGCAAAAGGAATATATGTCGCTGCAAATGTAAGGTAATTTAGCCGCTTTACTCCGGCATGAGTAACCAAAGATGGCTGACCAACAACATGCTTCAGCGGCAATACTTCATAAGGGTTTATTTCCTTATTCTTTAGAACAGAGCGGTCCAGCCGAAATTTTATTTTCAGAACTTTTACGCGGGAGTTCAAGGTCACTGTTTCATCAATCGGTAAACTGCCAAAAAGCCTTGCCCGGATGTGATAATCTTTTTCCTTTTCCCCATAATACTGGAGTTTGTAACGGGTTTTCGAATAGGGCACGATATTCTCTGGATTGGGCACTTCTCCGTTTATCAATAAAGTGTCCGGAACGAAATTATAATTTAGATAAAGAAAAGGTCGGTTAAACTTTGAAGCTGGCTTTTTACTTTGCCCATGCATTGGAGAAATCATCAGGTGCATCAATACACAGATAAATATAATAGAAAACATCCGCCGAACCTTATTCATCGGAGCCTCCGCACTATGTTTAGTTTTGCTGTAGGAAGTTGTTTCAGAAGTTAGCAGGCACTAATGATTTAATCAATCAGAAAGAAATTTTCCGGGCCGAATTTGTTTGCTTCAAGATGGAATGCACACTATAATTGAGGGAACTACTGGATATGGATATGGCAACCAAAACACCTCATGTATTGTGTATTAATCCCTGGATTTACGACTTTGCAGCGTACGATCATTTTAGTCGTCCATTGGGATTATTATATGTTGCTGCCTATCTGAAATCCCGCGGTGTTGAAGCCAGTTTAATTGACTGTATGGATAAGCACCACCCGGATCTTTTAAAACGCCAGGGCCGCAGCAAACCGAAGTTGACCCGCTACGGCATCGGGCAGTTTCACCGGGAAATTATCCCCAATCCGGAATGCCTTTCCTACATGCCCCGGCATTTTGCCCGCTATGGCTGGCCGGAAGATATCTTCATCTCAGAATTGAAAAACCGCCCGGCACCAGACGCAATTTTGGTAACCAGTGGTATGACCTATTGGTATCCTGGTCCGCGTCGTGTGATCGAGCTTTGCAGGGAGCACTTTCCCGGTGTACCGATCTTACTAGGAGGAATTTACGCCTCGTTGATGCCCGACCATGCGCAACAACTGCTGGCGCCGGATCACCTTGTGACTGGCCCCGGAGAAATTGAAGCAGCGAATATTCTGGCGGATATTCTCAAGATGCCGCATCTGCGTGAGAATCACCCAACCAATATTGACGACTTCCCCTACCCTGCTTTCGAGCTTTATCGTCATGTCGATTACTACATTACCATGGCTTCACGCGGCTGCCCTTTTCGCTGTACTTTTTGCGCGACCTATAAAATTGATGAGAATTTTAATCAGCGCAAACCGGATGCGGTTATAGAAGAGATATTCAGTCAAACTCGCCGGTTCCGCGTCAAGGATGTCGCTTTTTACGATGATGCGCTCTTCATGCAGGCGAAGAAGCATATCAAGCCAATTCTCCGGGAAGTTGCCGCCCGCAAAAAGGATTTACGCTTCCATACACCCAACGGCCTCCATGCCCGCTATATCGATGAAGAACTGGCACAACTAATGTTTGACAGTGGATTTAAAACTATCCGGCTCAGTCTGGAATCGGTGGCGAAAGAGCGCATGCGGGATATTCACAATAAGATTACCCCGGGGGAAATGACCCGCGCGGTCAAAAATCTGATCAAGGCCGGTTATCGCCCGCGCGATCTGGAAACTTACATCATTATGGGCTTACCGAATCAACCCCAGGAAGAAGTGCTGGAAACGATTCTCTATGCCAACAGCCTCGGTATTCATGTTCGCCTGGCCTCTTTTTCGCCAATTCCCGGCACAAAGGATTACGAACGGGCGATCGAAAACGGCTACCTCCCGAAAGACCCCGACCCATTAATTACGAACACCTCCGTAATCCCGCTTTTCCGCACGAGAGAAGCCTATGACGAATTTTACAATATCAGTCAATTCACCCGAATGCTCAATGAAGGCCTGAAACTGGATGTAAAATTAATCCCAGAAAATGGTCTCCGGCAAACCCTCTTCAAAGCCTTCGACCGGGTCCGCACCTGGGAGTAAGGATTTCGTTGCTCGTTGTCCGTTAATCGTTGCCGTATCTATGCCGAAGGCATTACACACTCCAGCAAGAGTAGGCCAAAGGCTCACTCGGCGGCAATAAAATTTTTGAGAAACACCCCAACAGCCTCCCAAACAACCTGCCGCTGAAAAATATCATTATGACCGGCATTCGCCACCGGCAGCCAGGTTACCTCTCCGGCTAAATGATTTTTCACAACTTTGCCCTGCGAAAATGGAATAATCCCATCTCTCTCCCCATGAATCACCAATGCCGGACAAGTAATCTTTTCCGCGGCCTTACGGGAATCATACTGCTCCTTCAGCAACGAATTGACCATCCAACGTGGATAGTGAGCAGCAGCGACATCCGGCAGGGATGACCAGGGACTGATCACCAGGAGGCCATCTATATTTGCAGAATTCTCCGCAGCATTTTGGAAGGCGACCCCTGCCCCCAGCGACCAACCTCCGATAATTTTCGGGGCATTGGGGAACGCCTCATTCGCCCAAACAAAAAGTTGGTCAGCAGCAGCCAATATGGATTCCTCCGAGGCGCTACCTTCACTTTTCCCATAACCGGGATAATCCAAGGCAAGAAAATGAACGCCGAGATCGGCAAATGCTTCAAACATCCCCCCCATTTGCATTGACTTGAGGTTTTCGCCGTTACCATGATAAAAGAGCAACAGTGGCGTGCTGTCATTTGGGGCATGGTTCGAACGCTTTAACCAGGCATACACTTTCGTATCATCGGCTAATGTTAATGGTACTTCTTCGATTTGCGGCGGCGGCGCTCCGACGTTGAAAAACGGCGCCGGATAGATCATCTTACGAATCAGCCAGGGGAACATCATATATCCTATTAGCAATATTAGCGAAGCCCAAATTACCCGAAGCAACCAGGGATTCATCTTGTAGTTTCTATTTTCTCTCATCTACAGCCTCAGTGAAATTCCGGTTAACCCCGGCCGATAAAGAAATTAGCAATCCAGGTATAAGCCACGACCCCGAGAATAAAGAGTCCGCCAAGCCCAACGCCCTGCCGGACACCGGTTAGTGCCAGGTAAGCAGCCAGTCCACCGACAACACATAATACGACATTATAGCCAATCAGGAAGCGGCGGCTACCAGACTTGTGAACTTTGAATATCCCGGAAACCGGCAGGATCATCGTGGCGCAACCGGCACCAATAAAGTAATAAGTACTGTTCCCGGTGGCAAAACCGGTCAGGAACATAATCAATGCGGCCAGGAGAAATCCCCCTATCCAGTTGGACGCGGTGATCTGCTCTTCGGATAAAGCCAGGCGGCCAAAAGCATTGAGACGGAGCGACAGGTTAAATAATGGATCGGCAACCCAGGTAAGCAGCACAAACCCGAGATAGAGCCCGACAATTGGCCAAAACAAAGGTTCCAGCGAAGGGTTCGATTCGACCACACTCAGCAACACCCGGTATAATACGTATGCACCGATAATCACTGCCCATTGCATGCCTTCTTTTAAGCGGGACATGGCGAAGAGATATTTCAGGAAAATCCGGTAAATCGGATTCCGGGCTTTTAAAGCTTCAACAATTCCCTCCCGAGCCCAGTCCATTGTCGGATCCAGCCGTAAAGCTTCCTTAAAGTGATTCATAGCGGAGTTATGATCTCCTTGCTGAAGGAGCGTCCAGCCCTGATTCGCATGGGTAAGCGCGTTTTCCGGGTCTTTGTGTAAAGCGCTTTTAATGGTTATCCCGGCTTCTTCTTTCCGCCCCAACTGGGTTAAAGCCATCGCGCGCAGATTGGCACATTGTACATTTTCAGAATTAATGCGCAATCCTTCTTCAGCAGCTTCTAATGACAACTGCCAGTCTTTATTCTGATAATGTATATTGCTCAACAAAGCAAAATAGCGTTCATCTTCCGGCTCAATCTCGATCGCTTGCATGATCGCACTTTTTGATTCACGGATTTTGTCCTGCTCAAAGAGAATGATGCTCATGACGTAATAGCTGTAATCCCAATCCGGTGCAAGGGCAATCGTTTGCTTCGCAGAATCCAAAGCAAACTTTGGCTTCCCCATTTCTGAAAGCGTCAGTGCCAGCAAGGCATGGGCATAGGCATTTTCCGGATCTTCCGCGACAACCTGCTGCAGTTCTTCCGCCGCCTGGGGATATCGGGATTGCTCAAACAAGAGCTGGGCACGTTCCAGATTCGCTGACATATTGCGCTTCTCCTATAAAGCTATAAAAATCTGCTGGCTGTTAATTTTCGGTGTGAGAAATAATTGCTATTAAGATATCGCCCCTACAGGGCTTTTCTGCCAACTCAAACAGCTATTGCTTTCATCGTCCCATCGGGACGACATATTTACAGAACTAAAAATTTTTAGATTCATTTAAGCCCCATTCGGGGCGAAATGTATCCTGGTGATAAAGATGATTACTTTATCTTCAAGTAAGATAGAATATCATCATAAATTCCACTCTGATTGGAATAGAGCGCGTAATTTCGGGCTGTAGAAAACCATTCTTTGGTTGTTGGGCGCAACTGCTTTAATGCATTGAGTAAGTCTTTGGTTTCCAGTGGCGAGGGGCGACCAGCTTTCATCGCGGCCTCCAACTTGTTTTCCACAGCAATATCAACAATCGCTTTCAGATCCGCTCCGGAGAAATTCTCGGTTTTTTTCGCAATTTTAGCATATTGAATATCATCCGTCGGCTTATCCTTCAACATAATCTTCAGGATACCTTCCCGGGCTTCCGCATCCGGGGGCGGCACAAAAATAATCCGGTCAAATCTGCCCGGCCGGCGAAATGCGGAATCGAGATGCCAGGGGGCATTGGTAGCAGCGAGAATCAGCACGCCTTCGTTGGAGGCACTAACGCCATCCATCTCAGAGAGAAACTGGTTGATCAGCTGCCGCCCGGCGCTATGGCGCAAATCGCTGCGGCTGGCACCCAGCGCATCAACTTCGTCGAAAAAGAGTACGCAGGGTTGATTATCCCGGGCCATTTCGAACAACTCATGTAAGTTATTTTCGCTTTGTCCGATATACATGTTCAGGACATCATGCAGACCAACAGCGAGGAAATTAGCATTGACTTCCCCGGCAGTGGCCCGGGCCAAATAGGTTTTCCCGCAGCCGGGAGGGCCATACATCAGAATGCCGCCACCAACCTTCTTGCCATAGGCCTGGTAAATTTCCGGATGCTCCAGCGGATGAATGATTTTCATCCGAATCTCTTCTTTCAGCTTTTCCATACCACCGACGTCTTTAAAAGACATATCCGGGCGTTCCAGGTCTGTATCGGGAGATGGCGGCGGTGCTTCGCCGCCAAGGGGAATTTTCAGTTTGCGCGCTTCATCTTCGGCCTTCTCCGCTTCCAGAAATGGCTGAAAACGCACTTCCAGCTCAGCGTCAAATAAAGTAGGGTCGGATTTTACCGCCCGGCTGTAGGCTGCGGCTGCCTGTTGTTCATCTCCGGAACGTAAATAAAGGCGACTAAGCAGCATGAGCGCTGCCGGGGCTGGTTCATCTTTCGAGGTAAGCTCTTCGACGATCACCAATGCCGCGGAAGTTTTCTCCTGGATGAAAAAGACTTCCGCCAGTCCCAATTTGATCTTGATATCTTCCGGCGCCAACATTAGCGCTTGTCTATATTCCTGCTCGGCAGCAGGATAATCTCCCTGCTGAACTAACAATTCTGCCAAATGCTGGCGCAGTGGAATACTGTCCGGAGAAAGGCGGACGGCCTCCCGGATTGCTGCGATCGTTTGATCTTGTTGCGGCATCTCCAACCCCTGGTTATGGTCTTAGAGGGATTTGTTAGACGGAACTACTTATTTTGAATTGCAGAAAAATAAGCAGGGTTTATTTCGACCGCAACTAAAAATATCTGACTATTTTAAATGCGTTTCAAAAAGTTTAAAAATCCGCCGATATTCATCCGTCCAGCTGCTTGGTTCCCTAAAGCCGTGCCCTTCCAGGGGATAAAGCGCCACTTCCCAATCTTCTTTACCAAGCTCAATTAAGCGCTGCGCCAAACGAACCACATCCTGAAAATGAACATTGGTATCGATCATGCCGTGGCAAATCAACAACGGTTTAGTTAATCCTTCGGCATGATAAATGGGAGAGGAGCGTTGATAAGCCAATGTATCCAGCTGCGGTTCATTGAGAATATTGGCAGTGTAGGGATGATTATAATGCGCCCAATCGCTTACCGGCCGCAGAGCTGCGCCACAGGCAAAAACATCCGGCTCGGTGAACAACGCCATAAAGGTAATGAATCCACCGTAGGAACCGCCGTAGATTCCAATGCGGGCCGGATCGACATTAAGCTGATCGATCAGGTATTGCGCGCCATCGACATGATCGCTGAGATCTTTTCCACCCATATGGCGATAGATGCCGGTGCGCCAATCTCTCCCATACCCTGCGCTGGCCCGGTAATCGATATCTAGTACAGTGTATCCGTTATCCGCCAGTAAATTGTGGAACATATATTCCCGGAAATAGGTGCTCCACCATTTGTGTGCATTTTGCAGATAACCGGCACCATGCACAAAAATTACCGCTGGCCCTTTACCAATCGGTGGATCTGTATCGGTGCGATAAGACGGCCGATAGAGCCGGGCATGCACTGTGGCACCATCGCTAGCAGTAAAGGTGACATTCTCCGGCTTCCGCCAATTGTAACTGCGGAATTGTTCGGAAAGCTCGTTGGTCATCTGGCGGGCAGCCGCTTTTGCTTTGTTCGCCATCAGAAATAACTGCCATGGTTCGTTACCGGAGGAGTAACGGATGGCGAGAGTTTTCTCATCCGGAGAAACTGTTACCTGGTGGTTTCCTTCCATCGTGGTTATTTTCGTGCGCTTTCCACCATTGGCGGGCATATGATAAAAATGCCGTTCCCCGGGATGCACTTCACTGGTTGTCAGGAACCAGGTTTTTCCATTGCGGGAAAGTTGGGCAGCGATTACTTCAAAATTACCGCTGGTTAATGCCGACACCTTCTTAGAAACCACATCTGCGGTATACAAGTGGGAATATCCAGTGCTTTCCGATTGAAACCAGACACGCCGATTATCCGGCAGCCAGCCGATATTGCCGGGGAAAAACACCCATCCGGAAATTCCCGGTCCCCCCACCCAGGCTTCATTATGTTCCCGGTGAAGCAGGCTCAGTTTTCCTTCTGCAGGATCCAGTTGCATAATCCAGCGATCCTTATTATCCCAGGCACGAACAACAACAACTGCATTGGCGCCATTATCGGACCAGTAAGGGCCGTAAACAACCAGGCTTCTCGGTGTTTTATCGGCTTCTTCCGCGCTGGTATCTGCCTCCGTAGCGAGAAAAGCCGGTTGGTCATAAATACCGGGAATCTGTTTTTCGTCCAGATAGTAGACGGTATCCCGTTTCGTGTCATAAATCGCAAACTCATACTTATCTATTGGACTACCGACCTTCGCACGGGCCGGCAGATTTTCCGTAAATCCATCCTCACGGACATAATCCGGCACATTCGTACGCTTCGCACCGCTGGCTGAAGTGATCAGCCGGTAAGTAACAAATCTTTGATCGGGGCTTAATTGCTGCCCATCGATCCGCTTACTGCCAAGGTAAATTTCTTTCGGGCCGTCCGGTTTGTTCTGCTCCCGGCGGTTCTTGCTCAGCTCGGATTTATCAGCGCGCTCCCGGAGAACCTGAATGAGTTTCCGTTCTTCTTTCTTAAGCCACTTTTCATTCTCATTCCGGGGACCATTATCCTTTTTCGGTGCCTGGCCGGAACGAAAGTTTGTCACTTGCTTTACCATGCCATCAGAAATGCGCCGCACATAAATATTACGTTTACGGGTGTAGATAATGTGCTTTTCATCCTGCGAAAATTGCGGATTGCTTTCCCGTTCAACAGTTTGGGTTAAGCGCTGAATATTGCCATTTACGGTTGTTAACAAATACAGATCACCGTTTTTCGCATACACTTTACGCTTGTAATTTCGGTCGTAATCACCACTGTTCGCCGGAAGCTCTTGCTGCTTTGCGACAGACACTTTTTCCGGCTGTCCGCCACGTATTGCAACTTTATAAAGCGAGTCTGACTCAGCTTTTTCCGGATTCCAATTGAAATAGATCGTTTTACTGTCATCGGACCAGTAGATATTACTTGGCAGACTGCCAATAGAAACAAGCGGGTCCTGCATTATCTTGGCAACACTTAGCGTAATAGGATTCTCTGTATTCTGGGAAAAAATCGCAGTCGTAGCCAAAAGCAGAATTAAAGCTGCCAGCGGTTTGCAGGTATTCATTTAACGCTCCTGTATGAGTAAAAAAATAGGGGTGAATTTCGTTGTTAAGTCTTCTGATGATCGTTGTTCGTCCTGGCTATAAAGAACGAACAACGATCAACGAAGAACGAACTAGTTCCGTGCCTCGAATGTCATTTCCATCGTCACTTTATCTTCATCTTCGCCGCGCAGAACGGTGATTTCAACAACGTCGCCAGGTTTGTATTTGCCGAGCACATAGGTGTAATCATAGATACTTTTCACGTCTGCCCCGCCCATGCTGATGATAATGTCGCCGGATTCCAAACCAGCTTTATCGGCCGGACCGTCTTTCTTAACGCCGGTAATGCGCATCCCTTTCGGATGATCGGCATAATCCGGAATAACGCCGCTGGATACTTTAAAGGACATCCGCCGCCCTTCGCGCCCTTCGGATTTTACTTCGACATAATCCGGCCGCTCTTCGTAGTTGCCAATCTCAGTAATTATATCCGTCGCAAAACTTACTATCGTGCTAATGCCATCATAATTTAATTTATCCCAAGTGTCTGCAGGGCGGTGATAATCGTCGTGTAAACCACTGAAAAGATTCAACACCGGAATTTTTTGACCATTAAAAGATGAATGATCGCTCGCACCAAAGCCACCTGCCGACTTGGAAATATTCAGGCCATGCCTGAGGCTGAGCGTATCCACCAGTTCGTTCCAGGTAGATGAGGTGCCAGTACCTGTTACGGTGAGGTGCCCGTTCTCAAGCCGGCCGATCATATCCATATTTAGCATCATCACTGTGTTGTCAATTGGGTATACAGGATTCTGAACATAATGGGCGGAGCCCAGTAGCCCCATCTCTTCCCCGCTAAATCCCATAAAGAGTACAGAGCGCGGTAATGGATTGGCAGCAATATTCCGGGCCACTTCCATCATCGCTGCTGTACCGGAAGCATTATCATCTGCGCCATAATGTATTTTCGGCTCGACTCCTTCATATCGGGAGCCGCCACGATCGCCCCAACCGAGATGATCATAATGAGCGCCAACTACGAGGAATTCATTCGCGCGGGCCGGATCGTTCCCTTTCACTACGCCCAGCACATTATTTGTCGCTTGTTTGACAAATACCAGGTTGCTGGTTAATGTGGCGGATACACCTGCTAATTCAAAGCTTTGGGAAGTAGTGTTTTCTTTAATTGAAGCTTCTAAATCGTCTAAAGACTGACCGGATGGTAAAACCTGATCGATGGCATCCCGTAATGCATGAAGTGCAATCATACTCGAACTATTGCCGCCCAGACGGACACTTAACGGCATCAACACATCACCAATATCTGTAGAGCTGACAAAGATAACGCCAACGGCGCCATGTTCCTGCGCATTACGCATTTTGTATTCCAGCGGGGCAAATTGTGCCAAAACCCCATGGGGGTTTGCATAATCCGGCGAGCTACGCAGGATGATGGCAATTTTGTCAGTGGCATCAATGTTCGCATATTCGTCAAAATCCTGCTCTTTTGCGGTAATACCATACCCTGCGAAAACCAGGCCGGCAGTAATCGTGGTATCTTTCGAGAATGTTACCGGGCGAAAGTCAGCATCGGCTTCCCAATCAATTCTTTCACCGCTGCGCTCAAAAACGGCAGCATTACCCTCGCCGACTTTCACTTCCGTGGTGACAGAAAATTCCTGAAAATAGCTGCCTTCCGCAGGACTTAATCCGTACTTCTTAAATTTTTTCACGATATATTCAGCAGCTTTATTGTTCCCCTCACTACCAGTGCCACGTCCTTCCAACGTCTCGTCGGAAAGAAACTTAACATGATCCTGAATGACATCAGCCATTTTCCCGGAATGATTACCGGCACTACAAGCATTTAGTAAAAGGGCAAATAAGGCCATTGCCCATAACGGACTTTTTAAAATATTTCTCAGGTGAACGATATTCATAGTAATCCCTGCATAGATTATGGTTTTCGAAATTTCATGGCTATTGTAAGCATTTTGCATTTTGAATGCAATCCCTGAAGGTTTTTATCGCAATTCGTTAGGGAAAAGTTTTCATTAATGGTATTAGTAGAGAATTGTTGTTATATACGAACCGATCGTTATTTGGATAACAGCTTAACGATGTAACGATACTAGATTGTTAAATGTATGCACCATTTTTTGCGACGCTTGATTCAAATAAATTGTAACCATAATTTAAAAGGTATTCAGAATTCGAAAGGGCTCACATGAAAATCATTAGTATCATCCTGACACTTGTTTTTACTCTCTTAATGATGTCCTGCTCAACCAATTCGACTGAAGTTGGCGGGGAAATTGACTATGGCAATATCACTGATATCGATTATGGGGTGCATGTTCAGCCATTATTAGATGAATATGCTACTATTCTCAATAGTAACGGCACTTTCCCGGCAGGTTTGCAGATGAACTCCTGGGAAAATTTGGTAAAAGGCTGGGAGCGTGGTGAAGTCGTTATTCCTTTCGATGCTGATAACAGTCTATTGGTAGAATTAATGACCAAACTTGATAATCAAACCGTTTTAGAGGATGTAAAGCTGGAGTTTTTGAAGCGCTGGATTAACGAAGGTGCCCGCAACGATGCCGGTGAAGTTCCTTATGCGAATGCAACAGATCTACTCTATGTTTGCAGCCAGGGCGAGGCCATTATCAACGTTATCGACATGAACTCCCTGCAAGTCATCCGCAACATTAAAATGGTTGATGAAGGCTATCCGGCATTTTCCAAACCGCACTTTATCGAATTTACACCGAATGGCAGTCACTTTTTCGTTAGCTGCATCGACAACACCGTTAATAAAATTGTTAAATATAGTACCAGCACTCACGAAGCGGCCGGTGAAATTAGCACAGACATTCCGGCACTGATGGAACACCACCCCTCTGAAAATGTGCTCTATGTTTCCCGCTTCATGCTGAACAATACGCTGACTTCTATTTTCGCTTTTGATTCCGGCACGCTGCAACCGGCAGAAACCGGCAACGATGGGAATATCCTGCTGCCCAACAGTCTTTCCGTACCGCACGCGATTGCCGTTGGTAATAATGGCGACTATATCTACAGTGCCAGCTTTACCGAAGATGCGCTGGTGATAATCGATAATTCCACGAAAGAATTTGAAGGCGCAGTTCCTCTGGGCACCGATACCACACCTTTGGACGTAACAATTTCTCCCGACAACAGCCGGGCATACGTTTCCTGCATCGGTAGCGGCGAAATGGTTGTCGTAAACATTAGCGACCCCAACAATCGTTTCGTGGAATCCCGCATTGCCCTGGAAGCCGGCAGCCAGCCCTGGCATTCCGTTTTTAGCAGCGACGGCAGCATTCTGTATGTTGGCGATCTGTCCACAAACAAGTTTCATGTTATTACTACTGCCACCGGTGCAGTGCAATCATTTGGTGCCGGCGATGGCTCCGATGGTCTTTCCATGCCGCATGGTATTGAAATTTCTGCAGATGATAGCCGCGTATTTATTTCTAATCGTAACATTAGCGGAAACTATCAGTCCCCATATCAGTTCAATGATGCGGATAATGCCAAGGTTGGTACCGTCGTTGTTATAAACACTACGGACAATAGTGTCGAGAAAATCATCGAGATCGAGAACTTCGGTTCCGGTATGAAACGCATCTCCCGGTAATCCGGCATTTAAGCGTATCAGGAATTTTTAATGCTCAAAAAAAAGCACTTTCTTTCTTTAGTAATGGTTATCGGTGGGCTGCTTTTAGCAACCGCTTGTTCACAGTCCACCGATCCACCGGATCCCCCCGATCCGATACCAACGGACTCCGTTGCATTCTTTCGCACAGTATTTTCCGACCCGGCCGAATGCGCCAGCTGTCATCCCAATCATTACAACGAATGGCAGACCTCTATGCATGCCTATGGCATGGCAGACCCGATTATGCAAGCGTTGAACAAAATTGGTCAGGAGCGCTCCAATGGCACTTTGGATCAATTTTGCATCAAATGCCACAGCCCCTTTTCTCCCCTGCTACAGGAAACGCCCGGTGGAGAATTTGAATTTTCCAACCTTAGTCCGATCGTAAAGGCCAGCATCAGTTGCGATGTCTGCCATAGCATGAACACCGAACACATCAAGCGTGGGGAAGGCATCAGCAAATTTCGCCTCGACCGGGTGCGGCGGGCAACGATTCCCGATCCAGTCGCAAATGAATTCCATGAGTCCGCTTTCGATATCGAATACAGCACTTCCGATATCTGCAGTCCCTGTCATGATCTAAAAGCGCCGGATCTCTCCTTTTTTATCGAGACAACCAATATTGAATGGGATGAAAGTCCTTATCAGGCAATGGGTCTGGAATGCCAGGATTGCCATATGCCCGCATATGCAGGAAAAGCAGCAACCACCGGCCCGGATCGCGAGGCAGTACATCGTCACTCATTTATCGGCGTGGATTATCCGCTGATCGATTTCCCTGGCAAGGAAGAAACCATTGCTGCCGTACGGAACTTGTTAGAGAACTCCGTTTCCATGACGGTCAATGTACGAGATACTGCGACGCCGGATGATACCCTGAGTATTAACATCCGGATCAAGAATGACCGCACCGGCCACAGCGTGCCATCCGGGGCAATTTTTGAGCGGCAGATGTGGTTGGAAGTAATACTCAAAGATCCTTTTAGCGAGGAGATATATTACAGCAGCGGTTTACTGGATGATAACAGCGACCTCCGCAATTATCACAGTGAGTATGTTGCCAGCGGGCAAATTCCGGAAGACACCGCACTGGTTCTTTACAACGGAAAAACTTTTGATGCCAGCAATGAAGAAACACTATTTTTCTGGGAAGCAAAATCGGTTGAAAGAAATACCATTGAAGCTTTTAAAACCGCATTTGCGGACTATCAATTACGCACGCCGCTGCAGCCGGGGACATATTTGCTAACCGTTCGTTTGCGTTTCCGTTCCTTTCCCCCTTATCTCTTTCGGGCGATTGGACAGGAAGAATTGCTTTCCGAGCTGCTTATATTTGATATGGAGACGTTTTCCCGTAATATTATTATTTCAAATTAGGAATTTTTCATGATGAATCGCCTGCATTTTTTCCGCGGCCCGGCCTTATTACTGCTGTTGGGCCTTTTTCATTTTCTACAAGCTCAGGACTATCCTTTTGAACGTCGTATTGATCCTTTTCCCTTACTGGATCAAAACGGCTCAACATACGATTATCCCTTTTTCGGGGGCATGAACAGGCCGGTGCTACAATTTGTCGACATCGACGGAAATAATACGCCGGATCTTTTTGTGCAGGATCGGGCCAGTTCTATCATTTTTTTCCGGAATGAAGGTAGTGCGCAGAATCCGGACTTCCGTTGGCTTACCGATGCTTACCAGGACTTAACCGTTGGCGAATGGTTTAAATTCGCAGATGTCGATCAGGACAACGATTTCGACCTTTTTGCGGAAAATACCAGTGGCAGAATTCGCTATTATCGCAACGATGGTAATGTCAACAATCCGCAATTTACACTTGCCGCCGATCCTCTCCAGGACGCTGCCGGCATGGATATCAATCTCGGCGGTTTTAGTGTGCCGGAATGGGCGGATATCGATTGCGATAATGAACTGGAGTTTTTCCTCGGTACCCAGGTTGGCACGGTTTCACTTTATGACTATGACGGGCAGGATGCGAACAACGTCCCCCGCTATATTTTTGTCACCGATACTTTCCAGGGCTTGAGTATACAAACCGGTGGTGTTCCCAATGGCGGCACCTTGCCGAAAAACAATGGGGGACGGCATGGCGCGAATTCTCTGACCTTTATTGATATCGACAATGATAATGACAAAGATTTGTTTTGGGGAGACTTCTTCGCCAACAGCCTGATCTACATGGAAAACAGTGGTGATTGCACATCGCCTTCCATCGAGATTACCACCGAGGAATATCCTCCGGCATCCCCAGTGCAAACCGGCGGATTTAACGTGCCCCGTTTTGCCGATATTGATGGCGATATGGATTACGATATGTTTATCGGCGTCCTTGGCGGCACCGGTTCATTTATCCTCGATCGGGCGGCAAACTTCTATTTTTATGAAAATGCCGGCACCGTGGAAGCACCGGATTTTTTATTGCGCAACAAACAGTACATCAATAGCATGGACGTTGGGCAAAACACCATTCCGGCGCTCATCGATATCGATAATGATGATGATCTCGACCTTTTCCTAACAGCGGAAGAAGACTTGGACTCTCCCAGCCATGCAAACAGCAGGGTCTATTTTTTTGAGAACCAGGGAGACAAATTCAATCCGGAATTTCGCCTCGTCGATAAAAATTATCTAAACTATGACAAGCTCTACGACCTCAACTATGCCCCGGTTTTTATCGATGTCGACAACGATAACGATTATGATCTGCTTATCGGTAAATGGGATGGTAAGATTTCTCTTTTCAAGAATGAAGGAACACCCACCCAGCCGAGCTTCAGCGTTTCGGAAGAAAATTTTCAAAGCATAGATATTGGCTTTAACAGCACACCGGCCCTGGTAGATATCGATGGCGATAACGATCCGGATATGTTCGTCGGAGAATTTAACGGCAACATCAATTTTTTTCGCAATAACGGTAGTTTGGGCGCCCCGGTATTTGAGCTGGATACCACTCATTACCTGGATATCGACATGGGCAGCTTTAGCTATCCGGCCTTTCACGACATCGACAACGATCAGGATTATGATATGCTCATCGGCAGCGATGATGGCGGCACCGTTCTTTACCGCAACGATGGCACGCCGCAAAACCCACAATTTGTGCTCGATGAAAACTTTCAAATCTCCATGCATTTACGGAATGCCCCGGCCCTGGCAGATATCGACCATGACGGCGATCTGGATCTCTTCTGCGGCGTCGATGGTGGCGGACTGGTATTCTATGAAAACATGACGGTTGCTGTTGGCATTGAACCGACATCGCCAGAACAGCAGCCGGCCTCTATCTACCTTCTGAAAAATTACCCCAATCCATTTAACCCCAGTACGACTATTGAGTATGGCTTTAACTTGCCGTTGACCGCTGCAGCCGGTGACCATCGCCTGGTTATCTATAATCTGCTCGGTCAAAAAATGCGCAGTTGGAGTTTCCCGACCAACCGGCCGGAAATCCAGCGCAGCGTCCAGTGGGATGGGCGGGATCAAAATGGCAGCCCGGTACCCAGTGGCATTTATTTTTACGAGCTGACCGTCGGCAACACTTACCGGGCCAGTGGGAAGATGCTTTTGGCAAAGTAAGCGCTTGTTTGCTGTTCGGGCGTCGTTGATCGTTGTTCGTTATTTCTTTTTGTTGTATAATTAGTCTAATCATTTAATGATTTTTCTAAATGCAAATGAATAACGAAGAACGATCTTCGAACCACGAATCACCCCTCGGAGGAAACAAAATGGCTGGAAAAATCGAAGTAATGCTGGGAGATATTACCCAGCTGGCAGTTGATGTCATTGTCAATGCTGCCAACAGTAGCCTTCTCGGCGGCGGTGGTGTCGACGGTGCCATACATCGTGCAGCCGGGCCGGAATTGCTGGCTGAGTGCCTTACTTTAGACGGCTGCTCAACCGGCTGGGCGAAAATAACCGGCGGCTATCAATTACCGGCTCGTCATGTGATTCATACTGTTGGCCCGGTGTGGGAAGGTGGCAAAGCCAATGAGGCGGAGCTGCTCGCTTCCTGTTATGCCGCCTCGATGGAACTGGCGGTAACAAATGGCCTGAAAACGATTGCCTTTCCCGCAATCAGCTGCGGCGTTTACGGCTTTCCCCCGGAAAAGGCAGTGCCAATCGCTGTCGCGGAAGTGCAGGATTTTATTTCGGAATATCCGGAAATCGAAAAGGTCATTTTCGTTTGTTTCGATGCGGAGATGGAAGCACTTTACAGAGAAGAGTTGGGTGAATCATAATGCCGAATGGTAGAATTTTCTGCCGGCAGATACCAAATTCAATAACTGAATACAATCTAGAGAATCTAATACTGGCAGAATAACGAATATGTCCGAAACTACTCGCACCTTACCTTCCCGCGTTCCTTTCTATTACGGCTGGATCAACCTTGTTATGGCAGCAATTGCCATGATCGCCACTCTGCCGGGCCGCAGTGTTGGCCAAAGTATGATCGCCGAATCCCTCTTAAGCGACTTTTCCCTTTCCCGCGTGGAATTAGGCGTGATGAACTTTTGGGCGACAATTATTGGCGCCACTTTCGCATTAATGGCCGGCCCACTCATTGACCGTTTCGGTGTTCGGACAGTCGTCGCGATCAATCTCGCCCTGCTTAGCGTGGTTGTATTTGGCCTGACCGCTTCCGCTTCTACGATTGCCTTGCTGATTATGTTAATTCTGGTGCGGGGATTTGGCCAGAGTGCCCTTTCCGTTGTCAGCCTTACCATGGTTGGGAAATGGTTTGTGAAGCGCCTGAGCACTGCGATGGGCATCTTTGCCGCATTATTCAGTATTGGGTTTGTCATTGCTGTACCGTTGGGCATCAGCTACGTTGCTGCCAATGGATGGCGCCCAACCTGGACGATTATGGCCTGGCTGCTTGCCGGTGCTGCGGTACTATCTTTTCTGTTTGTCCGACGCACGCCGGAATCCTGCGGCATCGAGCCGGATGAAGATCCGCATAGCAGCGCCGATAGTGATTCCGAGGGCATTGGCTTTACGCTGAAAGGTGCTTTGCGAACCCCGGCTTTCTGGGTTTTTGCCGTTGGCACAGCCCTGTTTAATCTCGTTCTGGCCGGCATTACTTTCTATAGCGAATCTATTTTACAAGAGGCAGGATTCGATTACCAGGTTTTCCAGTATGCCATGGGCGGTTTTGTTTTTCTCGGGTTGATCGGTAATTTTCTCGCCGGCTGGCTGGCACAACGCTGGCCGTTGGGCCGTTTAATGGGAATTGCCCTGGCAATCGTAACTATTTGCATGTTTACATTTCCACTAATTGGCACTGAAGGGCAGGCGATAGCGCAAATGTCTGTATTCGGATTCGCCGGGGGCATGGTAGCGGTGATATTCTCGACATCTTTCGGAAAGTTGTACGGACGGCCGCATCTCGGAAAAATCCAGGGGCTGGTCCAGGTATTTGCAGTTTTTGCATCAGCCAGTGGTCCCTGGATGTTCGCAAAAATTTTCGAACTAAATGGTGCTTACGACATGGCCTTCTACAGCATGGGTCCGGTAATTGCGGTTGCAGCTCTGGCAGCCTGGTGGGTATCTCTGCCCAAACCGGAAGATGTGCTCACTTTATCGCCAAATGCCGGGTAAGGAATATTGTTACGATTCAGACGCCAATGATCTCATCTTTATTCATACAAAATTTCCGTTCCGACTTCCATTCATCCTGAGCCTGTCGAAGGGTGAATAACGGTTTCGGACAATACATCTTACCTAAGTTGCAACACCACCCCATTATGTGCCTTGATAGCAGCGCAGCGCTGAACTACGAAACCGTTATCGTAAGCATAAAGCCCCAGTTGCCGGGCAGACATTAGCTCCCGATAGCCAAAAGTTGTTATCTCTTTCATCGTAAAAAAGAACAGGCGGGATTTGCCTTGCAGGCGGGGCGTTGTCACAATGCCGTATCCTCCCGGTTTCAGATAATAGCGATACCATTCAAAAACGCCCGGCTTTTCCATATTGGGAAAATGATCCAGTAAGCCTGCGCTCATCACGACATCAAACTTTCCACGGATATTCAGATCGTTAATATCTTCAACAATGTAATCAATATTAAAATCGGCCTTGTTATAAATCTTCCACTGCCCACTGCCATTATCCTTCCCCAAAAAAGGATAATTTTCCGGAAATTTCCCAAAGCGAGTCGTTTTCGCAAATTCATCGCAATCGACCATGGTAATTTTGCCGCCAGGGTAAAGCGCCTGCAGCTGCATCGCCTCAAAGCCATCTCCGGCACCGAGGAAAAGGATATTCGGTTTTTCCAGGGGTAATCCACCAAAAAGTGTGCGAAAGCCGCGGGGATCCCAAACTGCATCAGCGAAACGATGGAGACGATTCCAAATGCTCAGGTAATGCAATTCCTGGAGCGATTCACCAATATTTCCGAAATCAAAAGCGCGCATGTATTTCAGCATTTTTCGCATTGCAATACGGCGTTCCAGCGGCACATTTGCAGAGAAGAGTTCGTGAACACTACGGTTATAATATTCCCATTGTGTGGCTAAAGGCATCGGTTTTTCATGGGCATATTCCCATTCTCTGCGTAGGCTGGAATAGCGCCGCATTACGACTGGCTTACCAATATCCTGCCAACGCAAATCCGCCCAATTGGTCTCACTTTCGTCGATATAAATATCCGGCGGGCTGGTGCGCAGGTCAATGCGGTATTGACCGGTGAGTGCTGTGGTTTCCGGTACTAATTCATCCGTGGCTATTTGGGGAGCGTAAACGGCCATGTAATATCTCCTCCAAGAAAATATCTCCATTATGTAGACGCAGACCGGCGGACAAGACGGCCTGCATTAAACCAGCGGGAATCACCCCCAACGGATTGGGCATTCCCCGGCAGAATAGACTCATATTAAGCGAATTCGGGGATTTAAACAAAATTATTTTTCGGAGATCGCCTCAAATGTTTCATTCATTATGGGATATTTCTCCCAGCCAGCAAAGTCATAATGCCACCATTCGGCCTTGTAAACTGTAAACCCTTCGGCAATCATAGCATTATAAAGCAACTGCCGATAGTAGCGTTGCAGACTACTTTCACCGGGATACCAGGGATAGGCACGGTCGGTAAATTCGTCGTAACCGGATACCATATCGACTGCTGCCCCGCCCTGTAATTCATACAAGGATAAATCGACCGCGCAACCGCGATTATGCCGGGAACCGTTGGCCGGATTCGCCACGAATATTTTTTGCGCTTCCGGGGTGGCATCCCAAAACATTTTCGTGACATACCAGGGCCGATAAGCATCGTAAATCAACAAGCCATAACCCATTCGTTTCATGCGGCGATGCACTCGTAATAAAGCTTCGGCGGCCGGGCGCTGCAGGTAAGCTTTCTCCTGCTGATAAAACGTCATCCCCATAAAATTATTGTCTGAAGCATAGCGAATATCATATTTGATATCACTGGCCAGCGATTTTAACTCCACCAGGTCAGATGGCAGGAAAGGGCCTTCCTCGGCAGGTGGCTGCGCTGCCAGCGCTAATTCCCGCAAGGAATCCGGCGGAATTAACGGATCAATTTTGAAGATATCGCCATCAGGAAACCCTTTCCGCCGGCGCTCGAAATAAACCGAGGCAGCGGTGACGCCGGTGGCTTTACCGTTTTCATCCCGCTGAAAAATCAGCTGTTCGCCATGATATAAACCATAATCCGGAAAGGCATAGACATCCGCGGAAATTTCCTCCAGCGGATAATAAAAGAACCACTCAATCAACGTGTATAAACGGCCACCCTTTTCGAGAATATAGAGCGTGTTATGATCCCAGCCATATTCCCCAATCAGCCCTTTCCAATGCGCTGGCAGGGCGGCAGGTCTTTTTCGTTCGAACTTCCTGAACAAGCGATTGTTGATCCTAAAACTGTCATCATCTTCGATAGTAATGAGCGTACCATGACTGAGGCGCCCGTCCAGAACCAGGTTTTCACCGGCCTGCTTCAATGGATTCCATTCGCCCCCGTATCGTAGTAGTAATTCCCCATTTCGTACTTTCAACTCTACCGATCTGTCGCCGTCGCTGTAATGCCCGGTCAATTCTTTCATTCTCTCCGGTGCTAATCTTTCATAGCGTGGGAAGTCCGGTAATGGTTTTCCTTCTTTTGTTGCGAGTAATAAACGAAAGGCGTAATTGTTAATCTGGTCTGCCACGATATTCGCGCAATCTTCGGTAATGATAGTTATGGCACCGAATCCGGCTTCCGGCAGAGCGGCGATTCTGCTGGCGTAACCATACATTACGCCACCATGACGAATCTGCTGATGGCCATCGAGGTCAGACAGATAAAATCCCAGTCCAAAACCGCTGGTTTGCCCTTCTTCGGCATACTGAACTTCCCACATCTTTTTCAGAGTTTCCGGGGAAAGCAGCTCGCCATCGAACATTTCCCCGTCGTTGATAAGCACTTGCAAAAAGCGGGCGAGATCGTTAACGCTGGCGTACATCCCGGCAGCAGGAATCATGCCCAGCTGAAATAACGGCGCCTCAAAACGACGGCCTTCATAGGTCCACATATAACCGGTAGCGAGATGTCGCGTAACTTTCGATTGCTTGTCAAAACTGCTGCGACTCATACCAATCGGGCGCAGAATTTTTTCCTGCATATATTTCTCAAAAGGCATTCCGGCAGCTTTCTCCAGTGCAAGGCCAGCAACAGAGACAGCTGCATTGGAATATTTCGTGCGGGTTTCCGGCGGATAAACCAGGCTTGTATTGTTTAAACTGGCTACCAGTGCCGCTGTACCCGGCTCTTCGGGGTCAAAATAGCTTCCGACCGGCGGTTCCCGCACCAGACCGGATCGATGGGACATCAGTTGGCGCAGGGTAATTTCTGTTTCAAAAGGATTCTCCGGTTGAAAATCCGGCAGATAATTTGTCACCGGCGCATCGATATCTACGACGCCCGCTTCCGCCAGTTGCATCACCCCAATCGCCGTAAATAATTTCGATAGAGAAGCGACCCGATAGACAGTACCACCATCGGCAGGAATTTTCTTTTCCCGATTCGCCTCTCCGAATCCTTCCGACCAGATTATCCCGGATTCATCGCTTAGAGCAATAGACAATGCCGGCAAGGATTTATCCTCCATTTGATACTGGATAAATTCACGGACTTTTTCAAACGCCGCCTGATATTCCGGTTTCGCCGGCACATTTCCGGTTTCTGCAGCAGGATTTTTGCCGCAACCGAAAATCAACAGTATAACGAATAACAACCCGCAGAAAAGTGGTCTCAACATTGGTGCTCCCGTTTTAGGAATCAGAATGCCATACAATTCCGGAAGTGCGCTGGCGTATGGCAAGGTATTAATTTCTATCAGATTAGGATACAGTTTGCTCAGCAGGATTTGTCGCCGGGCGTGCCTGTTCAGGAATTTCATATCCGGAAAAGAAGAAGCGGGTTTCCGAGGCGTAGAACAGGCATTTCAGAGCGATACGGATAACAATGTAAATCTGCCCGATAATAATTACGAAGAAAATGCTCACCCACCAGCGCTCTCCCCCACCCGGCGCGATCAACCAGTAAATCCCCATTGCCAGAAACCAGAAAACACCGTTCATCAGGTATAAACCAAGCGAACGAAAGGGATAATGACGGAGGAAGTCCAGCGCGGCCCGGGGCGCCAGATGAATGCTCTTTCGGGGAATATTCCAGCGAACGGTAGCAATTTTACTATAGTCCAGCAGCATGCTAACAAAACAGATCATTCCCCATAACAACAGATACTTCCCTACGGTATAGAGGAACAAGGGACGTTCATCGATGAAATCCCGGGAAATTTGCTCGACGAATTGATCCATTAGTGGCAGGACGGCGGAAAAAAGCAGGATATAGATTAATCCTGCACCAAGAGAAAGTATCAAAAACCTCAGGAAGAATTTTTCTGCGCCCCGAAAGAAGCTTAGTTTCACTTGCCCGTAAATCGTTATGAAACCGGCAGACAGGAAACACCATAGCAGCCAGTAACTCAAAGCACTCCAGAGTATGCCGGGATGCTGGGAGAGCATTTTCCCCTGCAGCATTTCATCCAGTCCGTTAAAAACGGCACCGATGCCGGCAACACTGGGGTCGAACGTTTCCGATACCCCCTGTGCGCCCGCGCTAAATCCCTGATACCAAAGATTATCAAACCCACGCCGGAGAGATTCGGCTGAAAGACTGTTGCCAAGCGATGCTTCGATATCCGCAGCAACGATACTTGCCAATGCCAGCGCCAGCAAAAAATTAATGCCATACACCAGAAAAATATAGCGCCGGTATCCATATACCAGCTGAGCGCCTTCTTTGATTGCCTTAAAAACTTTCATTCAATTCGTCTGATTTAATTTTATCTACGCATTAATAGTATTGCTGTATTGCTGCCTTAGGAAAAGAAAGCCATAAACTCCAGCATATGCTGCACCCAAAGCATCCATTTCGATGCCCATTTCCAGGCGGCGGCTTTTTTCTCCGGAGATTTCGTCCAGCTGTTGTTGGTGTAGTTAACATCCAACGCCAATTGATGATTCGGATCGACTTCCACCTGCACCAGTTCCGCCGGTCGGGTGTAAGTAAATTCTTTCCACCTTTCTTTGCCGGACCATTTTTCTTCGATCACTTCGCCATCACTAAAGGTGAGGCGGACAGTCATCGGAAAAATCGCTTCGCCCCAGCGCCGCACATATGCCCGGGACAAATAATTCGTTTCGCTATTATCATCCCCCTGCTCGTTCCAGATGATATTTTCCTGATCTTCGACATATCCTTTCAGCGGACGCACTTTCTTGCTGCTAACTTTACCAACGCCATAATCGAAGATATTGCTGCTATAATAGGCTTCATCAAAAAACCAGCCCATATCCTGCCCGCTGATGTCGTTAACTACCGCAAAAAAATCTTCCGGGCGGGGATGATTATATTTCCATTGTTGAAAATAGGCTGCCAGAACCTGTTGAAAGGTTTCCCATCCCAAATAATTTTCCAGAGTTTGCAGCATCAATGCCGGCTGATTGTAAGCATTGACGCCATATGCACCCGGACCGTGCTCCCAGGATGGACGGGCCATGGCATCCCGTTTCAGGGCAGAATAAAAACCCCGGTAGCGATCTGAACCATCGGTGCGATTATTGGTTTTGACAGCAGAAAAGACCAGTGGTAAGAAACCTTCAAAATATCGTTTGCTAAGCACCGGGCGGGGATAATAATGACGGAAAATACGGTGCTGCGAATAGACATTAAATCCTTCGTCCATCCAGGCATGTTCGAACTCGTTATTCGCCACCAGGCCATACCAGAACTGATGTCCGGCCTCATGGATTGTCACGCTTTCCGGCTGGCGCGTCCCGACCGGGGAAAGCCAGCGGGTCCCCCCGGTAAAAAAGGTGGGATATTCCATCCCTCCGGATTTCGATTGAAAAGCGGGATCGACAATAGTAATGTGCCCATACGGATAGGGAAAAAACCAGGTGCCGTAATACAGCAATGCATTGGCGGTGGATTGAAAATAACGTTCTTCCTTATCGAGATGGTCGGGCATTAACAATAAGCGCATATCTACCGGGGGAAGATTGGCAGATTCGAAGCGGCGGTTGATAACTTTGAAATAGGGTGATGTGGTCCAGGCAAAATCGTGCACCGCTTCCTGGTAAAAACGGTGTGTTGTGGTGCTATCAGGATTATCAACAGTCTCAATTTCTCTGCCGGTAGCACCGATTACCCAGCCGGTCGGCACGGTTAATTTCACATCATAAGTACCAAAATTAGAATAATACTCGGTTTGAATATACTGGTGACAATTCCAGTCGCCTTCATATTCCAGTACACCAATTTTGGGAAACCATTGCGCGAAAAAATAATAGTCGCTGATGACACCGGTACGATTAAAAGGCCGGGGGATTTTTTCCTCCCAGGTGAACTCCAGCCGAATTGTTTCACCGGGAAAAACCGGGCGTCTTAAAGGCAGGCGCAAAACCGTCCGGTCATGAATATTACCGTCGTTCGGTTGAATGTATTCCAGGGCCGGGGTCACTTCCAGGCCGGTATAAAAAGAGTCCGCCTGGATGCGCATCGAGGTAATCTCGCACCAGGCCCAGTCGTCTTTGCCATATTTGCTCAAATCGGTATTACGATATCGAACGGAGGTCAGATAAGAGCTTTTATCGTTCCGCCAGGCATTATAATATAGATGGAATCGTAATTCAGCCGTCGGCAGGCTGGTGGTATTTTTCCAGGAGAGTTGCGTGGTGGCAAAAAGCATTTTCTTTTTGGTATCCAGGCGAACATCCATTGTGTAATTGGATATCGCCCGTTCGTCCCGTAAAGACATGCGCAGGCTATCGCTGGCTGCATCAAGACTGCCGCCCAGTAAAATCAGCATGCCCAGCATGTAAATATAAATCTGCTTGATAATTCCCATAATGCCCTTCTTCCTCAATCTGCCCTGCCCACAGCCAGGTACAGATAAGCCCCTCAGCTCAGGATAAACTGTCGATTTCCCAGGCAATGTTTTCCCGGGCAGTCGATGTTTGCTCGGCTACCATCCCGGCACTGTAATAAAGCGGATCCCGCTCCTGGAAAGCCTCTAAAACTGCGATCCGTTTTCTGCCATACATAAAGGACGGCACCCAATAATACTCCTGGCGAATTTGCTTGCTATATTCCTTGTAGCGCTCCCGTGGCGCCGCCAAAATAGCCAGGTCCGCATCCAAAAAAATTTTCATGTCTTCCGTGGGGCTATTCACCTGATGTGTTTTTGTTGCCAGAATCATTTCCTGAACAGTATCGATAATAGCCGCCGGTATCTTCATTTTATCCAATGCTTTACGGGCATGTGCAGCGCTTTTTTCTTCATTATCATCCTTCAGCGTATTGTATTCCAGATCGTGGAACCAGACGGCAAATGCCACTGCGGCGTTGTTGCTGATCTGCTCCTGTCGGGCCTCGATAAATGCCAGCATTTCGCTGATATGGCGCAGGTTATGGTAATGCCGGGTTGGATGATCATATTTCCGGGCCATTGCTTCAAACAACTTTGCCGATACAGCGGCGCGCACCTGAAATGTATCGGTTAAGCGCTGCCAGCTGGCAAGTAGTGAATCTCTGTCCGTTTGTGTAATGCTCATATCAATTCTACTTCCATTCTTGTGCTAAAAAGAATATCAATTCCCGGCCATTTATGCAAATAAATCTTTCCTGCCCGGGAGCAACCTGAATGAAAACAAATGATTAAAAAGTGCCAACAAATTTAATATCACTTAGGGGATTGAGAATGCTCTTGGTAATAGCTGTAGATAATAATAGCCAAATCAGTATTTTTGTATCAAATTGGAAAATTTTCAGGCGTTAGTTGGACTTAAAAAGTTAACGATTTGGATATACATTTATTTTCGGAGGTTAGTTATGCGTTACATCTGGTTACTGGTTCTAAGCGGCTTTTTCTTCGCATCGGTTAGTATTTATGCGCAGGAATGGGTTGAGATGATGGAAGATCCATCAGCAAATTTCTATGACACCCAACAGTCCTTTAACAATTACTGGGATGGTAAGGAAATTGAAAGAGGGAAAGGCTGGAAACAGTTCAAGCGTTGGGAATATTTTATGGAGCAGCGGGTATTTCCTACCGGCGTTATTCCTGCGCCAAATCAGGCAGCGAATGCTTATCAACAATACACTGAGTCACTGGATAACTTTGGCGAAACGGGAGGCAATAATTCGGACTGGAGCTCACTCGGTCCCAGTTCCTGGCAGGCAATTGGCTGGAATCCCGGTATTGGCCGGGTAAATTGCACCACGGTGGATCCTTTCGACAGCAATACTGTTTACATCGGCGCACCGGCTGGTGGCTTCTGGGTATCTTATGATCGCGGCGGCTCCTGGGAAACGACGACAGATGACCTGACGGTTCTCGGTGTTACTTCAATTGTCATTCATCCGCAAAATAGCAATATCATTTATATTGGCACTGGTGACGGCGATGCCGGTGATACTTACAGCATCGGTATATTAAAGTCTGTCGACGGTGGATTTAACTGGTCGCCGACCGGTTTGAACTGGGATGTTACCCAAACCCGCCGAATCAGCAAAATTCTCATTCACCCGGATACGCCGGACATAATGCTCGCTGCCACCAACAATGGTGTTTATAAATCCACCGATGCCGGCGATAGCTGGACGTTGACACGCTCGGGAAATTTTAAGGACATCGAATTTAAACCGGGTGATCCTTCCGTGGTCTATGTTGCGGGCAGTTCATTTCTCCGTTCGATTGATACCGGCAGTACTTTCGCCGGGGCCAGTGGCATTCCCAGTGGCGGCGTCAATCGTTACGCGCTGGCGGTTACGCCGGCCAATCCGGAATATGTCTACGCACTGGCCGGTGCATCTTCGAATTCCGGCTTTTTCGGGTTATATCGCTCCACCAACAGCGGCGCACAATTTACCCGGCAATCGAACTCGCCCAATCTTATGGGCTGGGCGCTCGATGGAAATGACAGTGGAGGCCAGAGCTGGTACGACTTATCAATTGCCGCATCGCCGGTCGATCCGGAAGTGATTTATACCGGTGGGGTTAATATTTGGAAGTCGGTCAACGGTGGCGTCAACTGGTCAATTGCCACCCACTGGAATTACAATACCAGCTCCGTTCCCTATGCCCATGCCGATATCCATTCCCTGGACTATCACGGTAACACCCTTTTTGCCGGCACAGATGGCGGCTGCTGGATCACCGATAATGATGGCGGGGACTGGGCAGATATTAGTGCAGGCCTGGTCATCTCCCAATTTTACCGTATCGGCGGTTACCCCGGTGATGCCGGATTGTTAATCGGCGGCACGCAAGACAATGGCACCAACCGTCTCGCCGATGGTCAATGGACCCACGTGCTCGGTGCCGATGGTATGGAAGCGGCGATCGATTATTCCGATCCTAACATCATGTATGGTTGCATCCAGGGGGGCGCTTTGCAAAGATCTTTTGATGGCGGAAACAATTTTGATGATATTACACCCGCAAATGGTGCCTGGGTGACACCTTACCAGATCGACCCACATAACCCGGAGATCCTTTATGGCGCATATTCCAGCCTGCTTAAATCGACCAATCGTGGCAATAGCTGGGCGCCAATCTCTCCCGCCTTCGGATCGCTGAATTCCCTTGCGGTTTCACCGACCGATCCCAATTATATTTACACTTCGGACAATTCAAATCTCTATCGGACCACTGATGGCGGGGAAAATTGGGATTTGATTTCCGGTGCTGTGCCGAACTTATATATTACCTATACGGCGGTCTCCAATCATGACCCGCGCCATATCTGGATTACCCTCTCCGGTTATACCGCCGGGCAAAAGGTGTATCATTCCACAGACGCTGGTGCTACCTGGGAGAATATTTCCGGTAGCCTCCCGAACCTGCCGGCCAACTGTGTGGTTCACCAGAAAGATGGTTATGATGCTGTTTACGTCGGCACCGATGTTGGCATCTATTATCGTAATGCGACCATGAGCGACTGGGAGCCTTATTTTACCAATTTACCGAATGTGATTGTCCAGGAACTGGAAATTCACTATGCATCGAATACTATAAAAGCTGCAACCTTTGGCCGAGGCATTTGGGAGTCTCCGCTGGGTCCCCCATCCGCCAGTATTGCACATACTCAGTTGGGCAACACAGACGATCTTGATGGTCCGTACGAAGTAACAGCCACCATAGTGCCCGGAGAAGCTAGTTTGAATCTTGACAAACTGTTTCTCTTTTATGGCACCGGAGGTGTATTAGATAACTTCACAACGATGACGCCTACCGGAAATCCCCATGAATATAGTGGTTCTATCCCTGCCCAGGGCAGTGACATCTTTGTCGAGTATTATATTTCTACGGAAGATAACAACGGCTATGTTCGCAATCTTCCCTACAGTGCACCGGAATCGTTTTTCTCTTTCTATGTTGGTATAGACGATACACCGCCGGCTATCAGCCACGAAACATTTCCATTTGTTGAGTTTTCGGAATTGCCTGCCCATATCAGTACCAGCGCAACGGACTTATTTGGCATAGACACCGTTTGGGTAGAGTATTCTGTGAATAACGGACCACTGATGACTTTTGGCTTAAGCGGCGAGAATGAGAATTACAGCGGTACATTTCCATTCGACAGCACTTCGATCAATATCAATGATGATGTAGAATATACGATTTATGCTCAGGACGCTTCCAGTGCTGGCAACCAAGCCCTCGACGGCCCGCATAACTTTTACATTCGCCGGACCCTCAGCACCCTCAAACAAGGGATTATCCGGGTTATTCCCGATAACGATCCGATTGGTTATAGCGATACCTTAACAGTGGTTGATCCTGAGAATTATTATGTTCGGGAACTAAAATTTTACGTCAGCAATGTTCATAATAATATCGGGGATCTGGTCTTTAAATTAACGGCGCCGAATGGCGAACAAATCACTGTTATGGATCGTCCCGGTTATCCTGCCAGTGCTACTGGTAGTCCAGGCAACGGACCGCGCATCTTTCTGGAGGACAACGCCGAGGTGAGTATCGAAACCGTCGAGGTTGGCAATACCACGACGCTTACCGGCACATACCGTCCCGATCCTGATTTGCTGAGCACATTTAATGGTGTCTCCTATGGTGGAGATTGGGTGCTTAACATCAGCGATCATAACCAGGGCATTCTTGGGGTTATCCAGGAATGGGGCATCTACGCCGCGGTTACCACAACCACCTCGATTGATGACCGGGAAATTGTGGAAGTGCCCAGGCAATATCATCTTTTCCAGAATTACCCGAATCCCTTTAATCCGGAAACGACTATTCGCTATGATCTACCGGCAGCAGGCACAGTGTCTCTGACTATCTACAATGTGCTTGGTCAGCAGGTGCGGCAATTGGTTAATGCGAACCAGGCAGGCGGCAGTTATTCAGTAGTGTGGGATGGCCAAAATGCATTTGGAACGAAAGCGGCCAGCGGTATCTATTTCTATCGCCTGGTGGTAGAGAATGCAACGAACGGCGAGCAGTTCAACCAGATGCACAAAATGCTATTGCTGAAATAACGAGCTGTGCAAGGTAGTTTCATATTGTAAAAGCTGCCCGCGAAAAACGCAAAACATGCGAATTAATTTCGCTTTTTCTAAAAGAGGTTTTCTTTTTTAGTGTGTTTAGTGTATTTCGCGGGCAGTTTATTTATCGGTTTTTGAATGCTATAAATAACTCTTGATCAAACGTATCGACTGGCCAAGGTAGCCACTACCAAAAAGGTTCAGATGATTGAGTACGTGATAGAGCTTATAAAGGTTTTCCCGGTATTCGTACCCGGCCGGGAGTGGCCAGGCTTCATTATAGGCCCGGTAAAAATCTTCATCAAATCCCCCAAACAAACGCGTCATTGCTAAATCCGCTTCGCGATGGCCGTAATACACTGCCGGGTCGATAATACACGCTTCCCCGTCTTCATCAACGAGAAAATTACCACTCCAGAGGTCACCATGCAATAATGCCGGAGATTCTTCGCTATCCCCAATAATATCAGCGATTTTTCCCTCCAGTTGAGCGAACAGCTGTTGGAGCTCTCCCCCATAGCCCCTTTTTTCGGCGAAATAAAACTGTGAAAGTAAGCGGTTCTCCCAATAAAAAGTGCACCAGTCATTTGCTGCGTCAGCAGAAGGCTGGTTGAGCTGCGGCGTAGCACCGATAAAATTGTCTTCTGAAAACCCATATGCTAATCCACTATATCGATGCATTGCCGCAAACTTTTCCCCAAACGACCGGAAAAAATTTCTGCTCGGTCTTCCCTGTGGAATATATTCCAGCAGCAACCAGTGCGGTGTTGCTTTATGTACAGTCGGAATTCGCAAAGTATTTGCTTTCGCCAATTCCCGCAAGCCATTGGCTTCCTTGGCAAACATGGTGGTATCATCGGCACCGCTTTTCAGGAAATATTCTTTCCCGGAAGCAGTTACCAGCAGGTAGGTTTGCGCAATACAGCCCCCGGAAAGCGAGCGGGAATCTACAATCTCTTCACCAAGATGGGCCGAGACCTCAGCAAACAGGTTCATTTACAGTTCTTCCCGGATTTTCTCCAGTAATCCGCCACAGGCATCTTCCAAAATATCCAGAACTTCTTCAAATCCCTGATCGCCACCGTAATAAGGGTCCGGTACGAAAGTGGCTTTTTTTGTCCGGCAAAAATCGGTCATCATATAAATCTTGTCCCGATAGTTTTGCAGCCGATCCAGACCACGAATATCGCGGTGATTACTGTCGTCCATGGCCAAAATCATATCAAATTTCTCAAAATCTTCTGCCGGATTAATCTGGCGGGAACGGCTGTTTAATTCATACCCCCGCCTCTCCGCCGCTTTTCGCATTCGGTAATCGGCTGGCTCGCCGGAATGATAACCGATGGTCCCGGCGGAATCGCACCAGACCTGGCCGTCCAATCCTTCTTTTTTTAGAAGCGCCTGCATTACGCCTTCCGCGGCAGGAGAACGGCAAATATTACCCAGACAAACAAACAGAATCTTTTTCATTCGATTTTCCTTATTCAAGTTAATTTCTGAAGACGTAATACTTTCATTTCTATTATGACAGCGGCTAAAATCTAATGCGGCGACAGTTAAACTCAAAAGGATTATTTCCGAGAATATACAGGAAATCCCACTAAAAAACTTTGGAATTTTTACCTCGCAACGGCGGTAAAAGCCACAAATCTGTATAATATTTGCCCAAATTGACCACCGTCAACAATGCGACAAAAAACAAGCACTAAAATCATAAGCATTTGTATTAAAACAACTTAAAGGGGGAACAGCATTTTTGGCAAGGTTTCTGCACTAATCAGGATGAAGCAGCCACCAGGTGGCAACTTACCGATCTAATCACAAGCAAATTCGAAGACAACAGGGTTGTTGTTATCAATCAAAATTGTATCCCAATTTCAATCGGTGATAATCCGAGTCCATTGGGTTGATAGTTTTCGATCAGGAAAATTATTTAAAGTTTTTTTGATTAATTATTTCAAGGAGGAAATCAGATGGTATCGTTTTCAATTTCTCGAATTAAAGGTTTATTAGTAAAAAAGCAGGAAGTAATCAAAGAAGTTACGATGGTAACTTATGATTACGTATTGTATGACAGTATTTCCAAAATTAACGGCAGCGGTAAATATCTTTCTCGTAATAACGAGCAGAATCTGGAAAACCGGATCAAAAAAGAATTACTGGCACACTGGCCGGATGCCCGGAATATTACCATTACCATTCGGGAAATCAACAAAGAGCAGCATTTGGTAGAAGTATAAACATTTGCCAATGCTATCCCGATTTCAGAATCATCTGAGAACCTCTTCTCGGGTAAAAAACGACTGTGCGCACACCGTTATTGCCAGCCGACATCTCATTTTGAACGCCCGGTGTGCATCAAACAAATTCGCACGATGAAATCTGCATAAAAATTTATTTCCTCCACCACATCCTTCAATTATCTATTGGTTGAATTTCTCCGAAATTCATTCATTAATTTCTCCTCTTTATAAATTCTCCGGAATGTTGTAATTTGCTTTGATTTTGTGTTTCAGCCATATTGCTGTTTCATACGCCCAAATATGCTTCGGGCAAAATTAAAACACAGAAATCCGGTAAATCTCATAAACGGGAGAATCTTTCAATGCATGATCTATTTAGCACCCCCTGGGCGAATGCATGGGAAAAAGCCCTTAATAACAATAACACCTATCGGAATGCCGCGGAAAAGTGGGAATGGCCGGTTATTCTCGAAATTGAAGACCTGCCTGCGGAAAGCCAGGAGCTGCACTCCCAACTGTATCTCGATCTCTGGAGAGGCGAATGCCGTTCGGTGCGGCCGGCCTTACCGGAAGATAATGACAGTGCGGCATATATCATCTCCGCACCGCTGAACGTTTGGCGCCCGGTCCTTGATGGGCACAGCGACCCCATGATGGCTTTAATGCGCGGCAAGTTGAAGTTGGTGAAAGGGAAGATGTTCAAGCTGGCCCGTTATAGTAATGCTGCCAAGCAAATGGTTCTTTCCGCCAGAGAAGTTCCCACACGCTTCCCCGGCGACAACCAGGAAACAGCTGTTCAGGCGAGCACTAATGGCACTCAGCCTGCAGAAATCATCACTAAAAGGGAATCATTTGTCACAACCAGTGGGAAAGGCCTGAATCACAATAGTTTCCCCATGCGCCTCTATCATAAGGCAAAACGACTGGGCATCTGGAATCCTCAGGATATCAATATCGATCAGGATAAAAAAGATTGGCAAAAACTGACAGCGCTGGAGAAAGAAGTCATCCTCCACCTCACTTCCCTTTTTCAGGCCGGGGAAGAGTCGGTCACCCAGGATATTCTTCCCCTGTTGATGGTACTTGCCCGGGAAGCCCGCCTGGAAGAAGAAATTTACCTGACGACCTTTCTCTGGGAAGAAGCAAAACATGTTGAATTTTTTCATCGTTATCTAAGTGAAGTCATCACCGAAACCGGCGATATCAGCCGTTTTCATGGCCCGAACTATCGCCGCATTTTTTACGAATTGCTCCCGGAAGCAATGAACGCCTTGCTGGAGGATCCATCCCCGGCGGCGCAGATTCGCGCTTCCGTCACCTACAACATGATTGTGGAAGGTACGCTTGCGGAAACCGGCTATCACGCCTATTACACCATGCTGGAACGGAACGATATTATGCCCGGCATGCGGGAAGGCATCACGTATTTAAAAAGGGATGAATCGCGCCATATTGCCTATGGCATTTATCTCCTCTCCCGTTTGGTAAATAGCGACCCGTCATTATGGCAGGTTCTGGAAAATCGCATGGAGATGATGATGAATTATGCCCTGGCGAATATCAACGAGCTTTTTGATGCCTACCCGGAAATGCCTTTTGGCTTATCCCTGGAAGATTTTGTCGACTATGCCACCAATCAGTTTAACAAGCGGATGGATCGAATTGAACGGGCGATTTCCACACCGATGGATAAAATTGCCAATGAACTGGAAAGCGATTGAGGATAATCGATGAAAAGTAAATTGATACGCTGGGGGTTAATTTTAGCCGGATTACTGCTCTTCCTGGCACTCTTAATCCGCTTCACGACATTCCACCCGGCAGATGTGCAGCAGGAAGCCATTATCGGGGCGGAAAATGCCCCGTTGATGCAGCCCGGCGATACCGCAAAGGTCATGAGTTTCAACGTGCAATATATGGCCAGTAAGAACTACGTCTTCTGGTATGACATGCCCGATGAGAGCGGCCCGGACAGCAAGCCATCGAAAGCGCATGTGCTGGAAACGATTGAGGCGGTTGCCCGGGTCATTCGCGCGGAAGCACCGGATGTTATCCTTTTGCAGGAAATGCATGAAGATGCCGTTCGTACGTATCACATCGATCAATTAGCCGCATTGCTGGAATTATTACCCGAGGAATATCGCTGTCATTCCTCGGCTTTTTATTGGAAAGCAGACTTTGTTCCTCATCCGAAAATCCTTGGTTCGGTGGGAATGAAACTCAGCACAATCTCAAAATATAAAATTGATCAGTCAATCCGTTATCAGCTTCCCCTCTTTCCCAAGGACATTATTTCCGCGCAATTCTATTTAAAACGGGCAATACTGGAAACCCGTTTCCCGTTAGCAGGCGGCAGCAGCTTTTACGCCCTCAACACTCATCTCGATGCGTTTGCGCACGGTCAGGATTTAATGCAAAAGCAGGTCGAAATGGTTGATGATGTTGTCAGTAAACTGGAAAGCGCCGGACATCCCTGGGTTATTGGCGGCGATTTCAACATTCTCCCTCCGGACCAGGATCCCGCTACGATGCCGGAATACCTGCGGGCCTATCATCGTCCGAAAACCGAACTTTCGCTGCTCTATGACAAGTATCCGGCAGTGCCGGCGAAGTCCGATTACCAGGGCACGGAATATGCCCGGTGGCATACCCATTTAGCCAATCATCCCCGCGTAACCGAACCGGACAAAATCATTGACTATTTTTTCTATTCCCCCGGGCTCCCATTGTATGAAAGTCACGTGCGCCAGCATGATACTCAGGACATTTCCGATCATCTCCCGATTATTGCTACTTTTATTCTACCGGGGAATTAAATAACGACTATATCATAGTGGAAAAGAACAGCGCATATGGAAACGACTCCCCAACACGACACCGGACGCATTGTCAAACTACTGCTGAAACATGCCAGGGATGCTTTTCTCGACAATAGCCGCATCGATTCGCAATGGCAGACATTAAAATACCTCGAAAAACCAAGCTTAAACCACGCAATTAGGGAATATGAAGAATTTACCGAATTCCTAAAAGGTACCAATACAGAACTTCATTTTATGCCTCCGGGTGATAATACCGGGCTCGATTCTATTTATGTTCGGGATGCTGTCGTCGCTGCAGAAGGCGGCATCATTCTCTGCCGAATGGGCAAAGCAGCGCGCAGGAGCGAGCCGGAAGCACAGGCCGCCTATTACCGGGAAATCGGCATTCCGATTCTTGGTGAGATCAAAGCACCGGGCACTCTTGAGGGTGGCGATGTCGCCTGGCTGAATAAGCGCACCGTTGCGGTTGGGCGCGGCTATCGCACCAACGACGACGGCATACGTCAGTTACGGGAATTACTTAGCAATACTATCAATGAATTGATTGAAGTGCCACTCCCCCATTTTCGCGGTCCGGAAGATGTTTTCCATCTGATGTCGATCTTTAGCCCAATTGACCGGGATCTCGCCGTGGTTTACTCGCCGCTGATGCCGGTTCCCTTCCGGGAAACTTTGTTGGAGCGAGGATACCGCCTGGTTGAAGTGCCGGAGGCTGAATATGATACCATGGGCTGCAACGTGCTCGCCATCGCCCCCGGCGAATGCCTGATGCTGGAAGGCAATCCGCAAACCCGCGATGCTTTGCTCGCCGCCGGTTGCACCGTTCATGAATACCAGGGTAACGAAATTAGCAGGAAAGGCTGCGGCGGACCGACTTGCCTCACCCGCCCCCTGCTTCGCATCGATGAATAATTAATGTTGAATCATTCCGGTAAAGTTAATTATGGCTGCAAAGCAGGATGTCATTCTCACCGTCGGCAGCGGTTCTGCCGAAACTGTGCTGACTTCGGAGGATACGATCCGCATTGGCCAGAAACATATTACCCGCCGCTATGAGCTGCTGGGCGGCAGCGGACTCAATTTCTCTTTCCGCCTGATTCATGCCGGTTTTCCCGCTCTTCCCTGTCTTTCCATCGGGGAAGATCGCACTGGACTTATCATCCGGGAAACTTTTCTGCAATCCCTGAAAACCACGCAGCCAAACCGTCATCTTATTGACAGGGTTGAATCGGGAGATTTCTTCTGCCCGGGACTGGAAACCCCACACACCACCATTGTTGTCTCCCGGGATACCCGGAGCATTTTCACTGAAAAGATGCGCAATACCCATATGTTCCGGGAGCATTTTTACCGGCAGATCGAGGCACTGGCGAACGATTCCGACATCAATATTCGCGCTGTGCTTATCGGGCACATTTACGCGGATCATCCGACGAACAATCCGGAAAATCCCGGCGAAATCACCCGCTTTTTAATTGATCGATTTAGCGAGGATGCCCTGGTTTATGTCAATCCCGGCCTCAGTCAATTTATTTCCGGTGCCTCAGTTTGGGAAAGCTATCTGGCGAAAATGGGCGTATTTCAAGTTTCTCTCAGCGAAATCCGCCAGTTTTTCGCAGCAACCCCGGACGTTAATAGCCTGGAAGATATTCTCCATTGGCTGGCCGCCCGGCAGATTACCGCGGTTATCACCCTCGATAAATTTGGGGCGATCGGCACCTTTCAGGACGGCACTGACGGATTGATCTTCGCCTGGCCGTTCGAACTGGAGAATATCATCGATTCAACCGGGGCAGGCGATGCATTCGCCGCAGGATTTACTGCCACACTCTATCAACAACAACCGATAGATTTTTCGGCTTTTCGAGATGCGATTCAAACCGCAACGATTTGGGGCGCTTACGCCTGTACAACCCTGGGCGGCGCGCAGGACTGCCCGGACCGCAAAACGCTGCACAACTTTGCAAAAGAGATCAACGCTTTCGACAGTGACAATATTGAGATCAAAAACGCCCACGATGCCGATTTAATTCTGCGCTTGCTGGACAAAGCTTATTAAGTTCAGAGTTCAGAGTTCAGAGTTTTTGCCATTTGCTCATTTGCCAAAACTTTGAACTTTAAACTTTGAACTCTGAACTTCCCTATATTACTTTTCCACTCAATGAAGATTACAACCGACATATTTATCCTGACCGGTGAATGGCAGGATCTCAAGCGCGATCATTTACTTCGCTACTATGGCCTATCGAAAAAGCATGGTTGTATCGAGATTATTGTTGATAAGCAACGGCCACTTTTTTTCATTCCGCGCGCAGCAAATTTTCCGGAAGTGTCGGTTCAGGCAACCCGGAAGCCCGTTGCCTTAAAAGGAATGAATGGCGAAGATGTCGACGCTCTCTACTTCCCTACTCAAAAAACATTACGGCATGCAGCAGCGATTGCCAAAGCCTCCGGGGTGACGACTTACGAAGCAGACATTAAACCGGAACGGCGTTACCTGATGGAGCGGTTTATCAATGCTCAGGCACGCGTTTCCGGAAAGGCTGTGAAAAAGGGAAGACTGCTTTCCATGCGCAACCCCCAAATTGCCCCCTGCGAAGTGACGCCTTCTTTTAAAGTTGTTTCCCTGGATATTGAAACGGGTGTGGAGAGTGGCTTACTCTACTCCATCGCTGTTCATCTTACCGGTGCGACTGCAGAAGAGAAAAAGGTCTTTATGCTCTCCGATCGTTTTCATGCCGATCCGGAAGCCACCCTGTTCTATTACCCAAATGAAAAAGAATTACTCAGTCATTTTTTTCAATGGCTGGCTGCCGCAGATCCAAACATCATTATTGGTTGGCACGTGATTGGATTCGACCTGATGTTCCTGGAGAAAAAATGCCATGACCTGAATATCCCTTTCAATCTGTCCGTCAATGATCGTTCTCCCTTTCTGCGCAAGAAAGAGCGTTTTGGGAACTATGCTGCAGATATTTCCGGCCGTATCGTTATTGACGGACCGGCAGCGCTTCGCGGGGCATTCTACAGCTTCCCGGATTTTAAATTGGAAACCGTCGCTCAGCAACTACTCGGCAAGGGGAAACTTATCCAGTCCGATGAGGAAAAGATCGCCGAGATAGATCGCCTGTTTCGCGAAGACAAACCCGGGCTGGCACGCTACAATCTGGAAGACTGCATCCTGGTAACAGAAATATTCCGTAAAACCGGGCTGATCGATCTTTATGCCCGCCGCTCGCAAATTTCCGGTCTGCTGCTAAACCAGGTCGGGATGTCCGTTGCAGCTTTCGATTATTTTTATCTGCCGGCGCTACACCGCAAAGGCTTTGTTGCGCCTAATGTTGATGATGTCGTTCCCCAGGGTCATGCCGCCGGAGGATACGTCATGGATCCGGTACCGGGCATTTACGAACATGTAGCGGTGCTGGATTTCAAAAGTCTGTATCCATCAATCATCCAGTCATTCAAAATTGATCCGCTTTCCCTGATGCAGAAAGACATCGATCCGTTGAAGACGCCGACCGGCCATCAGTTTTCGTCTACAGAACACATCCTGCCCGCGTTTATCGATAAACTGATGGCTTTACGCAGCGAAGCAAAAGCCGCGAAAGACGGGCCGCTCTCCCAGGCGATCAAAATTCTGATGAATAGCTTCTACGGTGTCATGGGCACCTATGGCTGCCGCTTCTACCATCCTGCGCTCCCCTCGGCAATTACCGGCACCGGACAATGGCTGCTAAAAGGCTGTCGTACATTTCTGGAGGGTCAGGGCTACCGGGTCTTGTACGGCGATACAGACTCCGTTTTCGTGCAGCTGAAGGCCGATGATGTTGAGCACCCGGAAGCACAAGGGGAGGCACTGGCTGAAAAGTTGAATGAACACTGGCAAAATACCCTCAGCGAAATGGGCGTCACCTCTTTTCTGGAAATGGAATACGAAAAATATTACCGCAAATTTGTGCTTCCCCTGGCCCGGGGGCGAAATGGCGGTGCGAGAAAGCGCTATACCGGAATGATCGACAATAACGGCAAAATAAAACTGGAGTTTGTTGGCATGGAATACGTTCGCTCGGACTGGACCCTGCTGGCAAGAGAGTTTCAGCATGAACTTTACCGACGTATTCTAACCGGAGAGCCAATCAAAAAATGGATGAATGAGCTGGTAAAATCGGTTACCGGCGGACATTTGGATGATAAATTAATTTACCGCAAGCACCTCCGCAAAGCTGCCTCGGAATACACTAAAAATATTTCCCCCCAGGTAAAGGCTGCCCGGATGTTAAAAAAACCGACACGGGATGTGCAATATCTGATTACCAAACAAGGGCCGGTGCCGGTGCAGCTAAATCCCACCAATATCGATTATCAACATTATATCGACAAACAGCTCAAGCCCCTGGCAGATTCCATTCTCGGCCTGCTTGGCACCTCCTTTGATGAACTGGTTGGTCCGCAACAGCTGAACCTTTTCCATGACCATTAATCAACAATACGGACTAGCTTTTGTAATTTCGAATTATGGTAGTGTTAAAGAAGTGATGCTGCAAGCTGTCATCGCGAGGAGTGCAACGACGTGGCGATCCCTCTGTGGATGCAACTTGTGAGATTGCTTCTCCCGGCAATCCGGGATCGCAATGACAGGTCCGATAGCATTGCATGTTTAATACTACCCGAAATATTCTTTTCTTTCCGGCAACCTTCCCCGCTTAATTGAGTAAAACCTATCGATCAGGAAGCAATCACAATTCTGCCTGGCAAACATCTTTTGACAGCAAACGAGGCTTTGATGCGAAATTTTTACAGTACTTTTTTTCTGCTCTTTTTATTTTTGCTACCACTCAATCTCTTCTCGCAGATTACCCTTGATGGCATTATTCGCAATACCCAAACCGGCGAGCCGTTACCAGCGGCCAATATCCAAATCGAGAACACTTACGATGGCACCATCACCAACAATGATGGGGAATTTACTTTGCAGATAGATCAGCTGCCGGTAACTTTGCTCATCAGCTATATTGGCTATGCCACTGAAAGAGCAACAATTCCTACCGCCGGATTTCATGAAATTTTAATGACCCCGGTGGTGTACGAGCTGGATGCAATTTTAGTAACTGACGAAGATCCGGCTGTAAACATTATGCGGAAAGTAATCGAGAAGAAACAACAGTGGCGGGCCGCGCTGCAGACCTATCGTGCGGAAGCGTATACCCGGGTTATGCTGGAAAATGACAGTGGCATTGTTTCCATTACCGAAACAAGATCGGAAGCCTTCTGGGACCATGAGGAAGGCCCGCGGGAAGTAATCAAAAACCGCCGGCAAACCAAAAATGTCCGGGAAGAAAATAATTTCGCCGGAGCCAGCTATATTGCCAATTTTTATGATGATGATATCGAAATGCTCGGTTTCCGCATGGTCGGCCCCACGCATCCCGATGCGATAAAGCATTATCATTTTAAATTGGAAGGGCGCCGCTACCGGGATGACAAGGTTGTTTATGACATCTCATTACGTCCGAAGAGCAAATTACAGTCCGCCTTTATCGGTCGTATAGCCGTGCTGGACGAAGCCTATGCGATGATCGAAGTAGATCTGAAACCGACGGAGAATCTTCTTTACCCGGCGCCTATTCAGGGATGGGATGTTCATTACCGCCAACAGTTCAGCAATTATGGGAAGGCTTTCTGGCTGCCGGTCGATGTGCGCATTGAGGGCATGGCGAAATTCGGATTTCCCGGGCTTAGCTTTCCTCCGATTGGATATCGGCAAATCTCCAGCCTTACCGCTTACGAAGTCAATATACCCCTGCCTGATTCATTATACATCAGCGACAAAATTTTCCACATCGATTCCACCACAGTTGCGGAACAAGAAAGTGAAGCCGCGTTGGCGATAATTCCCTTCTCCCCGGAAGAAGATTCTGCTTACAGTACTATTGACAGCAGCGAAACGTTTGCAAAAGCATTTAAACCGTCCGGCCTGCTCGCCCGCTTTGTTGACATGGAAGATGATGACGCAGCCGATGGCGCCGCCAACGATAGGCAGAGAGGGTTCTTCGGCAAGTATGTATCCATTAGTCCCCAGCTGTGGTATAACCGGGTCGATGGCGGGCATTTTGGCGCCACTTTAAATTTCTCCCCACGGCCAGTGCAAATTTCCGGCGGATTAGCCTACGAACGCGGATTGGAACGCTGGTCCTATAATGGCGGCCTGCACATCAACCTCAATCGTTCCGGCAGTATTGCCTGGGAAGCGAAATTTAACCGCGGTGTGCAAAAACGCTATCATTCCGATAGTTATTCCGCACTAACGAACAGTATTTCTATCCTGGCCGGCTACGACGATTATTTTGATTATTATTGGGAGAAGTCATTTGACACCCAGTTTTCAGTGCCACTTCGCCCATTACGCCTGCGTTTGAAAGCTGGATTCTACAGCGGTGATCATCGCTCTCTCAGTAAGCAAACCGATTACAGTTTATTGCAAAATGACCATATACAGCGGGAAAACCCTCCGATAGCGGAAGGTGTTCTCCGTAGCAGCCGGCTAACCATTTCATATGGTGAGGATTTCGTCCCATTCGGAGTTATTGGCCAAACCGGCGCCAGGCTGACGATAGAACATAGCAGCCCGGATATCTTTAACAGTGATTTTTCATTCACAAAATATCACTTTAGTGCAGATTGGCGGGTAAATACTTTTTTCCGGCGCCGTATCCTTCCCAATGCCCTCGATATTCGCCTCGTTGCCGGCACCTCCAGCGGCGATCTTCCTCCACAGCGTTTCGGCATTCTGGAATCCGGTGTCCGTGCACTAAAACCATTTGGTACTTTCAAAACACTAATTCGCACCCCCTATGAAGGTGAAAAATACGCCGGTATATTCTGGGAACATAATTTTCGCACAGTGCCTTTCGAGATTATTGGTTTGCGCAGTTTAGCGAAAAGAGGGATTGGTATAATTATTCATGGGGCATCCGGACGGACCTGGTTAGAGGATGAAACCCTGCAATCACTCAACTACGCTCCCCGGTTCACCTCAGACGTGCATCATGAGGCCGGTATCTCATTCAACAATCTTTTTGGGCTGCTTCGTCTGGACCTCTCACAAAGACTGGATAAATCGAATTTTTACATCGGTTTCAGCATGGCAAGATTGTTCTAAAAACGCTCATTATTACTTCGCTCCATTATTAATATGGAGCGAATTTTATCCGAGCATCCCCCTTCGAAAAGACGATTCAAATCACGTTTTTAAGAAAACCCATTTTAACTTTTATGACCTTCCTCTCATTTTCATACGTTTTTTCAGTTTAATTTTTGTCGTAAAATTACTACATTGGTTTAAAGTATTATAAGAATCTACTTCCGCTGACAACTATTTCGATCGATCAAAGATTCATACCAATGCGCCCGGCGGAAAAAGCAGCCAACAGTGAGGGGATTTATAGGGGTTCGTTTTTACTTTTTGAGAGAGTGGGAGAAGTTGTGCGATTATTTATTCATTTATTTATAAAATTCGCAAAAGGAAAGATGCATATTTCGTTGCGAACGATCTTTGCCAGAATTTACCCGCTTATTTATTTTTTTCTCATCGTCACTGTTTTCGATGTGAATGCCCAGCCGTTTCGCGGCGTCAATTATGACACGGAAACCGGCCTGCCAACCAATCTCACCAAGCGGGTGATACAAGACGACACCGGTTTTATTTGGGTCGCAACTGACGTCGGCATCGTACGATTCGACGGCCGGAATTTCGTTACCTACATTGAAGGCCTGCCCAGTTTATTCATCAAAGACTTTTTAATTACCCGCCAGCGGGAACTACTCGCCGTAACCGACATGGGCATTTGCCGCCTGGAGGGTTCACTTAATCAATATCGTTTTACCCCGCTGATTCCCGGCCACTCGGAAAAAACCGACTCTACCCTCTTCTACCCAAAATCCGTTTATGAAAGCAAAGACGGAACTCTCTGGATCAGTGAAAACAATGCGATCGTGCGCTTCAGTAATGGCAAATTGACCCGCTATCCATTCGACAAAAAATATGCGTCTGATAGCTTTGCCCGGGCATTTCTCTTTTTTGAGGATCATTTGGGGCGTTTGATTACAACATCGGAAAAAGGCTACCTGTTCTCCTATGATCCAAATACGGACGCCTTCCGTGAAATTCCGATCGACAAACCTTATCCTTCGATTCTCATTCATGCCGTTTTAGAAACATCCGGTAACCGCCTGCTCATCGGCGGAGCGAATGGCCTTTTCGAATTACAACTGAACGAAAATTTCACAAATCTTCAGTGGCAGAAGCTCCCTTTTGATGAAAACATTTCGGACATGGTTCAACTGGCCAATGGTGATATTTTTATTACCAGTTGGCTGAGCGGACTCTATAAATGGCAGCCAACAGCGGAGCGCTCCCCGGAAAAATATTCGGCCTATCGCTATAATGTTATCAGCGATATTTATGTCGCCCGGGACAGCTCTCTCTGGGTATGCTCCGACGACGGGTTGACCGTTCTCCATCCATCATTTTTCTCCCAGGTAAGTCTGGAAGCAACCAGTGAATACATTCTTGCCACTGCGACCGAGGATGGCGAAACGATTTATGCGACCGAAGGGCAATCGGTTTTTACCCTGGAAAGTGCATCATCGGAAGCGGTTGCGAAGAATATTTATCATAATGACCGGGGCCGTATCGCCAGCATTACTGTTGCCAACAATGTGCTATGGGTTGGGAATAACAAAGGGGTACTATCAAAATTTGAAAATGGAATAACCCGGCGGCTCGCAATGCCTCAATTAGGCACCGATGTGATCGAATCGATAGCCGTGGATAAAGAAAACCGGGTTTGGATGGGCATTAACGGTTTTAAAGGACTGGTTCAGGTAACACCGGATGAGCAAATTAATATCTATGATGATCGCCATGGTATCACTTCAGTTATTAACGTCGTAAAAGCAGGGAAGAACCGGGAAATATATGCCGGCGGTAGTGGTGAAGATGGCTACTTGTATCGCTATAATCCAACCACTAACAAGTTTGAAAATCTTAGCCGTCCGCTACCCGATTCCGTATATGCCCATTTCCAGATTTTCGACTTCGATTTCGATCAGAATGACGTTATTTGGCTGGCCTCATCGCAAGGTGTTCTCTATTATAAGGATGGCGAAATACACTATCCAAGCGGTGTTGCAGCTGCAGAGCGTCAGCAAATCAAGGCAATTGCCGCGGATATTTATGGCAATGTATGGCTCGGCACTGCCCAGGGATTGTTCCGCTACTCCGATGCCCAGCTCACTCATTTTGACACCAAGTCCGGGCTGCCCAGTCCAACCATCAGCTTCCGGACACTTTTAATGGATAACCAAAATCGCCTTTGGGTGGGTACTTCCCGTCAACTGGCGCGGATGCGCAGCACCACGGAAGAAAAGAAGCAGACGCCAATACCGATATTCACAAATATCGTCGCCGGAGAGAAAGAACATCTGGAATATACTGATATGGCAATGTCCTTTCCTTCCCAGACCACTATCGTCGCCGATTATGCGTCTTTGACGTTCCCGGCAGATAAAGTCAAATATCGCTACCGGATTCCCGGCAAGCGGGACAGTTGGTCGAACGCCAGTTATAATCCGCAAACATTTTTAACTGAAATGCCAGCCGGGGATTACAAGCTGGAAGTAGCCGCTCAGCAAACCGGATACCTTTGGAGTGAGCCGACGACTTTTACTTTCAGCGTTAACAAACCCTTTTATAAAGCCTGGTGGGCAATTTTAATCTATATAATGGCCGCTGTCGGTATCGTATTTTTCTTTATGCATTTTCGCCAGGCGGTAAAAAAACGCCGAAAAGCAGAATTGTATGTAGACTCCCAACGTTCATTTTACGAACAGGTGCTCGGTAATATCGATGCGGAAATTACCGTATTTGACAAAGACCTGCATTACCAGTATATAAATCCCAAGGCGGTTCCCGATGCCCGCCTGCGGGAATGGCTGATTGGTAAAGATGACTTTGCCTACTGTCTGCAAATCGGTGAAAATATTGATGTTGCCAAGCGGCGCCAGGAGCGGATGAGAACTGCAATCATCCAGCGTAAGATCGTGGACTTTGACGATGATGTACTCACCCATAGCGGCGAACATGAATACTACATCCGAAAGCTCTGCCCAATCTTTGACAAGAAACAAAAGGTGACAAATCTGGTAAGCTACGGTATAAATATCACCCACCGAAAAATTGCCGAGGAAGCGCTGAAAAAGGCCAAGGAAACAGCGGAAATGGCCAGCCGGGCAAAAAGTGAATTTTTGGCGAATATGAGTCATGAAATTCGCACGCCGCTAAACGGCGTCCTGGGTATGAATCTCCTCTTATTGGAATCTTCCCTGAATAATGAACAGCAAGAATATGCCGAGACGATTCAGCAATGCTCGGAAACATTATTAACCCTGATTAACGAAATCCTTGATCTTTCCAAGATTGAAGCGGGCCGTTTGGAGTTGGAGTCCATCGATTTTGACTTTGCCCGTTTAATCGAAGAAACCGCACATATTTTTCTCCCGACCTTACGGGAAAGCGGTATCTTCTTCCGGCTGGATAACGACACAACACTTCCGAAATATGTTACCGGGGATCCTACCAGAATCCGCCAGGTTTTGATGAACCTGCTCGGCAACGCCACCAAGTTTACCAGAAAAGGCCATATCGCCATTCGTACCGAGTGCCTTAATTCGCCACTGCAGCAACCGGGTAGTCCCATCGCTATAAAAGTGTTTGTTTCCGATACCGGTATCGGTATTCCAGAGGAGAAACAGCGGAAAATTTTCGATAGTTTTTCCCAGGCAGATGGCTCCACCAGCCGGAAATATGGAGGCACCGGATTGGGTCTTACCATCTCCCAGCAACTGGTTAAGCTCATGAAAGGGGAAATGGGTGTGGAAAGTGAGGAAGGCAAAGGCGCAACTTTCTGGTTTACCATGCAGCTTCGTGAAGCGGAAAATGCAGACGACTTTTCATATGGCGACACACCCCGGGAATCCCAGCAACCGGAAGAATTACCTTTGAATATTCTGCTCGCGGAAGATAACACTGTAAACCAGCGCCTGGCAAAAAGGATGCTGGAAAAACGCGGACACAGAATTGATATCGTTAATAACGGTCAGGAAGCGATAGATGCTGTAGCCAACAGCAAATACGATGTGGTATTAATGGATATGCAAATGCCGGAAATGGATGGATTGGAAGCAACACAAATTATTCGCCGCTCAGAAGCCAGCAATGGCCATCATATTCCGATAATCGCCCTGACAGCCAACGCTATGAAGCGCGACCGCGATGCCTGCCTGGCCGCTGGAATGGATGCTTATATCTCTAAACCGATCAACCCGGAAAAACTCTTCGAAGAAATCCGAAAATTAATCTAATTTTTACAAATTCGGAATGCGGAATTCCGAATTCCGAATTCGAAATTCCGAATTTGATCTACTTCTTTTTTTCATCTACCATTGATTTGATCTGATCCGGATCGATATTTAATTTCCACATATCGTGTAGTTTTTCATCGCTGTAGCGCTTACCTTCATCGCCGGCGACAACATTGATTTCTCCGGTAAATGGATTGTAGAACATATTATGATCCATGCGTGGAGAGGGGCCAGGTGTTGCATTTATCCAGAGGTCTTTCTCCGTATCAAATGCCCAGATATCATTTAACGGCCCGCCAGCGCCACGTCCCCCGAAGATGATCCACAGGCCATTTTCCGGCTCCAGCACAGATCCGACATGACGACGATCCGACGGGAAAAACTTTTTACTTTTCGGTGTAATTCGCTTCCACTTGTTATCATCAATCTTGTATGCCCAGGTATTATTGGTAAATACATCTTCTTCTTTATCCCAGCCACCATAGATGAGAATCCGGTTTTTTCGGCCATCGTAAACCATGGTGTGATCAATTCTGCCATCCGGTCGCTTCTTTCCGGAGGGCTCGACAATATTCCACTTATAGAAGTCCGGAGAGTCGGGATCAAGATTTAAAAACCAGAGATCATCCAGGCGAGGATCTTTCTCATTCTGTCCTCCAAAGAAATAGGCGCCTTTTACCGCATCCGCATAGAAAGCGGTGTGATCTTCGATGAATGGCACATCATCATTAGTCATTTGGGTCCATTGCATTGTGGCAAGGTCCAGCTCCCAAAGTTCATTGCTGGTATCCCCATCTTCTCCCCCATGCATAATCGCCTTATGCCGGAAAGTGTCGTAAATTAAAATATGGTCTTCCCGTGCCGGTGGCGTTAAGTTGGAGCCGGTCAGTTGCTCCCAACGCTTCTCAGCGGGATAATAAAACCAGGTTTCGTTTAGCGTTTCATCTTTATCGGTTTTACCACCGTAGTAGACCAACCTTTTTTCCTTGGTATCGAAAGCAACTTCGGCATCTTCCCCGGCGGCGGGTGCTGTTTTCCCGGCAGCAGATCCGTCATGTACTTTTACCCAGCTCGCGCCACGGTCGGTATCATCGATTGTATCCTTGGAAAGTTTTTTGGAACCACTGCATCCCCAGAAAAGCATCATTACTAATAACATCAAACAGTAAAAGAGGTATCTGTTCATCATCGTCATCCTCATTATTAGGTAAGTACGAATAGTTTCAATATAAAAGCACCAGACCGGCTAGGAATCATCAGCCAGACCAGAAGAAATATGCGGCAGGTTCGCCGCATAAATTTTTTGCCAGATCATATTAATACAAAGTGGAGAAGAGATTTGCTTATTATTCGGAACGTAAGGCCTGAATCGGGTCCATTCTCGCCGCTTTTTGAGCAGGATACATACCGAAGACAACCCCAACCAGCACGGATATGCCAAAAGCCGAGACGATGGCAATTCCGGATATTACCGTATCCCACTCGGCGTAGCGGGTGATGACCTCTGCCATCAGCGCACCCATGAAAATCCCGATGATGCCTCCGGAAACACTGATGAAGACGGTTTCATTAAGGAACTGCAGCATAATGTCCCGTTCGGTTGCCCCAATTGCCCGGCGGATACCGATTTCTTTAATCCGTTCAGTCACTGTCGCCAGCATAATATTCATAATACCAATCCCGCCAACCAGGAGAGAAATTGCAGCGATCGCGCCCATAACAACATTGAAGATCTGCTGGGTTCTTTGCGCCTGCGCCAATAGTTGCCGTGGAATTACGATTTCAAAATCCCGTATGCCCTTATGGGTCCGCAAGAGCATCCGTTCCAAAATTTTAGCCGCCGGAATCACCAAATCCTGGTTATTAATCCGCACCGCCAATTCATTCATATTGTCATACATCTCGAAGCTGAGCAGGCGATTAAACATCGTGGAAATGGGTATGTAAACATCGCGATTCATATTGCGAACTTCGATCACCGTTGATTTGTCTTTCCGGATCGCCTTGGTTTGCATCACGCCAACAACTGTATACCAGTTCTCTTCGATTTTAACTTTTTCGCCGATAGGGTTATTCAGCTTGAATAATTCCTTGGCAATATCAACCCCGAGAATACAAACTTTTTTTGCTTCCAGCACATCCAGATCTGAAATAAAGCGACCTTCTTCCGGATAGAAATTTACGACTTCATCATATTGAGTACTGGTGCCAACAACTCGCCCGGGCGCTTTCAGATCCTGATGGCGTATCTCCACATCAAAAATCTTGATCGGTGCTACCGCTTCCACGCCGGGAACCACTTGCGGAATCAGATTCACATCGCGAAGGCTGAGCCCCATTGAGCCTCTAAATTCTGCTTCGTCCCGTTGTTCCCCAGTGAGTTCAACTTGCTTTACCCGAATGTTATTGGTGCCAAGTAATTTGATTTGCTCCAGGGCTGCTTTCTGCGCCCCTCCGGCAATGGACATCATCGCAATGACTGCCCCAACCCCAAAAATAACCCCCAGCATCGTCAGAAACGATCGCAACTTGTGCTGGGTAATGCTCTTATAGCCGATTTCCAGATATTCCCTGTAATCCATAAGTCCGTTTCTCTATTCTTTTGACCGGCCTTCCTCCGCCGGTATTCTATGTTCAGTTCGTTTATAACTGCAGCATATCCGCGGTAATTTTCTCGCGAAATTCCTGCAGGATTTTCCCATCTTTCATCTGGATAATTCGTTCCGCCCAATTGGCTACCCAGACGTCATGCGTCACCAGCACAATGGTAACTCCCTGTTCATGCAGGCCGGCAATCAGGTTCATGATTTCTTCTCCGGTCTTTGTATCCAGATTACCAGTTGGCTCATCCGCAAGGATAATGTCCGGATTTACCACTAATGCCCGGGCAGCTGCCACACGCTGGTTCTCTCCACCGGATAACTCATTCGGAAAATGATCGAGGCGATGGGAAAGTTTTACATTATCAAGCAGCTTTCGTGCCCGCTCACGGCGCTCTTCCCGGGTAATTCCGGCATACATCAGCGGCAACTCAACGTTTTCCATCACGGTTAGCTGATTGATCAGGTTAAATGACTGGAAAATAAATCCCACCCGGCGATTGCGAAAGCGGGACAATTCCATATCATCCAACTTATTGATTTCGACGCCATCAAAGCGATACTGACCGGCAGTTGGTTTATCCAAACAGCCGAGCAAATTCATCATGGTCGATTTCCCGGAGCCGGATGGCCCCATAATCGCCATAAACTCGCCCTTTTCGATCTGAATATCCACACCACGCAACGCCTTTACCGGCGTCTCACCACGGTAGTAGGTTCTCTCCAAGCCGACAGCTTCGATGAGGCATTCACGGTTGGTTGCATGACTCATAATTTTCCGATGCTTTTCTGCAGTTTTTTCTTTACTGGCTCTATCCCTGGATTCCGTATTATTATTCACTTGGCTCCCCTAATAAAACAATGTCTTTCTCTTTTATGCCGTCCTTCACTTCTACATTCAGGTCATTGCTTTTGCCAAGTTTTAACAGTCGGCGTTCTATATCACCATCGTTACGGAGATAGACATATGTGCGATTGTTTTGCGTAGTAAACACACTTTCGATCGGGATGTAAAGCACGTTCTTCCGCTGATCAACAACGATATCGATTGTGGAACTCAATCCTGGCTTCAAACGACGGTCTTTTCCGATCACTTTTACGACCAGATCAAATACTTTGGTATTAGTAGACTTACCAGTCGCAGGATTCACTTTCCGGCGGGCAAGCGTTCCAATCTGGTGAACCAGGCCAGTGAAGACGGTATCCGGGAATGCATCCAGGCGAATTTCTACATCCTGCCCGGCCCGCACTTTGTCCAGGTCAACTTCATTCACTTCCGATTTAACCAGCATGGATCCAACATCGGGAATATACATCAGGTCCTGGCCCTCGAATGGCACCATTCCCACCTGCATTTTGCGTCGTTGTGTGCCGCTACCCACGGTTGCATAAACTACCACGCCTTCCCGCGGGGCCAACATTACCGTAGATCGTAATTTCCGGAGCTGATTGCGCTGGCCGCTCATTGCCTTATCCACGTCAGCTTCGCGAGCGCTCACTACATTGAAGAAAGACTTCGATTTTGCCTGCTGCTCCAGCCAGGCCAAACGTGCCTGCTCGGATTCACTCTCTACCACAAACCCTTTTTTCGCCAATTCTGCGAGAGACTGATATTCTTTCTTCGCAGCTTCTTCCTTGGCACGCTGTGCTTCCAGCTCGTTCAGGGCTTTTTGGTATTCCGCCTGAGCGACTTTAACAGCGGAGCCGGCTTCTTCCGCATACAGTTTATATTTTTCCGATTCAAAAATGACAACCGTATCCCCTTCTTGTACCCAGGAACCTTCCGGGGCCAAATAGAGGATTTGCTTATCATTAATCGCGCTCACAGTTGCCTGATTCAACGCAACCAGTTCGCCAAATTCATTAACGGTGATCTTTAAATCGCCGCGCTTAACTTCTGTGGTTAATAATTCCCGCAATTCATTATTGCCGGAAGAAGACATTAACATCCAGGCTAATAGGAGCACCACGCCGGCGCCTATTGCCATATACATTTTCGTGTTGTTTTTGGCTTCTTTTTCCATAATACACTCTCGCCAGATATTTTATTGGTTAATAATTGGATAGCCACCTAACAATTGCTCCAGGCGGGCCTGCTCTATATAGTAAATAGCCAGCTCCGTGGCATAATCAACTTCGGCTGACAGAAGATCTTCCTGGGCATCGGTAATATCCTTATTATCCGCTTTCCCCAGGTTAAACATCGTATTTGCAAAGGTTACTTTTTCTTTAGAAGCATCAATATTTTTCAGCAGGATATCGAGCCGCTGCTGACTGTTCTTCAAATTACGGGTAATTTCCCGTACGGTAATTATTACGAAACGGCGATTATCTTCCAGGTTCTTTTCCGCCTGCTCGGAGGCTAAGGTCGCCCGACGGTGGGAAGCTCTGCCGCTAAAATTGAAAAGCGGATAGCTCAGCCGAACGCGACCGGTCCAGTTCCGGGTTCTGCTGTCCTGAAAGTCCTGATCATCCAACGCAGAGTAAGTGCCTTCCAAAGAGATATCCGGCAAACGGCTATTGCCGCTCAACTTTTGTTCAAACTTAATCCGTTCCAGCGAAGTTTCCAGCTGCTTCAGGGTCATATTATTTTCCAATGCCCGCTGCATCCAGTTATCTTCTTCGATTACCAATGGGGTGAACTCGAGATTCTTCTGCAGTAGAGAAATTTCCCCCTCAATAGAAATGCCAAGCACATTTTTCAATTGATCAAGACTGGTCGCCAGTTCGGTTTGTGCATTTACGAATTCTGCAAAATCCTGCTGCAGAATAATTTCCGCGCTTAAAACATCTCTTCTCGTTGCAATCTTCGCATCTACTTTTGCCTGGGAAAGTTCCTTTAGTTTACGGTCACGCTCAATCGCAGACTCCGTTACTGCTACCTGCTTTTGCTGCTGAAGCACATTGAAGTAAGCTTCTTTTACCTGGAAGATAGTGCCAAGAATTGCATTCTGAAGGCGATATTGTTCGATGCGATAATCGAGATTCGCTAATTTTACATCGCTGTATGCCACGGAATAACCAAATCCCTTTAACAATGGCTGCGTAAAGGAAATTGTCCATTCCCGGCCGGGATTATCGGTAAGTCTGGTATTTCCATTGGTCGCCCAGGCCAAACGGCGGGTAAACGAGATAGAGCCTCCCAAAGGCATTCTTTCCGATAGCGAAACACTTACTTCATCATCAAAGGTGCGATTAATTTCTCTGCTGGTTAGCGAGTCCACATCTGCCGCTTCGCTGCGTTGAACATTCATAGACAAGCTAGGCAATAAGCTCTGCCGGGTGCCCCATTTCGAATAATATACCCGGTTATATTCCAGGCGGTCTATCTGCAATAAAACGTTGTTTTTTAGTGCGATAGCAACACAATCATTTAATGACAACGGCTGCTGTAATAAATTCTCTATGGCCGCATCCGTCAGAACAATCTTTTCCGGCACATATTTCTTAACCAGCGCTTCTTCTTTTCCCCATTCACCGCCCATCGCGACTAACGTCAACAATAATAAGCTATTTAAAATTCTTGCAACCAGACTGCCCTTCATTCTCTCGCCTCAGATCCATCTATTTTGATTGTTGGTTAATTGTTTAAAAACGGAATCACCACTATCCGTTGATTACTTCGGATAGTGGTGAAATAAAAACCGCTAAGATTAATTATAAGACTTGAATTTGGTTTGCTCTGTAAAGGTGAGCACATGTCCGAAAACGGTAATTGTTTTTCCCTGGGGATCGATCGCTTCTACTTTACCGGTCCAGTCTACCATGTGTTTTTCATCTTCTTTGAAATCCTCAACAGCGATTTCGTCGCCCATAAAAACGCCGTCACGGAGATAAGTACCTTCAACTTCGACATACAAACCAGCTTTGATATCGGAGAAAGATTTAAGGCTGCCTCCATCTTCATCATACTCGGCATCTTTCGCCAGTTTAATCGGCAGGTTAACCATGTAAATGGTGCGCTCTTTCAAGGAAACGCGATTAATCAAGCCGGCAATTTCATAATCATCATCTTCCATTTCGCCACGAACAACTTCGATCTCGTCAACGATTACGGACAAGTCACGCTGCGGTAAGCCTTCCAGCTCTACCCAATCACCGACTTTCAGGGTGCTCAGGAATTGTTCGATTTTTTGGGCAGATGCGCTGGTGTTTAACATCATCATCGTAATTAAAGCGGCAAATAATACAGTTAACTTTTTCATAGGTTACTCCTCAGTATATATTGAACGTTTTGTGTGCTAAGTTTAATTTCTGAATTCAATATAGCGGAGGGATGTACCAGCTAAATCATCGCTATGTAACATCTATGTAACAAATGGGAGAAATGAGGTAAAATCAGAGGTTTATATGAATTGGGAATTGGGAATTCGGAATGGCGAATGGCGAACTGGGATTGAAGTTTTATAAATTCCGCATTCCCAATTCCGCATTCCGCATTCGTATTAAACAACTTCCGGTGTTTCTAAAACAGCCATCCATTCGTTGATAACTTCGCAGGCATTGGCAATATTTATCGTCCGCTTTGTGTTGAGCCGTTTCAGGGTAGAATGAATTTTTCCCAGGAGAAATGTAATGAGATAGAAGCTAATACAGCGGCTATCGCATTCCCAGGGGACCACTGCCTGATACTCCCGGAGAAATTCTTCGATTTTTTCCTGCATGATTGCTGCCGGGAAATTATCGGTAATTCGCAGATTGATCAACGACGCTAGAAATTCCGCAACGTCATAAAGCGGATCGCCTTCGGAAATCGCATCAAAGTCGATGACTGCCAGGGCATCTTCCCGATATAAAATCTGCGCCATTTTAAAAGTGCCGTGAATGGTGCTACGCCGATAAGTAGTATCCAAAGATTTACCGGCGGTGGTTAACAAGGCAGGAATACGAGAGAGCGCTGGTTTTAATGCCGGCTGAAAACCAATGATATCATTTATCTCTTCACAACTTCGCTTGATGATCGCATCAATTTCCGTGTCTGGTTTATCATGAAGATTTTCAAGTTTGCTCGTTTGTAGTTCTCCGAGCATATGCGCTATTCGTGCCAGCAGGTCGGTATTCAACATCTTCTCCCAACCAATTCTTTCCCCGGCCATCCGCAGCTTTTCACCTTGCCATTCTTTCATCCAGTAGCTATTGGCATTATCAAGATGCAACAGCGGTTCCGGCACGCTGAGGATTCCGTTATTCGCCGAAGTAGCATTATACAGCGATTTCAGGACCCGGTAAACATATTGACTGTGCGGGGAATTATACGTTTTGCTAAACAGAGAAAGATTTTCCGTATTGCCATTTTTATCATGCATCGCTATTTGATAGCGCAATACACAATTCTTCTTCGGCCGGTATTTGAATTTTTGAATATCAATCGCGCCACATTGCCATTCATTATCCGCATCTGGAAAGATTTCCGGCAGATGATTATCTACTGTTTGGCGGATAAAATCTTTGCTCATTAGCTCACCCAAATAAGGCATTCGCGGATCATATGGGAAAGTATAAAGTACAATATTCAGATCATCCCAGGCAAGCATCGGCCTCCAGGAACCACAGCCCGGCCAGGTATCCGGTACATCGGATTTTTCCATAAATTTGCTGAGGTTCTTCCGGATCATCACCGCATAAAACCATTGATCAAATGTCTCTCCCGCTCCCCTTTTTCCAGCCAGATGGTAGGTTATTCCGCAACGTTTCTCCGGTTTGTGATACACCCGGGTTATCTGCAGATTTTCAACAACCATTTCTTCTCCGGGATATTCCCGGTCAAACAGATTCTGGAAATGTTTGCTCATCAAGTCAGTATTCAACGCAATTGGCAGGTTCGGCATCGTATCATCAGTGCATGCAATGATTTCCGAATTGTTATTATTCTTAACACCAGCCATTTTATCCTCTTTCCTTGATTGGGAATTATTAAAAGCGAGGGAAATTAATAGATCCGCAAAATCTGCCGCTGTAAATGATCAGCTTTCTGGTTCTATTAATGGTTTTAAAAAAGTTAAAGCAGCATATTTGCTGCCCGGATTAAAAGCAGGAGAAACTTTAACCGGTTTCCGCTGTACTTAATTTCTTTGATTGCCCATTTTCGATCGGTGCAAACTGGGCGTGATAAAATTCCTGATACGGTAGACAACTTTCCAGTAATTCTTCATGTTTTCCGAATCCGACTAGCTGTCCTTTATCCAATACCAAGATTTTATCGACATTCGCAATGGTGGAAAATTTATGAGCGATAATAAAAGTCGTTTTATTCCTGGTTAATTCTTCCATAGCTTGCTGAACGAGCTTTTCGGATTTAGCATCCAGCGCAGTTGCCGGTTCATCCAGAATTAAAATCGGCGTGTTGCGAATCATCGCCCGGGCAATATTGATCCGCTGCTTTTGTCCTCCGGAAAGATTGTCGCCACCCTCGGAAAGAATCGACTGATACCCCTCCGGTAAATTGCTGATAAAATTGTGTGCCTGGGCAGCCTTTGCCGCCGCAATAATCTCTGCTTCGCTAGCGTCTTCTTTACCAAATGCGATGTTTTCCTGCACGGATTTTTGAAACAATTGTGCCTCCTGCATGACTATTGTCAATTGGTTGCGCAAGGACTTGATGGTTGCCTGGCGGATCTCCTGGCCATCCATGAGAATTGCACCCTTTTCAGGATCGTAAAAACGCATCAACAAAGCAATCAACGTCGATTTACCGGCGCCGCTATGGCCAACCAAAGCCACTGTTTCACCGGCTTCTACCGTAAAGGATACGTCTTTCAACACCGTGAATTCATCCTGATAACTAAAGGTAACGTTATCGAATGCCACCTTCCCCTTTAAAGGATTCAAAGGTGCTGCATCCGGCACTTCTACCACAGTGCTTTCACTATCCGCAACCTCCAGCAGCCGGGCACAGGATACCTGGGCTGTAACGACTTTCAGCAACATTTCGGCAAATTTCTTGATCGGCTTATAAAGATTTCGCAAATAGGCGACAAACAGGACCAGGGTTCCCGGAAGAATACTGCCCTCCAGTGCCAGCAGACCACCATAATATGCCACGGCGCCTGTTCCCAGGGCCATGAGGATCTGGTTCAGTCGTTTGAACAGCTTGGTCAGGCGCATAGCGGAAATACCGGATTCCAGGCTTTCCCTATTCTCCAGGGCAAATCGAGCTTGCTGGGAATCTTCCCGGCCATACGCTTGTATCAGAGCCATTGCAGTTACATTTTCCGTGACAATCTGGCTAATGTCGCTCTCTTTCTTGCGCTTCTTCTTCACCGCTTTATCGACACTTTTACCAAATTTACGATTATAGAGATACAGCACCGGTACAACTGTAAATGCCAGCAGGGCCAGACGCCATTCCAACAGACACATCAGCACCATATGGGCGATGATTGTCAGCAGACGATAAGTAACAAAATTCGGTAGTTCCACCAAGACCATTTTGACATGATTGATATCGAAAGTCAGACGATAAATCAGATCGCCGCTCCGGGAAGAATTATGGAAAGACAGGGACAATTGCTGCAGATGAGCAAAGAGGCGATCCCGGATATCGGTAGCCATTTTTTCCCCGGCAGTCAGGAGGCCGACCCGGTGAAAATAGGACGCAAAACTATCCATCAGATAAAGCACAATGTAGGCAATCACTAATCCGCCGAGCAATGCCATCACCTCGGTGCCAAACCAGCCATATACAAATGTTGCTTCCGGGGGTAAAGGCGCCTGGAGTATTACGTAGTCGATAATTAATTTCAATGGCCAGGGCAGAAGGAGCGCAATCAGAATAGTGAATATTTGCCCGCCAAATGCAGCCATCAACGGTTTCCAATGTACTTTGTAGAGATAACCGTACACTCGATACATCCGGAAAATCGTACTATAATCCAGTTTTGCTTTTTCTTTAGTCTTTTTCGCTTTTTTTGTTTTCTGATCAGCCATTTTCAATTTCCGGTAGCTTGCCTGTCGTAATTTCCTTTTCTTCGGGGGTTTGATCTACCAAACCAGAATTCCCTTCCTGCGGGGTTTTACCCGGGAGTTGTCTGTTTTTTGAGCCAAATTGTAATTCGTATAGTTCACGATACTGAGCGCTTTCGGACAGCAATTGTTCGTGGGTGCCTAAATGTGCCAATTGTCCTTCGTCAAGCAACAGAATTTTATCCGCGCTGGCAATACTGGCAAATTTATGAGCAATAATAAAAGTAGTTCTCTTTTCGGTCAGATGATGAATCGCTTCGTTGAGTTTTAATTCTGCACGCGCATCCAGTCCGGTTGATGGCTCGTCCAAAATAACTATCGGTTTATTACGAATAATTGCGCGAGCAATATTTATCCGTTGCTTCTGGCCGCCGGACAGGTTATTACCACCTTCGGTCATCAGGGTGTCATATCCTTCCGGCATATCCATAATAAAATCATGGGCCTGGGCTAGCTTCGCTGCAGCGATAACCATTTCCCGGTCTGCATCGGGATTGCCAAAGGCGATGTTTTCGTAGACGGACATCTGGAAAAGATTGGCGTCCTGAAGCAGAATAGTAATCTGTTCTCGCAGCGACTTCACCGTAAATTGGTTGATCGGCTGTCCATCGATCCGAATCTCGCCGCTTTGGGGATCATAAAATCTCAGCAGCAAACTAATTAGTGTAGATTTACCCGCTCCGCTATGGCCAATCAAGGCAATCGTTTCGCCGGGGGCGACTTCAAAATTTAGATCACTAAGCACATTCTGCGCTTTTTTATAAGCGAACGACACGTTATCAAAAGTGATTTTCCCTTCGACATTTTCCAACGGAACCGCCGCCGGTTCATCTTTCACGATCATATCGTTTTCGACGAGGTCAACCAATTTTTCACAGGAAACCAGTGAGGTCGCCAGTTTAAAGAAAATGTCGGTCAGGCTTTGCACAATGCCGTAGATTTCCCGCATGTAAGCAAGGAAGACAACCAGTGTTCCTGGTAAGACAGTTCCTCCCAACGCATACATTCCACCAAAGTAAAGCACACCACCGGTGCTGAGAATGATTAGAAAATCCGCAACCCGCCCGTACGTTTTGAACATGCGTAACGTTTTTAGTTTATGAAGCAGGCTTTCCTGGTTTTCCTTGTTAAAACGGGCGCGTTCGCTTTCTTCCCGGCCATATGCCTGAACAAGGGCCATCGCAGTAACATTCTCACTAATAATCGATGCAACCGCCCCTTCTTTTTTCCGGGATTTCTTCATTGCTTTATTCATCCCGGTGCCGTAATAATTGATAAACCAGGCCAGCAGCGGCACCGCACCGAGCGCTATCGCCCCCAGTCGCCAGTCCAGGCTCACCATAATCGCCATGGCACTGATGAATGTAATCGTTCGGAAAAGGAATTCCTGGGGAAAGTCGACCAGGACGTCTTTCATCTTGGGCATATCGGAGGTGAGCATATAGACGACATCACCGGAATGGGAAGCACTATGAAAAGACAATGACAGACGTTGCAGATGCGCAAATACTCGCTCGCGAATATCGGCATTTATCCGGTGACCGGTACTCGATATCCAAAATTTGTTCATGTAGGAAAAAATAGCTTCCAGTATTGCCAGAACCACGATCGATACTGCTAATATCAGCAATACCGTTTGCGGACTTTCCAGCATTAAAGGATTAAGGAAGGTTAGGGATTCCGGTAGGGGTTGCCCTAAAATAACATAATCGAGAATGAGTTTTAGCGGCCAGGGCACCAGCATTACTGTTGCAATTGTCGCTAATAAGCTGAGAAAACTGGCTGTAACGACCTTCCAGTATTTTTTGTAATGTCTGCCGAAAACTTTGTACACACGCAGCAATACACCGGGCTTAAAGCGTACTTTCTTTTTTCCACCCATCTTGCGCAGTTTAGATAAATCCTTGAACAACTTCATCCCCAGTCCGTGGTTGATAAAAGTAAAAACTGATATCTATATTGACTAATTTGTATTTTTAATCAGGATAATACTATATCTCGTGCCGAAAACAGAAATCCCCGGTTTAATAACTTGAGTTACAGCTAAAAATGTAAAAGAAGATCAAAAATAACCAGAAAGAATTTTGGCACTTTATCTTCTTATAATAACACGAATGTAACCAATTTGCAAATCATTATTTTGCGTTAGATTAAGATATTCTGCAGGGAAAATAAAAAAACGCCGATACGGGGAAATAATATATCGGCGTTTGGAAATAAATTAATTGATACCATTAGCGAGTAAGCTGCATTTTTCGGGTTTGCACCAAATCGTTTGCTTTTAGCCGGTAAAAATAAACGCCACTGGCAACTGCTTTCCCATTGTTATCCGTGGCATCCCAAACTGCCGAATATTCACCTGCAGGACGGTTTTCATTTACCAGGGTCTTCACCACACTTCCTTTAATATCAAAGATTTGTAATTCGACAGAACTAAAGCTTTCGGTACGAAACCTGATTTTGGTTGCAGGATTAAACGGGTTTGGATAATTGGCTGAGAGATTGAATTGGCGGGGCAACTCTCCGGCATTGCGAATTGCCGTCGAAGGCCCATTATTACGGGGATGCCAGTAGTCTGTATCAATCGCCAGCTGCAGATCCTCGTACGCGCAAACAAGATTTTCCTTCGGTTCGTTTTCATCATTATGCAGAACGAAAAGTCCCTGGGGAAATGCCGGTCCAAGATTTACATTAATAACATCGATACCATCGGTACCACTCGCCCCACTCACCTGAAAAGTTTTTACAAAATTATGCGGCGCTTTTCGCTCAAAGACTTTATAGCTATCGCTTCCCTGGTCGGAAACGAGCAGATAGCCTTCGCCATTGGCAGCATAATATATAGTGACCCCCTCGACATCGCCCTCCAGATTGTTTTGCCCGGTTGGGGCAATCAAATCGGCTGATGGGTTAGGATTTGTTGAGTTCGCATCGTATTTATATACACCTTCAACCTCATTTGCTGCATAAAGATATCCGGTTTCATCATCTGCAACCATTCCTTCAGTTTGATCGCTGCCGTTTTGCCAGGTACGTAATTCAATGCCGCCAATAGTGCCGTCGCCATTATCTTTTAATTCCCACTGGCGGATCTGAGAACTCTTCCCGCAAGCAAAGGCATAAAACTTATCGGTATCGAGGTTTTGATAGAGGCAGAAGCCATAAATTTCCTCCGGCCAGCTGCCGGCATCGAAGCTGCTGATGAAAGACAATTGCCGGGTGCCAGCATCTATCGTATAGAAGACGATTTCCTCATTAGCCCGATCGTTCAAACCAATAATGTCGACGGGTTGCCCCGAGAGCATAAAGTTATAACGAATATCAATATTGCCGGGGCGGCCGCTGGTGTTCAATGATTGCACGGTATTACCATCGAGGTCATAAACAAATAGCTTATCGACCGCTTTATCTGCGGTAATAAAAACACTTTTCGAAGGATCGCTTGGATGTATCCAAATACACATATCATCCTGATCCTCGATTTCATTATTTTCCAGGCTCATCACCGGATCGACAGTTTGTGCCTGAAGTGTTTGTGTGCTAAAATTTACCACAAATGCAATTAAAATCACTGGCAGGATTGGCCAGTCGATTCTAAAAAATTGCGATATTCTGAATAAAAACAGATCATTAGTAGTTTTCATATTATTCTCCTGAGTTCACATTATATCCTGAATAATGCAAACCCTTTGCCAAGGTGAGGAAAATGCTTGTTTGATGAAATACTGTCCGAGGGTGTTTATGGGTTAATAGTTACTATTCATTTCCCCGATTATTTCTTGGGAATGAATAGTAACTTGCGTCCGCTTCGTTTTGTGGTCTGCGATCAATTGTATCTGAATCTAATTGCTGAACAACTTTTTTCAACAATTTGCCCGCTAACGGAATCGTCTTTTCCAGTAATGAGTTTTCATTGTCTCCGGGGGCGATTGGGAACGATGCCTGCTGAATAATATCGCCGGCATCTATTTTTTCGACCATGTAGTGAATGGTAATCCCAGTTTCTTTTTCCTGATTTTTCAACACCCAATAAAATGGCTCCGGCCCACGATATTTCGGTAGTAAAGAGGGATGAAGATTGATGCATCCTTTTTCCGGAATAGACAAAACCGGCGCTTTCAGAATGATACTAAAGCCGGCAACAATGATTACATCCGGTTGAAATGATTTTAATGGGGAAAGGCTTGCTTCATCTCTCAGGTTCCCCACCCAGAAACCCTTTACTTCGTTCGTCTGCAATAATTGCCAGACAGAACGCCCTGATGCTGCCTCTTTTTTTTGTCGAGGGGAAATTTTTGCTGACAATACGTGAAAAACTTTTTGGGTTGTTTTTATAAGACCGTAGCGTTTTATCCCCTTTTTCAAATTTCCCAGTAAACTTCCGCTGGCAGGACTGTAAACCCCAACGAGTATCTGGTGTTCCTCTCGGAGTGCGAGCAAATGTTCCAGACAGCCAATGGTAAAAGCATTATTATTATTACCGAGAAAGAGAATTTTCATCCGTGAACCTGAATTATATTGAGGAGCGTCCTTAAAAACACTTCTTAACTTATTAAAAATTATAGCAGATATCAAGGGTGGGATATGGGGGAAAAAGAAAACCCGGTTGGGTTTCAACCGGGCAATATAAAGGTATGGAGGTGCTTAGAGATAATATTATTCAACTGTTTCCAGAATGGCGCGACCATTGCCGGTATCCTGAAAGAGTGCTTCAAAAGCTTTTTCTTTTAAATGTTCGTCGATAAACATATATGAATCAATCATCATGGCAACCAGTTCTTCATAGCTATCCGAAGTTAAGCCTTTCTTTTCGGCCCAATCCTGAACAAACAAACGAAAATACTGTTGAGATGCTTTTTCGATCATTTTTTCCTTCGCCAGATCCTGCACTTTTGTATCAATCATGTTATTTACCTTTCTGCAACTTCATATTCGTTACTCGTAAAATCTACTATTAGTATACAACCCCAATGCTATCATTATGTTTCATTAATGTAAAATCCAGGTAAAAAACGTTCATTTAACCGTAATCTGTATAAAGCTTTTACACCCTAAATACATTATGAAATTTTCTTCCCCGGAAAACAACGTTTTCCCGAGATTGGCTATATCAGGAGCAAAAAGGCTGCCAGTAAAGAGATTTAGAGTAATTTTAAAAAGGAAGGAAATACGCTATTCTGTTAATTAGCAGAATAGCGTATTTAAATTGATGATATCTGGCTAAATTGATTTCGGGATATTACAAGTCATATCTGGATAAATGATGCTATCGATCGTGTTTTATTTGATTATTCTATCCTTTTAGCGTCGCTAATGGGCTTACCCGCACTACCGGATTGGCAATATCATATAACTCCATAACCCGCAATACATTATCTATATTTTTGAACGCATCGGGTGCCTGTTCATTAATATCGCCTTTCCCATAGCGATAGAGACGAATCCCTCTTGCATTCATCGTTTCCACTACGTCCTCTGCCCCGAAGGCTTCCCGGGCTTCCGGTTTATCCAATAGTCTACCGGCACCATGATTGGTGGAACTAAAAGTATGCCGGGCACCTTCAGCCGCTACGGCGATATAGCTGTCTGTCCCCATCGATCCGGGCACTGGAATCGGCTGTCCGGTTTCTTTGAACACCGGATGATCGCTCATATAGCTGGCCGGATTGGCCTGGTTTGCGCCATTGCGATGCACCCATAAGTCTTTCCCGTTATGATTTTCCTGCTGAATGGTTACATGCGAACTGTCATACAACAGCTTGACGCGCAGATCGGGACTTCCAAAAATTTCCCGTAACACATTTTCCGCATGATAAGCAATCGTCGCGCGGTTGACGAATCCAAAATTCGCAACGGCATTCACTGCACCGAGAAAATGACGGGCCGTGGGAGAGTCCACCGGAATACCATAGAGATGAGCGCCTTCCATCCATCTTTGCCGATGTTCATCCAATGGTTGATAATCATGAAACGCCTTTTTCGCTGCTAACCGTTCTGCCACTTTTTTCGGATCAGTAATCTTACTGGGTCGATGAAAATATTTTAAAAGCGAACCGCCAAATCCGCCGGTGCCGGTATGGAGCATCAGAACCAGTTGATCTTCTGCCAGGCCGAGTTTTGCTGCTAACGATGCATCAACCACTTCGCCGATACGCTGCAGTTCCAGGAAATGATTTCCGGAGCCAAGCACCCCAACATTGCGACGGCCTTTCCGGTACATCACTTCCGGGATCGAATGGAGAATCTCTTTTTCAGTGAAATCGCTACCCCGAAAGAGATTCCCGCGTTTCTCATAATTCTCCATATCTTCATCGGGAATATCATATTTTTTCTGCGCCCACTCAGCGCCGGTCATGGCAATTTCTTTCACATCTGCTTCATCAATGGGCAATTCTTTATGCTTGCTTACCGGCACCCGTTTCATAACTTCGCCGTAAAAACGATCCATGTAATCTGCAGGCATATCCGCTGAGGAAAGTGGCAATGTCATCATGCGAATACCGCAGTTTATTCCCTTGTCTACCGCAAACGGGATAATGTGATCTTTCGAAACAGTCACCAGACCGGTCGGCACAATATTGCGGCTTTTATAATGGAGATCCGGCAGCGCAACGATATGCTCATCCACTTCCGGCATTTGTGATAACTCTTCCAAAGGCTTCAAGGCCCGGTCGTCCGGCATTAATTGATCGTCCAGGTAAAAATGAACCGGTACTCCACTACCGTCATGATAATCCACCACTCGGGCAGCTTGTTTTTCTTGAGGTTTCGAGGCCATCACTCAACTCCTTTTGCTAATTGATCAATCGTTTCTACCACCGGTGCTACGCCTGCGGAACGGTCTACATAGAGATGATACGCCGGCACTTTTTCCAGGAGCTTTTCCATGGCCCGGAATCCTTCCCGTAATGGGGAAACTTCCGGACGTAAAAGGTTAAATGTACCAGCAAACCAGTAATAATCGTTCACTTCCCGGGTAAGCATATTGTAATTCTCCAACAGGTTTGCAGCTTTTGCAGCGGATAATGCTGCGCTATCACCTTCCGGAGCGAATTCCGGTAAAATCATGACGCTGGCGGGAATACTGTCCATCCGGCAATCCGGGTTTACGTGGAACAGCTGCTTGGGGCGAGTGCCGCCGGGAAACTCCGCCGGAGAAATTACCGATTGTTGATCCCCGAGAATTCTCACCGAATAATCATCCAAGCGGATCGGTTCATAGAGCTGATAATAATTTACATCATCATAAAAGATCAAATTTTCCGAGAGCAAGCGGCTGTTTTCCTGTGTCAATAGACCGACGCAGGTTGTCGTCTTCCCTACCCCGCCAACACCGCCAAGCGCGACGCCACGGCCATCCAACGAAACTCCGGAGGCATGCAGCAAATAACGCTGGCGAAAATGCTCGTTATACCAGATCAATGGCAGATAGAAGAAATATTTTAATAAGCTAAAATATTTCTTGGTCCGGTAGTCGGGATTTTTTTCCAGCTTCCGCTCCGGTAGTTCAAAATAATGATCATAGTTAACGTTCAGAGTTTCGCCATCCAGGGAGAGCAACAGCACGAAATATTTCCGGCGGGTAATATCCGTCCAGAGTAAACCTTCCTTTACCCGGAAAAGGCGTTTGCCGATTTTATGCGCACCCTTTTCTTCTGCTTTTGCCAGCAGCGGAAACTGCTTTTCCGTTTCCTGCCAGTTGATGTTTATATTGATATCAGGTGTTTTATCCGTTTCATCCAGAACGAGGGGGCGAATATGCTCCCGAACGTGGGCAATAAATGGCGAATGATTGCATGACATTCGCACAATCACATCATTACAGCCAATAGTTATCGTTGTTGCATTTTCCAAGTGCTACCTCTTTTCTTAAGTATCTGAATCCATTCAAAATTTTACATCCTTGTAAAATAACCATAGGCCGAATGCTGGAATATATTATCCCGGCATGCGGTTTTAAGTATCAAAAATCACCGGAAAACTGGATTTATTTCCGCTGAACATTCATAGATCATTGTTTTTTAGGGTAATAGGAATTGCGTCCAGAGGACTGTTTCAGCTACCGTTATATTTATCAGACATCATCACTAAATTTATATCCATATCCGCGGACGGTTAGGATAAAACGGGGAGAATCCGGTTCATCCTCAATTTTTTTTCGTAAACGAAGGATGTGGTTATCAACCGTGCGGGTTGTCAGATAGCTGCCGTAGCTGTCATATTCCCAGACATCCTCCAGCAGGCGGTCGCGGGTAATCAATTTTCCCCGGGCGTTGATCATATATTCCAGCAAGCGAAATTCCCGGTGAGACAATTCAATCAGGCGACCATCCTTGCGCACCTCGTGACGTTCGAAATCGACCTCCAGGTTTCCAAAAGTAATTTTTGCCGGAGGGTTATCGGCACTATCGGTTTGTGTCGTGTATTCTGCCCGGCGGAGCAATGCTTTAACACGGGCAATTACTTCCCGGGGATTAAACGGCTTGGTAACGTAGTCATCTGCGCCCAGCTCCAGACCGAGAATTTTATCCATGTCATCATCGCGAGCGGTCAGCATTAATACTGGGGTATGTATCCCTTTATCCCGAAGCTTTTTCAGCACTTCAAAACCGCTCATTCCCGGTAGCATAATATCAAGAATCATAACGTCCGGTGGTTGATTCGTTGCTTGGGAAAGCCCCAACTCGCCACTGGCAGCAGTATTTACCGTAAAGCCTTCGTCGCTAAAGGTTTTCTGCAAACCCAGTGCGACCGTTTCATTATCTTCGATGATTAAAATATTTGACATGCCCTGTCCGTTAACTTTATGAATTTCCTGCCTAAAAATTTCAATATTACCAGTTTGATAGCCTTGCTACTCCATTGGCAGTTTAATTGTAAATGTTGATCCTTCGCCATAAATGCTGCGCACATCCACTTCTCCTTTGTGAGAGGTAACGATATGCTTTACCATCGGGAGCCCCAGGCCGGTGCCGGCGATGTTCGCAGCGGCATCATCTTTCGCGCGATAATAGTCTTCAAAAATGTGACTCAAATCTTTAGATTTAATGCCGACCCCACGGTCCTGCACCTCGATGTTCAAGTATTTACCGTTGGGGAAAACGGTCATCTTCACTGGATGTTTATCCGTAGAATATTTCACCGCATTCGATAGTAAATTTATCAATGCCTGGGTAATTGCATGGCGATCCATAACGATTTCCGGCAACATTCCCTGGATGTCCAGTTCAATTGCCACCCCCTGGGATTCCGCATGGTAGCTGAACATATCGACAACCGAGCGGACCACTGCTTCAACTTCCTCGTACTCGAATCGATATTTTTTTACGCCGCGTTCGATTTTGGAATAATCGAGCACGTTTTCTACCAGGCGCAGTAAACGTTCACTTTCCCCACGAATGATTCTCAAATAACGCTGCGTTTCCGGCTCTTTCTTAAGATCTTCGTTCCGGGTCAAAAAATCGACGAACATCTTGATTGAGGTCAGCGGTGTGCGTAACTCGTGCGATACCGAGGAAATAAAGGTAGACTTTTGCAACGATTGCCGGCGCTGTTGACGCATCCGGTAAATGAAAACCGCAGATCCGATCATAATAAACAACCAAAGCAGAAAAATGCCCCATAGCTTTAAATAAAGCCCGGAACTACCTTCATTTACCAGCGGATTATCCAGTGTGGGAAAAATCGCAAGATTCCAAAAATCGAGCGGTTCCCGCAAGGGTACTTGCGCCATTGGCTCAAAAAAGATTTCCTCGCTATCCCCCATTATCATCTTTTGCTCTTCGTCGAGAACAGCGATGACCACATCTTCCGGAAATTCTTTTTTCTCCATAATGCGTGGAAAAATTTCCTGCTTCAGTGCGTCAATGTTGACCTGGAATCCCAATGCTGCTTCTACCACACGCTTTTCGCTTTTCGCCAGCAAAAGATAGCCGACCAGATAGGATTGCTCTGCGGCAAAATCGGAAAAATATTTGATCCGGCTGCGGAATTTATCGCGCTTTAAAATGCCCCGCCCCAGTCGCTGGTATAATTTTTCTACCAGGTATTTGGTCCCGATACTTTTTTTCTTCTGATCCTGCAGACTGGTAAACGCTTCGCGAAATTTCGGTTGTTCAGCAGCATCGTATACGCCGATAATTCGCTGGAATAATCGCTGTATCCGCTCCACGAAATATTCGTATTGAATGCGATTTACTTCATCGGAATGATCCAGCAAATCCTGATAAAAGCTGAGCAACGTCGGCATCGCTTCTCCCCAGCGATTCATATTTTCCAGGGTAACCACGGCCTGATATTGCGCATTAAAACGCAGGTGCAAATTATTAAAATCCCGCATCTGGGGATAATTTTCAATGATCTGACGATTGTATTGATACGCCTTTTCCCAATCGGAGCGGAGCATATTAATGCGGGCTAATTCGCCCAGTGCAATTGCCCGCAGGCGGGGAATCGGATAATTATTGCTAATTTCCCGGTAAATCTCTGCTGCGGCATCCGGGTCATTTTCTTCAAATTCCCGGTCTTCAGCCTTTTCGGATAGCGCCTGAAAGCGGGATACCCATTCATCAAGTTGCGGTGCGTTAGCATCATCGGGGTTGTTTGCATCCCCGGAACGAAATCCCCGCAAACCTATGGGATGAAGCACGTTGCCAATATTGCTAATCAGGTAAACTTCAGTTATTAGCGGCTCATTATTGCTCAGCCGGCTTAATATCGTTTCCCGTTCCTGCTCACTTAAATTCAGCAAACTTTCCGGGTCAGATTCTTCCAGCCAGCGATCACCAATATCTTTTACCTGTTCGTTCAACTCCCGGGTAACGAAGCGCCCCAGGCCATTGTAGCCTTCGGTAATCCGTTGTTGATAGGCGATCCGCTCCGCCTGAATAGCATTTACACTGAGATAAGCAAGCAGCAGGCTGGGAAGAATGATCAGGCCCATAAACAGTCCGGCCGATTTGATCATCCACTTTTCCGGAAGGAGATTTTTGATATTGAACGTCATTTTATTACCAGCATTTTTTGTGTGATGACAAGGATAAAACTACCATCACCTTTTCGCCGGCGTAGTTACACCGGCTCAAATCACGTCCGGCACACGGGTTCCCGGTACGCTGTCGCTGGAATTTCCCGGCAGGACTTGCCATAAATCGACTAAACGGGTATCCGGCGAAATATTATGATAAAGATCGAGCACCTCTTCCGTCAAGGTAAGAATGCGATTTATCTTCAATTCCCGATCTTCATGTAAATGCTTCAAATATTTGTATACCTGCTTATGGATCAACAGGCTGGTTAAAAACCACAAGACTACTTTCGGGGCAATCGGCCAATTGGAATGATTGGCGTAGCTGGTTAAAAATTGCAGCGAAATGTCGTAGCGTTGCAGACTACTCAATCGATTTTGCGCTTCGAGATAATACAGGGAAGAAAGAAAATTCGCTACATCATACGCCGGGTGCCCCATTCGTACACTATCCATATCCAGCAAAGCTAACTCGTTATTGTGCACAAAAATATGGTTCAAACGGAATGTACCATGCAAAAGAGACAGAAAGAAGTCTTTTTCCGGCAGATTTGTTCCCATCTCCCGGTAAATCCGGTTTAAACGGGATTTCAAGCGGGGCATTTTTCGGATCACTTTTTGGATCGCCTCATCCATTTCCGCCAGCTCGCCCTCAAAGGAAACGATTTTCCGCGTCGGTTTACAGGCACAATGGAAATTGGCAAGTAATTCTCCAATCGCGGGAATAATGGTGCGTACATCAATTTCATGCAGTGCCTTCAGCAAATTTTTTCCGGGGAGCTCTTCGAAATAAACGATGCGGTTGGCTTCGTCATAAGCGAGCGGATAAGGAATGCGCACCGGAAGCTCAAAGCTCTCCGATGTCATCGTATTGATTTCCAAATCGGAAATATTATCTTTCCAGATTTTCGGAATCATGTAGAGATTGTTGTAGAGTTCGTTCGCTTTACGGGCGCTCTTTAACTGCTTGGCAACAAAGCGGAAGGTCTTTTCGGTTTTTCGGCCAGTCTTTACCGTTACAATGCAACGCATCGTGAAACGTTTATTGGGGACATAGCGAAGAATCTCGGTTTTAATCTGGGTAATCTTCCAACGCTTATTTTTTAACTCGCCCCGGGTAATTTCCGGCAGATAAGCTTTGAGCGATTCCAGCAGAATTTCTTCGGACATCAACCGCATGCCAGCGTCATTTGGAAACGCCGTCAGCACCATGTTTGCTTCCGGCACCAGGGTTATCGCCCTGCCAACCGGTGGCTCTGCGGCAACCTGCCCCTGCAGGCGTTCGTAAGCATCCTGCAGCTTTTCGTTGTCATACAAATTGCCGGTATACAGCTGCGTTTGCGGATCGCTGCCTTTGCCGGACAGTGTTGCCTGGTATACAACTGTCAGCGCCTTGTCAGTATCCCAGGTGTTGATGATCTCCAGGTTGTCGACTGTCCCGGGAGGTTCATCATCGCACCAGATGCAGTTTTCCAGTTCAGCCTTTAGCCAATTCAGATTAAATGCAGGGGAATGTGTTAAATCCGGTAGTACCTTTTTACCCATGTATGCCCATCCTATCGCTTCCATGCGTCCTCCAGCCAATTTTGTGGTGATAGCTGAAAAATAATGCATTCACCGACGATGGATTGTGAGCATCACCGCTTGTCAATCGAGAAAAATTAAAACTCATTTTTTACCCCATCAAATTCCTATAAACACTGAGCCACTCGCCGACTTCTTTCTCCTGGGAGAAATATTGCACGGTTTCTGCGGCTTTTTCCCCAAGCTTCTTTCGCAGTGCCTCATCACCGGCCAGCTCGCTGATAGCGGCAGCCAGTTCAGATGCGGATCCCGGCGAAACCAGCAGGCCATTTTCCCGGTCGCGAATAACTTCCGGAATTGCCCCGCAACGGGTGCCGATCACTGGCTTGCCCATTGCCATGCCTTCCAGCATGGATAGCGGACAGCCTTCTGAAAACAAAGAGGGGAAAACAAGAATATCAAAAAACTGCAGATAATTAGCGATATCCTTGTGTGGTATTTTTCCGGTGACAATTGTACGATCTTCCAGACCATTTTCCCGGAAATAGGACAGATGCGGTTCACGATCTTCTTCTTTAAAATAATCGCCGGCCAGTAAAAATGTGAAATCGAATTGATCCCGCAATTGCCCTAATGCTTTACAGAGATAAACGATTCCCTTTTTATATCGAAACAGGCCGATACTGCCAATCGCCAGCCCACGTTTTTCGATCGCGGGCGTGCCATTGGGGGCAAGATGTTTAAAATTGATTGAGTTGATAATCGTTTTTGCCCGGTTGGCAATCGGGGTAATGCCACGGTCCGCCAGCTCTATCATGCTGGTTGCCACCGAAGTAACAAAATCGGCATTTTCCAGACAGGATTTGACCATGGGCATCCGTAAAGGATCGAAAGCGTATTTGCCCACATCGTTTCCGCGGATAGAAGTAATATGCTTCACGCCGTGCATACGAGCGACCAGCCCGGTAATAAATCCCGCCGGGAAAAGGAAAAAAGAATGTAGTACATCGTACTGATATTTCTCCTGAAAGTGCCGCAGCGCATCGAACATTTCCCGATGATAGCGGGTCATCACCGTCGTCTCGGACAACTGATTATCTGGCTGGGAAGAGGGATTCCATACCTTGATACGATGCACCAGCACCGGACCTTCCTGGGTCGATTCCCAGGCTTCATCGAATGGCACAGGCACGGGATGTTTGATGAAGTTAACGACGTGAACCTCCAGCCCGTTATTGGCCAGTAAATTTGCCACGCGGTTTGCGGAATGACCGACGCCGCCAATTTGTGGTGGATATTGCCCGGTAACGATACAGGTTTTTACTTTTTTCATGAGATTCTCATCTTTCTTTTTCAGGAATTACGAATTTGATCCACGGCTGCAATAACCTGGGAAAGATTATTATCCCAGGTACGTTCCGCCCGCACCCAACGGCTGGCGGTCTCCCCCATCTCCTTAGAGACTGTCGGTTGATCGATCAGCTGTTTCAAAACTTTTGCAAGTCCGGGAATATCTCCCGCTTCGAAAAGCAATCCGGTTTCCCCGGATTTAATCAGTTTTTCAACCTGTCCAATGCGGGCGCCGACCACCGGCTTTTTCATAATCATGTATTCGAAGATTTTAATCGGGGAGAAATAGAAATTGTCGTTGGGAATATACGGCGCGGCAGTAATATCCATGGCATCGATATAGCGGGGAATATCATCATGTTGAATTTTGCCGGTGAAAGTTACCGCCGATTGCAATTGATGTTCTGCGGTATAGGCTTCCAGCGCCTCCCGGCGGGGACCATCACCAACGATTAACAAGTGGATATTATCGTAAGATGAACGCAGTTGCTGAAAAGCTTCCAGCAAGGTTTTTGTGCCGTGCCAGGGTTTCAGGCTGCCGACAAATCCGATCACGGTTTTGTTGCCGAGGTTATATTTTTCCCGCACGTCCGCATCATTTTCTGATATTGTAAAGCGCCAGGGATCTACGCCATTCGGTAACACAGTCACCCGCTCATCCGGGACACCATTGGTTACCAGGAAAGATTTAAGCTCGTCAGAAACCACCATAGCTCGATCGGTCTCCCGATAAATTTGCAGCTCCATATCATGGGCCATGTCTTTCATTTCCAGGCCGCGCATCTTTTCCTGTTCATACGCCAGCGGGGCATTTACTTCTAGAATATGAGGAATCCCCAGCTCGCGGGCGAGGAGAATACCGGCGCGGCTGAAGAGGGTATATCGTTCATAAATAAAATCGATACGACGTGCTTTCAAATCCTCTAAAACGGTATCCTGCAAGGAGAGATTATAAAGCAGATTGCGCACTTCCTGACGCAGGCGGGAATCCTGGCCAAAAAACAAGTCCAACCGTTTTAATTCGCGGGTAAACTGCAGATGTTCCGGGGCTGGCGGCACGGAAAGACAGGTCAATCGCTGCTGCTCACTGGCACTTAGCCAATTCAATTCTACCGGAGGTTCTACTTCCTGCAATGCACCGCCTTCTCCCATATTGCTTGTACCGGCCGCGCCTTTACCACTATTCATTGCCGGAGAGATTATTCGAACGGAGTGGCCGGCCCGGCACATCGCCGCAACCATTTCTCGAACATGGATGGATGCGCCCTTAAATCCAAAAACCGGCACGCCAAAATCGGTACAGATGTAAGCAATATTCATTTCCGGAGTTCCCTATCTGATAATATTTAATATCCAATGTCCAATACTCAATTTCCAATGTCGAAGTTTATTGTTGCGTATTTTAGGCTTTTACTTCGACATTGGAAATTCTTTATTCTACATTGGATATTGAAAAGTAATTTTTTTCAACAAGTAATTGTTATTAAAAACTTTATAGAATCATTTTCCTGTTATTTTTCCGTAAGCATCTCCAGCCAGCCATTCAACACATCTTTGCTTACTAATTCCATCCGCTGAATTGCCAGCAGATCGTAATTTTTGACCGAGGAGTACATTTTCGACAAGAAGAATGCCAGCGCATACCAGGCCAGGCGGCGCTTATCCATTTTCCAGTCTACCTGCGCAGCGTAGGCATCATAGAAAACTTTTGCGGTCTTTGCAAGCACTTCCCGGTTGGTTCCCTGGGTAATTTCCAAATATTGCAGCGAAGCGATAAATTCCGCCACATCATACATGGGATCTCCCAGGGCAATGGCATCAAAATCCACGATGGCAAGTTCATCGCCTTCCACCAGCATCTGCTCGATGCGGCAGGCACCATGTACCGGCATCACTTTCGGTAGATTTGCTGACAATGTCTTTTCCAAAGCACTCAATCTTTCCAACACTTTTGCAACAATCTCTTTGTACTGCGGCAGAAAATAAGTGAGCTTGGCGCCATCTTCCAGGGAGCCGTCCAAAACAATTTGCAACGGCACACCATCCGGCAACCCTTCGATGCGGCTTTTATGAAACTCCGCTAACATATTAGCGATATCGGAGAACAAAGTCTCTGTCGGATAATCTTCAAAGACGTCTATGATCGCTTTCCCGCCCCAGTCTGCCTGCCAGACTGTTTCATAGCCATCAAGGTACATTAATTGATGCGGTATATTCACCGGGGAATTTTGCATCGCCAACTGTTCGCAGGTAATGTTCAGTAAATCGTAATAGGTTCGATTCACAGATTTTTTCGAGATTTTGCAATAATAGGTGAGATTCCGTGTCTCGCCGTCTTGATTCTCCAAAACCAGATGATGCCGCAATACGCACCGTTTTCCCGGCATATGCTTTACCCGGTCAAAAGAGAACTGCTTGCAACGCCAATGCCCCGGCGCACAGTGAAATGCAGCGTCCACGGAACTGAAGACCTGAATATTTTCTTCAGCCAATTTCCGGATTACTATAAAATCAGTCATTTGCGGTAAGCTTTCCAGCAAGGGATCTGCCGGGAAAAGCCAAAGGAGCATATCAAATTGTTCCCAGGGAGTAATGGCATTCATTGGGGCGAGGAACGACTGCCCGGGATGATAACCGGCAACATCCATATTGGTTTTTTTCTGCAGTTTTCGCAGGCCGCCAGGCCGGGTCATTTTTGCGTAAATCCATTCTTCCGCTTTTTCCCCGGAAGCATGCTGAAAATACAAGCGATATAAAATGCCCATGGTTTTCATCGGACGATAGTATACTTTTTCGATGGCAGTATCGGTAACCTGCCAATCTTTATCGATCCCATTTTGCCGAAAAAATTCGCTGAAATGCCCGGCCATCGCTCCGGTATCCATCACTGTAATCAGGTGCGGCAGCGTAGGATCTTCAATTAAACTGATATCCTGCTTCCATAATGACTCTATCATTTATAACTCCGTGTAAAAAGAAAATGCCTACGATCTTGAATACGAATCAAGTCCCCATCCTTAGGCACTTAATGTTGTCTCTAAAATGTAAATTATCTGTGTGTCTTCAGGCCGCCGGTAAAAGGAACTGGCGAGTTAAGGCTAACAGCCCATCGACATCGTCTCTTAACGTTCGTTTCACTGCCCGGTTTAACTCGCTAATTACTAGATGACTGGCCGCATACCAATCGATCCTGCGCTGCGATAAGGGAAGTTTCGCAGCGGCATTATACGCATCGCAGAATGCCTTCGCGGTGCGCTGAGCGATCTCAGTGCTGATTTTTCCGGAAACCTGCATACGATAAAGGCGCGCCAGGAATCGGCCCAAATCATACCCGGGATCTCCCATCGTCACCCCATCGAAATCGACAATTGAAATTCTCTCATCGCTGAGGAAAATATGGCTAAACTTAAAGGATGCATGCACCAGGGTATTCGGCTGTGGCGGCAACATCGCCGCTTCATCCAGCAACTGCGCGACCAGTTGATCGCCGGTATCGCCGTAGGCAGGCAACCCTTTACGAATGGTGCGAGCGGTTTTCTTTAAACCGGCGATCTGTGCATCGATGGATAAGGTTAACGGTAGATCTATTTCCACCTGGTGTAATGCTGCCAGTTGGCGACCAATTTCTTTCGCCAGTTCAGGAAATCGTGGTGCCATATCTGCGGATTTCGCCAATGAGCGGCCAGAGAGCATTTCTTTCCAAACAATCACCCGCTCCCGGTCAAAGCTATATGGTTCGCTCATAAAAAAGCCACCGTCCTGGCGCTGAGCGCTATCCCACAATGCCTTGTGGATGGCATACGCTGTCGGGCCTTCTTTTTCCTGATAAGCTTTTCCAAAAATCACTTTTTCTGTGACTGCATCTTTCCCGGAAATGGTATATCCATAACAACAACGTTTGCCGGGGACGTGCTTTTTCAAAAGTGCCGTTAATTTATCCGGTGATGCTGCTAACCCAAAGTTGTTGGGGTTTGCCTGCATGGCAGCTAACACCTGCTTTGGTTGGGACATAAACGAAATGCCGGGAATATTCGGATCATTGGGAAATGCCAAAAGCACTAATTCCCATTCCGGGATCATCACTAATGCTTCTCCAAAAACAGGTTTGCTAAGCGATTCGCTTTTAAGTGCTTCGAAAGCCTCCGCCGCTTTTCCAGGATGTATCCGGCCAAAATAGAGCTGCTTACCAAATATTTCCCCACTGGCTTCTGCAATTGTTGCTTCAATAAGCACCCGGCATTCCTTGCCCGGCCGGTAATAGACGCGTTTCGCATAGCAGGATGCAATACTCAAGCCATCATTATCACCGGTATACTTTTCGAGTTTTTCCTGCAGCAGCAATTTGTCGCGTATATCCGCCAACTGCGGGTATTCCTGAAATGCAGAAATATCCTGGTGCTTACTCATTATCTTTCCCTTGCAATTTATTGATTATCATCCCTGTGAAAACAAATGTTTGTATCTCGTAAATCACCACTAGCTTTGCGAAGGGACAAATGATAAAACAAAACTCTCACTTCTATCCGCAATGCTTACTCCCGTAAAATCAAGCAGAGCGCGGTTTAGTACGAGCAGCCCTCACGAGTGTAGAAACAATGTTTTTCCTCTCAGGCAATTTTCTTGCTGTATTGCAAATCGTATAATTCCTGTAATGCCGGCAATTCTCCTTCCCGGAGTTTTGTCCGGTCTTTAACATGCTCATTCTTCACCTTCAAGCATAGTCAGGCTTTTATCTATCAGCCGGCGAATATCTTCCAGGCAGTTTTCTTCACGGTGTTTCCGGAAATGAATCATTGCCCGGCGAAAATAGGCGAAAGATTTATATACCGGTAGTCCGGAAAGCATTTGCGGTGTTTCTATAGTCAAATAGCTGTCCAGGAAATTGCGGGCATAAACCGCGGCATTTTCCGGAAAGTGTGTTTGTATGACGATTAAAAAATTTCCCAAATCCAGCGCAGGATGCGCAAGGCAGAGGCCATCAAAATCGATAAAAGCAGCGGATTTTTCCTTGATAAAAATTTGCTTCAGGTTTAAATCACCATGCACTGTTGTTAAAGGTGCACCGATCATCCGTTCATCTTCAAAAAATGCCTGCAGGAGTGTGTCCACTTGCGGCGCCAGCTCCGGAAAACGCGAAACCAATGCCTGCGGACCGGGACGGCAAAACTTATTGAGATGGACATCCATCATGCGGGTCTCGTTGAGATCGAGTTTTTGTTTGTGCAGCTTGGCGAGGTTTTCTCCAACCAGTTTCATTCCGCGCTGCATCTCCTCCGCATCCTCGATTTCAGCCATCAAACGGCCGGAAACGATGGATTGTAAAATCATCCCCGCTTCCGGGATATATGCCAGGGGACGCGGCATTCCCAACGGCGATTGGACATCAGGATTATCGGTCACTGCCTGCCAGAGCTTTTGCATATTTTCAAAGCGAGCTTCACCGCGATTCTGCCGGTAAACTTTGCCAATCACCGCAAAGTCTCCAGTAGTGGAGGAATAACGAATGACGCAATGTTTTCCGGTTTTATGCTTCAGAATATCGCATTTCAAATCGTCGGCAGAAAACGGCGATTCTCCGGCAAGAATATCGGAGAATCGTTCGCTCATAAAATTTATATCAAGCGCCTTTTTAAGCTCAGGCAGTTTTCGGTCTTCCATGATAACGTTAAATTCCTTCTATTACCGTCCTCTCGCTTACCTGCACTGTAAAACCGTTGATCCGAAACTGCTGTTTGCTTTGATCAATTTGCTCTACATTTCCCTTTAACTTCCCAACATCATAATTGAATGATTCCTTCATCTTCAGCAGATGCGGTTCCAGGCCTTTATTACTGGAATAAGCCCCTTTTACCTTGATGATTGCTTCCGGCTGCAAATCTTCGAACTTTGCGTCCAGACGGAGCAGATTTTTAACCGTAACTTCGTCATCAACCTTAAACTCACGGTTAAACATGCGAATCGTTTTCTTATCGTAATCAATGTCCTCTATCCGACCGATTACCGAAGAAAATTCGTCTGATACCTTATTGGATACTTCCAGTGCCAAAAATTGTCCTTTCTCATCAAGATGGCCTTCCACTTTTACTTTCTGGCCGACTTTCAGATTGCTGAACAGAACCGTTTCATTCATAATTACCTCCTGCAAATATTTTTTTGGAGACGACTTCCGGCAGATATTCACCCGCGTTTACCTGATCCGCCAGATCAGGATGCCAGAATCATCGCCCGTTTGCTAACAACGACAGGTACGCCATTAACCCGCATCGTTCTTTCCTGGGGATTAATAGCCTCGATTTTCCCTTTTAATTTTTCAATATTAAAATCCCGGGTTCTTTTCATCTTCACCTGTTGCGCCGCAAATCCTTCCACAGGGATATACTTCCCTTTTAGTACCACAATCATATTCTTTTCTAAGCTCTCGAAACCAACCGGATTTTGATTGAAATCCCGGATATCACTAGTACCGTTAATCCGGAAATCCTGATTCATAATTTTTAAACTGTGGTTTTGGGAATTGACATCTCTTATGATTCCAACCACCACATCGTCATCCCCGATATTCCGGGAAATGACTTCCAGTGCGGTAAAGCGATTCTCCGCATCATAAATTCCCTGAAGCTTCACTTGCTGGCCAACTTTCAGGCTATTTAATTCGATTAGATCGTCCATTCAAAATTCCTTGAAAATCCACAACCCTGCGGATCATGTTTTTTTCTGGCAAAAGCCATATTTTCAGTTGATTGGCGATGTGCAGCCTGCTTAACTATTAAAGGTCATTCAAATTTTACACTGACGACCTCTCCTCTTTTTGCCACATTCATCATCTGTTTTCGTTTCTTTTCGTCGCTGCTATCACATTATGCGTTTCTATTATCCAGATGTATCTCCGTCTCTGTTTCCGCTCAAAACACCATTCTCGCTTCATCATTCCGTATTCATTTCCGCTCTCTGCATCCGCGCTCATTGTTGCTGTCATCTTCGTTTTCGTATGCACTTCCGCATGTTAAACCAGGGAACTACACATCCACACAATCGAACTGAAATTTTCGCACGCCTTAACCAGCGATGCGCATGCCGCCAATCGCTTCAGCGCCTTTTTCAATCATCTTAATCGCTTTTGCCTCCCAGCCCGGCTCCTGCAGTCGCAGGCATTTACAGGCCCGGCGCAAATGCGTCAATCCTTCATACATCGGAATACGGTCGGCAATCGCCGGATCCATAAACTTGAAGTATTCATCGAGGAATGCATTGATAAAATCATACATCTCGATATTCCGTCGAGCTTTCCCTTTCAGGAAAACGAGCAAATTTCCGAGGTCCGAGGCCGGATCTCCATAGCTCAAAGTATCGAAATCCAACACCCAGGTCCGGTCATCGCTGACGTGCACCTGTCCAAGGTGGAAATCGCCATGCAATACCGCCGGGCGGATGTTTCCAATTGTCGCCTCCAGCGCATAGGCGCGCTCGACGATAAAATCGATTAAATGGCTTTGCTTCGGTAAAGCCATTACCAGAAAACCATGTTTCGGATGGCAGCGAAGCAGATGGTTTTTCACCGTAAAAGTGCTTTCCATCTCTGCCGGGCAACGATGCAGCTTGGCAATGGCCCGGGCCAATTTTATAAAGTGTTCCTTGGTAGGATGTGCACGGACAATATTTCGCATTGCCGGTGCAGCGACATCTTCCTGAAAAAACATCTGCATAGCGGGAAGATATTGATAGGGCTCCGGAATCACGATTGCATCATTCGTATCCGCGGAGAAACCGTTCTCCCAGAGCAGTTTCATATTATCAAAACCAATTTCTCCGGAATGGACTGTAAAGACTTTTCCAATCACCCGCCATTCGAAGGGCTTACCATTTACCGCATTCACCCGATAACGCATTACCGAGCGCTTGGTTCGCTGCCGGAGAATCTCCACATCGACATTCTCGATGCGTACTTCATCGCCGAAGCGATCTTTCATTAAGGGCAAAAAGACATCTACCATTTTCTCGGCATTCAAAGCCGTTTTCAACGCTTTGGTATTAATCTTTTTAGCCTTTGTTTGTACTAATACCTCGTTCATACCTAGATCCTCATAACCTTTCGCACTCTCTCATCCATTCGAGTGCGCCTTAAAGCTTCATCCTTGAATTCTCATGAATCCGATGCTGCCAGCGCTGCTTCCGACCTCTCTTTCGGAAGCGACACCGTCCCTTTCCAATGCATTGCAGCCTGCAGTGCATCGGCGATCTGACGAATGTTACCCCGGGCATCAAACTCGCTCTCCACAATCTTTCTGCCGGCCCGGCCATAGGAATGGCGTAGCCCCGGCGATACCAGCATCCGTGCCAGGGCATCCGCAAATTTACGCGGGTCCCTTTCCGGCACTAATATGCCGCTACCCTCGTGATCAACACATTCCGGAATTCCGGAAACGCGGGTAGCCACAACCGGTATTTCCAGTGCCATCGATTCTACAATAACATTGGGAATACCATCGCGGTCGCCATCTTCCTGGACCTCACAGGCCAGGGCAAAGATGTCAGCGGAATGATAGTAGGTGAACAATTCAGTCTGGGACATGGGTGGAAGTAAACGAACGCTATCTGTCAGTCCATATCGGGCAATTAATTCATCCATTTCCTGCTTCATCGGACCGTCGCCAATGATCGAGCAACGAAATTCGAATCCTTGTTCCCGCAGTAACTGCAGTGCTTTTATCATCACCGGAAACCCCTTTTTCGGGACAAAACGACCGATGGAAAGGATATGCGGCAAAGCATCTACCTTTGTTTTCTTCCGAACCTGATAAACATCAAGGTCAATGCCATGATACGTGCGTAACACTCGCACATTATCATCGAACATCTCTTTTATATAAGTAGCATTAAAGCCGGTACAAGTTGTCACAAAGCACGCATTCGCAATTTTCTTTTGGAGAAAGGAAGGCTCATGGAGATAAATATCCTTGGCATGAGCACTAATGCTATAGGAAAGCCCGGTAAGGCGGGAAGCAAAATAAGCCATCGTGGTCGGATCGTTGGCAAAGTGTGCGTACAGAAATCCGATATTGCTGCCGGGAAGCCCTCGGTGCACCATATATGCCGCCTGGGAGAAGCGTTTTAAAGCAGCACTGTCCCGATGGCGAATGCTGTAGGAAACCGCAAACCAAAACGATTGTAAATACACCCGCGGCCGGGAAAAAAACATCACACTATTCGATATCATGAAAGCAAAGAAATGACGCCAGAAGTAATCAGGAATGTAGGTGACGGGTGCTTTAATTTCACTGACGCGGCGATGTACTTTCGGATCGGACGGTTTACGCATGGCAAATATGTGCAGCGATAATCCCAGCTGCTCCAGCAGATAAATTTCATTCAGAATGAAAGTTTCGGACAGACGTGGATATCCCTTTAAAATTACCCCAATAACCTTTTGCTGATTATTTTCCATAATTATCCGATCAAAGAATTTTCAATTAATTAACAGTCGTTAACATCTTCCGGGCCGCATTGTATGCCCCATTCATATCGGGCAGATTATCCCCTTTTACCAGACTGCCGTCTTCCAGTCTTTCTTGAATTGCCCCTGCAAGCACATCGACATTTAGATTATCCGGATGTATTGTATGAAACAGATTCCACTTGGCAAAAAGATCGGTGCGCATGGTCTGTTCCGCACTGGGTCCGGGGCGGGGAATAATAATGGCGTTTTTTCTAAAATGGAGAATTTCACCAAATGTATTATATCCCGCCATGGAGATGATCAGGTCTGCGCGTTTGAGAAAATGAATGACATCACCGCCAAGCGTTGCAACTGTTACCGGCAGACCGCGTGCTTTTTCCTGAAGCACCGCCATTTGTTCCGGATGCATAAACGGACCGGTGGAAACAATGGCTATAAATGGCAACTTATCCTGCAGTTTGCGAATCGCATCCAGAAACATATCCATAAAACTACTGGCATCATGACCTCCGCCGCCGGTCACCAGCACCAGCTTCTCTTCCCTTTCGGGCAGATACCGCTTCACACTACGATTGGTAAATTCCTGATCGACATCGCCGCGAGTTACGTAACCGCAAAAATGGGTCTTTTTCGCCACGGGTCGGGGAAATTGGTAAGCACTGACGGAGTCGAAAATATTTTGACAACCGTAGATCAGCACCTGGTCATAAAAATTTTCCGTTAGCTCGTAGGCATTTTCCTTCGTCCATTGTTTATAGATATCGCCGGGAGCACCGAGAATATCCCGCAATCCCAGCACCATGCGAGTGTGCTGACTGTATCGTTTTATATTCTGAATCGGCAGTGTCAATTCTCCTAAAGCGCCCTGGGGCATATGGTCCACCAAAAAGATATCCGGTTGGAAGCCGATAGCAATACTCTGGATCATCTCCGCCCGTACCGGAATTAACGCATTGGAATCCAGGTTTAAGCGATTGGATTTCCAAACGCCGTAATCCACTTTTACAATAGTTGGGATTTTAATAAAATCACACTTTGGCGGCAATTCGAAAAAAGGCGCCATTGGCGAATCTGCTACGATAAGCACTGTTGCATCCGGGCAAATTTTCTTTATCTGCGTCGTTATGCTGACATTGCGACGTAGGTGTCCTAAGCCCAACCCATCCTGGGAATAAATCAATACTTTCTTGTTCGTACTAGTCGTATCCACACTAATTTTCGCAATATTCAGTGTCGCTTCTGGGTTTACGAATGTGATCATTACATCTTACCCGAAGTCATTTAAAAGATTCAAGAAGCAGATAATTATGCATTAATATCGCTGTAATAAAGTAAATTTTTCGCAGCAGCGAAATTTTATTAATATTTTCACAATCATTCGCTACAACGGATAGGGTTTTTATTCAGGACGATGCTCTGAAAATGCTCAGCGGTGCCCCATTATTGAATGAGCGAATGCGTTTCATTATCGTTTCCAGCCCCTTTTGGGGAATATCTATCGTTACAGCGCGGCCATGATCCAACCGCTTGTGGTGTTCTTGTTTAAACATTTCGCGCACTTTTGCCCCAATCGATTCCGGTGATAATTCATCCGGGGAAATCAGATCGATCAATCCGAGTTCCTTAAAAATTTCTGCGCGTTTCAGGTGTTCGTTGGCCGGGGTAGGCATCGGTACAAAAATCGATTTTTTTCGATAGGAAAGAATTTCGCACATCATATTAAAACCGCCATTACAAACCACTAACTGGGCATGTTTCAAGTATTGGAGAATGTGCTTACTGTAGCGGTGAAAAATAACATCCGGCAGCTTTTCCGCCCTTTCCAGTAAATACTTTTTCTGCTCCGGCTTCATCATTGGTCCAGTGGTAATTACACTGCGAAAAGGCATTGGCTCGTCGCTTTCTTCCAGGGAAGCCAGATAATTATCCAGCAGGGAAAATCCTTCCGCCCCGCTGCCGGCGGTAACCAGCACATAAGGCTTATCGGTGTTTTCCTGGACGTATGCGTCATACCTTTTGGCGTCCTCTTCCAGCACCCGCATATAACCGGTATAATAGGTCTTATTTGCGAGTTCTTTCGGAAAGTCGTATTCTTCAACGACATCAAATACATCCTGGACACCATGGACCCAAATTTCATCGCAAACGCGATCCATTACCCGGTATACGTCTTTTTCGATCCAGTCTTTTTTAACGGTTTCCGGATCACCCAAAATATCCGGAATTCCCCAGACAACCCGGGTGCCCGGATAGCGCTTCCGCACAAATCCAAATGTATGCTTCATCTCATGGGGAAGCACGGAAGGATCACTTTCGATAATAATCAGGCCGGGATCGAAAGATTTAATCGCACTCTTCGTGATCTTCCGGCGAAGCGTTAGAAAATCTTTAATATCGATATCCAGATTGGTATGATAGAAATTATCCTCCGAGCGCTGCATGATGCAGGGCAGGTGAATAAAATCGACATTTTGTGGAAAATTAAGATGACCGGTAATAGACAGATCCGTTACCAGCATAATTGAACAGTCTTCAATTTCTTTGGCGAGATGTGCAGCGATTGACAATGTGCGGCTGGTATGCCCCAGTCCACTACAGTCATGACTGTACATTAATATTTTCTTATTTAGAAGCACATCTTTGTTATTCAAAAAGACGTTTTTCCCCATGTTGCACCCTACCTTCGTTTCTCGACTTTAGCCGAAATATCATCCTCAACAAAATCATCACACCGGAAAATGGCTGGTTTCCCGGCTCCTCAAATAAAATCGTGATAAAAAATTCACAATTTTAGACACAAACCCCGATAACGTACAAATAACAGTATTCGGCAACTCATAACCTACCACCAGGCTACAATTGCCGACTCGCCTCAATTATCTATGTTTTCAACTAAACGTGCCAGATCAAAAACTGCACAGTTCAGCTTGAACACATCGCAGGGTAGTATCCTGCTCCTCAATATGGATAATTAAACAACTGGAGATTTGTTATAGACGGAATGTAATCTCTCCACTTATTACATCCCCTCCATAGGAACTGCAGGAAGTAACACCTCGGGCAGAACTTATAATGTGACGAATATCACATTTTCCCAAAAATAAAACGAAGGGGTTACGCGGTTGTAACGCAAAAAATATTTTGGCAATACGACTGCAATACTCAACAAATGGTCATATCTGCCGACAATAAGTTTTGTCAGATTAGCAAGAGGGAAATTTAACCGAGGAACAACACTTATCCCGATCCGTAGAAACAACATTACCGTCGGGAATGTTAGTTCACACTTTTCAATTATCCGTTTTGATGGTATATTTTTGTTTGATCGTTACGCACACTCAATATCAGGAGAGATTATCATGCGCACTCTGACAAGCATCACGGCTTTTGCAATTATCTTATTAATGAATATACCATTATTCTCCCAGGCAGCGGAAAAAAACACGGCGAATAACGCTAAAATGCCGGTTGATCCAAATATCACCGTTGGCACCCTAGATAACGGTATGCGCTATTATATTCGCCAAAACAAAAAGCCGGAGAACCGCGCTGAGCTTCGCCTGGCACTGGACGCCGGTTCAATTTTGGAAGACGATGACCAGCAGGGACTGGCGCACTTCGTTGAACATATGGCATTCAACGGCACAAAAAATTTTCATAAGCAAGCTCTGGTAGATTATCTTGAATCCGTCGGTATGCGATTCGGGCCAGACCTGAACGCCTACACCAGCTTTGATGAAACCGTTTACATGCTGCAAATCGCCACTGATAGCAGCAAACAGGTTGAAACAGCCTTTAAGATATTAAGTGAATGGGCACATCTCGTTGAGTTTCAGGACGAAGAGATAGACAAAGAGCGTGGCGTTGTTATTGAGGAATGGCGACGGGGACGCGGTGCCAATGCCCGGATGCGTGACAAACAGTATCCCCTGCTCTTCAAAAATTCTCGCTATGCCGAACGTCTTCCGATTGGTAAGAAAGACATCCTCGAGAACTTTTCCTACGAAACCCTTCGCCGCTATTATAAGGACTGGTATCGCCCGGACTTAATGGCCATCATCGCGGTTGGTGATTTTGATAAAGCTGAAATAGAAAAATTGATTCATAAAAATTTTGCCGGCATTCCAGCCAGTGAAAATCCTCGGGAACGGGTTTTATATGATGTACCGGACCACCCGGAAACCATTTTTGCAATCGCTTCTGATCCGGAGGCAACTCGTAACGAAGCAACCATTTATTTCAAGCGCCCCTTAAGAGAAGATGGCTCCGAAGCGGCTTACCGTCAATCTTTAGTGGAAAATCTCTACAGCGCAATGTTCAATAGCCGGCTGGATGAATTGCGTCAGCAGTCGGAACCGCCGTTCCTGTATGCCTACTCTGGTGGTGGCGCATTCCGGACAAAAGAGTTCTATGTATTGGGTGCCGGCGTTCAGGCCAATGGGGTCGAAGCTGGGTTAGAAGCAGTATTGACCGAAGCCAAACGAGTACAACAGTTTGGATTTACCCAATCCGAACTGGATCGGCAAAAAACGGATATGATGCGCGGTATGGAGCGTGCGTACAACGAACGGGACAAGACACAATCCCGACGCTATGCCGCGGAATATATTCGTAACTTTCTGGAAAATGAACCGATTCCCGGCATCGAATACGAGCTGGAACTTTATCAGAAATTTGTCCCGAGCATTACCCTGGAAGAAGTCAATCAACTTTCTGCGGAGCTCATTAGCGAGGGGAACCGGGTCGTCATGGTAAGTGTACCGGAAAAGGAAGATATTCTGGTGCCGACTGAAGAGGGACTCCAGGCAGTTTTTGATGGCGTCCGGGAAAAGAGTGTAACGGCCTATGTGGATGCAGTATCCGACGATCCACTCATTGAAAAGCTGCCTCCGGCAGGAAAAGTAGCCAACGAAAGTTTTAATGAAGCACTCGGGCTTACCGAATGGCAATTATCCAACGGCATTTGTGTTTTCCTGAAACCAACAGATTTCAAAAATGACCAGGTACTGATGAGCGCCTATAGTCCCGGGGGCACTTCTCTTGTCTCTGATGAAGATTATATTCCGGCTATAACTGCAACTGCCATTCTTTCCCAAAGCGGCCTGGGGAATTTTAGCCAGGTAGAATTATCGAAAAAGCTGACCGGAAAAGTTGCCAGTGTTTCCCCTTCATTAAGTTCCCTGGAAGAAGGTTTTTCCGGCAGCGCTTCTCCCCAGGATGCGGAAACGATGTTTCAGCTGATCCACCTCTATTTTACCGCTCCCCGGCTGGATAGTGTTGCTTATGAAGGATTTCGCTCCCGCATGGCGGACTTTATCACCAATCGGGATGTTAATCCTGCATCGGCATTCCGGGATACAATAAGCACAACGCTATCGCAGGGACATTATCGCTCTCGTCCCTGGTCGGCGAAAACCCTGGAAGAGATGAACCTGCAGCGCTCCTACGAGATCTACCGGGAGAGATTTGCCGATGCCGGCGACTTCACCTTTTTCTTTGTGGGCAATATAGATCTTGCCAATTTCAAAAAATTCAGCGAGCAATACCTTGCCAGCCTTCCGGCCCTGGAACGCAAGGAAACCTGGAAAGACCAGGGCATTCGGATGCCTGATGGTGTAATCAAAAAGCAGGTTCGTAAAGGTCTGGAAGAAAAGAGTCAGGTTTCAATTATCTACAACGGCCCTTTCGAGTGGAATCGCCAGAACCGTTACGATCTTAGCCGCATGGCCAATGCTTTTCAGATTAAACTGCGGGAAATTCTCCGGGAAGAAAAAGGTGGCACTTACTCCGTGGGTGTCCGGGCGTCAACCTCCCGCTATCCGGAGCCGGATTATACCTTGCGTATTTCTTTCGGCTGTGCGCCGGACCGGGTCGAAGAGCTGACAGCAACCGTCTTTCAACAAATTGATAGCTTGCGCAACTTTGGCTCTCCGGAGAAAAACCTGCAAAAAGTCCAGGAAATGCAGCGCCGCTCGCTGGAAACCAATTTACAAAACAATGGCTACTGGTTAAGGTCGCTGGAGAACTATGATTCCTATGGTGAAGATCCCATGGGCATCCTGAAAACCAGTGAGTATATAGAAAGTCTCACTTTGGAAGCAATCAATAATGCTGCGAAAAAATATTTTGACCCCAATCGGTTTATTCAAGTTGTTTTGTATCCGGAAAATTTTCAACCATAGCCGAAAGTGCATTGCGCCGGGCTTTTTCCTAATTTAAGCCCGGCCATAAATTTTTTCTCACCAGGATTCATTGATCAATTGCTTCGTTTTTTGTAATATGTAGCCGGTTGAACCAACTAAAGGAAATTGGATGGCGAAAGAGTCATATCTGGAGATTTTAAAGCAGGGTGTTGATGTATGGAACCAGTGGCGGGAAGACAACCCGGATATTAAGCACCCGGACTTGAGCTGGGCAGACTTCAGTGGAGCAAATTTATACTGGGTCAATTTTAAGGGCGCGGACCTCACCTGGTCCAATTTTTCTAATTGTGAGCTGGTTTTGGCAGACATGAGCGGGGCGGACCTTACCCGGGCCACGCTTAAGGATACCAATTTAACCAAAGCAGACTTCACCAATGCGACCCTGGACAGCGCAACATTGATCGGCGCGAACCTTACCCGGGCAAAGTTTAACAATGCGAATCTGAACAGTGCGAACTTAAGTAAATCCGATATGGAATTCGCCGAGTTAAATGACGCAGACCTGCGGGATGCCGTTTTTGACGATGCGAATTTAAAAGATGCCGACCTTGGCGGTACCAATCTAGAAGGCACCAGCCTGCTCCGCGCTGAACTGAAAAACACAATTCTTGCCGATACCGGCTTCAATGAACCGCCAAAAGAAAGCCGGACGAAATGGATCGCTCTCGCTGTAGTCGGATTGCTACTCGTCATTCTTGGACTGGTTTTCCTCCCGGGCTACTTTGCCAACCGGGATGTGATGATAACGCTCCCGAAAGATACTCCTGCCTATGTTTATTGGGATGGCAAACCTTTGGCGCCGGCAGAAACCACGGATGATTATAACCGCTATCAGATTTCCGGTAGCTCGTTGGGCGCACATCAATTGACGATCTTTGGTGGCAAAATCAGCGATTTTCAAACCGATGAATTTACCCGCCACCGTCGCTATGATACCACATTAACCATAACGGCCGGGGACAGTATCTTTTACCATCCGGTATCACTTCAGCCGCTATATTCGATTAAAAAGGTCGGCAATGGTCTGACACCTTCGATCGACCCGGAAGGGAAATTCCTGATCTATACCAAAACCGGTCGTTTATTGAATACGTTTGGGCCAGAAAAAAAACTCTATTTCTTTGACATCGAAAAATCCCTGGAACATGAAATTCTCTTGGCCAACCCCGGCGTCTACGATGTCGATTGGGAATGGGATCGTCCGTCATTATTGAGCGGCGGTAAAACGGCCTACCTGAGTGGCTATAATTACCTGCAAAAAAGCGTCGGGCTTTTTCGTATTTCCACGGAAAATGGCAATATTTCCCGGATTCCCCTCAATCTGCAAAAAAAATGGCTGCGTTATATTCCCCGCTCTGCAAATGATGAAATCCTCATCGAAAACAAGAGATTTTCTGCCGATGGGAAAGCCGGGGATACCTTTACCGATCTCGTTCCTTACAAGGATATACTTCATTATGGCGGGGAAAACGGCGTGCTCTTTTTTGCCCAGCCGGATAGCCAGGAAAACCAAAACCGTTTTTTACTGGATGTAATTTACCAGGACCTTAACACCGGGGAGCATCGAGCGCTTTGGCAATTAATTTCCACCAATCAGCTGCCCGCATTGTCCGCTAGCAATAATGCTAAACGCATCGTTGTAACTCACTACCAGGGTGTTACCAAAGATTTCTTTTCCAAGATTCAATTATGGATGGAAGGAGAATTTGTAGATTTGACGCGTCTGTTTCTTGATGGGGAACGTAATTTCAGTGATGGCACTTATGCACATCAAATTGCGGCAGTGGCGGATCAACATGTGCGGCGAATTGTCTTTGAATATGAGAGCAATCTTTATCTGATCGATATTCCGGCAGATATAACCCTGGCGGACTTTAAAGCAGCGGATATGCCACAAAGTTAACTATCCGCTGCATTGGCTGTTTTAGCGACGCCCCAGCAAGGCATCTCTTTTTTGATTCCAGCGAACCCAATCCAATTTGGCATCTTCTTCGGCATTAAACGACACTTGCTCGTAGGTGCCGTTGCTGCGCACCAGTAACTGCTGCTGGGCTGCGACAATCTGCATCCAGGTTTCTACGGAAACTTCCTGCGGAGGTGCGACCTCTTGCGGCGGGCCAACTTCCTGCGGAGGTGCGACTTGCTGGCCGGTTGTCGTTGTGCCGCTTTGTTCCCCCGCTGCGGAGACGCTCACTTCCCCATCATAGACGACAACTTGCGTCGTTGTATCAGCATTGGCATCAATACGGTAAATTGTGCCTCGCACGGCGATTACCGCTGCCGGCGATTTTACTTTAAAATAATCGTCCTCGGAAAACAGCTTTTTGATGTTCGCCCATAAGCGACCAATACTCAGGTTGGTTTGTGCTTTAACCACTTCCTCTTTAATTTCGATCTCTTCCAGGGTGTAGATGGAATTCTCATCAATACGAACGATATCGCCATTGGAAAGGGTGATTTCGCAGCGACTGGCCCGCTTGGTTTCAATCTTATCCCCCGGGTAAACTTCCATGTTAAAATGGGCATAGCTCAGGTTGGCGCTACCGGCCGGAATAACGAAGACACGATTTAAGGGAAAGGTAATTTTGCCTACCGGTTCCTTAGCGGTATCCGTAAAGGCAAGAAGTATGAATAATAATGGTAGGATGAATATCAGGCGCAAAAATTTCTGCATGTATTTCTCCATTCTGGCAATAATAGAATTAGAATCCGTTCTCTGTAACGGCACACAGCATCCTGCTTAGTTTGCAACGCTCACGAATATCACGTTTTAGGAGCGCGTCTTGTTCCGATAAATCCTTAATAATAAAACAAATTACAGAAAAAAATCCAACGACGCAATCTTTCCTTCCCCCGAAAAATGAAAGAACCGCCTCTCAGCGGTTCTTTTCAGGTATAAATATTTGTTGATAAATCAGGTTACTTCCATTAAATCAGCGATATTTTGGCGACTTATTTGATGCGAACAAAATCCTGCGCCTTAAAACCAGCGCCGCTCACGACAATCGCCTTACAAGCTTTACCTTCGCCGATGTCGGATACGACCTTGATTTTGCCAATCTTCGTTTCTTCGCTACCCAGGGAGAGGCCGGTATCCGGATCAATTAATTCTTCTCCCTTACTATACACAACAAACTCCATACCCGGCTCAACGCCGCCTTCAGAACCTGGCTTCATATAAATTGTGCCATCTGCACTGGCCTTAATAATTTTCCCCTGCCAGGGCAGTTTTTTCATCGCTTTGTCGATGATCTTTACACATTTTTCTACGGATTCGCGAGCAGCCTTTCCAACCAGGGTACGGTCCCAGTGGGTAGGATTACGGAAGTCCAACTTCGGCAGGCTAACATTATCCAGACTGGTGGAACTGGCTTTACCTTCGGCTTTTTCCGCCATAATAATTTCCCCGGTAGTAGTATTCACCAGACGAATATCGACAACCGAGCGTGCTGATCTTTTGCTAATCTTGCCACCAATTTTCGGAATACGGCCTCCGAGGGCAGATTTTTTCTCACCAAACTCGGAAACGCTACCGGTAACAATAATCTCCGCACCGAGCAATTGGCCGGCGGTTGCAGCGCTTTGTGGCGTAACTGCACCACTCATGCCCAATCCCTGCTCTGCCAACACTTTATCTAATTGCTCTCTTTCCACCACGATAAATTTCCCGGTTTTTACCAGGGTGGTTACCAGCATATCGGACAATCCACGGCCAATATGATGGCCGTATCTGGCCCGGTCTTCAAAATCTACAACGGCCACCCGCTTCTTCAAATTATCGAGCTTTTGCCCAACGACTGTCCCTGATGTAGTTACAACAGCTAAAAAAGATAAGTAAAAAAACACCCGCAAAATTTTCATTGCGCCTCCTTTCGATTCACTCTTTTATTGGCTGGCAGTCATCCCCAGTTTTAAGACGATGGTATTCTGCGATACGTTCACAATATCAACATTATACGGATCGAATGATTTGACTGCCAATTCTTCGGCCAGTTGATTAGCATTACCTTTCAGTTCGATATCGAGGAGTGCTGCTCCCCCGCTATAATCGCGCTGGTAAATGTTTTGTACTCCCCGCGCGTAAGTCTGGATCATATTTTTGAATCTGATTAAATCATTAAATGAGGGAATATTAAGTACCCGCACCTGAACAGTTGCGCCGGAATAAACATCGGACTCCCATACTTTCAGAATTTTCCCAATCAATTCTTCCGCTGCCATTCCGGATGCTTTGATTAACGCCTGGGTACCGCCGGCTATTTGATCGACATGAACCGCTGCCGCCTGGTTGGCTGCAGTAGCGATGATGCTGCCGTCATCCGCGCGGACTGCCCGCAAATTCAAAGATGCCTGGCAGGAAACCATCCCGGCATCGCGGATCACGCCGGAAGAGGCCCGAGCAGCCCGGGAAATAGCCGATCCGATCAATAACACCTCTGCGCCACTTTCACGCGCGATTACCTGCGCAGAGGCAGCATCGCCGGAAATAGCAGCCATTACAGCATCTTTATTCAGCTTATTCTTGATTACGGCAGCATCAACAAACTTGAAGCCTTTTTCCAGGAATTTATTGGTGATCTCCGTTGCCGAAGTATTCAGATCCACATTATAGTAGAAGTAGTGATGGTGCATATTTCGTTCATCTACCAGGACCATTATTCTCGGCTTATTCTTCCGGCTCAGGAGCAATCCAATAGCGGCAAGATCTTCCTCCAAATTGCCTTTCTTAACGACTGCACGGATGGTCGTTTCCAGAATGTTATCGCCGCGTTTCGTCTGGCTGAGCACCTCGTAAGTTTGCACATACCCCTGGGTGCGATTATAAATACGATCTTCAACAACCTGGTAATTCTGGATTAAAGTGCTGGATTCGATCATGGTGCCGACAACCTGCTCCACAGCATTACGTAAAGCGCTGCCAAGGGCATCGTCTGCTGCTTTCGCTTCATCACCGTTAATAATAGCGCCAAGTCCTTTGGCAACCACCTCTTGTCCATCCAGAACTTCCTGCGCTTGCAGGGTGGTAAACAACATACAGGCCGCGATTAAGACGGCCTGTATAAGTAAGAATGTTTTTTTCATTGTAATTACCTTATTAAAGGTCTGCTTTTAATTTCCGGATGATATTCAGCGCATCCGTACCATGCACGCCATCGAGCGGGCGAAAAGTGCCATCATCATTTCCAGGAATCAGGTTCCGGGTACTGACGACCATGATTGCGTTAAATACCGGACTGGTATTATTAACATCGCTGAATGGCGAAGGGGTTCCGAAAAATTTGGTTTCCATTTCCCGGTCGTTCCAGTAGCGCACCATAAACTTCTCCATCAAGCGGGCAAATTCGGCGCGATTAACGTAGTCGTCCGGGTGAAATTTGCCATCCGGCATTGTTTCCATGGCCCCCTTCTCCAACACTTCTTTGATAAAAGATTTCGCCCAGTGATCTGCAGGCACATCTTCCGGCAAATTTTCTGCTTCTTCCTGACTGTCCCGGCTGCCCATCACATTTTCTTCGGGAGGGCGAAAACCAATGGCCTGACCTTGCGGCGCTTCCCGAAAGATCTTTTCCAACGGCAGTTCCAGCGCAAACAACACAGCAACGTCGGATCGGGTGACTTCTTTCTGACTGGCAATCTTTTTCAGTTCCGGACGCTGCCCGGCAATTGCAGACTGATAATTGGCCAGTTCTTTGATCGCCTTATCTGCCTTCATATTCAGGCGGTCAATCTCCAAAACCTGTTGGAAAGTGGACTGGGCATCCTGATACATTTCGGCAGTTCGGTAAATATCGCCAAGGGCGAGATGTGCTTCTACATTGGCCCGCTTTTTATCCGGCACAGAACTATCCGGCACATTTTTAATTGCTTTTTTGGCTTCTTTGATAGCGCCTTCACTATCTCCCTGCCCAGCTTTAATCCGGGCACGAACCACACGGGCCAGCACCCATTTGCCATCCAGATCCAGTGATTTATCAGAGTATTTTTTGGCTTCTTCCAGATTTCCTTTTTCCAACGAAACCTGGGCAAGGCCTTCATAAGCCGGCGCATATTTGTCATCCAAACTTTTCGCCTGCTCAAACTCAAACTGCGCGTCGCTAATATTTCCCCGGTCGAATAAATCTTTTCCACGCTGATAGTGAATATCCGGGCTGTCTACAACCGACTGTGCCTGACGAACTTTTTGTCCTCCACCACAGCTGAAGAGGAATACTACCAAGGCAATCAATACCCCATAAAATGTTCTTAACATGCTTTTACCCTCAGTCTAGAATAATCATTACTTTACATTGCTCAAGAAAATTCATTGTAACTGCTGCCTGCCGAATGACTTCCGCATCGGCATTACTGATAACCAAATCAGTTTTATTGGGACCATCAACCCGCAATGCTTTGATAATTAGCGGATTTCCAGCAACTCTTTCATTACTGCGTGCCCGATTAAGGTCTTTATCATATCCGACAACGCCAACCTGAATGGCATAATCGCGACCGACATAACCGGTGCCGTAAACTTCATTACCAGCTTCGTCAAATACTTTCGGCGCCAGGGCAGGACGCGCCCGTAATCCTGCAGCATCGATAATCAAGCCGCTATAAGCTGTATTTTGGGAAAGATTGTTGGCATTATTCACCGGTTGGGTGGCGCTAACAGTTGGCGGTAAACCGCCGGGTAGCTGGGAAACCATATCATAAAATGCGGAAAGCGGTACTTCGACATCAACTTCGATATCCCCGGTAGACATATAGCGGGTATCTACAATTCTGAAATTACGAACGATGCCGGACACCTGGGTTTCGATGCGATCGCTGGAGACCATTGCATTTTCTATGGTTGTCTGGGAATCCAGGAACATCCCTTTCACGACCTGAAGCAGGTTGCGCAGTGCAGTAATTTTTGCGGCTTCAATCGCACCTGCCCGCTGTGCGCCGGGAGGCATATTGGGATTCGGCGCGCCATATCCGGTAGCCCGAACAACCTGATCGCTCCAGTTAACACCGCCAACATTAGGGGTGTGTTGATAATATTGTGCCAAAGCCAGACTTCCGGTCAGCAGCCAAATTAGCAGTGCAAACGTAACCAGCCGTTTCATGTTACCTCCGTTTATGTCGTCATTGCGCGAAAAGATACCGTAACCTGCCCAACCAAGCATTGACCCCGGTCAACTAAATCATCACTTTCTAAGGGTGATCTTTTCATGCTTACCTGTCTTGAATAGTGAAATTTTCGGTGCATTTTGAATATAGGCAGGTCGTTCGCAGGAATCAAGTATATGAAATTATAACAGGATAGACTAAATTAATTTGGAATAGAATTGTCCGGGTTAAAACCCGATAAAAACGGTAAAAGATTAAGGGGGGAAGATCATTCCGCCTTAATTGTCTTTTAAAAATATTGTTCGCTTTCGGCAGTGTTTTCAGCAGCATTTGTCTGGAAATACTCACTCACCGGCGTTAAGAACATCAGGCAAAGCAACGCACCATCAATCGTATTTATCAACGAATCCATTGCTGTTTCCCAACCGGTGTTAAGGTCGTAGGGAAAGAAAATCGGATTGATAAAATACCCGAAAATCATCAAAGCCACAAAGAGAATACGGCCATAGCTTTTTAAGCGGTAGAGACTGATATAGGCAAAAATGACTGCAACCATCAAAATAACACTGGTTATCAGGATAACTGTTTCCGGAATATTAAACATTGTATATGTATCGATCTGCGCGCTCATCGCGGCAATCTCTTCCGGATAACTCAAATCGCCAACTGCTACTACAATCAAAATCAGGAACATCAGTCCAAATTGAATTAGAATCAGGTTCCGAAACACTTTCAGTAAATCCATTCAATATCTCCTATCGGCGATATTTTAGCATCATAGCCGGAATTATCCAAACAGATTTATGATCCTGAAAAATGTTTGAACCTCCACTGCGAATTAATTCGCAGCCGGTACGATATGATTTACGATGATGTCAAATCCGGCCTGTTCCAGTGGGGCTGGCCCTCCATCACTGCTTAGCCCGCGCCAGTTAGTAGTCGTAACAATAATCAAATCTTTTTCAGGGACGACATAGATATACTGCCCACCATATCCCCAGGCAGTATAAGCTGTTGCAGCCGCGTCCTCTTCAATCCACCACAAATAGCCATAGGTTAAAGCTTGCAATGGGCCGAAAGTGCTGCGCCAGGTGTATTTCGCAGTGGTTGCCGTCGTTGTCCATCCATCGGGAAGAATTTGTTCATCACCGGTACGGCCATTTTGCAAATACAACATCCCCAGGCGGGCCATATCTCTCGGTCGCAGATCGATACCTGCGCCGCCATTGACGTAGCCTCCGATCAGCAGCTCCCAGTTCACCCTTTCAACCCCGATTTTGTCAAATAGATACGTTTTTGCAAAATCTGCCAGCGGCATATCGACAGCCTTTTGTAATAAAACCCCCAGTATATGTGTTTCACCGGAGTTGTAGGTAAAGGTAGTTCCCGGAGTGTTAACAATATCCAATTCAAACATATGGTTAATATGATTCCCGGAAGTAATCCAATCGGTGTAGGAGGTGTTTGTCCACTCATCCCATTCAAATCCTGCGGACATGGTTAACAAATCCCGAATCGTAATGGATTGTTGTACCGGATCCAGATTGGCGATGTCCGGATGAAGATAATCGCCCAGTGTCTCGTCGAGACTGCTAATAAACCCTTCTTTGAGTGCAATGCCCACCAGGGTAGAAACCACGCTTTTTGTGACTGAACGGGTATCATTTAAAGTATTGGCAGTATTGCCATTGAAGTATTCCTCCATCACCAGTTTACCATTTCGTATAACCAGTAAACTGAGGAAGCGATCCTGTGCTGCCGCTTTCGAGATCGCAGTATCCAGCATGGCGGCATTCATACCAGCATCCGCAGCGCTGATCGACTCCCAGCTATCGGAAATATTTCCGATGTTTTCCTCCGGCTCGGTGGCGGATTCACTACAACTCGCTAAAATCAACAACGCCATGAGAACAACCATAAATTTGGCGAACGCCTTAAATTGTTTTGGAAATTCGAAAGATGTCATGATTTGCCCCTTTTTAGCTTGCATCAATATTAATGAAACTTAAAAGTCACTGAGGTGATGTTATCCATGTTGCAAAATAAAATGGTGATATTTTATCCCCAATTTGGGGCAATTTTCGCCTAAAAAAGCTGATTCTGCCTTCCAGACGAAAAATTTCCCATAAAATATTTTTTATGAAAAAATTACCGGCATTCTCCTCTCTTAGATAGCGTAATCAAAATTCTCTACTTGCTGTTTTTAATCGTATGAAACGCTCTAACATTAGGATGTTTAAAAAATGCCCAGCATAAGTGTTATTGTATTCTTAGTGGTATTTACAGTTGGAATTATTCTAACCTTTCGCCACCCGTTTTACGGAATAGCCTTGTATGTTTTCGAATGGCATAATCACCCACCTTATATGCCCTGGGGTGATGTATTGCCGGATCCCGGCTGGTCTTTGGTTATTTCGCTTTCTACACTGGCAAGTTTTCTGATGAACAAACGCAAGCTGGAACCGCTTTATTTTCCCAATTATCAATCTTTTTTCTGGTTAGCCTTACTGGTGCTCAACGTCTACCTCGTTTCCCATTTTTTTGCGATACTCCCCGGCGAAAGCGCCGAGAAAGCGTTGGAAGTCTTAAAACTGGCGGTTCTTTTCATCATCATGGCCCAGTCCATACGCACTTATAAAAATTACCAAATTCTGGTATGGGTGATCATCCTTTGTGTCTGCAATTTTGGAAAGATGGCTTTTGAACTTGGCGGAGAGAGAGATCTGGGGTTCTGGGCACCCAATGCGACGGAAGAAAATGGCGTCGCTATTTATGTCATTACAGTTTTGCCTTTTTTCGGTATTTATTTCGTTTTATTCAAAAAGTGGTGGCAGCGTGGTATTCTCCTCGGAGGTATTGTCCTTGCCTTCAATTTATTAGTTCATGCGAACAGTCGAGGTGCAATTGTCGGCCTGGGAGCGATTGCTATTTTTGCCTTATTATGGATCGGCGGAAAAACCCGGGCAACCGTACTGATTGGGCTGATCGCCGGCACCCTGGTCTTCTTTAACGTTAGCAATGATTCATTTAAGGACCGGGTTTCGACGATATTCGTATCCGAATCTGAGGAAAGAGACGGCTCCGCAAAAAGCCGGGAATATATTTGGGCAGGCGCCTGGGAAATGTTCCTGGATCATCCCGCAGGAGTTGGCGGCGGCGGATTTATCGAGCTATCCACACAATATATCGAGGAGATAGAAGATCCGAAGAGTCAGCACAACACATTTATTGCGATTCTCACTGATTGGGGATTTCTCGGGCTGATTTTGTATCTCGCATTCCTGGCGCACACCATGCTCATACTGCGGCGAATAAAACGGCGAACGCGCCATGTTAAAGAAATGCATCATTTTTATCTGGAAGCTTCTGCTTTGCAATTGGCGATCATTGGTGTATCATTTGGCGGCATTACCCATAGCCGGCAGTATGCAGAAATTGTTTATTGGGTTGTCGCGCTGGCCCTGGTGCTTCAAAACCTGGTAAGGACAGCATTTTTTGAAGTCTACTTTCGGCAGACTGAAACCATGCAGGAACAGAGCGAGGAGGAACAGCATACAGATGAAAGTACCCTGAGGGAAGTGTCCTGACAATGCAAACTAGCCGACGCCGGAGGTAATTCTATCCGTAAAATTGAGCAGCCAATTGACATCCCCGGCAGCGCGGTGAGGTGGCGGTCCTTCACTTTCGGCCTTTCGCTTCAGCATCATTAAATGCGCCTCGGCAAAACGGATGCCGCGCCGGTGGAGTTGCTTGATCCACAGCGCCTGAATTGGTTTCAGGCGAATACTACCCGGCGCCTGATTAATTACCGCCAGTAAACGGTTGAGCCACATCTGATCGAATTTACCACCATCACAGTATACCTCATGGGTTTGTAATGCTGCGTAAAGACTCGTGGCAACGGCAGCAGCATGTTCTCCTTCTGCGGCCAGGTATTCCCGGGACATGTTATGAATTTTTTCAGATGCCGGATGCCAGTCCACCCAACCCGGCACCGTTTCAGGATTAATCAGGTGCGAGCAAATTGAGTCCGATGAATTGCCCCAGGCAACTTCGATGGGATAACTGTCTTCGGATAAGCTCGAGGCTTCGAAATCGATGATCATTATCATAGCGTTTTTCCATTTTTAATAAGATACAAATCTTTTTTTAGAATTGACATTAACGAAATCATTCATTACTGTTAGCTAGAAATAAAAAATAAAAGAGCAAAGAAATGCGCAAATTAGTATCCCGTTTTTTCAACACTTTTCAACAACGCCAGCAGTTGCAACAACGCTGCTTGCGCGGGATATTATTGCCATGCATTAGATTTTAATCTCATTTAAAATTTTTTGAGCAACTTTCACCCCGCCAGGTCTTTTCCTCGCGGGGTTTTTTATTGTACCGAGGTTTTTAAAATGCGGAATGGGGAAGGCGGAATGCGGAATTATTAATTCGACATTCCGCATTCGAAATTCCACATTCGTTCTAACTCAGGGGTCGTCTAACTGGTAGGACTGCAGACTTTGGATCTGCCAATCGAGGTTCGAACCCTCGCCCCTGAACTATACAAAGGCGGAATTCGGAATGGCGAAGGCGGAATTATTAATTCGACATTCCGCATTCCACATTCGACATTCGTTCTGACTCAGGGGTCGTCTAACTGGTAGGACTGCAGACTTTGGATCTGCCAATCGAGGTTCGAACCCTCGCCCCTGAACTAGGGAAAGGCGGAATGCGGAAGGCGGAATTCGGAATTATTAATTCGACATTCCGCATTCGAAATTCCACATTCGTTCTAACTCAGGGGTCGTCTAACTGGTAGGACTGCAGACTTTGGATCTGCCAATAGAGGTTCGAACCCTCGCCCCTGAACTACTCAAATGCGGAAGGCGGAATTCGGAATTCGGAATTATGAATTCGACATTCCGCATTCGAAATTCGACATTTGCCTAAGTTTCTATTTCTGCAACTAACCTCGGTTGCTGCCCCAGCTGATAATGAAAGCGAATCTTTTTTCCGGCATTTGAACATTCCTCAACGGGCAATGGCTTGGGGATAGTCAGGCTGCAATCATAATCATTTAAGACAAAGTCCTGATATACTTTCACCCTGGTTAACAAGTGCAGGTCATATTTTTCATCAATTGTCGCTGGTAGTTTTACTGTAGCGGCAGGCAGGCGAATATCTTTAATATTTTGCCAGGCCAGGGCATTATCGCGATCCAGACAAAAAATTTCACCAAGACCGATTCGATCACGCTGAACCTCTTTGTCATTGTTACCGGTAAAAAATTCAAATTCTTTGTGCTGGTTGACTAATGCCAGGGAAATAATCACCGAAGAAGGCAGAAAAATCGCAGATGGCGCCTGCGCAATTAAATGCCGGGTTACAGCGACCTGTGGCTCCAGCGTTAAAGCGGCATTCATTATTTCCAGGAGAATAATATCCGGCGCTTCCTCCGGATTTATTCTGTAATCCATTGCATCCATAATTTCATAATTGCGGACACTGGCAGATAAACCGAATTTGTCGATAATAGATTTTGCACACTGAATCGATGCCTGATGAATATCCAACAGCACGAATTCCACAGTTGTCGCAACATAAAGAGACATCAACGGCACAGCCAGGATCGCATACGGCCCACATCCTGCATATAGTACCCGGACGGGGCGATCCGATATCTCCTGACCAGCATCTCTAATAGCGGCATTGAGGCCACGAATAAACTCAACCGTACGCCGATACTCTGCCGCACACATTGCTGCCATGGTTGGGGATAAAGCAAGACCATTATCTGTCAGTGTTTCCCCATCTCCAATATGGGATAAATTAACGGGATTGTTCGATGCAGCTCCGGCAATGATCTCACTAATTTCCAACACTTCCGAACGCAATGAATAGCTGGGATATTTCGGATCAAGAATGATCTCCGTTAATGCCCGTAAACGGTCTAGTGTTGCTTCGAGATCATTCCTGGTCATCTTTTGGACCAACCCAGGCAAAAGGGTTATGGGCCACTTCCCAGAGGTGACCATCCGGATCTTTGAAGTAACCGGAGTATCCCCCCCAGAATACTTTCTGCCCCGGTTTGGTAAGGGTCGCACCAGCAGCAACGGCCTGCGCAAGCACTGCATCGACCTCCGCTTCCGAAGCGACATTATGCGCCAGGGCAAATCCGTCAAAGCCACTGCCTTTGGCGTCCACCTGGGCATCTTCTGCTAATGCTTCCCGGCCATAAAGCCCTAACCAGGTGCCATTTAAGGTGAAAAAGGCAACCTCTGGTGGTGATTCCATCTGCGGAAAACCCAAACCTTCTTTATAAAATTTAACCGCTCTTTCCATGTCACTCACCCCCAGGGTGATCATGCTGATTCTCGGCTTCATTCCTTCTCCTTCAGGATCATTTTTAAATTTCACGGAAAATTGCTATTTTGAAGCGTCAATAATTGACGTTCTTCAGCAATGTAATTTCCAATCATTTAAGTTGCAAGAGCCCCCTGGCGGATCAGAATTTTATTGCCAGGAATTTATTTAGTCATTTGGGGAAAGTATCCTTTCCCAATGTGCCCAACTCAGAAAAAACAGAAAGTCGAGAATGTCTACGAAAGAGAATCCGGAAATAATTTTTCCCCCGAAATGTTTCATCATAATGCCCTTCAGGGAAGAATTTAACGACTTGTATCATCATTTAATCGTGCCATTGTTAAGAGAAAATGAGTTAGACCATTTACGGATGGATGAGGCTTTGGGATCGATAAACCTGATCGAAAAAATGATCCACAATATTTTCGAAGCAGAGTTAATCATTGCTGTATTAACCGGTAACAGCGCCAATGTTTTTTACGAGCTTGGCATTGCCCATACACTGACACCTTCGAAAAAAGTCATTATGATTGTTGAAGAAAGCGAAGATATTCCTTTTGACATTGCCCCCTACAATGTGATCAAATACAAACTTACCATCGAGGGTACGGATATCCTCAGGAAAGATCTTCAACAGGAAATTGATCAATTTTTCAATCATCAGCATGAAGCAGCAAATCCAGTACAGGATTATTTGAATAGTTCGTCTTATGAAAACCGCCAATCAACCCCAGTAATGGTCGAGGGACGGAGTATTAATCGTAGTGTTCTGGAAAATATTCAATATGCACTTTCCTGGAATGCAATTCTGGAATGTCTGAATAAATTACCGGCCCGGCAGCCAGGTTTGGATATTGGTGACATACATAAACAAACACCAATTAAAAGTCGAAAATATGTTGCTATAGCTATACAGGAAATGAAAAAGCATAATATTGTTGAGAGCGTAGTAGAAAATGGTAAAACTTTACATCGTTTGTCCGTTGCAGGAAACAAGCTCGCAAAAGAAGTCGCAGTAGTTATTCGAAAATAAACGTTGTGAATATAGCAAACTATCTTTGCATGAAGGCTACTCCATATTTTACGTCCGGAGCGAGACGGTTGCCAAACACGCGACGACAGTTTTCACACAGCACGATGACGTCATCGATTGTTTTTCCGGGCACCATTGCGAATATTCTTAGCGAATAGCCAATTTCCGCCACTTCCATACGCCAGAACAACATCAACCAACAGTCAGATATTGCGTAGTGGAAAAATGGAAGTGTAGGATACACTCGCCAAAAATTCTCAATCAACCGTAGCAAAACGCTTTTAGACAATCTTTCTAACATAGCGTATGCCTCCTTTTATTTAGTTTATTAGTAAAATAATATTCGTAGCATTTCTTATACTGAACCTTTAATGGGCAAATTATCATTACTCCTATTCGATTTTTTTATATTGAGTTAATTTTTTAATTCTTATGAATTCGACTGCCGGGCCGAATCCAACAAGAGTGAATTAAATTTGAATTTTCTCAATTCTTAATTTTTTTTTCGAAGTATGTAATCGGTGAAAATATACGAAGTGCAGGTAGATTGGAAAAAAAGAGGGGAAGGGAATTATAGCAAATAATTGTTTTTGCTGAATATAGGAAAGAGGCTATTCAACCAGGCAGCGGTTATTACTGCCTGGTTGAATAAAGTATTAATCGTCTTCAGAAACTTCATTTTCATTGTCATCATTAGGACAGCAGCGATATTCCTGAGATTGATCCAGTAATTCGATTTGCCGTTTCAGTAATTCGTTCTCCAGACGCTTCCGTTCGAGATTCAAGTGGATTGCTTTGCTAAGTGTTGGTTCACAAGTGTCACATTTATCCAGGCAACCTTTAACGATAAATCCCGGTGTCGGCAGAATTTCTTCTCTTTCCCAGGATAATTCGGCGATAATCTTTGCTGTCGGTTTGCCGGTGCGGGCATCCAGGATACCAGCTTTTGCCAAATCCTGATCTACCGCGGCAAGCATTGCCTGACGAAGCTCCAGACTTATCGGATCCTGTGTTTGCGGGATACTGTATACTGCAGGTTTAAGGATTAAGTGCCCTGCTGAGCCACCCGTGGTTGTAATCGTCTTTTGCCGTTCCAACACGCTGCTGCGAGCAATATCTTCCACTTCCAGACGATCCTTGGCATTCGCCCGAATTACCTGCGGCATTACCGTCAAACGACCGGTAGTGTCTACAGGAGTTCGTTGATATGCCCCAGTCGGCGCCACCGGATCGACAACCCGGCGTTCGATGGCGATCAGCTTGAAGCGAATCGTCTGCAACTTATTTACTTTATGGAAAAAATAAGTTACTGCGTGACATTTATTACGATTGCGGAAAACACGGGAAGATGATTCGAAGTGAGATTCGGATTCTCCTTCGGCATGATTGCGCCGTTCTACTTCGCCAATTGCGGTACTGCTTTTTGCGCGTACGCTGGCAGCGACGAAACTGGAAGAAGACTCGGCATGCCGGGATAAACTGCGACTAAAGCGTGAGAGGGATTCGGCATCATAACTGCCTCCACCACCGCCACCGCCAATCTCGATAATTCCCAAATCCAGACTACCGCCGCCGCCGCCTTCCGCCCAGGAATCCAGATAAGTTGTACTACCACTGGCGCTTTCATTAACGGTTAAATCACTCATTGCCCGGGCCATGCCAAAGGTAAAGAAGGATTCCTCGGAAGTTGTTTCATGACGATACGCCAGACTGGATTCACTGTCGAAAGACCAGCGTGAATGCCGGTCCCGGGTATATAGTCGAACGCGCTCGCCCGGCAACAAAGTAGTGGAATAGTGGGGATCTCCGATAACGAGGGGACCGGAACATCTTTCCAATTCAAAATGAAGAATAACTTCTACCCGGGAATTCTGGTTGATTCCCTGAATTCGTGGCTTAAATGGAAGTCGATAACGAAATCGAAGTGTGTCACATACAGGCTTACGGCTGTATTCCGGACAACAGTCCAATTGGTTCGGTTTGGCCGAACTTTTTTCTTTGGCCATGATAACCTCTTTCTTAAATAATGTTATTAATAGATTAGTGTGTGAGCTGTACAGCTACTCAATAAGAGGGAATCGTATGGCGGGAATTCTCGTTAAGAAAAAAATATTTCGGCGGGAGAGTTAATTTCGCATTCCGAGTGTTAATCAGAATGCGAATTGGGAGAAATAATCAGCATCGATAAACAGGTTTTATTCCTGGTAGATTTGTATCAGATTACCACAAGTGTCATTAAAAACGGCGATCATTACCGAACCGGCCCGGGTCGGTGGTGTTGTGAATTCCACCCCGGCTTCCTTCAATCGGTCATATTCTTCAACAATACTATCAACAGAAAAAGCATTTGCGGGAATGCCCGCTTCGAAAAGCGCTTTTTGAAATTCTATCGCCGGAGGAAAACCAAGCGGCTCTAACAATAACTCAATTTCAATATTTTTCTTTGAGCTCACTGTTAACCAGCGATCCTTCCCAATCGGGACATCCTGACGTTTTACGAACCCAAGAATATCAGTATAAAATGCCAGCGCTTTCGCCTGATCGTCTACCATTACGCTACTTAATTTTATCTTCATATGTCAGCACTCCGGTTTGGTTATGATTTCCCAAATGCTTAGTAAAGTGATTAAAGAATGACCACCTTATTAAGTTAACAAGCATTTTCGGGAAACCCAAATTTGCTTAACTGCTCGGATCCACTGACAGAATTATTCTCGGAACATCTGAATATGAATTATCTAAAATTTAGCTAATTTTAACAGCTCATCAATGCAGTCTATATTAGCGCAATAAAACCATTTTTCGCTGTTGCACAAAAGCCCCCATCCTGAGACGATAATAATAGACACCACTCCCCGCTTGAGCCCCTCCTTCATCCCGGCCATTCCATTGAATGGCATATTCCCCGCTTCCTTGTGACTGATTATTCACCAAAGTGCGAATTTTTTGCCCGAGCATATTAAAAATTTCCAAATTGACCGTGGCAGGATTCGGCAAAGAATAAGCAATCGTCGTTATCGGATTAAACGGATTGGGATAATTTTGCTTCAATAAAAAGCCAGCCGGCAGCTTATTCTCTGTTGAAATGCCAGTTACTCCGCCGTTTTCCGTTACGGTTATATATTGATTTGCGGAAATCCCGGAAAACACTTCCACGCTGCCGGATGGCCAGTTGATTATCAGTGTATCTACCTCGGCAGCATCTCCCAGCCCAAAATGTACCCGGAGATCATTCTGCCCGCGGTCGCCGGTAGGACTACCGGTAATGGTGCGCATTTGCCATGTTTGTTCCCCGAAGACGGACGCTTTTATTCGCACAGTTGCACCAATGGCTGTTCGGTTGGAAGTTGTGCCGATACAATCGATTTGGAGCCAGTTATTAGCGTTCCCCTGATCATTTCGATACAAATCATTATTTTGCGGGGCGCCGGTTGGCGTACTGGCATTGGCAATAAATAAATCCAGGTCACCATCTTTGTCATAATCGGCCAGGGCGCAGCTATTTGATCCGCGGAAGTTGGTTGTAATATTCCCCAAGTCGGAAAAAGTCATTTGGGAAAAATTGCCGTTACCTTCATTCCGAAAGACTCGCGCGGGGAAACCGGCCGTATTGGAGACAAACAGATCGATATCGCCATCATTATCATAATCGCCCCAGGTGCTGCCTAGCGTACTGGCAGGATCGGTGACGATTGATTGCCCGGTGATGCGCGTAAATGTGCTGCCGCCATCATTACGGTAGAGGTAATTAGGACCATCAAAATTACCGGTTAAGACGTCCATATCGCCGTCATTGTCGTAATCGCCCCAACTGGCCTGAAAATCACGATCGAAATGCGTGACCAGTCCCCCGCTGGTGATCTCATTAAATGAATTAGCGCTGCCGGTTTCACTGAACTGACTTTGGAATAATCGATTATCTTCCGCTCCGCCCGGCAAAAAACGGCCGCTTTTCGCCAGCAAGACATCCTGATCGCCATCATTGTCAATATCGATCCAACTGCCGACGCCAGTGCTGGGATCGTCGCCATCCGGTAGAATGAATGGCAAGCTAATCGCACTAAAATTGCCGCTACCATCATTTTCGTAAAAGTAATCATCGGCACTGTGTAAATTTTCCGGCACGTGCAGGTCCAGCCAGCCATCGTTGTTGTAATCCACCCAGCTGCTACTCCAGGTATAATTGGCATCATTTGCCGGAGGTTGCGTCGTTATTTTCGTGAAAGTATAATTGGGTGGTCCATCGTTTTTGTAGAGGAAATTCTTTTGGGCAGGCGCGGTAATTGGAAAGCTGGATCCACGGTTACTAACGTAAAGGTCGAGGTAGCCGTCATTATTATAATCAGCCCAAACCGCTGCATTCGTCGTCCCTCCATCATTTACGATGGCGCCAGTGGTAATGCGAGTAAATCCACCATTGCCGTCATTGCGATAAAGCAGATTATTTCCGGCGGTATTACAAACGAACAAATCCGGGTAACCATCATTATTATAATCCCCCCAGCTACATCCGGTGCTGTAAGTACCATCAGAACTGGCAGCTGTGCTTATCCGGGTAAAGAACTGAGCCTGAAGCGCAGTGCCGCTGAGAAACAGAAGTAAGAAAATTGCAAGTATAAACCTGGTACGTAGTATATCGATTATCATTTTATTCGATCCTTTTCTTTATGTTCGAAAGAGATAATAGCATTGGCGCAAAGCTGGCAGGAGAGCATATTGCCGGGATATGCCATGTGCGCTCTGCATTCCGAATACTTTTTCCAGAATACCTCGTCGACAAGTTTCAAGCGTTATTTAATCGGGGAATAATCGATTATCTATGCCACAAACATGGGGTTTTCGGAAGGGAGAAAATTTTCCCGGAATGACGGCATGACGGAAAGAGAAGCAGTCAGAAATGTCAAAATGCTGCTAAGAAAAGCAGTCAGGAAACATTATACAATTGCGCGGGTCAATAATGTCTGAGAATTGCTTTCGGTTAAAATTGCGGTTTTTAGCTAGTGTTATTTCAAAAAAGGGTTAACCCCATAATGAGGAGCGGTTAGTTTTCCAATTGATGAATTGCCTCCAGAATTTCGGCCTCACTCGCCGGCCCGCTATTTTCGATGACCGCATTCCAGGGAAAAACAACGGTAGCAGCAATCGCATTATACTCGGCGATTTTTTCCAGGGGAATGGCAATTTGCGCAGTTGAATCCCGCGTTTGCACACGCTGCAGGCAAATGTCTGGCTTACAGGCGACTTTAATATATTTCAGACGATACTTCTTCTCTAAACGCGCCAGCATCCCCAGGCAGCCTTCACCGGCACCGAGGGTCTCAATCATTACCTTGTCATTGCTTAAAAATGCATTATCAATGGCCGTTTCTTCTACCAGCCAGCCATCGGTAGCTGTTTCAAGACTTAACCACAGCGGCTCTACTGCCAGAAAATGAATATCAGTTTGCCGGCCGACAAGTCTGCCGATATACGTTTTCCCCGCCCCTTTCGGGCCGATGAGGAGATAAAGGGTTTTCATATTTTCCGGCCTCATAATTATTGCTGTTATTTATAAGCGCAATCTAAATAATAAAGATTAGATTGTAGTGAGAATTAACTTTTTGTAATTTTCAACAAGCGGTTATATCGGAAAATAATGACGTTTTTAATTGATATATAACCCTTTATTTTTCGGAGAAAACAGCATTACCCAAACAAACGATGACCTTTTATTACATGATGCGAATCATCGACATTGAAAGCAGCTAAACGGTACGCCTGCGAATTTTTCATCCTTACTCAACTGCTTCCTCTCCCCTACTTCTTTTTCAACTTTCAGCACGGCCCGGATCAAATCACCAGCTTTCCTCTCTTGCCAATTATCCGAACAAGGGTTCTATTTTTATGATTGTTGTATTTTCATATTAAACAGGAGGATACCATGAAACGCGTTTACTGTTTTTTGGGAATAGTTCTGCTCGTTTTCATGCTTGTACCGGTTAACGCCCAAACCAGCCTGGGCTTTATCGGGGGCTTGAACCTCGCTAATGTTAGCATCGATCCGGACATGGACGTGGATTGGAAGAACTTAAATGGACTTGCCGCCGGTGGCGTGCTGGATTTTCAGCTGGGTGATGCCGCCAGTATTCGGCTGGAGCCGATGTATCTGCAAAAAGGCACTATGGCAGAGGAGGGCGACAACAAGCTGGAATACAAAGCGAACTACCTGGAAGTGCCGGTTTTACTGAAATACGCTCTTGGCAGCGGAGAAGCAAAACCGTTTATTCTCGCCGGTCCATCGATCGGTTATTTATTGGATGCCAAACTGAAAGCAACGGAAGGCTCGGAGTCGATGGAGATGGACATCAAGGACGTTACCAAAAGTATCGATTTAAGCCTTAATTTCGGCGCGGGATTTCTTGTTCCATTGGGGAAAAATTCCTGCTTCATCACTGCCCGCTACGCCCTGGGATTGACGAACGCGAATGATGATCCGGAAGACAGCGAAACGGATATCAAAACTCGCGGTATTCAATTCCTGGCGGGAATTACTTTTCCGTTAGGGGGATAAAAACAGGAAGCTAAAAATCTCCTAATACCTATTATTGTAAATCTGGTATTTCCAACTTTACCCGGAAGGGGCGCCACTTCATCTGGCAATAATCATGACTATGTGTAGATAGGTGGCGCTATTCGGGTATTTGGCCTTATCGTAACAAAAGCATCTTTTTATTTTCCTGAAATTGACCAGCTGTCAAACGATAAAGGTAAATCCCACTGGCAACCATCTGCCCATTGCTATCCCGCCCATCCCACTGAATTTCATAATGTCCCGGCATTAAATCTTCTTTCAGCAAAACAGCAATCTCCTTTCCCAGCACATCGTAAACTGCCAATTTCACGAATCCGAATTCGGAAATCGAAAATCCGAGATAGGTGACCGGATTAAATGGATTAGGATAGTTTTGCAGTAATTCAAATTTATAAGGATTTTCTCCGGAATAATCGCCCAAATCATTCACCTGACTGATCGTAAATCGAAAGCGCTTTTCAAATATTTGAACGCCCGGATTACGCTGCGCTTCGATGCGAATTTGCGGGAGATAAAAAAGTGGCGCCATAAGGTTGGGTCGAATAGTGAAGGTGATCGCTAGCGAATCATTCCCGGCGATACGCGCAGCGGCTGGAGCAACGGATAATGCCGCACTGTCTGCATTAAAATAATCGCTGATAGAGACAAAAATAGAATCCGCGCCCGGTGCAGTATTGTAGATAAAGAATGTTGTCTCTATTGAATCGAGATTTCCCGGAATACTACCGAGATCCAATTGCCCGGTATTTACAATCAGATTTGGCAGAACGCCGCTCACTTCGATGTAGTCCTCTCGCAAGAGGGTATTCGTTTCCTGGCCATTGGAAACGCTTAATTTTACTGAAAATTTTCCACCGGATTCTGCAGAAAACACCCAGGCTGGATTGGGGTCTGTAGCATCGATAACGCCATCATTATCGAAATCCCATTCCCAGGAAATCGGGGGTGAATTTGGATCGTATTGGGAGACGTCATAAAACTGCACCATCAGCGCAGTAGTGTCCGCACCAATGGTTTCATCACCGTAAAAATTCGCCCGCAGAAACCCGGCAGGAATTTCCTCAAGCACAGTAAGGTGTTGATCGACTGAAACATTCTCGACGATTTGCACGATGCCGGAAGGCCATTCGATAATCAATGAATCCACTACCTGCGCATCCCCCAAACCGAAGTGTGCGGATTGTTCCCCCTGAAAGACGAAGGAGGTCGCCCCACCGGAAATCGTCCTTTTTTGCCGGACAACATTTCCTCCAATAGGCGCCACCAAACCAATTTTTACACCTATGCCAGATCTGTTTGAGAGCACTCCCTGGCATTCCACTTTCAACCAGTGATTTTCATTACCTCGATTATTGCGAATCAGATAATTCGGTTGCGGCGAACCATTTGGCTGAGGAGGAATGGCATAGGTAAGCACGTAAAGGTCGAGGTCACCATCATTGTCATAATCACCCCAGTTGCCGCCTTGTGGTGTGGGCATGCCAGTGAGAATGCCTCCTACATCCGTCATGGTCATCTTCTCAAATTGCCCGCTGCCCTCATTGCGATACAGCGCCGGAGCCACCGGGTCGCTGGCAAAACGAGCAACGAATAAATCGAGGTCACCATCATTGTCATAGTCCCCCCAAACCCCGAAGGTGCTGCTGGTTGCATCGCTGGTTATCGGCGTGTTCGTCACCGGAGAAAAAGTGCCGTTGCCATTATTGGCATAGAGGCGATCCACCCGATTGCCGGTAAAAGCAATGTAGACATCTTCGTCACCATCATTGTCATAATCTCCCCAGCTGCTACTAATATCGAATTGATTTCCTTCGTCTGTTAATCCGCTATTGGTCACTGCTTCGAAATGATTCGGATTGCCGGTTTCCATTAGCATACTTTTATAAAGTTCATTGGGAAACTGCCAGTTCAGCAGAAACAAATCCTGGTCGCCATCATTATCATAATCGATCCAGACGTCGTGCGTACCAAAGCCGGGGCGTTGCTGCAGAACAGACAGATGAGTCAAACGCTGGAAGTTATCATTGCCATTATTGCGATAGAATAAGTCCTCGGTAGCATTGCCGCCCTGGCTAATTGATGCCCCGGTGGAGAAAAGATCGAGGTCCCCATCCTGATCATAGTCAATCCAACTCGCAGAAGGACTGGCATTGAGGTCGTTCCCGATATCGATTAGGGTGAGATCAAAGTTCGGCGGGCCGTTATTTTTGTAGAGAAAGTTTGGCGCCATAGTGTTACCGCCCGGAGTCGTTACAAACTGACAGAGATACATATCCAGGAAACCGTCATTGTTATAATCTCCCCAAAGTCCGAGATTGCTGACGCCGAGATTCATCAAAAAATGCCCACCGGTAATTTCCGAGAAGGTGCTGTCACCATTGTTTATATAAAGATGCTTTTCGTTTTCTGCCAGGGCATAGAGATCGAGGAATCCATCATTATTGAAATCATTCCAACTGGCACCGGTGCTGAGCATGGAATCCGTAACGATTGGGCCGATATTGGTGACACGGGTAAAAAACTGCCCGTGCAAATTGACACTAATAATCAGTATGAACTGAATTGATAAAATGATGCAAAATCGTTTTCTCATCTTCTCTCCGGTTTTTTGTTACCGGAGATACTATAAATCAATTACGAACGAAAATCGCCCCAGCGTATAGGATGAGACTTTTTTATGGTTTTATGTTGCGTAAAATTGGTATGTACGCCGCCCGCCCGGGACGCGCGTCCCGGGCTATTTTGGGGCGCCCTTGCGGGCTAATTCGTATCTCGTTCCCAAACTCCGGAGTTTGGGAATTCGTATTTGGCGAAGGTCTGATAATACGTTAATGCACCAGTGAGTGGGACTTAACGTATTGCGAAGGCGTTTTTCCAGTATGTTTTTTAAAGGCGCGATGGAATGATGCTTTGCTGCTGAAGCCGGCTTCGTAGGCAATAGCGAGATTGGTGAGATGATTGAATTCCGGATCAAGCAACTTCTGCTGCACTTCCTTTACCCGGTATTGATTAACAAAATCGAAAAAATTCACCTTGAGATTCTGATTGAGCACTTGCGAAAGCTGGTTAGTAGAAAGTGAGAGCTGCCCGGCTAAATCCGGCAGTTTCAGCTCGCTGTTCAGATAGGGTTTTTCGGTTTCCATCGACTGAAGTAATCGCTGAATGTATTCCTCGGCCAGTTCGCTTGTGAGTGCTGAATGCCGATATTTCCCGGCGGCTTTCCCGATACTTAGCGGTGCAAAAATTACCGACTGGCGGATAGCCAGGTAACCAATTGCATAAATGACAGCTGCCCGGGAAAGGGCGAGCACGTTCTCCACTGCAATAATGTATTTTCGCAGCAGAAAAAATAGTAATGCGACAGTGAATACGCCCATTAACCCCAGCATTAAGACCGCCAGTTTCTTTATCCACTCTACATAAATCGCGGCGTGATTGGCGTAAATTTCCTTCAACTGACGTTCATGCAGCTTTAGAAACCGAGAGGTAAGATACATATAAACAGCAGTTTGCAGAATATTCAAGCCCATGTCAAAGAAGCCGCTAATCCAGTAGATGAAGTAGCGGGAATTTATTATCGCAGGAATGCTTTTGGGCAATACACCCAGTGTTATCAAATATGCCGGCAGGTAGTTGATAAAACATAACAGGAAGAGCAAAAAATGCGGCCAGACTTTCTGATCGCGAAAATCGATCTTTTTGAAAAGGGAGATGGCATATAGGTAAAATAATGGCCCGATCAGGTAAATCACCGGGGTGGTAAAGAAGATGAAATGACGATGATCGTCAATCACAAAAAAACCGGACTTCGCCAACAGCGATTCAGTGAGCAGCACGGTGATACTAAGCGTGAGAAAAGCCAGAAAGATGTTGGCGGTTTTATTACGTTTATGAAAAGCTAAGACGAAGAACAATAAATAGCCCTGGGAAATAGCAGCGAGATAGAGAATTGACCAAATGTCCAGAGTAAATTTCATGGTACTATCTTCTCTCCGGGATAGAAATTTTCTTTCGTTTCGATTTTACTGCCAGAACTTCGCTGCGAATTGATTAGCTTGTTGCTCAATTTGTCTTAAGACTTCGGGAGGTGAATTTTGCGCCAAACGATGCCATTGATTCTGATATTGAGCAGCATTAGGATCCGCTTGGCTTGAAGCAGCAAAATGAGCCAACAGCGTCCAAAAAAGCCCCGCAGATAAATTTTGCGCCACACCCTCTCCTCCTAAATAAATGGCGGCAAGATTCCCACAAGCTTCGACGATGCGTTTTTCTGCGCCTTTATTGTACCAATAAATCGCTTTTTGAATATCTTTATTAACTCCTTCGCCAGCATGGTAAACTAATGCCAAACTGTGCATGGCAGACCCATGTCCCGAATTTGCAGCCTTTTCAAACCATTGAATCGCCTGTTGACTGTCAGAAGGCCCATCATCGCCGCGACGATGAATATGCCCCAGGCTATACTGCGCTTCGGCATGTCCTTGACTGGCCGCCTTCTCATACCATAATTTGGCCTGTGTCCAGTCCTGTAATACATCACTACCAGCAGCATATAATTGCCCCAGTCTGTTTTGCGCCGGCGCGACTCCCCGTTCTGCTGCCGCTCGGAGCCAGAAAATCGCTCGTTTATTATTCGTCTGAACTCCCTGCCCACTGACATACAACCTGAACAGCTGATATTGTGCATCTGGATAACCATTATTCGCGGCTTCGGAAAACCAATATAGCCCCTGTTCAAAATTCGGTTCCCCTGCTTTTCCCGAACAATAAAGGGTGGCGAGATTATACTGCGCCATCGCAAATCCTTGCCGGGCTGCACGGTCAAACCACTCTATCGCTTTTTCAACATCCCGCTCTCCACCTATCCCTTCTGCAAGCATATGGCCAAGCATATTTTGTGCATGGGGTTCATTCGCTTTGGCAGCTGACTGATAATATTCTCTGGCAATATTTTCCTCTTTTTCAACTCCGATGCCATTTAGGAACATATCTCCCAGATACATCTGGGCAACCGAATGATTGTTCTCTGCCAGCGGCTTTAGTTTTTGCAGGGCAAGGGCGTAATTCCCTGCATGGTAGTGAGCCATAGCCTCATTGAATTCAAGATTATTTGCCATTATCAGCCTCTGCTTCGATCTGGCGGGTCAGCCGATACGTTTCTCCCCCGAGATAAGTGTCCCATTCTTCCATGGTCAAATCCCGGCTTAAGCGCGAACATGCTTCGGCAATTAAATCTTCTGGATGCCAGAACCACAAGCGTGCTGTGCGATCACTACGCCCACCGGCAGAAGCGACATATCGGCCGTCCGGACTAAACCGGGCGGTTACGACATCCGCATCATGGTCAAATTGCGCAATTTGGCTGCCATTAGAAAGGTCCCAAATTCTTACCGAATAGTCCACGCTGGTAGTTACCAGATAATGTTCACTGGCATCAAATGAAGCACTTGTCACTTCGGCTTCTTGCATAATCCTTATAATGCTTTCATTGCTCGTTGTATCCCATACTTCGACGCTCTCTTTTTCTTTATTATCCAATATGGCCAGCTTCGAACCCGATATACTAAAGTTCAGTTTTCGGATCTTATTCGCACGAGAAATACTATTACTTTCTTTTCCGGTATTTCTCTGCCAAAACGAGAGATCATTATTTTCGAAAATAATAGCGACAACGGTTGCATCTGCATTCATCGCAATGTTTCGAATTTTCTGCTGCCGCTTCTTCAGGCGGGCGACTTCATTTTCAGTGCCAAAATCATAAACGATGATTGAATTATCTTCCTGAACCTTTATTACCAGTCCCCAATCCTCACTTACCGCAAGAAGGCCTTTTTCATTATCTTTTCGGATTTTTGCGATTGATTTCCCACTTGCAACATCGAAAAATTCATTCTGGTTCAGGAGCAATTGAGAACCATCATTGTTTAATGCGACTTTTTGCCCGAAGAATCCGTCTTTTATCTCGATCCGCTGTATTTCTTTTCCACCGGGCAATTCCCAGACGCGGCAGGTTCTATCCTTGCTGACCGTGGCAATAAAACGGCCGTCCCCGCTAAAAGAGAGATCAAAAACAGCATCGCCATGCCGCAGTTCAATCGCTTGCCGATGTCCGGTTATTTCCCAGGTTCGCAATCCCTGATCTCCCCAGCCGAATAGCAACTTTTCATTTTGTTGAAAGACCAATCTTCGCAGAGAGCCTTCGACATCCTCTAGCAACCGCAGCACTTCACGCCCTTTTATCGACTCCCACACCCGCGCGGTTTTATCGCGACTGGTTGTCCCGAGATATTTACCGGTGTGGCTAAGGGCAACGGTTTTAACACTGTTGTCATGATGCATCGAGTTACCGCGCCGGCTGCTCACTCGTCGACGGATATGCTTTCGAACCATTGTCGCCTGGGGAGTCGCTTCCCAATAATGACCGGCCCGCCAGGCGCTTGGCAGATCGTAGACGTGGGCATCCCATTCCGGGCTGGCAAGCGCGTAATAGCGGCCATCGCCACTGAAAGCTGTATACCAATGCCGTTCTTCAAAGAGAATTTGCTGTTTGCTGTCGATATCAAACAAAGACGCCGTGTAATTTCCGGAAACAACCTGCGAGAGATGTTTTCCATCAGGGCCATATGCAAACTTCACCCCTATCGATCCGCTCAGACCAATTTCGCTTACTGCTTTTCCCGGGGAACGAAAAATTTCCGCCAACTCCTGATTCCAGGTGATGACCTCTTTCGCATCCGGGGCAATCGCGACAAATTGCATCACTTCCTTATTTTGATAATTCGCGAAATTCTCCCAATTTGCCGTATCCCAAAGCTGGACGATTTTATCTGCGCCGATCGTTACCAGAAAGCCTCCATCGCTGCTAAACGCGGCATCACGAATATCTTTTTCCGGTAATTGACTGATCTTTTGCCCGTCTCGAATATCCCAAACGGTGGCGAACTCCCCGAACGTCAGCAGCTGATTCTGGATGGGGTTTAACATAAATTTTTGACAATTATCCAATAGGACCTGGGAAATCTGTAGTCCGGTAGTCAGGTCCCAAATGCGGACGGCCTTATCTTCACAATACCCTGCCATGTATTTTCCATCTGTGCTAAACTCTACCGCTTTAATCTTTTCTTTTTTCCCAAGATCAATATGGGCGATTCTTTTCGGTAACAGGAAAAGCGCTTTCCGAAGGGCCCGGTCTCCCTCCAGTGTGGGCAGCCGTCGCATGGATTCCACAGCAAGCAATGCGGCTAATTCCAGCAGAACACCACGCTGATCGATCATCACTGCTGCCTGGGCGGCCAACTGCCGGGCCAGCGCCCGGGAATAAAGCTCCTGAACCCGCTCGGCCTCTCTTAAGTGAAACGCTTCACTCTCCTGAATATAGCGGATTTGCAGATCTACCGGTCCTTGTTCCATCCGGGTGCCGTCTTCAATCCATTTTCGGGCAGCTGCTAATTCTTCCCGCGAAAGGAAGCCCCATGCCTCCGGATCTGCCTGCCAATTTTCAGCACGCCGCAGATAATCGGAGCCTTGCTTATACCACTCACGTTCCTTGAGAATTATCTTCAAAACTTTCTTGAAAAATGCATCATCACCTGTAGCGTTCTTCAGAAATTGCCACTTGGATAAACTTTTCGGGATTTTTTTTCTGTCTGTTTTATGAAGAACGATTGGGATCAGTCGCTTTTTGCGTTCATCGGCAAAATCAAGTTCCATTTGGCAGTATACTGAACCAACCGAATCCGGGCTGACGATGAAGACGATATTATCCGCATCGATGATCGCATTTTTCAGATCGTCCCTCCAAATTACTGCCGGGGGTAAATCTTCTGTATCGCGGTAGAACGTTATTTTTTCCCGCTCGAGAAATTCACCTAATTTATCGACGAAATCGCTATCCCTGCGGGAATATGAGATAAATACATCGTACATTTCATTTTCCAGTATTTTTCGAAGTGAAAGCACTACATAACAATAACAGGAAATGCATTAAGTTCTAGTATAAATCTTTTGTCTCTTCTTTATTAATTAAAGATATATGTCCGCCAGGTAATTTTCAACAATGTTGACCAAATATTACGCGAAACAGTTATTTCTTTGCATCGCCGTTTCTTGATTTTATCAGCAATATCGCTTACTTTCAATCAGCAAAGCATATGCAAACCCGATCCGGGTGATCGCTTCCTTTTACAATGAATTGCTCAATCATGAACAATAGAACCGTCATAAAATTCATCTTGCCATATTTGAGCTATCTTTTCTGCATATCCCTCCTGCAGCCAGTAGCCGGACAGGCACAGCAGAAAACGCCATTTAAAGAAGCCGGTCTCCCCTACATTCAGAATTTTATCCCGAAACATTATGGCGCTGCCGGACAAAATTGGGCGATTGTAGAAGATCGACGGGGTGTCCTCTATTTCGGAAACAGCACCGGCGTGCTGGAATATGATGGGGTATCCTGGCGCCTAATCCCCACTGCGGATGAAACCGTTGCCCGTTCCCTGGCAATTGATGAGAACGGGCAGATTTATGTTGGCGCCCAGGGAGATTTCGGCTACCTCACCCCGAATAAGTCCGGACAACTGCATTATATTTCTTTGCGGGATAGTATTCCCCCGGCATATCGAACCTTTAATGACGTCTGGCAAACTTACGCGACCTCGCATGGGATTTATTTTAAAAGTGCTCAATATCTCTTTCGTTGGGATCATCGAACTAAAAAAGGAAATGGTACTGCGAAAATTTCTGCAGACATGGCTTCTTCCGATATAACATTGGGAATTACTGAGCGCAATGGCCGCTTGAGCCTCTGGGAGGCAAAAAACCGTTTTTATTATGCCTTTAAAGTTCACGACGATGTTTACATCCGTCAAACCAACATTGGCTTGATGAAAGTGGATGGCGATACGCTTCGTTTGATTCCCGGAGGTAGTCGTTTTTACCAGGAACCCATTTTTGTGATGTTGCCATTCCCCAATACCCCTGAGGAAAATGTGCAGGGGAGAATTCTTGTCGGTACCCGGGCGGGAGCATTGTTTGTCTATGATGGGCAGGCATTTCACCCATTTCCCATTCACCCGGCCGCTGAAAAGATATTACAGGAAAATTTGCTTTATCATGGCGCAATTTTGGCGGATAGCACTTTTGCCCTGGGTACACTCGGGGCTGGCGTTGTAATCGTCGATCAATACGGCAGGTTTTTGCAATCTATTAGTCAGGCGGATGGACTTCGCAATGCGGAAGTTCGTTTTGTTTATCCCGGCACTGGGGATAACACCAGCGGCCTCTGGCTGGGATTGAACAATGGTCTCGCCCGGGTAGAAACACCTTCCCCTTTTTCACTCTATCCGGAACAACTTGGCCTTAAAGGCAGTGTGGCGGATATCGTCCGGCACCGTGGGCGCATTTATGCCACTACCAGTCAGGGCATTTTCTCTCTTGCCAACGCTTCCGCTGCCAGTCCTCTGGCAGCTTTCCAACCGGTGGAGAACATTGCCAGCCGATCATGGTCTTTGCTTTCCGCCGACAATACCCTGCTGGCGGCAACCCGTATCGGCATCTACCGATTAACGGGAAACCGGGCAACTCAAATCAATAATTCACGCTCACATTTTCTTTTTCGCTCCCGACTATTTCCGGACCGAATATATGTCGGTTTATCCGATGGTCTGGCATTATTAACACAAAAGGGAGACCGATGGCAATTCGCCGGACGTTTTCCCGAGATTAGAGAATCCGTGCGATCAATTGCTGAGGAGGTGGACGGTACTATCTGGCTGGGCACTGTTTATCAGGGGACGGTGAGAGTAAAGATTCAATCGTTCAATCGTATCGCCGATGATTCAAAGCTAAAAATCGATCGCTACAGTACTGAAAATGGTTTACCGAAAGGGGAAATACAAACATCGTCGGTAAAAGGAGAAGTCACTTTTGCGACTGAAAAAGGAATATGGCGATTCAATTCTGCTAGCGATTCCTTTTCCCCGGATAACACTTTCCATCTTCCCAATTCTCCGGAGAATGCTTCTCGCTGGACATACTGTGTTACTGAAGACTCGCAGGGGGACGTCTGGCTGGAAACCGGACAGGGAAGCAAAAACGAAATCGGTTTACTGTTACCGAAAGCAGATGGGAAATACGCCTGGCAGCAGATTCCATTTTTGCCACTGGCAGATTTTTCCCGCATCTTTACGATTTATCCGGATGAAGCAGATGGGAAAAGAGTGATCTGGTTTGGTGGAACAGATGGGATTGTCCGTTACGATCACTCTATGAAAATAAAGTCCGCTGCTGCTTACCAGGCGCTGGTTCGCAAAGTAACCGCCGGCGGCGATTCAACGATTTATGGCGGCGGTAATGGGCAAATCAAGAATAGGGGGCAAACTTCCTCTTCTCAGGAATTACCTGTGTTTTCCTATGCCTTCAATGCCCTTCGTTTCGAATATGCGGCGCCCGGCAATGCGGCGCCCAGTCAAAACCGCTATCAGGTATTTTTGGAAGGATTTGACCCCGGTTGGTCTCATTGGACCACGGAAACCCGAAAAGATTACACCAATCTCCCTGAGGGTGATTATACCTTCCGGGTGCGTGCCCGGGATATACATGATGCAGTGAGTGAAACCGGTATTTATGCCTTTACAATTCTCCCCCCGTGGTATCGGAGCAATCTTGCCTATTTCTTTTACAGCCTCTTTGGGCTTGCCTTCTTTAGTTTGATTGTTTTCAGTTACAATCGTTGGCGTACCCGCCAATTAAAACAACGGACGAAAGAGCTGGAAACAATGGTCGCCGAACGAACACAGGAAGTGCGCCAACAACGGGATCAACTGGAGATGCAGGCGGAAAAGCTGCAGGAGATGGATAAGCTGAAATCCCGTTTCTTTGCAAATATCTCCCACGAATTCCGTACCCCCTTAACCCTAATTCTTGGTCCTCTCGATAAATTGGTAGAGCGATTGCCCGATGATGACTCCCAGGAAACACTTTCCGTTGTCCAGCGAAATGCCCGCCGACTGCTTCGCTTGATTAATGAATTGCTCGATTTGGCCAAGCTGGAATCCGGCAAGATGACTTTGGATTCCCGGGCCGGAGATTTCATCGCATTTCTAAGAGGAATTACTTCGGCATTCTCATCCCTGGCAGAAATTCGCAATATCGACTTTCAACTGAGCACGCCAGAAAACGCTGAGGAAATCACTGAACTGAAAACGATGCTTTTCGACCATGATAAATTGGAAAAAGTTTTTGCCAATATTCTCGCAAATGCCTTTAAGTTTACACCGGATAATGGGAAGATAAACTTAGCAGTAACAGTTAGTGAAAATTCCGAATTCCGAATTCCGAATTCCGAATTTAATAATTCTGTTAAAATCATGTTAAAAGATACTGGCAGCGGCATTCCAGCCAAAGACCTTCCCTACATCTTTGATCGCTTTTATCAATCACGAGATGAGACGACTTCGGCAAAAGGGAGACTCGGCACCGGCATCGGTATGGCTTTGGTGAAGGAATTAGTGGAACTGCACGACGGTATTATCTCCCTGGAAAGTGAAATAGACAAAGGCACAGCCGTAATCATACAACTTCCGCTTAGAAAAGGTAATTCCGAATTCCCCGAAGGGACAGGCCGAATTCCCCAAAGGGACAGGCCGAATTCCGAATTAAAAGAGCATAAAGGGGAATTGTCAGTAGCCGAAATTAATTATCAGACATCTGAATTACCTACAGGAGAACTGCATAATCGAAAATCCGAATTCCGAAATCCGAATTCCGAAATCGTCTTGGTGGTGGAAGATAACGCTGACATGCGTCGATATATTTGCGAATCTTTATCTGCTACCGACAAGCAACTCATTGAAGCTGAAAATGGCCAGGCAGGATTTGATAAAGCTGTGGAAACTATTCCCGATTTGATTATCAGTGATGTGATGATGCCGGAAATGAACGGCTATCAACTTTCCGAAAAGCTGAAAACAGATGAGCGGACCAGTCACATTCCGGTTATTCTGCTGACTGCAAAAGCGGGCGAAGAAAGCCAAATTGAAGGACTGGAAACCGGTGCGGATGATTATCTCACCAAACCCTTCAGCGTAAAAGCGCTCCGCGTGCGGGTTAAGAATCTTATCGAGCAGCGGCGCAGGCTGCGGGAGAAATTTGCCAAAGACAATATTTTGAAAGCGGATTTTAAATCACTCAGTTCCATGGATGAAGTTTTCTTCGAGCGGGTGCTTACCGCGATCAAAGATCACATGGCGGATGAGAATTTTGGGGTAGCCGAGCTTGCTGATGTTATAGGACTGCATCGCATGCAGCTCCATCGTAAACTAAAGGCGATTACCAACCAGAGTGCCAATGAAATTCTGCTTTCCGTTCGACTGGAACATGCCGCTGAAATGCTCCGCAAGCATGCCGCGACCATTGCGGAAATAGCCTATTCGTGCGGATTTAACACTCCAAATTATTTTACGAAGGTCTTCCGAAAAAAATACGACTGCTCTCCTTCCGAGTATCAAAAACGCTTCAAATAAGTATTAGTATTTTCTTCTAATTCGACTTTTCTCATTCTCCCATAGGTTGCGTCTATTTCTCGTTCCCAAACTCCCGTTTGGGAATGCAATTAATTGCGAAACTGGAGTTTCGCTAGCAATGAGCTGGGAACAGAGTTTCCCTAATAACGCGTTCCCATCCCGGAGGGCCGGGATGGGAACGAGGAGACTCCCTTAAGAACGTTCCATCTCCCTTTCAAAAATACCTTCAGAATGGGCATAATTCCTCAACGAAAACTCAAAATGTGACAAATTTACAGCTTTATGTTACACCAGTGTAAGGCTGCCCAGCGCCGTTTTTCCTAGATTTTTAATGAGAATTATTTAACAGCTTTTTCAAAGAGGAAACGGTGATGGACTCAAAAACAAATCCCCTAAAGAACCAGCAAACTGAAACATCAAGCGAACAAAACACTCGTAAAAAACTGCCGGAAAAAATTCAGGCAAAATGCCGCGAATATAAACGCCTGATCGAAGAATTTGAGGCGATCAACAACAACAGCGCATATGATGCTGTCATCCACTACTTAAAATCAGAGCTAAGCCAACTCCAGGCCCTGCTACCCCAAAATCCCGAAAAGCAAACAAAACGATGAGCCCTAATTGGGCGCATCAAATTGCAGATTATAAATCAAAGGAGGTTTAATAAATGTATCATTTTTCTACTAACGAATTGCCAGCACAAAATACGTTGCCGGTTATGGATTTGACAGTCATGCCGGCAACAGCCCAAGTCTATTCGCTCGATTCTTTTTTACAGCGGGTAATTACTATTGTCGAAAACAACCTCTCGGATGAGTCTTTTGATGTTAGAAAACTGGCCGAGGAAATTGGTCTTTGTCGGAGGCAGTTGCACCGCCGCCTGCGTAAATCGTTGAATCAATCGCCGAGACGTTTTATCACCACTTTCCGCTTGCGCCGCGCGATTTCCTTAATGCAACGCAGCAACACAACGATTGCCGAAATCGCCTACCAGTGTGGATTCAACACTCCCAACTATTTCTGCAAAGTATTCCGCGATGAATTTGGCTGCACACCCAGCAGCTACCGAGAGAAAAATTTCAATTATACCAGCAGCTTTGCACTAATCCCGGCCAACAATCATTTCAAAATGGCCGCCGGTTATTAAAAGGAGAAAAATCATGAAAAAGATTATTTTAACATTCACTCTGTTATTTTTCATTGGCAACCCTGTATTTGCCCAGGATTCCCAAAAACGAGCAGAAAAGAAAGAACAAAATACTGCAAAGACAGAAAGCTCGAATTCTACCAGTGCGGTCAGCTTTGTAAACAGCAATGGCGATACCTTAATGAAGGTGCTGGAAAACGGCGTGGTCGTCGCAGATAGCATCAAGGCAGATTCCCTTGCTGTGCGTGGAACGATCAATGCCGGACGATTTATCGGTGACGGTTCCGGCTTAACCGGGATTTCCGGCGCGGATAACCTCGGAAATCATACAGCAACAGAACAAATGGACCTCGATGGCAACAATATTACTGATGCTGATACGATTTTTTCAAAAGCGCTGGATGTTAGAAGGGATTTAAAAATTCTTTCTGATAGCAAAGCAGTTGTATTTAGCAAAGGAAATTTTGGTAATGGTAATACGACAGATCTTTTCTTTAACCGTGATAATGTCGGGTTTAATCAATCCGAGTTTGTATTATATAATCAAAACAATAACAATATCACGAAACGCTATTTTCAATTGCAGTATACGGAAGACTCAACCGGGTTGTCGATTGCCAAGGGCGGGAACATTGGTATTGGCACCCTTTACCCGAATGCAAACCTGCAAGTGGTTGGCACTATCGCCGCAGATATCATTGAAGCAGATTCTGTCGCAGTGAGCGGCACCATTAGCGCTGCCGCTTTCCAGGGTGATGGCTCCGGTTTAACCAATTTACCAGCCAGTGGTTGGGATTTATCCGGTAACAGCGGTACGGATACGTCGCTGAACTTTATTGGCACAACCGACAATATGTCTCTGGATTTCAAAACAAATAACGATCGTGCGTTGCGGATGGAGTATGTCGCAGATCCTTTTGATCAATCGGTGAATATCATCGCCGGGTATAAAGCGAATTCGATAGCGACTGGTTCCATAGGGGCAACCATATCCGGTGGTGGCAGTGAGGACAGAGGGGCAAACTCACTTTCCGGTAACCATGGGGTTATTGGTGGCGGAGTAAACAATTCGCTTTCCGGAGCAATATCGGTGATTGCCGGAGGTAGCGACAATTCCATTACCACATCGGGCGCGGTGATTGCCGGCGGCGATCACAATACCATCAGTGGACGAAATGGCACTATCGGCGGCGGAACTTCGAATACGGCCAGTGGCGATTACAGCATGATTCCCGGGGGAGAATCGAACACTGCTAGCGGACGCAGCAGTTTCGCCGCAGGTAAAAATGCCCAGGCTAATCATGATGGCGCTTTTGTCTGGGCAGATCAACACGCTGCAGATTTCGCCTCGACCACTAGCGGGGAATTTTCTGCGCGAGCTGGTGGTGGCGTTCGATTTGTAACCGCCGTAGATGGCTCCGGCAATCCCAGCGCCGGGGTAAAACTTGCTGCAGGTGATAGTATCTGGACAACTTTAAATGGCACTCCTATCGGAGGTTGGAACTTGACCGGCAACAACGGCACGGATACAACAGTCAACTTCATAGGCACCACTGATAACATGCCCCTGGATATGAAAGTCAACAACACCCGCGCACTCCGCCTGGAGTACTCACAATATTCGAATGATGGTTTACTAGTCGATGCACCGAATCTCATCATGGGATCGGACGTGAACAAGATTACCTTTTTTTCTTCCGGTTCTACAATTGCCGGAGGCGGACCACAAATTCCAAATGGCGCCGCGAACACAATTTCCGGCAGCTTTTCTTTTATCGGTAGTGGCACAGAAAATGATCTGGAAGGGAATTCCAGCATCATCGGTGGCGGCCTAAGAAATAAAATTCTCGGCGGCACCAATGTCATTACCGGCGGCGCATTGAATTACAACAACGGATCGAATGCCACTATCGGCGGTGGATATGGCAACTACATCACCGGCTCATCAGCGACGATTCCCGGTGGCTTCAATAATAGCGCATTAGGTAACTATAGTTTTGCCGCCGGATACCGGGCCAGCGCGCAGCATCCCGGTACATTTGTTTGGAGTGATGCGAGCATCGGCATCGGCATGATATCCCCGGATTCTTTTGTCACTGTCGCTGCAAATGAATTTGCAGCCCTCGCTACCGGTGGTTTCCGTTTTGTTACTGGTAAGGATAATAATGGTGATCCTCTTACCGGCGTAAAACTGGCGCCGGGCGATAGTGTCTGGACTTCCTTAAACGGCACTCCTATTAGTGGCAGTGATAATCTCGGTAACCATACCGCCACCCAAAATCTAAAGCTGCAAAGCAATTGGCTCTCCCATGACGGTGACAATGAAGGCATACAAATTAATAATGCCGGCACCGTTACATTGCAAGCTGCCAATTCCACCCCGGGATTGCGTTTAGAAAATGGCAACACTCCGCTGATTCAATTTAATCAAAATGATTTAGCCGGCGAACCCGCTTACCGCTGGGATCTTGGTGGCAATGAAGGCAGGTTCTTCCTGTTCGATCCGGCAAACGGCACCTACCCCTTCCAGGTTTATGCGGGAAATAGCGACAACCGTATCTATATCAGAAACGATAATGTCGGTATTGGTCAGCGCAATCCAACCCATAGACTGGACGTCAATGGCACGATTCGAATGCGCGATAATGCCTCCGCCGGTTATATTCCGGTTTCCGATGCAGATGGGGTAATGACCTGGACCGATCCGTCAACATTAGGTTTTAATGACAATCTTGGCAATCACAGCGCCACCCAGAACATCCGCCTCAACGGCAAGTATCTCTCCGGAGATGGCGGTAATGAAGGCGTTTTCGTAGCGAACAATGGCGATGTCGGCATTGGCACCACTCAGCCCAATTCCCTGCTGGAATTGTATCGTTCCACTAATACGGCGACGATGCTTCATTTGAACAACAGATTCAGTACCACTGCAACAATTTTAGGCGATGCCGGCCCCTTTCTCAGCATAACCAGCGCGCCAATTCCCGGTGTGGGTGGTAAAGCAATTGGTTTGGAAGTGGATATTAGCAGCATCGGTGGCGACAATGTATATCCAGCTGTATTTAAAGGAGGTAATATCGGGATTGGCACCGACGTTCCGGAAGATTATCTGCACATCCGTAAGCAAACCACCACCGCCAACTTGCCGGAACGGATGCTGATCCTGGATTCTCATGATGATCCGAACAGCTATAATCTCGGAACCGGCGCCGGATCGGGAATTTTGTTTAAGGTGCCTTCTCAAAATGATTCTCAAATTGGTGCTGCAATCGATGCAGTGAAGACCAGTTCCAGTGAGACGAATTCTTCTACAGCGCTGGTATTTTCGACCTCACTGGAAGATGAAACCCTGGACGAAGCGATGCGCATAAGAGCTGATGGTCGTGTTGGTATCGGCACGACCGGACCTTCCTCGGCATTCCATGTGGTTGCTGATGCAGATGGTTCTGAACAGTTTGTCGCCAGAATCCAAAACACCGCCAATAGTAATTCATCCCGGGACGACGGCCTGCTCGTCCGGGCGGGGCATAATACACACAACAGTTCGGCTGAATCCAGTTTTATTCAGTTTGAAACGCCGAATGGTGACTATTGTGGGAGAATCCGTCAATCGGGTACTTCTTCAGTAGAATATGTTTCCGCTTCCGACCGTCGTTTAAAGGAAAATATTCGACCGACCCGTTTCGGCCTGCAGGATCTCTTAAAAATTGCGGTTCGCGATTATAATTTCAAGAAAGATGCGCCGGCCAATGTGCAAACCGGGTTTATCGCTCAGGAATTATATAAGGCATATTCTCCGGCAGTGGGCGTTGGTGGAGAGAATGTGGAAACAGATCCCTGGGATGTGGCATATGGTTCACTTACCCCGTTGTTGGTTCAAGCGATTCAGGATCAGCAGCAGATTATCGAAACACAACAAGCTGAAATTGAAACTATTAAAAAAGAAAATGCCCAGCTTAATGCGCAAAACGCTGCTTTCGAATTACGCCTTTCTAAAATCGAAGCGGCACTGGAAAAGTTTAACAGTGCGGATTCTCCATTCAAATTGACAAGTAATAAATAACTTAATACTGACATAAAAACAACAGCCGCAGGTGAAATTAAATGACACCTGCGACTGTTGTTTTCCATGAGCAATAAACGGGATTCGAACCAGACCTGGACATTGGATATTGAGTATTAGGTATTCGACATTAAGAAATGTCCAATGTAAAATTTTCAATGTCGAATGTAGAAGTTTCTTACCTGGAAATTGAATATTGGACATTGGAAATTGGATATTAATTAGCGCAACAGCACCATTTTACCGGTTCGCGCAACATCTCCGGCCTGGAAGCGATAGAGATATACCCCGCTGGCCAGCATCGCGCCCCGCTCGTCCTGGCCGTTCCAAACCACTTCATGCCAACCGGCTTCGCGAATACCATCCACCAGGGTGGCCACGCGACGACCAAGTATATCGTAAACAGCCAGAGTTACCCGGCTGGCAAAGGGCATTCCGAAGCGCAGGGTCGTTTGCGGGTTAAACGGATTGGGATAATTCTCTGCCAGGACAAAGTTACCTGGCAATTCTCCATCGTTCCCATTTTCAAAATCATCGATACCCGTTAGCTGGTTTTTCACCATTAGCGAATCATCGATCGTTCCATCGTTACCGTTATCGATGTAGATGGTAACGGGAATGCTGGCCAGCCTTTGCCAATCAGGCGCGATAGTGTGTGTGCTGTTCGCAGCCAGCGGCACATCGACCCGCTCGAACAATAGTGCGCCATCGGCAGAGAGGTCTTTCAGGGCAAGGCGATAATCTTTTGCTGCCCCGAAATTCTCCAGAAAGATTTTTTCACTACCAGACATTTCGATGGCGAGAGAATCTCCCGCTTGCATCAGCAGTCCGGCGGCTTCGACAATTCGCTCCCGGTTGCTGCCGACAGAGATGACCTCCAAGCGCACTGTCCTGCTGGCAGGATTGGGATTCCTGATCGCTAATCCTTCACTGAGTGTGATCCGCTCACTCTCGTCAAACTGTGCTGTACTACGGTCGTAGCTGTAGATGAAAGAATCGAGATCAGCGCTGAGATAGACCAGGGAATCCGAGAGATCGCTCAGCTCAATGGTGTAATCATTATCGGGCAGATAATAGCCGATGGGAAGACTGTAGCCGCCGTCTTTCGGTATAATGGCGATCCCGCCGGGTATATTTTCCGTTACCAGCGAATCCACCGTGCTGATCGCCTCACCAAGAGAATTTCGGATGATTGCATCAGCGAATTCACTCACGGATAGCTCTAAATAGCCAGATGTGCCGGAAAGGATGCGTTCGCTGGCCAGTTCGTCCAGAACCGGATCGACTAGAAAAGTACTGACCGGCGGCTCCAGAAAACATCTGCTTGAACCACTCCCATAGCCCAATCCGCTGGAATCCGTCCAGGTATTCGCGGTGGAGTCGATGAAAATGAAATCATCCTCAAAGGCCGGATTGTTGCTGTTGTAAAGATAGAGACGTGAGAGATGAGTGCTGTCTGCATCACGTTCCCAGCGAATTGGCACCACAGCATGGGCGCCGCTGCCGTTGTTATTGTAATAGGAGAGCACCCGCGGATCAGGATTTTCCGCCAGGAACATTTCTTTCACTTCAGTCAACAGCTGTCGGGGGCTCTTCGGTTTACCGATAACGTCATTATCGAGAACCGCCTGCCCATACTGATGAATATAATACTGGTTGATCGCCTTGCGAATGGAATTGGTCATAAACAGATTGTAAATGCTGTCAGTCTGGGCAATAACCGGGTAGCGGTTTTGCAGTGCTTCCGGCTGGGACCAGGCCAGCAGGCTGGAGGACGCAAACCCATAACAGGAGCCGCGCCAAAGCTTCTTGCGTTTCCACCAGGCATTCACTGCTTCTCCCTTGTAAATCCCCAGGGTTGTGGACCAGTAGCAGACATCTTCGCCAAAGGCTTCCACCCAATTCGGCCAGTCCGGAAAGTTCCAGCTACGCGCGTTGATCGGCGAATTAAACCAGTGGGACGGATAGCGCTCCCCGGTGTAAGGATCGTCTGCAACCACATAGGTAAACTGTTCCCACCAACTTTTCGGCCACATAAAAGTGGTGTCATTAAGAAAAAACCAGCCGTTATGATCGGCGGTGAACGTCTGCGGTGTGCCGTCGGGCAGGATACGGAAGAGGTCATATCCCTTTACAGTGATAGTGTCGCTAAGCGCAAAAATGGTGGCGTCGGCGAGATTGGCAATGCGGAAGAGTCCGCGATTGGAGGAAGACTGATCATTTGGCACCTGCCATACATAGCTGCTGTCTCCGGCATTGGTAATGTCCAGATCAACCCAATTCTGCCCGCCATCATCACTGAAGGAGACCAGGTAAGTGAGCGTATCCGGCCCTTTCCAGCGAACGGTGTCACGAGCGTCTGCTACCCAGCGTGCCGGCGCGCTGACATCGGTAATCCGAATGTCATCCAGTCCGATGCGCCAGGATTTCGTCCGGCCTTCCGGACTGATACCAAAGCCGGTCAATACGCGTCCATCCCCGGAAATGCCAGCCAGCGAACCTAACAGCCAGCCGTTGAGATTTACCCCCTGCTCCTCACTAAGGTAGGATTCCAAATCGCGCATGCCATCCTGCTGGGTCCAGATAAAAACCCCACTGGTGCTGTCGGTGCCGATGCCCGTTCCAAAAACAGTATTGCCATTGTCAGTAACAAAATAAGCACGGGTTCGCTGGAGAGGACCGGGCAGCCAACCGAGCGGTTCAATGACGCCGTTGACCCAGCGGCAGGCCTGGATTATCTGTCCGTTGGGATCGTTGAGAGTAGCGGAACCGACAAGCACCGAGCCGTCAGTTGACGCATCCCGGGCAATGGAAGCATCGTATCCCGGCAATACCCCCAGATTAACCATTCCTCCCCCGGGCGTCCAGGCAAAGGCGCGGGGACGATTGTCAGCATCGCGGCTAAAGCCAACCACCGTGTTGCCGTCCCCGGAAATGCCATATACCGAGGCGAAATCGTTATCCGGATCAAGGTTGCCGATATCGGTCATACCGTTAGTGGCGGTCCAGAAAAATCCTCGGCTGCCGCTGCCATTGCCAGCGATAGCAGTGCCATCGTCCGAGATACCAATCGCCTTGCTACTGGTGCCGCCGGGCAAAAAACCAATTGGCACGAGGCCACTCGCCACGGTCCAGGAAAAAGTCATATCACGATTATCAGTGTTCTTTGCATAGCCGGCTACTGTATTACCATTAGCGGAAGCATCAACTGCAAAACTGACAGTATCCGCACCTGGGTAGCCGCCCAAATCGACAAGCCCACCACTGCGCGTCCAGATAAAGGCATGCCGGGTGAAGCGGGTGGAATCGATACTGGCATTGCCGACCAGCGTCTGCCCGTCGGCAGAAATCCCTTCTACTTTGGTGAAATTCCCCTCTGGAAAATCCGGGATCGCCTCAACAACAGCCTGTGCGAATAGCCCTTGTGGTAACAGTGTTAACACTACAGCAATGGCTATAATTAACATAAAGACTTTCGCTCGGTTAAATAGTTTCATTCTGCAATACTCCTGTCACTACTCTCGATTTCATAAGAATATTTTCTTTCCCTGTGCATCTTGCACTTCTCGTCCAATTGGAATGCTTCAATAACTAGCTCATTTTCGAACGCTCGCTGAACCGGATAAAGTTTTCGGCAAATTAAAATCGCCATCCGAAAAACAAAAGCCGCAGGGGAGTTTCAAAACCCTCTCACGGCTTTTTATTTCTTTGAGCGAGAAACGGGATTCGAACCCGCGACCCTCAGCTTGGGAAGCTGATGCTCTACCAACTGAGCTATTCTCGCTGCAAAATTTTCCTATCATTACATTATTATAAAGATAAATATCCAATGTAAAATTTTCAATGTCGAATGTAGAAGTTTCATTACTTGAACATTGAAGATTGAGCATTGGACATTGGATATTTCTTCTCCAAGACAGCCGAGTATCTACCCGCTAGATATAAGATTTCACCCGCTTTGTGTAAAAAATTTCACTTTCGTCGTTTTTTTCCTTTGACTGAGGCAATTTCATATTATATTGAGGTTTAAGACGACAAACCTGATAATTATATGCTTCCCGAAAAAATTTCTGAAAAAAAATCCAATTTTGTGACCAAAAGCACCAACATTTTCAAATTCTTTCTTTAAATTCGCCGATTTTTTCTTTGACAAACGCTATCGCATGTATTATATTCATCTTGCCAATATTGATCTACACAGTTGCTTTTACTAAGTTTAACCAAAATAAAAGAGGTCTTGAATGGGGCTTGAGCTACGATCCACTCGCGTTAGTCATCGTTTCTCACTGGAGAAGTATTTGGATGAAATCAGTCAAATACCATTGTTAACACCGCAGGAAGAAATTCTCTACACCCGACGTATCAAGCAGGGGGATCAGGAAGCATTAAACAAGTTGATCCGGGCAAATTTAAGATTTGTTGTTAAGGTCGCCAAAGAATACCAAAATCAAGGGCTGCCTTTAACCGATTTGATCAACGAAGGAAATTTAGGTCTCATTAAAGCAGCAAAAAGATTCGACGAAACCCGCGGATTCAAATTCATCTCTTACGCGGTTTGGTGGATTCGTCAATCGATCCTTAAGTCACTCGCGGAATATTCCCGCGTGGTTCGCTTACCACTGAATCGGGTTGGCTTAATTAGCAAAGTAAATCAATTGGTCCGCAATTTAGAACAAAAATACAACCGCGAACCTTCCTACGAAGAAATCTCCAACGAACTAGAAATTTCCATCCCAGACATCTCCGAAGCAATGAGCAGCAGCGCTTTCCATGTATCGCTGGATCAGCCGATCCATCGCTCGGAAGATGGCACTATGAAAGAAATCATCCGCAATCCGGACAGCAAGATGCCCGATGGCGACCTGGTGAAAGAATCCCTGAAGCAGGAAATCCGCCGCGTGCTGAAATCGCTGACCCCACGGGAAGAAAAAATTATCAAGATGTATTTTGGTGTGGACTACGAGCGTCCTTACACCCTGGAAGAAATCGGTGAACGTTTAAAGTTGACCCGCGAAAGAGTGCGCCAAATTAAAGAGCGCGCCCTGATTCGCCTCCGTCATCAGTCCCGTTCCCAAAATCTTCGCCTTTTCCTGTAAGATTCCCCAACATTGCATTAAACTTTATACCGGCCTGTATCTTTTTCAAAAGTGCAGGCCGGTTTTGTGATATCCCCTACAGCCTCTCCCCCACCTTTAATGTATTAAAAAACTGCTCAGTGATGAATCACTGAGTCATTAGCAAGTGTCACTCTGTGACGCAAAAACTGTCCGCCTTGCGGACAATTGGCAAATAGCTATGGATTCATCCATGGCGGCTAACGCTAACCACACAGGTTAAGAAATTGCGCATTGCCACCAAACAAAGGCTTAACAATAAAATTAATCTTTTACCTTTTTGAACCGATCTGATATTGTTATTTTAGCACGGCGATTTCCGGATTTTCGTTTTTTCTGGCAATCCGCATCCCGCCGCAGCAGAATATGATATTTGTTACATGCTCAATCTACCATTTGGAGGAATAGACTTTTGAAGAACACGTTAATGACCAGTGTCTCCGGCGTGCGTGGCGTTGTAGGCCACAGCCTTACCCCGGAAGCAATTACCAAATACATTCATGCATTCGCCCAGCCACGGGTAGGACAAAAGATTGTCGTAGGCGGCGACCCGCGCGTTAGCCAGCGCTTTGTTCGTCCACTGGTAAAAGCGGTGCTGATGGCCAGCGGCTGTCATGTTATCGATATTGGCATCACCCCTACCCCAACCGTTCAGATTGTGGTTGAAAAACTCCATGCCGCCGGCGGTATTGCGATTACCGCCAGTCATAATCCGGTGCAATGGAATGGTTTAAAATTTATCGGCAGCGATGGCCTTTTTCTGCCGCAAGATGCTGTTGACAAACTATTTAAACGGGCGGATAACTCGAAGAAAGAATATGCCAGTTGGAAAGATCTCGGCAAAGAAGAAAGTTATCCCGATGCGATTGATGATCACCTCAATATGATTTATGAACTTCCTTACATCGATGTCGAACTCATTCGCAGCAAGAAATTTCGTGTAGTGCTGGATTGTGTGAATGGCGCCGGTGGAGAAATTATCCCGAAGATGCTTGAACATTTAGGCTGTGAAGTTATTGGCTTGCATCTGGAGCCGACTGGCGTTTTTGCCCATACACCGGAGCCGGTTCCGCAAAACCTGACCGAACTGGCGGAAGCAGTCAAAACTCATGAAGCTGATATTGGCATCGCCGTCGATCCCGACGTGGATCGCTGCGCATTAATCGGAAATGATGGCAACCCGCTGGGAGAAGAATACACACTGGCGCTGGCAGTCAAATATATGCTGACGAAAAAACTGGGTGAAGTGGTCATCAACCTCTCCACTTCCCGGGTGATTGACGACATCGTCGCTTATCATAACTGTATGCTCACGAAAACAAAAGTCGGGGAAATCAATGTTGCGGACAAGATGCGCGATATTGGTGCGGTTATCGGTGGCGAAGGTAATGGCGGTGTTATTTTACCGGACATCCATCTTGGGCGCGATGCACCAGTCGCTGCCGCACTGACACTACAGCACCTCGCAGAATTCGGTGGTTCACTCACCGAGCTTAAGCAAAGTCTGCCGCAATACTATATTGTTAAGGATAAGGCTTCTCTCGGCGATGTGGATCCGGAGGGCGTTATCGAGTCCTTCAAGAAAAAGTATCGGGATGAAAAGCTTGATCATTCCGATGGACTACGCATCGACCGGCCGGACTGCTGGATCCACCTGCGTAAATCGAATACCGAACCGATTATGCGTATCATTGTGGAAGCCCGCACCCCGGACATTGCCTGGCAGATTCTTCAGGAAGCAAAGGAGACGGTAGAGAACCAAAAGGCCTGATCCACCCCATAATATGATTTGCATCCCGGCAGTCTTTCCTATATATTTTATTTAACTTACGGACGCTGCCGGGATTTTTTTAT
>JANQQU010000085.1 GCA_028284905.1 Calditrichia bacterium
AGGCTTTAGGCTTTAGGCTTTAGGCTTTAGGCTTTAGGCTTTAGGCTTTAGGCTTTAGGCTTTAGGCTTTAGGCTTTAGGCTTTAGGCTTTAGGAATAAAATCTGTGGCCTTATCCCCTAACAACCTAATACCTAATTGCCTAATCCCCTAATAACCTATCTCTCCCCCGGTTCCAATTCCCGGACGATCAGGCGGTAGCCTTCGACCCGAATAATTTTGATCGGCCGATCCTGCTCGACAAATTCGCCTTCCGTAACAACGTCGAGGCGCTTATTCCCGAATTCTCCGATACCGGCTGGCCGTAATGTTGACTGAGCCGTACCAATTTTACCAAGATATTCGCTATAGTCATCACTGGCAACATAACCGGCTTCTTTCTTAAATTCCGGTTCCAGGGTAATCCAGCGCCAGAGACCGGTCTTTGGTAGAAACTTCCCCATTATACCGGCGACAACAATGGTCGATAATAGCACAAGTCCCACCTGCATCGCTGCCCCCGTCATGTCCGGCATCGACACAGATTCAAATGATCCGATTAAGCTCATGTACAAACTACCCACAATACAAATGATCCCGGCAATGCCAGCGACCCCGAAGCCGGGTATCACGAACACCTCCAGGATCAGCAAAGCGACCCCGACAAAGAAAAGAATGATCTCCAGGGAGCTAGCCAGATTGATAATGTAATGGCTGCCAAAAAACAGCGTCATACAAACCAGACCGAGCGTGCCGGGAATGCCCCAGCCTGGTGACTTAATCTCGAACAATAATCCGATCAAACCCAGGGTCATTAATGCCGAGCTAACCAGCGGATTGGTAAGGAAGCGGACAATGTCTTCCGCCCAGGTTACTTCTGTAATCACCAGTTGCTCTTCCGCCAAACCGACGCGCTCCAGAAATTCATCTAGCGTCTCCGCTTTATAATCGGCCATTTTATACTTCAAGGCATCTTCCACCGTCAGGGTAATTAGTTTACCCTTTTCGGAGATACCTTCAATCTCAATCTCCTCATCCACCATTGCTTCGGCAATCTTGCGGTCACGGCCATAGCGTTCGGCGGTAGCGCCCATCTCCGAGCGAAAATAGGAAATCATCTTCTCCGCTGCTTTTTGCCCCTGCTGATCAACCACGGTAGCGGCCCCGATAGTGCTGCCGGGGGCCATGCCAATCGTTTCGCAGGAAAGCGTAATCAACGCACCGGCACTAATTGCCCGCTTGTTCACGTAGGCGTAGGTAGGCACTTTGGAATCCAGCAGTATATCCTTAATCTCCGTTGCCTCGGCAACCAGTCCGCCAAAGGTATTTACTTCGACCAATACTGCCTTGGCATCTGCTGCTTCGGCATCATCAATGGTACGTTGCACGTAATAAACCAGTCCCTTGTCTATCATACCGGAAATATCAATCCGGTAGACCTGCGAGAACATCTCGACAGGCAACAGAACGGCCAGCCCAACCAACAACTGCAATAATATGTTTTTCATCTTCATAGAAATGGCTCCTCTTCGAATATAAAAATTTACGCAAATCCGTCCTGATATTCAAATCAATTAGCAGTTGTTCCGGCCGCTTGCCATCACATCGGGCTATTTAATTCATCGCATTGCCCTATTTCCTGCTTTTTCCTCGACTTAAACTTACAACTAAAACAGCAAATTTTGAGAATTTATAATAAACGGGACGCTCGCAGGCGGGAATATTTTTCTTGAAAACAACACTTTTCCCATAATTTGCCTGAAAATATTAAAAGCAGTAAATTCTCCTGCCAGTCAAATGCCGGTGAACTTCCCAATCTGCCATCCCTTCTGGCACTATTAATTTCTTCACGCAACCGGGCATTCAGTTTTATTTTAATTGTAAATGACATCTTCAAATGGAAAAGAAACATAATGCTTTTTTGTAAATTCGCAAACTTTTCAATCGTCTTTCTTATTTGCCTTTTTTCGGCTTTTTCCTGTTCTAGTGCAGATCAGGTTCAAAACGATACGACACTTACCGGGAAAAATGCTGCCTGGGAGAAATTTTCTGTTCCTCCTCCCCCCATAATAGTAGAGTTCTCCATGGCATACGATACGCATTCGCATTTACTAATCGCCTTTGGAGGCCGCGATCAGAATTTTGCCGAGGTGCCGGAAACCTGGATTTTTAACCATCAGGAAAACAGCTGGCAACAACAGCCGACCGCAACGATGCCTCCCTGGCGAGTTAATCATACCATGGTTTATCATCCCGGAACACAAAAAGTGCTTCTTTTCGGCGGTAGCGATTTTCAGCAAGCCTTTAACGATCTCTGGGAATATGATCCTGCTGAAAAGAACTGGCAAATGATTGCTGCCAGCAACTCCCCGGAAGCGCGACATATGCACGGGATGATCTACGATAGTGCCCGGGATATATTTATTGTATTCGGTGGCCGAAGAAATGATGGCGGTGCCGCCTTTAACGAAACCTGGGCATTTGATTATGATACCAAACAGTGGGAAAATCTGAGCCCATCGGTTTCTCCGCCGGTGCAGGATCATATTAATCTCGCCTATCATCCATTGCGCGAAAAGACATTCCTCTTCTCCGGCCCGATCAACGAACAACGATCAACGATTGCCATTTGGTCATTCGATGCAGAGAAAAATCAATGGCAGCAGCATCATTCACCGCTTTCCCCGACCAGTGATCACAGCAGTTTCATCTATCACCCGGGCAGCGAGAGTTTTCTCCTTTTTGGCAACAGCAGTGAAGGAAATGAGATGGAAACCTGGTTATATGACGACGGTGGCGAAAGCTGGACGCAGCTCTCTGCTCCGGAAACACCGAATTATCGGGAGCATTTTGGGATGATTTATCATCCGGTTCTAGACACCTTTCTCCTTATCGGCGGCTTTCCAAATAATGACAGCTGGCGTTTGATATTATCGGAGAATCATTAAAAAACGGTTTTATATGAAAAATGTACCGAAAAAAATGACAAATTTTCAACCGCGCGACCCGAATTTCCGGGAAAAGGTAAAGGACAGTTTTACCCGCCAAAAGGTGATGGGAGAATTGGGTGTGGAAATCAACGATCTTTCCCCGGGCGAAATCGAATTGCAGTTTCCCTACGACGAACGCTGGACGCAGCAGCACGGATTTATCCACGCCGGAATTATTTCCACTGTCATGGACAGCGCCTGCGGATATGCTGCGTTTTCTTTGATGCCAAAATACGCCGCGGTTTTGTCCATCGAATTCAAGAGTAATTTTCTCGCGCCGGCAGCCGGGGAGAAATTTCGCATCATCAGTCGGGTAATCCGCTCCGGACGCACTATCACTGTTGCGGAAGCGGATGCTTTTGCACTATCATCTGATAAAGAAAAACACGTCGCCCATATGACTGCGACTATAATGACCGTGCTGGATAATAACAGCATTCAACAATAAGAGACTATGATTTTTTTTATACAAAAAACTTAGTGTAACTCTTTTTGTCATTGCTCCGAAGGAATCCCTTTGGGGCACTCCTCGCAATGACAGATTTAACTTATTATTGACATAAACTAACTGAAGGAGATAATCATGTCGACAGCCGCCAATATCGTCGTTGCAATCGTAGCTTTACTGCATATCTATTTTTTAGTTCTGGAAATGTTTCTTTGGGATAAACCATTTGGCATGCGCGCCTTTGGGAACACAAAGGAGAAAGCCGCGATGACAAAAGTGCTCGCTGCCAACCAGGGGCTTTATAATGGCTTCCTCGCGGCCGGTCTGATTTGGGGTCTTACCCTCGGCCCTGCCGGCACAGCAATTAAGGTGTTTTTTCTTTCCTGTGTGCTGATTGCGGGCATCTTTGGTGCGGCAACCGCCAGTCGAAAAATCCTTTATGTGCAGGCGCTGCCAGCGGCAGTGGGATTGCTGTTGTTGCTGCTTTAAAAGCATGGATCACACACTTTGCAGTTGGTATATTAAGCGAGAAGCTCTATATTTAAGTTATATTAAAATAATTCCTTATGCGTCATGGCGTAAGAAAATCCAATTCTCTGTAAAATAATCATCAAGGATATCGTTTGCTCGGCAAAACCATCCTCCATTATAAAATCATCGAAAAGCTCGGCGAAGGCGGGATGGGTGTGGTATATAAAGCCGAGGATAGCAAACTCGATCGCATGGTGGCGATCAAGTTTCTCCCCCGCCGGGTAGCTGCGGACGAGCAAAAACGCGAACGTTTTAAGATTGAAGCGAAAGCAGCGGCGAAGTTAAACCATCCCAATATCGCTACTATCCATGCCATTGAAGAGATCGATGATGAAATATTTATCGTAATGGAATTCATTGATGGCCGGGAGCTACGGGCACTGATCCGGGACGGCATTTCTGAAGCTGATGCCATTACTTACGCCACCCAGATTGCCGAAGGACTGCAAGCGGCACATCAAAAAGGCATCACTCACCGCGATATTAAATCCACCAACATCATGGTAACAACGGCCGGGCGGGTGAAAGTGATGGATTTCGGGCTGGCGAAAATTGGCGGCGGAGCGCAGATTACCCAGGAAGATTCCACTGTTGGCACCATCGCCTATATGTCGCCGGAACAGTCCCGGGGTGAAGCTGTCGATCAGCGCACCGACATTTGGGCTTTTGGCATTGTGCTGTATGAAATGTTCGCCGGGGAAACGCCTTTTCGCGGAGAATACGAACAGGCGGTCATCTATTCAATCTTGAATGAACAGCCGATTCTGGAACCAGATTTTCCGAAATCGCTATCAAAAATAGTTAGTAAGGCGCTGGAAAAGCAGCCGAAAGATCGCTACCAGGATGTAGCATCTCTGCTGACAGCTTTGAAAGCAGGTGATTCACAGGAAACAACGACAGATTCGGAGCACTCAAAGAATGAAGCGATTAAGCCACCAGCAGCAAAACGTAATTTAGCTATTGCCGGCGGCATCATGCTGTTGTTCCTTTTGATTGCTGCCATCGTTTATTTTCAACCAAGCGAAAATACTTCAGCGCAGTTTGATTCTATTGCCGTGCTGCCGTTGGATAATCTTTCCGCCGATCCCAATCAAGAATATTTTGCCGATGGCATGACCGAAGCGTTAATCACCGATCTGGCGCAGGTGAGTGCCCTGAAAGTGATATCCCGAACCTCGGTGATGCGCTACAAAGGCACCACGAAATCTTTACCGGAAATCGCAAAGGAGTTGCAGGTTGCGACCATATTGGAAGGGTCGGTACAGAGACATGGGGAACAGGTACGCATTAGCGCCCAGCTCATTGAAGCAGCAACGGATAAGCATCTTTGGGCGCAAAGTTATGAGTATGAAATCAAGAATGTGCTGGCGCTGCAAAGTGAGGTCGCCCGGGCAATCGTCAAAGAAATTCGTATTAAACTAACGCCGGAGGAAGAGCGTCGTCTGACTAAAAGTGCCGAGGTGAATCCCGCGGCTTATGAGGACTACCTCAAGGGGCAATTCTATTATTCTCAACATACCAAAGCGAGTTATTTGAAAAGCATTGAGTACTTCAAGCTTGCCCTGGAGAAAGACCCGAACTATGCCCCGGCTTACGGTAGAATGGCCTATAGTTATATAGCACTTGGACAGTGGACATTTTTACCGCTTCGCAAGGTCTTTCCGGAAGCGCGTAAAGCAGCCGAAAAATCGCTGGCAATCGATAGTACGGAAATTTTCGCGCTCGCTGCCCTGGGTGTCGTTAAGATGCTTTCTGATTATGATTGGGCGGGCGCCGAAGCAGCATTCAATAAAGTTTCCGAATTAAGCCCCAATAATAATCGTGCAAATGGCCTAAAAGGATGGATGTACTGGGTCAGGGGAAAACCGAAAGCAGCGTTAAGCGCCTTTACCAAATCATTGGAACTCGATCCCCAGGGTGTCGCTCGTATTTGGAGTCTGAGTCGGGCTTATAAGTATGTCGGACAACATGGCCAGGCGATCACCCTTTTAGAAAAAGCACTGGAATTTCACCCGAATCACTTCGCATTACATCTTTTTATTTCAGAGGCTTATGAACAAAATGGGAGATATGATGATGCTATTAAATCAGCCGAAAAAGCCCGACAACTTTCCGGAGATGCCGCCTATGCATTAGTACGTCATGGTTCGGCTTATGCCGCTGCCGGCAAAAAACTTGAGGCTGAAAAAATTCTTCGCGAATTAGAGAAAAGGGCGTTAAAGGAGTTTGTAACACCAGCTGCTTTTGCCTTTCTTTATGCTGCACTTGGAGAGAAAGAAAAAGCGATGGACTGGTTGGAAAGAGAATATATTGAACGTACCAGCGACGCCTTATTACGGCTTAATGTTAGTCCTTATTGGGACAGCTTTCGAAATGAACCACGATTTATTGCCTTGATGGAAAAAATGGCCTTTGATAAATGATTGGTTAAATGCCCCCCGTTTTGTTTTTGTTTTCGTTCACGTAGAGAAAATTCATGAATTTTCTCTACGTGAACGAAAACAAAACGGATATTGCGGATTACCGGTTACAGATTGCCCCGGCACATCATTTTTTTCAAAATTTTTCAGATATTCCCTACCTTCTTCCATTTACATTTTCCTTTCAAAAACTTTTTAATACCTGCTATGTGCAGGCCCTCCCAGTGGCAGTGGGACTGATATTATTGTTATTTCCAGTATAATCCACAATCATTCTGATGCAAATTTTGCGTATTTCTATTCATAGCTTTATATTTCTATCATCCAAACAATTTCATTCTCAGCCCGGGCCATTTATTACTCGGGTTGATATTTCATAACTCAAACTGTTTAAACCATATTTTTATATGAGAATAAACAGTCATGTATGAACTCTAATTATCTGTCCTTTTAAGCTACTATAGCTCAAGCTATGTATTGAAAGGTGAGTTATTTGTTTTAACAATAATCAATTTATTTAAACCAATAGTTTAGAGTGAAAAAATGACTCAAAAGCCAGACTATTCAAAATATTCCATGGCCGAATTGAGAGAGGCTCTGGAAACTATCGATCAGGAAAAATATCCGGATGTTTACAATTCTCTAATAAAGGAATTGAGCGAACGCAAATTGCAGGAGAATACAGAAAATGTCGATGAAGAAATTCCTCTAGACTTATTCTCAGACAATTACATAGAACCCGATTGGTCCAACAAACAAGTATTTTCCATTAAATCAATTTTATCGGCGACCTTCTTTGGCGGACCTTTAGCCGCCGGCCTTCTTATTTCCCAAAATTATAAAGTTTTTAACATGCCGGATGCTGCGCTTAAAGCGTTGTTTTGGGGTATTTTAAGCACGATTCTCCTGTTTGGCATGCTCATTCTCTTACCTGATCCAATTGTATCCAAAATTCCCCACCAACTCATTCCATTTATATATACCAGTATTATTTACCTTCTAGTCAAGGATAATCAAAATAAACTAATTGAGGGATATTTAAAAAAAGGAGCTCAAAAAGCTTCGGGGTGGAAAACCGCTGGATACAGCATTTTATCTTTACTCATTATAGCAGTCTTTTTCTTTGTCACTATTTTCTTTATCCCGCCTTTTGAGGGCAACAAGATGGAGTTCGGATGGCAAAAGCATCAAATTTATTATGATGAAGAGATTGATGAAAATGAGGTTTCGAAATTAGGAACAGCCCTGCTTACATATGGCTATTTCGCTTCGGACGAGCAACAAGTCGTTAATCTTCAACTTACTGATGACACTTATCGATTGCTGATATATGTATCTAAGGCGTGGTGGCAAGATTCAGACATCATCGAAAGTTTACAATACCTGGAAAGCCATCTATCAAATTCCGTTATGTCAAAAAAATTGGTAATTGTAATGATTGAGGACGGGTTTAATGGTAGAGAAGAAAAACTCTTGCCTGCTGCGAATTGATATACTTCTATCCTTTTTCATCGATCCAATCTCTATTTATCCTGAGTCTGCCAAAAGGTGAAACATAGTTTTTTCAGGATAACCCATATCACTATTCCACCGCCCCTCCTTACACACACCATTCCCACTTTCCTTTCAAAAATTTTTTGATTCCTGCTAAGTGATCATTAAATACTATGAAATATTCATCATTCAGAGGAGCGAAAATGCATACCCTGCAAGTGGAAAATGTTTCGAAAAACTACGACAAGTTCAAAGCGGTCACGGATGTTTCTTTCTCCCTTCCGGAAGGAAATATGTTTGCCCTCCTCGGCCCAAATGGCGCCGGAAAAACCACTACCATGAGAATGATCATGAACATTATTTTGCCGGACAGCGGCAGTATAAAGCTGTTCGGAGAAACCTTTCAGGAATCACACAAAAACCGCATCGGATATATGCCGGAAGAACGCGGCCTTTACGGGAAAATGAAAGTGCTCGACCAAATTCAATTTCTCGGAGAAATGAAGGGCATGTCCCCGGCACAGGCAAAGAAGACCGGTCAGGAATGGTTGGAAAAGTTTGGCCTGGCAGATCGCGCAAAAAAGAAAGTGCATGAACTATCGAAAGGGATGCAGCAAAAAGTGCAGTTTATCGGCACAGTGGTGCATTCCCCGGATTTAATGATCATCGACGAACCGTTCTCCGGCCTCGATCCGGTGAACACCAAGTTCATGAAAGATGTTCTGCTCGATATGAAACGTCAGGGAACGACAATTATCCTCTCCACTCATTTAATGGATCAGGCGGAAAAACTCTCCGACGAAATCTGCCTGATCAACAAGGGTGAAATACTGCTGCAGGGCACGGTTAACGATGTCAAGCGCGCCCACACCAACAATGCCGTCACCGTCGGCTATAGCGGCGATGCGGCCTTCATCAATAATTATGACATTGTCGAGTCGGTCAACGATTACGGCAATTACATGGAAGTGCGCCTGAAGGACGATACTTCCCCCGGTAAACTGTTCAAACGTCTTGCCGGGGAAAATATTGATGTCCATCGTTTTGAAGCAGCGGAAATGACCTTGAACGAAATTTTCATCCAGCAGATTGGGGGGGCAGAAGCATGAAGAAGACACTAACGATTATCAAACGCGAGTTCATGACCAAGTTATTCAACAAGGGCTTTTTGATCAGTACTTTACTCGGCCCGATTTTTATTATGGGGATTTATTTTATTCCCTCTTATTTCCGGGGCCAGTCGGCAGAAGAGCAATTAGTTGTTCAGGTCGTCGATTATTCCCAATCTCTCGGCAATCAGCTCCCGGGAATGTTTGGCGATACCAACGCTGATGGGCAGGCGCGCTTTATCGTTTCTCCGCTGTCCCCGGCATCTTACGAGGCCGATCAGGAGACTTTTTATCAGGCAGTGGAAGAAAATTATGTGGATGCCATCCTGGTATTGCCCGCCGATTTAAGTAGCGGGGAAATGACCTATATTTCCGCGGAAGGGCATCAGTCGGTTTCCAGCCGAATTTTTATCGAACGGGTCCGGGCAACCATCAACCAGCAACGTCTGACCAATGCCGGGCTGGATCCGGGAGAAGTTTCCCGCCTTACTGCACCACTGGCTTTAAAAGCGATAAAACTATCCGGTGGAGAAGCATCGGCCGATAGTGGCACCAATCCGGTCGTTACGATTATATTTCTCACAATCCTCTATATGACGATCCTGGTCTACGGCGCCAGTGTGATGCAGGGCGTCGTGGAAGAAAAGACTTCCCGGATCATGGAGGTACTACTCTCCTCCGGCAATTCATTTCAATTGATGATGGGTAAATTATTTGGTATTGGCGGGATCGGTCTTACGCAATACTTGATTTGGTCCGCAGCAGCCTTAATTGCTTTCCAGTTTGCAGGTAGCGGGGATCATTTTATGGCTTCTGCGAATGTAACTGCCGGCACCCTGTTCTTTTTTATTCTCTTCTTCCTGCTTGGTTATTTCCAGTTTTCTACGCTGTATGCGGCAGTTGGCGCCATGTGCACTACCCAGGAAGATGTGCAGTCTATGTCCACCCCGGTCACATTGTTCATCATTCTGCCCTTCCTGATAACAATCTCCCTGGAGCCAACTTCCAATCTTGCCCAAATATTATCAATGATGCCATTATTTGCTCCAATGCAGATGTTTCTGCGCATCGAACAGGCGAATCCGGCTGTCTGGGAAATTTTACTGAGTATCGGTATTAATATTCTGGCAATATTATTCTTTACCTGGATCGCGGCAAAGATATACCGGGTCGGTAGCCTGATGTATGGGAAAAGGCCCTCGCTGGGTGAAGTTTTGCGTTGGGTGAGGTATTAGGAGAATGGGAGGAGTTGCGTGGGAAAAATTGAAAGCATTAAGTTGATTTTGTAATCGCAGGCAACTCCTAAGAAGATGGTTCCGCTCCCTGTGGTCGCTAATGGTTGTAAAAATTTTCGTGGTGCTCAGGAAAGATTGTGAATGATTGAAGTAATTATTGTTCAGAAATATACTGTGCCATATGGTTCCGCTCCTTGCAGTCGCTAATTGTTGTGGGGAATTTTGTGGTGCTGAGAAAATCTGATATACGACAAATGCAATTTCTGGTCAGAAAAATTTATGCCATATGGCCCCGCTCCTTGCAGTCGCTAATTGTTAAATGATACCATTTTTTTAACCATTAGCGAAGCGGAGCCATTAGCGACCATCGGGAGCGGAACCATCTTCTCCTCAAAAACCTGCGATCGCTTAAAACTTGTTTAGCCCCATTATTTCATACGTCAAACCGAATCAATCCCTTCCCCTCACATTTCCAAAACATAATGCTGCGTAACATCTTCCGGCAACGCCTCCATAATTTCATCCACGAAACCGTTTCCGTATTTGATGCAAAAATAGAGCATGTTAATGACGCGTTCCTGGTAATTCCCTTCCGGCAGGAGGTTATCAAGCACTTTTTCTATCTGCCGCACCTGCACCTGGTTTTTCTCTTCCAATGAGCGCTGAATTCGCTCTCCCAATTTCCGGAAACTGCCTTCAATATTCTGGCGGGTTTTTTTGAGAGGATTTAAAAGCGTTTGGTCGTGGCTTTGTATCGCCTTCTGAAGTGTATTTAGTGCATCAATAATTTGTGCTTCGCTGGCGTTGCGGGCATTAAACAGAGTCTGATCGGCGTTTTCCGCAATAAATGTTTTTACAAATTCCGGTCGGCGGGCAAGCATCGCAGAATATTCCAGTTGATTTTTCCGCATCGGCTTCTGGAGTTTCGATTCCACAATCGTAAGGCTATGGCGCGGATAGACCACCGGCATACTCATCTGAAAAGCTTCATACAGCGGCGCTAATTGGGCAAAATAGGAAATCTCTCCCGGTCCACCAACATAGGCAATCGTTGGCAACAAGGTATCCTGCAACAACGGCCGGGTAGTGACGTTCGGCAGTAATGCACCTTCCCCGCGATCAAGGGCTGCTTGTAAATCCGTTCCAGTGATCGGTCGCCGCTCCCCGGGGTAATTCAGCAGAAAGTTACCATTAGTGTCCTGATCTATACGCAAACGCCGCCCCGCCGAATCCTGGAAAAAGAGGAGGGTTTGCTGAGGCAGAAACTGAACCTGCGGAGAGTATCCGGCAGCGCTAAGTGCCTCATTGCGCGCTGTCATTCGCTGCCCCAATTCATCCGCTTTGTCCAACACTTGTTGAAATAGCGGACGCGCCAGGTCAATCACCCGGGCATCGCCGGGATTGAGCAATATCAACCCCTGCTCTCCAAAAAAAGACATTAGCATTTGGGCAAAGCCATTGGCATAACTGGCATCGCCGGAAAGGTATCCGGCAAAAAATCGGGCGATTGCATCTTCTTTAAAATCATTGTCATAAAAGTCTTCCCGGATCTGAGCCTGCCAATCCTCCAGGGCGGGCGCGACCGGTCGGCGGCCAAACGACATTTGTACTTCATCATCATTTTCTGCTAAGCGTAAGGTTTTCAGATTACCGGTTTTATCGGCATATTTGATAAATCCCATCTCTACAAAATCGCTGTCATTGACCTCAACCCAGAATACCGGTACGAAATTGTATTGGGGATATTCCCGGCGCAACTTCGCAGTCAATTTGAGAACGGTCATCGTTTTGTAAAATGAATAGAGCGGTCCCCCGAGTACGCCAGCCTGCTGCCCGGTGACGACTGCGAAAGTCTTTTCCTCTGCCAGTAAACGAATGTTTTCCATTACCGCTGCGGGGGCGTTCCAGGCTTTATTCTGGGTGCGGAGAATATCGACGGTCGCTTTTCGATTGGCAGGAGCTATGGTTCTTTTTTCGAGAAGTGCGGTCCAGTCGTCCAGAAAATGAGTGGGATAAAATGTTTTAACGGTATCTGTAGCAGAATAATAATCTGTGAGCAGTTGGGAAGCAGCGGGCAGGGAAAAGGGTTTACAGTCCATAGATCAACCTTGTGTTATGATTAGCAGCAGACGAACTACGGATGATTAGACTGAAAAGGTGCCTGTGAAGTTACGAATTGTTTTATTAAAATCGCGGGATACCGTTGTAGAAAATTCATGTAGAAAAAATTCATGAATTTTTTCTACATGAATTTTCTACAACGGTAATGGCAACGTTTAGATGCCAGGAAAACCAATCAATCAAAAATCGTAAACCAATTCGTTATCATCCAAACGTCCCGGAACGAGGTGGATTTCCTTCTGTGCATATAGCTGCCCATCCCGCATGAAATTAAGGTAATGATCCCCTTTGGAAAGAACGATATTATTCACCGGGGTTACCAGAGACTGCCACTGCCCGTCGATCATAATGCCGGCGCCGGGTGTCGTGGTATTAATGCGCAGGGTATCTCCGCGTGGTTCTTCCATGACGCTAAAAGACAATGCCCGCACCTCCCCGGGAGCGAGGCGGATTAATTCTGTTTGTGGGATTGAAGCATATCCGTTTTCGCAAAGCCGAATTTCATAAATACCGGCGCGAACCGGAATTGGCCGCCCATTTGGTTTTAAGCCGGTCAGCTGATTATCGACAAAAATATAGCCGGAATTACGGTTGCTGGTCACCTGCAGATAGCCGATATCATCCCGGGCCTGAAAGTGAAAAAACAAACTGTTCATTTCACCCGCTTTCACCAGCACCCGCTGATGTTGCGGCTCGGCTATATACCCTTTTTTGATCGCGCTGAAGATGTGATAACCGGCTGGTACCTGAAATTCCTGCCCGGGCTTCTCCGGCACCGGAATACCGTCGACGTAAATATCGAATTCCGATTCATTACTATTAATCAGCACATTTCCCATGATTGCAGCAGATTTCAAAGAGAACTCCAGCACCAGTGTCTTGTTCTTCTCCAAATTAACTCGCTGCATGGGTGGCCAGGCGCTGTATCCTTCCTTGTGCACGGCAATAAAATGCGCACCGGCGGAAAGATTGCTCAGCGTATCCGGCGTAAAGAAATCCGGTTTTTCCGTGCCATTAATAAAAATCTGCGCACCCGGTACATCCGTTTTAATAATGACATTTCCGGCATTGCTGCCACCGGCGTTCGGATTATAGCGTAACAAATACATAAATACTGCCAGGGCAAATACTACCATGACACCATTAATAATCCATTGCACAATTTTTTGATTTCTACGGGCCTTGCGGCGGGAGGGTGTTTTTTTTCTGGTACGGCGACGGCTTCGTCGGTTTTCCGCTTCTTCCGGGGTTAGCCACTCTACGCCTCCATGACGATTCAGATAACGGACAAAACCCCGGTCAGTATAATATTTCTCTTCTTCTTCCTCGGCAATCTGGCGCCTTAGGCGGCTTTCCAGATGCTGGCTTCTTTCGGCTTGCGCTTCATCTTTCGATACTTGATCGCGCTGATCTCTTTCTTCCAATTCTCTTCGGATTTCTTCCCGAAATCTCTTTTCCTCTTCGGGTGTTAAAGGCATCAACCGCTCCTCTCTTTAGCACCATGGTGAATTGGCTACAGCCAACCTGATTTTTGATACCACTCGAGAGTTCCTTTCAGTCCCTCTCGTAAACTAAGTTGCGTATTATAATCCATTTCTTCCCGAATCTTTTTGCTCGAAATCACCCAATTGCCAGCATTAACTTCACGAATCTTCTGCCGGTTCAAAATTGAAGGCTTTCCGGTCAGTCGGCTGCCCGCTTCCATAATGGCGCCAAAGCCGTATGCCAAGGGGTATGGGATGGGGATATTCAGCACTTTTTTCGCCATCAATTCTTCCAGCGTTGTTACCACTTCCGACCAATAACAGGGATCTTCATTGCAGATAAAATAAGTTTCTCCGGCCGCTTTCGGATGGGTCGCCGCTTCGATAATTCCCCGGGCCAAATCGTGAACATGGATGATGCTGACATAAGGATCGCCACTGCCGACTTTCAAGTTCAGGCGATTTTTCACACTCTTAAAAACCTCAAAAACATCTGTATCGCGTGGGCCATAAACCGCCGGTGGGCGCAGAATGGTGATCGGCAGTTTATCGAGATATTCCCGCACCACCTGCTCACTTTGCATTTTGCTGGTGCCATAATCGGTAATCGGCTTCATTTCGCAGGATTCGTCCAGCATCTCTCCCTTTGGGGTCGGGCCAACAGCGGCCTGGCTACCGACATAAACCACGCGCTTAATTTTCGGATTGACTTCGAGAATCGTATCCATAATCACCCGGCTGGCTTCCACATTACCGCGATAGAAATCTGCAATGGAAAGCGCCTTGGTTACCCCGGCGATATGAAGCACATAATCCGCATCTTTTATACCCTCTTTCAGGCTGTCACCATCGAGCAAAGAGCCATAATGATACTTTACCGGTAAGTCCTCCAGCCAGCGCAGATTGCTGGTTTTCCGTACCAGGCATACCACTTCTTCCCCTTTATCCACCAATTGTTTAGCAACCCAACTACCTACAAACCCGGTACCACCGGTGACGAAATATCGCATGATTAAGATCCTGTTCAAATTCAGCGTTCAGCGTTCAGCGTTCAGCGTTCAGCGTTTTTTAAAACTTTGAACCTGAAGCTCAAATTACCTAGCCTGCTAATATAATGTTTTTCAGAATAATATTTAAGAAGGAATTATTTTGGGGAATTCAGAGTTAACAAGAACCTTGAACTCTGAACTTACTCAACAATAAGGAAACGCGCTGAAAGCCCCGGTACCGTTACGCTAAAGTTTGCTTCACTAACTTCAAAAGTTTCGTCGTCCAGTGCATCGCGTAGTTTAGTTCCGTTGATTCTTTCCGGGTCGAATTCAACTGTCTGCGGCGTCAAACCGGTATTGAGCACATAAATCATCCGGTCGTCTTCCCAGGTTTTATAATCCGCAAAAATTGTTTCGCCGGCAATCAGATTGTCCCGCTCCCCTTTCCAAAGTGCGGCATGGCGGTTGCGCAAATCCATCAACGATCGCAGATAATCCTGCAGGGCGGTTTCTTCCGGAGTAAAGCCATCAATACGCCCGCTGGTGCGGGAAACATGATCGTCACAAAGCCCTTTTTCCCAGCAACGATCCAGTTCCTTATGGACAAATCCCGGCACCTCTTCGCCGTATTCATCGCCATAATAAATAGTGATCGGTCCGCTGGTCGCAGCCAGAAAACTGAGTGCGCTGCGATGGCGCAGCCAATAGGTCGGATCATCTTTTCCCGGATAGCCGGCCCGTTCAATCAAATCGCCAAAACGAACCAGGTCATGATTGGTGAGCATCAAATTCGGCTGTGCGCCTTCGGGATATTTACTGCGAGAATGTAGCCCTTCACGCAATGCCGATGCCGGGCGATGACCAAAGCCATTTTCCTCCACCGCCAGCGTTTGCACGAGCCGGTAGCGCAGCGGAAAATCGAAACAGGAAGGCAGTCCCTGCAAATTTCTCCCGTAGCCTTTTTCGCTGATCTCCCGTTCCCCTTTCCAGATCTCGCCGACCATGTAACCGAGGGTTCCCCATTCTTTTCCAGCCGCCCTCCGCTCGCGGCATTTCTCTTCAATTGCCTCTCGAATTTCCTTCCAGGCAGAAACCGGTACCTGGTAGGCCTGGTCCAGTCTCCAGCCGTCGATATTCAGCTCGTCTATCCAGTATGTCGCCACTTCTTTATAAAACGGCAAGGAAGCGGGATAGTCGACCTGGCGGGGATTACCAACAGGGGTGCGTCCCTGGGGAGAAGGCATTACCGTTTCTTTATGATGACCGAAAACGCCGTCCAGAAAAACGTATAATCCCAGCTCGTGAGCGGTATCGACTAACTCCCGGGCATCTTCCAGTGTGCCGAAAGCGGGATCGATACGGAAATAATCTTTCGGGAAATAGCCGGTCGCCTCCCAACCGATATTGTTGCCTTCCCCTTTACCGGAATCGAAGATCGGGGTCATCCAGATAGCATTGACACCGAGGCTTTTAATATACGGCAAGGCATTGATGATGCCCCGTAAATCCCCCTGGTGATGGCTGAGGCCATAGCCTTCCCCATAGCCACGCTCCGGGTCGCCATCCATAAAAGATTCCACCATCACCTGGTAAATACGCAGGTGGCGAATATCATTTTCCGGATCAAAATAAGGAGGTGTTTCTTTTTCACAGGCAGGTAAAAACAGCAGCAAGGCAAGTACAAATGCCCTGGTGAACCCGAGAAAGGTACGCAATGATGAGGTCATTTCTTTCCAGTTCTCATAAAGCCAAACTATATTCGACAGCAGTATTTCGCCTCCATGCTTACTGATAAACTGCCTCCGAATTCCCACATAAGACAATTCAAGATAAGATTTATTTGAAAATAGCAAAACTCTTTTTTATAATAGAGAGATGGGTTCTTTTTGTGGCGGTAAATTTTCCGCCGGAAGAGTGCCCAAAATATTTTATTTAGTTAATATCAGCAGCATCAATACTTTCCCGGTCTATTTCATTTTCAAAAATTTTTGGCAGAGAATATCCAGCAGGGCGCATGTGATAAAAATCATTAATTCTTCCCTTGCTAAGCTTATTTTCCATTAAGCAGTTACCTTCAATGCACACCTTACTCATTGTACCTGTAACTGTATTGGGGCGAGCAATTTGACAGTCGTAAATTTCCCGATTTCAGCAGCACTGAAACGGTACATGACCGGAATTTAATCCAATAATGTAACTTGATTAGACTTAATGAATCAATTATATTGATCAGTGGTAAAAAACACACATACATGAGGTATCTATAAAGATGTTAGGATTTTCGATGAGAAATAATTTCACGAGCCGCGTCCAGAAAGTCATTCGATTTTCCAAAGAAGAAGCAATGCGCCTGGGGCACGACTACATCGGTACGGAACACTTGCTGTTAGGTATCCTGAAGGAAGGCGAAGGTATTGCAGTTAAGATATTGAAAAATCTTAACATGGATTTGGAGAAGCTGAAGCAGCGTCTGGAAGAGGCTTCCGGACCCGCCGGCGGCATGATGACGCTGGGCAATTTACCGCTTTCCAAACGGGCTGAGAAAGTTCTCAAGATTACCTATTTGGAAGCAAAAAACTTTAAGTCCGATATTATTGGCACGGAACATTTACTCCTTTCCCTATTAAAAGAAAAGGAAGGATTAGCCGCTCAAGTGCTAATGAGTTTCAATGTAGATTATAATATAGTATATAACGAACTGAAGAATATACTAGAGGGTAAGCCATCCATGTCATACTCTTCCCAATCATCCCAGAAAGTTAAGACGCCTGCGCTTGATCATTTCGGTCGCGATCTCACTCAACTTGCCACCCAGGGTAAACTGGATCCGGTTATTGGTCGTGATCAAATTATTGAACGTGTTGCCCAAATCCTGAGTCGTCGTAAGAAAAACAATCCGGTGTTAATCGGTGAACCGGGCGTTGGTAAAACTGCCGTCGCTGAAGGTCTCGCCCTGCGCATCATTAGTAAGAAAGTGCCGCGCGTGCTGCACAATAAACGGGTTGTTGCTCTGGATATGGGCAGTATTGTTGCCGGTACTAAATATCGCGGACAGTTCGAAGAACGCATGAAAGCCATCATGGGCGAACTGGAAAAAGCGGACAACATTATTCTCTTTATCGACGAGCTGCATACCATCGTTGGTGCTGGTGGTGCTTCCGGTTCTCTGGACGCTTCCAATATGTTCAAACCGGCCCTGGCCCGTGGTGAACTGCAGTGTATCGGCGCAACCACACTCGATGAATATCGCATGTATATCGAGAAGGACGGCGCGTTGGAACGACGTTTCCAAAAGGTCATGATCGAACCGACCACGCCGGAAGAAACCCTGGAAATTCTCCGCTTCATCAAAGGCAAATACGAAGAGCACCATCGCGTGCGCTACACCGACGAAGCCCTGATCGGCACCGTCCGCCTTTGCGAGCGTTATATTACCGATAAGTTTTTCCCAGACAAAGCCATCGACGTACTGGATGAGACCGGTTCCCGCGTGCACATTTCCAGCATCGTGGTACCGAAAGAAATTCTTGAACTGGAACAACGGATCGAAAAGATTCGCCAGGAAAAAGAACAGTATGCCAAGCAGCAGGATTTTGAGCGTGCTGCCAAGCTGCGTGATGTCGAGCGTCGCCTCCAGGAAGAACTAGTATTTGAGCGCAATAAGTGGGAGCGCGAAGAAGAAAATCATATCGCCAATGTCGAAGAAGAAGATATCGCTGAAGTAGTGGCAATGATTACCGGCGTACCGGTGCAGCGCGTTGCCCAGAGCGAGTCCAAGAAACTGCTTACCATGGCCGATCATCTCAAGAAGCTGGTCATCGGTCAGGATGACACGATTGATACAATTACCCGGGCGATTCGCCGCACCCGTGCCGGCTTGAAAGACCCGAACCGCCCCATCGGTTCCTTTATGTTCCTCGGACCAACCGGTGTTGGTAAGACCCATTTAGCAAAAATCCTTGCGGAATATCTCTTCGAGCGTAAGGATGCTCTGGTGCGCATCGATATGTCCGAATACATGGAAAAATTCTCCGTCTCCCGTCTGGTTGGTTCCCCTCCCGGATATGTGGGATACGAAGAAGGCGGTCAGCTCACCGAGAAGGTGCGCCGCCATCCGTATTCTGTCGTGCTCTTCGATGAGATCGAAAAAGCGCATCCGGATGTGTTCAACATTCTCCTGCAGGTACTCGATGAAGGTCAATTGACTGACAGTCTTGGCCGGAAGGTAGATTTCCGGAACACGATTCTGATTCTCACCAGTAACGTCGGTACCCGGGAAATTAAAAAGAACGTTTCCATGGGCTTTACCCAGGGGAAAGACGATGCCGAGCATGAAGTAATGCGCGACAAGATCGACACAGAAATGAAGCGGCTGTTCAATCCGGAATTCATCAACCGTCTGGATGAGTTGATTTTCTTCCGTCGCCTGAAGAAGAAAGAAGTTGTGAAGATCGTTGAGCTGCTGGTAGACGAAATGGCCGGCCGCCTCCTCGAGCACAACATTACCCTGGAACTGACCGATGGCGCAAAAGATTTCATCGTTACCAATGGCTATGACCCGATCCTCGGTGCGCGGCCGTTGAAGCGGGCGATTCAGAAGTATATTGAAGATCCGCTGGCAGATGAGATCCTGAAAGGCCGTTATTCCAACGGTTCCACCATCAAGATCAAGATGAAGAATAAGAACGAATTGGGCTTCTACGAAATCAGCAAGAATATCGATATCGAAGAAGAATAATCGTTTTATAAAATTAGTTTTTGAAAAAGGCTGCTCCGTTTGGGGCAGCCTTTTTTGTTTTCCTGTCCTTTTATTGCTACATAATTCTTCTCGTAGCAAAACTCTGTTTTGCTACGTTTTTCCCTCTATTATCGATTTAGTCATTTCAGCCTGCCGAAACGGAGTTTCGGTTATAATTGCGTTACATCCCGGCAGCCGGGATTGTAACGAGAGGTATAATTAGTATACATGTAACGTAATTTGCCTTGTCATCGCGAGGCGCTTTTTGCCGAAGCGATCTCTATGTTGCGGGCACCTTTGAGATTGCTTCGGCAAAAAACGCCTCGCAATGACATCCAAGGTAGTTTCCACGTTTACTTCTTCAACACTACTTAAATATTAAAATCAACCGAAACGGAGTTTCGGAAATAATTGCCTTACAATCCCGGCAGCCGGGATTGTAACGAGTAATTAATTGGAAGAGTTTAGTTAGCGTTTGCATTTCAGATCAAATTCCGTCATAAATTTTTCTTTATAAAAAATTCTAAAAATTTCTTCCCCCTGCCAATATCTCTTTAGAACGCACAAACAGATTAAGCTAAACTGTATTCGGGAGGGCAGTATGCGTTCGTCGGGGCCTGCCGGAATAATCACTTAAATATCGCAGGGGGAAAAATGCGAAATTTATTAGCACAGCAGCGGGGAAATCGCTTCGCGATACGCTCGTTTTTATTAATCCTTTACTTCTCTTTCCAGCTTTATCCGCAAAATGATTTCAAGCGTTTCAATGAGTATAATATGCAGCCGGAGGTGTGGCACTTTGCCGGCGTTCCCGAGGGGCAGGTAGATAGCAAGGGCGATCTCAACCTGTCCCTGCCGGTGCTTTCCGTGCCGGGATTAAACGGGCTGGATTTTCCCATCAATTTCAGTTACAAGGCGGGCATCGCTTATCATCAGCAGGCCAGTTGGCTGGGGCTGGGCTGGAACTTCGATCCCGGCAGCATCACCCGCGATGTGCAGGGAAATATGAAAATCGGCAGCACCGTCTATGATGTCGACTTTCCGAACGAAGCCGGGACGGATGATTTTCTCCCCGACCGTTACTACGTCACCATTCCCGGGAGAGGCACGCTGACGATGTTCAAGAGCAATATCGTTGGTTTTAATGACGATCCTTCCAAGAACGAATTTGTGGCGCCATACAATGCCTCGCAGTTTTATTTTGAAGAGCACTTTCCCTACAAAGTGCAGGCATTCGTTGATAACAATTATAATTGGCCGGGCGGCAGCCACCTCGATCCCGATAAAGACGATTACACCCGCTTCATCATTACCACCGATGATGGCACTCGTTACTTCTACGGCATGCCTTCTGTGGCCAGATTTAGCAACATCTTCCCTTCGGGTCTGCCGAAGCAGCACGCCAATGTCTGGCGACTAATGGCGATTGCTGCCCCGGATTTCCAAGGGCTCGATGGCAGCCTATTGCAGGACGACATCAACGATCCGCCTTATGGGGAAGGCAGTTGGATCAAGTTCGATTATGGCTTTAACGGTCTGGGAGACTTCGCCATCAATGGTGCACCGGGGCAGGGACGGCTGGTGGAAAACATCTACCTGAAAAGCATCAAAACGCCGACCCATACCGTGGATTTTATCAGCACCGGCGGACGCGAGGATATCGACCTGAAATACAATCCCATCGGAGATATCGCCAGCACTTACCGCCGTCTCAATGAGATTGTTCTTTCCACCAAAGCTGGGGATGTAGTACAGCGAGTCAAGCTCCTCAATGATGACACTAATCCCGCTTCCGCGCAATACGCCTATCATCTCGGGAGGAGCGGCAACAATAAAGGGAAACTGACATTGCATGGCTGGGAATATCTGGCACACGATGGCAGCAGCATGCCCGGTTACCGGCTGGAATATCCCAGCGGCACCCACAATCCGCCCTGGTATTCTGGTAGCTCTTTGCATCACTACGATGGCTTCGGCTATTACGATAATTTACCGGCCGCACCGTTCTACGAGAACTACAATTATACCGATGCCGATACCAGCGATGCGCAGGCCTGGAGCCTCTCGAAAATCATCTTCCCCACCGGTGGCAGTGAAGCCTACGAGTATGGGAACGATCGCATCGACACTGAAAATATTCCGCTGGACATCTACTATTTTCGCGGCAACAACTACAGTCCCAATGCGATCAACCAAACTTTTTTCTTCTCATTTGTTAATCCGGACAATCCCGCCTACAGCTGCCGCTACCAGGGTGGTGTGCGCGTGAAAAAAATTATTCGGGACAATGGCATGGGCGATTCGCCCCTGGAGATTACTTATAGTTACGGGGAAGGGCACACGCCAGCGGTGCCGCCGAAAATGATGCCGCGCTGGGTGCAGGTATTGCAATCGACCAACAGCGATTTTGACGGCACCCAATATCTTTATCCTAATGAATTTACCGCAATGAATCGCGGCACAATGGACGTGCATTACAAATGGGTAAAACGCACCCTGCCGGATGGCTCACGGGATTCCAGTAATTACATGATCGGCCTTCCCCATAAGTACATCCTCTATGGCGATAAAGACGCCTTCAACTGGGCATTAATTACCGGGGACACCGATCCTAACTGGGGACGGCAGACTTCCCGCTACCTGATGCGCAATGGCTTTGTGGACAAGACAACTTATACTTATCAACTACCTAAATTTCTCACTGAAGCGGCCGTTGTCCTGGACAATTTTCCTGTCGGCAACCCTTCTCCGAATTTTTCTTATTACATCAATCAATATAAACCGCTGCTATTTAATGAAACATCCTATAGCTATCGGGCAGACAATCCTGCGCTCTTTCAGGAAGTAAAAAAGCATTATGATTATTATCTCCGTCCCAATCCCACGCGCCAATTGCAGCGCAGCCGAGTAGTCGCTACGGACAGCCGGGAAGTGCAAACTGATTATCTCTACGCCCATGAAGTGCCAGATTATGGTGGCGACAGCTGGGGGCTGGGCATTTCCGCCCCTCCGCTCAGCGCCATGCGGAAAGAGAACCTACTTAGTGCGGTTGCTCAAAGTTACCAGACCGTTTATAATCTGCAAGGCGCCTATACAGCACAGCACCGCAATGCCACCACGACAACCTTCAAACAGTTCGACGGGGTTTGGCAATTCCACTGTAAATATCTGCTGACCATCGAAGCGGAGCCGCAAAATGTTACTTTCGATGACTGGCTGGATAATGGCAGCAACATTGATCCTGCCTGGCAATTACAACATCAGGCGACCGCATACCAGAACTATCGGGCAACTGCCTTCGAGGATGCCAATGGCAATTCTCTCCAGCTGTTTTACGGCAGCAACAACAGTAATTTCAGCAACACTGCGCCGGATTTTGGCCATGCCTACCTTACTGGCATCAAGCTGAACAATAGCCTGAGCAAAGCCTTCGATTACGATACCCGTTTCTTCCAGGTCGATGCGATTACCGACGAGAACGGGAAAAAAAACCGCTTCTCTTTCGATAATTTTGGGCGACTGATTTCCGGGAAAAATCCCGACAACGAATTGCTCGCAGAGTATAATTACCAGTTTTCCCGCGACCTCAACAACGACGTTTTTGATCCCGCCCAGCCGAATTTTATTGAGACGATTCTTCATCATGATAATGGCTGGCAGCAAGTTTCCCGGGCTTTCTATGACGGACGGGCGCAGCTGCTACAGTCAGCAGCACGGAACACCACTATTGGCGCGGATATTTATGCTGCGACAGAAAGTGATCTGCTCGGTCGAAAAGCGCGTGAGTATAAGCCTTATGAGCTCACTTACAGCAGCAATGCAACACCTCCCGGTTACGATCCGGATTATCGCCAGCGGAATGAAGACGGCACGCTCAGCAGTAGCACCGGTCATCGGTACAGCGAATACAGCTACCAATCCATGCTCGATGAAGAACTGCGGGAAACCGGCTTTCCCGGTATAAAAACCGAGGATAACAAGCAGCGTTTTTACAGCAGTTACGTCCGGGGAGATAATGCACTTCCCAACTTTTTCGGCAACGGAAATATCATTCTGAAACGTACTGCCATCATTGATGAGTTGGGCAACGAAACGGCCACTTTCAGCGATGCGCTCGGCAGCAAATGGATTGAGCAGAACTATAACGGCAATGGTCTGGCAACCAGTTCGGTAGCCGTTAGCTGTAACAGTCCCTGCGCGCAGAACGACAAAACCACTTTTACCCTAAGCACTGCCCAAACCATCTACTGGCATTGCGCCCTGAACGAGCGACATTCCACAGACGATTTGGTGTTCCGCCTGCGCCGTATTTCTCCGAATCCGGCAACACTCGTTGAAATTTTCGGTGACACCGGTGGCAACCTTACTGGGTCAGTTACAGCAATCGCCGGACAATACGAGCTAATGGTTTCCGTAGAAACCCTGCAGAATGACCATGGCGCCACAAATGCCAGCGGCAGCGCCTCCTATCTCGATACCAGCCCGCCGGTGGAAAGCACTACGGCGTTCAAGTATGACGGTAGCGGGAACATCACCACCGTTTATCCGCCGAATTACTTCGATTCGCCCAACGGCGCTCCGCCTGCGAATTGGCTGACGAACTATCAATATAACGTCCTTGGTCAGTTGGCGGAAAAAACCTCGCCGGATGCCGGTAGCGTTGGCTACAAGTACGACCCGAATGGCAATCTCCGCTTCAGTCAGGATGCCCGGCAAAGTGGCAATGGTCAGGTCACTTTCAGCAATTACGATTTTGCCGACCGCCCCCTCATTAGCGGGGAAGCCGGAGGCGGCAGCGCCACTGAAGGCTTGCTGAACATTGCTAATCTGAATGGCGCAAGCAGCTATGGATTTGAAAACACAAATGACAATTGGCTGCATGTCAATCATTATGATGCCCCACAGGATATTACCGCCTATCCCTGGAACATCTTTCCAGCAGGAGATTACGGCAGCTTTACCCAGACTTACCTCGTCGGGAAACTCGCCGCCAGCGCTTATCGTTCCGCAGACAAATGGCAGGTGACGCTCTATACCTATGACAACAGCGGGCGAATCAAACGAAAGCGGATCCTTACTGAAGGGCTTGATCACTTAACGATCACCTATACCTACAACCGCCAGGGGCTCGTTTTAGAAACCCGCGCGAAGTTGGGTGGGAAGAACTTCTATCATTTCTATGATTACGACAACCTTGGTCAGCTGCTCAGCGTGGCGACTTCCGAAAGTAGCACAGCGAATCTGCTTGATGCCGCTTTCAGCTACTATCCCACCGGTGCCATGAAGCAGCAGCAGCTAATCGAATATAGTAGCAACACCTTCCGGGAAACCCTCGACTATGAATATAATCTGCGTGACTGGCTAATCAGGATTGGTGATACCGGCGATCCCACAAAGCCCTTTGGCGCGCTGTATAGCTACCTAGCTAACGGTAATATTCAATCGGCGGAATTTTACAGCAAGCAATCGCCGAGCGAGCCTCATTACCGCTACGATTTTCAGTATGACGGCCTCTCACGCATTACCGCTGCCGACTACTTTATTCCCAGCGGCAGCAATTGGAACGATGTCAATCGATTTGGCCTCAGCAACCTCAGTTATGATGCGAATGGAAATATTTTTAGCCTCAACCGTCAGGATAACAGCGGCAGCACGCTCGACCAGCTCAGCTATCAATATGGTGCAGAGAACAATCGTCTCACCGCCGTTAGCGATGCTGCCGGCAATAGCGCCAACATCGATTGGGATGCAGAGAGCAGCAACTTCAGTTATGATGCCAATGGCAATGTGAGCAGCGTTTCCGAGAACGGCAGCACGGTGATCAGCAGTATTGTTTATGATATGAACAACCTGCCCACTCGCATCAATTTTGCCAATGGCAGCGTGGTGAAGTATCGCTATAATTCTGCCGGGCAGCGCATCTACAAAAAAGTTGATAGTCAGCAGGCGGAACACTATATTCTCGATGAGGATAAGATTCTGGCGGTGTTTACCGGCACCGGCAAACTGAAGTACTGGAATATCCACGGGAATGGGGTAATCGGGAGGCTGGAGTACCGTCCCGGGGACATACCCACCGAATCCGTTACGCTGGACATACACGACGCCGTCACGACGAACGAGCAGAAAGTTGCTTCCCTTGCCTGGACGTTCAATGGTGTAGTCGTAGTGGCAGATACCTTCGTGGTTGACCAGCCCGGCAACCATGAAGTGGTGGTAGATATTACCCTCGCCGATGGCTCGGTGATCCAGAATACCCTGGAAGTGGCGGTAAATCCCGATCCGGAGCCCTACACCAAGCACAAGTTCCTTTATATCAAAGACCATCTCGGCTCCACCCGGACGGTGCTCGATAAAAACGGGGTGGTGAAGGAAAGCTACGATTATTATCCCTTCGGCCTGGAGATGCCCGGGCGCAGCTTTCTTGAGGGTGATATTGCCACTAAGGAAGGCTTTACCGGGAAGGAACGAGATGCGGAGACCAACTGGCATTACTTTGGGGCGCGCTATTATAGTGCGGCGTTGGGGCGTTGGTTGGCGGTGGATCCGTTGGAAGAGTATCCATCCGGCTATGTCTATGTTGGTAACAATCCGATACGCTTTTTTGATATTCTTGGTTTATCCAGTTCGGATACATTAGATGTTGAGCCAGTTGTTGTGCAAGGCTCTGCAGTAACTATAACCGCTTCTCCTCACCACTGGTGGATGAGTTTTGGCGCAATGGGAGGTGCGAGTTTACGTGCAACAAGCAATTTCTTTTTTGGAACCCCTAATTACAGAAGAGTATTGTATGATGCAGAATACTTTGGTAGCCAAGCTTTACCACATTTTTTAGGATCGGCATTAACTCTACCAATTGGAGGTGTATCATCTAAGGGTGGTAATGCTATTCTTAAGTACTTATTACGAAAACCTCTTTCCCTTGGTTTTAATTTAGGACAAATAAATACCCTTAGTTTTAAAATAACACATATATTTCAACAAAAGCACAAATTGCACGTGCTTGGAGATCAAAAGGCAGTCATCAGGCTAATTAAAAGAATAATAAGGAATGGAAGTGGGAACATGACATATAGAACTAAGGATGGTGCAAAAATAATTACGATCCAAACTAGTGCTCAAAACAGTAAATTAACAATTAAAGGGCGACTAAAAGATGGACACTTGGAAATTAATGATGCTTGGTATGACTTCTAAAATTGTAAAGAGGAATAATGATACCAGATTACGAATTCAAACAAATCATTGATCAACACATTAGAGCTTTTGAAGAGTTTGAGGAAGCACTTTGTGAATGTGAAAATTTTGATTTATTGATGAGATATGCAGAAATTTATTTCCCCAATTATGATATCGTCATTCACTTACTAAATCGTGCCCTTAATATACAACCGGGCAACATTAATGCCCTTCATAAACTTGTGGAAGTTTATTTGAATGCGACACAATATGAAAATGCCAGATTAATCCTGGATATAATGGAAAAAACGCACTCTGAAGCTTCATTAACACTCGATGCTAAAAGGATCTATACTATGGATGTGCTATGTGATCCTGTGAAATTTATTGAGTTAGGCAAAGTGTTGTTATCCCGCCCTGACTTTCCGAATAAAGTCGATTTATACATTGATATTGGAACTACCTACGACAACAATTTGCAAAATTATAGAGCTGCACAAAAATATCTAAAAAAAGCCCTGGAAATCAATAAGCATCCAGAGACAGGAAAACTGATAAATGAACATCTAATGAATATTGCAAAGAAGGTGAGTAAATAATAATTAATAATTTTCAAATATTGAGCCTGTTTTTGATGCAATTATTCCCTGTTAAAAATGAATGGTCGCCTCATATTAATAAAGTCAAATAAATCATGAATTTACATAAACTATTAGAAGAATTTCCTCTAAAAGAATGGGACATTGAATTAGTGACAGTATTAGACTGGCATGACGGTCCCCGGGAAGGGTTTTGCCAATTCCGTAAACCTGATGTAGCGGTTTATTTTGAAATACTGGCAGAAAGGTTTTCTCCAAACGATCCGGATGATCAACTCTTCATATGGAAACAAATAACGAATGAAGATCTATCTCAAATCTATTCACTATTGGAAAGCCAGGGGAAACCAAACGCAAAGATTTGGATTCCGGAATGGGAATTTGATTCTCCGGAAACTCAACAAGCAGTAGAAAAAGCAATTGACGATCTGATTCTTAAGCATGAGAAAACGGACTTAATAGTAAGATCCCGGGATATGGAAAATTTTGCTGAGTATTGGTTCGCAGTTTAAAAATTTGTTATTTCTAACTTTACACAGCTTCTGTCATATAGAGTAAACAGAAACTAATTCCATCAATAAATGATACTAAAAACAATTGAAACGTCACCATCCATCGATTGGTTCAACTATAAAGACTACCGGCAGTCTGAGAGTTTTCGGGCCGAGCTTTATTTAGCCTCGGCTTCCGGCAGTGAACAAACAGACCTTTCCGAAATTGATTACGCGCTTCAGCGGAACCAGCTGGTAGAAGTATTCAATTTCCTCATTACCGGCTCTGAAGATGATTTGGTGCTCATGCAAGGAGAGCAGTCATCTCCATGGAGTGGAATGACATTGGACGTTTGGCGGTTTGATGAGGAAAAGGACGAATTCATTTTAACCTTTGACGAAGGATTTTCCCAGGAAACCGAAGCATATCTATCCTTGCTAAAAGCGTCCAATATTCCTCTCGATTATGCCGGTGCCTGTAAATGCATTAACTGGGATGAATTTTTGCCAATTCTGTTGGATTGTGTATTAAAACATATCGCTCCTCATTCTCCATTGGTTTATGATACTACCAGAGAAATAGTCATTTATTTTCACCACACCTTTAGTCTCGGCGTTTATTACCGGCAAGCGGCATTTAGGGAATTGATTGATAAGGTGGCTTTAATTTATGGGGTGGAAGTTGTTGAGTAGTTGACAAGAACTGTCATAGAATCTCCCTATCCATTCATTATTTAATTTGCTTTATCCATGAGTACAACGATAACAATATCACTTCTTCCGAATAAAGGAAGTATGTCTGAGGCTTTTATAAACCTACTGGAACGACTTAGCCGAAAAGGCAAAATCGACAAGGTTCAGGTCCATAGTAAATATTGGTTTAAAAACGAACAGACTATTGATTTTAAGGCGGCCAATTTTAATGCGCTTGCGGAAGAGATATTTCCATCCGATAAAGCGCTGCAAATCGAAATGGACTACCGCTCGCTATCCGATCAAAAGATTTGGTTATCACTTAATCTGAAAGGGCAGTCATTTGAGAATGGTGTAGAAGTGGCGATTGATGGCCCAATTAGCATTACTGTAGCGTATTCCGATATTCATCGTCCCTTGATAAGGCTGGAAAATTCTCGTGGAAAGCAGGCGCTGAATAGCGAAACGACTCGACAGGTTGCGGAAGACTGGCGGCAATTGTTTCTGGAAATTTGTGGCATTTCGGAAAAGGAAAATGATAGTCAATCATCTATCGATCATGCTGCAATGTATTTAGAGGGAGGCTGGCCTTCCGGCGTTGGTTGTGTCATGTTATATCACCGGGATACTCAGGCATTTTTGCGGGATTTTCTACACATTTACAGAGAATTCAATCAGGGCGCTACTATCCCCGAACTGTTATCCGCTGAAAATGATTCATCCGCTGGAAATGGCGGAGAATCTTCACCATCACAAATTGCCGATAAGCTTCAATTTTTTCAGCAATTTGATAGTCCTGCTTATGAAGAAAGTATCATCGATTTTTTGCAAAACCTTAGCTGGCGAGAGGCTACTGAACTACAAAAGATTTCTCCTGAAGAATGTGAATTGCTTTTAATTGATATTTGCAATCAGCTGCCGGAGGTAGATCTTGAGATTTCAGAGAGTAATGGTCTGGCAATTATGACCACTCCCCTATCTTCAATATGGAGTGTTTATCATCGGCTTAAGATTCGCGCCCTTCAAATAGGATAATTCTTATAGCATTTTATAAATGCAGGTAATGGAAAAATGAGCGATCAACTCTATTATATTGATGTCGAAGTTAAACCAGGCCAGGATTGTAAAATGCCCGCGAATCTTCAAGGGGCAATAGTTAACTGCTATACTTTTGCCAATTCATCCTCCCTGGCAGAGAAGAAAGTACGGGAAGCACTTTCAGCAGACAAATATGTAATTGTCGCTATCAATGAAACTTACGAGATTGAGATAGCTGAATTTCAAACAGCGGAATCGGTTTCCACAGAAAAAGTATCTCTACTTCGAAATTCAGGAGAAGTTTACTACGGCGAATTCCATGGATGGGAAGATTAGTTCTCAAAACATTGGTTCAATAAAACAGCAGGTATTACCAAAGTAAATACCCCCATTCCTCCATAAACACTTGATATAAAAAACAACTTAAGTATCAAAAAATCAAAAAGTTTGGGAAACACTATGTCACCCGACCAAATATGCGAAACACACGCGAAAAAAGAAATCGCCCTGAAAGTATGGGTTGAAGAAGACACAGTCTTTCTGGCAGGAGATACAAAATCACTCATCTTTTTAAGTGAACTGATTTCGGCGCAAGCGAATTTCCAGAAAGACGATGGCTTTGCAATATCTCCCAATGATGCCGGGAAAATTTTCTTCAAGAAAGATTCAACCCATGGCATTTATATACACCGAATTGAGAGAGACGAATGATGTTCGAAAATTTTACCAGTGATGAATTAAAAAGCATTTTTGAAGAAACAGTTTCTTCCGAAACATTGAAGGCTCACATCCTCGAATTGCAAAAGAAATTCGACCCCGATTCGATCAAGAGCTACGCTTCCGCGGAATTCTGGGAAAGGAAAATGAAGCAATTATCGCAAATTTCCGCTGCGGACCTCCAGCAACTCCTCCAGTACCTCCATTTGTTTAGCACCCGTAATATTATTGGCACTTTGGCGGAGGAAAACAAGTTGAGTGATGAACAGTGCGAAATATTCCAATCTCAACTGCAAGCGGATGAATGGAGTTACCGGCAATTGCTGGCCCGAACAACTTTAAACCGGCTACTCAATGAAATAAAGGCAGGTAATTATAACTGGGAATCCCCGGAAGCATTTCAGGCATTAAAGACTTTTGCAACCATCAATATTTGGTGGCCGATCGATAAACTAATTCCGGAATTACCAACCGATGTGCTGCTGAAGTTTCAGGAGGCGATGAATTCGGAAAAGATGTTTTACCGCAGCACTCGTCATGAGTTGAACGAGAAAATTAGACAGCGATTGAAAGTTAGCCACGGATGAACACGGATTTTCACGGATCAAAAATATTCGAATTTATTTCTTGTTTATTTTTCTAATCCGTGTTTATCTGTGTACATCCGTGGCTAAATAAAAATTTATACGTTCAATGATTTTAAGAACTTAAATAAGATAGGATATTAACAACCTTACCAATGAACGATACTTTACATTCTTTCATCAAACAACTTGATGAACACAAAATTCATTATCAACTCTCCAGTGTTCGTCCCAATTATATTATGGTAACGGTTTCCGTTCCCGGCGAAAGGTGGGAGATAGAATTCTCTGCTAACAACGATATTGAAGTAGAGATCTACAAAAGCGACGGTAATATTCATGGGAAAGAATTACTGCGTGAATTATTTAAACGATTTTCTGATTAAGATTTTTTTTAATTAGCCACGGATAAACACTGATCTTCACGGATAAAAATATTTAGGAATTTATTTCTTGTTTATTTTTCTAATCCGTGTTTATCTGTGAACATCCGTGGCTAAAAAAATTAGCTGCTATCCAGGGTCGAAAATGAAGGATTTACCTGCCATGCGAGTGAAGCACATCCGATCTTTAAAATTGCCTAAAAGCTTGATCAGGGTTATATTGGGCGGCTTGTTATTGTTAATCTGCATGTCCTGCACCAGCGAAAACGAAAAAGGAGAAAGCGTGTATACCGTGCAACGCGCCAGTGAAGCGGCGGTTATCGATGCCAATTGGGAGAAGCCATTCTGGCAAAACGTTCCGGCACTCTCGCTGGCCCATCATATGGGCGAAAAACCGGCGCATTTTCCCGTCACCGAAGCGAAACTCCGTTATGACGATCAGGCGATCTACGTGATCTTCCGGGTGCAGGATCAATACGTCCGCGCTGTTGCAGATGGCTACCAGGGCCCGGTCTACCGAGATAGTTGCGTGGAATTCTTCTTTACCCCTGGTGCGGACATTGCCGCCGGCTATTTTAACCTGGAAATGAACTGCGGCGGGCAGGCGTTGTTTATGCATCAGCTAAAATGGGAAACCGAGGTTACCCCGGTTTCCGCGGATCATTTTTCTGAAGTTACCGTGGCGCATTCTCTGCCGGAGATTGTTGATCCGGAAATCAGCGAACCGACCACCTGGACGGTGGAATATCGCTTACCTTTCAGCGTTCTGGCAAACTACACCAGCCTGAAGGCGCCGGATGCCGGCACTGTCTGGCGCGCTAATTTCTATAAGTGTGCAGATGCGACTTCCGCACCGCATTGGCTCACCTGGGCGGAGGTGGATTTTCCCCGGCCGAATTTTCATTTACCGGAGTTTTTTGGGGCGTTGGTTTTTGAGTAATTTTTAGGCTGTAGACTTTAGGCATAAGGCCTTAGGTAAATGTTTAATTAACATTTATTCCCTCTATCCGTTTTTGTAGGTTCTCCGGCAGGTATTTTCGGGCCAGTTTGAGGATGCCGGTGGTGCCGAGGTTTACCCAGGTGCGGAGATTTTCGTCGTTGCCTTGTGCCTCCTGTGCTAACCAAAGCGCGACCGGGAGGGCGCCCCACTTTCGGTCGAACCTTCCTGTGGACAATCCTTTTAGTAAACTATCCGCTGTAGTTTCATCTGCTGTTGCTAATGCAGAGATTCGCTCGACAAAGATCGGTTGGAGGCGATCGAGCACCTTATTAGCGTGGTCGGAGAGTATCCCCTTTCCGGCCATCCATTTGGCGGACAGGGAACGATAATTGCCCAGTCCTTCCGTCATACATTCCCAGAGCGCTCTCTCCAATGGGGTCTCAATCTTCTGTGGATTTTGCTGCCGCCACACCTTGTGGAGTACATGAGTAAATTCATGGGCAAAAAAGCGGTCGATACGCCCGTCGTTTGCCGCTGATGTGGCCGCGCCGTAAAACTGCCCCATCTTCTCCAGATTAAAACAGATGGTGATTGGGGCAGAAATAAAAGCATCGCTGCCCCCCTGATTTCCCGGTAATATATACACCGTATCCGGTGCTGCTATCCCGCTGAATGGAATTCGCATGCTGTCTATCATCGCTGTCCAGGCTGGTAGCTTTTTCATAATCAGCTGTTGCCACAACGCTTCGGCATCATTGTATGGACGGGCGGTTTTCGCAAACCCGGCCAGTGTCTCCGCATCATGGCGTTTTTCGATTGCTTTCAGCCAATGCTGCGTAGGTAAACCGTTATCCTCGAGGCCAGCCTGCAATATCAAAACCGTTTGATGCGGCGTCATTTGGGAAAAAATGGCGGGGCTGCACATCAGGATAAATACCCAGGCGATCCTGCGAAGCTGAGCGAAAAAAAATGCACTAATTTTCATTATCTTCCTTCCGGATTCTTTTAATCAATATCACTGCTGCGGATATACGGAAAGATTTCTTTTTTGATGTGTTTTTTTCAGGAAAGGAAAATCAGGCAGGCACTTCCACCCGGTATCTTTTAAGTCTACCGGACGGCATAAAATGTTATAAAACAAACAGATATTTAGGTAGTGTTAAAGAAGTAATGCTGCAAGCTGTCATCGCGAGGAGTGCAACGACGTGGCGATCTCTCTGTGGATGCAACTTGTGAGATTGCTTCGGCAAAAAACGCCTCGCAATGACAGATCCAATAGTATTACATGTTTAACACTACCGATATTTACTCTATCGAGAGAATGGTATCAACCGTAACGCCCCTCGATATAATCGGCAGTTTTCGGATTCTTCGGGGTAAGGAACATCTCCTCGGTGCGGGTATGCTCCATAATTTCACCGAGCAGCATAAAGATGCATTCATCGCTCACCCGGCGCGCCTGGGCCATATTGTGCGTCACAATCACAATCGTATATTTTCCGGCGAGGGTAAGCATTAGTTCCTCTACTGCGCGGGTCGATTCAGAGTCCAGCGCGGAGCAAGGCTCGTCCATCAAAATGATATCCGGCTTAAGCGGCAGGAGGCGGGCGATACAGAGCTTTTGCTGTTGCTCCAGCTGCAGGCCAGTGGCTTTCTTATCGAGCTTATCTTTGAGATCGTCCCAGAGAAAAACTTCCCGCAGGGATTTTTCCACGACTTCATCCATCTCGGACTTTTTGATATTTTTCCGGCGGGAATGCACTCGCAGTCCGAAGACAACATTCTCATAGACGGAAATTGGTAATGGATTCGGGCGCTGAAAAACCATCCCGATTGCTTTGCGAAGTTCCGGGAGAGATACATCATCATCGTAGATATTTTTTCCGTTGATGAGAATTTCCCCGGTAGTGGTTACGTTACCATAGCGTTCATTCACCCGGTTAAAACAGCGGAGCAAAGTCGTTTTTCCGCAACCGGAAGGTCCAATCAACCCGGTGATAATCCCATCGGCGATATTCACGGTCACATTAATCAGCGCCTGAAAATCACCATACCATAAGTTCAGTTTATCGGTAGTAATTGTATACTTAGTATCGTTGCTCATCCGAAATTCCCGTTTACATAGTCATAAGTCATTTTCTGTGCAGGCTTTTCCGAAAAGATGACATCATTGTCATCGATCTCAATCAAATCGCCGTTAAAAATAAAAGCGGTCCGATTCGCCAGACGCCGGGCCTGCTGCACCAGGTTGGTTACCAGAATAATTGTCATCTCCGAACGCAATTCCTTTAGAACGTCTTCAATGCGCATCGTTGTTACCGGATCCACCGCGATAGAGAATTCATCCAGGCAGAGAATTTCCGGCTGATGAGAAAGCGCGCGGGCAATGGTCAGGCGCTGCTGTTGCCCCCCGGACAATTTTGTACCGAGGCTGTCCAGGCGATCTTTCACTTCGTCCCATAAAGCGGATTGCTTCAGGCAGCGTTCCACCAGTTCGTCCAGATCCGTTTTGTTACGAATACCGGCTGCTCTTGGGGCAAATGCGACATTGTCATAAATCGACAGCGGCAAGCCGACCGGCAGCGGAAACACCATGCCGACTTTCCGACGTAATTCGTAGACATTCTTCATTTTCATGACGTCTTCACCATCGACCTTTACAACACCCTCCGCCTTCGCTTCCGGGATAAATTCAATTGTCCGGTTGATCACTTTCAGCATACTGGTTTTACCAGACTGGGCCGGACCAATGACCCCGAGGATCTCATTCTCATATACATCAAATGAGATGCCTTTCAGGGCAGTTTTATCCTCGTATTTTACTACGAGGTTGTTAATTTCTATTTTTTTCTTTTTTGCGTCACTCATCTTTTCCTATCCGCCTGTTTTCTACCATTTCTTCCGGGAGCGCAGGTAAACCCGCAATACAATTGCCACAGCATTTACTAATAAGACGGTTCCCAGCAGGACAACCGCGGTGCCATACGGCAGGGCTGTCGGCACGTTCGGAACCTGGGTCGAGATTGTAAAGAGATGCATGGACAGCGCCATACACTGGTCGAAGATGCCGTAAGCGAGCAGATCACCTTCGGGGATTGCCTTAAAGAAAACCGCGCCGGTAAACATAATCGGTGCCGTTTCTCCGGCAGCACGGGAGACCTGCAGAATGATACCGGTCAGAATCCCACTGATTGAATTGGGCAAAACAATACTGCGGATGGTCTGCCAACGGGTCGCACCAACATTCCAGCAAGCTTCCCGGAATGCGATTGGCACAGCCCCCAGCGCTTCTTTGGTACTGGCGATAATCACCGGCAAAGTCATAATTCCCAGGGTGAGTGATGCCGCGATAATCGAGCGCCCCATCCCGGCAAACAGTACGAATGCACCCAAGCCGAAAAGCGCGTGGACAATACTGGGCACACCGGCGAGGTTTACCACCGCCAGGTTGATAATCCGGGTAAACCAGTTATCCTTGGCATATTCGTTCAGGTAAACCGCAGCGAGCACGCCAATCGGTGCAGAGGTTACCAGTGATATTACGACCAGATAGATGGTACCCAGTAACGCTGCCCAGATACCACCATCACGCATCCCGCGGATTGGATTGGTGAAAATAAAATCCAGGGATAATACTGGTGCCGCCTTGACAAACAGATAACCGACAATCAGAATTAGCGGCAGGATCATCAAAAGCGTCATGGACATGAAGATATATTTTGCCAGCCCCTGGTAGCGTCGCTTGGTGCGCACAAAAGGGGTTTCCGTATACATAGCCTGCGTTGTATTACTCATTTCTACCTTTTCTCTGCTGATTTACAATGCCAGATGATATGAACCATCACCATCTCTTTTTGTGATCTTACTGCTCCTTAATTCCTTTGACAACCAGATCCGCGATCAGATTTACCGCGAAAGTGATTGTAAAGAGCAGAATACCGATAATAAACAGTACCTGATAATGATCGGATGCGACCGGCGCTTCACCCAGTTCCGCGGCGATTGTCGCGGTAAGGGTACGGACGGAGTCCAGCACACTGCCGGGAATCTTTACGGCGTGGCCGGTGGCCATCAATACCGCCATGGTTTCCCCGACTGCACGGGCAACACCGAGCAATACCGCTGCTAGCAGCCCATTTTTTGCGGCGGGCAGCAACACCCGGTAAATCATCTGCCAGCGGGTGGAACCCAGTGCTTCCGCCGCTTCCCGATAGGAATCTGGCACCGCTTTCAAGGCATCTTCCCCAATGGATACAATAATCGGGACACTCATTAATGCCAGGATAATCCCACCGTTCAGTACCGTCAGCCCAATCGGCGCATCGAAGAGCGTGATAATCAACTCATTCATCAATGTCAATCCGATAAATCCCCAAACAACTGAGGGAATTGCAGCGAGCAATTCGATCACAATCTTAAACGTTTCTTTCGCCTTCGGTCCACAAAACTCCGAGACGTATATAGCGGCGCCCAGTCCAAACGGAACAGCAATGGCCATGGACAGCAGAGTAACGCTGGCAGTACCGGCCATTAAAGCCAATACCCCATAACGTTTCTGACTGACCGATGTCGGATACCATTCCGGGCTGGTAAGGAATTGCCAGAGATCCAATCCTCCGAAGAGGAACTCTGCCCCTTCACGAAAAACAAAAAAGAAGATTCCGAAAACAAAGAGGATGGCACTGATGCCGCAAATCCGAATCAGCCATTCTATGGCTGATTCAGTGATAATTTCCAGTTGCTTACGATTTCCCATAGTCGATTTATTCCCTTAGTACAACACTTATTCTGCAGATGCTTCCGGCATAACCGCCGGGACGTAACCGCTTGCTTTAACAATATTTTGACCCGCTTCGGACATGACCCAATCCAGATATACTTTGATATCTCCGGTCGGCTCACCGAGGGTATACATATAGAGGGGACGGGCAATCGGATAGTCGCCGCTCAGGGCAGTTTCCAGGGAAGGGCCAAATGCATCGTCACCAGCATTTTTAGCAACTTTCACAAACTTCACATGATCGGTTTTATAACCCATACCACTGTAACCGATAGCGCAGGGGGTTCTTTCAATCAACTCTACCACGTCTTTGGAGCCGTGCAGGTCGCGAGAGCCCAGCTTGAAATCGCTGGTGTTGCCGAGCAGTGTTTCCCGGAAATAATGATAAGTGCCGGAGTTGGACTGGCGGCTTACCCGGATAATTTCATCACTGGAGCAGGCGCCATGGCTTAACCCAAGGTCACTCCATTTTTCCAGCGTGCCTTTTTCGCCATAAATGTTTGCCAGCTGCTCAATCGTAATTTCATTCAGGGGATTATCCTGATGAACATATACGGCCAGGGCATCGTAACCAACAATGTATTCTTTCGGTTCCAGACCGGTGTTTTGCTTCGCTCTTTCCCGCTCTTCCGGTTTCAGCTGGCGACTGCAATTGGCAATATCGACCGTTCCATTGATCAGGGCAGCGATACCGGTACCAGAGCCACCGCCGGAAACTTCGATAGAAACAGCTTCATTAACGCCCACATATTTTTCCGCCCAGGCCTGGGCCAAATTTACCATTGTATCTGAACCAGAGTTTTGAATCACCATTTTCTCCGGCCCCGCGTCTCCGCCACCACTTTTCGATCCGCAACCGGTCAATAAAAAACTGCCGGTAATCGCAGCTAAAATTACCGAGAACTTTACAGTTTTTCGAATTTGGGTAAACATTGTGTCTCTCCTCTTATTTGGATTCATTGCCCAGGATCGCTTCAACCAGGTCCCGGATATTTTTATCAAGATATTCGTAGGTTTTCAAATAGGCGGTTTCCACTTCTTCCTTGGAACCTTTCAGCTTGGAAGGATCATCGACTTGCCAGGGGATATAAACTGTTTTGCTCGGACCGGGGAATGCAGCTTCCACTTCTTTACAGAGCGTGATGATCAGTTCGTAATTTTCCAGATTAAGTATCTGGTTAACATATTTCGATTCCTGATCGGAAATGTCGATACCCTTGTCTTGCATAAACTTGATAGTTTTCTCATCGACGGGATGGGGAGAAATTCCAGCGCTGCTAAAGGAAAAGCGGTCCTGCCCTAACGCATTACCGATCCCCTCTGCAATCTGCCCGCGACAGGCATCATGTTCATCGACGAACAATACCCGGAAGGTGCCGCCGTCTTTATGCTTGATGTTCTTACCGGTCGTCATAAAAAGTACTTCTTCACAGATATTACAGGCCTGGTCCGCGGCACGCTCGAAACGGCTGGTAATAATCATCAACGGCGCCAGCGCCTCCAGCGGCAACTTGTCTTTCTCCCGCATGGTGACCAGACTGTCATGGATTTCCGTGCGAATATCATCTACCTTGCCTTCCAGCTTCATGGTTTGCTTGGCAAGTTTGGCATCTTCATTAACAAAAGATTGCAGCGCGTTGCGCACCATGGGAATAGAATGATTGGCGATATTGATGATATTATCATAGGAAGGCTGTGGCTCTATACCACTAAGGTTGAGGAAATGACGGGCGATGCTCTCTGCGTAATCGCCGATACGCTCTAATTCGTTATTAATTTTGATCACAGCGTAGACGAAACGGAGATGTGCCCCGGCCGGCTGCTGCCGCACCAGAAACTCCTGGCAAAGCTTATCCAGTTCCCGTTCCATCTCATCGATATAACGGTCTCTGAGCACCACAGAATATGCCTGCTGCCGGTTGTTATTCCGAATTGCCTCCAGTCCCGCTTCCAGTGCCTGCTCCGCCATGTTACCCATTTCAATAACCTTGCTGCGAATTTGGTCGATGTCTCTTTGCAGACTGGTTTCCAGTTTTGATGTCATCTTTTTTTCTCCTCGGCTTAGCTTTATTTCTCGTAATCCCAGTATGCCCCACACTTACTTTAAGTCGCCACAGATTATTCTGTGATAAGAATCACAAGAGAAAGCATCAATAGTTACACATTTTTATGTTACAAAATGATTACAAAAAGACTAAAAAAAGATTAAGAATGTTAAGATAGCTACAAAACAGCTACAATAAGATTACACAAACAAACACAAATGTAACATTGTTAACATTGATATTGAGGTAGGCTAAAGAAAAAAGCGCCGGCTAAACTAACGAACCGACGCTTTTCATATTTATTAGAGGATATAAAAAGGTAACATTATCCAAAAATGAGTTTCAGGATTTGATAAATAACAATCGCACCAATAGCCCCGGCGGGAATTGTCACAACCCAGGAAATGAGAATATTTGTTACAACACCCAGGTTAAGGGCACTTATCCCGCGGGCAAGCCCTACACCCAACACGCCCCCGACTAATGTATGAGTTGTGCTGATTGGCAAGCCGAGTTTAGAGGCAATAACGATTGTCGTAGCAGCAGCAAACTCCGCACAAAAACCACGGGTTGGAGTCAATTCGGTAATTTTCTTTCCGATAGTCAACATCACCCGCCAGCCCCAGGTTGCCAGGCCAACGACAATACCGACACCACCCATACCAAGCACCCAAAGTGGCACGGCAGACTTCATAGCGACCGCGCCAGTGGTTACAATCGAGATGACTGCTGCCAGCGGTCCGACAGCATTTGCAACATCATTGGCGCCATGGGCAAAAGCAACAAAAGCAGCGCTCAAGATCTGTAGATAAACAAATATTTTTTCAACCGTGCGATAATCAGCGCGGCCTTGCTCAACAACGGATCCTTCTTCAATCTCACTCTCGATGGTTTCCAGATTTTGAATGGTTGCTTCCAATTGCATCTTAATCTCGCCAGTGGCCTGAGAAGCACCTTTGTTCAGCTGCTCCAGCGCTTTCAAAACCCGTTTATTGACCTGAGCACTCTGGCGTACTGTTACCCGGTCTTTCACTTCCTCGGTTTTAATTCGTTTCACCAGAATACTACTAATGAATGAGGCAATTAATCCCACAACAGAGGCAACCCCGATAGATTCCCACAATTCCAGATCAAGTTTTAAATTTTTCAGTCCTTTAAAAACCAGCGTAAGGGTTAAAACACCAAATACAAAAAACACCAGATAGGGTGTTATCCGCTTAGCAGCCTTTACCGGATCGTCACTGTTAAATATCAGCTTTCGAATTAGCATAAAGATGAGGAAAGCGATGGTTCCGCATAGTAAAGGCGATACAACCCAACTGGCAACGATGGAGCCGACTTTCGGCCAGTCCGCAGCATCCATACCATGATACATTACACCAAACCCCAATACTGCCCCGACAATGGAGTGGGTCGTAGATACCGGCCAACCGAAATATGATGCCAACTGTAGCCAAACTGCCGCTGCGAGCAGAGCGCCGATCATCCCGAACGCCAGATCCATTTCCACACCTAAAAACAATTCCGGATTAATAATTCCTTTCCGGACTGTTTCCGTTACGTGGGTACCCACAAAAAATGCACCTGCAAACTCCAGCACTGCAGCAATGATAACCGCCTGTTTAACTGTCAGTGCACCGGATCCAACTGAAGTGCCCATCGCATTGGCGACATCATTCGCACCAATACTCCAGGCCATATAAAATCCCCCGGAGACCGCGATTATTAAAATGATTGTTTCAAATGCCATGTTGTCCCTTTCTATTTATCATACCTCTCCCAGGCGGGTAAGGGCTTCTCGTCTATTTACTTGATGTCCAGGAGCATACGGACGCGATTTGCCAGTTTCTCAGATGAGTTTCCTAATGCAGCGATCGACCTCAAAACACTCATCCAAAGCGTGAAACTGGTATAGGGCATCGTATCGCCATGATTAAATAATTTCTTGCTTAATTCCCGCTGAAGAATATCTGCTTCATGTTCTAAAAATGCGACGCTTTCTACCATCAGTTTTACCTTTTCCGCCTCTTTTCCGCCAAATGAAGCTTCAAGTAATTCATCCATTTCCCGAATAATGTTTTGCGCACTAACAACAGCTTCCATATTCTTTTTCAGGAAATTATTAAATTCATCTTCCATTCCGGGAAGCGGATCGAGATCATCCTTAAGGGTCATCAGAATACCGATATCTTCGGCTTGATCCGCGATATCATCCTGTATGCCGAGGATTTCCAGTAAATCACCACGGTTAACCGCCAAAAACAGACCTTTCGGCAAATGATTGCGTATTTCGTTTTTGGTTAGATCAGCGGCGTGTTCTGTCTCAGATATCTCGTCGGCCAACTCATTCATTTTTGCAAAATCCTTTTTGAAATAGGCTTCAAAAAGGGCATCCAGTTTTTTTACACAGCTGGCGACCTTTTCCATATGCGATTGCAAAGGGGAAAAAGGAGACTGTGCAAAAAGATTCTTAAAAATAGACATATATACCTCCGGGCAGATGCCATTCGAATATTACAAAAGCTACAAAACTACTACATTTTGATTACAAAACAATTAAGCTTGGAATATATCAATATGTGATATAATTAACAAAAAGAAATTTAGAGAGTTCAGACTGGCTGGTAATATTTGATGATTTTCGGAGGGTATTTATTTTCTAAAATTGAGGAAAGCATATCACGGTTGCGGACAATTCGCTGTTCAAAGATTTCATCCGCAACCGAAATTTTGTAGTTGGGATTAACGAAGTAAAACCATTTTTCTCACATCATTAACCCGCTCTGTTTCCAGCCGATACCAATAAACACCGGAAGCCAAATCCTTCGCATTAAACTGTAGCTGATGCGTCCCGGCGGGATAGGCAGTATTGTTTGCCAACACGGCAATTTGCTGCCCCAGCGCGTTAAAGACTGTCAGCGTTACCCTTTCGCTATGGCTTAGGCTAAACTCAATTGTCGTTGAGGGATTAAACGGGTTCGGATAGTTCTGGCTCAACTCGATACGGCGCGGCAACTGCGGCGCATTATCCGCAATAGAAAGCGGATATCTTTCCACGGTTTCCCCGGGAGTTAAATCCCGCCCGGCCAGTCCCGGATAGTCCGCTCCATAGCGATAGACCCGAAACACCAGGTTCTGCCCCGGTAACAGGTTTGTCCCTTGCAGTACCGGACCGGAGGCGATTGCCGGATTTACATATTCCCATACGATTGTTTCGCTGGCATCTATTTCGAAGAAGCGGCCGTTAATGCCTTCACAGATGAGCGTATTGCCATTCGGCTGCCGCTGCGCGCCGGAAAGAATGCGGGAGAAGAAGCTGGTGGGTGGATCGGCAATGTAGCTCCAGACCGGGTCCGCCGGCGCAAAAGGCGCTCCGGGCTGCGGCTGTAAATAATTTCCGGCACTGTCTACCGGCGTAACGATTTCGACGATACTGGAAAAATCATCCCCCGGTTGGTTCAGCCCATTATTAAAAACGATGATATTTCCGGCACCCGGCAATCCTTCCTCAATCCATTCCGCGCCATGTTGATTGAAAAAACGTTTATCATCCACGGTGCCGGCCCGATAAACGACGGGATTTCCCCAACGATAAAGCAGATCGCCGCCCATACCGCTGTTTCCCCCGGTATGCCCGGCAGCCTCTTCGGTGGTTGTGCTATGGTCGATAATCCAGAATTCCCCAAAAAAGGGCGTATTAATGAGGATCTGATCCAGCTCAGCATTATAATCAATGGCATTCATATGCTGCCAGTCGGGATTATTGGGATTCGAGGTATAGTTAAGATCGATTAATTCGGGATGATCTGCTACCACGCCGAAATTCGCTTTTGTATTGTCATAATCCTGAATCAGGTGATCCCAGACGTGCCATTCCCAGACGATATTGGCGCTGCCATTTCCGTCCGGCTCTAATTCGATAATATGATCCGGCCAGATTTCCCGACTAATCATCAGGGCAGGATTAATGCCGGCAGCAATCGCCTCCGCCTCACTAATTCTTTCCCAGGCAATCAAGAGCACATTACCATTCGGCAGCGCCTCTGCATCATGATGGGCGCGGACGGTGCTGTCATTATAATCGTACGCCCAAAGGAGATTGCCATCCCAATCGAACATTTCCACCCGGCCAGCATCACCACCGACAATAAAATAATTGCTACCGGGATCTGCTGTTCGCAGCAAATTACCATTTTCGAGAAGATAGGCAGAATTTCCGGCAACGTAATCGCTTTCCCATTCATTCACAATACGGCCATTGGTGTCAATCAGGTAGGTGTGGGTGTAGGTCATTGGCGCCAGCAAGGTATAACCGGGCTGGATGCGGGTTGAATCCTGCTGTATCAGCCCGACAGTGGCGCTTTGCCCTAACAGGAATGCACTTGTGAATAAAAGAGAGAAAATAATAGTTGGTACAGATTGTCGCATTTCAGAAAACATAAGGTACTCCGCTTAATGATTTGTAGATACTTTTCTTATTATAATATACCTGAAAATCCCGCCTTCCCCTGTAAACAAAGCAGGGAATTTCAGTCACTATAGTCAGCTGGCAACAGCAGCTTTTGAATGTATCTGAAGAAATTAATTATGTAATCTGAAAATTGCGATTGGGCTATTAACCGGCAGCCTTGATTCGCCAGGGGCGTTGCTGTTGGTATTGCGCTTTCCGCCGCTTGAATGTTTCCACCAGTTTATTATCGGACTGCCCTTCTGCCAGGGAAATCGCCTGTTCGATGATTGAGAGTGCCTGGCGAAATTGGCCGCTCTCCGCATATGCAGCGGCGAGCACATCCAGCACCTTGGCATTTTCCTTACGGGATCTTTCTGATAGTTTTTCCGCATATCGCAAGGCCTCATTGCCATTACGGGCGCTTGCATCCGGCGCGGTAGACAGCAGCCAGGCCAGGTTAAAGGTAAATATATGATTGGCGGTATCCGCTTTCACACTACGGCGATAAACGGAAACAGCATCTTTCCAGCGATTGACGCGGGTGTAATAATCGGCCAGATTGATACAGGCATTGCGGTAGGCGGGATCCATATCGTTGGCTTTTTTCAGGTAGGGCACGCCTTCATCAAACTGCTCCAGGCGGCAGAGCGCAGTGCCAAGATTGCTTAAGAAGGGGACATTCTCCGGTTCCATTTCCACTGCCAGGCGAAAGCTTTCCACTGCTTCCGGCAGGCGATTGAGGCGGGAGAGAACAATACCGCGATCGTGATAGAGCTGTGCATCCGGGGCAATATCCAGCGCGCGTTTGAATTCCGCTGCCGCCTGCTCGTTCATCTTCTGGCGCATATACGCTTTTCCCCGCTCCCGATACCAGTAAGCGCTGACCCCTTCGTTGGTCAGCTCGGCGAGAATCGCTTCGTCCATCACCAGCTTTTGCGAGTATTTTTCCTGCAAGGCGGCATATTCGGTAACCTTCTCCGGTTGCTGAAGCTCCCGATAACAATTCACCAGCAGTCCATATGCATCGCGATGTTTCGGATTGATCTGTATGGCAATTTCTAATTGCTTCACTGCCTTTTCGAAATCGTTTTGCGCATAGGCAGCCTTGCCGTCTCCCAGGTATGCGTGGGAGAGTCGCGGATCCAGCTTCAGGGCGGTCTTAAATGAGCGGCGAGCCATTTCTGCACGGTCGAGCACTAATAAGGCATCACCAAAACGGACATGGGCCGGTGCATAGCGCTCCTGAATTCCCAGGGCTTTTTCAAACCAGATAGCAGCATCCTCGTTTTTTATCTGCGCCATCGCATATCCACAGAAATAGGGCCAGCGAAATTCGTATGCATCCAGCTTATGGGCTTCCTGGTAACAAACAATTGCTGCTTCCTCATATTCATGGATATAAAAATTCATCCCCAGTTTTCCCCAGCGTTCGGCATCATCGGGGTGAGACTGCACATCTTCTATCAGGCGCTGCAGTTTTGCCTGCACCTGCGGCTCCATTCCCTGAAAATCGATGGCCGGTATTTTCGAGGGATCTCCCTGGTAGCGTAATAAATTGGAAACGCCAATTGTAACGATCACCAAAAGGCCAACACTTGCCAGCGCAATCATGATCGTCTTTAAGTTTATAGCGCTTTTTTTAGCGGCTTTATTCGGCTGCGGCCGGGGAGGTGTTTTAGAAGACTTTTTTGTCATATCTTTTATTCCTGTCTGCTTGCGAGCGGAAAATGCGCTTAACTACTCCTGACGTTTTCCGTCGCCGCGGTTCAACTGAATATGGCGATTGACAGCGCTTCCGGGGAAAATTTCTTTCTCTCCTCCCGGCCAGGTGACTTCAATTTCTGTCAAAGCATTGCAATCGCCCAGGCCGGCGAATACCCGAAAATCGTTGCTGGTAATATAGCTGTAATAAGGATTTACCGGATATAACGACTGAAAGTTTTCACCAAGTATTTTCACTGTAGCCCCCACGGCAACACGCTTCAGTTCAGGATCGTACACCGTGAACGACACCCAGTTGCCCTTTGCCGGCACATCATTCCGGTAGAGGCGCGGGGCTGCGCCGATATTGTTGATCAAAACGTCCAGATCGCCATCGTTGTCAATGTCCGCCAGCGCCAGGCCGCGGGATAATTCTTTCGGTTCAAAAAACGCCGGATACTGCCCGGAAACATCCTGAAAACGCCTACCATTATTACCGGCAAGCACCAGGTTCTGTTCCCCGTAAGGCAGCCAATATTTATCGCCGGGCAGGCGTGGACTGTTTCCCCGGTTAATCCGGCCATTCGCTACCAAAATATCGAGATAACCATCCCGGTCCAGGTCGAGGAAGCCAACACCGAAGCCGGTATATGGCAGCAAGCTGTTTTGCTCGAAACCTGCATCGCGGGATTGATCAGTAAATCCAACCTCGCCCTTATTCAGGTAAAAGGTGTTGCTTTCATTTTCTACGTGGGTGACGTAGAGATCCAGCAGTAAGTCGTTGTTCAAATCTCCCAGCGCGATGCCCATGCCGGCCTCCCGCTTCCCGAGATAGTTGACGGCGATGCCCATCAGTAATGCGGATTCTTTAAAAGTGCCGTCTTTCTGATTGATCCAGCAAAGGTTGACTTGCTGGTCGTTGGCAACGTAAAGGTCCGGATATCCATCCTGATTATAATCCGCGGGGACAACGCCGAGTCCCTTTTTCGCCGCCGTAGCGATACCGGCTTTTTCAGTAACATCGCTGAATGTGCCGTCGCCATTATTGCGGTAAAGAACATCGACAGCGCCGCTGTAATTTGCCGGGCCGCAGTACATCGGGCGGCCGTTGCGGTAGGTGCACTTTACCGTTGTATCGAGTTCGACATAGTTGGTAACGTAGATATCGAGAAAGTTATCGAGATCATAATCCAGAAAAGCGATCGAGACGCCCCAGCCCTCATTGCTGATACCGGCGGATTCGCTGATATCGCTAAAGGTGCCGTCGCCATTATTACGATAGAGCGCATCCCGGTTTACGTTGGAAACGTAGAGGTCGAGATCGCCATCGTTATCGATATCGCCGGCGGCGGCGCCCATGCCATAGCCGTTGTCGGTCAGGCCGCTATTTGCCGTCACATCGGTAAAACGGCCATCTGCCCCCTGGCGATAGAGCCGGTTCACCGCGCGGTTCTCCGGAGGCACTTTCCCGGTATGGTCGCCCCCGTTCACGAAGTAGATATCTTGTTTCCCATCATTATCATAATCGAAAAAAACGCTGCCGGCGCCCATTATTTCCGGAAAATAGTAGCTGCTGTCCACGCCGGCATCATGGACAAAATCGATACCGGTAGCTTCGGTAATATCGACAAGTGTTTCTTTCGGCATTTCATCTACCGGCGCATTTTCCGAGCCACTTTCACAGGCGAAGCAAAGCATCATAACTGCAAAGACCAACAACTTTCCGCTGATTTTTAATTTCATCATCATTCTAACCGTATTTTTAAACGCTGTCTCCCAGACCGCTATTCCACAATATCGCTGAAGGTTTTGTCATCTCATTATTCCTAAATCCTGCTGGGGACAAAATATTAAAAAGCCGTTGCATAGACAAGCGCCGATACGAAATAAACGAATGTCTTTCCGGATATCGGCAGCAAGGTAACGATGATAAATTTCATTCGGAAAATTCGCCAAAATCACTATATTCATCTACCTTTCAATTAGCTACGGGGCTGAAAATTTATGAAAGTTCAGATCAGGGAATTCTTTTATATTTCAAATTTATTGAGCATCAGCCGGGTGTTATTCGCAATTCCGATTGCCTACTATATTCGCTTGAATACGCCGGATGGGAATGTGATTCTGCTGATTCTCTGCGTCATAGCCACCGCCACCGATTTTCTCGATGGCTATTTTAGCCGGAAACTGAATCAGGTGACCGACCTGGGCATTTTGCTCGATCCCATTGCGGACAAAATCAGCATGGCAATCATTCTGATTAGCCTGATCGTTTACCGGGATTTTTCCATTCCCCTGACAATTTTCCTGGTCTATCGGGATCTGCTGATTGTATTGGTTGGTTCATTTACCATCAAGAAACAGGAAAGCCCGGTAATGGCCAATTTTCTTGGGAAGATCAATACCTGTCTTTTAGCATTTACAGCAATTCTATATATGGCAAACGTTAAAAATGAAGTGTTTACATTTTTTCTCATCGCCAGCTACCTGAGTATTTTTATTTCCGGATTTTCCTATATGAAGGTTGGCGAAGCGTTACTTTTTACAGATGTACGTAAGCGCTATGTTTTCCGGGCGGCGGTCGTCCTGCTAACTATTGCTGTTGTTTACCTGACCGGATCAAACTATGCCTTCATCTAAAAAGCCGCTAATGATAGCGCACCGGGGAGAACGCACTTTGTCCCCGGAAAATACTATTCGTGCCTGCCATCTCGCCCTGGCCCAGGGGGCAACCGCCCTGGAGGTCGATGTGCGCATTTGCCGCAGCGGGGATGTGGTGCTGTTCCACGATTACCTGATGTATCGGCATTTCGGGAAATTTAACCGCATCGAATGCCAGGATATCTCCGAGCTAAAAACACTAGAGTATCAAATCGGCAGCTACCAGTACGGCGACCGTATGTGCACGCTGGATGAATTTCTCGAAGAGTTTCGCGATACCGTCCCCATCAACCTCGATGCGAAGTCTCAAACGCTCTTCAATGCTAAATTTGCCAACTCCCTCATCAATCTACTCAATCGTCACAAAATCCACGACCAGGTCTGGGTCTCTTCATTTAACCCATTACTGATTCGCCGCATGAAAAAGATTGATCCCTCAATCCGTACCGGTTTCCTTTTTCAGGATCCCCTGCAGTTTTATCGTTTCATCGATATTTTTCTCCACTCTGATGCCTGGCATCCGCATCATAAAAATCTTTCCCGCTGGCTGGTAAACAAGGCACGTCGCCTCAACAAAAAGATGTACACCTGGACGGTTAACCGCCCGGAAGTTTTGGAGCGGGTCATGAAGTATGATATTGACGGGATCATCACCGATGTGTTTTTTCGGAACCGGGAATTAAACGATGATTTTAGGTAGAGACGATTCATGTAGAGACGATTCATGAATCGTCTCTACCTAAAATCGTCCCTACCGATATTCAAAATCCAGGAAGGATTTTTCTTTTTTAAATCCCCGCAAAACACTACATTGATACGATTTATCTGAAAACCCTTTTTCGGGCATTCCCTGTGTCCTTGTTTCTCAAGACTGCTTAGTAAAGGAAGATCTATGTCCAAAGTTACCATGCCGAAAGGTTTTTTCTCCTACATCATTACCCAGAGCCTCGGTGCTTTCAATGACAATTTTTATAAGATGCTTATTCAACTGTATGTTATCCAGATTGTTGCGCTGGATAGCCCGGAAAAAGTAATTACCCAGGCCAGCTACCTTTTCACCATTCCGTTTCTCCTGTTCGGCCCCTGGTCGGGATATTTCGCGGATAAATTCGCAAAGTCGACGGTGATGCGCGTCGTGAAGTTCGCAGAAATCGGGGTGATGCTCTTTGGCGCTTTGGCATTCTATCTCGGTAATCTCGACATGATGCTGTTCATCCTTTTCCTGATGGCGACGCAGAGTACTTTTTTCAGCCCGGCGAAATATGGCTACATACCGGAAGCCTGTAAACCGGAAGCGGTTACTTCCGCCAATGGCTGGGTCGAGATGAGCACTTTTCTCTTCATCATTCTCGGGACCGCTGCCGTTGGGCCGCTGCTTTCTTTACATGGAGACAATGCCTTTTCCACCACCTTTTACTGTATCGGGATCGCGGTTGTCGGCTCATTAACCGCTTTAACGATTAAATCCGTACCGGCCACTGGTACCAGCGAGAAATTCCCCTGGAATCCGGTTACCGGCCTCTTTAAAGATCTTGCTTTTCTGAAACGGCAAAAGCCCTTATTTCTTGCCGCCCTCGCCAACAGTTACTTTTGGATGGTCGGATTGATCTTCCAGAACAACATTCTTATTTACGGCAAAAACATGGTGGGAGACGATCCCAACGGCAATACACTACTGACGCTCCTGCCCGCCTTCCTGGGCATTGGTATTGCCGTCGGTTCTCCGCTGGCCAGCCGCCTGTCCGGTAAGAAGGTAGAGCTGGGGCTGGTGCCGCTCGGTGGTATTGGCATGGCAATTTGCGGTATGGGTCTTTTCTTCACCACCAGCAACTATACCCTTTCTTCCCTGCTGCTATTCCTTACCGGTGCATTTGGCGGTCTTTACATTGTTCCGTTGTATGCCTATCTGCAGTATTACGCAGAGGAGCGCGAAAAAGGGCGGGTGATGGCCACCTCCAATATTCTCAACGGACTTTTCCTGATTCTGGGCACCGGCATCTACGAACTGCTGGCGGTTTATTTTGCCTTTCCTCCCCATCTCATTTACCTGATAATGGGATTCGTAACGATTCTTGCCGTTGTCTATATTTGTACCGTTATTCCCGATTATTTCGTGCGCTTCTGTTTCTGGATGATCACCCATCTGGTCTACCGGATTAACATTATCGGGGAAGAACGTATTCCTCTGAAAGGTGCAGCACTGCTGACCCCGAACCACGTCACCTACGTGGATGCATTTATACTCGGCTCTTCTATCCAACGCTTTGTCCGTTATCTGATGCTCAAAGAGTTTTATGATATTCCTTTAGCTAAAAAGCTTTTTGTATTGATGGATGCGATTCCTATCGATCCGGCCGCCGGTAAAGGATCAGTTGCCGATAGCCTGGCAACAGCCCGGCAAAAGCTGCTGGAAGGCCACGTTGTTTGCATCTTTCCGGAGGGTAAATTGACCCAGGATGGTAAAATGAATGAGTTCCGTCCCGGATATGAATCGGTTATGGACGGGTTGGATTGCCCGATTATCCCGGTTTATATGGATAACCTCTGGGGCAGTATGTATAGCAAGCAGGGCGGCAAACTCCGCTTTCCGCGTAGTTTTATACGGCGGGTAACGGTTTATTTTGGCGAACCATTACCGGCAACAACGAAAGCAGCAGAACTACAGGCGGTAGTTGAATCCATGGGTAAGGAACTTGCCGGGAAATGATACTTGCACTTAGGGCAGAACAAGTGTAAGATATAAGAAAACGAGCGTTTAGCGGCAAGGTAAGTAGCGAGACAAAAGTAATTTGATTTAATGGTTGCTACGAAAAATCAATATTACTGCAAAATCAGGTGCCTTTGCCCATTTGCAAATTTGCAAATTTACAAATGGGCAAAGGCTTCGGAGAAAGACCGGCGACCTGATTATTACCTAAAATATTTTTGTCTAAGCACTTAATAGCTCCGATTTATTCAACGCGTTTGTGTGAAATGTTTGTCACGGCAGAAGCATGACCCTACATTCTTCAGGCATTACAAATTTTCGACAACCAAAGCCAGGGAAGGTTTTAGCAGGCAATATGCGCGTCACTTTTATAAATACATCCGTTATTCTGCTCGCGCTGCTTTTTGCAGCCTGTGAAGCTCCCAGAAAAAATATTCTCGACCCAAAAAGTCCGGATCATCCCTACGGCAGTATCTCCGGTAGTGTCGAAAGCTATACCCTCTCCCGGGCGCTGGAGAATGTAAACATTCGCTGGAATGACGGCCTTCTCCGCCAAAACAGCGATAACACCGGCAGCTTCTCCTTTAACACGATCTTGCCGGAAGACGGCTGGCTGTATTTTCAGAAAGATGGATTTTTTCCGGACTCCGTCGCTGTTTCCTGGGATAACCGGAAAGCGATCTCCCTGGCCCCGGTACGTATGAACGCGATGCCGGCGGTAACATCACTTAAAATCTTTTCCGCAGTACTCAACAAGCCCGGATCTATTCCCTCAAACTATTTTTTCGGCATTGAACTCGCTGTTACCGACGAGGATAATGATATTGAAGAGATTCAATGGGAGATTCCCGCACTGGATTCCAGCGGCGTATTAAAATTTGACTTTTCCGATGGACAGTATAAATTTTTCTCGAACAGCACGATCAACCGCAATCAATTTTCGGAAGTCATGCTCCATGATTTTTTTCTGACCCTGGAAGATCAATTCGGCCGGCAGGTCAGTTTAGGGAACAGCCGGATTCGCCGGGTGATCAGCGATGAGATCGTCTGTAGTGCGCCAATCGGAAATATTATTATCAATAGCGCGATGCCGTTGCTTCAATGGGCCCCTTATGATCCCGGTTTTACCCATACTTACCGGATCGAAATATTTAAACGGGATGGCATCTTCGTAGAGAGCACCCCATTTTGGACCCATGAGAATATCCCCGGTGGGCTAAACAGTTTTCAGATGGATTCCCCATTAGATGTTTCCGAATATACCTGGGTCGTCTGGGCGGTAGACGAATTTAACAACCGCATTCGTTCCCCGGAAACGCAATTCGAATATCGGCCGTAATTTGTAATTCGTTGATCAACGAGCATCGATCAACGATCAACGATCAACGAACACCAGGCAATAAAATGTCCGAAAATCAATCACATCCAGTACTCGGCCTTGGCAAAGCGCAATTCGACAGCCTTTATCGAATCAGCCAATTGCTGAATAAAGCCGCCTACCGTAATACGCTGATTGATGAAACCCTCGATCTGGTAGTAGACGTTATCAATGCCGAGCGGGCACTTTTTGTTCGGTATCTCGCGGAAGAGGATGGATTTTCCATCATTGGCGCCCGTAATATCAACCGGGAAAAAATCCCGGATCTCTCCAGCTTCTCCGCCGGTATTCTCCAGCAAGTGATTCGCAAGAAAATCCCCTGTCTCTATCACGATGTGCAGAGCGATCCCGATCTCTCCCAGTTTGAGAGTGTTCTGATTCATAGCATAAAATCGGTGATTGGCGTGCCGATATTTTATGAGGAAAAAATCTGGGGCGTTATTCTGGCCGATAGTGTGGAAAACCGCCAGGCGTTTACCGAAGAGAATTTGATATTCCTCGATTTCTTTTCCAACCTGGTTTCCCTCGCGCTGGACAAACTGATCCGCTTTGAGCAGCTCGAAGCTGAAAATCGCATTTTGCAAAATCAGCTGGCGAATCAGCCGTTGCCGAATATGATTGGGGACAGTCCGGCCATGCGCAAACTTTCCGCTCTCATTCACCGCGTGGCCCGCACAGACGCCACTGTGCTGATTCTCGGGGAAAGCGGCACCGGCAAGGATCTGGTTGCCCGTGCAATTCACCAGCTTAGTGCCCGAAAGGAGCATCCCTACCTGGCGCAATTCTGCGGCTCCATTCCGGAGACCTTACTGGAGAGTGAGTTGTTCGGCTATAAAAAAGGCGCTTTTTCCGGCGCCAATAGCGACAAGAAAGGCCTTTTTGAAGTCGCTGACAATGGCACTTTTTTTCTCGATGAAATCGCCGATATATCCCTTGCGCTGCAGGCAAAACTCCTTCGCGTCATCCAGAATCAGGAAATTATGCGGGTAGGCGACACACAAATTACGCCGGTCAATGTTCGGCTGCTTGCTGCAACGAACAAGGATCTGAAGAGTATGTCGCAAAAGGGAGAATTCCGGGAAGATCTTTTTTACCGTTTAAACGTTTTTCCGGTAACCGTCCCCCCGCTACGGGAGCGCCGTGCTGATATTCCGGCATTAACCAATTACTTTATTGAGCGCTACCATGGCGCGTCACTATCCGTCTCCAAAGAAGCGCTGGCACTGCTCCAAAAATTCCCCTGGCCGGGCAATGTCCGTCAGTTGGAAAATGTGATTCAGCGGGCCTTAATTCTCTGCGATGGCGATCGTTTACTACCGGAACACATTATAATTGAAGAAGATGAATCGGGCGATCTTAAGAATTTCGAAGGCACTTTAAAATCTCTCGAAAAGAAATTACTGCTTGCCCGCCTGGAGAAATTCGATGGCAATCGCACATTGACCGCGCAATCGCTGGGCGTCTCGGTCCGCTGGGTACAGTTGAAGCTAAAAGAGATGGAAGAAAAATAGCAGTGGCCCCAAAGGACGATGGTTTATACACATCTTTACAAACACGTTTTTATGGCTTCATCTTTCTTAAAATGAAAGTAGAATTTGAATATTAGCCACTGATATACACCGATTTTCACTGATTTTTTCATCGTTCTGCTTTTATCTGTGCAAATCTGTGTTTATCCGCGGCTAAAAATTAATTTTTCAAGGTGTTTTTGTAACATGTAAACTTGTGCATAAACCCTAGCCCAAAGGGACAATGGTTAATACATATTTTTATAATAGGGATTATGTCGCCCCGAATGGGGCTCAAATGTCTTTTGACAATATTTTTTACTATAAATATGTCGTCCCTACGGGACGTTTAAACAATTGTTTATTTAGTTGATTAGAGAAGCCCTGTAAGGGCGACATCTTTATAGCCATAGTTATATTTTATAAATTTCCAGCCCCATCGGGGTGGCATATGCTTCCTTATCTTGGGTAGTGTCAAGCTATAAATAAACCTTAGCCTAAAGGGGCGTACAGCCAGCAGTATAAACTTAACTGGAATTCCCCAGATTTTGTAGACACCGAATTAAGTTGTAAATTAGCATTATCTAAAAATCGAGGTGTCTAATGTCCGATTATAAGTCACGACGTCGTTACAGCAAAGCATTTAAACAAGAAACCGTTGAGCTAATTCTCAATGGTACTCGCCGCATCGGTGATGTCGCCAATGACCTTGAGATCCATCGCAACACGATCACTCGCTGGGTCAGAGAATACAAAGCGAATGCCGAAGATGCCTTTCCGGGCAACGGCAAACTGATGCCAGCCGATGAAGAGATTCGCAAACTCAAACGCGAATTAGCCCGGGTAAAACAAGAACGTGACATTTTAAAAAAAGCCGTGGCGTTCTTTTCCAGGGACGAAGAATGAAATATGCATTCATAGATAGTCATCGTCAAAATTATCCGGTCACGGTCCTCTGTGCAGCGCTGGCTGTTGATAAGAGTGCTTACTATGCCTTCCATAAACGGGGCATCAGCACTCAAAAGAAAGCGAATATAGCGCTTCTTAAAGAGATCAGAACGGTTCATAAAGCATCTCATTATACTTATGGCAGTCCTCGGGTAACCGCTGCGCTTAAAGCACAAGGAGTTAACTGTAGCGAGAACCGGGTAGCCAGATTAATGAGAGCCTATGACCTTCGGTCAAAAACGGCTCGAAAATTCAAGGTAACGACCCACTCAAAGCACTCGCTGCCAGTAGCACCGAACTTGCTGAATCAGAACTTCAATGTGGCGGCACCAAACCGGGCCTGGGTCTCTGATATTACTTACATCTACACCAGGGAACGCTGGCTATATCTGGCCGTCATTATCGATCTGTTCTCACGCAAAGTCGTTGGATGGGCCACCAGCACTAACATAGATGCGAATCTGGTGATCACTGCCTTGAAAAATGCGTTGGCAAATCGTCGGGTTAAACCTGGCCTGATTTTCCATTCTGATCAGGGTAAACAATATGCATCCAATGCTTTCAGAGCCTTACTTGAAGCCAATAAAATCAAACAGAGCATGAGCCGAAAAGGTAACTGCTATGACAATGCCGTTTGTGAATCTTTCTTTAAAACATTAAAAACAGAACTGATTTATCCTTACGATAATATTGAATCAATTAGGATCGCTAAAAGGAGTCTGTTTTATTATATCAATTTCTTCTATAACAGCATTCGCATACATTCAACTCTGGGATATAAATCCCCCAGAGAGTTCGAGCAAATAAACCGTGCAGCTTAAATTACTGTCTACCGTTTTGAGGAAGACCAAGTGCAAAACATCCTTGAGGGAAGGAATAAGCGCTCTAAACCTAAAAATACAAGAAATGAAAACCTTCCTTTAAGGGGTTTCTTAGCTTGTAATAAATGCGGGGGAAAACTAACTGGTAGTGCCTCGAAAAGTAGTTCAGGAAATCGTTATTATTACTATCATTGCCGAAAAGGTTGTAAAGAACGATTTCGGGCTGATAAATTTAACGAAGTTTTTTTGGACTATCTGAAATCCTTTCAGGTGCCGAATGAAATACTGGCATTGTATTATGCGATAATGAAAGATTTATTTCAAAAAGATGATGCAGAAAGGGATGATGCAATCCAGCAAAAAACAAGGAAAATAAACCATATAAAAGAACTATTAAACAGTGTCGAAGATAAGTTCTTCAGTAACCAAATTGATGATAAAACCTATCATCGGGCCAGAAATCGTTATGAGTTGGAATTAACAGAGTTGGATTCTCAGAAATTAGATTTGGAATTACAAACATCCAATTTTATGAAATACGTTGAATATGGGTTTTCTTTGCTAAAAGATTTGGATAAGTATTATCAGAATGCGTCACTTGAAGTCAAACAAAAGATAATAAGTTCGATTTTTCCCGAAAAAATCATTTTTGACGGTGAAAAATGTCGAACTTCTGAAATCAATAAAGCCTTAGCACTTATAATAAGCAATATTGATACTTACGGGAATGTAAAACAAGAAAAGGCCGTCAAAAATGACGACCTTTCCGGTTGGGTACCCCCGGTAGGAGTCGAACCTACGCACCCGGCTCCGGAGGCCGGCGCTCTATCCACTGAGCTACGGGGGCAATTGTGACGCAAAAGATAAAGCGCTATTGCAGTGAAAACAACTGAAAATTATTTCAGGAGAAAATAAAGGCCCAATCCTACCACCCCGATTATCAGTAATGGTTCCAGCAAGGAAAAGAGTGCGCCAATAATAGTAAAGGGCAGAAAAATGATGCCGAGAACCAAACCGATAATGGCACCGATAATCTTAAATGGAATCGCCAGCAAAAAAGCGCCCGCTTCCAGAGCAATGCCCAAAGTTTTTAATACAACCCAGCCAACGCCAATCAAAAAAAGTAAGCCTAATAATTCAAACATGTTCTTTCCCTCTTTGTGTTATCACCCTCGATGACTTGCTTTATCTTTACGGGAGGAAATGCTGGAAGTTTAATGAAAAAGTTACGAATGCGGAATGATTGGAATGCGGAATTGCGAATGTCGAATGCAGATTTCGAAATGCGGAATTGCGAATGTCGAATGCGGAATAGGAGAGACTCACTCAAATATTTTCAATTCCGCATTCCGAATTCCCACTTCCGCATTCCCACTTCCGCATTCGAATCACTCTTCATCTTCTTTTTCAAGCCGGCGGGTAAGAATAATAAAGGCTGCTTCCAGGAGAGCGGCACAGATAAGTACAGTGAATATATATTTTAAGTAAAGCGGGGAAAGGCCGGCGAACATTTCTGCGGTGACGGCGAGATCTGCTTTTTCCAGCTGTACTTCCGCTAGTTTGAAGCTCATACTAAAGCTGAGCCAGGCAGCAGGAAATTCCAGCCAGGCAATCGGGTTGAGGAAAATCTGGGCAATCCCTTTCCAGCCGCCAATATCAAAACTGATCACCGCAACATTGAAGCCGGTAAGAAATGCAAAGAGGGGAGGAGTGATGATCAAAAATCCAAACAAAAAACTGCTGAAGAGAGAAATATTGTTCAATACCAGTATCAATAGAAATGTAACCCAAAAACCGAGGCCGGTTTTGAAGTAGTGCTCCATCATGCGAAATATCCAGCGGGGATATTGTAACAGGAAATCGATCTCCTTCTCCACGGCAATCGGGGCACAATAAATGCCAATGACAAACAACATTGCGGAGAGGTAGAAATATGCCGGATTGACAATTTCAAATAGATCGTTAAACATAATGGTCAGTCTCCCAAAAGATATTCGCAGTAAGATGGTTGCGAATCATAAAATATAACAAAAAGTGTGCTCTTATAAAAAAAATAGCCTAATCAATTGTAAATTATATCATATTAGAGAAGGCTTTTCCATATAGTTTGCAGGCTTATACTGATAATTGATCCGAGGACAAGCAAAGCGAGCAGAAATTCATGAACCGGAAAGTCGTCTCATTCCTTTTTTGGGCATTTACACTCTTTACTGTTTACAATACCTTAATCCCATTCAGCTTCGATTACGGATTTGGCGATCTGGCGGAGCAAATCAGTAAGATCAACTGGAAAATGTACTGGGGAGAAGATATTGCTATTACGGACATTGTCGGTAATATCATTCTCTTTATGCCGTTTGGTTTCCTGCTGTATATGAAGCTCCAGCAAAATGGCAGCAATCATCCGATTTTTATCGCGATCTTGGCCGGGGCAGCGCTCAGTTTGAGTATTGAAATTACCCAGCTGTTTATTCAATCCCGTGATACGGCACCGCATGATTTGTTGAACAACACCCTGGGGAGCTTCGTGGGGGCTGCCGTAGCGTCAATCTATTCGGCCAGCATGGCAGCGATTACCCGCCGGACATTCTATGATCTGCTCGATCGCAAGCCCTTTATTCTCCTGGCAGTAATAATCGCTCTATCGCAGTTCGTTACCGCGGTGATGCCTTTTACAGTGTCGATCAGCGTTTCCTCGTTGGCGGATAGTGTGAAGGAATCGAATGTCATTCCCTTTACTTACATGCCCATTGGCACCATGCTTTTTGGTTATCATAACGAGAAAACAGAATATCGGATAACGCCGGCCGCGCTGGATAGCCTGCGGCAAGATGACGTGCCGGAAGAAGTGCTTGCCAGGCTGGCAAATCTGCAGGAAGTGGAAAACTCCCGGCGCAGCCGCTTTCTCAACGAAGTGAAACGGGAACTGGGTGGCAAGACCCGGGACAAGTATCGCCGAAAGATTCTTCGCTACGCAGAGTTGCCGGAGCAGCAGTTCTTCCAGATGTCGAAATGGCTGGAGAGCCTGATATACTGGATTGCCGTCGGCTACATTCTGATGATTTGCTATCGCATTTACTGGAAAAATAAACCTTATGGCAATGCCTTACTTTATGGCCTGCCACTGCTCTATTTCTTATTTCTGGAAGGATTCCAGTTAATCATTACTTCCCGGATTTCCGACGTGAATGATATCATTAGTGGTTACGGGGGAGTGCTCGCCGGTATTGGATTATATCATCTGTTGAAGCCAATTCGCCGGGCGGGCGTTAAGCGGGACATCGACCTTCTGAAAATTCCCCTGATATTCTATTTTGTCTTCATCTTCTTTGCCGGATTTCGCCCCTTCGATTGGTCGTTGGCGGCAGAGGTGATTAACAAAGATTTAATTGCGGAAAATTTAATTCCCTTCTACGCCTATTTCCGGAAGACCAATTTATGGAATATGTACGACCTTGTCAGCACGATGGCCTACTTTGTACCGATTAGTTTGTTCTGGTCCTATGTGCAGCGGGAAAAAGGCCAGGCTTATGCGCAAATTTATACGGTGACAATTATTGCCGGGTTGGTCGTTGGGGCGATTATAGAATTTAGCCAATTGCTTTCATTTGAACGCATTGCGGAGATCACCGATGTGCTCGCTTACGGCACTGGCGGTGCGATCGGCACTTTTCTGGTTTATTATTACCACCATCAAATTATTCCGACTTTGAAAATGGTGAAACAAGGGACGCTACGCTTGTAATAAAAAGTGGCAGTGGCAGTAGCAGTTGGCAGGCTAAAACTTTTGTTGAGAGACTTTAATTTCTATCTGTAATTGATTTGACTTCACTGCCACTGCACACCCGGTGGGGAAGCTATTTCAAAAGTCTATCCAAGGCAGTATCGACTGCTCCGGAGAAATTCTCACCATTTTCCCAATGCAGCGAGATATGCCGCTCTCCATCCTGGTAACCGTATTGGGTCATGTTGGAGTCGCTGAAAATAGTCAGGGTCGGCACGTCGAGCGCGGCGGCGAGATGCATCGGTCCGGTATCGCCGGAAATAAAGAGGGAGAAGCGGGAGAAGAACGCAGCCGTTTCTAAGAGACTACCTTCCCAGATCAACGTATTGTTTTTAATATCATCGCGATGTTGCTTCAGCAAGGGACGATCGGCGGGGCCACAGGCGAAATATATCGGTCGCTTACTTTTCTTTTCAACTAACTCATGTAGAAAATCAATTTGTTGTCGATTGAGCACTTTTCGCCCGGTTGCTCCGAGCCATATGAGAATGCCGCCATCTTCGTAAGCCGGAAATTTATGCTTAAGCTGCTGCCGAATGTCGTCTGCAACGGTAAATCCACCGAAACGACAAGCGGCGGTATCATCGATTGCACGCCAAAGATCTATCATCGCATCGGAGTAATGTTTGTCTATGGATGATTTAATGGCAACATTGTAATACTTTGCGCTGTCCCGCGCGTCAAAACCGACCAGATAGCGTGGATAGAGCAGTCGCCCAAAGATTGCCTGGGAGAGGGAAAAGTTGTCGGGATTGTGAGAAGTGATAGCGACATCTATTGACGCAGCGCGCAACTGGCGGATGAGTTTCAGATATCTCCAGGGACGCTTCATTAAAGCCGGTTGATTATACGGCCAAATTTGATCAATCAAATCGCCGGTCGTTTCCTGAAAAAGTTTCGCAACCGGTTCATGGATGAGATAATGAATTTGCGCATCGGGCAGGGTCTCCCGAATTGCCCGCAGCAGCGGCAGCAACAGAATACCATTACCCAGGCGCTGATCCAGGCGATAGAGCAAAACCGTTTTAATCTCAGATGCATCCGGCGCTGGCTTCGGCGTCACCGGCAATAGCCGATTCAGCGTTCGGCGCAGCAGTCGCTTGAAAAAAAGTTCTGTCGATTTTAAACGGTTCTTTTTCATGGCGGGGGAATATAAAGCCTGCACTGAAGGTAATCAAGCGATGGGAAAAAGGTGAGCTCAAAAATTAGGAAAGCTTTTCTGTGGGAATTTGTGTATTATTAATGCCTTGAGCAAACCCCAAAGGGGCAAGTGAGCAAGTAACGAACAACGAATAACGAGCAACGAACAACGAATATGGCCACAGCACAACTGATCTGTTTTTTCATCTCCGGTTTTCTCATTTCCCGCCTGGTTATTAAAACCCTTCTGCCTCAGCGAATGGTATATGCGCTGATTGGTAAAAAGCACTTAAGCGTATCCCGGGTAATTCTCTACCTGGTTGCACTATCTGCCGGTCTATCGTTTTTTATACCCAACGCGATTACCGTTTTAACTTTACTTCCTGTCCTGGAATTATTACGACGCACCTATGCTGATGCGGAAGCACCCGCTGGCAGCATTCCCACCATGCTCGCCCTCTCGACAATATATGGAGCGAATATCGGAGGAATGGGATCGATAACCGCAACGCCGGCCAATGGTATCCTGGTTTCCTATGCGGAACTGTATAGCGTGCCGGGAGAGAAGTTCCTCACTTTTGCCGCCTGGCTGGTGTGGGGGATACCGCTGGTTTGTATACTGGTTGTCATCGCCTGGCTGGTGCTTGTTGCTATCTTCCGCCCCTGGCGATATCAATTGGGAAAAACTCGCCTCCCTTTTTCCGAAGCGGAAGTGCTGCATCCCCAACAAAAAACGGCAATTGCTGTTACCGCATTCTTTTTCATATCCTCGTTAATTTTATCTCTCTTACTGATGGAATATCCGCAATGGGCATTGCAAACGGTAGTGGCTACTGTCATTATCACCTTACTCATGGTCGGAATGCTTTTCCTCTATCCAATGGTTTCAGCTGAAGGAAACGCTAATAAAGTTCCTCTGTTACAGATTGCCGATTGCTATAACGATTTACCGACCCGGGGATTCTTTTTTGTCGGTATTGCCGTGGTGCTGGCAGGTATTCTCTATTTCTTTAATATCGATGATCTTTTTGCGGAATGGATAAAACGCTGGTTGCCGACCGGCATTTCATTTTTCACACTTTTTTTACTACTGGCACTACTGACATCTTTTTCCACAGAAGTATTGAGCAATACAGCGGTGCAAATTAGTATGTTTTTAATTGTATTGCCTTTTGCGGAAAGTATGGGATTCCCGGCGATTCTCGCACTCGTTATCGTTACCCTTTCCAGCACATGTGCTTTTATGAGCCCGATCGCTACCGGGGTGAATGGGCTGGCTTTTGGTGGAGTAAAGGATGTTTCCTTCACAAAAATGCTGCTGGTGGGAATGGTGATGAACACATTGGGCGCCATCGTTATTACGATTTGGGCAACACAGGTTATCGCCCGGGTTTTTGGTTTGTAAATGAGGGGGATTGTTTCCCGGAAATGGTAATAGTAGTAAACCGTTCGTAAAAGTATGGAGATCGTATGAAAAAATGTCTGATTACCATTTTGTTCCTGAGTATCTTGGCAACAATTGCCCTGGCTCAGCAGAGCAGTAAAGTTTCCACGCGTTTACTGGAAGCCGTTGAAAGTATCAGCGTGGACGAGACAATTACTGCCTGGATCTATTTCCAGGATAAGGGACCGGCAATGGAAACCGCATTGCAAGCAGCAGAAGCAACTTTGACAGAAAAAGCATATCAGCGGCGTTTGCGTAACCGCGGCGCAGCAAATTTGGTTGATGCGAAAGACTTGCCGGTTTATGCCGCATATCTGCAGGGAATTAAAAACGAAGTTGTGAAAATACGCCATAAGTCTCGTTGGCTGAATGCCGTTTCCGTTGAACTAAAGCGCACTGCACTTAGCAATTTAAGCGCTTTAAGCTATGTAAAGAAAATAGACCTGCTTCGCAAATTTCGTAACGACCGGACTTTCGAGGAAAAGCCGATTCCTGAGAAATTGAAGGAAAACCGTCAAGGTTTGGAAAAGACCACTACTATCGATTATGGTTCTTCTTTCACTCAGAATGCGCAAATCGGGGTGCCGGCGATGCACGACCTTGGCTATGATGGTAGCGGCATATTAATTGGTATGCTCGATGCCGGCTTTAATAATTTGCAGCATCCCGGTATTGATCATGTCAATATTTTGGCCACCTGGGATTTTGTTAATGGTGATGAGAATGTTTCTGACCAGCCGGGGCAACTGGGCTCGGGTAATCATGGCACTTATACACTCAGTGCATTAGCCGGCCATGCCGAAGGACAATTGATTGGTCCTGCCTATAATGCCGATTTTGTTTTAGCGAAGACGGAAAACACCGAGTCGGAAACCAATGCCGAAGAGGATTGGTGGGTGGCCGGTGCCGAGTGGGCGGATAGCCACGGCGTGGATATTATCAGCAGTTCGCTGGCCTATCGCGAATTTGATCCCGGCCAGAACAGTTATACCTGGGAAGATATGAACGGGGATATTGCCCTGGTAACGATTGCCGCGGATATTGCTGCTTCCCGAGGCATTTTAGTGGTGAATTCAGCGGCCAATGAAGGAATTCCGGCACCGGGAGAAAATACGATTTGGGCACCAGCGGATGGCGACAGCGTGCTGGCTATTGGCGCTGTAGACGCTAATGGCAATATTGCCGGGTTTAGCTCCCGCGGCCCTTCGGCGGATGGACGGATCAAGCCGGATGTTAGTGCGATGGGTGTTTTCACGGTTTGCTGTAGTGCAATAACTTTGAATTATATTGCGGTAAATGGTACTTCGCTTTCCTGTCCGTTAGTTGCTGGCGCAGCTGCATTGTTGCTGCAGGCGCATCCGAATCTGACTAATATGGACATTTACAATTTGCTCCGCAATACCGCCAGTCAGGCCAGCACGCCGGATAACAATTATGGCTACGGCATCATCGATGTTTCCGCTGCATCCAATGCGGTTGTTGGCATCGCATCAGAAGATAATGTTGTGCGCGATTTCGAATTGCTGCCGGTGTATCCCAATCCCTTCAATCCGCAGACCAGCATCCAGTTCAACCTGGATAAAGCTGCTGAAATTGAGCTGGCAATCTTCAATACGCTCGGTCAGCAGGTTAGCACGCTTTATAGCGGTCAAAAATCTTCCGGACGCCATAAGTTTCAGTGGGAGGCTTCCGGAAACCCCTCCGGCCTCTATTTCGTTGTATTATCTGCTGATGGCCAAAAGCAAGTGCAAAAGGCTGTTTTGCTGAAGTAAGAAATTAAGGACGGCTTGTGAGATTAGCAGTAAGAATTTATCGTCGATTTCGCAAGCCTTCCGGCTTTGCCATAATGCTGACTATCATAAACGAATTGGATCGACATGCCTCGAATTTCCTGCCGTATTTTTTTTCTCCTGATATTTATTTTTCTGCCGCTTTCTGCCAACGAAAGTGATAAAGTTACTGCTAATCTATCGGCCTTGATGCAAAGTAATCCGGCAGTGGAATTAGCGGCCTGGGTTTACTTGCAGGATAAGGGGCCGGACATACTAAGTAAACGCATTGCCGCATCGGAGAATCTGACTGAGAAGGCATTGCAACGTCGTCAAAAGGAAAACCCATTTGGGCAATTAACCGATGAATATGATGTGCCTGTGCACACTGCCTACCTGCAGGAAATTGCTGCTAAAGCGGTACGAATTCGCCATAAATCCCGCTGGCTGAATACCATCTCCCTGGAAGCGACACCGGCGGTATTGCAGGAGATCGCCGCGCTGCCTTTCGTGAAAAAAGTGGATGTGTTGCGAACTGGCCGGGCGCCATTGCCGGATACCCAAATTGCCCCTTTACCATTTGGTAAACCCGGGAGCGCCGAGAAAACAACTTTCGATTACGGCCCTTCCCTGACACAAAATGAGCAAATGAATGTCATCCCGCTGCATGATATGGGCCTGAGCGGGGAAGGGGTGCTGATCGCCTCTTTCGATAGCGGCTTTCCCAACCTTACTCATATGGCATTACAAAATATCGATGTAGTTGCTACCTGGGATTTTATTAATGGCGATAGCATCGTCGATGATCAGGAGGATCAGACAGGAAACGATAGTCACGGTACTTTCACCCTGGGTTCTCTTGCTGCTTTTCAGGAAGGGCAGGTGATCGGACCGGCATTTGGAGCCAGTTATCTGCTGGCAAAAACGGAAGTTGCCGAATACGAGCGTCACATCGAAGAAGATAACTGGGTTGCCGCCGCAGAGTGGGCGGATAGCCTTGGCGTGGATATCATCAGCAGTTCCCTCGGATATTTCGAATTTGATCCCGGAGAGGGCAGCTATACTGCCGACGATATGGATGGCGCCACTACGATCATCACACAAGCAGCCGAGATTGCTGCCAGCCGGGGAATTCTGGTGATTGTCTCTGCCGGTAATGAAGGACCGAGTGCGCGTTCGTTAGGGGCGCCGGCGGATGGACCGAATGTGCTGGCTATCGGCGGAGTAAGCAGTGCCGGCGGTGTCATCCCCTTTAGCTCTCGCGGGCCAACCGCAGATGGACGCACGAAGCCGGATGTGATGGCATTGGGATCCGGGGTACGGACTACTAGTGGCATCGAAAATAATTACATCACTTTGAACGGCACTTCTTTTTCCTGTCCATTGGTAACCGGCGCAGCAGCGCTATTGCTGGAGGCATCGCCACAAAGCACTGCCGCGGAGATTCGTATGGCATTGCGGACAACCGCTAATAACTCACCAATTTTCGGCGGGGCGCCCGATGACAATCAGGGATGGGGCATTATCAACGCACAGTCTGCGCTGGAATTTTTGGTAAATGATGGAGAGTTACCATCCGCAGGTCCCAGTCTGGAAATCATCAATGCCTATCCCAATCCCTTTAATGAGACGGTTAACATTCAATATAATTTGCCGGAAGAAGGGCGATTGGTTGTGCGGGTGTTTAATGTGCTGGGCGAACGCCTGGCGACAATTTATGATCGTCCGGAAATTCCCGGTGTGCGGACAATATCCTGGACCCCGGAAAATACTGCCCAGGGCATCTACCTGATTGCGATTACCGCCAATGGGGAAACGGTTGGGCGCAAGGTCGTGTATTTGCGTTTTCAATCGAATCCGTAATCGGTGGTGTTGTAAAAACGGTCGGCGTTTGTAGAGAAAATTCATGAATTTTCTCTACCGTTTTATGACGAATTTCAGATGATTATCCAAACCGTTTTTACGCCACCGGTTCCCGCCAGGGACCGGTAATCGCCACCGTCCATCCACGTCCCTGCATATTGACAAACAGCGTGGATCCATCCGGTGAAAATGTTGCCCCGGCAAATTCGGTTTCCTTATGGTGATGTGCCAGGGTATACAGCTTGCCTTCCGGAGTAACACCAACCAGACGTACAACCTTTCCGCTGCGGTCCTCGCAGACAACGAGATCTCCCCAGGGCGCAATGGTCAAATTATCTGCATTCTTAACCAGATCGGAATCATTCGGCTCCACAAATAATTCTACCGTACCTGGTTGTTGTTTTTCTTCCGGTGTACCTTCGTGCGGGCTGGGCACGTAGCGAAAAATCTGGCCATCTTTCGTTCGGCCGCCATTGGTGCAGGCAAAGTAAATACCATCTTCGCCGCGCCACATGCCTTCTCCGCGGGCAAACTTGGCAGCACCGGCTTCGTAGCCGCGGTCGCGCAGATCGTCGTCGGGAGATTCAACGTTGTCCATATCAATCCATTCGACGGAGAATTTTACACCGACCGGCACTACTTCTCCGTGCCAGTTGCGAGTATCCTTAATGCCTTCGCCACTGATCACCAATGCCTGCAGTTTGCCGCCTTTTGCCAACTGACCGGGCACGTTGGGGATAAAACGATAGATCAGGCCATCACTGCGATCTTCAGTTTGATAAACAATGCCGGAATCCGGATCTACCGCAACTGCTTCATGATTGAAACGGCCCATATCAATCAAAGGAATCGGATCGTAAAGCGTTGGTGTTAAAGAGGCCGGCACTTCGAAATTGTAACCATGGTCCTTATCAAAATAGGAGCGTTCAGCAAAGTCGCCGGCGCGATAAACTGTTTCCTCACAGGTGATCCAGCTATTCCAGGGTGTCGCACCACCAGCGCAGTTGCGAACTGTGCCGGTTAAACTGAGATATTCAGAAACGACTTCCTGGTTTTTGGTATCATAAATCAAGGTAGTTGTTCCCCCAGTGGATGGGGTTTTTCCCTGTCCATAATCATAGATTTTATCCCGGGGAATTTCTCCCAGCAGCTCATTCCGTTTGCCATAAGGACCATGAGTCTTTGGCATCAGTTCGTGATTTCGAATGAGAATGGTTAAGCCATTTTCAGCGGGAAAGGTCGCCATGCCATCCGGTAAACCGGGGACGAAAAATTCGTCATTCATCTTATTACCGGAACGGGAAATAATCTGATACGAAAATCCTTTTGGTAGATCAAGAATGCCTTGCGGGTCTGTCACCAGGGGGCCATAACCAGCGTCGACAAGATCGGGACGGCTGGATGAAGAGCGGCGCAATAAGGGTGCACAGCCGGACTGATAAAGGCCCATAAAGCCAACGGTAACCATACTACAAGTTTTCAGAAAGTGTCTGCGGGAAATCTTTGTCATGAAATATTCTCCGGGGATAAAAGTAAGATCTAATTCTATATTATGAAGTGTCGCTAAATTGTTACGTTAACATATCAACCTGGTTAAGATTCTTAAATTTTCGGTTCAATAATCATATCACCGACGAATTCAGGAATCTTGGCGGAAACATCCTGGTAAAATTCGCGAATTTTGGCGATATCCGCTTCGACATCATCGGACGGATAGATCGCCGGACCAACGCCGCCAATCTTGTTTTTAAAATCGAGAAAACCTAAAACGATCGGCACTTGCGCCTGGCGGGCGATATGATAAAAACCGGTTTTCCACTTGTCGATGCGCTTCCGGGTGCCTTCCGGTGCGAGAACCAGCACAAATTGGTCGCTTGCCTCCATCGCTTCAGTAACCTGCTCAACAAGGTTTTGGCGGGAACGGCGATCTACCGGCACGCCACCGAGCGCTTTAAAGAGGAAGCCATGCGGTTTGTTAAACAAGGTGTGTTTACCAATCCAGAAGGCCTTAATTTGCATTTTATAGGAAAGCATCAAGCCGATGGGAAAATCCCAGTTCGAAGTATGATGCGCCACGATCAAAACAGCCTTGGGCACGTCCGGCATTTCCCCGGATGGTTTCCAACCCATTATCTTGAGAACTACCGAGCTAATCCAATAGGAAATTCTATTGACGCGTATTCGATTCTTGTTAAATTCCGCCATATTCACTTCTTTCTGCATCAGGATGAATTACCCGGCTGCGGTATCAGGCTTAACAGATATATAGTAATAAGTAAAGTAGAAACAAATTTTCGTTGATCGTTGTTCGTTCTTCGAATTTCGATCAACGATCAACGATCAACGAACAACGGTCTTGATAAAAATCGTTAAAATTTTTGCATCATTTCTAACCCACGAAGCATTTCCAGGACGCCCAGCTCCAACCCACCGGTATTATAATTCTCCAGCTCTTCCTGATATTGATCGAAAAGCTGCAAGGTAATTTCCGGGATGCGATCAAAATTGTGTTCATCGAAGTAGGGAATATCTTCGGAAACCTCATCAAAATAAGATTTGTAAACAACTCCGGAAATGAAAGCATATTCCTGGGGAGACATGTGGTTTGTCCGTAGTGCATCGACGAGGTCGTCCTGAATGCCGGACAGATGCTTGAAAACTTCTCCGACTTGTTCAAATCCTTCCTGCAGACCTTCGGGGTTTTCATTGTCCATCGCCTTTAAATTCCGCATACTTTCTTTCACCCGTTTATTCAATGCGGATTTAACGCTAAGAAAGCGATCCAGTTGCTCTGCGGAAACATAGTTGTCCTCGGGGGGATCAAAGGGATTCTCTTCCTGAACCTGCCGGAAATCTTCAATGACTGCTTCGGAAATTTGCATATTATCGACGACCGCATCCTTAACTTTGAGACCGAAGTAGACAAAGGCCCCAACGATCAGAAAAGCAAATACGCCGAAAATACCCAGCGCGATAAAACAACCTTTGTTATTGCCAGCCATAATTCCTCCGACTATTTTATCATTTCACAGGCTATCGGAAAAATACGGATAATGCCTCTGAAAAACAAGATAAGAGAGAATCACCAAAGGAGAATTGCCTGATGGATGCAACCCGGTTAATTTCCGCAAAAAAAACGCTCACTGAACGCTTAAAGACATATGATATTGACATCCGCCGAGGTTTTCTACCGGCAGCAGATCCGATTGAAAAATTGCCGGAGGCTTATCAGGAGTGGGAAGATATTGCGACTGATTTTGCCGGCTTATTGATTAGCAGGCAACTTCGCCAACGGCTGGACAAACTGCCGCCACTAAAATTGAATGCACTACGTACTGAGCCGGAACGGCAGCGGGCGATGCTGCTGTTAAGCATTTTTGCCAATGGCTATGTATGGACCGAAGAAGTTGCCGCGAAGGAAATCGCCCGTGGCGTTGCAATGCCTTTATGCGAGTTGGCAACATTGTTGGGACGTCCGCCGATTGTTGCCCATGCCTCCATGGTTCTGCAAAACTGGTATAAAGTAGATCCCGCCGGGCCATTGGTGCTGGACAATATTGCTGCCCGGCAACTTTTTCTCGGCGGCATGGATGAGCAATGGTTTTACCTGGTAACAGTTGCCATCGAAGCTGCCGGTGCTGCAGCAATGCCGGTTTTGCTGGAAATGCAGGATGCCCGGGAAAATGGTGATGTCGATTTACTTAAATTGAAGCTGAGTGCGCTGGCAGGAATCATTGCAGAAATGTTCACGATTTTGCAGCGAATGCCGGAAAAATGCGACCCCTATATTTTCTTTCATCGGGTGCGTCCCTATGTGACCGGTTGGCCGGCGCCCGGCGTGGTATATAGCGGTGTCGATGAGAAACCGAAGATACTAGCCGGTGGCAGCGCCGCTCAAAGCTCTTTGCTGCAGGCCATCGATGCAGCGCTGGGGGTGCAGCATCAGAATAGTGCCGCCGGGGAATTTTTACTGGAAATGCGCCGGTATATGCCACCCGCTCATCGGGCATTTGTTGAAATGTTGGAAGAAAGCGCCGGAATCGCCGGTTTCGTGCAGGAGCGAGCCGCTAAAGAGCCAGGGTTATCTACGGCTTTTAATGAGTGCATAGATATCCTCGATCGTTTTCGGAAATATCACATGGAAATCGCTGTGCGTTATATCTCTCATCAGGCGAAGGATGCCGCATCGGCAAAAGGGACTGGCGGCACCAGTTTTGTGCCATTCCTATCCGCTGCCCGAAAGAATACCCGGGAAACCAATGTTGCTGAAGATGAATAATTTCTGTCCGTACCTAGGTTGTTGGTAACTCCGCTTTCCCGGCAGTTTCTTTTTTGTCCAGATATCCAAAAATCACGAACCCAATCGTAATTGCTACGGAAAGAATGGCACATCCCACCCAGACGCTGTTCGGTGATATATTTTGATACGCCCAGGTGCCGAGCAATGGCCCAATGACAAAAGAGATCGCAAAAGCAAAAGTGAAAAACCCCATGTAACTGCCGCGATTGCTGTCGCTTGCCCGATTGGAAATGTAGCTGGCGGAAATAGGGAAAAGGAATATTTCCCCCATGGTCCAGATGGTAACGGTGAAGGCGATGTATAGCCAGGAAGCACCTAACGGTGTCAGGGCAAATCCACCGACCAACAATAGAATGCCAACCGTCATGATTCGAACCGGGTTAACAACTTCCAGCCGATGCAAAATAGGCATCTCGATTAAAACAATCATAATTGCATTAAGTGCCATCAAGAGACCGATTGAATCTTCACTGAAAAAATTTATCTCTCGTAAATACAATGGCCAGGTGTTAAAAAGTTGGTTAAAAACAACACCGGAAAAGAAAAGCAGGACCAGGAGAAAGAAAAAGAGTTTATCCCGCCAGACAGACTGAACAACCGGTGGCGTTTCTGCTTTTTCCACGGTCTCCACCTGAGGCGTATGATCTAAATCGTTGCGAAAAAATATCCAAAGCGCGATTGCGGCAATGAAGCAGGTAATCGCATCCATCCAGAATATAAAAGTGTAATTGATTGTCGCAAGAAAACCACCCACTGCCGGGCCAATCGCAACCCCAAAGTTAATTGCGAGTCGATTAAGGCCGAAGCCGCGCGCACGTTTGTCCGCAGGTGTATATTTGGCGACCGCTGCCGAATTCGCCGGGCGGAACGCTTCACCCGTAAGCGCTAGAAAAAACAGCATGATACCAATCGAATAGGCCGTCGTTAGAAAGCTCAACCACATAAAGCCAACAGAGGCAAAAAGCAAGGTGACAATCTGCACCTTATTAACGCCCCAACGATCGGTCGCCCAGCCGCCAAGAAAAGCGCCACCCATGGCCCCCAGACCATAGAGGCTTACCAGCTGCCCGGCATTCTCAACACTATAATCGAGCTCTTTCGTGAGGTAAAGAGTGATAAAAAATAAGACCACAGAGCCACTGCGATTAATGAGCATAACGACAGCCAGCAGCCATGCTTCACGCGGTAGTCCCTGGTATGATGCCTTGTAAAGATTAAAGATCTTCTTCAAATTCGATTGCCCCGGAGCGTTTGTTTATTGTTCAGTAGAACGTGATATAGGTTTGAAAATACTTAAAGCCACTGGTTTCTGGTTGCTGGTTTGTCTTTACCAGCCAACAGAAACCAGGAACAAAAAAGTTAGAATATTTAGTTCATAATCCATCTAGAATAGCGCCGGAATAATCGTTACTTTTCGGGACAATTGCAAACCCTAAAAGAATCCGGCAGCAATTCCCCTAACCAAACAGTGAGCTTTGGGACGCTTTTCGAATAAAATATTTAATGATGCCATAGATACTGATGATGGCCCAAAATATCTCCACCATTGCCGCTGCGAAATTCCATTCGACACTCAAGGAATACAAGACGGCGAGTGCACCACAAAGATTCAAAAATGAGTAACTGAAATTGGAAGGATCGAGTTTGCCGAGTTGCAGCAAAAAATAAGTGGAGAGAATCAGAAAAACACCGATTGTTCCGATAATGTCGTGGATTGCAGGCATAAATGTTTCTTTTCCTTTATGAATTTAACAGCAGGTATTTCTAGCCAATTATTTACAATTCTTTCGGGAAGGAGATTACCGGATTGTCCGATAAATAAGATATTCAGCGTTCCCTTCGAAATTGATATCAGCGAATATACATGTTCCGGATAGGAATAAAAATATATGCGCAGAATATTATGTCTGCGGATAGTTTGTATCGAATATTTTTACCCGCGCTTTTTAAGAAGAATTATATTGGATTTGTGACTATTTCAGTAAGTTCTAAGGAGGTTTTTTTCTTAATTAAATTAATCCCATATTCAGTACTCTGGTGATGTAGCATATCTTAAAGATCCGTATTAATCTGATAACACGTCGAATTTATTTTAGAATAAAGTTATCCACTAAGTGATAAGCAGTGGGATAGCAGGAGATTCGTCGAATAGCAATTACTACGTAATGTGCTTTTCCGAAATTCCAGGTATTATTTGAGACTGCTTCTGTAATCTGCAGCGGTGGATAACTTTAATGCTTTTATATCTCTGTTAAAATACTGAGGAGAGATTTATGGCGCAGAAATGCAATGCTAAGAAGATTGTATTTATAACCGGGCAATTATATTTCCGCCTTTTCCTGATGCTATTAGTCGTGGGCAGTGGCTTTTTTGCGATGGCCCGGGCACAGTTAGCGGAAATTGTTGTCGAGGATCAATATACAGGGGCCTCATCTGATGTAACCAGCGTTAGTACAGATGCGAGTGTCCTGGCTGTTAGCGATCATTTTTACCTGGCAGTCATATCAAGCAAATCCAATGCAAATGTGCTCAGTGTTAGCGGTCTTGGCCTAACCTGGCAACTTATCGAATCGCAATGTTCCGGGCGCAGCCATACCGGCGTGCATATCTGGCGGGGAATAGGTAGTGCATCTACCAGCGAAGTGGTAACAGCAATTCTGGATGATGACCCACGAAATGCCCTGATCAATGTTGTCCGTTTCTCCGGAGTTGACCCGGACGATCCGATCGGCGCAACACTGTCCGCGAATGAAAATGGATTTGACGGTAATTGTTCCGGGGGCAGCGATGAGCGGAACTATAGTTTTAATTTTAGTAGCAGCAGCGACGGTAGCCTGATATTTGGTACCATAGGCAGTCGCAACCGTTCCCATACACCCGGGGCAGGATATACTGAAATTAGTGAAACTTCCCAGGGAAGTGGCAGTACTACAGCTACTTTAGCTTTACAAACCCAATTGGTAAATACAGCAGGCACTGTCTCCTTTGACGGCACATTTAGCGGGAGAGTGGATTGGGCTGCTGCAGCAATTGAACTGCAGGCCGGCAACGCTGGTCCGATTTTCCGAACATTAACTGTAAATGTCAGTCCGGGAGGCACCGGCGCTGTTGTTGTGAATCCCGATAAAGCGCTCTATGATAACGGCGAGTCGGTAAACCTGATCGCCACCCCGGCCGCCGGTTATGAATTTGCTAATTGGAGCGGGGACGTCAGTGGCGTGAATACCAACAGCTCTACTATCGATTTGGTAATGAATCAGGATCGCACGGTAACGGCGAATTTTATTCCGATTCAACGAACTTTGACAACCAGCGTGGATCCCTCCAATGGCGGTAGTATTAATGCCAGTCCGGATCAAGCGACCTATGATGACGGCAGCGATGTCACCTTGACAGCGGTGCCGGCCATCGGATTTAACTTTGTTAACTGGAGTGGGGATATTGGCGCTGCAAATTCAAATAATACAGAAATAACCCTGACAATGGATCAGGATCGTAGCGTCCAGGCAAATTTTACCCCGATTCAACAAACCCTGAATGTAAACGTAACGCCTGGCGGTAGTGGTAATGTAACGGTTACTCCCGACCAGGTCAGTTATGATTATGGCACATCGGTGAATCTGAATGCCACTGCCGAGACCGGGTTCGAATTCGTCAATTGGAGCGGGGATATTGGCGGCGCTTCGGCCAGTAATCCTTCCATCGACCTGACGATGGATCAGGACAGAACCGTAACTGCAAATTTTGCAGCCATTCCGGAAGTGGTGAAAGTTAGCGCTACCAATAGCAACGATGCCCCTTTTACCGGAGAAACCATCACCGTCTCTGTCGCCGTGGATATGACGGGCAGTTTTAGCCTGCTGGGTACAATCGGTGGTGATTTAAGCTGGGATGAAACTGTATTAAGTTACCAGAGTCATAGTGGGCTCAGCGCTGGATTTAGCGGCACAGTGGACATCACCAATGTTGCTAGCGGTTCAATCGGATTTAACGGCACCCATCCAACTGGTGCAGATAATACCTTCGAATTATTGTCGGTATCCTTTCAGGTTATTGGGAGTGCAGGTACGACCAGTACTTCCGATGTATCTGTTAATCAACTATTGAGCAGCACTAGCGCGGATTTGCTTGCGGATTTGGAGGAAAATGATGATGACCTGACAGTTGCAGGTCGCATACTAACAACAGTCGCTTCCCCAACCGCCGGAGGTAGTGTTTCCCGTAGTCCGGATAAAAACGCGTATGATAATAATGAAGTGGTAACCCTTACCGCCACACCGGCAAGCGGTTTTGAATTTGCAAACTGGAGCGGAGATATTGGCGGCGCAACCAGCACGGATATTTCTATCGAAGTAACAATGGATCAGGGCAGAACCGTCACTGCGAATTTTACCCCGATCCAGCGCAGCTTGACGCTAAACGTTTCTCCCACCGCTACTGGCAGCATCGCTGCCAATCCGGATAAACCAACCTATGATAATGGCGAAACTGTGCAGTTGACTGCCGCCGCCGCATCCGGCTTTAAGTTCTCCTTTTGGAGTGGTGATATTGGCGCTGCAAATCCCACAGATCAGACCATTGATATATTAATGGATCAGGACCGGAGTATTACCGCGAACTTTGAGGCCGGCCCGACTGAAATTGTATTTGAGGGCGCTACAACCGGATCATCTTCCGGAGCATTCTCGGTACAAACGAGTAGTAGTGTGCCGGCGGTCGGAGATCAGTATTATTTAGCTGTAATCTCTTCCAAGCCATTCAAAAACGTTACCAGTGTAAATGGACTGGGATTGAATTGGATCCGCCACAAGCAACAATGTTCCGGCCGTAGTCATAATATGGTTGATATCTGGATTGGTGTTGGCACAGCCGTAACGAGTGAGACGGTGCAGGCGACATTCGATGACGACCCGAATCATGCAGTGATTGCTGTTACCCGGTATTCCGGCGTTGATACAGTTGTGCCGATCGGAGAAACGGTATCAGAAAATGATAATGGCGTAGATGGTAACTGCTCCGGCGGTTCGGATGGCCGTGATTATTCACTTGATTTAACCACTGGCGCAGATGGCGCTGTTGTTTTCTCGGTTGCCAGTCTGCGGAATAAAAACCATACACCCGGGGCAGGATACACCGAGCGTTTGGAATTCTCCCGGGGAAGTGGCAGCGACCAGGTAAATATTGCCATTCAGGATCAAACATTCGACACAGCTGGTCCGGTAGTCGCCAATGGCGCTTTTAGCGGCCGGGTCGACTGGTCCGCGGCAGCATTGGTGTTAATGCCAAATGGTAGCAGTGGCCCCATTGTCCGGACTCTCAATACGACTGCTTCACCGGCAATTGGCGGGACTGTTACCGTCGATCCGGATAAAGCGACTTATGACGATAATGAGTCTGTGGATTTAACTGCCACCCCGGCCAGTGGTTACGAATTTGTCAATTGGAGCGGGGATATTGGTGGCGCGACAGCGACAGATCTGCAAATTAATGTAATGATGAATCAGAATCGCACCATCGTGGCAAACTTTGCCCCGATCCAGAGAACATTGACGGTAACGATCGACCCGATTGCTGGCGGTAATGTCGCTAAAGACCCGGACAAGGCGACCTATGATCATGGAGAGACAGTACAATTAACCGCAACTGCTGCTGTCGGATTCGAGTTTGTCAATTGGAGCGGGGATATTGGCGGCGCGACAGCGACGGATTTGCAAATTAATTTGACCATGGATCAGGATCGGAATGTGCAGGCGAATTTTGCCCCGATCCAGCGAACTTTAACCTTGACCGAATCGCCGGCTATCGGGGGAAGCGCTGTTGCTTATCCGGATAAAATTACCTACAACCATGGCGAAACAGTGACACTAACAGCAACACCTGCCGACGGTTACGAATTTATCAATTGGACTGGCGATATCGGCGCTGCTACTGCCACTGACCTTAGTATCGATGTAGTTATGGATCAGGATCGCAATGTGCAGGCGAATTTCGCTGAAATACCTGAAGTTGTTGCCGCAGCTGTACTGCCTGATAAGGAATTGCCAATTAAAGGCGAAACGGTAACGGTTGCGATTCGGATGGATATGAGCAACAGTGATGATATGCTCGGTAGTTTTACCGGCAGTCTGAGTTGGGATACTGCTGTGCTTTCCTATAACAGCAATAGTGGATTACTTGGAGGATTTACCGGCACAGTGGATGTTGCCAATGCGGCTACCGGCAATGTCGGGTTTAATGGGACTCATGCCAGTGGTGCCAGCGCTGCTTTTGACGTCCTGACGTTGGACTTTACCGTTATTGGAAATGTTGGAAATTCCACTTTGCTGGATTTGGCCTTTTCTGCCCTTGCATCTACTCTTCCGGAAGATCTGCTTTCGATTTTGCATGTTACCGACAGCACTATTACCGTAGGTGGATATGCATTGAATGTAAATGCGTCTCCGGCCAATGGCGGGAATATTCAGCTGTCGCCGGATCAGATGCTCTTTGATCCCGGCAGTAGTGTAACCCTCACTGCAGTACCTAATCTTGGTTTTGGTTTTGCAAATTGGAGCGGGGACATTGCTGATGAAAATCCATCAGGATTATCAATTACTGTAACGATGGATCAGGATCGGAATATTACGGCTATTTTTAGTCAGATTCAGCAAGTTCTCGACTATTCGGCCTCACCCGCAGAAGCCGGTGCGGTAACCGCCGATCCGGATAAAGCATTATACGATTTCGGAGAATCGGTTACACTAACAGCGACGCCGGTCAATGGATTTATTTTCGCCGGCTGGGGAGGAGAAATTGGTGCTGCGAATGCCAGCGATAATCCCCTTACGCTAACGATGGATACGAATCGGGACGTGATCGCCAACTTTATTCCCGGCAGCCCGGAAGTTACTTTCGAGGACCTGAAAACCGGCACCTCGGGAGGTGCTAACCAGGTGAGCACCAGTGAAGATGTAATAGCTGTGGAGGATCACTTATATCTGGCAGCGATTTCCACAAAAGCAAACAAGACAACAATTGGTGTAACCGGGCTAGGTTTAACCTGGCAATTAGCAAAAGCACAATGTTCCGGACGGAACAATCAAACTGGTTCAGAGATCTGGTGGGCATTGGGGTCACCAACAGGCGATGGGATAGTTACGGCTGTTTTTAATGGCACCCCGGAAAATGCGGTGATTATTGTCGCCCGTTATTCCGGCGCGGATACAGACAATCCGATCGGAACGATCATTTCCGGAAATACCAATGGATTAGATGGAGATTGCTCCGGAGGCTCTAATACGAACAATTATTCTTTTGACCTGACAACGAGTGTGGAAAATGCAACCGTTTTTGGGGCGATTGCCCGGCGCTTGAATCCTCACTCTCCCGGTTTCGGATTCGCAGAACGTGCCGAGGTTCAAGGCGGTTCCGGCGGTTCTGCAGCTGGTTTGGCAATCGTCGATATGCAAGTAGAAACAGCGGGTCTGGTCAATTTTAACGGCACATTTAGCAGCAACTCGGAATGGGCATTTGTTGGCCTGGAGTTATTGCCCGGCGGAAGCACCGGCCCGGCAAAATACATCCTTACTACCGATGCGGAGCCGGTAATTGGCGGTAGTGTTTCCCGCGATCCGAATCTGGTTATCTTTGATGAAAACACCCCGGTAACTGTTACTGCAACACCGGTCTCGGGGTACCAGTTTGATAGCTGGAGTGGTGATATCGGCGATGCAACGCCCACAGATAACCCGCTTGGACTGACAATGGATCAACACCGCTCAGTCACTGCTAACTTCTCCCGAATCCCCGGCGTTTTAAGCATCGCTGATCCATCTGACGATAGCCCCTTCTCCGGAGAAATTATTACGGTGGATATTACCGCAGACATGACTGCCATCAGCGATCTGCTGGGATCATTCACCGGCAGCCTTAGCTGGGATCCGGCAGTGCTCTCCTACCAATCCGACAGCGACCTTCAACAAGGATTTAGCGGTAGCGTAGATCGTAGTAATAGTGCGCTCGGCGTTATTTCATTTGATGGCAGCAATGGCACCGGGGTCGGTGGCACGGTAAGTCTGTTACAGCTTACTTTTAATGTCATCGGCAGTGCGACCGATGTTTCCGGTTTGGACCTCGCTTACACAGCAATGGCTTCTTCCGCCACTGTCGATTTGTTGCCAACAGCAGCGGTTATTGACGGTAACGTAATTGTCGATGGTTATAAATTGACCCTGATCTCCGACCCGCCCGGCGGAGTTGGCACCGTCACTATCAGCCCCGATCAGGAAGCTTATGACAACAATACGGTGGTAACCCTGGAAGCGACTGCCAACGAAGGATTTGAATTCGTTGACTGGAGCGGAGACATTGGTAGCGCGTTATCTACGGATAATCCCATTACTGTGACAATGGTGCAGGATCGTACCATCACTGTTAATTATAATGGGACACAACTGGGAAACTTCCAACCATTTGGCGTCGTGGAGGTTGTCCCGGCATTGGACCTGCTTGGGCAAGGTAATGATGTCGATACAATTGAATTCTGGGAAGCACCCGATTCATCTAATACCCTGATGTTTGTGACCTCAAAAGGTAGCCAGTTGGTGGAAGTCTGGAAATATCCATTTGTGAATAATGAGCAACCGTCCTTGGTGCATCCGACTTTCGCTGCCAGCCGGGTAAATGGCGTCGCTATCGATCAGGAAACGGACTTGCTCTATATTTCTATCTCTGCACCCTCCAATACCATCAGCGTATTTACCTTGCCGGATCTGGAATTTGTCTATAATTTCAATAAGGAGAATGTCGACTTAAAATCCGAGCCCAATATCGGTTTGTTTGAATTGTTGACCGGAGAAAAACGCCTTTACGTTAGTGCTGACCGGATTTTTTATGTCCATAATGCGGAAACCGGGGAATATCTTTTTGAATTTATTCCGGGCACTTCTGTGGAAACAGTCGTCGGTGACAATTTCTACCAACGGCTTTATATTCCCGACGAAAGTGATCGTACCGGCGTTTATGTGTTCAATCCGGACGGCAGCGCAAATTTTGATAATGGCACAAATGTTTTCGGCGGAAACAATATCTTTCAAAGTGATGCGGAAGGTGTAATCATTTATCGTTGTCCGCATGAGGGAAATTTTGATAATGGCTGCGGGTTGATTATTGTTTCCGACCAGGTTGGCGCGCAAACAGAATTTGAGGTTTTCGACCGAAAATCCTGGGGTTATCTCGGCACACTGAAATTAACCGGCGTTTCCAATACCGATGGTATTCAGAGTTATCAGAAACCATTACCGGACTATCCCATGGGCATATTTGCAGCGATCAACAATGACGCTTCTACAGCGATTGTTGGTTGGGATGTGATATTTGCTGCGACCGGACTGGTTTGCCCGGGGACGGTCAGCAATCCCAGTGCTAAAGTCGTTTTCGAGGATTCACTAAAGTTCGCTCCCAACACAGTGACGGCACTGCATACGGGGAATATTCCGGAAGTATTGACGATGGAATGGAATTACCCCAATCCTTTCAATCTGGAAACTACTTTTCTCTATGGATTACCGCAGGATGAAACTGTGCAAGTTGATGTTTACAACATTCTTGGACAGCGAGTGCGTTCCCTGATTAATCGTCCCCAAAGCGCTGGTTATCATCGACTCGTTTGGGATGGGCAGGATGAATTTGGAAATGTTGTCGGATCCGGAATATATTTTGTGAAATTGCAGGTCGGCAGTCAGAAGATTTTTCGGAAAATTATTTTACAGAAATAAATATATTGTTCAGGGTTCAAAGTTCAATGTTCAGAGTTGGTTATTTTAATTCTGAACGAAAGCTTTGAACCCTGACCTTTTAAATATCAATTCCCGCCAGTTTATTCCTGAGGAAGCGTTTCTCTATAGCATTGCCGGTTAAATCGATAGCGCGCTTCAGCAGTGCAGCAGCAGATTCATACTCATCCTGCAGCAATAGTAAATCCGCTTTAATCGAGTAAAGTAGGTGATGGTTTTCTAAATCCGGTCTGGATTCGAATACGGAAATCGCTGCCAACGCTTTCGCCGGCCCGGCCACTTTCCCCAGTACTACCGCACGATTGAGAGCGATAACCGGGGAAGGATTATGCTGGATAAGCGCATCGTAGTGCATAAGAATTGCGGACCAATCCGTTTCCGGAAATGAAGGTGCCGTCACATATAAACTGGCGATACCAGCCTCCAAATGATATTCGCTGATTTCCCTTCCCCGCGCAGAAAGCTGCTGAAAATACAATCCCCATTGAATATACTCCTGATCCCATCTTTCCCGATCCTGTTGCGCCAGTGTCAGCAAATTACCATCAGCGTCGATTCGCGTATCAAAGCGGGCAGCGTTAAAACACATTAGTGCCAGTAAAGCGTTGAGATGGGGTGTTTCCTGAAAACGATGCTGATGCAGGAGGTAAGCTAAACGAATAGCTTCCTCGCATATCTCTTTTTTGATGAGCTGATCCCCTTCGGTCGCTTTATATCCTTCGTTGAACATCAAGTAAAGCACTTTTAGAACGACTTGCAGGCGTTTATTAAGGTCGGCATTGTCCGGCGGTTGTAACTCAATAGTTTTACTCTTGAACTTTTGTTTGGCGCGATAAATGACTTTTTTTACCGCTTCCTCTTTTTTAAACAGCGAGGCGGCGATTTCCCGGACACTTAGTCCGCCCAATAATTTCAGGCTCAACATAATTTGTTCTGCTTCCGAGAGGGAAGGATGGCAGCAGGCAAAGATCATAGTGAGCATTTCGTCCGGCAACACCTGATCAAAATCAGGAAGTGCAGGATCTGTGCCGGCATTTAGCAGGATTTCATCAGTCGCATCTACCTGGAATTTTTGCCGGCGGAGCAAGTCGATCAGGCGATTATTAGCCACCCGATAGAGCCAGGCGGTGGGATTATCCGGAATGGTATGATGATAACTCCATACCTGCATCGCTTTCAACAGGGCATCCTGAACAGCATCCTCAACTAGATCAATATTTCGAGCAGCATATTTCGCTGCAAGTAAAGCAACCAGCTTGCTATACTCGCGGCGAAAAAGATGATCAAGAGAAGAAGCCAGATGTTTCCTTTTACCCATTGAATCCCTTTGTTTAGTGACAGTGTTAAGGACACCAGTCCGAAATATAAAACACCAACATCCTCCCAACCAAATCCCAAAACCATCAACTGATAACTGTTCACTGATAACTGTTCACTGATAACTGTCAACTGACAACTGCCTACTGCTCCATGTCCATCGTTTCCCGAATCTCAACCTGGCCACCATAATCAAAAATCGGACAAACTTTCGAAAGTTCTGTCGCATGCGCCAGATTCTCCGCATAAAGCAGCATGTAACCACCAACCACTTCTTTGCCCTCCATAAACGGACCATCTGTTACCACGGAACCATCACCGCTGACTTTTTTCCCTTCCGGTGCCAGGGGCAGTCCATCAATAAACAAATTTTTCTCTGATAGCTCCTGCATCCAGGTCATCCAGGCTTTCATATGATCCTGCATTTCTTCCGGGGACATTTTTGGCGGGGTGGCCGGATCGTTTCTGAAAATATACAAAAATTTTTTCATTGCGTTACTCCGTTCTTTAATCGAATGATATTTGATCTACGGAAATTTAACGAATGAGGTGGGGGATAGGGGACAAAAAATATCCGTGGGGGTGAAAAATCATTTTTTACCTGGTGGAAATCGCCGGTGGTTAGGTTTTGATTTTCAGTCGGGGCGAAGCATTCCATATTAAGATCTTGGATTTATCTGTGTCCTTGAGATGGAATGCTTCGCCCCTATACTTATTTAATCAGCATCATTTTTTTCACCTGCTGGAAATCCTCGGTGGTCAATTTATAAAAATAGATACCGCTGCCAACCCTATTTCCCAAATGATTGGTGCCATCCCAGGTCATGCTGTAATTACCGGCATTCCGGTTCTCATTCAGCAAGGTTTTTACCAGACGTCCGGAAATGTCATAAATCTTTAAAGTAACAATTCCGACATCCGAGATCCGAAATCCGATCGTCGTGCTCGGGTTAAACGGATTGGGGTAATTTTGCAACAATTCATATGTTACCGGTAATTCCGCAACAGCGTCCCGATCATTACCGGTTTTTCGCAAACCGCGGGCATGTTCGAGCGCAATGCGAGCATCATCCCAGGCGTCCCGGTATTCTTTTACTGCAACATCATGATCACCGCTTGCGATTTCTGCCTGTGCATCAGCGATATCCTCCTGTGCATCGGAGATACGATCATCTGTTGCCGGATTGCCGGCAAATTCCTGGGCCTCGGTGAGTTTGGTTTCCGCGATGGTTCTGGCTAATGTAACAATGGCATCAATTTCATCTGTAGCATCCGCGCCGTCGGCTTCGGCATCCTGGAGCTCTTCGACAGCGGTGCGCAGATCATCGAAGCCATCACTGATCTCACCATCGTTGAAATCCGCGATGGCATCATTCAATGCATCGATGGCGTCCTGTAAATCTGCATTTGCATTCCCACTGTAACCGCCATTGTCGATTAAATCCTGAATAGCAGTTGTCGCATTCTGGACATCAGCTTCCGCATCCATCCCCTGGGCGATCGCGCTACCGAGGTGGACGGCCCGTTGCAGCTCTTTACGGGCGCTGGCCAGGCGACGAATCGCCAGTCCAAAATTGCCGGCGGCTAATTCATCCTGATAATCCTGAAAAAAATCGTTGGCATCATCGATGTAAGCATCCACTTGTGTGGTGCCGGCAAAAGCATCGGCTTCATTAACCGTTTCTTCGGCAAGCCCCAGCGCAAGTTCAACAATCGCAGTGATCAGCTCGGAAACATCCGCGCCGTCGGCCAGGGCAGCCATCAAATCCTGCGCGGCATCTTCCAATCCTTTGTAGGCTTCCTGAACGTCGTTGCCGTTAATATTGTCCACAGCATCCTGTAGATTATTGACAGCATCATTCAAATCATTCTCCGCTGCCGGGGGGACGGAGGGATCGTTTATGATGTTCGTGATATCGCCGATAATCGCTTCAGCACCTCCATCGCCGCCACTATACTTCACGATAAACATATCGATACCACCAATATAGCTCAGAGTAGTTTCGTTCGCCGTTCCGCTACCAAAAGTTACATCGGCGCCCCTGTAGAGACCAACGACATAAATATTGCCATCGGCATCCGTCGCAATACCATAGCCACCGGTAAAACTTGTGTTACCGACGCCGATTACCCACTGTAATACACCATCTTTATCGAGTTTTACCAGATAGATGTCCGAAACCCCGGTAGCGGTTAACATCGTTTCATTCGCCTCGCCGCTGCCAAAGGTTGCTACATCACGGAATGAACCGGTAATATAGCTATTTTCGTTACCATCCAGGGCGAGGGCAGCGCTTTCCTCCAAACCGGTTCCGCCAGCTTGTTTGACCCATTGAAGTAATCCGTTACCGTTATATTTTGCGAAATAGCTGTCGAAAGACCCAGCACTGTTTAAGGTGGTTGCGTTGGTTTCTCCACTGCCAAATGTTGCCATATCACTAAAATACCCGGTAATATAGCTGTTTCCATTATCATCTATATCAATGGAGTTGCCCATGTCACCGGCACTACTACCAGCTGACTTTGCCCATTGAAGTAGTCCGTTCCCATCATATTTCGCGAGGAAAATATCTTCGCTGCCACTGCTATTCAAAATAGTTGCGTTAGCCTCGCCGGAACCGAAGGTCGCTGCACCGTTAAAATATCCGGTAACGTAACTATTACCTGCGTCATCGATCGCAATATCTTTACCTCTATCCGAGAAGAATCTTCCCCCGGCGCCACCGGCACGTTTCGCCCATTGCAGTAGCCCGTTCGTATCATACTTTGCCAGAAATGCATCCTCAGATCCGGCGCTGGTTAAATTGGTTTCGTTGGCTTCTCCATCGCCGAAGGTAGCGGTAAAATGAAACGCACCAGTGATATAGCTATTACCAGCATCGTCCACGGCAATGGCTGTGCCGAAATCCCGCGCAAAAAATCCATTATTAAGACCCCCGGCCTGCGTCGCCCAAACGAGTTCGCCATTTCCGTTATATTTGGCAACAAAGATATCATCGGAACCGAGACTGGTTAAAGTGGTTTCGTTGGTTTCATTGAGCCCAAAGGTTGCACTGCCGCTAAAGAAGCCGGTGATGTAGATGTTGCCGGTGCCATCAAGAGCAATATCTTCAGCGGTATCAAAACTGCTGCCCCCGGCGCTTTTTGCCCAAACGAGCAAACCGTTCTCATCATACTTGGCGATAAAAATGCTGCTGCTGCCGGGACTGATCAGGATGGTTTCATTGGCTTCAGTGGCGCCAAAGGTTGTGCTGGCTTCATAATAACCACAAACAAAGCTGTTGCCGGCATCATCGATGGTGATACCGATGATTTCTTCAAAACCCGTCCCGCCGGCGCTTTTCGCCCATTTGAGCTCCTGGGCGGTTGCTATATTGCCCAAGATGAGCGTAAATATTAGCATCGCTATACCGACTGAATTTGAGTGATAGCATTTCAAACTGTGATTTTGCTGCCTAAAACCAATAAATTTCAATATTGATATTTTTGGGATATCAATAAATTTCATAATTCCTCTCCTGATAATTTTTTGTTTGGGTTAAGCAGTCCTATATAAGATCGAAAAAATATTTGTTGGGGTGAAGCATTCCATTTAAAGATCGAAGATATATCTCCGTTTTTTAGAGGGACTGCTTCACCCCAACAGTTAAATAATCCTCAAACCCGTTTGGGAATATTGCCTTATTTAATCAGCATCATTTTCTTCACCTGCTGGAAATTCCCGGCGGTCAATTTATAGAGATAGATACCGCTGCCAACCTTGACGCCCGATTGATTAGTGCCATCCCAGGTGACGCTGTAATTTCCGGCATTGCGGTTCTCATTCAGCAAGGTTTTTACCAGGCGACCGGAAATATCATAAATCTTCAAGGTAACGATGCCGGCATCCGAAATCCGAAATCCGATCGTTGTACTCGGGTTAAACGGATTGGGATAATTTTGCAGCAGCTCGTAATCATCCGCTAAAGCAGCGAGGGCTTCCCCATCTTCGCCATTCGTCCGCACTTTCGGGAAGCTTTGGGCGGAACCATGGCCGAGGATGGCTGCGCCGGTGGCAAAAACGATGTCTTCTGCACAGATTGTGCCACGGAAGTTCACATAGCTATCCGCGCGAACGTTGGCATCCGGGGCGATGATATTACCCAGCACGGTAGCTTCCCGACCGATATCGATGCGGCGGCTCTGCAGGTTGTTGAAGGTCAGAGAATTGCTTGTCCCACCACTGATTTCTACCACCATGCGCTGACCGAATTCCAGATCGCTGACGATATTAACGATGACCGGACCACCACTGGCATCGACGATCAAGCGAGTGTCGGTACCAAACTCCAGTTCATCCAGAAAGTATTCACCGCTGCTGAAGCGAAGCACGCCGTCGCGCTCCACGACAACATCCCGATAGGAGCCAGGAGGCAGGACGAGATCGTCGGTGTCTTCCACATCGACATCATCGCTGCCGGCGCTGTAGGGCGGCAGGGCAGGTAGCGGGATGGGATCGACAGCAGCATTGCCGCTGGCGGTGCCGTTGACGTTTGCATCGTTGTCCAGATCATCACCGGCCAAAACGTCGCCGTTGACAGTGTTGTCGCTGCTAATATCGATGTCATCTACTGCAGTGATATTGCCGTCGATGATCGTCGGGGCGCCGCGATTGACGTCCACATCATCATTCGCATGAATGCTGCCATCGACCAGGGCGGCGGCGCTGATGTCGACATCTTCCTCAGCAAACAAGACCAGATCATGTCCGGAGGATCCATCAATCGGATGGCAAATTTCCAGACTGTTGACAAATAAATCCCGGGGAGGATCGGCGCCAGCGTTATGATTGGTAAATACAATCCCTATTGGTGCCGGATTACCGGAAACCGACTTAAATGAACGTCCGCTAAAAGTAGCGGTGCCACCTTCCAAACGAATAATTTCCAGATCATAGGTATTTCCGGCGCGAACGGTAATTTTTATTTCTAATCCTTCATCGCTAAAGTCCAGGTTGGTATTGCTAAGACCATTGTCATCAAATATGTGGTAGAACGAAGGATCTATTTGAAATTGTGAAGCGTCACCGGCAAAAAGGATATCGAGCAATGAACCACCGGCAGCTAGCAGGGTGGCGGTAACCTGACCGCCGGGCTCGACAAAGCCATTATCCATTTTAAAAGACAGGCAGGAGCCTTCTGTCATTACTTGTGCAAAGGGGCGGGTCGCTGTGGCAGTGTTGCCCTGATTGGCATAGAGTCCCCAGGTGAGGTCATTGGTGTTGATATCCCCATCGCTATTGCCGTCACCGTCGCCATTGTAGATGGAATTACCGATGAAGAAACCATTCCGGGCGGGTTCGCCGCTGGAAGTAGACAGGGCCCAGGGGCCGAAGCCGCTGCCGTCGTTGTCGCCGCTTTGCCAACCGTCGTCGTAAGCTGTGCCGGTGGCGTCGCTATTTTCGCAAGTAAGGTCGCTGCAACTGGCCGGGGCGATAATCACGCCCGCCTCGGTATAAGTGCACTCCGGCTCATCGGAGAAATAGGCGGTGACATCAATGCTGCCGCCCTCGGCAGGGAGGTCGGATAATTCGACATCCTGCGGGCTGCCAAGAATCGGGAAGGATCGGCTGTATACGATCAGATTACCAGTGGAAGGAGGATTGGCGTAAGTAACCCGCACCAGTGAGGTAAAGGTATTGCTTTCCGGGTTACAAACATCCTGTTCGACGACTTCCAGATCGGTAATTTCGCAGGGAGGCGGACAGAGTTCCAGGCAGTTGAAGAAAATATCCCGGGGAGAATCTCCACCGGCATTCATATTGAAAAGGCGCACCTGTGCAGGCACCTGCGGCCCATTCGTTGAGATAAATTGCTCGCGGGACGGGGTGTAACTTTCGCCGCTGATGATATCGATGATTTCGATATCATACAATTCCACATCGGCATAGGTGATTTTGATGCATATTCCTTCATCGGTAAAGTCGATATCCTCCGGATCGATATTCCCCGTACCTCCGAAATTAATAATTTGATAATGCCCGGCAAGACCATCGTACTGGAAAGTCACCAAATCTTCTCCAGCGCTGTTTTGCAGACTGAAACCAACTTTACTGCCAGAATTTTCATCGACCCAGCCGTTATCCATTTTCAGGGAAAAGGAGCTACCGATGACCATTGGGGTTGTGAAAGGGCGTATTGCGCTGGCGGTGTTTCCCTGGTTGGCGTACAGTCCCCAGGAACGGCCGTCCTTATTGATGTCATCATCCTGATTATCATCGCCATTTCCGTTAGCTGCAGAGTTACCAATGAAGTGGCCGTTGCGGGCGGGATCATTGTCGGTTGTGGATAACTGCCAGGCGCCAAAGCCGCTGCCGTCGTTGGAACCGTCTGACCAAATGTAAATATTGTCGCCAGCGTTATAGTCCTCAGCATTAGCGGCGCTGCTGCTGCATTCGTCCTCAATCGGTTGAGCGTTCAGAAAACCGCTGAACAGCAGAGTGAAAATTAGTAAAAATTTTGTGATGATGAGAAAATTGCCGGCAGGTAAACTGGCAATTCTCCCGGGCAGAAAGTCATGTCTCTTGGTATGCATAAGTCCTCTCCTTTATGGGTATTTATGGTAATTATCCCTTTGTGGTCGCGATGTTGGTGAAATGATCTTTCTTTGGCAATTAGTATTCAGTACACCCGTAATCAACCTTCGGCAAGCTCACGATATACCCGTCGAAGGATAATTCCCAGGCCGATTCACCCTTCGACAAGCTCAGGATGAATAGAGGTTTGGTGTTGTTGCCAACACTCAACCCGCCTTGGCAAGAGCGTTAAATAAATTGTCAGGTAAAGAAAGTGATAATATACAAAAATGCCGTTTCCCGGAGGAAGCGACACTTTTTACTAACAGAAATTGGTTTATTTCAAAAGAATCATCCGGCGCGCAGCGCTAAAATCACCGGCGACAACGCGGTAGATGTAAATACCGCTGGATGCCCGGGTGCCGTTGTCACTTCTACCATCCCAGTTAATGCTATGGTTTCCAGCATCAAGCATATTGCTCAGCAGTGTGCGCACCAACTGACCGTTGATATTGTAAATGCGCAGGGTAATGCTGCTGGCTTCCGGCAGGCTGAAGGCGATTGTGGTGCTCGGGTTAAACGGATTGGGATAATTCTGTTCTAACACAAAGTTAGCCGGCAGGGCAGCGGTAACACTATCATCATCAGTTTTACGGAGGCCGCGGCCATGTTCCAGGCCGATGCGGGCATCGTACCAGGCATCACGATATTCTTTCACGGCCCGGTCGTAGTCACCATCAGCTATTTCACTCTCGGCATCGGCAAGATCGGCCTGGGCCGCAGCGATACGGCTGTCGGTCTCCGGGTTACCGGCAAATGCTTGCGCTTCCGCTACTTTCGCTTCCGCGAGTGCTTTTGCCAGGACAACGATAGCGTCGATTTCCGTTGTCGCAGTGGCACCATCGGATTCGGCATCCTGCAACTCTTCCACGGCATCACGGAGATCGCTGAGACCGGCATAGATATCCCCATCGTTGAAACCTGCAATGGCATCGTCCATTTCATCGATGGCATCTTGCAAATCCGCATTGGCGTTACTGCTGTAGCCGCCGTTGTCGATCAGATCCTGCACATCAGCGATTGTTGCATTGACATCTGCGATCGCATCCGTGCCCTCGGCGATAGCACTGCCGAGCTGGATCGCCCATTGGAATTCCTGGTAAGCACTGCCGAGGCGGCGCACCGCCTGATCGGGATGGCCATTCGCCAGCTCAGCCAGGGCGTTTGCCAGAAAACCTTCGCCATCGCTAATGTAGTTATCAACCTCACTGCTGCTACCACCATATCCTTGCGCCGTGGCATAGGCCTGCTGCGCCAATTCATCCGCCAGATCGTAAATATCCTCGATAATTTCAGTGACGTTCGCCCCGTCACCCTCGGCCAGTTGTAAGTCTTCGATGCCATCTTCCAGGCCTTTGAATGCTTCGTAGGCGTCGTTTATGTTTAGTTGGTTGAGGGCGTCCTGCAGCTCTGCAAGTGCATCATTCAGATGATTCGTAGCAGCTGCCGGAGTGGCTGAGTCATCGCGCAGGTCTATAACCGCGCTGATAATATCAGCCAGTTTATCAGCTGGTGAGGCGCTGCCTGAAAAAGCTATAGATGATGGGGAAGATCCCACGAATAAATTGGTGATGTGGGTGTTGGTGGCAACATCGACTACTAAGACAGAATTATTTCCCAGGAGGTAAGCAGTTGCGCCATCGGGAGTGAACGCCAGGAAAAGACTATTAGTAAGTCCGGAGGTGGTGACGGTATTGGTGGCGACATCGACTGCCAGGGTGTTGGAAAAAGGAGATGTCACATAGAGCGATGTGCCATCGGGGGAGAACACTATATCAAGCGGGATGATCCCAGACAAGGAAATTTCCGGGGGAGTGACGGTATTGGTGGCGACATCGATCATCCAGATACTTTGAGGTCCATTACGATTTGCCACATAGACAGTTGCGCCATCGGGGGTGATCGCTACACAAGATGGCGCATTTCCGACGGCTATCGTTGTGGTGACGGTGTTGGTGGCGACATCAATCACCGAGACATTATCAGAACCTTGATTGGTGACATAGGCAGTTGCGCCATCGGGGGTGATCGCCACACGATTTGGCACATTTCCAACGGTTATCGTGCTTATGACAGTGTTGGTGGCGACATCAATTACTGAGACACTATTAGATGCCCTATTTGTTACATAGGCCGCAGTGCCGTCGGGGGTAATTGCTACGTTATTTGGGTAGGCGCCCACGGCAACTGTCGCGGAGACGGTACTCGTGGCGACATCAATTACTGAGACACTATTAGATTCCCTGTTTGTTACATAGGCTGCAGCGCCATCGGGGGTGATCGCCACACTACGCGGTTTATCTCCGACGGATATCGTATTGGTTACAGTGTTCGTAGCGATATCGATTACCGAGACATTGTTAGAATTTAGATTTGCCACGTAAGCAACGGTCTGCCCTTGCAATGGTGTCAGGGTTATCCCAAGTAATAGCACTATAAAGTACAGTATTATCTTTTTTGTCTGATTCATTTACCTCTCCTTTAATACAATGCTTTTCCTCATAGACGCAGTAGGAAAGAAGTTTCACTGGTGAGGAATTGCCAGTTCAATATCGTCATATCTTTAGCAAAGTAACTGTGTCTCAATTTTTCATAAACGTTTTCCGTTTTGTTTCTATTGGCTGATTATTAATGTGTATAAAATGCGGGAAAAGAACCCGTCGAATTATTTACTATGGGTAGCATTGTATAGATATAAAACAGGCTGCTAGATATAAAACAGGCTGCGATATACTCAAAACTTCAAAAATTTCGTTTTTATTCGACTATGGATATAAGCTAAAAAATGCCGTTCCCCGAAGGAAACGGCATTTTTTACTAACAGAAGCTTTCTTTTATTTCAGGAGAATCATCCTGCGGGTCGCGGTAAAATCACCGGCAACGACGCGGTAGATGTAAATACCGCTGGATGCCTGGGTGCCACTGTCGCTCCGGCCGTCCCAGTTAAAGGTATGATAACCGGCATCGAGGGTATTGCTAACCAGCGAGCGCACCAGCTGTCCATTGATGTTATAGATGCGCAAGGTTACGCTATTGCTTTCGGGCAAGCTGAAGGCAATCGTCGTGCTCGGGTTAAACGGATTCGGATAATTCTGCTCTAACTCAAATTCGCTCGGGATCGCGGCAGCGATTGCACCTGCTTCATCATCAACAACACGCACTTTCGGGAAGCTCATGGAAGAGGCGTGGCCGAGGATGGTGGAGCCGGTGGCAAAGCTGATGTCCTTCGCACAGATGATACCGCGGAAACGGGTGTAGCTATCCGCGCGCACTTTCGCATCCGGGGCAATAATGTTACCAACTACGGTTGCTTCCCGGTCGATATCAATATTGCGGCTGCCAATGCTGTTGAAGGTGAGCTTGTCTGTAGTGTTGCCAACCATGATGACCATGCTGCGATCGCCGAAGTCCAGATCGTTGACGATGTTAATGATTACTTCACCACCGGTTGCATCGACGATCAAGCGGGTATCGGTGCCGAGTTCCAGCTCATCCATAAAGTATTCACCGACGCTCAGGCGCAAGGTGCCGTCCCGTTCCACGGTAACGTCCTCGTAGGATCCGGGGGCGAGTGCTAAGTCTTCGCCATCTTCCACAGTAAAGTCTTCGGTACCAGCGCTGAAAGCTGCCAATACCGGTAATGGAATCGGATCGACTACTGCGTTGCCGGCAGCAGTGCCGTTGACGGTGCCGTCGTTATCGAGATCATCACCGGCGCTAACGTCTCCGGTAACGGTATTGTCACTGGCGATATCGATGTCATCGACTGCGCTGATGTCGCCGTCGAATACAGTCGGGGCGCCACGGTTGATGTCTACATCATCGTTGGCATGAATGCTGCCATCTACTGCGGTCGCTGCGCTAATGTCCACATCGATGTTGGCAAGCAGCACATACTGATGGGCCAGTCCGTCGAGCGGGCCAATATTCAGTGCATCCGGTGTCGGAGGAATCTGGGTATAAGTGCTTGTTACCAAACGTCCACCGGAACCATTGGGAATGCGCTGGTTGGAGTGACCATCTTTATCGCCCTGACCGTCTTCGTTTACTTGCGGCTGACCAGGTGTCAAGACATCGATAAGTCCGTTGTCATCATCATCATTGGTGTCGTAAACCAGTGCATCGATGAGTCTAGTAGCGGTAACCGGCGTATCATCCGGGAAATCAGAAGCGTCGCCGACATAAAGCGCAACCGCGTCTGCACCATTCTGGATGGCGCCACTGCTGCCGGGATCAACAACAAAATCCACACCCGGCACACTGGGATTACCGAGGACAAAATAGCCGTTGGCATCGGTGCTGTATCCATCGAGATCAAAGGCTGCGTAAGATTCATCCCCATTACCATTGTAGAGCACCAGCACCAGGCCGCTCAGATCAGTGTTGCCGACGCCGCCGTCGAACAACTCAACGAATTCCATATCGTCAGTGCCATCAGTATCGGCATCTACTTCGTTAATGAGCACGTTGGGCGGATCGAAGCAATTCTCCGGTGCGGTATATACAACTTCGGTATAAGTGCATTCCGTATTGGCTGAAAAACTCGCCGTCAGACTGACCAGTGCACCGGTTGCCGGGAGGTCGGTCAATTCAACATTCTGCGGACTGCCGAGGATTGGGAAGGATTGACCTCCGACATCCAATGTGCCGCTGTTCGGTGCACCGTTGTAAGATACTTTTATTGTTGCGGAGTAGGTGCCGGTGAGGGGATCGCAGGCACTAATATCCTGAGCTTTCAGGTTGGTAAATTCGCAAGGAACCGGTTCCATGTTCTCCGCATCTGGTGTCGGAGGAATAGTAATGTAAGTGCTGGTATTGCGGGCGCCACCGGAACCATTGGGAATGCGCTGCATGGATTCTTCCGGGCCGTTGCCATTACCATTTTCATTGATATGTAATTGTCCTGCATTCAATAATGGCATCAATCCAGCGTCTGCACTGCCACCATATACCAAAGCGTCAATCAGGCCGTCTGTGGTGACGTCAGTATCATTCGGAAAGTCTGAAGCATCACCAAAATAGAGCGCAACCGCATCGTTGCCATTCTGCAACGCACCGCTACCGCCGGGATTAAATGTCAGGTCAACACCTGGTACACCCGGATTACCCAAAACAAAATAACCATTGCCATCCGTGCTTTGTCCATCCAGGTCAAACGCTTCATAAGATGCATCATCGCTGCCGTTAAAGAAGACAATTACCAGGCCATCGAGGCTAGTATTCCCGATGCCGCCGTCAAAAAGTTCGACGAATTCTGCTGCATCGGTACCCGGCGTGTTAGGATCTACTTCGTTGATGACGACCGCAAAGCAGGAAGTTGGTGCTTGATACGCTTCCGGAACACTCAGTGAGCAACTCGGATCTTCGGAAAAACTGGCGGTAATGCCGTGCACCTGTCCATCTGAAATTAGATCTGTTAAAGTAACGACTTGTGGGCTGCTGGTGATGGCAAAAGACTGATCATTAACAACCAGGTTGCCGCTGTTCGGTGCATTATCGTAGCTGACTTCCACATTGATACTAAAAGTGTTGGTTTGCGGATTACATGCGTTAGGCTCGCTTACATCTATACCGGTAATCTCACATTCCGGAATTGGGGCACAGATTGACATGTTGTTAAAAAAGGCATCGCGTGGACTCTCGGAACCGGCGTTGGCGTTAAACAAGCGAACTCTCCCGGGAACTTGATCTCCAGCACCGCTTAGAAGGCTGCGTCCGGTAAAACTGGTTGTCGTTCCACTGAAAAGCGAGGTAATATCAATGTCATAAGTAGCGCCGGCTTGCAGGGTGATTTTTATTGACAGTCCCTCGTCTGTAAACGGTATTCCGGTATCAGTGGTGCCACTGGCATCGACAATACTATAATTTGATTGCCCGCCGATGAAAATAAATTCCACCAGATTAGCGCCGGTGGTAGTGTTCTGTAAAGCAAGGCCAACAGTGCCGCCGCCATCTATCCAGCCATTGTCCATATCAACAGAAAAAATATCACCGACGCTCATCGGTGTTGTAAAGGGGCGGAAAGCGTCTGCCAGGCCGCCAGTGTTTGCAAACATTCCCCAGGAACGGCCGCCGCTATCGATATCATCATCTGAATTTCCGTCGCCGTCACCGTTTGCGGTGGAAGAGGCCATAAAATGTCCCCCATTGCCGTCAAAACCGGTAAATAATATCCATGCATCGAAGCCGCTGCCACCGTCATCCCCAGCATCCCAGCCATCATTGTAAACCGCGTCGCTGGCATCGTCCGTGCTAGTGCACTCGAGTTCGGGGCCCGGCGCTACTAACGTCTGCGCGCCATTAATGAGTCCGCGCGTATGGGTTTTTGGGCCATCCCAGCTAAAATCTTCGTAGCAATCCCCGAAGCCGATTAGTTGGAGGGAACTACCCACCGGTGTGCTGCTGCTTTCGGTGACACCGATATTTTCGCTGGTTTCACCATTGGCAATACCAGCCGTAGCATTAATCGTTCCTTCATAGCTGAGGAACTGGACGAGATTGTTGCCGGCATCAACCAATGCCAGGCCATCGGAAGGGCCGTTCTGCATGTTATTAGAACCGACCGCAAAAAAGATAGCGCCAAAACCGGTTGCCTGATCGGGAATCGTGCCGCTCAAACTGGTGGTTCGATAAACGGTGCCATTTTCGGTATAATGCGCCACCGACCATCCGCTAAGATCGGTGCCGGCAGGACCGGCAATCTCAAAGCCTTCATCCTGGTCGCCGCCTGTGTTGTCGTAATGGATTTCATTAATAAAAACCGGGGTATCGGCATAGGCTGCCGTCCCGATTAAGCCGGCGACCAATAATATCAATAGCCGGAAAAATCTGCGTGATTCGTATTTACTTCTCGCCATAATAGCTCCTCTGAAATAAGATTCGTGAGTAAGGATTAATAATGTTCTAAATGTAAATTCTTTTAAGTTTTCAATGTCGCGTTTTAAAGACGCGTTGCTGCCCCAAAAGCCAAGTGAATAAATTAGCAAATCGTTTTGCGAAACGATAACAAACGCAAATCAATTGCGCTATATATTGATTCTGACACTTGCTGTCATCAAATGTTAAAGAATTGAACCTTGTGGAGAGAAAATCCTTTTTGCAGACTCTCCGATTTTCCATAGGAGGTTTATTGTCAAATCGGGAACAATGGTTAAAATAATCGATAACCATTTTTTATAAATGTTGGTGTGACGATTGTCACGTTGCGAATTATGATTTTTGAGGGTAGGGGCGAAGCATTCCATCGCAAGGCCAGAGATAAATCTATAATTTTGAGATAGCATTATAATCTGTGGGGGCGAAGCATTCCTTCTCTAGGTCAGAGATAAATTTATAATTTTGAGATAGTATTATAATCTGTGGGGGTGAAGCATTCCTTCTCGATCACGGAGATAAATCTATGATCTTGAGAAGGAATGCTTCTCCCCCACAGAATCAACAGAATATATTTAAAATCCCCCAAATCCTTTTGGGAATCCAGGCTTATTTAATCAGCATCATTTTTCTAACCTGCTGGAAATCACCGGCAGTGATCTTGTAGAAATAGATACCGCTGCCGACCCGTTGTCCCTGGCTGTTGGTAGCATCCCACTGCACGGTGTATTCCCCGGCATCGCGGGATTCATTCAGCAGCGTTTTCACCAAACGGCCGGAGATATCAAAAATCTGCAAGCTAATAAATTCGGATTCTGCAACCCGAAAACCGATATTCGTGGTTGGGTTAAAGGGATTCGGATAGTTCTGCGCCAATTCGAAAGTTTGCGGCGATGCCACGGCAGCAGTATCATCTGCCAGCACTTTCGGCAGACCGAAGGCATGAGTGGAGATCAGCGAGCCGATACCGAAAGAGATGTCTTCCGCACAAATCGATCCCGCGAAATAAACATAGCTATCCGCGCGTACTTTTGCATCCGGCGCGATGATTGTGGCACGGACGGTTGCTTCCCGGCCAATATCGATATTTTTGGATTGGATGCTGTTGATGGTGAAAAGGGCAGAGCTACCGCCGCTGACACTAACAGTCATCCGCTGACCGAATTCCAGATCGCTAACGATATTGACGGTTACCGCGCCTCCGCTAACATCGACGATCAGGCGGGTGTCGGTACCTAATTCCAGCTCATCCAGAAAGTATTCCCCGGCACTGAGGCGGAGGATGCCGTCTCTTTCCACTTCAACATCACGGTAAGCACCGGGATCGAGGGCCAGATCGTCATCATCCTCAACAGTGACATCTTCCGTGCCGGCCGAGAAAGCATCGAGCACCGGCAGGGGGACCGGATCGACATCGGCATTTTCGCTGGCGGTGCCGGTAATAGTGCCGTCGTTGTCGAGATCGCCACCGGCAGTGACATCGCCGTCGATGGTATTATCGCGGGCAATGTCGATATCATCGACCGCGCTGAGGTTGCCATCGTAAGTGCTGGGGTCGCCGCTGTTCAGATCGATGTCGTCGTTGGCATGCATATCTCCAACCGCGAGCTGCGGGCGGTTAATTTCGATATCTTTTGCGGCCAGTAAAGTAAACGCTTTTCCTGCACTTCCCTTATATTTTACTGTAATCGTGCCCTCAAAATCAATCAGCGTTTCATTCGGCTCTTCCGGGCCGATAATAATGTCATCACCTGCTAAATTGGTAATGGCTGTAAAGACACAGCTGCCGGAAGTGGCCACGGCCGCACCGAAGATCGATGATGCCAACTGTGCTTCTGTGCGGACCCATTGCAGGCAGCCTTCACTGTCCAGCTTTTCCAGAAATACATTTGCACCACCACTACCGGGATAAATATACGGGACATCAGCACCATCTATATCAAAATCAGCGTCATCAGTAACAATCCCATGGGCGAAAGCATTGCTGGCCGCGTCAGTAGCGAGATCGAAGACATAAGGGCCAGGATCTTCACCTGCGTTAGGGCTGACCCAGAGAATATCACCGTCTACATCCATAGCGACAACAAAGGATATTCCGGTAGAACTATCAAAAAAGTTGGTGGAAAGATAGATGTTGCCATTGGGCGCCGCGATAATATCCGGGGACCAGAATAGGGGAAAGATCGCAAAAGGAAGAGGGAAAAAGGGAATGTCCTCATCAATGACTGCCAGAAAATCTCCGTCTTCAGAATATTTCAGAATAAATACACCATACGGCGTTAGGGAAGCCTCCAGTAATGTCTCATCGGATGTTCCCGGCTCGATGAGCAGATTTGTTTCAAAAACCCCAACAACAAATACATTGCCCTCGACGTCAACGGTAACATCAGTGGCGGCATCAATAGGGATACCGGCAGCAAAACCGATATTGTCGCCGATAGCTTGCTTGGCCCAAAGCAATTCCCCGTCGCTATTATATTTTGCCCAGAAAGGCTCCAAACCCACGTCCCCTACCAGCAGGGTTGCATTTGTTTCACCCGGGCCGAGAAGAATGTCATCCTCAAACGTACCGGTGATATAAATATTCCCGTCATCATCCACAGTTATGCCCATGGCGGCAGAAAAACCGGATTCGATATCGGCAGAGGTGACCCACTGGACATCACCGTCTTTATCATACTTAGCAAGAAACATTCTGGGGGTGACTGCGCTTGGAAGTGTAATTTCCGGACCGGAGATTGATTCAAAATCGGTGTCCCCGAAAGCCGCGCCACAAACATAAATATTGCCTGCATCGTCAACGGCGATTTGCATAGTGCCAAATATAAAGCCTAATTCAAAAAGAAAGTCGTCTGCAAAAATCGGCACAGCCCATTCTCCGACACCCGCTGCATCCCTTTTAATAACAAAATATCCTACTTCAAAAAAACCAGCGGTATAACTGTATCCGGCATCATCTGCTGCGATGCTCGTGCTAATAAAAAAACCATCCTCGAAAGGATCTGCCCATTCTACTGGATATGGTTCCGTTAGTATTCCGGATTCCAGTGGGGTATGGTTCGATTGGCCGGCGCGCTGTTTAAATTTCGACATGAAAGCATTTCTATCGAAGTTCTCTGCATCCAGGGAGTTGTTTTGCCAGTCAGATGAATTGAGCCGCTCCAGCCAGGGAAGCTGCGAGTTCGCGGCCGGCTGGCGTAAGCGATCCATCAGACTGCCGGGGGACTGCTGCCCGCGCAGCTCCTGGAACCGTTCCGTTAGCTGTTTGAATTTATTTTGTTGCTCTTGACCGGCCAGCGAGAATGTTGTCATTGCCAACAGGGTGAAAATCAATAGAATTGATGGCGCAATACGCCATTTAAATCGGCGGTAACTCGTCTGCTTCGTCATACAGTCTCCTCAATTGTTGAGAGTTATGATATGATCAGGCTTTAGCAATTTGTCTGGAACAACAAACAATGGTCCGTAGAAAGAACGGATGCAGCCGGCCAGATCGCTATATATAAAGAACATTGTGATTAAAAACTGTAGGAACACAGCTATGCTGAAGAAATATCTTAATAAAGGAATTTCAAAAATGCAATGAATTTGTGTTAGGTTTTTTCAGTTTTTAAGGTGTGTCACAATTGGTGGGGAGGGATTGGGGATTGATCTGGAAGGATGTTGGGGTGAAGCATTCCTGTTATTGTAGATTTATCTAGGGCCTTTAGGTGTACTGTGGGGGTGGGAGATCATTCCTATTGAATATTGTAGATTTATCTAGGGCCTTTAGGTGTACTGTGGGGGTGAAGCATTCCTGTTATTGTAGATTTATCTAGGGCCTTTAGATGTACTGTGGGGGCGAAGCATTCCTTCTAAAGATCGTAGATTTATCTCCGTGATTGAAAAGGAATGCTTCGCCCCCACAGAATCAACAGAATATATTTAATATCCCCCAAATCCATTTGGGGAGATAGGATTATTTAATCAGCATCATTTTTCTAACCTGCTGGAATTCACCGGCAGTGATCTGGTAGAAATACAATCCACTGGCAGCATGCTGGCCATTCATATTCTTGCCATTCCAACTGACATTATGATAACCGGCGCTCAAATTTTCGCTGACCAATGTGTTAACCAGCTGTCCATTGATGTTGTAAATCTTCAAGGTAACGTTGCTGGCTGTTGGCAGCGCAAACTTGATTGTTGTGCTGGGGTTAAAGGGATTCGGATAGTTCTGCGCCAAATGAAATGCTTCCGGCAGGGCTGCAATTGAACCATCGTCGCCGGTTTTCCGCAGGCCGCGGCCATGCTCCAGGCCGATCCGGGCATCTTCCCAGGCATCACGGTATTCTTTGACAGCGCGGTCGTGATCGCCATCAGCGATTTCATCGGCGGCCTCGGCGAGGTCTGCCTGGGCAGCAGCGATGCGGCTATCAGTTTCCGGATTTCCGGCAAATTCCTGTGCTTCCGCCAGCTTGGTTTCCGCCAGCGTTTTTGCCAGGGCGACGATCGCATCGATTTCGCCGGTCGCGGTAGCACCATCAGACTCAGCATCCTGTAATTGCTCGACGGCATCCTGCAAATCATCGAAACCATTGCGAATATTCCCATTATTGAAATCAGCAATCGCATCTGCCAGTTCTTCGATCGCATCTTCCAGGTCGGCATCCGCGGCGTTGCTATAGCCACCATTATCGATCAGATCCTGAACGTCGGCGATGATCGCATTGACGTCGCCCTCGGCATCCATCCCCTGGGCAATAGCACTACCAAGGTGAATGGCCCACTGCAATTCCTTGTAAGCGCTGCAATAGCGACGCAAAGCCTGATCCGGTTCGCCATTGGCCAGTTCGTCGGCGGCATCGGCAATGTAGTCTTCACCATCAGCGATGTAATCATCCACGATGGCGCTGCCAGCAAAAGTTTGCGCCGTTGCCAACGCTGCCTGCACCAAGCCATCGGCGAGGTCGATCAACGCCTGGATGCAATCGGCGATATCGGCACCATCATCAGCAGCTGCCATTAAATCTTCTGCAGCTTCTTCCAGCACTTTCAGACCCTCTTTGTAATCGTTGCTTTCAAAATAATCCTGTGCGGTTTCCAGGTCGCTGATCGCATTATTCAGATCATTGGCGGCTGCGGGGGGCAGAGCTTCGTCAGCCAGCTTCTCATTGATCGCATCGATGATCGCCTGAATTTGTGCTGCCGGTCCTTCAATCAATTCAAAAACGTAGGTTGTACCGATAAAAGGATATACTTGGCCGGGTGCGCCAACAAATAGGGTATTGCCGACAATATCGCTACTGGCGCCAAAAGCCTCTGTACCGGTAATCATCTGCAGTTTTTTCCAAACTTCTACATCATCCCGGACATAAACATGAATCTGATTTTGGTTGTTGTTTGCTGCAATAAACAGCATATTTTCGCCGATACTCACGCGGGAGCCAAAGCGGTAGAAAGGGGGAATTGGATCTTGCGGATTGGTAATTCTTTTCGTCTCCACCCAGGTGTTGCCCGTCAGTTGAAATTCATAAACAGCGCCTTGAATACCATTACCCGGCTCAGAAACCGTGTTGGCGCCAATAAAAATTTCTTCACCTTCGATAGTAACTTGTCTCGGATTGCCCGCATTATCATCACTGGTGACCAGGATTTCATGCAATGCCCAGTTGCCGCCGCTGCGGTGATATACGTAGGGACTGTCATTTGCGACAACAGCGTAATCACCGGAAATCCCAACAGTAAGGCCAAACAGGGAAGTAGAATAGTCATTCGGATTCGCAGCGAATCTTTCAACCTCGCCCCAGGTGCCTGCGACACATTCAAAAATGTAGGTTGCACCCCTGTCATCATCTTCCCAATGAGCACTGGCAATCACATAATTACCAGACATGGATACATCATGCCCAAAGCGTGCCCCCGTTTCATTTGTGCTGGAATTCAAGCTTTGCACTTCTGTCCAGACACCTCCAATCAGTTCGTAAAAATAAAGTTTGCCGCTACCATCGACATGGGGGGCGCTAACCACTGCTTTATTCCCATCGATCGCAACAGAATGGCCGTATCCCCCGGCGGCGCCGTTGCCGTCACTAAGGATATCATCTTCCAGCCAATCGCCATTGCTGTCTTTTTTATAGACATAGACTTTGCCTTCCCGGGTACCGATAAAAGCATAATCACCGTCCGCTGCGATGTCCCAGCCAAAATTTGAAAGTGCGGTGATCTCACTGCCTTCCAGCGTATCCGCCGGTTCAAAGCTCTGGGCGAAAAGCATGCCACTAAATAAAATCAAGAAGCAAAATGCCCATTGTAAAACTGGACTGCTGTTGCGAATAGAACGGTTATAATGAGTCTGTCTCATAACATATCTCCTTAAAGAATAGTGATTGGTTTCTGCATTACCATCCAGGTGTATTTCCTTCCCTTCCACTGCCGGTAACCGGTTATTTACTGCATAATCAAACTGGTATAAAGGTATCGGAATCACCCGGGGAATGCTTTCACCACCGTGCCCAATGCATGCACAATTGTCTCATGGAAATGATGGTTATGCACAGATGTCTCATTTTTATGAACTGATGTCTCTGACGCTCCCGATGGTCGCTGATGGTTCCACTCACTGCGTTCGTTCATGGCTCCGCTCCCTATGGTCGCTAAGGTTGCACTCACTACGTTCGTTGATGGTTGGCCTTCGGCAGGAAATACATTCCTTTAACCATCAGAGACCGAAGGGAACGGAGCCATTAGCGACCAACGGGAGCGGAGCCATTAGAGAGCCGATAGGCGAACGGAACCATGAACGAACGCAGTGAGTGGAACCATCTCCACAGGTCTTGAGTAACACTTCGAAACAGGGGGAACCAACCATGTCAGAGAAAAAATACCTTTCACTGAACGATGTCCGTGCATACCGGCGGGCGTTTAATCTGTCCAATTTTGTTTGGGAAGTTGTGCTGCGTTGGCAGACGTTTGCCAGGCAGACGGTGGGGAGGCAGTTTGTCACTTCGATCGATAGTATTTCCGCAAATGTCGCTGAAGGATTCGGACGCTACCATAAACGGGATCGGATTCGCTTCTATCGCTACAGCTACGGCTCGTTAAAAGAGGGGCTGGACTGGAATGAGAAATCGCGAGTGCGGGGCCTGATTTCCAGTGAAGAGTATCAACATATTTATGAACAATTGTCTCGAATTCAGGTGGAAATAAACAGCTTGATTAAGTTTACGGAGAAAAGGTTGAAGGTGTAGGTTCCACTCACTGCGTTCGTTGATGGTTCCGCTCCCTGTGGTCGCTAAGGTTCCGTTCGCCTGACGGCTCACTCATGGCTCCGCTCCTTGCAGTCGCTAATGGTTAAGAAAAGTTTTTTCCTGCCGAAGGCCAACCATGAACGAACGCAGTGAGTGGAACCTTAGCGACCCCAGGGAGCGGAGCCATGAACGACCAGCGGGAGTGGAACCATCAACGAGCTCAGCGAGTGCCTTTCATAAACGCTTTCGGAGACATCCCAAATTCCTTTTGAAAAGATCGGGAAAAATACGCCTGACTGTTGAAGCCGGTTTGGTAAGCAATTTCCGTGACGGTACCGGCTTGCTGACGGAGGAGATCGGCGGCACGGTGTAAACGGACGGTGCGGATAAAATCTGTGGCGGATTTGCCGGTGAGGGCCTTCAGTTTGCGGTGAAGGTGACTGCGGCTAAGGTTGAGGGCATCCTGCAGTGTGTCGATGTCAAAATTTTCATCGCTGATGTGTGTTTCCACGATTTCAATCGCTTTTTTCAGGAAGGTTTCGTCGAGAGAATTCACCGTTACTTCCGACGGTTTCAGGGTGACTGATTGGGAGAAAAGAGCCTGTAGCTTGCGGCGCTGCTTCACCAGATTGCGCACGCGGAGATTTAGCTCACGGGAATCGAACGGTTTGCTGAGATAATCATCAGCGCCGGTTTCCAGGCCAAGGAGTTTGTCATCCTGAGTCGCTTTTGCCGTGAGGAGAATGACCGGAATATGGCTGGTGCGTTGATCGCTCTTCAGCTTTTTGCATAACTCGTAGCCATTCATTTTCGGCATCATAATATCGCTGATGATGATGTCCGGCAGGCTAGCCAGTGATTGCTGCCAGCCAACTTCGCCATTTTTCGCCTCGAGTATTTGGTAATTTTTTTGAAATTGATCATCACCATTGTCCAGCAAACAGCTTCGCATGTAAGCGCGGAAATCGCTGTGATCTTCAACCAGCAGAATAGTGGTCGATTGCTGGTCTTCCGGGAGTTCCGGCGTTTTATCTTGCCCTTTATCATCTGCAGCGGAAATCTCTGCCAATGGATTTACAGTCGCATCCTCATAGTTCGGTTCAAAAACATCCTGGGAAATCGGCTTCACTCTTTTCGCGGTATGGATGGCGGCAACGACATCTTCCGGAGGCAGGTGGGCTTTCCCCAGGGGCAGACGAACGGTAAATGTGCTGCCCTTGCCTTCAATACTTTCCACCTCAATCGTTCCATAATGGCGTTCAACCAAATCCTTACAGAGGGCTAACCCGATACCGGTGCCTTCATACTCACGAGTTGCAGAGCTATCTGCCTGATAAAATCGGTCAAAGACATGAGGCAGGCGCTCTGCAGGAATACCAATGCCAGTATCGCTAACCCGTATGAGGAACAATTCCGCATTCCGCATTCCCAATTCCGCACTCCCAATTCCCAATTCAACCGTTACTTTGCCTCCTTTGGAGGTGAACTTCATTGCGTTAGAAATAAGGTTGTTAAGGATCTTCTCCAGGAAATCGCGATCGAAATATAAAGGCTTATCCGATTGATGAATTTCCGCAACACCTTCATTGACGATCAGTCGCAAAGTAACCTGCTTTCGTTCCGACCATGAAGAAAAACCCATCGTCAGGCCTTTCAGGTAATCGACAATGTCACCGGGGGCTGCCTGGAGCGGCAAGCGACTGTTTTCCAGGCGGGAAAGATCCAGTAGTTGGTTGATGAGATGATAGAGCCGCCGGGCATTGCGCTGAATGATATCCAACTGCTGCTGGGTAGATTCGCTTGGTTTTTGGGAAAGCATTTGATCGACCGGTCCCATAATCAAGGTTAACGGCGTGCGGAACTCGTGGGAAATATTTGTGAAGAAACGTGTCTTCAGGCGATCCATCTCCTTCAGGCGTTCAGTCTCACGGCGTTCCTGTTCGCTCCGTAACGATTCCATTTCCAGATTATGCTTCAGACGTTGGCGATTGATCTCGTAGCGTTGGAAAAGAAATAAAGCACCGACAATCAGCAAAAAATAAGCAATATAAGCCCACCAGGTTCGCCACCAGGGCGGTGTAATGGTGATTTTTAATGAACTGCCATTGCGGGTCCAAATATTATTGGTGGCAGCCGCTTGAAAATTAAATGTGTAATTCCCCGGTGGTAATCCGGTATAGTGGGCCTGGCGGTTATAATTATTCTCAACCCATTCATTGTCATAGCCTATTAAACGATACCGGTAGCGGTTTTTTTCCGGCACCCGATAATGCAAGGCGAGCATATCAAAAGTTAGAGTATTTTGATGATAGGGCAGAGTGATTTCCTGCAATTCGGCAACAGGCCGGTCTATCGGTGAATTTTCTGCACCGGGGATTAATGGTTGGTAATGCACCTGCAGACCATTGAGGAGTGTGTGTGGCGTATCGATTTCCGTTGTGAAATCCGTTGGGCTGAAAACATCAAAACTCTTAAGACTGCTAAAGACAAATTCTCCGGATCGGGCTTTATGGGCATTATTCCCATAAAAATAGGTGAAGTCTTCACCGGTGAGCCCGTCTTCCGGGGTGTAGATGCGAATATGGAGGATATCCCGGTTTTGTTGATCCAATGTTATTTTACTGAGCCCATTGCTGGTGCCCAGCCATAAATTGCCATTATCGTCTGCAAGCAAGGAGGATATATCATTCGATGGCAATCCGTCCTCGGTGGTGAAATGTTCGAATTCAGCGGTTTGTTGGTCCAGACGATTTAAGCCGCCCCCAAAAGTAGCTGCCCAGATGTAGCGTTCCGGTTGTAACGGATCGGGCAGAACGGCATGCACTCGATTGTTGCTTAATGATGATTGCTGCCCGGGGTCATGTTGAAATATTTCAACGGCAGCGTTGTTGATTGTGAAACGCAACAGGCCAAACTGGGTACCAACCCAGAGCAAATCTGCATTTCCCTCAGCAAGCGCAAAAATATAATTTTCTTCACTCGCCTGCGGCCAATCAGCGATCTTAAATTCCGCCGTTTCCCCGGTCGCCGGGTCAATTCGATAGAGATAATTCGCTGGTTCGGGTGGGAGTTGCCGGACCGGGTTTGTTCGTAAAAGGGTTGATATGCCTGCCCAGATATGCCCGCTGCCGGCTTCCAGCAATGCCGTAACGTTATTGTAGCGAAATATCGGGTTTTCAGATTCCGCTCGCAGATAATGCCGAAGGATCTGACCGGATTGATGATCATAATGATATATGCCGTTACCTTCCAAACCGAACCAGAAATTACCACGGCTGTCTTCAAGAATCTTATTGTAAAATATCCAATCTTTCTGACCATAGGCTTTGCTTGTTTGCAAGCGGTCGAGATTGCCCTTCTCCGGACTGCCGGTATAGATATTTTCATTAATCAGCCATAAATTCTGGCGGGAGTCCAGATAAGCCGTTCGTAAATTAAAAGGAGAGGCTTTAAGCAATTTCCGAAAGGCATCCGGATAGGTGTAAAAACGGGCTGCTGCCGGATCATAGCGATAGAGGCCATTGGCTGAGGTTATCCAGACAAGGCCAGTGCGATCCTCATAAAGACTATGCAGAGCTGCATCTACAAATTTTACATCTCCTGTGGGAAGTAGTAAATCTTCTGCCTGAAGCGTTTGCAAGAATATTCGCTTATTGAGATCAAAAATAAATAACTTATCCTCCCATATGCCCGGTATCCACAATTCCGGACCCATTGGGCCGGAACGTTCCCAAAACCGATTGCCGGTACTATTGTTTAAAATGAAAAGTGGATAGAACTCAAATTGCCAGGGATTTTCCCGTCTCTCCACGCCAAAAATTCCATAATTACCGACGCCCCAGACCTGGCCATTGCTCAACGTCTGAATATCCGTTATCTGGTAGGTATCCGGCGTTTTTATTGAATCTGGTAAGTATTGGTTCTGGGGCAGAATGTTAAACTGTGGGGTTGCAGGAGAGAGCGGATTGAATTCATCGTCGCCCTGGTTCGTTAATAGAAAAAGCCCGTCATTGGTGCCAATCCAAAAATGATTATCAGGATCGATGTGCAGCGAATTGATGTAATTCCGGGGGGAGCTCAGGTTTTCCGGTGTAATAGGGAAGTAGTCAATCTGATACGAATTTTCCGGAGAATCCCGGCGTTGCATCCGGTAGATGCCGGAATAAGTAGCCAACCAAAAATTGCCGGCAGCATCTTCGGTTATATCCGAGACAATTTTCTGTTCGGCAAGGATGCGAGTTGGAGAATCCAATCTGAAGTGCTGAAACGAAGCGGTTTCCGGGACGAAGCAGTTCAGTCCGTTATCGGTGCCGACCCAGAGTTTGCCCTGGGAATCTTCATAAAGACTGCTAACATTGTTGCTGGACAAGGAGGTGCTGTCAAATGCAATCCGGGTAAAAGTAGTAAACTGATAGCCATCATAACGAATCAGTCCGGCCCCTGCACTGCCAAGCCAGAGAATACCGTGCCGATCCTGAAGAATCGCGTTGAGGTTTTTTTGCTTTAAATCCTTATCCGCGCCGATTTTTTCCAGACGAAGTTGCTGAAAAAGATAAGCATCATTATTTGATTGCCTGCTCGACGCTTGTGGATAAATAAGTGCGTTGAAAACGATCGTAAAGATAAAAAGCTGTATTACTCTTAATTTCATTAACAGCATCCGTTTCTGGTAAAGTTGAGTAATAAACTCAGTCCCCTCAGAAGAAATTATTCTATCAAAAATGATAAGTTGGAGAAGTTCTCAAAAAGCAGGATTATTGCGCTTTTTAGAATTTATAGCCGAGTTAAATTATAATTCTTCACTTGATTCGTTTGCCCCTGTTAGTAACCATGCTTCTTTAAAACATCTTTCAAAGCATTATTTAAGTCCGCTTGTTGTTGGTCATCCAATTCTGTTTTGTATTTGGCATTTGTATTTGCGAGCTTATAGCGTTGCAATCGCGATTTAAAATAAGCATTCCATTCCAAATCGCAAAATTTTGTTACCGTTTGAAAGGTGGCAATTGGATCGTCACATAAGTCTTCGTATCTAACGGTCATGATTTGCGATGTTTTTAATTGGCTGATAGCGGCTTCCGCAGCATCCATCAGGATTTTGTATTGAATCGCAGCCAGCACAACAAAAGATCTCTTCGAGGCATCCCATTCCTCCTGATAGGCCGGGGAGAGCGGTCCCCAGCGCCATTTCTCCGGCCCTTCCCAGCCCCGCCAAAAATCGACATTGAGCAGCGAGTTTGCCACACCCCGACCATCTCGAACGACATGGATAAACTTTGCTTCCGGAAATATCTCCGAGAGAAATCCGGTTCTCGGCCAGCCGGTGATTTTTAGTAAAAGGCGGGATCGATGCTTTGTGAGGAGTTTTGAGGTTGCGTTTTGGATTTGCACTTTTGCTTTTGGGGTTAAGTCACTGGCCAACAAATCCCTGGCGGGAATGCTAAATCCCGGTGCATAATACTCCCAAAAACAATAGCACTCTTCCGGCTGAATTCTTCGGCGGAGAATATTCGTGATTTTCCGATTGTCGAGTAACGTCATTAACAATCGATTGTAATGCAATTTCTGCGGATAGCGGTTTGCCAGCGAAGAAAGCCAGGATAGGTTTGGATGTTCCGAAAGCATCCGTTGAAATATCGTGGTGCCGCTCCTCCCGGTGCCAAAGATAATAATCGGTTTTTGAGATGCCATAAATTCCCTTGTGCCTTTGCGAGAAAATTGCCAACCGTAGCAGAAACATCATTCTTTATCGATAGTTTAGTAGCGTAGAAAAAAACGGCCTTGCGCCAATACAATTTTGGGGATTTGTTTTTTCAGAAAATGTTGGAGAGTGTCTTATATTAAGTTGTTTATCTTTTGGAATTTGTTTTATATGAAGGCAGAAAAAAGTTCTCGATAAATGGCGATTAAAACAAAAGGAAGTGCTAAACAAGTAATGCTGAAAATATTCTTAGCAGTCATCGCGAGGCGCTTTTTGCCGAAGCGATCTCTAATGTGCATGCAATTCAGGGATCGCTTCGGCAAAAAGCGCCTCGCGATGACAGATCAAATGGCATTACTTGTTTAACACTAGCAAACAAAGCGATATAATTTGAGGAATTGAGATGCGCGTTTTTTACAGCTTAATATTTTTGCTATTAATAACCGGATTACACGGACAAAACAGGCCTTTTCCCCAGGAGTTGAATTATCCCAATACGATAAAACCGGATCATATATCTCAGTCTGCAATGAATACTGCCGTCGCAGCTTATTATGATTATTGGAAAAATGCCTATTTGCAGCCTTCAAATGGCAATACGCCGGGAGGATACTTTATTTTTTATGAGCCATTTGCAGGATATAAAACCGTATCCGAGGCACATGGTTACGGCATGATGATTTTAGCCTTAATGGCTGGTGAGGAAGATTCCGCCAGAGTTTTTTTCGATGGCATGTATAATATGTATAACGACCACCGCAGTCACACCAACAGCAATTTAATGTCTTGGATAATTTCTGATGATGAAAATCCTGCCGAGGGTGATAACAATGCGACAGATGGTGATATGGATATCGCTTATGCCCTGCTGCTGGCCAATGATCAATGGGGATCTGAGGGGGATATTAACTACCTGGCTGAGGCGCAGCGAATCATTAACAGTGGGTTAAAAGCCAGCAATACCAATAACCACCGCACCATGCTGGGTGATTGGTGGATTTTCGGCTCGTGGCATTGGGGCACCCGTTCCTCAGATTGGATGCCGGGGCATTTCCGGGCATACCAGGCAGCGACCGGCGATCATTTCTGGAACGAAATGGCAGATACGGTTTACAGTCTTATTGATCGGATTACTACGAATTATTCCCCCAACACCGGATTAATGCCGGATTTTGTTGATGGTAATCCCCCGGCACCGGCGCCGCCTTTCTTTCTGGAAGGTGAATTTGACGGCGCATATAATTGGAACGCCTGCCGCTTTCCCTGGCGCATCGCCGTGGATTATGCCCATTACGGCACCAGTGATGCGAAAACCGCTTTGAACAAGATCCTCAATTGGCTGAAAGGGGCAACGGGGAATAATCCCTGGAATATTAAGCCGGGCTATAACCTGGACGGATCGGCAATTCCCAACCGGCCCTATACGGCAACAGCGTATACCGCACCGATGATCGCCGCTTGCATTGCTGATGCGAATCATCAAACCTATTTGAATCTCGGTTGGAATAACATTGTTGACAATCAGGAAGGGTATTACAGCGATTCAATTAATTTGCTCTGTTTGCTCTTGATCAGCGGCAATTGGTGGTCTTATAACAGCAACGTCACCGCTTTACCGGTTTCACCAGTAGTTCCGAATAAAACCGAACTCCTGGGCAATTATCCAAATCCTTTTAATCCCGCGACAACGATTAAATATCGCTTAGCAGCAGGGGGAGAAATTTCCATTAAGATTTATAATATGCTCGGTCAGGAAATTACAACTTTGGTTGAGGGCTTTCGGGAAGCTGGTACTCATTCGGTAAACTGGCAGGGAAAAAATCGACAAGGGGAAACTGTCGCCAGTGGTCTTTATTTCTATCGCTTAACCAGTGGGCAGTTTTCTCAATCAAAGAAGATGCTGTTTTTGGAATGAGCGTTGACAAAAATTTTACGAAACGGTTATGATTGGCGATGGGTTTAATTTGCAGATTGGAAAATGGGTGGTTTTTCTGGATATAATACCGAAATAGAAAAAGATGACCGGAATTTTAGTTGGTTGGCTAACAGAATAAAATACCCTCAGCGACAGTGATACGGGTATGTGATATCACTGTCGCTGGTTTGGGCTTACGCAATACTAACTATATGCTAGTTATTCGCTCCTCTATTCTGCCCCTCAACAGAATAACTTCCTTCCTTAACTCCGCGTTGCGCTCTCCATGCGCCTTCCTCTCTAAAAAAAATCTAAACCTCTCGCAAGAAAGATAAGTGAATTTGCAGGAAAAATCTTTCAATTATGTTCCAAAAAAGTACACTATTGTTGCAATTTCTGCCTGTAAGGGGCCTAAAAGTGTAAATATGTTACATTTTCGTACAAAACTGAAAATAGGCTGGGATTCCGAAATAGAACCGCTGATTAGCGTTTTGAATAGCAGGTGTATGTAAATCGAATAAAGGTTAGGTTTTTAATTAGGAATGCGCCAAATGTTTCTTCTGGAATCGTTTTGGTGACATGCCATAATATTCCTGGAAACATTTTGTAAAATAGGGTTGACTACTGAAACCGACCATAAATGCAATCTCTGTAATATTGCCGGCATTTTGACGAAGTAAGTCTGCAGCTCGTTGCAGGCGGATGCTTCGAATAAAATGGGAAGAAGACTCCCCAGTTAAAGCATTGAGTTTGCGATGCAGCTGGGTGCGACTCATGCCCAGTTCTCTGGCAAGTGTTTCCACGCTAAAGCTATCATCTTCAATTTGGGCTTCAATGATTTCAGCCGCTTCCTGCAAAAATTTCTGTTCCACAGAAGGTGCTTCTACTCTCTTTAGGCTATGCTGAAATTCCTGCTGATAAAGTGTCTGTAGATTTCGCCGGCGGGTCAGGAGGTTATTGACACGCATTGACAATTCACGTGCATCAAATGGCTTGCTAAGATAGTCATCAGCGCCGGAAGTAAGCCCGGCCAGTTTATCGTCAAGACTTGCTTTAGCGGTAAGCAGGATGATCGGAATATGATTGGTTTTATTGTCCGCTTTAATCGCTTCGCTCAGTTGGTAGCCATTCATGCCTGGCATCATCACATCGCTAATAATTAGATCCGGAATATACTGCAAGGCTTTTTCCAGTCCTTCCCGGCCATTTCCGGCTTCCACGAATTTGTAATCCATGCCATTCTTTTTATGCTTCTTTGTCAGGCAGTCGCGTATATAATGGCGAAAGTCGCTATGGTCTTCGACGATGAGAATTTTTTGTGAGCCAAAACCCTCGTCATTTGGTGAAGACAGATGGCCAGGTAAAAAATTGACGTCATCCGTTTTGCTACTTTCAGGGGCATCCCCGGGAATATCAACGTCGCTTGATGTTTTTTGAGCTGAAATAGTGATTGAATGCTCATAAATATCCTGTGGATTCGCGGTTACCCGCTTTGCTTTAGTTACCACAGCAATAACTTCTCCGGGGGAAAAATGACCCTCTCCAAGTGGGAGCGAAATGGTGAAAGTGCTGCCATTGCCGGGGTCACTTGTCACTGCGATGGTGCCATAATGTCTTTCAATCAGCTCCTTTGTTAAAGCCAGACCGATACCGGTGCCCTCATATTCCCGGGTGGAAGTGCCATCAACCTGATAAAAACGATCAAAAATGTGTGGTAACCGGTCGGCAGGAATACCAATCCCGCTATCTTGAACGACGATTTTCACCGCGGCATTCGTTGTCGATGTATCGCGGTTGATGATGACTTTAACTTCGCCTTCAGCAGGCGTAAATTTTAGTGCATTGGAGAGTAAGTTATTGACAACTTTGTCAATGACATCCCGATCAAAAACAGCCTCGATACTCTGTTGATGAGCCACCACAGAAAGGGCAACATTCTTTTGCTCTGCCCAGGAGGAAAACCCCATAGCCAAACCGGTAACATACTCGACGATATTTCCCGGGGCAGCGGTAAGGGCAAGACGATCTTCTTCCAGACGGGAGAGGTCCAGTAACTGATTGATCAATCGATGGAGCCGTTGGGAATTCCGTTCCACAATAGATAGTTTTTGCTGGGCCGCTTCTTCTGGAATTTCTTCTTTTAATTGCCCGACAGGTCCCATAATCAATGTCAAAGGTGTGCGGAATTCGTGCGATATGTTTGCAAAGAAGCGAGTTTTTACTTTATCCAGCGCTTTTAAATCTTCAGCCTGTTCGGCCAGTTGGTCTTTCTGTTTCCGCACTTCCCGGGTGCGGCTGGCAACAATATTTTCCAGTTGACGGGTACGCTGGCGAATCCGGCGTTCCCGGTAGCGAATGGTGGCAAATATGATTGACATAAAAAGAAGCAGATAAAAAGTATAGGCCCACCAGGTGCGAAACCAGGGAGGAGAAATACTAAACCGATATGTCGCTTCCTTGCTTTGGTGCATATAAATATTCCGCGCCCGCACATGAAATGCATAATTACCTTCGGGAAGATTGGTGTAACTTCTTTCTGCCGATTTTTGCCAGGAAGACCAATCGGGATCAAAGCCTTCAAGATAAGTCTGATACTGATTTTTATCCGTAGCCTGAAAGCTTAATGCCGCGTATTGGAATTGCAGGGGTTTATTTGAAAAAGCTAGCTTCCCTTTTTCGGCACTTTTCGAATCACTGGCCGATGAAAAATTGCTGTGGATGAGAGAATCTTCACCCAGGACAACCTGGCGAATAATTACCTGGAAATCCTGTTGATAATCCTTGCGGATAGCAGGATTGTAGCGGATCAGGCCATCTGCGCCGCCAAACCAAATACTCCCGTCAGTATCCGGATAAACCATTCCCACGCTATTGTCTGCGAAGGAAAGATATGGGATTTTTTCCACGGAAAAATTTGCAGGATTCCCATCGGCGGATGGAATGATTTGGGCACTTTCTCCACCAAGATTGACCCAAACAGTATTTTGATCATCTTCCTGTAAGACGTAATCTTCGAATATCTTGGCCAGTTTCTGGTCAACAACTTCGTAGGTTTTATCGCGGATAAAATTTTTTTCTGTTGAGTTATAGCGGAAAATCCCTTCCATCGTTACGATGTAGGGAGTGTTGTTTATCCGGGTCAGTTTTGTACCGCCGGCAATTCGTTCCCGGCCCGTAATGCACACCTCAGTTAAGTCTCGAAATGTCCAGGGTGTTTTTTCCGCTGGTATTGGGAATTGGTAATGCCCCTTTAATGGCTTGCTTACATTTCCGATCCATAACTCACCGGGCTCGATTTCCAGGAAAGAACGCACTGATGATTGAATTTTTGGATGCTTTCCTTCGTCTATCCAGCGACCATCAGCATAGCGGAGAACAGCAAGCCCCCGGGTAAAGCCGACAAATATTCTGCTGGAATCCAGTTGGGATTGATGAAGTGCATGGGTGTAAAAGTCCCGCTGAATTGATGGGCGGATAACCCGGGATTGATCGCCATCGATCTGATAAACCCCCTGGGAGGTGGCAGCTAAGAGAATAACATCATCACTTGAGGGCACCTTAAAGTTCAGAAATTGAGAACTGAGGTTGCGAACACCTTCAACGATTTCAAAGCGCCGCGAACTTTCATCGAAAAAATATACGCCGAGACGGGTGCCAATATAAAGTGTGCCCTGGTGGCGAATCATTGCATGAACCCGTCCCTTGATCCCGGCCTGCTCGCCAAAAATGGAAACCGGGGAAGCGATCTCTATCCGGGAGAGCCCATTGTCCAGGGCGAGCCATAAGCCACCTTCCCGGTCCTGGTAAGTCGCCCACACTGTATTTCCCTGCAGGCCGTCCTGCTTGCTAATGGACTGAACAAATTTCCCTTGCCGGTCAACGATCAGGAGGCCGCCACTGCGGGTGCCGAATGCAAATCTGCCATCTGCAAGGGCGGTACCGTTTAAATATTTACGATGCTTTTTCAGATAATCGATGACGGTAGAAGCAACCGGAAACGGATGGAGAAGATGTCCATCGTAGAGAAAGTATCCCCGCCTGGTTGTGCAAATTAGCACGCGTTCCTCATCAAACCGGTAAAGGCCATATATCGAAGTGCCTTCCAGCAGTTTGCCACCGGGAATCGGGATGAATTTTTCACCGTTAAAAGTATAGAGACCCAATCCGCGTTTTTTGATATAAATCTTCTGATTCACAAAGTATGCGACATGGGTTGCTCCAAGACGCTCGTGGACGATAATCCGACCATTCTGCCACTGAAAAATACCTTCATTGGCAATAAAGAAAACGCCATGTTCAGTTACAAAAGTTTGCCAGACCTCATTAAATTTTTGATAGCCAACTGGTATACTATCTTTTAAAGAAAGGAAGGTTAAGCGACCACTATGATCCGGCGCAAGGTAACCAAACTCACTGCCCCCGCCAACATAGATGCGGTTAGTGGTGCGATCGAGCGAGAGAGAGAAAGCACCGGATTTATTTCGGAGAGGAATTAATTCCCAGGATATGCCATCAAATTTAAGCACTCCCACACCATTACCAAAGAACATGATTCCCTGGTTATCCTGCACAATGGACCAATTTTGAGGAAATGCGTCATAGGTTTTTGCGTCAAAATTTTTAATGACAGGTTTTCCACCAATTAACTGAGATTTTATCGAAAATTCAGTGGATTGGGCAAAGCATAAAACAGAAAATGCAATGAGGAAAAATAGATAGCGACTGAATCGTTTTAAATACAATTCACTCTCCTAATAGTAATTTATATATCACCCGGCTCCAAAATGGGCATATATGAGGAACTTGTCAGTGAATAATGTCAAATTTCGATTTGATTATAATATAAATCTGTCAAGGAGTGGTAATTTTTGAACTGATGTGACAACTAAACTAACTTCGGGCTGCATAAAGTAGTCGGTTACGAAAGTGCCGGATTATTGCCGTCGGTTTACTTGCATTTTTATTGCCTGATTCGGGTGCAATGTAATTCCGGGAACCGGTTTAATTGCCTGTCCGGAAATTAAGGAGAGGCGCCATTGCTGAGTGATCCGGGCAAGTACAATCACGCACTGCATTTTTGCATAGGCTTCTCCGATGCACAGGCGGGTGCCGCCGCCGAAAGGAATATAGGCAAAACGATGACGCTGTTTTCGTACTTCCGGTAGAAAACGATCGGGATCAAAACGATCGGGATCCGGATAGTACAGCGGGTTGCGATGGAGGGTATACGGACAAAGGTAAATTTTTGCGCCGGCCGGTACTTTGGCGCCGCTCGGTAAAGTATCCGCATCCGTGGCCATTCGGATATAAATCCAGGTCGGAGGTAAAAATCTCAGCGTTTCCGAAATGATCGCTTCAGTGTATTTTAACTTTGACAAGTCCGATACTTCCGGGGCTTTTCCAGTTAAAACGGTATCAATTTCCTTGATGAGTTTATCGGTAATTTCTGGATGCTTGGCTAATTGATGCCAGCACCAGGTCAGTGCTTCGCCGATGGTTTCGTAGCCGGTTAGCATAATCGTCAGCGTTTCATCCTTGAGTTGCGTATCAGCCATTGGTGTGCCATCTTCGTAGCGGGTATTTATCAACATTGATAAGAGGTCGTCCGTGAGAGCAGATTGCCGCCTCCGCTCTATCTCGGCAGAAATAAATTGATCCAGCCTTTCCTTTGCCTGGCGATATTGACGGTTGAGGCTGTTCGGGAGATATTCCGGGTAAGGAAACAGCGAGCCGAAAATATAGCCGAGGTAGGTGCGGCGGGTAATAATATCCTCAGCAATTTCCGGCAACTGATCCGCGAGGTTGCTGAAGACGGCGCGAAGGATGTTCTTTTGGGCCAGCTGCATCATTACTTCAGCGATATCGATCTCTGTACCATCTTTCCATTTGTAAATAGCTTCATCCGTGTTATCAACCATCTCCCGGGCAAATTTTGCAATTATTTTAAAATGAAATGCCGGTTGGAGGGCGCGGCGCTGGCGGAGATGTTCATGTGTCTTGGTGGTCAGTATTCCTTTACCGGAAAACTTCCGGCCCCGCTCGCTGGTTAGCCGGGGCGTTTTTTCATAATTTTTATGATTGGTCGTCAGAATATATTTGATATCATCTGCATTGTTTAACAAAAAGGTCGGCTCGCCAAGTTTTAATTCTACCCAATCGCCATATTTTTGGGCGTTCTCTAGCAGGAAATTCAGCTTATTACCGAGATAATCTGGTAAATTGCCTAATAATGGATATCCTGATGGGCCGTGTGTCGTCATTGTTTTCATCCTGTTTATCTCAACAAATTATTCTTTTAGCCATGTGCCGTTGCCGCTATTGCCGGGGTCTCTATTTTTTTCCGGCGGGCAATATCACGAATTAAGGCAAAATATTTTTCGAGGTGGACGGATTCAGTCCAACGGTTTAAATAACCCTGGTAACCATTTTCCCCTAATTGCTGGCGCAGACCCGGTTCATCAAGAAGCCGGTCCAGCAAGTCAGGAATTTCATCGGGGGAATTGTATGTAAATCCACCATTACATTGTAAAACCGCTTCCGGCATACCACCGATATTGTTGACGATGACCGGTGCTCTCTGAGAAAAAGCTTCCGGAATCACCGAACCGAATATTTCATAACAGATTGATGGTAAAATCAGCGCTCGAGTATTTTTGTAAAGTTTTTGCAGCTCTGCATAATCCAGAAGCCCCAGGAAACGGATATTCTTTGCACCAGCTGCAATTCTTTTCAACTCTGCCTGATAATTGCCTTCGCCGGCGATGAGCAGATCTGCCCGGGGATACTTTTTGAATACCGGAATAATTTCCTGCAGTCCTTTCAGTTTCTCAAGCCGGCCAACATAGAGAAAGTAAGGTCGCTCTATAGTATCATTGGCTGGTGCTATATTATCCGGCGTTGGTGTAAATAACGGTATCAGACTATATTCTGCTTTGATGCCGCCATCCCGGTACTTGTCTATTAAAAATTGACTGGGGGAAAGAATCGCGTCAATATGCGCCAATTGTCTTTGCATATAGTCGCTGTAGCGCCAGAGTTGCAGGGGTCTGCTACCTTGAATTTGGCAGCTAATACAAGTGCGTTTCTCGCAGGCTTCGCGATTATAGCGCCAGAGAATATGCATGGGGCAAATCAGCCAATATTCATGGGCGGTATACAATTTTACCGCATTCCCCCAGGAAAACGCTTCCAGACCAATCAACGACATATTATGATACCCGATAACATCATAATTTTTTTCGGCGATCATATCTTTCAGCATTTGTCGTTGAAGGAGGGATCGCCCGGTTTGTTGAATCAGCAGCGGCGTTATACCGCCCAAAGAACTTTTTAGTGAATAGACATTAACATCCGAAGGAACAGGCTGTGCCGGCTTCGAACCATTTGGACGCAACAAATTATATGCATCAACGGAATGCACAACATCAACATGATGCCCAAGTCTGACCAACGCTTCACTGAGCCTTTGCACCCAAATGCCATCACCACCAAAATTGTAAGGCGGATAAAAAGTGGTGAGCATTAAGAATTTTAATGGATGTTTATTCAATTCGTCTTCGTCTCCGGAAAGCGAAAGTTTAGTTTAATTAACAGAATCCTGCTTAAATCTTTTAACCAGGTATTCGGCAATTTTTTGATTGGCAATAGCCTTGGGATGACCATCATGTGGGATTAGATATTTCGATTTGTTTACCAGCAAATCAGGTATTATTTCCCCGACATCAATCACTTTAATCCCTCGGGAAGTAAGGCCAGCGATTATTTTCGGAAACCAGGCTAGTTCAATAGACATAAAAGGTTCAGCGACCGGCCAAAATACCACATAAAAATCACCGTTATATCTTTCTTGGAAAATCCGCTGCGATTGTGCAACGATTGCAAAAAATGTTTCCAGGTCATTATTCGTAAAATGATCGTTCTTAAAAAGAAGCCGCTTTAAGAGATGTGATTTGCTAAATAGCGTAAAAAGGCTGCTGGTAAGAAAACCGTGAAAAGGGCCCTGCCATTTTACTTCGTTATTATTTTCCAGTTTATAGTAAGGACCGACAAAGTCGTAGGCACTTTTGCCGTTGCAACGGATAATATGATGAGGGATCGCTGAATATACTGCTATTTTGGGTGAGCGATTCCCTAATGAGTGAATCTCCATCTTATTTTCCAGTATCGCCAGCATTTGGTGGGTGCCATAGCCGATAAAAGAAAAATTTAAACCGTCCAGGCTGTCATCACTGGCGGTTTGGATGCTTGCCGGTAGTGTTTGATGGGAATCCAGCCCGCTCCCAAACGTAAAGGAGCCGCCGAAAAATAATATCGTTTTAGCAGAATCGTTCGTTGATTCAGTCGGATGACGCCACCCATTTTGATCAATATTATAACGGACATCGAATAAGAGACTGTCCTTGTAAAAGCGTTGCAAAGTTACAGAGACATCCTTGCGGGGCGCAAATCCAAGAACATCATTTCTTTGATAAAGACCTTTACTGACAAGTGTGCCGGCATCTGTGATTGGAGAATCTTTACCTTTTGTTTTAAACTCCATAACACCAAAAGCGACAAGTATGACCAATAAATAAAGGGTCGTTAATCGAAGCAATTTGATCTTAGAAAAAATCGTAACGGCTAAACAGGCAAGAGCCCATATAATGCATATATAAATAAATGGGTCATTGCGATTGTACTTGGCAATAATTAAGGATATACCACTCAGGAATACTAAAACGATCCCTGTCAAAATAATTTTTTTCAATGCTTGTCCTTAAGCAGTAAATAGCATTTTGTTAAAGCAATCGTCTGAACCAGCAGCAATCGGTTAATAGAAGCATTTATTCAAAATTAAAATGCATTACTAAAGGTAGATGAAATGGCAGGCGTAAATGTTATTTGGGTCAAACTTCGCGCTAATATTTTATTTTTTCTTATTTTAAAAAATGAATGAATTTAGGGGGTACGCCGCCAAATACTCTGAATAAAATCAATATCAGCAGATTGAATTTCTCGGGTAATTCTTAAAAGAAAAACAACAGCTAAACATATCAGCAGTAGCTTTGCCGGTAGCAAAAAACCTGGCACTGACCAGGTGGCAATCCAAAAAGCCAGAAAAGCAATTATGCTGCTTCTGAGTAATGTTAATGAGGGCGGCAGTACACCGCTGTATTTGCAGGTCAGTACTAACAAATAAACGGTGCAAATAAACAGGATGGTTGTTACAAATAAAGCGGTGCCAAATAAATCCGTTTGCGGAATAATCCAGGGCAATCCGATCCAAACTCCGATCAGGAGAACGATTAGGGATTTAAGCGCACTTTGCAGGTGATTACAAGAAATTAAAATTACTGAGGCAATTTTTCCGATTACCAGTAAGTTGCCGCCGATAATTAGCAGGGACAATAATGGCGCAGCTTTCTGATAAGCATCACCATAAAGTAACTCGATAATTTCCCCGGATGCACCGGCAGCAATTGCGCAAAAAGGTAAGCCAAGTATACAAAGTCGTAGTGCTTGAGATGCAACAACCCTTATTGCTTCAGCGCTATTTTCCTGCTGTTTCAGATTGCCCAGCGTAGATAATAATATTGATGAAAAAGAAAATGAAAGGAAGTAAGGCACATAGCCAATATTTTTAGCTGCAGCATAAATACCGACCTGTCCAATATCTATACCGGCAAATTTGAGAAGATAAATGTCGCTATACATCAAGAGAAAGAAAGCTATTTCAAATAAAAATATATGGACCGCTGCTTTGTAAAATTGTTGGAAGGGCAGCCGGGGAATATTGGATGAGAGAAATCGCTTACCAAATGGTAAAGCAACAATCGTTTCCAGCAAACAGGCCGTAACAATACCTAAAACCGCACCATGGACGGAAAGCCCATTCTCAACAAAAAGAATAATAAATATTAACCTGCCTACCCAGCGGACAGCGCCTAAAAGTGCCGTTCGGTGTAAAACGTTCTTGGCTGTTTGGATCGCGACGATACTTTGAGAAACTGCAAAAAGCGGCACTTCCAATGTCAGTATCATCAACACCGCTTGAAGGCCGTTCACATCTAATATATTTTCTAATGCTGGGCTGACTAAAATCAGGATTGCACAGAACAACAAACCACTTCCGGTGAACAAGTAAAAGGCCGTTTTAGCGGCGGGATGCCAGTTTTCGGTTTCACTGACTTGTTTAATGGTTTGACGGTTCCAGAGAGAAATAAGAACTTTTTCCACCAGTGCGACAAGTGTTACTGCAAGTGTGTAGAGGCCATATCCTTCCGGAGCGAGGCGGCGAATCAGATAGATAGAAATAAACATCCCTACTAGTGGAATAAGACCATCTGCGAATATATTAAGCAGACTGCCGCGAAGAAAATGTTGCTTGCTGCTGGCTGTTCCGGGCAGAATGTTTTTACGCGATTGGTCGATGACGTTTGCCTCCGGGCGAATATGAAAGCTTTTATAAAGACTGTAGAATACCGCTCGCTGATTTTTCACGGTTGATATGTGTCACCGTTGGTTACTGGAAAAACTTTCACAGGGGTTTGGGTCGGGGTGATGATACGCAGCTAGTACTTCATTGTTGAATAAGACGCCGCCTTATTCAACAATCAGAGTAGATTACCGGTAGCTTTAGTCTGTATCGGCAATCTACTCCGAGATCGATTTAAGTTGCTGCCTTTATTTCAATAAAGTCATTTTTTGGGATGCCTGAAAGGCGCCGGCTTCCATTCTAAGGAAATAGATGCCACTCGGTAATTGATTCGCCTGCCAGTCAAGGCTGTATTGCCCCGGTGTTCGTATATCATTTAGCAAGATGGCGACTTGCTGCCCGAGATTGTTATAAGCCGTTAATTTTACCCGAACGTTTTCTTTGACATCAAACCGGATGGTTGTGGCAGGATTAAAAGGGTTCGGATAGTTTGCATAAAGGGCAAATTCTTTTGGCAGGTGCTGCGAATCGGAGATCGATGAAGGGCCGTCGATGCGAAAAGATTTTGAGGCAGACCAATCACTGCGGATCGCACCGTGGTTCGTTGCCTGCACCCGCCAATAATAGCGGCCTGCTGATAGTTGCAGATTTTCCGGTGAGATTTGGCTGGCAAGTCCCTGATGCTCGAATACGATATCAGTAAATTCAATATCACGGCTGATTTGCAGATGATAGTGCCGGGGCTTATAAATCTTAGCCCAATGAAAATCGAGGCTATTGGTGGACAAAAGCGCATCTTCCGCCGGGGAAAATAGTTCCGGAGGTTGGGGCGTTTCCAATAATACGAAAAGGTCGCGAACATAGAGAGAATTATCCGGGACATTCCCTTCCGCCCAGGTGTATCCACCATCTGTCGTGTAATAAAAACGATTTTTAACCGGTGTGGACTCCGGCTTGAAAGCGATACCGCTTTGCGGATTAAAAAATTTATAATCGAATAACGCCCGGGGAGCACTAAGATCTACTTCCCAGTCGATGCCGCCGTTAGTCGTCCGGTAAAGGCGATCATTCCAGATGCTATAATTGGCAAAATAACCGAGCGTATCATTAACAAACTCGATATTATTGATAGTGCCGACTTCGGAATTCTGTATCTCAGACTCAGTCCAGGTCAAGCCATTGTCTGTCGATTTGTAGAGATAACGGTTTGCGCCATTATTGTCAGGGCTAAAACCATATATAAAGCCGGTAGTCGCAGATACAAATTCACCCACCCGATATTGCGCTGGTTGAAAAGTTGGATCTATTGCCCAGCTCTCCCCGCCATCGCTGGTTTTATAGATTGCCCCACTATAGATGTCTGTACCGACATAGGCGGTCGCCTGATCGACGTAACGGATAAAAGAAATGTAATAACTGATACCTAAATCCCTTTGTTCCCAGGTGGCGCCGCCATCTGATGTTGTTAATAATAAGCCGGAACCACCGACTGCACCTCCGATATTCTCGTCATAAAAATGTATGTCACTGATGATATAATTGGGAAGACTATCATTTTGCACTATCCAGTTTTCCCCGCCATCAGTTGTTTTGATAATCAGCCCATTATAGCCAGCGGCATAACCAATTAATGGATTGACAAAATGTATCGTGTAAAGAAAATCCTGCTGAAAATTTTCCAGCAGCGACCAGGTAAGCCCACCATCAATCGTCTTGACTATTTTCCCGTAAGTGCCGGTAGAATTGGTGCTTCCGCCAACTGCAAAAGCTGTTTGACCATTCAGCGTAGTGACGGAAAAAAAACTACAAACGATTACGAAAGAGAGAATCTGAGAAACCCGGGTGATTTTCATATTGTCATCTCCTCGATATTAAATGGAAAGAATGCCCATTAGAATAATGTTATATTATATGTAAGAATGTAGATTGCTACATTTATCGCAAGCCCAAAAACTTATAAACGCCCAATGAGCGTTTTTCTCTTACCACTGACATGCTAATTCAAGAGATTCGGGGGCTGTAGCAATAATCCATTTTCGCAATAGCCTGACTCGTTAGCATTGAATAATTATCTGGTTGGTCATTATTTGCGGGACTTCAATCTCTCGATTACATAATGTATCAATTTCCGACTATAAGATTTTGCGCTTTCCCCGATTTCCAGTGCCGGTCCAACACAGGAAGGGCATCCCGCTTTGCAAACACATTGATCTATCAGGCTCAGGCAACCATTTAGTGTTGGGAGGGGATTGTTGAAAAACTTAAAACTAAGGCCCATGCCACCGGGAAAATTATCGTATAAATAAATCGTTGGCTGCTGCGAAAAAGGAGAGCGGACCATCGGCACAGCACGGATATCGCTGGGATCGCACATTAGATATACCGGAGCGATATTGCGTAACAGATTCGCCAGCGCCTGCAACGCACCGCTGAGTTCGCTAGCAGCGATATCAAGTCGTTTGGCCAAATCTTCCGGAAAAGCCAGCCAGGCAGCGTTTGTCGCCATTTCGATTTCCGGGAGATATACCCGCCCGGAGCCAACATTCTCATGGGTAAATAGTTTGATCTTTTTATAGCCGGTGGTAACCATGTTAAGGTTCACCTCGCCGAAGTTGAAGGACATTTCTGGCAATAATCGTTCTTCGTCAACACTGAGCACTTTGATATTCGATTTGGTAATCGCATCAGTAAAATAATCGACTTCCACCTGACGGACGTAGGCTTTCTTCCGTTCCCAATCCAGTTGATCGACGTGAAATTGCCGTCCGCCATGCATGTAAATCGCTTCCTGATGCACCAGCATCGGCGCGCTGAAAAGATCTGTTTCCCCAATCACTTTCTCTTCATTAGTCGTATCGATGATCACCACATTATCCGGAGAGCTTCGCCGCAGACTCACTTCTTCGGCGGGATAAATCTCACTCATCCAGTGATATTTACCGGCAGTTTTCCGTAGCACATTTTTGTCGGACAAATAATCGAGAATTTCCTGGGTGGCGATGCTGCTAAATGATTCATCTTCCGTAAAGGGGATCTCAAAGGAGGCACATTTCAAATGACTCATCAGAATGAGCAGATTGTCCGGATCGGTGATACCGTTTTCCGGAGATTTCTGGAAAAAGTATTCCGGGTGATTGATTATATACTGATCCATCGGGGAACTGCTGGCAACAAGAATGGCGACGGAAGTTGTCGAACGCCGTCCAGCGCGGCCTGCCTGCTGCCAGGCGCTGGCGATGGACCCGGGATAGCCGGCCATAATAGAAACATCGAGCTGGCCGATGTCGATGCCCAGCTCCAAGGCATTTGTGCTGATAACGCTGAGAATGTCGCCGTTACGCAATCCCTGCTCAATGCCACGGCGCTCCAGCGGCAGATAGCCGCCCCGGTAGCCGCGGATGCGATTTTCCGGTATACTTAACTGCCGGGCTTTATCCTTCAGGTAGCGCAATAATACTTCTACCCGCATACGGCTGCGCGCAAAAACAATCGATTGTACACCGGTTTCCAGGAACATTTTCGAGATACGATTCACCTCACCGACCACTGAGCGCCGGATACCCAATTCGCGGTTCACAACCGGCGGATTGTAAAGAATAAAATGTTTGCGACCGCGGGGCGCACCATTTTTATCGAGCAATTCCGCGGGGGCGCCGATGATTTTTTCCGCATGCTCCCGGGGATTGGCGATGGTCGCTGAGCAGCAAATAAACTGTGGATCGCTATTATAAAAATTGGCGATCCGCTTCAACCGGCGAATGACATTGGCGAGATGGCTGCCAAATACCCCGCGGTAGTAATGCACCTCATCAATAACAACATATTTGAGATTCTCGAAAAGTTTCAGCCAGACAGTATGGTGCGGCAAAATTCCCTGGTGAAGCATATCGGGATTGGTCATGACGATATTCCCGGCGCGGCGAATCGCCTTTCGGGCTGCGGCTGGCGTGTCTCCATCGAAAGTGTACGTTTTGATATCGACACCGAGGATTTTCAGCAATTCATGCAAATCATTATACTGGTCCTGCGCCAGTGCCTTGGTCGGGAAAAGATACAACGCCCGTGCTTCCGGGGCTTTCAAAATGGTGTCCAACACCGGTAAATTATAGCCGAGGGTTTTCCCAGAAGCGGTTGGGGTCACCAGAACGATATTTTTGCCGCTCATGGCGCTGCCGTATGCAGACGCTTGGTGAGAATACAAACGCTCGATCCCTTTTTCCTGCAGGGCTTGTTGCAGACGGGCATCAACGCTCTCCGGGTAGTCGTGATATTCGGCGGCTTTTTCGGGAAGCACCTGCCAGGTCGTTACGTTCTCCATGAAATCCTGACGGGATTTTAAAAATTGCAGCAATTGTTCGAGTGTCATGACGGCTTTCTTAAAAAGATTTAATTTCGAATGCGGAATTTCGAATGCGGAATGTCGAATTATGAATTCCCAATTCCGCATTCCGTATTCCCAACTCCGCATTCTTAAACTCATTTAATAAAGTGTTGGGTTGAAATAAATGCAAAGAAGAAATGACGGATTTTCGGAAAATATGAATTTTCTGAAACCGGATTTATTTGTATCGTATAAAAGTAACATCTTTACTAAGTACTGTAGTAATTCGGCCACCATTATTTCTTACGCGAGATTTTCAATTTAACCGAGGTGTTTATATGAGCAGAGTATTTACAATTGTTATCGGGATGCTGTTTGCCACGACTTTTCTAGCAGGGCAGGATCTTACTTTTGAAGAATATGATCCACCCTCCACATTGGTTGTGCCGGGCACGGAAGTTACCCGGGCAAAATTCCCTTTCATTGATGTTCATAATCATCAGTTTGGCATGCCCACCCAGGATATTCAGGAATTGATTGTCGAGATGGATAAATTGAATATGGGCGTTATGGTTAACCTCAGTGGCCGTGGTTTTCAGCGTATTCCGACGGCTGATGGTCAGTTCCGTTTCGGATTGAATGATGGCGATTATTTAAAACAAGCGGTGAGTAATGCCAATCAATCTGCCCCGGGGCGATTTATCGTTTTTACCAATATTGATTTCTCCAACCTCGATCAAACGGGATGGCAGGAAGAAACCCTGCGGCAATTGGAGATCGATGTCAAAAATGGGGCTAATGGATTGAAGGTTTACAAAAGTCTGGGGATGGATACCCGGGACAGCCAGGGCAATCGCATTGCCGTTGACGATCCGCGTATCGACCCGATTTGGGCAAAGTGCGGGGAGTTGGGGATTCCGGTGCTGATCCATTCGGCCGACCCGGCCCCTTTCTGGCAAGCGCATGACAAGGAAAACGAGCGCTGGCTGGAGTTAAAGCTGCGCCCCCGCCGTAAGCGGGATACTGCCACGGATCCATCCTGGGAGCAAATTATGAAGGAGCAGCATAATGTGTTCCGGAAGCATCCGGAAACGAACTTCATCAATGCGCATCTTGGCTGGATGGGAAACGATTTGGGCCGCCTCGGTAAGCTGATGGACGAGCTGCCGAATATGTATACCGAGATTGGCGCCGTGCTGGCAGAATTGGGCCGTCAGCCACGGGCAGCGCGGAAGTGGTTCATTAAATATCAGGATCGGGTAATGTTCGGGAAGGATTCCTGGCGACCGTTGGAATACCATGTCTATTTCCGGGTATTGGAAACCGAAGACGATTATTTCGACTATTACCGCCGTTATCATGCATTTTGGAAGATGTATGGATTAGGATTGCCGGATGATGTGCTCAAGAAACTCTATTATAAAAATGCCTTGCGGGTAATTCCGAATATCGATGCATCACGATTTCCGGAATAGGAGTAACTACTTTTTTTCGTTCTCTAGTTTGCGAAGATATTTTGCGGCCTCGTCAATCTGAAATTCATTAAAAACTTTGATGCGATTATTGTCCAGGAGGGTAGCGGTAATTCCGCTGCCCTGACGTTTTTTACCACTAAAGGAACCATCGTAAATGAAACGCCATCCGCAGGAAGGGCTGTTTTCTTTCAGTATTGCAATGCGTATTCTGTTCCGGCGGGCGGTTCGCAGCGCAACCTTTGCCCCTTTTACAAATGGCGTCGTTAAATCTTCACCTTCCTTGGTAATAACCTTCGCATAATCCGCCAATACCGATGCACCATCCCCACCTTCAATTTCCGCCGGGGGACGTGGCACCGGCAAGCCGCCTTCTACTTCTGGACACACGGTTACCAGTCTGCCTTCTTCATACCACTTTGCCAGTTTCGGGTGAATGAGCTCAATCTTTTTTGCATTGTAGCGAACAATTTCACCCAACAAGCATGCGCTTATCAGTATCTTCTCCATACAAGCGCTAACTTACAAAATTTTTGTCTGGGGAAAAGCACTTTTATCTTTAAATTACTGCGATTTATATCGAGCAATAACGGCGAATTAATCATTGAAAAAGTTGGAAACTAACATAGCCATTTTACCGGCGGGAAGAATATGAAGAAAATTATTGAGTCCATTTATGTCGTTTGTCCGCCAGGGCTGGAAAACATTGCTGCTCGGGAAATGGAGGAGGTCGGATTACTGGCTTCGGATGAAAAGCCGGTAATTATTCCGGGGAGCGGCGGTATTGAATTCTCCGGTGGCATACCGGCACTTGTTCAGGCAAATTATTCATTACGCAGTGCCACGCGAATTTTAGTACGAATGGGTAGTTTTATAGCAACCGGCTTTCCGGAGTTGAAACGAAAAGTTAAACGATTACCCTGGCAGCAGTTTTTACAAAAAGATAGCCGGCTGGCACTGCGAGTGACCTGTAAAAAATCCCGCCTGTATCATTCCGGTGCAGTAGAAGAGCGGGTGCTGGCAGCCATTCGCTCTGCGACCGGGTATAAGCTGCCCGTCGTAAAGGATGATAGCGAGACCACTGCGCAGCTGATTGTTGTGCGTTTGCAGCGGGATAAATGCACCATAAGCATTGATGCTTCCGGGGAAGCGCTATATCGCCGGGGATACCGCCAGGCAGTGGCGAAGGCGCCGCTGCGTGAGAATATCGCCGCAGCAATGTTACTAAGTAGCGGTTGGGATGGCGAAGCACCGTTGGTCGATCCTTTTTGCGGTTCCGGGACAATTCCCCTCGAAGCAGCTTTAATGAGCAGGGGAATAAATCCGGGCAGCCAGCGGCAATTTGCCTTTCAGAAATGGCCAATGTTTGATATGAAGCAGTGGGAGATGTTTCAGGAAAAATTCACCGGGCAACCGCTGGACAAACAGCCGATTATTATTGCTGCAGACCGCGACGCCGGGGCTATTGATGCGTGTAAGGCTAATGCCGAACGCGCTGCTGTGCTGGAAAATCTCACTGTAATCAATCAAAGCTTTTCGGCGATCATACCCCCGGAAAATGGACCGGGTTGGATTGTGTCCAATTTGCCCTACGGGGTTCGTGTTAGCAAAAACAAAGATTTGCGTAACCTCTATACAAAAATGGGCACAGTGTTTCGGGAAAAATTTTCCGGATGGCGGTTTACGCTATTGGTAAATGATCTGCAGTTGTTCGGGCATTCACGTTTGAAACATGCGAAACCGGTTGGTTTTTCAAATGGCGGGGTGCGGGTTTTTTTGGTACGGGGGAAAATTTAATCCCACCACCATCATTCATCCACAACCCCGGGCAAAACCGCAAAACGCCCCAATTTGATGGCAGTGTTCTCATCCTCTATCACCCAATAATAAACTCCCGGTGACAATGCATCCCGAAAAATATATTCCTTTCCGTTCAAAGGCGTGGATGTTACCGGTTGCAGCTGGTTGTTCATTACAGTGAACGTCAGCGGGCGTTCATCCGGGTTGTTTTCCCAGCGAAAGACCAATTGATCCCGCATGATCGTCAGGCGGTCCGGACTCTCGATTTTTAACGCACCAGTGGCAGTGCTGCGTCGGGCATTGTCCATGCGCGCTTCAAATGCAGGAGATAGCTGGAAGGCGGCACCGTGAGTGTCGGCATAGGCAACAAAAGGATCGTCTGGAGTTGGAGTGGTCGAGAACTGCCAATTATATAGCAATAATGCCAATAGCACGGCTGCAGCAGCATAAATCCATAAGTGTTGTCGGGGACGGCGAGCCGGCATTCTGGTAATATTTCCGGCGCTATCCGCTGCTTCGTTGCCTGGTTGGTAATTCGGCACTAGTTTTTTGCCATGCTGCTTGATATGCTGGATAATCTTTTCCCGCCGCTGCATCTGCTGGAAACAGATATCACAATCAAAGTAATGGCTTTCGACACTTTCCATTGCATCAGCATCAAGATTGCCGAGCAAATAATCATCAATCATTTGATTGCTGGGATTGTCACATTTTGCGCCGCTGGATTTTTTTGAAGAATGTTCTGCCATAAATCGTCTTGTTTTTTAGCCGCAAATTCTGCCGGCGAAATTCGATGCCTTCACTATCATATATACATTGCTATTAATTGATAATATTCAGAAAAATTATTCTATTTTTTCCAATTCGACTTCCAATAACTCCAGGGCGTAATGGATCCTGCTGTAAACCTGGGTCGCACTTAATCCCAACTGATCGGCAATTTCCGGGATTGAATAGTTCTCATAATAACGGAGCATCAGCACTTGCTGATATTTTAATGCAAGATTTTTAATGGAGCGACTGAGCACTTCCGCCGTCTCGTTATCTTCCAGGGACAAATCTTCATAAATCTGATGGGTTTCATCAATTTCGGATGTTTGCCGCTTAATAACTTCAGTCGGGCGGAGGTAATTGCGAATCCTGTTGCGCGCGATCCCGAAAGCATAATTTCCCAATGAGCCTTTTTCCGGATCGAACATTCCCTTCCGAAGATTGATCAAGAGGGAGGCGATAATGTCGCTGATAAGATCCGCTTCAGCATCCGGATCGGCCTGAATGCGATGACGCACCATCATGCGAATCTTATCGTATAATTTAAAATGTTCGAATAAAAGCTGCTCCGCCTCACTATCCCCGGAGGCAATCCGCTTTAACAAAGCACTTTCATCCAATTCAGGCCGTTCCGTCATATCCTGCGCAGCTCAGTTGATTAAATATTAGTTCAATGGATATTTCAATAAAGTGAAGTTTTTTTCTAAAAAAAAGCCTCAAACGCCAATAAACTTAAAAGTATATGGTCGAGGGATTATAGTCAAATTTTTTCTAATCGTCAATACCTGTTGGGCGTTATGGAATGCAGAAAAGCCTTTGACGGTGATCGCAGAGGGAATTTTATGCTGGAAAATAAATGTGATGATATCGATTAATAGTTGCAAAATGGGGGAAATTTATGACTGATGTTACTATTGCCTGGTTGGGAGGTTTTTCCAATCACCGGAAATGTCCGCTGGAGGATTTACGAAAGCTTTTTCGAATGAAAGTTTTTCAGGAGACGGATGCATTATCGCGGACGGAAAACCTTGAAAAATACCCAGTCGTGTTAATTAGTGAGGAATTTGCCGGGAAGCAAATGCAGGCGATTGTAAAACAGATCAAGCGCGCTTTACCACAAATCGTTGTTGTTGTCGTCGCATCCAGGGAGGTTCGGGCGATCGATCGCCTGTCCGGATGTTATTATTTGTCGTTACCAGCTGAAAGCAAGCAAACGAATATCTTTCTGATGCAATTCCTTCAGTTAATGATGGGCTGCTATCATCCGCTTCGCAAAACAGCCAATGCGCCGGATGCCCCGGTGATTGCCGAGAGTGCCGTCTTTAAAAGCACCCTGGCTTATGTTCGAAAAATTGCCGCGTTCGATGAAAATGTCCTTATCACCGGAGAAACCGGCACTGGCAAGGATATGCTTGCCAGGTATCTCCATCGGCATAGCTTTCGTGCTGCCCACCCTTGTCAAATTGTGAACTGCGCCGCGATCTCACCGGAGTTATTCGAATCGGAATTCTTTGGTCATACCAAGGGGGCATTTACCGGTGCGGCCCGCGAGAAAGTCGGGCATTTTGTGATTGCGAACCAGGGCACTTTAGTGTTGGATGAGATCACCGAAATGGATCGTCGTTTTCAGGTAAAATTGTTGCGAGCGATAGAAAACCAGGAGGTTTATCCGGTGGGCAGCCAGCAGGTCGTTCGCCTGAATCTGCGAATTGTTGCACTAAGCAATCGCAATCTCCCGGAAATGATCCGCCTGGGGAAATTCCGCGCAGATCTTTTTTATCGCTTGAATAAATATAACATCCCGGTACCAGCTTTGAGTGAACGCGAGGGTGATATTCAGCCATTGGTAGAGTATTTTCTGGAGAATAGCTGGTATGCACTGTTGAAGAACTGGCGGGAAAATGTCGATCCGGAAATATATAGTTATTTGCAAAAACTGCGTTTATCCGGGAATGTGCGGGATTTACAAAATCTGGTTCTGAAAGTGCTCTCATATAAGACGCCGGCGGATATTTGCCTGACCCGGGAAGATTTCGAACGAATCGTCATTAAGGATGGTTATCAATTTAAAACTGCTGCTGCCGGGGAGGATTTGATCGCATATTTACAGCGGATGGAATATCGGAAGATTATTACCGCTCTGGATGAAAATGATCAGAACATCACCCGTGCTGCCCGTCAGCTGGGCGTTTCCCGGCAAAATCTGCAATACCGGCTACGACGACTGCGGCGTAATGATCTGCAAAAAGGAGCATGATGAATGGCCGCTAATCTGGCATCTCTCCCGGGAAAATATTTGCTGGAACATCAGATTTATCCGCTGATTGAAGATGCGGAAAATGCACGCTTTGCCGCTGCGGAAAATTTACCAGCGCCACTGATCCATGAGCTGCAATTTTTGCTCGCCAAAAAAGTTGAAGTGGAGATTTGGCCGAAGGAGAAATTGAGCGAAGCCTTGTTAAAGTTCGCGCCAGATTCACAAGCGGCGGCGAGCAACGGAATTGGTGATCAGTTTGAGCATGTCGATAAGTCGATCGTAAATCAGATCGAATCTGCCCATTTAGTAAATGAAGATCAGGTAGTCATTCAGCTAGTCAATACACTCATCAGCGAAGCGATTCGCCGGAAAGCCAGCGATATTCATCTGGAAAGCTATGAAGACGATTTCCGGATTCGCTTACGCATCGATGGGAAATTACAGATCTATCCGGCACCGGAAAAACGTTTGAAAAATGCGGTCATTTCCCGCCTGAAAATAATGGCCGATATGGACATCGCGGAGAAACGCCGGCCCCAGGACGGGCGGATCCGGATGAAATCTTCGGATCGCTTTACTGATATTCGAGCATCAACATTGCCAACCGATTTTGGTGAGAAAATGGTGCTGCGTATTCTCGATAAATCTGCCCTGAATCTTTCTTTGGAGAATTTGGGCATGCCGGATGATATTCTTGAAAAATATCGCCAGGTGTTGTCTGCGCCGTATGGAATGGTGTTGGTTACCGGTCCGACCGGCAGCGGGAAAACGACGACGCTGTATGCCGGGCTCAATTATATTAATCGTCCGGACATCAATATTCTTACCATAGAAGATCCCATCGAGTATAATCTTGGCGGGATTAATCAAACTATGGTTAAGCCATCTATTGGATTAACATTCGCTGCAATTTTACGCACCGCGCTGCGCCAGGACCCTAACACGATTATGTTAGGGGAAATCCGCGATAGCGAAACCGCTGAGATTGCCATACGAGCCTCGCTGACCGGGCATTTGCTCCTCAGTACACTGCACACCAATGATGCCATTAGCACCATTACCCGCCTCATTGATATGAAAATCCCACCTTTTTTGCTGGCCGGCGCATTAAAGCTGATTCTTTCCCAACGCCTGGTTCGGAAAATCTGCCCGGATTGTAAAACCCCTGAGAAGATTAGTGGGGAAATGATTCGACGAGGCCGACTTCCCAGGTCGCTTGCCCGGGAAACTTTCTATAAAGGGGCCGGTTGTGAAAACTGCAATTTTAGCGGATACCGGGGGAGAGAAGCGGTAGTTGAAGCGTTAGTGATAGACGAAACCTTTAGCGAAAATATACTGAGTGGGAGCAGCCCCGGAAAGTTACGGGCGATAGCAAAAGAAAAAGGAATACGCTCGCTTTTTGATGCAGCATTGGATAAAGCCCGGCAGGGCATTACAAGCATTTCAGAGGTGCTCTTTGAAACCGGTTTTTAACCGAGAAGAAATTTACTGCTTATAAATAAACAGGGGTTTTTTAAATTCATTTCTTTTAGCAGAGTTTTTGCCTGGACTACAAATACGTAACCCCAAAAAAACAATTGCTTTTTGTTGATGCACAATCGAAATTGGTGATTTAACTAATCCCGAATTTAAAGGTAGATAATGACTCAGGTAAATATCCACGAAGCGAAAACACGTCTTTCAAAGCTAATAGAATTGGTTCTTAATGGAGAAGAGATAATTATCGCTAAAAGAAATAAACCAGTTGCGAAACTCGTATCCATTAATTCGCTGGAACCGAAAAGAAAAATTGGATCAGCAAAAGGTCAAATAACAATTGGTAAAGACTTTTGATAAATCTGTTGGAAGTTTATTCCATTGAAACAATGCCATTTCATCATAAAGATCCTTTTGACAGGTTAATCATCGCGCAGAGTATCAGCAGGAATTATCCGATACTTAGCGCGGATGTGGCATTTGCGGTTTATTGGGTGGTAGAGAAAATTCATGAATTTTCTCTACGGAACCACCATCACCATCATTCAACCGAACAATCCGTTTCGATATCCCATTATCAAAATCGTAATCCCCTAAAATAATAACGAAATGAATATGATCCGGCATAACCACCCAGATATCCATAATTACTCGTGGATGATATTCCGGAATTTTAATCAGATGATAGGCGACAATATGCCCTTCATTGGAGAATCTCACTTTCCCTTTGATAACCTGACCTAATATCCTTTTACGTTGATGTACACAAACGGTTAGAAAATAGGCGCCCGGCGATGAATAATCCCAGGTCTGCAGACGATTCGGTTCAATCCGATATTTATTTCGAAATTTATCGGCCATTTTATTCCCCTGAAATGGTATATAGGTTTTAATAATCCATTACCGGTTTTCTGCCCTTTTCAGAAATTTATGTTGTCAATATCGCATTTATCATTTTTTACCGACGCGATGATTCACCGTAGAGAAAAATCATGAATTTTCTCTACGCCCAACGCCCAAAATCTGACGAAATTAAAAAACTAAAACGCATTTGCCGCCGGCGTGTATTATATTACTGTTCTGTAATTCGGCCTGTTTGGGAAATCTGCGTAGAAGTGTGAGGAGTGAAGATGCAGCGAGATTCGGTAAATAAATTTTTTGCAGCGTTTGTTTTTCTAACCAGCTTCATCGTTTATGGCTTGACGATGGCGCCATCCGTATCCTTTTGGGATTGTGGTGAATTTATTGCCAGCTCCTATCGCCTGGCGATTCCCCATCCGCCCGGTGCGCCGCTTTATCTGCTGGTTGGCCGGGTATTTACCCTGATACCGGCATTTCTGATGTCCGATATCGCCAGCCGCGTTAACCTGATATCTGTGCTCTCCAGTGCCTTCACCGTGCTGTTCCTTTATCTCTGTATTGTCCATCTCATCCGCCAGTATTTGAAAGAAACTGACGGCTTTTTACGCTATGTGCCCTATGCCGGTGCAATGATCGGCTCCCTGGTTTTCGCATTTTCCCACAGCTTCTGGTTTAATGCCGTGGAAGCGGAAGTATATGCGCCTTCCATGTTTTTTACCGGTATTATCGTTTGGTTAGTCTTTCGCTGGAGTGAGCGCCACGAAGAGATTGGCAACGAGAAATACCTGCTCCTGATCGCCTACCTGGTTGGTCTGGCCCTTGGGGTGCATTTGCTTAACGTCCTTGCTCTGCCGATGATTTTCCTGATCGTCTATTATCGCCGTTACGAAATGACCGTGAAAAGTTTTTTGATATTCGCTGTTGTTGGACTGCTGTTGATGCTGCTGGTCTATCCGGTGATGGTCCATCGTATTCCCTGGCTGGTAAGTAAGATTGATTTTATCGGATTGGTTTTTGTTGTGCTCTTGATGATTGGCGGACTTTTTTACGCCATCAACAACCGTCAGCACATCCTTTCCCTGCTTCTTTCCGCGATTTTATTAATTATGATCGGATACGCTTCTTACCTGACTATTTATATCCGCTCCGGATTAGATCCCAACATCGATGAAAACGATCCGGAAACCATCGAGGAATTCATCAAGTACATGGGGCGGGAACAGTATGGCGAACATCATTACGATCGCGATCGCCGCTGGCGGGAATCTGATAACGGCAAAAATTATGAGAGCGCTTCCCAGTTTTTCTGGGACTACCAGATCAACAAAATGTATGTGCGGTATTTCCTCTGGAATTTTGCCGGGGTGTCTGATAATAAGGTCGATTTTGATCTAAGCAAATTCTGGTTAATTCCGCTATTGCTTGGCATCGGGGGAATGGCCTATCATTTTCGCCGGGATCGAAAGCATGGGTTTGCCGTCTTTGTGCTGTTCTTTATGACCGGCCTGGCAATTGTTTTATATCTCAATCAACCGGATCCCCAGCCGCGGGAAAGGGATTACAGTTACGTCGGCTCCTTCTTCGCTTTTGCCATGTGGGTAGGGATTGGTGCTGCCGCCGCTCTGGAGATGCTGGTAAAATATACCCGGAAAACCTCTGAGGGATTGAGCAATAATCTCGGTTGGGCGCTCACCATTCTTCTCCTGCTTGCCGGACCGGGCAGAATGCTGGCAATGAATTATGACACCCACGATCGTACCGGTAATTATGTTGCCTGGGATTATTCATATAATATGTTAGTTTCCTGCGAAACAGGCGGTGTCCTCTTTACTAACGGTGATAATGACACCTTTCCCCTCTGGTATCTGCAGGAAGTGGAAGGCATTAAAACCGATGTGCGCATTGCCAACCTCAGCCTGCTGAATACTTCCTGGTATATCGAGCAGCTAAAAAAGCGCGAGCCCCGCGTGCCAATTTCATTGTCAGATGAAAGAATCGCCAACGTCAATCTGGTAATGTGGCCGGAGGAGCAGGAGTTCGAAGTACCGATTGTCAAAAAGAGAAACTGGCGGGCAGAAGCGGATCGTTACCAATTGGCGTTGGATATGGACAGCGCATCCGTTCCGCAAAGCATGAAATTTAAAGTAAAACCGAAACTCACCTTGCCGACCCCGGACGGGCAAATGGTCGGCGTGCTGCGGGTGCAGGATTTAATGATTCTGAATATCCTTACCGCTAACCAATTTGAAAAACCACTCTATTTCTCCTTCACTACCGGCACTGGTAATCAGCTGGACGGTTTGCAGGATTATATGCGCATGGATGGCATTCTATTGCGAATCACCCCGTATAAAGACTGGGATATCGCCCCGGATCGCGCCTATGATCTTATAATGAATAAGTTCAAATTCCGTAATTTGAACAATCCCGATGTATATTACGATGCTAGCACCATCCGCCTGCTGCAAAACTATCGCTCGGCCTATTACCGCCTCGCCGATCATTTTCTGAAGACGAATGACAAGGAGCGTTTTGTCAAGCTGACGGAAAAAATGAATGATGTGATGCCGGAGTCGGTAATTCCCTTTAACAATCCAACCCTGCGCCGGGTAATGACCGGTCTGGCATTTATGGCAGAGGTTCGTCCGCTTGAGGAGATGGAAAAAGAAGAATTCTCCCTGATGGATTTGCGCATTTTCGGAGAGATGGGAGAGCAATATAATTATCCGAGAGTAGGCATTCCTGCTTTGGAAAAAGTGCTCGAAGTAGCGCTCAATGATCCGACAAATCCCGGTATCGAAGAACAAATCCGCAGTGTTTTCCGGCAGGATAGTTATTATCAACAGGCCTCGGAAGCTGAAAAGGAAATGGTCCGGAAAAAAGCGGTCGTTGAACCAGTGCGGCAGCGACTGGTTACCATGTATGAAAAAGTGGGTGAAATCGGAAAAGCCCGGGATATTTTAGTTAAATGGCAGGAAGAAGAACCGGGAAATCGTTTTATTAATGAAAACCTGCCGCGGATCGAACAAAAGCTTGAAGAAGAGTAGTCATAAGCACATCCGGCATATCTTTGCAGATAATCGCTCTTCGGATACCGGCGAGTGATAAGAAGGGAAATCGGATAGGATTGCATCGAAATCTACATTCTGCCCGGGCGCAAACAAATATCTATGGGATCAACTGTATTTATTTGCTTGCGAAAATTTCCGATTTTTCTTAATATCGACGATGTTTTTTACTGGATTAGATAGACGCGCCTATGAATAACAGGGATGAGAAACCACTGGTTTCTATAGTAACACTGAATTATAATGGCAAACGCTTTTTGGCTGATTTATTTGATGCTTTACGGGCGTGTAGCTATGATAATTTAGAAATCATCATGGTAGATAACGATTCGCATGATGACAGCGTGGCATTTGTTCGCGAGCATTATCCGGAAGTTATTGTTCACGAGACCGGGGAAAATCTGCTTTATGCCGGTGGCAACAACGAAGGGATAAAGATTGCCAATGGGCGCTATATCTGCCTGTTAAATAACGACGTTACCGTGGCTGCGGATTTCATTGAACCTGTCGTTGCCTTATTCGAGGATAATGAGAAGGTTGCCGCTATTCAGCCAAAAATTTTAGCGATGAAAGCCCCGGACCATCTGGAATACGCTGGCGCCTGCGGTGGATTTCTTGATTGGTTTGGGTATCCGTTTCTGCGTGGCCGTATTCTGGAAACGACCGAAAGGGACGACGGGCAATATGATTCTCCCATGAAACTATTCTGGGGGAGCGGTGCCTGTCTTTTTTTACGTAAGGATGTCATTGAAGAAACCGGTCTGCTCGATGTAGAATTCGGTTTACATATGGAAGAAATTGACCTTTGCTGGCGGATTCACTTACAGGGCAAGGAAATTTGGTGCCTGCCGGAATCGCGGATTTGGCATCTCGGCGGTGGCACATTGCCGCAACATAATCCGCAAAAGATGTATTGGAATTTTCGCAATAACATTTTTCTGCTGGTGAAAAACCTGGGAATTTTTAATTTGCTGTTAAGATTACCACTAAGAATTATGCTGGATATATTGGCAATGCTTGCCGAATTCGCCAAAGGGCATTTTGGGGGAGGATTCGCAATTATTCGGGCATATGGCTGGCTGCTCAGTCATGTGGGAACAATGTTTCGGCACCGCCGGGTTGTGCAGCGGCAACGAAAGGTGAGTGACCGGGAAGTTGCCCGCCGGATGTATCCCGGCAGTGTCATTCTGGAATATCTCCTACTTGGCCGCAAAAAAATTACCAACCTGATATTCTACAAAAAACTGGCCCGCCGTAATCAGGCAGAATACTCTACTGCATTTAACGAATTGTTGAAAACCACGAATTTGATAAAAACTTGAAGATAGACGGATCCAATAAAACGAGGAGTAATCGATTTAATGAACGATAAAATGCAGCATCGACTGTTTGCAGGCTTTTCTTTCCTCCTTAGCCTGGCTATTTATCTGAAAACGATGGCACCCACAGTTGCATTCTGGGATTGCGGTGAATTTATCGCTTGTGCCTATCGTTTGGCAATACCACACCCGCCCGGCGCACCGCTCTACTTATTGGTAGGCCGTGTCTTCACTTTAATCCCGGCGTTTATTATTGAAGATATCGCGAAACGCGTGAATCTGATTTCCGCCCTGTCCAGCGCGGTGACGATTCTTTTCCTGCATATGACCATCGTGCATCTCATTAAGGAATACATGCGGGAAGAGCTCGCAGATCCGTTCCTGAAGTATGTGCCGCATATTGGTGCAGTCATCGGCTCGCTGGCTTTTGCATTCAGCCATAGTTTCTGGTTCAATGCTGTAGAAGCAGAAGTTTATGCGCCGTCTATGCTCTTTACCGGCATCTGTGTTTGGTTAGTATTTCGCTGGAGCGAGAAAAGCGATGAGATTGGCAATGAAAAATATCTGCTGCTAATCGCCTACATGATGGGCCTTGCCATCGGCGTTCACTTGCTGAACGTACTTACGCTACCGATGATTTTCCTGGTGATTTATTACAAGCGTTTCGAAATCAACATGACCACATTTTTCACCATGGTTGCCATAGGATTAGGATTAACCTTACTGGTATATCCCGGCATGGTAAAAGGAATACCGGTGCTTGTGCACCAAATTGGTTTTGAGGGAATGATCTTCCTCGTCGTCGCTGCCGGCGGTATATTGGGCTATGCGGTAAATAATGGCCAAAAAGCGTTAGCACTGGTGATTACCTGCCTCTTGCTGATTACCATCGGATACTCCTCTTATTTAATGATTTACATCCGTTCCGGACTGGATCCCAATATCGATGAAAACAATCCGGAAACGGTTGAGAAGTTTATCAGCTATATGAATCGCGAGCAGTATGGAGAACATCACTTCGACCGAGCCCGTCGCTGGAAAGAATCGCCGAATGGCAATCAATACAGCAGCGGTATGGATTTCTTCTGGCGTTATCAGATCAACGAAATGTATGTGCGCTATTTCCTCTGGAATTTCGGTGGTATCGAAGAAAACACCAACTTTTCCCGGGAGCGAAAACGGGCGGATGTGATGCGATTCTGGGCATTACCGTTATTGCTCGGCCTCATCGGAGGATATTATCATTTCATGAAAGATCGAAGGCATGGCCTGGCGATTTTTGTATTGTTCTTTATGACCGGCCTGGCAATCGTGCTCTATCTTAACCAACCGGACCCGCAGCCAAGGGAAAGGGACTACAGTTATGTCGGTTCGTTTTTTGCCTTTTCGATTTGGATTGGGATTGGTGCTGCGGCAATCCTGGAAAATATTTATAAAGCGGTGGCGAAAAAAGAAGGTGCCGGCGGTGCTATCGGCTGGATCGTTGCGGTACTGCTGTTTGCCCTGGTGCCGATGCGCATGATGGCAGTAAACTATAACGTTCATGATCGCACCGGCAACTTTGTCGCCCACGATTATTCCCGTAATATGCTCGCCTCCGCAGGACCAAACGGTATTATGTTCACCAATGGTGATAATGATACTTTTCCCTTATGGTATTTGCAGGAAGTCGAGAAATATCGTACCGATGTTCGTGTCGCGAATCTTAGCCTGCTGAATACTTCCTGGTATATTGAGCAGCTTAAGAACAAAGAGCCGAAAGTGCCGATCAGTTTTAGCGATACAGAAATTGAGGCAATGAAGTATCCGGTTCCCTGGAAGGAAAGAAAGGTAGAGGTGTCTACCATTTCGGAAACTGCCCGCCGGGCGGAAGCGGAACGATACCGTCTCTCACTGGGTATCGATGATAGCTTGACAATACCGGATAAAGTGACATTCAATGTGAAACCGAAGATGCAAATTCCCGGCAGGGGAGGGGCATTGCGAATTCAGGACTGGATGATCCTGAATATTCTCATCACCAACCAATTCGAGAATCCGATTTATTTCGCGGTGACAACTTCCGATCAGAACCGTCTGGATGAATTGAAAAGATATCAGAAGATGGATGGTTTACTGTTCCAGGTTACCAGTATTAGGGATTGGACGATTGAGCCGGAAAAGCTTTATGATAACCTGATGAACAAATTCGTTTATCGAAATCTGAACAACCCGGATGTTTACTATAATGAGAACATTATCGGGTTGCTGCAAAATTATCGCTCGGCTTTCTTCCGCCTGGGAACTCATTATCTTGATAGTGGGAACGAGGCGCGTTTCGAGGAAGTTATGCAAAGACTATATGAAATAATGCCGCCGGAGGTGATACCATTTACCCATAATCAGTTCGAAGAAGTGCTCACGGCATTTGCTACTATGGCGAATGTTTACAGCAAGGATCAGCTAACTGTGGATTCAATGGGCATGCGCCAATTGCAGGCCGTCGGAGAAATTTCTCTGAATTATAAAAAATACGATCTGGCCGAGGTCGCTTATCAACAAGTGCTTGCCCCATTATTGGATAACCCGCAGGGCGAACTGGTGCAATCGTACATGCGCGGTATTACCCGCAATCCGGCGCTGTACGATCAGGCGACCGAAGATCAGCGGAATCAGATCTTACAGTCGGCTATTTCGCAAATCAAGCGGCAGATTGTAACCGTCTATAAAGATAGCAAAAATTACGACACTGCCATTGAAGTGCTTAATGGCTGGTTGAGCAAAGACGCCAACGATCAATACGCCAAACAGCAGCTGGATGCCTTTAAAAATCTGAAAGCAACTGCGGAAGCGCCTGAGGGTACCTGAGGAAATCCTGCCAGATGAAAAAAACCGGTATGAATATTCTGCGAGCAGTCATTAGTTTCGGGCTGCTCGCTTATCTTATCTCGATCGCCGATATCGCCCAGATCTACGAAACGATCAAGCAGGCGAATTTGGCCTATCTCGGGTTGGCCCTGCTTATTTTTACCGCGGCGATCTTCGTACTATCACTTCGTTGGCAGATTTTGCTCAACCAGGTTGATATACGACCGGGTTATTTTCGCCTGGTCATCTTCTATTTTATCGGATATTTCCTGAACAACTTTTTACCCACCAGTATCGGTGGGGATGTCAGCCGCGCCTATAATATTGCCAAAACCAGTGGGAGGCATGGTACCGGTGTCGCCAGTGTTCTGCTGGAAAGAATGCTCGGATTACTGGCAACTTTAACCCTGGCCTCTTTATCAGTATTCTGGGTTGCAGAACTGTTTCAAACCGATCTGATCATTATTGTTACGATCGGGATGCTTGCTTTTGTGGTTTTTGTTTTATTGAATCTCTTTAACCCAACGCTTTTTGGCTTCTCTTCCCGCCTTCTCAAGAAAATTCATTGGTGGGGGATCGGTGATAAAATCGTGGAAGTGTTCGCCACCATACACGATTACCGCCAATCAAAAGCAGCGGTGTTGCAGGCCTACCTTCTATCCCTATGTGCCCAGTTTTTGGTTGTGGTAATGAATTACGTCCTCGCCCAGGCGCTAGCTCTCAAGAACATTACCTTTGGATATTTGTTGCTGGTTATTCCAGTCACTTTCGTTATTAGCATGGCACCGTCAATTAATGGTCTGGGCGTGCGGGATTTCGGATACGAAAGCTTATTAAGTAAAATAGGCATTGATACTTCCCAGGCCTTATCCTTATCTTTCCTGAACACTCTGACGCCGATGATCATCAGTATAATCGGGGGAGTGATGTTGATCTTTTACCGGAATAAAGCAGCGATTGCAGTTGCGCCGATCGAAGATAAAGAAAAAATTTAGGCAGTAATCTGGAAACATCGCCGGATATTGGCGTGTAATGGTTATACTTGAGCGATGCGCCATTTTTACCAGGAGGTGTGAATTGAAAAACGTTGTGCAAATAATCATTCTGTTATTCGTTACTGGACTGATGATGCTGGTCTCCAGTTGCGATCACAAACCCGATAGCAAAGGTAACCTGGACGAGATTATTGTTTTCGCCGATTCTCTGGAGTGGGTCGATTACAAAGATGCGCTGGGTAGTCACTTCTCCAAAATCTATCGAATGCCGACCATGGAACGGGAATATGTTATTACCCGGAAACCCATCGAAAAACTTCACTTGTTTCAAAATCGCCGCAATATTGTATTTCTCGGCACCTTGAATGGTCAGGGTGAGGTTTCTCAGCAAATCCGAGGTATTCTCTCGGAAAATGTTGTCGAAGGCATTAACAAAGGCGATTACTTCTATATTCCCCGCGAGGATGAGTGGGCTGCTGATCAATATGTCGTTTACCTGGTGGCACCGGACAAGGATGCCATGTTAACCCGGATTTATGATTTGGGAGAGTTGGTTTACGACAATTTTAAAGAATCCTATTATAAGCGCTTGAAAAAAGATATGTATTCCTGGGGAGAACAAACAGAAGTGGAAAGATTTCTGTTTGATAACTACCCTTTTACATTGAGAATTCAGCACGACTATCACCTTGTAGATCAGTCCATTGAAGAGAATTATGTTTGGCTGCGACGTTTTAACCCCGATCGGTCCATGTTTATTCATTGGATTCCCTATGAGGATTCAGTGAAAATCAGTTTCGACTGGATCGTTGCCCAGAGAAATAACCTCGCCGAAAAAATCTATGAAGGTGACATCGTCGTGGAAAATGAAACGGACATGGAGCAGGTGCAATTTAATAATTCTCCCGCTCTGCGCCTGGAAGGCACCTGGAAAAATCCCAAGCACTTCATTGGTGGCCCCTTCCGCAATACCACATTTATCGATAAAGAAAATAAGTTGATCTATATGGTCGATTTTTATGTTCAGGCAGTTGGAAAGCGAAAGAAGCCATTTCTCGATCAACTGGATGTAATGGCACATACATTCCGCACCCGCAAACTGGACGAAAACGGTAAACAATCACTCTAAATGAAAATTATCAGGAGATAGAGAATGGGCAAAGTGGCCATTTTAATGGGTAGCGAATCTGATCGCGCAGCAGTGAGTCCCTCAATGGATTATTACAAATTTTTTGGTGTGGATGCGGAAATGATGGTAATGTCCGCACATCGAACCCCGGAAAAAGTGCATGATTTTGCAGTGAATGCACGGAAAAATGGTTACAGTGTTATCGTGGCTTGCGCCGGAATGGCTGCACATTTACCCGGCGTTGTGTCTGCATATACAACCTTGCCTGTTATTGGCGTACCATTGTCCGGCAGCGATTTAAATGGCCTGGATGCCCTTTATTCAATCGTTCAGATGCCCTCTGGCGTACCGGTTGCGACAATGGGAATCGGCAAAGCCGGTGCCCGCAATGCAGCTGTTCTAGCAGCGGAAATTATTTCCCTGAATGACGAGGCTGTCGCGGAAAGACTGGTCGCTTTTAAAGCGCAGGAGTGCAAGCTCTAGGAATGAAAGTCGCTGTTGTCGGTACTATAAACAAGGACTTGATCTTACCCTACGAGAACAGTCCGATAGAAAGCTTTGGCGGCATCTTTTATGATATCGCCGTACTGGCACAAATTCTGGACCGGGATAATGATTCTATTATCCCGGTCGCTTATATCGGGGCGGATATAGCAGCGGCTTTTACTGCGTTGCTGGTCAATATGCAAAATGTTTCCCGGGAAGGATTGCAACCCTTCGGAGAACGCAATCATAAAGTCATCCTCGAATATCATTCCCCGGAAGAGCGGGAAGAAAAATCGCTTTTCCCGTTTCCCCCATTAAACTGGGAAGATATCGCCGCCCCGGTGAAGGCTGCTGATATGATTATTGTGAATTTAATCAGCGGCTGGGATCTCAGTCTGGAAGCCTTAAAAAAACTGGCGGAGGTTTCCCGGGAAAAAATTTATCTGGATGTTCATTATTTGACGATGGACCGGGATGAACTGGGGCGACGCTCCCCTCGCAAACCGGACAATTTTCAGGATTGGCTGGCCTGTGCGAAATTTATTCAAATGAATGAAGTGGAATTCGGGTTGCTCTCGGCGGAGTGTCGTAGCGATATTCACTTCTTTCAAACCCATTGCCAGCCGGATCAGCTCTTGCTTATTACCAAAGGTGCCGCCGGTGTAACGCTGTTGTATCAGCGCGATGGGATTGTTGGCCGGAAGGAAATTCCCGGATATAAAGTTGATCGGATTATCGATACCACCGGTTGCGGGGATTCTTTTGGCGCCGGATTCGTGGCCGCTTATTTAAAAGATGGAGATGCGGAAAAAGCCGCCGCCTTCGGCAATCTTGTCGCCGCTGGCAAACTCACCTTGCGCGGCACCAATGAGATGGATAAGTTAGCGGCTATGATGACGGAAATTGAAGCAGGAAATCGATAAGAACAGGATGTTGTTTTGAAGAAAATAATGATTACCGGGGCCAGTGGTTTGTTGGGGCAGGCGCTTGTGCGCACGTTTGGCGGGAAGTATGAAGTGATTGCAACCGCTAAATCGGAGCTGCCGGATGCGTTGGTAAATAAAGTTGAATTTCATCAGCTGGACATCAGTGATGCCACTCGCTGTAAGGATTTGATTCAGGAGCTGGATCCTGACGTAATCATCAATGCTGCAGCCTATACGAATGTCGATGGCTGTGAGGATCAACGGGAAGTATGCTGGCGCGCCAATGTGAAAGGTGTGGAGAATCTTGCCGTTGCTGCCAGAAAAAATATGGCACTGCTGGTGCAATTATCGACGGATTATATCTTTGATGGTGAAGATGGTCCCTATGGCGAAGATGATACTCCAAATCCCCTTGGTTATTATGGGAAAGCAAAGTTGGCTTCGGAGAATGCCGTACGGGTGGTTGGGATCCCTTACGCGATTATCCGAACCAATGTTATTTTCGGCACTGGTATTGATGTGAAAAACAACTTCTTTCTTTGGTTGTATAACAGTTTGAAGGCTGGTCAAAATATACGAGTGGTTACCGATCAGTATAATAATCCGGTTGCAGCAGACGATCTAGCTTTAGGGATTCGCCAACTGGTGGATGAATCCAAATATGGTGTTTTTCATTTGGGCGGAAAAGAGTATTTAAATCGCTACGAGTTTGCTGTGCAACTAGCTGAGGTCTTTGGATTTTCTACAGAATTAATTGCCCCGATAGAGACCGGCGAATTACAACAAAAAGCACCCCGTCCGATGAAGGGCGGCTTAAAGATAGATAAAGCAGCCAAAACGTTTGGTTATGCGCCAAGACCGCTGGAATCGGTTTTTAACTCGTTGAAAAATCGCCTGAAATAGGCCTGTAAAGTTTGTCCGGGAGATTCATGAAAAAGACGCTGGTAATTGTACCGACTTATAATGAGCGTGAAAATATTGAGACGTTGCTGGAAATTGTTTTTGGTCTGGGAGTTCCCGATTTATCGGTGCTGATTGTGGATGATAATTCTCCTGATCAAACTGCTGATATTATTAAGGGACTGATGAAGAAATACGACCGCCTTCATCTGCTGGAGCGGGAAGGAAAGCTGGGGCTCGGCACTGCTTATATTGCCGGCTTTCGCTTTGCTTTAAAGGAAGGGTTCGATTACATCATGGAAATGGATGCGGACCTCTCCCATAATCCGAAGGATATTCCCCGTTTTCTGGAAATGATTGAAGATGCGGATTTAGTGATTGGCTCCCGTTACTTGAAAGGGGTAAATGTCATCAATTGGCCGCTAGCGCGTTTGGCTTTAAGTCTCTTCGCCAGTCAGTACACCCGCATCATTACCGGGATGCCGATTAGTGACTGTACCGGCGGATTCAAGTGTTTTCGCAGGGAAGTGCTGGAGCAAATTCCGCTTGATCAAGTTCGCTCGAATGGCTATGGCTTTCAGATAGAGATGAACTTTAAGGCCTGGAAACGCGGATTTGTTATCCGGGAACTACCAATAATCTTTACCGACCGCACCGTTGGAAAGTCTAAAATGTCCCGCAAAATAGCTATTGAAGCAGCATTCATGGTTTGGAAAATAAAAATCTTGAGCTGGTTTGGTAAGTATTAGCGAGCTTTTTCACCCAGATGGTGAATATATTATTCCCCTCATCAAAGTCTTCAGAAAGAGATGAACTGTTCTTGTGGATGTGGATTTGAATGGATTTATCTTTGATACTTTTTATATCGGATAGAATGTTGTAAATTGAGCGCAACCTGAGAAAATAAGAGGACGACATTGTGAAAAAAACACTACGCGCAGTTCTGGACTTTGAAAAACCTGTCGTTGAACTTCATAATAAAATTGCTGAAATGGAAAAGTTGGCAGAAGAAAGCGGTGTCAATTTAACTGATGACACTAAGCGTCTGAAAAAGAAAGCCGACACCCTCCAAAAAGAAATTTATGCGAAATTAACTCCCTGGCAACGCGTGCAGCTTGCCCGCCATATAGACCGGCCGTATACCCTCGATTACCTGGAAAGAATTACCACAGACTTTGTTGAATTGCATGGCGATCGTTTTTTTGCCGACGATCCGGCCATGGTTTGCGGTTTGGCCCGCATTGATGATTTCCGGGTTGTGATCGTTGGTCAACAAAAAGGCCGCGATGTTAAGGAAAATCTCCACCGTAATTTCGGCATGCCAAATCCGGAAGGCTATCGGAAAGCATTGCGAGTAATGAAACTGGCCGCGAAGTTTAACCTGCCAATTTTAACCTTTGTCGATACGATGGGCGCTTATCCCGGTATCGGGGCAGAAGAACGCGGGCAGGCAGAAGCAATTGCCAAAAATTTATTTGAGATGGCCTCTCTGCCGGTGCCGATTATTGTGTCGGTAATTGGAGAGGGCGCATCTGGTGGCGCATTGGGGATTGGGGTTGGCGATGTGATCCTGATGCTGGAAAACTGCTGGTATTCCGTAATTTCTCCGGAAGGATGCGCCGCAATTCTCTGGAAGGATAATGCCAAAGCCTCCTATGCTGCCGATGCTATGAAGCTAACCGCGCCGGACCTATTAAAGCAGGGCGTTATCGATAAAATTATTAAGGAACCTCCCGGCGGCGCGCACTGGGACTGGGATAAGGCGGCAGAGTATTTGAAGATCAGCCTGGTTAGCGAATTAAAAAAGCTGACCAAGCTAACCCCGGAAAAGCTGGTGGAAAAACGCATCGCGAAATACGAAAAAATGGGTTTCTGGGACGAATAATAAAGGTTTTTACCAGTGAGAGAAGAATTACTGCAAATTCTATTATGCCCGTCCTGTAAAGGAAAATTAAGGCATGAACCCCTGGATAATAATCCGCAGAAGGGACGCCTGATTTGCGCTCAATGCCAGGTATATTATCCGGTTGAGGACGGGCTACCGAATCTGGTACGCAGTGAAGCAAAACCGCTGAAGCAACAATCCTGACTTTTGAAAACGCTCATCCTTTGATGGGCGTTTTTCACTGATGGAATAGACCAACCAATCAAATCAGTAACCTGCTTATTTTAACACCTTTTCATAGATGTCAATCGTATCCCGAGAGATTTTTTCCCAAAGGAAATGCTTGGCGATATACTGCTTCAATCTTTCATCTTTTGGAGCGTTGAGGGCTTTTTCGATGCCACGGCGAATATCGGCAATGCTGTACGGATCAACATACTCCGCCATATCGCGGAAATAGTCTTTGGTGCCACCATGCGGGGTAATAACAACCTTGGCACCGGCCAGTGCGGCTTCCAATGCGGCGCGTCCGGGCGTTTCAAACTGCGACGGCAGCACAAAAACATCACAGGCGGCGAAGGCGGAGGCCAGCATTGGGGATCTATTTGGCAAACCTTCGATCAACAATAGATTTTTATTCTTCCGGGTTTCCTCCAATATCGCTGCTGTTTCCCCGGTATTCAGCACCCGGGTAATCAATACAGCGGGATGATCAATATCGGCCAGCGCCTTTACCAGGGCCAGCATGTTTTTGCGATGGGGACCGATATGGCCGACATTCAAAATGAATTTATCCATACCGTATTCTTTCCGAAACAATGCAGGATCGGCATCGAGGAATTCCCGGGAAACACCATTGTGAATGACCCGGATTTTTTCTTTGGGAATACCCATCCCGCGGGAAATGATATTACCCTCTTCGCTGGTATTGGGAAGCACCATTTCCGACCATTCGCAAATATCCCGGGTAAAGCCAAAGTCCCACCACATACCGCGCATCAAACGGCGACTGATCTTATCAACTTCGGTAATTGTTCGGATAAATGCGGGGGAGCGCCGGGAATAAAAAATGGTATTCACCACGAACTTCTTTTGCCAGGTTTGTAGCAGTCGAGCGATATTGTAAACCGCGAAATTGGCAGAAAAAAGATGGACTAAATCGCAATCAAGAATTTTCTCCCGATCCTGCCAGATATTCAAATATTCAACGGTGACGCCCATTTCTTCCAGATGCTTTTTGGTCGCACGCATTTTAACGTAGGGGCCGCCGCCATAAAGCGGCACTCCCTCGTGGGTGGCAAATATGATTTTCATTGTTTTGATTTCCCGTAATGCCAGGTTAAGTCATGAACCAGCATTTGTTTGTTATATCTTCGAAGTCTTTTTGGAGAATAGGGCCGCGGCAACTGCATTGGCGCTATTGTTATACATTCCTTGGCGAAAGGATATTTTGAATTCAGTAGTGCTAGCTGGGAACGGCCATCCGGGTAATCGGCAATCGCAGCGATTTCCTTCCCGAAAGCACCATATTCGATTTCAATTTTGTCCTTATTTAAGTGCGCCAGCCAGGAAAATGCCTGTCGCTTTCTCCACCATTCCGCATACTCTCCCAGGGAGATTGCCGGCAATCCCTGCTCCTGCACTTCCCGGAAAAGGGATTCGAAGACCGTCCAACGTTGTTGCCCGGGATGGTGGTAGAAAATAGCAGGTTCGTTAGCATTCACTTTTTCCGTCAGCCGATTGAGGTAATAGGCTATCATCTGTGCTTCCGAAAATCGCGCCCAGCGCAACCGGCCAACGCTAATCGGGTGAATCGGAATTTGTAATACTTTGCTAAATTGTCCGTTCACATAAGGATAAAAGGGGAGGTCATCAAAACCAAGACTGAACTCGGAAGAATACTGGAAGCCAAACTCCTCGATAAGCTCACCGAGTGCCGGATGCCACTCGCCGTAGGGCGCTGCATAGCCATTAGGAGCGATGCCATTTTGCTGCAAAAGTGCCAGTCCGGTTTGAAAATCGATTTTATTCCGCTCATACCCCGGAAAAATACGATGGCGGTAACAATGATAGGCAATTTCCTGATCTGCCATATCAGCATATTGGGAAAGCCGGTTTTCTGCTGAGCGGGTTTCTACAAACCAGCTGGCGGGAATTTTATATTCCCGGCAAAGTTGATAGAGCTTCTCGATATTTTTCTCTGAGCCAAAGTCTGTATCAATCCGAAATGCAAAGAGACTCGTCTCTGCCCGGGGAAAGGGAGAAAGATGCACGAATGGTAATCCACGGTAATGAAAAAGATGCTTAAGCCCCATTTGAACAACACGCCGAATACCTTGTTTACCGATGCGGGCCACTCTTTCCGAAGGGAAGCGCTCACCATTGGCTGGTGGAAAATTTACCCGGCGAATGCCATAATCAAGTAGCGCAGCGGTAAATCCGGAAGGTAATATGAGAATGCGCCCTTTCCCAATTGCGCTCACAGCGATGACTGACTTGCCGTTCTGACGGGAAAGATGCGCGGCTTCTGCAGGCACCAGGCATAAGCGCTGAATATCACTCACCGGGATGTTACCGAAAATCGCGTCTGCTTCAGCATAAATATATTGCAGGTAACGCCGCTGTACAGGAATCCCAAATAATTCCTTCGCGGTATCGGCCTCCATCATCGCAGCACCGCCGTTTGTAAGATATTGCTGGAGAACTTCCTGATGCTCGGCACAGTTTTCGCGCGAGACAATCCAAACCGCGGAATTGCGCGGATCTGTGCGACTGCTGCCGAGCACTTCCCAGGGAATGCCGATCTGATCCAACAGTAATGCCCAGGCAGGGGATGCAGCAGTTATGGTAATATTTAGTCTCAACGAAATGCGCTCCGAATGTAATCAAACTCCGCCTTTCGCACGCCGCTAAACCAGATCGTCAGCGGGATTGCCAGGAAAATTACCAGTAGACAGTTGATTCCCCAATGGAGTTGCCAATATAAAAGTAGTGGGAGAAAGGCGAAAAACACCAATAGCATCGGCGGAATAATGTAGCGGAATAATGGCGGTTGGAGACGCTGCCGGACCTGCCAGGCCATAATGAGCATCGCGGTCAACTGGTAGAGAACCATGGCGAGGATAACCCCGGGAATATCGAGAAATTCTTTTAAGGGATAAATAGTTAGCAGCAAAACCAGTAAGCCGCCAACGAAAGCAGCCGTAAATATACGATCCGCTTTTAAGCCGATTAAAGTGTACCCGACAACAGAATTGATCATGGAGAGAACAAAGTAAACTGTCATGATTTGAAAATACGGCACGGCCGAGACATATAAATCGCTGAAGATCACAGTTACTAATACTTCCGCGGATACAATGGCCAGCATGCTGATCGACAGGGTAACAGCAACCACAATTTTCGTACTACGCTGAACAATAGCGGTCAATTGTTCCGGCTGTTGCTGCGCGCTGTGGCTGATGGCCGGAAAGAAGACGTTGTAGAACATGCGGTCGAATATCATTAATAGCAAGGTTAGCCGAAGGGCCGCGCTAAATACGCCGACCTCATCAGCAGTTGCCGTCCATCCGAGGTAAATGATCGGAAATTGAATCACCAATTGGGAAATGGAACTGACCAGACCGAGCGGGAAACCCTTTTTCAAAAGCGCCAGCGGCTGAAAATTCCGGAAACGGAAACTAAGTGGAAAGTCTGCTCTTTTAAACAATACCCACAAAAAAATCATGTGAACCACACCGCCGATAAACCATCCCCAGGCGGTGAGCAATGTGTCCGCCGGCTGCTGCACCCAAATCAAAATAAATATCAGGTAGCTAAACATGCCCAGGGCGTTCCCCACTGCAATCGCCCCCATTTGCTGCTCGCCCTGAAAATACCAGTCTGGCAACAGGGTTGAAGGAAAAAGGAAAAACATATAGATGATGATGATTTCCAAAGCCAGCTCAGAAGGCGCAGTCAGCGGGATAATGATAAACGCAATAATAAACGCTGTAATGGATAATAAGAAGCGGGTGGTGAAAATTTGCCCGGCAAATTCACCGGGGTTTTTATCTTTTGCCGCGATATGGCGGGTACCGAGTGTCGGAAGGCCAAAATGAGCAACCAACATCGCATAAGACAACAGTGCCATTCCCAGATGAATAAGCCCAAAATTTGCCTTTCCCAAAACACGGGCGAGGTAGACGGTTGCGAGAAAGCCGGCTACCCGACTGAGAATATCGCCGGAGAAAAGGTAGAACATATTTTGCAAATGTTTCTTTAGCACCATTTCTCCAGTATTTGCTTTAATTCGCTTTCATCCTGAAATAAAGTGATGTTTTTTCCGGAGAGATCTTTCAGGCAACCTTTCGCCGGCGCGATAATCTTTTGCTGATAGTTCTTTGCAAGCACAACCCCACCGGAATTAAGAATGTCGCGATAGTTAAAGAGGACATAATCTACTGCGGACATGAGCACCGGCATCTGATCTCCCGGGATAAAGTCGCCGGCGAGAAAAATATTCGATGTGCCGGCAGCGGCTTCGGAAATCTTTTCCCAGTAGGCTTCATTGCCCCATTTAACCGGTCCGGCGATCAATAGTTGAATATCCGGGGAAACGCTTTTCACTAATTCTATCACTTCCCAAATGCCTTTGTAATCGGCGATATAACCAAACATGAGGAAAAGTGGTTTTTCAGAAAAGTTGAATTGCGGAAACAGCGCCGCCAGCTGTTTTCGGGCATCTGCCTTAGGCAGTGCTGCTGCCGGATAATCCGGATGTGAATGAACAAAAAACTTCTTCGGAGAAATACTGAGGATCTCGGCCATCTCAGCAGCAGCAGCAGGGCAATGAACATGGATACGCTGGGGCAGGCGTGCCCAAAGATAACGCAACCAGCGATTGCTGCGCCGATATTGCCGGTGATGTGGATAGCGGTTATGAACCGTCCAGACAATCTTACCGCCCATCAGTCTGAACATCATTAAAATTTTAATTTTCCAGATAGCGTTGAGAAAAGAGCGCAGATCATGAAACTGGAACCAGTGATGATGAAGCACTGCTTTTTCTCCCAATAATCTGCGAAGGAGGATTGCCGGAGATAAAAAAGAAAAACTGTGCAGGGAAATGTTCGGCGCTTCGCTGTCTAATGGTTTATAAAGCAGGGAGAGGTAGCAATTCCGTGCTGCCGTTCGCCGGATATCGGGGATTACATAAATTTTTTCCAGTGCCGGTTGTAATTCACGGTAGACTGTCAGCAGTTCATTCTTTGCCATTAGCGTCACGGTCCCTGTTGGTGGTAGCCTATCAATGATACATAATGCTCCTCCCGTGGGCAATGGTTTTTTTCAGGATGATTGGGGTAAAAAATATGCGAAAAATACTCAACTTTTTTGCTGTATTGGAATATTCTGTTATATTATAAAAACTACAAGGAAGAGAAAACTGCTGTTGAGGCTATTGATGAGAAGTATTGCGCGGTTCCTGGGAGTTGTGACACTAGCGCTCTTTTTTACCCAGTGTTCAGTATTACAGCAAACGACCTACGAACCATCCGAAAGAGACATCACCAACGATTTGCGGGAGCGTTGCTACGCTATCGTTGATGCTTATCGACTGGGGAATTATGATATTGCCCGCCAGGAGCTGAGCTATGCCTTTCATATCCTCAATGACCTTGGCCTGCGCACCGATGCGGATAAGATTGATTACCTCGATCGGAAATACCCACCGCGCGAATGGGGACTTACCTACGCAATTATTACCGAAGAGCTTGCCTGGAGCAGCAATCGGAACAGTTATCAGAGCTCCGATCTGGTGGTAACCGCCAGCAATACAAGTGATGCCGGGGGAAGCGAATACCTCGATACTGCAAAAGAAGATGCCTATGTTTATGACCGTGGCGCGCCCGTGCAGCAATCGACAGCATCAGCGAATATCGGGAGAAAAAATTATTTTGATGGCGACCTTCATCGTTTTATCCAGAAGGAAATCCGGGAAGTTGCTATTGGAATGGGGGAGCCGAAAGACTTCACTTTGCCGGATGATTTTGTTAAGGAAATAGAATATTATATTCGCCGTTATCAGAATAAAGAACATTACCGAAAATTTTTCCAGCGTACCCTGAAGCGTTCCCGAAAATATGTGCCGGCATTGCGCAAGTATTTCATTGAAAAAGGGTTTCCGGAAGAAATTATGTACCTCGCTTTTATCGAGTCGGGCTTTAATCCGGTTGCCCGCAGTCGCGCCAATGCGGTGGGAATGTTTCAATTCATTCGCTCTACCGGGCGGGAATATGGCTTAAAAGTGAATAGCAGTATCGATGAGCGACTGTCCCCGGTTAAATCTGCAATTGCCTGCCGGGAGTATCTCCATGATCTGCTCCTGGAACTGGGCAGTTTTACGATGGCACTAAGTTCATATAATTCCGGGCCGGGGAAAACCCGCCGGGCATTACGGCAGCTCGATGATTTCCGGGATCGCAATTTTTGGTCTTTGCGGGAGAAAACAACTGTTTTGAAGCGGGAAACCCGGGAATATATCCCCCAGATTTTTGCTTCCATCGTGATGGCAAAACCGGGCAATGTTGAGAAATTCGGATTTGCCGATGTGCCTTTTCCCGATAAATCCCGCTACCGGATGATTATCGTGCCTCGTCAGGTTAACCTGAAAAATTTGGCCAGTAGCGTTGGGATTAGTTTGCGGGAAATTATCGTTTTGAATCCCGATCTGCCATCCAATGCAACGGTTACGCCGGCAAAAATTCTCGACTACCCGCTATTCGTGCCAAAATCTGCTTCGAAAGCAATTGTCGATCGCCTGAATAATCTGGAGCGCCAGCGCCAGGAGGCGATTGCCCGTTCCAATCGTAACCGGCAGAAAATTAGTCGCTTAAGTGCAGAGCAGCTGGTAAAAACCGGAAAGAAGCGCTACCACACAATTAAGCGCGGTGAATCGCTTTCGGTCATTTCCCAGCGGTATGGCGTTAGCATTGGCGCGATTAAAGTTTGGAATAAATTAAGAAACGATCGTATTCGCGAAGGCAAGCGATTGGTGATTTATGAGCCGTCACAAAAATATACGCCACCGGCCCCGGTTGCATTAAAGAATGGCGGTTTTTATCATAGCGTTAAACCGGGTGAATCGTTGTCCGTGTTATCGGATAAATACCGGGTAAAAATTGCTGATATAAAAAAGTGGAATAATCTGCGCAGTAACCGGATTATTACCGGCGATCAACTGATTATCTATCCTCCCTCACAGCGTCAGCAAACGACGGTAGCCAGCAGTCAAAGACAGAATACGAATATAAGTTATCATTTGGTTCAATCCGGGGAAACACTTTCTTCCATTGCGGAGAAATATCGATTGAGCATCGCGGATATCATTCGCTGGAATAATCTTCCGAATCATCGAATTATTGCCGGAAACCGCCTCATTGTTCGCCCGGCGTCCAGTGGACAGACCGCAAGCGCAAGCAGTAGTAATCGGATCAGCCATACCGTAAAGGCCGGGGAATCGCTTTCTGTGTTGTCCGATCGTTATCGGGTGAAGATTGCTGATATTAAACGCTGGAATAATCTGGATCGCGATTTATTATCGATTGGCAAGAAACTGGTCATCTATTTACCGGAAAGCAAGCCACGCAATACAAGTCAAACTAATCTTGCCGGTAGTAAAATGCATCAGGTGGCTTCCGGGGAATCGCTTTCCGCAATTGCTGTTCAATACGGCGTGTCGGTGCGGGATATTAAATCCTGGAATCGTCTGAATAGTGATCGCATTAAGGTCGGCGATCGCCTGGTTATCCGGGAGAGCAATAATCGCAATAATGGCGGTATGCAAATCCAAATGGCCAGCTTATCTCAGGATAGTTTTAGCAGCAGTGGAACGAATGGGAATCACAGTATTTCCGAAGCCAACATTGTTGTGTCGCAAGCGATTAACAAAGGGGAGCGTTTCATGTATGCGGTTGCGAATGGCAATTCCCTCGGTGAGATCGCCAGCTTGTTCCGGGTAACTGTCAGTGATATTAAACGCTGGAATGGACTGGTTTCGAATTTTCTGCGGGTAGGTCAGCGTTTGAAGATTGTTTCCGGCAAACGGATGCGCTTTTATAAATATCAGGTTCAGGCCGGAGACAGTATGGAAGCAATCGCCCGTCGATTTAACAGCAACGCAGCCCTCATCCTGACAACAAATGGCAAGACCAGTAATGCTTTACGGGCCGGTGAAATCCTCAGTATCTATTCCCAGTAAAAGTCTGCAATTTACAAATTTACAAATTTGCAGACGCTCTCCAAATTCTCTCCTAGGCACTCTGCCGGGTGATTTTCGCCCGCACCGGCAAAATGACGTTAAAAGTGCTACCCTTTCCGACTTTACTTTCCACTGTAATTCTGCCTGAATGTTTTTCAACAATATGACTGGAAGTGCAAAGCCCTAATCCGGCTTTGATTCGGTTCCCTTTGCTGGAAAAATCCGGCGTGAATAACTGTGACAGCTTTTTGGCGGGGATGCCGCAGCCATTGTCCCGCACGCTAATAATAACTTCATCATCTTCGCTTCGGGTACAAATTTCGATACGCCCTTCCCCGGAAATTGCCTGCGCTGCATTGAGGATAATGTGCATAAATACCTGGTTGATTTCTCCGGCATAGCAACCGATTTCCGGAATTTCTCCATAATTTTTCTCTATGGTGATCCGCGCTTCGTATTCATGCTTAAAAAAGTCGATGACGCTGTCGAGCGAATGATGCAAATTGGTTACCTTAAAAGCGGATGCGTCCAGCGCAGCAAAATGCTTCAGGCTTTCACCAATGCCATGGATGCGCTTGCTGGCGGTCTTGTTTAACTCGATACTGTTTCCTAATGCTGCGAGGATTGTCTGCAATCGTTTCCTGTTGCTTCCTGCATCGAGATCCTCAAGCGCTTCGATCAGGCGTTTCAGGGACCGTTCACCCACATCGGTGGCACTCTTTAAAACGCCCAGTGGGGTATTTAGCTCGTGGCACATTCCTGCTGCGACCTGACCCAACACAGCCATTTTTTCGGCATTCACTAATTGGCTCTGGGTATCATTCAATTCGTTAAGCAAAGATTCCAGCTGATCATTCTTTTCCCGCAATGCGATGTTCTTCAGGCGGTAAATTTCCATTTCCCGCTGGGCAGTTTCCTGCTCATGCATCGCCTGCAGATATTTAAATCGATTCTCCGCGGTCGTCCGGCAAACCGCTCTTTCGAATTGATGAAACTCCTGATGGTGTTCATAGGCGCTGGCAAACTCTTCCATGTTGGCATAAACATTCGCAAGCGCCTTATGGGCCCGGGCAGTTTTCGGATGAGAACACAATTGTTTCGCCAGCGCCAGCGCTTCCAGGAGTGCATCCCGGGCGGGAATGTAAGCCTGCATCGTGTTGTATAAATCACCGAGATCCAGCAAACTGCTCACCAGCCCAACGGTATGGCCGATTTCCCGGCGAACACGAATGCTATCGTTAATGTAATTCAGCGCCTTGCCATGTTTCCCGAGGGTATGATAAATTTTCCCAATCTCATTAAGAATGCGCGATTCTGCCTGATGGTTATGATAGCGTTTGAAAATTTGCAGCGCCATATATTGATACTTCAGCGCTTTATCCGGCTCACCAAGGCAGTGATAATTATTGCCGATACAATTGAGGGAACGGACCAGGCCTTCATCGCTTTGCAAGTGATGAAAAATTCGGTTTGCCTGCCGACAATAAGTCAGTGACTGGCAATAGTTTTCTTCATCACAACAAAAACCTCCGAGCATGGTGAGCGCCCAGGCCTCACCATGGCGATCTTCCGCAGAACGTGCTAAAGAAAGGGCACGAGAAACACTTTCGTACCCGCGGGTCTGGTCGCCATTTTCCCAGTAAATTAGTCCAAGAAAAAAATGACATTCGCCCTGCCCAACGGGATGATTCAGCGCCTCGAATGTTTCAAGCGCCTGTTGGAACTTTTGCTTCGCTCCTACCATCTTTTGACTGAAATATTCCAGCATGGCAGTATTTCGAATATGATAAACTTCGCCAAGCGGATCAGCGAGCTCGCTGGTAAGCGTATAGGCCTGATCAGCCAATGCTGCAGCTTCTGTGATATCAACATTGATGGTTTCAAAAAACAGATCGTTCAAGGCCATAATGCGCCCGGAAGAGCGCGGCTCGGAACTTTTCAGATTCTTTTTAAGCACTTGAAGTCTGGTCATTATCTTTTCCCCTATGATGGGTTCTGGTTTTTATTTTTCTCCGCTAACGACAACAAATTCTCCCGGAACGTGGTAGCCTTTATCATCGCGAAATTCTTCGATAGATTGGAGATACTCCAATTCCGCTTCTTCCCGGGTGCTATCATCAAAGCGATGATAAGCCAGCGCTACCGGGCCGCCGGCGAATACAGCGCCACTGGCGATCTCGGCAGTTTCGTAGTAAAGCGTTGTGGAAATGCGCTCGTAACGAATACTGCGGAAGCCGGCCATCTCGAATTGCATTTTTAATGATTCACCGGTGCCCAGTTGGAAGAACATCGGGCAAACATCGGAATCAACCCGGGCATCGACAATCGGAAAAATTTCTGCCCAGCCGCAGTTCGAGCGTTTGCCCCATACGGCTGCCACCGCATTGCCGCCGGGCTTTATCGTTCGGTGCATTTCTTTGACTGCGGTCAGGGGATCCGGCGCATACATCAGGCCCAGAGAGCAAAGGGCGCTGTCTACACTATTGTCCGGCAGTTCGATCTTTTCCGCATCCATTCGCTGGAAATCGATATTGTTAAACCCTTTGTCCCGGGCAATTTCCCGGGCGATAACCAACATGCCCTCGGAAATATCCGTAGCGATCATCTTCCCACTGTCGCCGATAATGCTGGCTGCGGGAAAGGTGACCAGGCCGGTGCCACAGGCGATGTCCAGCACGGTTTTTCCCGGTTTTAGATCGGCCATATCCAATAACAGGTCCTGGGCCGGTTTCAGTTGCTGCTGCCAGAAGGGGTCGTAATAGGTTGCTGCTTTATTCCAGCCATAGCGCTGGATTCGTTTTTGAAATTTTCCATCCATCATGATGCAATCTCCATTGTTGAAATGTTTACTTTTCTTTTCATTTTTTGTGGGTTCGCGAAAATATCCAGATAGGCGCAGTGAGCATCGGCATCATCCAGCATGCGGGTGATTTCCGCCGCCGGCGCATCGCTCTGAATATTGACGACATAAGTAACTTGCCGGTAACCGGGGGGAATGCCTTCATCGGTGTAAAATCCCCGGGTATCATAATCGGCATGAATTTCTACGTCAATCGACTCGAAGGGAATACCAAATTTACAGGCCCAGGTGACGTAAGTGATCGCCAGGCAGCTACCTAAAGCGGCACGGCCAAAAATGCCCGGATTTGGACCGCTATTATTGCCACCGTGCTTTTCGCCCATATCAACTTTGAATTTCCAACTACCTTCTTCGATCTCGCAGGTAATTCCCTGACGGGCGCTTACTTTGGTGATCGCGGTATTCTGAGCAATCGCAGGCCGCAGTTGTACTGCCCGGGAATTCCGTTCGAAGGCTTTTTTTATCGCGGCAAGTTTTTCCGGACCATAGTCCATGATTTTCTCCTTATCTAATCGATTCTTATTCTTTTAATTATTGCCCGGACAAAAATATTTAGATTGTGCCCAATTCGCGAATTCTTGTTGCCCATTTGCCCATTTGCATATTTACAAATGGGCAAATGGGCAATAGGTGTTAGTTTGTACATCAGGGCTTTGCCTCAAACACCATATTAAAAGGCGTCTCCGCAACCCTTTGAAATTGCGTAAATCCACCCATGGTAACCACTTCCCGGATACTGTTTTCACCGGCCTGGGCGCCCAGTGCCATACCGACTTCCTGGTTCAGGGCATTGGGTGTACAAAACATGGTGGAAGCGGCATATAAGGCCCGCCCCAGTGGATTGAGATTTTCTGATACCCGGTCACTGGCCTGCGGTTCAACAATCATCCAGCTACCGCCGGGATTAAGATTGCGCAGTACGTTTGCTGCGGCGCCTACCGGATCACCCATGTCATGCAGTGCATCGAATGTGGTGATAAGATCATAGCCATCGCTGTAAAATTCCTGGGCACTGGCAGTATAGAAAGAAACCCGATCGGCAACACCAGCGTCAGCGACTTTTTGCCGGGCAGCATCAATAGAAGCGTCATGGTAATCGATGCCGACGAAGGTTGAGTTCGGGAATTCCTGCGCCATGATAATCAGGGCGGCACCATGTCCGCAGCCAACATCCGCCACGCGAATACCAGCCTCCAGTTTTGCCGTTATACCCTTCAGCGAGGGTAACCAGCTGCTGATCAGGTTGGAAGCATAAGCCGGTTTAAAAAAACGCTCCGTGCCATGGAAAAGGCCGCAGTCATGTTCATGCCAGCCAACGCCATTCCCGTTTTGAAATGCCCCGAGAAGATTGTCGTAAGATTTTGCCGCTGCCAACGCTGCCTGGAATCCACCAATGACGAACATAGGACTGTCTTCATCGGCAAAGAGCAACGCTTGCTCTTCGCTCATGCTGTAACGGTCACTCTCTTCATTGTAAGAAACAAACCCGCTGGCAGCCTGGGCGCGAATCCATTCCCGCACGTATCTTTCGACTGTGCCGGTTTTTTCCGCCAATTCCCGGGTAGACAATGGTCCATCGCTGGCGATTGCTTTGTATAAACCTAATTTATCCCCGATCAAAATAAGCGGTGCGTTCATTGCCGCGCCGAATTCTACCAGGCTTTGGTTGAGCAGTTGATGCAAATTTGCTTCATTATAGCGGGTGTCTTGCTTTGCTTGAATTGTTGCCATGTTTTTCTACCTTTCAAAAGTCTCATTATCAAATATGTTTTCGTTATTGCGCTTTTTGCTGCTTACAGTTGAACGACCTGCAATTGTTCTGCTGCCTTGTTAAGCGTGCTGTCGACAAAACTGGCAGACTGCATTGTGCAGTTTTTGTCCGATACCATGATTACCCGAAACGCAGGGTTTGCCGCCTGTAAAAATGACGAGATGCTTGTTAGCGTTTCTACAGACTGGCAGGAGAGTGCAATCACTGTTGCTCTTTTCTCCTGCCCGAGCGTCATCAACTCCATTGCGGAAAGTTGATTCTTCGGAAATATTAAGTCCGCGTTTGCCAGCATTGCAGCATCGAGTAATGCATGCCCCGGTGCATGATCCAGAGAAATTTCAGAGAGAATACAGTCCTGCTCACTAAACGAGAACTTTTTTAATTGGCTGAGATAGCGCATGGCATATTCGTGCTCGCTGCTATCCATTGTGCTAAAGTAGGGAGCGTTTGTCGCTACCGGTTTTTCAGAAAATGTGCTTGAGGATAAAGTTTTCATTGTAACACCTCGCTTTGTTTTAATTTGCTGCCGTTTCGTTTATCAATGCTGCGATAGCAAGATAGAAAAACAGCCGTTAGATATCTTTTAACTATGTGTCAATGTTTTATAAACATGTACCGCTTAAACGGCGATTTTGCCGGTATTCCGGCTATTTGCCGAAAAGCTTGAAATTATGTATCATTGATTTGCAGTTATGTAACATTTGCACCTTTTTATGAAAAAGTGCGCAAGTTTGCGAAAAAAGCGTCGTCTCAGTATTTGAAGAATATTTAATGGGTCGGAGTCCGTTGGATAAGGAACTGGTACTACAGTTAAAATCAGGCAGTGCTGCAGCTTTTCGTACGTTGGTAGAAACTCATCAGGAACGGGTAATAAACACCTGTTACCGGTTTCTGCTTAGTCGGGAAGATGCAGAAGATGTCGCCCAGGAAGTTTTCCTGGAGGTGTATAAATCTATTCGGGATTTTCGCGAGGAGGCGAAACTTTCTACCTGGATTTATCGCATTGCTGTTACCCGCTCCCTGGATTTAATCCGGAAGCGAAAGCGGAAGAAGCGGATGAGCTTTCTGAAGAGCTCTCTGGGGCTGGAGGAAGTTGCTGAGAGAATACCGGCGTCTCACGGTGGGAATCCTGATAGCAAACTGGAAAACCGGGAGCGACAACAAGTGCTTCAAACTGCTTTAAATTCGCTGGCGGATAATCAACGGACAGCCTTTGTGCTGAGTAAATATGAGGAATACAGTTACCAGGAGATTGCCGATATTATGGGCACCTCCCTTTCTGCGGTGGAGTCGTTGATCCACCGGGCAAAAAAATCGCTGCAGAAAAAGCTGGCGAATTATTACGAAAAAAATCAATCAGGTAATAAGGCAGTATAATAACAAATTCTAAAAGGGTAAGTATATGAGTAAACGCGACCATATTAATGACGAAGTCCAGAAGACGCTGGCCGCTATGGATAATATGGAGCCATTGGCAGCGGATCCTTATTTTTACACCCGCCTGAATGCCAAAATTCAGGAGATGGAGCGAACAGAGCAACCATTGGAGAGTCGCCGGGGACTGTTAGGCTATATATTGCCTGCAATGCTGGTGATGTTGGTTGCGGTCAATCTATTTTCAGTCTATTGGGTCTTTCAGGGAAGTAATGAAGGTGGCGGTGACCGGGAATCGGCACTGTCTGCATTTGCAGAGGAATATTCTCTGAATCAGAGTAGCGATAGCTTCATCTGGGAAGAATAAGGAAGCCAAACGCATATTTTTTAAGTGACGTAAAAAATATTGAAGTAGGGTGCTATGGACATTTTTAAGAAAAACCGGTTAACAATGTGGGTTATTGTTTTACTGGTTGTACTGAATTTGCTGACGATCTCGGCAATATGGATGAAAAATTTCCCCCGGTTTGATAAGCGAAAAAGCGGGGGAGAGGCATTTCTTATTGAGGAGTTAAAACTAACCGACGAGCAGGCCGAGCAATTCCGGGAGCTTCGCGACATTCATTTTGATGAAACGAAAGAAATACATCGGGAAATGAACGACCTCCGTAAGGCGATAACGGACGAACTGTTTCGGGAAAATCCTGATTCCGCAAAAGTAATGCGCTGGGCCCGGGAAGTGGGGGAAATGCATAGTGCGATCGAAAGAGCACGTTTTCTGCACTTTCAGGCATTAAAAGAAACCCTTGAACCGGAACAGCGTGAGAAATTCCGGTCTGTGATGCGGGAATTGCAACGCAAAAGACCGGGACCCGGTGGTCCGCCGGGGCGTGGTCCCCGTGGTCCGAAACCACGTCGGCGAGGCAATGGCCCGCCCGGTGGTTTTTGATATCCTCTATATAAAAACTATTCTGCCATCTATCGAAGTTATACTTCGGCAGATGCGTTTCTAATATTGTCCTACCAATTATCTCCTTTATGAATTCTCTTTTCAAAGCATCTTGGTTATCAGAGCAGAGTTTAGGTCCAGGAGAATAAAAGCCCTTCTGACCGCAAGTTTTCCTGAAAGCTATCGTCAATTATTTAGAATGTGATTAGGCTTGCCGTTGACGGCATCATTCAGAAATGAAACTTGAGATTCATTTTGAGGAGACACAAATGAAAACCTTTATCAGCGTAGCAATATTCGCCAGCTTGATTTTAATCCTGGCCTGCTCGGACAGCACCGCCCCGGAAGATAGTAACAGTAATACAAATAATTCTAATATCGACCTCTCCGGATTGAGTGCCTATTTTTCCGATGAAGTCACTGTTTACACCGATGGCAACTTCATTGTTCTGGAAAGCAATGGCGTGCCAAATCATCCTAGCCCGTACTTTAATAGCACAGATTCCCGCTATGAAACCTACAATGGAAATAATACAAATTTCCGGCTGAATCCCAATCGAATTGCCGAACAGGATCTCGTTTTACGCATCCCATTAAATCCTGCGGAAGCATCCTCTCATCAATCGACTTCCCTGGGGCCGATCGGGATGGCTATAAATGGCGTGCCGCTCTATAACCAGTATGCCGCTGGTAATCAGCCCCTGACTTTTGAAATAGATTCTTTTGATCAATATAATGGGCATCCACAGCAGATGGGCGGTTATCACTATCATATTGAGCCATTATATTTGACAGATTTGAATGGACGCTCCTCCTTAATCGGATTTCTGCTGGATGGTTTCCCGGTCTATGGCCCGGAAGAGGATGGCGCAAGTGTGCTGAACGACGACCTGGATGATTATCATGGACATAGCCATGCCACCCCGGAGTTTCCGGATGGTATCTATCATTATCATATTACTTCAGACGCTCCTTATATCAACGGCGGTCAGTATTTTGGCACACCGGGAACAGTTAGCTTCTAAGCTGATAACCGGTTATTTAAGGGAAAATGGGATATGAAAAATCTTCAATATATAATCACTTTGCTTTTTGCTGTCTTTATCGTGGCTTGTCAGGATAATCAGCCAGTACTCGAAGCAGTCGCTCCAGAGATACCCGCGGTTGTACTGCCTGCCGGTCATCCGGATTTGATAATCAAAAATGGGGTGCATTACTATCTTGGAAATCCGTTTTCGGGCTATACAGAAGAACTGCACACGGAAAATGGGGCGCTCAAATCCAGGATCGGTTATTGGCAGGGACGAAAATCCGGAGAAGCTCTGAAATGGTATCCTGACGGCCAGTTATACACCCGACGTTTTTACCTGGAGGGCCGTAAGCATGGTGTTCATGAAGGCTGGTGGCCGAATGGGCAGCAGCAATTCCGTTTAAATTTTGTTGATGGAAATTATCATGGGGAGGTTCGCGAATGGCATCCCAATGGCCAGTTGGCTGCAGCCTACCAATATGAAAATGGACGGGAGAATGGGCAGCAGCAAGCCTGGCGGGAAAATGGGAAATTACATGTCAATTATGTCGCTAAAGATGGCCGGCGTTATGGAATGATCAAAGCGCGCCTCTGTTACAGTGTGAAAGATGGAGAAGGACAATATGTGGCAAAAAAATAAGTATCTGATGATTGCATTAATGCTGGTACTTTTATCCGGCTGCCATTCCGAAGAAGCGGAAACAACCAGCTTGCCTTTTTATACTGGCCCGGATTTTACCCCGCATTGGCTGACAAGCGATGATCCTGACAGAGAAAATTTGCATATGATCGCGCCATTCAGCTTTATCAATCAGAACGGTGAAGAAGTTCGTGAATCTCTGTTTGAAGGAAAGATATACGTTGCTGATTTTATTTTTACCACCTGTCCGGGCATTTGCCCGAAAATGAGTCGAAATATGGTGCGTTTACAAAAGGAGACTGCTGCTGATGAAGAAATTCTCCTGCTCTCGCATACCGTTACGCCGGAAATTGATACCGTGCCGGTGCTGAAAAAGTATGCCGACCGTCAGGGAGCGATATCCGGGAAGTGGCATTTAGTAACCGGAGAGCGGAAAGCGATTTATGATATCGCCCGAAAATCCTATTTTGCAGATGAAGACCTCGGTTTTCAAAAGGATGAGAATGATTTCCTGCATAGCGAGAATTTTATTCTGGTAGATAAACAACGGCGGATTCGTGGTGTTTACAACGGCACCTTACCCGCGGAAATGCGAAGATTGTTAGAGGACATCGAAATTTTAAAAATGGAAGGATGATGTCCGTATGTAAACAATCCCAAAATCAAAGATACAAAAACAAAACCATCAATGGTACCAAAAACGGCAAGGAAAACGAAACAACGCATTCGATTTTGTATAAACGTTTACGAAAAGCAGATTTATCGTCCGGGTCTACCATCTTTTCTGCAACGGGTCCCAGTAAATAAAGCAGGTTCGCAAAGGCAAGCATTAGCGCGTAAACCAGAAGGAGGAAAACGACAGTTTCTAGCGAAATCTCGGCGTGCGGCTCTTGCGGGAATACCAGCAAAAGCATAATTAAACAGTAGATAGTAAATGCGATGCTGCCGGCGATCATAAATCCCATATTATACTGCCGGCGCATATTACGCCACCATTCTTCAGGGCCTACCGGTTGGACAAACTCCTGAATATTTACATCCATGACATTACCCCTTATTTCTCTCCATTGAAATTAAGTACATCTAAATATTGCAAAGAACAATAAATTCTATCTTAGAATTATCTTTGGGCCGGGTGGTATTTGAATTAGTCTTCGATCAGCATATTTTGTGGTGGCTATTAAAATATATTTCTCCTGTATCTTAATCACAAGATAAAAGTTGTGTGCCTGTAAAAATTGCTGTAAATCAAATTGCGATATTTTCTTTGCGATTCGTAAAGCTAACGATGCTTCTATAACTTATACTCCTTAATCTTGAAATCCCCGACAGCTAAAAATTTGCTTTTTCATACTGGTTTTAAGCGTCGGATATTTGTATGTAAAGAGCACTACAACGATATTAAATTCTCATGAATTTAATTGTTCTCTTTTTGCGAGGAGTTATAAGTATGCAAGATGTTTATATCGGTTTAGACATTGGTGGTACGAAGATTATGGCGGCCGCTGCAAACGGAGCGGGGGAGCTGTTAGAAAGAACCCGGGTAACAACACCACAGGCACTGGATGACGGTATTGCATTGTTGTTGGATATGGTGGAAAAACTGCGTAGGGGAAAGCGGCTAATGGTCATCGGGGCGGCCATCGGTGGTCCACTGGACTGGGAAAATGGTGTTGTTTCGCCACTGCATCAACCGGAATGGCGGGATGTTCCTCTGAAGAGAATTATAGAAGATGCCTGTGCAGCTCCATTTCGTGTTGAAGTCGATACAGACGCGGCAGTATTAGGGGAATATTATTTTGGCGCGAGTAAACCAAAACGACTGCTTTACATCACTGTAAGTACTGGTATGGGGGGAGGCCTGTTGATTGATGGCCAAATTTTTCGAGGTTGGGAAGGCGCCCATCCGGAAGCAGGACATCAAGCGGTGCCCTATCGCTGCAAATATCCGGAGAGAATTTCCTGTGAATGTGGTGCGCCTGATTGCCTGGAAGCATTGGTCTCCGGCAATGGCATACAGCGAATTTACGGAAAACCGGCTGAGCAATTAACTGATGAAGAATGGGCAGAAGTCGGATATAACCTCGGACAGGGATTACGAAATCTAGCGGTTCTCTATGCCCCGGAAAAAATTGTCCTCAGTGGTGGGGTGGCAATGGGTGGAGGAGAGAGATTGCTGGGTCCGGCCCGCCATGTGGTTACAGAGAGAATGAAATTAGTACCACAGCCGGAAATTTTGATTAGCAACGCCGGATATGATGCCGCATTAATTGGAGCGATTGCATTGGCCCTGATTTCATGAAACAAGGTTATCTGTAAGTTTCCCGCAAAAAAGACTTCAATTGAGAAAAATCCGTGAACATCTCGGTGGTGCAACCGATGATCCAGCTGCTAATCTCTGCCGGTGGCATTGTATGCACCATATAAACCGGGATATTGTGGTAATAGGAAATTGTCAGTTCCCCATGCGTGCCGCCGCCGCGAGTGACGTATTCATCCCAAAGACAGATCAGGTAATCGGTATGGTTGATGACGGTTTTTAAATCAAGATCGATAAATTTCCGCGCTGTGTTCCGGAAACGGGCAGTGTCATTTGCTTTCCAGTTGCGGAAGTTTGCTATTTCTTCTTCGGTCAGCACTTTATCCTGTTCTTCGCAGGGATTAAAACAGTCATGTCCTAATTCTCCCCGGATGAACCCAGCCATTTCACTTCGCCAGGCTGCCCCCTCGTCCGGCGCATATTCCATGGCGCCTGCCAGATATGTTCGCATATCGATCCTTTCTTTTTTTATTCGTTGATCGTTCTTCGTTGTTCGTTCTTCGAGTGGTCTTCCCCAAAAAGGTAGACTTGAATTTAAACTGCACAATCTATCTGTTCGAACAACGATCAACGATCAACGAATCGGATTTAACCAATTTTCTTTTTTACTAAAGAGCGAAGATAGCGATTGATTTTTAATCTGGCAAATCCCCGGTATTTATCCCCGTTTTTGGGTACGGATTTTGAGCAACCGCTAGCTAAGTTCTTTATAAAAATCAGGAGGAATTATGTCGAAACGCTTCTATCTGATATTGTTCTTAGTTTTGACGGTTGCCGCAAATGTCCTTTCGGCGCAAACCATCGGATTTCAATTGGCTTTTCCGAATTTAACATTTGTCAATCCGGTAGATATTCAATCCGCGAATGATGGCAGCGATCGCACCTTTGTGGTGGAACAGGCCGGGCGCATCAAGGTTTTTGATAATGATGATTCCGTGACAAGTGCTGGCGATTTTCTTGATATTCGCACCAGCGTTCTTAGCGATGACCGCTTTGGGATGCTCGGGATGACTTTCCATCCGAACTATGCGGAAAATGGCTATTTCTTTCTGCACTACACAGCGGCAAATCCGCAACGGAGTGTAATCTCCCGCTTCACTGTTAGTGCCGGTGATCCGAATATTGCTGATCCTGGTAGTGAGTTGGTCCTTCTGGAAATTGGTCAGCCCCATAAATTTCATAATGGCGGCCAGCTGGCATTCGGGCCACAGGATGGTTATCTCTATATCGGTATGGGGGATGGAGGGCCAGGGTCGGATCCTTCCGGGCATGGCCAAAACCGGGAGACATTGCTGGGATCGTTTCTGCGAATTAATCCGGATAGTTCAGCAAATGGTTTAAATTACATTATTCCCGAGGATAACCCATTTATTGGCAATGCGATGGGCTACCGGGAAGAGACCTATGCCTGGGGATTCCGCAATCCCTGGCGCTTTTCCTTCGATCCCGTTACCGGATGGCTGTGGTCCGCCGGGAATGGTGAAAATCTCTGGGAAGAAATCGACCTGGTAGAAAAAGGGAAAAATTATGGCTGGAAGATAATGGAAGGAAACAGCTGCTTCTCTCCGTCGATCGGCTGCGACACAAGCGGTCTGGCGTTGCCGGTTTGGGTATATGGCGGGAATCCCAACATTCGTCGCTCAGTTGTCGGGGGATTTGTCTATCGTGGCAGCGAGCAACCCTCATTAGCCGGGAAATATATTTATGGCGATTTTCTGCTGGGAGATATCTGGGCGTTATCCTACGACGGCATAAATCCCCCGGAAAATACCCTGATTGCGAATAACTTTCCCTGGCTAAGCACATTTGGGCTGGATGAAGCCGGTGAGCTGCTAATGGCAGATTGGATCAATGGGCATATTTACCAGTTTGTTCCGCCGACGGCAATTGATGAAGATATGGGGCAAGTGCTGCCGGCAACCTTCGAACTGGATCAAAATTATCCGAACCCGTTTAATCCCAGTACGAATATTCGATTTCGGATTTCGGAATTTGGATTTGTGTCTTTGAAAATTTATGATCTTAGCGGTAAGCTAATCAGAGGGCTGGTCAATGAGAATTTGACACCGGGCAGTTATGAAATGCAGTGGGACGGGCGGAATAATGCTGGAATTGAGATGCCCTCCGGGGTCTACTTTTATCGTTTGCAATCCGGAACGAGATCATCAACCCGCCGGATGTTATTGATTCGCTGACTGCGGTTTTCTGAAAGGTATATTGATTTCAATTAAAAAAGGGCTAACTTTCGAGGGTGTGTTGAAAATTGAACAGCGCACCCTTAGCTGGCATTGATATCGATATCGTGATTCAGGAGGCTGCTTTGAAGATTGATCCTACCGCTGATCTGCTCGACGTCATTATCTCCGAGACGCCGGGGCTTTTGACCGTTTTGCCAATACTTTACGTCGCCTGGGCCGACGGTGAATTATCCCCGGAAGAGCTGCATTCCATTCGTCAGAAACTTCAGGAAAAAGAATGGTTTTCCAGTAAAGAAAAGGCTTCCATTGCGCGTTGGCTGGATCCTGATCGTCCTCCGTCTCCACAATTGCTGAATGCCTGGTTGAAAGTGATTCGCGCGCATTCCGATGAGATCGACCCGGCAGTTCGCCGCTCTCTGGCATCCTGGGGGATTGAAATTGCCCAGGCAAGCGCCCACACCGAGGCGGAACACCTAGCAGATCCGAAAACGCAAACCGCCCTGGAAGAGATCGAATCCATACTGGGGATTCTCAGTAACGAAGCAGTGCGGGAGATTCTTACAGATGCAACGGCCCTTCACCGCGATGAACCTTTTGGGGAATCGTCCCTTGATGTCGTTGCGATGAATCGCTTGCTGGAAGGTGAGCATCATGAACTGATGCACGACTTGTTTGCAATACTTTCCCGCCCGGAATTTCAGTATCCCTATGATATTAAAAACGACGATTATCGGGAAAAAGTGCTTTCCTGGTGCCAAATACTGGCGGAGAAAGATTATGGCAAACTTTCTTTTCCCGAGGCGTATGGCGGAAAGGAAGATACGGCGGCTTTTGTTACCGCTTTTCAGACAATTGCTTATCATGACCTTAGCTTAGTGGTAAAATTTGGGGTGCAGTTCGGCTTGTTTGGTGGTAGCGTTTACAACCTTGGCAGCGAACACCATCACGAAAAATACCTGGCCGATATCGGGAGCATGGCCCTGCCCGGATGTTTTGCCATGACGGAAATCGGGCATGGATCGAACGTACGCGATATCGAAACCACTGCTACCTATGATGCCGATAGCGACAGTTTTATTATCCATACGCCGCATGAAAATGCCCGGAAAGCTTATATCGGAAATGCCGCTGCCCATGGCGAGATGGCCACGGTTTTCGCCCAGCTGGAAATAGGGGAGAATAACTATGGCGTGCATGCCTTCGTCGTTCCGACTCGCGATAAAAAAGGAATGCCGTTGCCGGGCATCCAAATTGAAGATCATGGCCATAAGCTTGGATTGAACGGGGTTGATAATGGCATGATCAGTTTTGATCAGATAAAAATTCCCCGGGAAAATTTGCTCGATCGATTTGCCCAGGTGAACGAAGATGGCATCTACCATAGTGAAATCAATAGCGCCAGTAAACGCTTCTTTACCATGCTGGGAACATTGGTTGGTGGCAGGGTGAGCATCGCTGCTGCTGCACTGAGTGCCGCCAAGTCCGCGTTAACGATTGCTGTGCGCTATGCCGGGCAGCGTCGCCAGTTTGGGCCGGCAGGTGCGCCGGAAACTCTGCTGCTGGATTATCCCAGCCATCAGCGCCGCTTGCTGCCACAAATCGCCAGTGCATACGCGCTGGATTTTGCTGTCAAGAAGCTGGTCGCCGATTATACTGCCAATGCTGCTGCCCCTTCCCGGGAAGTAGAAACGCTCGCCGCTGCGTTGAAGGCTTACAGCTCCTGGCATGCCCGTGATGTGATTCAGGAATGCCGCGAATGTTGCGGGGGCGCTGGTTACATGGCAAACAATCGTTTTGCAAACTTAAAGGCGGACACGGAGATATTCACGACCTTTGAAGGCGATAATATGGTGCTGATGCAGCTGGTGGCGAAAGGCCGTCTGACGGAATACAAACATCAATTCCACAATATGAAACTCTTTGGACTATTGAAGTATGTGATTAGCCAGTCCGGGAAAAAGCTGGCGGAAATGAATGCGCTGGTAACCCGAATGACCGATCCGGAGCATCTCCGTGATGTGGACTTTCAGATGGGCGCTTTTGAATTCCGCGAGCATCATTTGCTGGTAACTGTCGCCCGCCGCCTGAAAAAACGGCTCGATGATGGTATGGATTCCTACCAGGCCTTTATGGAGTGTCAAAATCATTTGATCAACATGGCGCATGCCAGCGTCGAACGGGAAATTTTGGAAGCGTTTATCGCCGGCATCGCAAGCGTTGAAGATGAAGATTTGAAACGAATGCTGAAAACCCTGCGCAGCCTTTTTGCTCTCTACCGCATCGAGCGGGATAAAGGCTGGTTTATGGAAAATGGGTATATTGAAGAGGGAAAATCCAAGGCGATTCGCAAGGAAGTTGCGCGCCTTTGCCGGGAAATTCAACCGGATGCCATCAATTTAGTTAATGCCTTTGGTATCCCGGATAGTTTGTTAGCTGCACCGATTGCTATGGGCACGGATGCCTGATTTGTAAACGATATCAGATCCTTGAAATAATATTATCAACTGTCAAACGCTGGAGATTTTATGAAGAATGCTTATCTGGAGCCCTTGCTGGAAATGATTGAATCGGTAAATAAACAGGTAGAAAGTGAATTCAAGCATTTAAGCGAGGCGCAACTTAACTGGAAACCCAATCCGAAATCCTGGAGTGTCGCCGAAAATCTAAGCCATATTATGACAACGAATCGGCAATATGATAAAATCTTTTCGGCAGCATTGAGTGGCAATTTAACATCAAATTTCTGGCAAAAAATTCCCGGGTTTCCCAGTCTTTTCGGAAATATGTTAAAAAAAGGCGTTCATCCGGATACGCCTCGTAAATTGAAAACGGCTGCAGCCTTCGAGCCCACCAGCAGCGATTTATCGGCGAATATCGTTAAAGAATTTATTAAGCAGCAAAAAAGTTTGTCCGAGACTCTAGAAAAGCTGGATGCTGCCGATCATACTAAAATTGTATCCTCACCGATAGCGGATATGATTGTTTACAGTCTGCAGGATGCAATAACGATCATTGTTACCCACGAGCAGCGCCATGTCAATCAGGCACGGCAGGTAATGGAAATGGCCGAATTTCCCAAGTAAGTTAGATCGAATAAAGGACTATGGATTCATGTTGAAGGAAACGATTGTGAAGCGTGTTTATTGGCAGATTATTCTACTTCTCTTATTCATTATTCTCTCCGCCTGTAGTAAAGATGGAGAAAAAGAAACGCCCGCAGCACCGATTGTTAAAGATGTTATTTACTATTATTCCGCCGCTTTTCAGGCTTATGAGCAACAGGATTTTGGGGCTTTTCTGGCAAATATGCGCGAAGTTGCCAAAGTCCGCAAAAAGAACCCTCGGGTGATGTATAATCTCGCCGTAGCACACACCCTGTTTAATCAGCCGGACAGTGCCATTCTTCTCCTGGAGAAAATCGCCGCAGCCGGTTTGGCTTACCCGGCAGCAACAGACAATGATTTTCTAGCGCTACAAGAATTACCGGCATTCCAGGAAGTGATAAAGAAATTCGAGAAAAATCGTGAGCCGGTCGGCAGTAGTAGTATGGCTTTCCGTATTGAAGAAAAGGGGTTGATTCATGAAGGTATCGCTTTTGATGAATATGGGGAACATTTTTACGTCAGCAGCGTGCGGGAACGGAAAATCTTTCAAGTGCTTGCCGGAGAGAAGACCTTGCGATTTAGTAAGATCGATGACGGTCTCTGGGGCGTCTTTGGTATGAAGGCTGATGCCAATCGCCGCATATTATGGGTTTGCACCGGTACTGTGCCGGAGATGGCCGGATTTAATAGTAATGCGAAGAAGCAAACCGGTCTCTTCAAATATGACCTCGAAGAAGAAAGTATTACTGGTAGGTATCTGCTGGAAGATAACGGAGAGCATCTCTTTGGCGATTTGGCATTGGCCGCGAATGGTGATGTTTACCTCTCGGACAGTTTTTCCCCGACAATTTACCGCCTGAAAAATGGTGCTGATTCTTTGGAGATTTTCATTCAGGACGAACGATGGGGATCGCCGCAAGGGATCACTTTTTCCACGGATGAAAGTTATCTCTTTGTTGCGGATTATCTTAGCAACATCTACCGCATTGACCTGAATAGCAGGGAGGTTCTCGAGCTACCGCATCCGGAAAATGCGATTGTCAGCGGCATTGATGGCTTGTACTTCCATAAGGGAGATTTACTGGCGATTCAGAACGGCGTTTTGCCACACCGGATTATTCGCGTGCATTTGAGTGAGACGATGGATGAAATTAGCCAGGTGAGTGTCCTGGAAGCTAATAATCCACTTTTTAACGAACCAACTCTCGGTGTGCCGGTGGGGAATATTTTCTACTTTGTTGCAAATAGCCAATGGGGCAGCACCCTGGATGCGGAAGGCAATCGTCAGCCAGATGAAAAATTACAATTCGCCCGCATTATGAAAATGCGCTTGTGGTAAAATCGCTATTTCATAGCAGTTGCGTTTGCAAATTATAACTGAGTCGTTCAAGGGGTATTCAGTGTTATGTAAGGATGCCCGCAAAACACGCGAATCACGCAAAAAAAGAGTCGGTCCAATTTTTTATATACTTTCCAATATTTTCGCGTATTTCGAGTGTTTTGCAAGCATCCTTATTCATTTATTTTCTCGCCGGGTTGTTGCTTAAAACAACCTGAAAGTGCTCCCAATACGCATAAATCAAAACTCCTAAAGCAGCAATAATCAGAATCGCCATTGGCAATAGCTGTGGATCGAGAAAAAAGTGGAAGAGAAAGATAGTTACCGCAACAGGCGTTAGCAGGGTAATCGCCAATAGCGGATAGCGATTGAGCAGCAACAGCAGTCCGCCGGCAACTTCAACTGCTTTTACAACATAGAGCATTCCGCTGGAAATTAAAATTCCCATAAAATTGGCGGCTTCACCACTCATTGGCGGTGGTTGGATGAAAACAAAAAAGCCATTCAATCCAAAAACAAAAAATACTGCACCGAGAAAAATACGGGCAAGCATCACAGCGATTTTCATAACATCTCCCTAATTAGTATTCAAATTTATTTGAAGTGCTTCAATGATCGTCAGTATCGCTAAATCCAGAGAAATATGAAAGAATTTCTGCACTTTTGGAGTACATTATGTTTTTTTCTGTATTTTTGGTAATATGATGAATTGGTAGCGGAAAATAATAAGATGAATCAGCGATTCAGGAGATAAAATGACGGAATCCACGGGAAAAAAGAATAAGAAATCTTTTGAAGATACTGTGATAACGCTGGCCATTCTGATTGGTTTGGGCGGCGGCGTTTGGTTGTTGTTTTTGCGGAATAGCGGCATGTACACTGCCTCAGCAATCTTTTTCGGATTGGCGCTAACGGCATTTACGCATCGCTTTTTGGGAGGCATCGATAATAACACCAATTTCACCATCGGTACTTTGAAGGTAACCGGGACGATTGCTGTTCTGCTCGGCTCCTTTTGGTTGATCAATAATTCTCTGAAAGAATCGATTGCTGAAGGCCCCCAGGGTTTTATGCTGCCAGCGGCAATTCAGCAAGGCAATGTATTCTTCTTTGACGAAAAAGGAGAACCGCTGGAATTTACTTTTGAGAATGATGGTGCCGACCCATTAATTGTACCGAAAGTGCCGGCGAATAAGTTTAAAACAACCTCCCGGGATCTTTCTATTGAAAGTGGTCAGGCTTTCGTAAAAGCGAAGGATAGCGATATTTACCTCGGCGTTATCGGTCAGAATCTCAGTGACATCAGTGATCAATTCCTAACGCCGCGGCAGAATCTTAGCCTGGGCATGTATTACAGTCAGGTAACGGATAAGAAGACTTCTCCGCAAACCCGGCGGGATGCGAATCAGGCAATTCATTATCTCCGAAAAGTATTGCAGGGAAAAAATACGGACAGCGTTATCCGCTTGCAGGCGCTCAATCAGATGTATTTCCTTACCCAATATTTGAAAAAAGCCACAGATTTCGAATTAGTGCTGAGCAGCCTGCAGGAACTGAAGCATGGTTACCAGATGCACCTGGAATTAGGTGGTGTTTACATTGCTTATGCAAATACATCTGCTGCGGATCCCACTCTTCAACGTAAGAAAGCCTTACTGCAGTATCTGAAAAGCCTTAGTCGCACGCCTCGCCTCGACGATAAGAAAAATAAATCGGAGATCGCTATTGTAAAAACCTTGCTGAATGTCTATCTCTCTTCCCGGGACGACTTCTTCCGCCGGGAGGCAAAGAACATCCTGCGCAGCATTGATAAAAATGATCGCCGTAAATTGAATGAGTATATTAGTGCGATTGAGTCATCTTTAGGGTAGGGAAGCTAACTAAGAAATTATTATAACAGAGTTTCGCAAGAAAATACGTTCCCAAAGTCGAAACTTTGGGAACGAGATTAAAACGTTTATTAAGGCGCCCTATTCAAACAACTTCACAAACTCGCCATATCCCTCTTTCTGCAAATCATCTTTCGGGATAAACCGTAAAGATGCCGAATTAATGCAATAGCGTAAGCCGGTCGGTCGCGGACCATCCGGGAAGACATGACCAAGGTGGGAATCTCCAATTTTGCTGCGCACTTCCGTCCGTTCTACCCAAAGTTTTCGGTCCACTTTCTCAACGATGTTTTCTGCAAGCAGCGGACGGGTAAAACTTGGCCAGCCGGTGCCGGATTTATACTTGTCGGTCGAGCTAAACAGTGGCTCTCCGGAGACAATATCCACATAAATGCCTTCCGCTTTGTTATCCCAAAACTCATTAGAAAAAGCGCGTTCGGTGCCATCTTCCTGGGTTACATAGTATTGTAGCTGGGAGAGCGTGTTTTTTAAGGTCGCATCATCCGGTTTCTCGAAATTCCGCCAGCTGGTTTTGCTACTGGTCTTGCTGCTGCTTTTGCTACTGTTTCTCCAGGTTTGCTCGATAAACTTGTCCCGTCCGGAACCGGTGCGGTAGCGCTGATAATGCGCCGGGTTCTTCTTGTAATAATCCTGATGATATTCCTCCGCCGGATAAAACTTACCCGCCGGGCGAATCGGGGTGACAATCGACTTGTCGAAAACACCGGACGCATCTAATACGGTCTTTGATTTTTCCGCCAGGGCTTTCTGATTGTCATCGTGATAGAAAATTGCCGAGGTATATTGATGGCCGCGATCGTAAAAAGAACCGCCGGCATCGGTCGGGTCAAATTGTCTCCAGAAATAATCCAGCAATTCCTGGTAACTCACTTTTTTCGGGTCAAATGTTATTTCAACAGCTTCGATATGGCGGGTTTGGCCGGAGCTGACCTGCTTATATGTCGGGTTGACTATCTCACCACCGGTGTATCCGGATACTGCAGATTCTACACCATCCAGCTTATCAAATGGTGCTTCGATGCACCAGAAACAACCACCGGCAAAAGTGGCTTTTTCCAGACGGGGCTGATTTGCATAGAGAAAGCCGAATACTACTAAAATGAACAAAATTAAATTGACAGGTTTAAATACAGTTTTCATGGTATCTCCAGATTGCGCTTTTAGATATTTACTCACATTCACTTGAGCTTTAACGTTTCAAAAACATCGAATAATCATTGTAAATCTTACGATGATTCTGAATTTCGTATCCCTAAAATAAGCGTTTTCAGAAAATTCTGTGTAATTACCATGACAAAAATTAAAAACATTCGCTGTCACATATAGCATTCACTCAAATCCTGCAAGGTACCGCAGTAACAAACAATCATAGTTGCCCAACTACTTAAAGCCTAAAGCCTTCTGCCTATGGCCTGCTTTCCAAAGCCACTTCCCGCTGTGCAGCTTCCCAGCCAATAATCGCTTTCTTCCGGGCAGCCCCCCAGCGATACTTATGAATAATGCCCATTTTGCGAATGACCCGGTGACAGGGAATCAAAAAGGCGATCGGATTATTGGCCACGGCGCTGGCCACTGCCCGCACTGCCCTGGGATTACCGATTTGCCGGGCAATATCTTCATAGGATAACACCATCCCGGAAGGTATTGTCAGTAACGCTTCCCAAACCTTGATTTGAAAATTGGTGCCTTTTAAGACCAGGTGTAACGGTTTATCAAGAGATTGGTTCGCCCCACCAAAAACTTGTTGAATCAGCAGCTGTGCACCAGCTTGATCATACTCGATATTGGCATTCTGCCAGTGGCTCTTTAATTCTGTTTCGGCATCCCGGGGATGATCTTCCGGGAGGAACATTAAGTTACAAATACCTCGCTCTGTAAAAGCCAGCAGGCACTGCCCAAATGGGCTGGGATGAATGCCGTAGCGAATAGTGAGCCCTGCGCCCTTGTTCTTGAATTCTCCCGGCGTTACCGCTTCGCAGCTGACGAAGAGATCGTGCAAGCGGCTGGGACTGGAAAAGCCGCTATCAAATGTGGTATCGAGCAGATTCTGTGATTCATGCAGTAAGGTCTTCGCGTATTCCTTGGTGAGGAACTGCAAAAATCGTTTTGGGCTGATGCCGATCCAGCGACTGAATATCCGTTGAAAATGAAATTCACTGACATTCGCCGCTGCTGCGACAGCCGCCAGTTCCGGTTGATTTTGCACATTTGCTTCCAGGAACTCTATTGCTTTTTCTATTTTCTGAAAATCTTCCGAGGATTGTTTCAGGTCCATTTTATCCCTTTCTTTTGCTTTTTCAATATCTGTAAATATGATACACTGCGCCAGTAATTTCTGCCACCCGATTCTTGCGGAAGATTTGGTTTAACAGGCATCTTTTCGGAGGTGGAAGAATAAAGTAGAATCAAAGATTGTTATTTCAGTTGCTTGGCGACTATATTGTTTGAAATTGTTTTACAGGGAGAAAGAAAATCAATGCAGTTTCTGAAAGATAAAGTTGCAGTCGTCACCGGGGCGAGCCAGGGCGTTGGCAGCACCGCTGCCGCATTAATGGCTGCGAGAGGTGCCGCTGTCGTTCTAAATGCCCGGCGGGGAGATATGCTGCAGTCTGTCGCCGCAAATATCCGGCAAGCGGGCGGAGAGGCGACCGCTATTGCCGGCGACGTGAGTGATCCGGCCCAGGTGAAATTGTTAGTAAAAGAAACCATTGCCAAATATGGGAAAGTCGATATTCTGGTCAACAATGCCGCCGTTATCCGGCCATTCGGCAAGGTTTGGGAAGCGGATCCCGAGGCCTGGCTACAGCTGCTCAAGATCAACGTATACGGGCCATTTCTCTGCACCCGCGAGGTGTTGCCGGGAATGCTCGGCCGCAATTGGGGGAGAATTATTAATATCTCCTCTGGCGTTGCCGACTATAACTTGACCGGCACCAGTGCATACAACAGCAGTAAGGCGGCACTCGAGCGCTTTAGCGGCACCCTCGCTGAGGAAGTGAAAGATAGTGGCGTCGTCGTTACCGCATTACGTCCGGGCAAAGTGGATACCGGCATGCAGATTGAAATTCGCCAAACATCCGACAGCGAATTCCCCCGGGCGGAAGAATGGCGGGAAGTGCATCGGAAAGGAAAATTGCTCGATCCGAAAGTGCCCGGCAGTGTAATTTGCTGGCTGGCTGGTGAGTTTGGCGCAAGCTTGAATGGAGAAACATTATCCGTAAAGGACAGCGATTTTATGACCCAGGTTGCCCGGGATTTGGCAATAGACTGATATTCCAGAATCTAGCCATAAAGAGGAAAATATGTACACTACATTTATTTCAGCCGCAGAATTAGCAACCCATATTAATGATGATAACTGGCGAATCGTGGATTGCCGTTTTGCACTAAAAGATACTGAAAAAGGCCGCAATGCGCATCGGGTAAGCCATATTCCCAATGCTGTATATGCCCATCTCAATGATGACTTGTCCGGAGAAATTGTTGCCGGTAAAACCGGACGTCATCCGTTGCCGGATCCGGAAAAACTTGCGGAAACATTTTCCCACTGGGGAATTGATCGCGAAACGCAGGTTGTTGCGTATGATGATATGGGGGGAGCAATCGCCTCTCGTTTATGGTGGATGTTGCGCTGGATGGGGCACACCGCTGTCGCTGTGCTGGAGCGTGGCTGGCAGGGCTGGCTGGCGGAAAATCACCCGGTGTCCAGCGATATATTTACCCCACAGCCCCGGAAGTTTTTAGCAGCGCAAAGAGATGAAATGCTCGTCGATATCAAAACTGTCACGGAAATTTATAGCGATCCGCAATATATTTTGCTGGATGCCCGTGCCTCCGCCCGCTATTCCGGAGAAGTGGAACCGATTGATCCCGTCGCCGGACATATTCCCAATGCCTTAAATATACCATTCAAAGAGAATATGAATGAGGATCAAACCGTTAAACCCCGGGAAGATTTATACCGGCAATTCCGCGAAACGTTGGGCAGTAAACAACCCTCGGAAAATGTTGTTTGCTATTGTGGATCCGGGGTAACCGGTTGTTTTAACGTGCTGGCGATGAATCATGCCGGCCTGGGAATGGCAAAATTATACGTCGGCTCCTGGAGCGAATGGATTGTTGATGACAGCCGTCCCAACGGACTGGATGAATAACCATTCTACGGATTTTGACCTACGGCACGGTATTCAAATCAAAAAACACTTCTTTATGAGGGCATAAGCATCAGTTCACTTTGTTGGCAGGGCGATGCCGGTTCGTTAATGTTTATGCCGATATCCTCGAATTTGAAAGTAATTGAGAATCGACCGGCAACGCCGAATGGATGGCGATAATAATCTATGAAGAGCAGACAACTACTCCCTTTTGCATTTATCCTTTTTACGCTGCTGTTCCTCTCCTGTAAAATTTTACAGCCGTTTAAAAAGCAACCGGCCGGTCCTCCACCGGAGGCCGCCATTATTGCCGAAATTGAAGAGCGGTTAAGTGATGCCGCTATCCAACTCCTGGCAACCGATGCCGATATTACCCCTCGTAAGTATGCCGATCGCAAAAAGATTTTTGAAGCTGTATTGGATGAATACATGCAATTGACCGGTTTTCGGAAGCAGATCACGCTAAAAACCCGGGTCGATGGCCGCACAATTTATCTGCCGCTGAAAATTGTGGAAGTAACACCGCGGGCAACGGAGATTCTTGCAGATACGGTCACGACGATTGGCGTTCTGCAGGACGAAAAATTTAGCGGTGAAATTATTGATATGGCCTGGAGTGCGGAACGGAAAAGCGCTCCTTTTCAATTGCAATTACTTTTCGCAGATTCCCTAAGAATTATTCAATGGCCGCAGGATTCCGCTAAGGCATTCACTTATCCTTTTTCCCCGGATGATTTAAAAAGTGTTTCTCCAACCATTCCCCTGGGAACGATTACATCGATAGAAAATAACACCAAGTCTTCCAATAATATCCTTCTTTCAGGCAGTGCACTCACAAAACCGCAAATCTTCAGTGTTTCGGAAGGAAAATTTTTAGAGCCGGATTCAACGATGGATACAACCTGGGTGTATGCTACGGCGAACCGCTTTGTTTCCCAAAAGGGTAAGGATAGCAGCGGCTTTTTTGTGCAGCGGGAATTGGCAGATGGACAGCATAAAGTAGCGCTCAACAAAGAAGGTTATTTACAGCTGTATGAGAACAATAACCGACTGCCAATCTGGCAATCGGATTACCCAATCGGAAGCCGCTTGTTTTTGCTGGATGAAAAAACAATCGCAGTGTGTGCCGACAATCAGCGCTTTTTTTCTGCGTTTTACCAAGAGGAAAAGTCTTTGAAATATATCGGCAGATCTCCTCGTTTTGAGGGGCCTGTTCGTGGAGTTCTCCTTGCCCGATTTAGTGAAAAAAGGAAAAGTTACCTGGTAGCAGTTCTCAATCATAACAGGGCCGGAGTTCCTATTAGTCGCTTAAGGGAAGTGGATGATGATAAATTCCGCTGGGATACCACAGATCTTCCGGATAGCGCCTATTTCCCTCAGGAAAGAAAATCGTTAACACTGGTCCGGGAAGGAAACCGGCAAATTTCACTGGCCTCTTATTACAGCATTCCCCCTGCAGTTCGCTACAATGTTTTTGAAACTCCGATCCGCTTGAATCGCGCTGGCGAACCGGACAAATTATTGCTGGAATCTGCTACGTCTGCTGACTCTAATCAAAGTTGGACGCTGGTATTCCGGAAAAATCTCCGTTTTTCTGATGGTAGTCCATTGACGTCTACCAGTGTTATCCGTAGCTGGCTGATTAACTGGCGTTCGGATAAGCGCCATGCCCCTTCAACAGCCTGGCTTTGGGAAGATATTGAAGGCGCCCGTGCCTACAATGCTCAGGCGGCAGGTAGTGTCAGCGGCCTTTCCATTGTGGATTCGCAGACTGTTCATATTCAGCTAACCGCGCCACGCCCGGATTTTCTCCGCCACCTGGCACAGCCGGCATTCCGGATCGTTAAGCGCGGGGATAAAAGCGCTATCGGCAGTGGCCCTTACCGGATCACCCGAATTCGCAATGGACAAAATACTTCCATGGTAGTGTGCGAACGCAATCCATTATATCACCTTGGCCAACCAATGATTCAATCGTTGCAATTCGTTTATCGCGGCGAGAAATTGCCAGAGGTCAGTTTACGTGGTGGAGAGACCGGCGTCATTGTTCAACAACGAATGAATGTTGATTATTTTCGTCAAATAGATGACACGCGTATGATTTCTTTCCCGAAGAAAGCCACATATTTTTTGGCGATGAATCCATATAAAACGACATCCACAGCCAGTATGAATTTGCGGAAAAGTATCGGGACGTCAGTTTTGCGCAAAGAAATTCTTGCCGGGATTATTACCGGCGGGGAGAGCTGGGTGACGAATCATTTCTTCTCAGCGCCGTATGAGCCTATTGCCGAGCCTGCTGTGAAAATTCGGGATTTTCCGCAAGAGCCGCTGCGGATTATCTATCGCTCCGGAGATATGGTCGCCAGCCAGATTGCCGGACGACTATCGGCCCGTCTTGCACAAACTGGTCTGGCTGCGAAATTACCGCTTGCCCTGGCGGAAAATGAATTTCAGACTGCGATAACCAGTGCGAACTACGATATTCTCATTGATCATTGCCAAACGCAGTTCTTTTCGCCTGCTTATGATCTCCTGCAACTCTTGCAGCGGGGCTACGCAGTGCCGGGAATGATCCAAGATACACTGATGGCAGATCTTAGCGGAGGGCTGGACAATAGCTATCAGGCTGAGAGAACCTTGATTGATCAGGCGATTTTGTATCCATTAGTCACTGTGAAAACGTTTGCCGTATTGCCGGAAACTGCCCGGGGAATTAGGCTGCATGGGACAGAAACTCTGGATTGCGCCCGGGCATGGTTGAAATAGCTCGATATAACAATAACAAATGATCTTTTCAAACGCTGCTTTTAAAGAAAAGGATAATAGCTGAGTATGGCATTTTTGTCCAAACCATCTTTTTCGCTAAAAATAGGCATCACTTTTGTTGTCCTGTTTGGTTTTATAATGGCAGCAGTTGTTATCACCATTAGCAACGAAGTGGAAAGAAAATACACACGTCAATATGAAGAAACCGTTTCTGCTACCTTAACTGCCACCCGGGAAGAGATCGCTGCCCGTCATAATCATATGCGCGGTCAATTGAAAGGGTTGGCGGAAATTGCCAGCAGGGAAAACGCATTTCAACTAATGGCGAGCGGGGCGTTTAAATACTATCAAACCCCGGTTGTCGATTTTGCGATGTCCCATCAACCAACCATGGGGCTGGATGCACTAACCATTGCGGATTGGAATGGTATGATCCTTAGCGCCGCCCATTACCGGATGGACTTTGAACGGCAATTTGGGGCGGAGATCGCTCGCCTGGAGGAATACTCGGAAAACAGTGTTATCATGAGCTTCCTGCGCCAAACCGGACCGTTTCCCTGCTTCGCAGCGCTGGAAAAAATCCGGATCCAGGGGAAGACGTTATATGTACTCGGTGGTTTGGAAATTACCCCGAAAATGGTTCAGTTATTTCGGGGAGATGCTAATAACGCGGTTGTTTTGGCATTGCCGAATGAAACGATTGCCGGCTCGGATAGCATCGATCTACCGGATATCAAGCACATTAATTTTTCGAAAAAGCTGGCTAGTGGTATCGCTATTGGTGTCGAAGAAAATTACTCTATCGGGAAAATCACCCTGCCATATGTTATGGCGGACTCTACAGATCTGGCGACGCTATATCTTTTTCATCCCCGGGACGAGTTAAACCAACTTCTCGACCAGTTGGCCAATTTGCTGATGATTATTGGAATTTCCGGAGCGCTGCTCATATTGATTCTCACCCCTGTTCTTGTTAAAATCTTACTTGCGCCCCTGGAAGACCTTGCAGAGGAAGCAGACAAACTAACCCTGGATAACCTCGATGTTAATTTTAAAAGCGGCGCCAAAGATGAAACCGGGGTGTTGGCAGATGCGTTGAACCGAATGGTTGCCGGCCTGCTGCGTAGCCGGCGGAAATTGGCCGCAGCAGAAAAAAAAGCCGCTTTAGGAGAACTGGCGAGGCAAGTGAATCATGATGTTAAGAATGGCTTTTTGCCGATCAAAAACGTGATGCAGCACTGGGAAGAAGTGGCTGATAATGAACCGGAAAACTTACGGGAAGTTTTTGATGACCGGAAATCCGTGGTGAAAAACAGTCTGCAGTATATGGAAAAGCTAACCCGCAATTACCTGCGTCTGCAGCCGAAATATGATCCGGAGCGTATTGAAATAAACCAGTTGATTGCCGGCGTCGCGGACAGTTTTCAGGAAATTCCCGAAAAGAAAATTTCTCTGGAGACAGCCCTGAGCGATAATCCATTGGTATATGCGGACCGGGTGCAGCTACAACGGGCTTTCGAAAATGTGCTGAAAAACAGCATTGAGGCGATCGAAACGGATGGCTTTATTCGCATTTCCACAGATACGCAAAATGGCAGCGTTGTTATTCGCTGGGAAGATAATGGCGTCGGTATTCCACCCGAAATCCGCGAGCAGCTGTTCACCACGCAAATTACCACAAAGCCGGATGGAACTGGTATCGGTCTGGCGAATGTCAAGCGTATTGTCGAGGAAGCTGCCGGACAATTGAATATTGACAGTGAACTGGGCAAGGGTACCCGGGTGAATATATCATTACCATTGCATAATCGGTAAACAGGAGCAAAAAATGGGGACAGTTTTAATCGTCGATGATACCGAGCCGTTACGCGAGCAATATGCATACGATCTCAAGCGAAAGGGTGGCTTTGAAGTACTAACTGCTGCCAATGGGGAAGAAGCATTTTCGATACTTGCCGAAAATGACATCGATGTTGTAATCCTCGATTTGGAAATGCCGGTGATGAGCGGGCTGGAGATGCTCGAAAAAATGTATCGGGAAGGGCCGGAGGAAATTCCGGTCATCGTTTATACTGCCACCGGTAATTTTCAGAAATGTGTGCGGGCTACTCAACTGGGCGCTTATAACTTCTTCTCCAAAGATGAGGTGAATATGGACCAGTTGGTGCGTAGCATCGAAAATGCCCTGGACCACCGGCGCTTACGTCTGGAGAATATGGCGCTAAGGGATGATTCTACTTTGGTGGGCAAGAGCGAAGCGATGCGGGAATTACAGACCCATATCGAAAAGGTCGCAAAGGTGCCCAGTAACGTGGTCATTCTTGGCGAGAGCGGCACTGGCAAGGAGCTGGTTGCGAAAGAAATTCATCGCCTTAGCGAACGGGCAAAGCACCCCTTTGTAGCGCTGAATTGCGCTGCGTTGCCGGAAAATCTGGTGGAAAGTGAGTTGTTTGGCTTCGAGAAAGGGGCCTTCTCCGGTGCAGTGCGTACCACCCGCGGGAAGTTCGAGATTGCCAAGGGCGGCACCCTTTTTCTCGATGAAATTGGTGATATGCCGCTGGCGATTCAGGCCAAACTACTTCGCGTCTTGCAGGAAAATGAAATATCCCGGCTGGGCAGCGAAGGCCGGCTGATTAAAGTGGATACCCGGGTAATCGCGGCAACCCATCAGGATCTTGACAAAGCGGTGTCGGAAGGACGATTCCGCCAGGACCTTTTTTACCGGATCTGCACCCATGTTATCAACGTGCCGCCGCTGCGGGAAAGATTGAATGATATCCGGCCGCTGGCGGAATATTTCGTTGAACAAACTTGCCGGCGCTTCGGTATTGCTCCAAAAGTTGTTCTGGAGGAAACAGTTAGCGCATTACAAAATTACCAATGGGAAAAGAATAATATTCGTGAACTCCAAAATATCGTCGAGCGGATGATTATTCAGTGCGATGGCGATCGCTTGATGCCGGCCCATTTGCCCCGGGATATTTTTCCCCAGGAAGCTGAGATCGTTGTGGACCCCGGAAAGAACTTTCAGGAATTAAAACAGGATGCCGAACGGCAAATTCTGCTTCGCTATCTGACGGCAAATGACTGGCATATTACCAACACCGCCCATGCGCTTGGGATTGCCAATCACTCAAACTTATTGAAAATGATGCGTCGGTTGGGGATTCGCCGTAACGAATAGTGCGGGTCAGCCATCGGATAATATGGTGGCATAACTCTTTAAATTGACTTATATTTATCGAAATGTTTACCACGTTGCCGGGATTTTGCATGAAAAACGACCGCCGGCAAATCGATCTGTATACACATTAAGATCTCGAAGATTAAAAATTATCTTTCAGACCGTCTGTTTAGTCCGGCGCTGAAACGGTTTGAAAAATATTTGTATTTTCCGTAAAAGTCTGCTTTTACTCACATTCGAAAACCCTTAAAGGCTTACATTATGGGCAATAATAGAAGTCTGACAAATAATGGTCTGGAAGATATGGCGCTGGTCGCATTTATTGGAGAAACGTCCTCGGAATTAGCCGGACGAATCGGGGAGAGTCTCAAAGCCGCAGGCATGAAAATTCATGTTTTCAGCAGCATGGACGATTTAGTCGAAAATACAGAGAAAACTCTTCCCGATATATTATTGCTCAATCCGAAATTAGTCAAAAATGGCGTTGCCGCCAAAGTCCTTTACCCGAAAACCCCCACAATGATTTACAGCTCGCAGATGGATGCTGACCAACGGCTGGATTATTACAGCCAGGGGGTAAAGCGCGTTATCGTTGAACCGGAAGATCTCGCCGAAAGAGTGGCTTCTGCTGCCGGAATGATGATCTATCGCCGGAACGATATGCGCATGGCTCGCTTGCAATCGCTGACACATGGCACTGTCAAAGCATTTTCCTTGCAGGAAGTACTGCAAAACGCCTTGTTGGAAGAAAAAAACCTTATCCTGAAGATCAAGAATGATGCCTGGGATGCCAAACTTCGCCTTTTTCAGGGACATATCGTAAACGCATTTACTGCGAATCTCAGCAACGAAGCTGCAGTCCTGAAAACGCTGCAATTATCCAAGGGATCTTTCGTTATTCGTGGATACCAAAAGCTGGAAGAGTTTTCCCCGATGTCGGCTTCTACGCTGGCAATTTTGGCGGAAACAAAATTCGAGAAAAAATATACCCGGCATTTTCTGGAACTGCGCTGTAATGGCGTGGACAATCCGGAATTCGAAACTGTTCCAGCCGGCCTGGAAGGCGCGCTTTCCGACGAGCAAAACAAAATTATGCTCCAGTTGATTGAGCGTTACCGGAATTTCCAGGATATTCTTTTACATAGCCCCTATGCAATTTTGAAGTCTTTGCGGGTATTGGATCGTTTATCCGAAATGGGTGCGATTGCCCCGGCAGGCGAACAGCCGGCCCCGCCACGGGAAAGTTTTCGGGAAAGTTTTAGTGAAAGTGATATCGAGTTTCTGCGTGAGCTTTTTCCGGAAAATGCGAAAGTCGGTAGCCTGGCTGTTCTCGGTGCGCCTACTTCCGGCCGGAGTGAGCTGATTCGCGCTGTAGCCGGTTTTCAGCAGTCAACGGTTAAAACAGTCAAGTCAGTCGATTTTGCACGGATTCCCATTCGGAAAGATACGATTTTAACACTTTTTGGTGTTTCCATCGAAGAGGCTTTTTTGCCGATTCTGGAAAAGATATCCGAAAGCCTGATCGGCTGCCTTTTTCTGATCGACTGTAGTAATCCCGGAACGTTTGAATTTATTAATTACCTAGCCAGCCGGATTATTCAAATCTATGAAGTGCCCTTTGCAGTTGGCTTGACCAACACCGGCGATGATGTTGAAGCAGCAATGAAAACTTACCGGCAGCATTTTAAGCTCCCGGGAGATATTCCGGTGATTCCGGTGCAGGCGGATAAATTTTCTGACGCCAAGGCGTTGCTTTATCAATTGAAACAAGAAGATGATGAATTAGAAGAAGATAGCGAGGAAGTTTAATGCGCGATCTGTTAATCTATTTGTTGGACACAGAGTATGCCGAGCATATTCGTTACCTGTTTTCCGGCGAATCTTATAAAATTACCATTATCGAAAACCTCGAGGATGTCGTTGAGGCTTGCCAGCAGGAATTATTCGACCTGGCAATGGTTTGGCCGGCGAGTGTGGAGAAAACGGTTAATTTCCTCACCCTGATGGAAACCAGCCTCTTTAATTACGTGCCGGTCATTGCGGTGACTCCCGAAGACGAGGCTTTGGCACCCTATTATAAGCTACAGCTGGTAGAATTGATGAAGCTGCCGGTAGAGAAAGTAGAATTCCTCAATATCCTCGATAGCGTGCTTCTCGACGTCGAAACGGAATCCACTGTGGTTGAGGGAATGAACTGGCAGGGAAGTCTGGAAGAATATAATCTGATCGATCTTATTCAAATGGTCGAAACCGGTGGGCGAGATGCGGAATTGACTATCACGGAAAATGATATCAGCGCCTCCGTCTTTTTTCATCAGGGACAATTAATCAGCGCCCGGCTGGATTCTTTACAGGGATTGGATGCGCTCAAGAAACTGATTTTCTGGCCGCGCGGGCATTTCCAAACCAAGTTAACCGAATTAGGATCCAGCAAGGATGAAATCGGTACCAGCAATGCCGATATCCTGATGGTGCTGATGGAATCCCTGGTAAAACAGGAACAGCTCTATCAGGGACTGCCGGAGCCATTCGATGAGATTCTCCGAAATCCATTGGAAACCGTTGAGGAAATGACACCGTTGCAACATCGGATTTCCGAGTGTTGCCAGCGCCCGTTAACAGTATGGGAATTGCTGATGACCCTGACGGATAGTAATGAAGACATTATGCTTGAGCTTAAGATAATGATGCAAATGGAGTTGATCGGTTACCGCTCGGAAGTCGAGAAACTGGTGCGCGATCATGAGGAACAGTCCGGTATCGAAAAATTCTTCTCTTCCATTTCTTCCATGTTTAAAAAGAAAGATGCGGCAGAAGAAGGATACTATTTTTATGATGAGATGAATGGCGAATATCTCACCCCGAAATTAGAAGTCAATCCATTAAAATTGCATCGCCGCGAATTAGAGAAAATCACAAAAAAACTTGAAGAACTTGCGGAATGAAAATCGTAGAAACAGCAGTTTGGACGCATAATCAGAACCTTTTTGAAGAATTAAGCCAACGTTTGCCATTGGATAAAACTTCAGTTATGAATATAGATGTGCATCGTTTTGAAATCGATGATGAGCTGGTGGTATTGATGTATGAATTCCGCAATGGCGTTAAATATCCTCCGGAATTACTTGACCATCTCGAACATCATTTGGCCGGTTTGCTGATCGTAACGGAAAGTAAGAACGCGCTTGAGATTGCCGAAACGCCGGAAGATGTAGATAAGCTGGCAGAAAAGTTGGTTGACAAGCCGACGGTAATGGCGGTGAAACTTGCACCGGGAAAAATATCCGCAATGAATGGTGCGATTAGCGAAGATGGATTTTATCTTTCTCCGCGGGGACGTATAGCATTCTGGCATCCGGAAGCCGGGGATTCCACCCTGAAAGTTTGGGAAATGATCTGGAAATCCTTGCAGGTATCCTGATTCGTCTTAGGGGAAAATAATTCCCTTTCACCCACCGAAATTATTCTTTCAATAATCCCTGGAAAATTTTATACCGTGGATCGCTGCTGTTTGCCGGTACGCGTTTCAGGGTTTCCCGTGCCAGCGTTTTCTTCCCGGTCTGTAAGTATACCCTGGTGAGGTCCAGGAGCATATTGGCATCTGCTGGCAGCTGATTGATGAGCCGTTCCAGCAACGTGCCGGCGTCCGGGAAATTCTCCTGTTTTAGGTAGATGCGCGACAATAAAAACATCGCGGAAGTGTGCCAGGGGTGAATCGCCAAAGTATGCTGCCAGGCATCGATTGCTGCAAGTGTGTCCTGGTTGGCCAGATGAATTTTCCCCCGATAGAATGCCGGTGGATTTACTTCAGGATCAAGGTGATATAAAGATTCTTCGGTAGTCTTTAATAGATTAATTGCTGCTGACGGGGATGCATCGCTGCTGCTGATCGCTGCTTTTATATTTGATTCCATCTCCCAATGATTAAATATATTTAACATAATAACACCGGAAAGCAGTATTCCTGTGCCGCACATAAGCCGAAAAATTTTTCGATTCAGCACTTTTGCCGGATGAAATATTCGGTAATAATTTACGCTGATAATCGCAAAGTTAAGCATGATAATCGTCATGTGAACCATGCGCTCTTTCGGGTAGGAAAATAAAGCAATAACCAGAAATATCGCTATTGATAGCAGTTGTAGTAGGGTTAAGAGTCTGGTCTTCTGATCTGTTTCATGGGATAACAGCCTGATGCAATAGTAAATAATCAATAGAAAAATAAGCAAATAACAGACGATGCCAGCAATGCCACTTTCCGCCATTACCCAAAGGTAATCGTTATGGGGGCGAAGTGCATGACCAATATTGGCAGGATTGCTATCCCGGTAAAGCCCGTACGCCGGGGCAAAAATTTCCCAGTTACCAGCACCCACACCACCAAGCGGATTGTCGGCGATCATTTCAGTGGTGCCTTCCCATAAATGAAAACGCGCATATATCGTGCTCCGGGTGATGTATTTACCGGTAAGCATTTTTTCTACCTGAAAAGGCTCAAATTTTTCCTCGATCTTTGTGACGTAGTAATACATCCCAAATAATGTCATCGTCAGCAAACCGCCGGCGATCAATAGTAATACCGTTTTGTTGTAAAATTGCTCTTGGATCGATTCAGCGCCATTACGGCGTTTGAGGATTTGCAGAATAGTGATAAGGAGGATAAGAGAAAGAATAAGTGCAACCCAGGAAGAGCGGGCATGGCTCAGCCCAATAATCCCGCAAGAGAGCCCGAATGCACAGATATATAATGCTTGCCAGCCGGGCGCGTCTGTTCGATATCCCCAGAATAGAAGGGGAAGCAGCATTGCCAGGGCACCGGCCAGCAGATTACGATTCATCAGGGTTGCATCCATATTGGTTGTGCCGGGAATGCTGAGGAAGGCCAGTTGAAAGAATTGGAAAAGTGCAATTAAGGATAATCCAATTGCAGCAATCGCAAAAGCGCGTATGAAGAAAGTTGGCAAGTTCTCATTTTGTTGGAAAAGGATAATCGCCGCGAGCATGAACATTAGCAGACTAAAATATTTACCGGCCTCAAAAATTGATAACGGCGGATAAAAGGCATAAAGCGCTGAAATTAATAACACCAGTCCATAGGCAAGTAGAATGGGTAACAGGGGGAGCTGAAAGACGTTTTCAAGCTCCACGGATGACTGTTGGAATGAGCGATAGTTGTAATATGAAAAAACACTAATGGCCGCAATAAGCAAAACCAGCATTCGTGGTAATGTTACCGGGTCAATCAACTGGTTGGCAAAAACAAAGGGAGAAATAAGCGCGACCAGGGAAACAAAGAAAAAAGTCAACCAGTTTTCTTTCAACGATATAAGAGAGATCATTCCGGCATTTCCCCGGAATGTATTTTTTCCCGAAGCAGTTCACGATATTGCCTGATCCGTGGATTACTGCTGTTTATATCTGTTTTTTGGATGATGTCATATGCTTTTTGCCATTGCCGCTGTCTTATAAACACACCGGTAAGATTGATCAGAGTGTGTTCCATGTGGGGAGAGAATTCTAAAATTCTATTGTACACAGAAATTGCCTGTTCAATATTCCCGGAACGCTCATAAGTGGTGGCCAGGTTGTTAAGCAGAATGATGTGGTTTGGATGAACCTGCTCGCCAGCGATAAATTCTGCGCTGGCTTTCGCTATTGCATCGCGATCTGTTTCTAATTGTTTTGTCCAGGCCAACCCACGTCGCAATGCCAGGGGCGTAGCCATGGCATCCATGTTGTAAATGGCTGTTTCTGCTTCATTTAATAGACTGATAGACCTTTTCCAATTCTGCTGTTTTTCGGATTTTATCGCCTCTTTCGTCAGAAAATCTGATTGTACGCGGGAAAATCCTGCCCAGGTTGAAAAAAGTAAACCGATGATCAGGCCAACGAAGAAAAGGCGTTCCCATAAACTGCTGACCGGTTTTTTGACCGGTGAAGTTTGATGATAGATTGCCATTAAAACACTGATGGATAATCCCAGAAAAGACATATGAACAATACGCTCTTTCGGAAAAGAGAATATTGCAATAACAATATAAGCTACAATACCAGTGGATATCAGGTATGCGGCAAGCCGGGAATTACTATCGGGGGAAGAGCGAGTCGCTTTATATCCATACATCAATGCTAAGGCAAAAATTAGCAAATATAGTAAGCCACCGGCAATACCAGTTTCAGCAAAGGTCCATAGAAAGTCATTATGCGGACGAATATAGTTGACTTTCCCGCCGCCGGATCGGAGGCCATCTGTGCCGTATTGGTTCAACGCTATTTTCCAATTGCCCGGGCCAACACCGGTAATGGGATGATTTAAGGTCATAGCTATACTTTTCTGCCACATAATCAGTCGTTCACTAATAGATGATGTTTCTACCTGACCGCCGGTAATCGCCTGATTCAGGTGAATATTCTGAGCGGTGCGATAGTTGTGGATGAAAAGAGTTGCAACAACTGGTAAAATAGTAACTCCGACAATTAACATCGCTCTCCGGGAAATCGTCTTAGCAACTTCACCGGAAATTTGCATTTGCGGGAGAAAGCGGGGGAGAAGTGCAATACTAATAAAGATAACGGCCCCGGCCAGCCAGGAGGCGCGGGAATGAATAATGCCGATGATGAAAATTGAAAATATGTAACAAAAGATAGAAAATAATCGCCATTGTCCGCTAAGCACAAATAAGCCATAGGCGATAAATGGTAGCATCAAAATAAGCGCGCTGGCCAGTAAGTTCTTATTCGCCATGGTCGCATAGATGATGAAATTCCCGGGAATTTCCGTAAAGGCCACACCATAATACTGGCAGATACCAAGAAAGCAGAGTATGAATGATAGGACTGTTATTGTCGCCGAGAGCGTTTCAAGTAGCCTGCTATTCGCCAGGAACAACAGACTGCTGAAGAAAATTAATGCAATCAGTAAAACAATTTTTAATATATCAACAATACCCTCAGAGAAATTAACCGCAAAAAACAGGCTGATAATATTTACACCCAGAAATACAAATAAAATTAGAAAAATCGGTTGCTTCAAAAGTGTAGAGGCCGGTTGGCGCAAATTGCTTCTTTTCGGAGAAAAAATAAAAAACAGAAAGATAGTGAGGGAGAGAGACAATAGAAAAAAACGCGGCATTAGCACAGGTTCTACCGTCTGCGAGGAAAAGAGCAGCGGCAGTATGATAAAAATAGCTGAGACATAAAAAATTTCAGGAAATGTAAATTGCTGCTTATCCTCTCTGGACAGCTTCTTACGGGCTTTATCCGATTTCTTTTTGCGTTTTTTCATATAGATCCCTGGTACTTCGCTGGTGTTGATTTGAAGAATATACAATATTCGATTTCTTAAAAAAAATAAACTTCAAAAACCCGGAAAAAACAGTAGATAAGCGGCAATCTTTTTAATTTTTATTCTTGCATTTAGAACGGGCACCCTTTAAATTTTTCGCTCACTACCGTGAAAGGGGCGGTAGCTCAGTTGGTTAGAGCGCTACGTTGACATCGTAGAGGTCGTCAGTTCGACTCTGGCTCGCCCCACTCTGCAAAGCCGCGAATTATTTTATTCGTGGCTTTGTTCGATAAAGCAGTAAGCTGCGCTACGGTTTTTTTGACTGTCAAGCCGTTCATCCGGAAAACTGATCGATTGTTAATACTGGCGGTGTTTAATCGCGGGAACATTTGGATTTGAAGATTCCGAAGCGTATCTTGCAGGGATGCCGGGGCTACTGGAAATAAAGGTGTTAAGCCATCCAGGCTTTAAAATAAGTTCCGGAAATTCGTGGGCTGGATTATGAAGTTGAAGTAAACCCCATTGTATTTTACTGACTCAGTAAAGCCGGCGGCGGTTACAAAGCTGTAAATAAATAAGAACTGCCGGGCATTGACGGGAACGTTAGTAAGGCTTCCGTCGTATCTTATTCGCGAATCAAAAAATGTAGATTTATAATTTGCATGCAACTAGGGCGCAATGAGTATTTTACAATAGTTAAACAATTAACCGAGGATATAAACTTAAAGAAATAAGTTCATTCAGTTAACAGGAGAAACACATCAACAAAAATAGTAGATTTACAAGGATTAATGACCAAATTCGTGCATCAGAAGTGCGCGTAATCGCCGAAGATGGAGAACAGCTTGGAATATTACCGACATCAAAAGCACTACAAAGAGCAATTGATGTAGAGTTGGATTTGGTCGAAGTGGCCCCAAATGCCACCCCACCAGTTTGCCGAATTATGGATTTCGGTAAATATCAATACGAGAAGAGCAAGAAGGAAAAAGAGGGTAAAAAGAAGCAACACCAGGTAACTGTGAAAGAGATCCGTATGCGCCCGAAAACGGATACGCACGATCTGGAAACGAAGCTGAAGCAAGCCCGAAAATTCCTGGAACATCGCAACAAGGTAAAATTCACTGTTATCTTTCGTGGTCGTGAACTTGCCTACAAAGATATGGGGCGGGATTTACTGGAAAGAGTAGTAGAAACCCTGGAAGAAATTAGCGAAATCGAAACGCCTATCAAAATGGAAGGCCGCCGGATGACAATGATGCTTGGGAGCAAAGTTACATAATCATCGGCTAATTCCTTATAAAAATTGAACTTCATTCTCCTTTATCCATCTGGTGCCGCTAAAAAAATACAATCTTTTTAAAAGATCGTTGATTTAAGGGCAAAAGCATGTTAAAATAGCAGCCTTTTGTAAATGTGCCTGAAATTTTCGGGTAATTTTCCCCGGTTGGATAAAGGGAAAGCTAAAAAGCACATTCGAATATTTGCCGTTTTAAATTGTGAGGATCTTTAAATGTCGAAAATGAAATCGAATCGGGGTGCAAAAAAGCGGTTCAAACTGACCGCCTCGGGGAAAATCAAGCACCGCAGAAATTACAAGAGTCACATCCTGACCAAGAAATCTCCCAAGCGGAAACGTGATTTAAGAAAATATAAATATGTTCATGAATCGGATGAATCACGTGTCAAAGCAATGTTGCTGGCTCACTAAAATTCGTATGGGACCCGACCATCCCATCTCGGTATTTTATGAATCGGTTCAGTCTTGACTGCTTGTTAAATTGAAATAGAAATCTCCTGGAGGAAATAATGCCAAGAGCAAAAAACAACGTTGCTGCCAAGCAACGACATAAAAAGATTTTGAAACTTGCTAAGGGATACAGACTTAGCAAAAGCCGTCTGTATCGGACTGCGAAAGACCAGGTAGAAAAGAGCCTGCGTTATGCTTATCGGGATCGTCGTCAAAAGAAACGTCTGTTCCGTCGTCTCTGGATTGTTCGTATTTCTGCAGCCTGTGAAATGAATGGTATCAAGTATTCCCGTTTTATTCATGGGTTAAAACAAAATGAGATCAATTTGGATCGAAAAGCATTGGCGCATCTGGCGATGCATGAACCCGATGCATTTAAGTCCCTGGTCGAGCAGGTTGCCGGCTAAGGGCTTTCATAACTTGTTTTGACCTTAAATAGGAATTGGATAACTATTCAATTCCTATTTTTTTATAGAGTGGATTATACATTTTGTTAAACCTGGAATTAAGATGAAAAACAAAATTGATGAAATTCGTGAATTGTTCGAAACGGACCTTGCAGCGGCTGGTGATGCTGAGCAGGTAGAAGCATTGCGGATTAAGTATCTTGGGCGCAATGGCCTGGTAACCGGTTTAACCCGGGGGATAAAAGATATCGACCCTGCGGATCGTCCGGCTTTCGGTAAAATGATTAATGTTCTGAATAAGACTGTAAAAACAGCGATTCAGGAAAAGCAGAACGGACAAGCCGGCGGTAAAAGTGTAGACAGCATCGATCTCACTTTGCCCGGTCGCAAGCCAAGAGTTGGCGGTCTGCATCCGCTCAGCCAAATCCGCGAAGAAATTAAGCAAATTTTTGGACGAATGGGATTTGCCATCGTTGACGGACCGGAAATTGAAACAGATTACCTGAACTTTGAAGCGCTGAATATTCCCAAACTGCATCCGGCGAGGGATATGCAGGACACTTTGTATATCTCTGAAGAACTGGTGTTGCGTACCCACACCTCACCGGTGCAGATTCGCACGATGCAAAACCGGAAACCACCAATTCGGGTTATTGCGCCGGGAAGAGTATATCGGCGGGACACCCCGGATGCCAGCCATTCACCCTTCTTCCATCAGATTGAAGGATTGTGTGTGGATGAAAACATTTCCCTCGGCGATCTGAAAGCGATTTTGGCCGCATTCACCCGGGAGATGTTTGGAGAAGGCACCCGGATTCGCTTTCGCCCCAGCTATTTCCCGTTCACGGAGCCCAGTGCGGAAATGGATATGTGGTGGGAATCCTCCAAGGGCGGCCGCTGGCTGGAGCTTTGCGGCTGCGGAATGGTTCACCCGAAAGTGCTGGAAAATGTCGGTATCGATCCGGATAAATATTCCGGATGGGCCTTTGGCGCCGGTATTGATCGGATCGCGATGTTAAAGTTTGGTATTGATGACCTGAGATTATTCTTCGAGAATGACATAAGATTTTTGGAGCAGTTCTGATGAAAGTATCTTATAACTGGTTAAAAGAATTCGTTGACATTGAACTTAGCCCGGATGAGCTTGCCGATCGCTTAAGCATGGCTGGCTTCGAAGTAGAAGAAGTCGTCATGAAGGGCGTGGATTATCCCGGCGTTGTAACGGGTAAAGTGGTTGCGCATGGTAAACATCCCAATGCTGATCGCTTATCCGTCTGTACCGTTGATATTGGCGCGGAAGAAACTTTGAATATTGTTTGTGGCGCACCGAATGTTGCCGCCGGCCAGATTGTGCCGGTCGCGACAGTCGGAACAGAGTTGCCGGGAGGATTTAAAATCCGGAAATCAAAGATACGTGGCGAGTTATCCCAGGGGATGATTTGTTCCGAGGAAGAGCTCGGTTTGGCGGAAAAATCCGAAGGCATTTGGGTGCTGGGCGATGATCTGCCACTCGGTAAATCGCTGCCGGAAGTGCTGGATTTTGAAACGGATTATGTGATCGATATGTGGGTGCCGCCGGTTCGGCCGGATGCACTTTCGCATATTGGGATTGCCCGGGAAGTTGCTGCTTTCACCGGAAAATCATTAAAGGTGCCCACACCGGCTTATGCGGAAAATTCCTCAGATGTGAATGAACACGCTGCTGTTGAAATTGAGTGTCCGGATGGATGCCCCCGCTATACGGCAAAATTGATTCGTAATATCAAACTGGGGCCATCACCGGATTGGATGGCCCGCCGTCTGGAAGCAGTAGGTATGCGTTCGATTAACAATATTGTTGATATTACCAATTACGTCATGCTGGAAACCGGACAGCCGTTGCATGCGTTCGACTATGAATTGATTGCTGGTCAGAAAATCATTATCAGAGAATCCAAGGCTGGCGAAAAATTCACGACTCTGGACGACAAAACCCACGAACTGCAGGCGGGCACAGTATTAATCTGTGATGCCGAGAAACCCGTCGCACTGGGTGGTATTATGGGCGGATTAAATTCTGAAGTAAATGATAATACCCGCCATATTCTTCTGGAAAGCGCGAGTTTCTCCCCGGACTATATCCGGCAAAGCTTACGCTACTTAAAGATGCACTCCGAAGCCTCTCAGCGTTTCGCTCGAGGATGCGATCCTAATGGCGTTTTACACGCCCAAAATCTGGCCGTATCTCTAATGGCAGAATATGCCAGTGGTGAAATTGACAGCGGTGTTGTGGATACATATCCGACTCCGGTAGATGTTTCCCGGATACCTTTTCAACCGGAAGCTGTCAATCGTCTGCTGGGAACAACGCTTTCCGATAACGAAATGGTTGAATTGCTGGAAAGTATTGAGTTAACAGTGGAAGATGGTCAGGTCGTTGCTCCGACATTCCGGCCGGATATGCGCAGAACTGCCGATGTCGCCGAGGAAGTCGGGCGTCTCTATGGCTATAATAACATTCCTGCCAGCACAATGTCGCCATTAGCTTACGATAATGTATTCAATGAATTTGATGATTTTGTTGATTATCTGCGGCATATCCTGGCTGGTGGAGGATTGCGCGAGGTTGTTACGAACAGTATGATTGTTGCGGAAACCTGGGAAAAAATTACCGGCGCGGCGATTTTCCCGATTATGAATCCGATCAATCAGGAAATGACCGGAATGCGTAGCAGCCTCCTCCCGTGTTTACTGGAAGTGGTTCGCTGGAACAAAAACCGCCAGGTTCGTGATTTGGCAATCTTCGAAATCGGACGTGTTTTTTATCATTCCGGAGATCTGAAAAAACGCCCGGATGAGGAAATTCGAGTTGCCCTCGCGATGTCCGGGAAAAGCGAGGAGGCGCTGTGGTACTCTTCGAAGAAAGATGTTGATTTTTATGATCTTAAGGGCCTTGTTGAATATTTCGCGGATAAAATACCGCTTGACAAACTTCAATTTATTCCTTATGATAATTTTGCTGTAACCAGTCAAGCTGTTAAGGTTATGGCAGGTGATCAGGAAATCGGGTTTCTTGGAAAAATTCGCCCCGAACTCCAAAAACATTTTGATATAGATAATCCGGTATTTGTTGCGGATCTTAGTGTGCAGCGAATTCACGACCTGGCTAAACGGGAAAAGCGTTATGATGAAATTCCACGGTATCCCTGGGTCGAGCGTGATTTAGCCATTATGGTAAATAAGGACGAAGATGCCGCTGCTTTGGTAAAGGTGATTCGCAATGCTGGTGGTAAACATCTGCAGGATGTCTATGTCTTCGATGTATATAGCGGCAAACAGGTTGACGCCGATAAGAAAAGCGTTGCCTTTCGCCTGAAGTTTCAGTCTATGGAGAAAAGCCTCGTCGACGATGAAGTTAATGAGGCGGTAAAACGGATTTTAAAAGACCTTGGCAATAAGTTTCAAGCCAAGCTCAGGTCATAAAAATGGCAGACGAGAAAAACGTACACTTAACAGCATTGGCAAAAAAGCTTGATAAAATTTTTGCCGTGCTGGAGCGCCTGAAACAGGAAAACGATCGCCTGGCTCAGGCGTTAGTCGCTAAACATGGGTATAGCGATAGCGACATACCAAAACGCATCATGGAATTGGAAGTGGAAGTACGGCAGTTGAAAAAGGAAAATAAAACCCTGAAGGAGAGAGAAAAGCTAATCAAAAACAAGACAGAACGTCTGGCAGTCAAGCTCGAAGAAATTGACTTATAGAACCAATTTAATCGCTACCGGGTATTTGTATGGATAAAAAATCAATTACAGTTCAAATCGGAGGTTTAGAGTATTCGTTGAAAACCGACGAAAACCCGGAAGAAGTGACGAAAGTGATCCGATTTGTCGATGAGAAAATTCGGAATTTAACGGAAAATACCAGCGTAACATCACAAACAAAAATTGCCGTATTAACGGCATTAAATATTGCGAGTGAACTTTTTCTAATTAAGCAAGAATATCGTGAAGTACTGGAAAAACTCGAACAATATGAGGCAGAGAGCGCAAAGCTCGGTAATATCATTGACAAACAGTTAGATCGTTATTCAGAAGTGGATAAATAAAATAATCCCTGCTGACTGTTGGTGTTATATTTTGAAAGAACCAACAATATTAATATGGGAGTTTGACTCTAGGCGACTAATGCATGCCTTCTATATTGAAGGAGCGTGACCCGTCTAGGCAGGCACCCACCGTGTCTTAAGGCCGGTTCTTTCGAAAATCGCCAGGTTGTGCAGGGATTTTTTTATTGCTCGACTTCAAACCGGGTAATGATAGTATCGGATAAATAACGAACCTAGATACCAACGCTAAAAAGCAAAACTGAACTATGGTAGACATTGCAAATGCCAAAAAATATGTCGATATGCGAGCACCCAAGATATCAGGCAGTAAATCACCGGAGGTGAAATTATGGAATGGGTTATTGCTTTGCTGGCGGGCATTTTTGTTGGTGGCGGAATCATTTTCATATACCTTAAAACCACATCTAACAAGACGCTTTTAAATGCCCAGAAAACTGCACAGAGTATTATTGCAGATGCAGAGAATGAATTAGAAACTTTAAAAAAAGAAAAATTGATCGAAGCAGAAGAAGAAATTTTCGATCAAAAGCAACGGCTTGAGAGTGAATACGAAAAAAGAAACAGTCATCTGAAACGTATCGAAACCAGTCTTGATGAAAAAGAAGTGGATGTCGATCGTAAAGTTGCGATGGTTGAATCGAAAGAACAGGAAGTTCTTGAATTTGAGAAAACACTGAAGGATCGGGAAAGCCAGGTCGTCGGAAAAAAAGAAGAGCTGGATCGCTTAATTGCAGATGAACTCTTAAAGCTGGAAGAAATATCCGGATTGACCCGGGAAGAAGCTCGGGATACCCTTCTGAAAGATATGGAAGAAGAAGCCCGTCGGGAAGGTGCCAGACTTTCACAAGGCATCATCGATCAGGCGACCCTCGAGGCAAATCGGCGGGCAAGAGAAATTGTTGTACAGGCAATCCAACAAACTGCTGCCGAACAATCTGTCGAGGCAACCGTATCTGTTATTACCTTACCGAATGATGATATGAAAGGGCGGATCATCGGCCGTGAAGGACGTAATATCCGTGCCTTTGAACTGATTACCGGTGTGGATGTTATTATTGATGATACTCCGGAAATTGTCGTTCTCTCCTCCTATAATTCCTACCGGCGGGAAATCGCTAAACTTGCACTGGAAAAGCTGATTACCGATGGCCGGATCCACCCGGCACGGATTGAAGAAGTGGTAGAAAAAACTGGTCAGGAGATGAAAGAATCCGTCATGGAAATAGGCGAGCAAACCTTGCTTGATATGGGTATTCATGGCGTTGCACCGGAAATTACCGAAATTCTTGGACGCTTAAAATATCGCACTTCCTATGGACAAAATGTGCTGAATCATTGTAAGGAAGTCGCCCACCTTTGTGGTGTCATGGCCGCTGAACTTGGGTTGGATGTTCGCCTGGCAAAGCGTGCAGGTATTTTGCATGATATCGGCAAAGGCCTCGATATCCACAATGAATCCGGCCATGCTGCGCAGGGAGCGGATCTTCTTAAGAAGCATAACGAAAATCCGATTGTAATCAATGCTGCAATGGCACATCATGATGAAAAGGAAGCCAGCTCACCGATTACCCTGTTGGTAATGGCTGCGGATAAAATTTCCGGTAGCCGGCCAGGCGCCCGCCGCGAATCCCTGGAAACATTTATCAAGCGGATGCAGGAGCTGGAAACAATCGCACAGGATTGTGATGGCGTAGAAAAATCCTATGCAATTCAGGCTGGCCGGGAAGTTCGAGTGATAGTGGAAACTGAAAAAGTAGATGATGTGAATGCCCGGGAACTCGCGAGAGATATAGCCAAAAAAATACAGTTAAATATTGAATTTCCCGGGCAGATTAAAGTTAGTGTTATCAGGGAATACCGGGCATATAGCTACGCGACATAAAGCGTTGCTATGAATGGGGAATTGTTATGCGTTTGCTTTTTATTGCAGATTTAGTCGGGGATGATGCAGTAAGTTTGGTAGTCGATATGCTGCCACGGCTTAAAAATTTTTACAAGATTGATTTTACCATTGTTAACGGAGAAAATGCCGATAAGGGAAAAGGGATTACCGTCAAACAGGTAAAGCGCTTGCAGGGGGCCGGGGTAGATTGTTTAACTTCTGGGAATCATATTTGGGATCCCCGAAAGCGCGATGTTTTAGTGACATTTTCCGGCTACCTGTTACGTCCGCTGAACTACCCGGAAGGGAATGTTGGGCTGGGATCGTCAATTTTTAAACTCCCCGATGGCCGAAAAATCGGTGTCCTGAATTTGCAGGGACGCAGCTTTATGTATTCGATTGATTGTCCATTCCGCATTGGCGAAAAAGAACTCCGTAAATTACGCAGCGAAACAAATATTATCTTTATTGATGTTCATGCTGAGGCAACCGCCGAAAAATTAGCCCTGGGCTGGTATTTTGACGGAAAGGCTTCAGCCGTTGTTGGCACTCACACCCATGTTCAAACCGCAGATGAACGTATTCTCCCCAAAGGCACAGCTTATTTAACTGACGCTGGAATGACCGGTCCGCACAATTCCGTCATTGGAATGGAAACGGAAAAAGCGATTGCACGCTTTATGATGCAGTCTCATGTGTATTATTCCATGGCCAGAGGGGAAGTCCGTTTGAATGGCGTTGTTATCGATATCGATGACAATACCGGTAAGGCAAAAGAAATATTTCGAATTAATACCACTAAAGCGGAGTTTGGTAATGAAAGCGCAAATCATTGACGGTAAGTCCGTTGCCGCTCAAATTCGGGAAGAGGTGCGAAACGATGTTGCTGCGTTAGCGGGAAATGGTAAACCTGGTTTGGCCGTTATTTTAGTCGGTAACGATCCTGCATCGGAAGTTTATGTGCGTAATAAGGGCCGCGCCTGCGAGAAAGCAGGCATTCATTCCGTTACCCGCAAATTGCCGGAAACTACCAGCGAAGCAGAATTGCTGGCAGAAATCGACGCTTTGAATAATGATAATAATTTTCATGGCATCCTGGTGCAGTTGCCATTACCTCCCCACATCGACGCTCAGAAAGTGATAGAAGCTGTTTCTCCGGAGAAGGATGTCGACTGCTTCCATCCTTTTAATGTCGGGAAACTGGTTATCGGCATGCCCCTGTTTGCACCATGTACGCCGGCTGGTATCGTGGAATTATTAGCACGATACAATATCGACCCGTCCGGAAAGCATGTGGTTGTATTAGGGCGCAGTAATATCGTCGGAAAACCAATGGCGAATTTACTGGTTCAGAAGGCGAAAGGGGCAAACGCAATAGTAACCGTTGCGCATTCTGCAGCTCAGGATTTAAAGGCCTTAACTTTACAGGCAGACATTCTGGTCGCAGCGATTGGCCGTCCGGAATTTGTAACCGCTGATATGGTGAAGGAAGACGCGGTTATTATCGATGTTGGTATTAATCGGGTGGATGACCCTTCCCGGGAAAGAGGCTATCGACTTACCGGGGACGTTGATTTCGAAAGTATTGCAGAAAAGGCCAGCTATATTACTCCGGTGCCTGGGGGGGTAGGGCCAATGACAATAGCAATGTTGCTCAAAAATACGCTGACTGCTTATCAAAACTTGAATCGATGACTGACCGTCGAAAAGACCTGGGGGACTGGGGAGAAGAGATTGCTGCACATTTCCTGATTGAAAAGGGAATGACTATCCTGACACGGAATTTTCGGGCAGACAGAGGTGAAATTGATATCATCGCGCAGGATGCAGATTGTATCGTGTTTGTAGAAGTAAAAACCGGCAGTCATTCGACCATCAACCCCGAAGAGAAAATTACCCCTGCGAAACAACGCCAGCTGTATAAAATTGCCAATCATTATATCCAGAAGAATTCACCGACAGATGTCGACTTCCGTTTTGATGCAGTGATTATTATTGGCTCACCGGCATCATATACCATACGCCATTATCCTAATGCGTTTTATATCCTATAATATTTCTTGAGACTTGGAGGCACTGAATTGCAGCGCCAGCGGAGTGGTGGGAGACGTTCTATTCCGAGGGCTTGCTAGCTGGGGTTTGACCGCTATTGCGATCATCAAAACTGAGATACGCGGTCAGGTCGATCAAAACTTCAACATGGGAAGAACCGGAGAGCGCCTGACGATCTGTGCTGTTTACACCAATCGCCTGCACACGCTTTCCCCGAAATAGTGGTAAGGATTGAATATAGCTGCGAATAGACTCTGCCCGTTGTGCAGCCAATGTTTGCTGAAATGCACTGTTCTCGATAGACAGTTGGATGTATCTGATAATAACCGGATGTCCCGGAAATTCATTCAGTGCTTTTGCAAGATTAAGTAATCTGCCTTTATTTTCGGGAGAGAGTGTTGTTTCTTCCCCGCGCCAGTTCAGCGAATCCACATAAATAGTCAAGAAGCTGCCCTGCTTTTCCATTTTTCCATTGTTCTGAAATGCGGAACGAGCGCGGATGATTTTTTGATGAAGGAATTTTTCCTGCGCTGCCAAACTTTTGTATTTCAATAAGGACTGTTCCAGGGCAACTTTCTCATCGACCAGCTCGGAATTTTTTGTAGCGAGCATATGATTTTCCCGAGCGAGTGTTGTGATCGTTTTGTTCAGGTCCTGCAAAACCTTTTCGAGACCATCTTCAAACTGAGGACGATAGTCCAGCTGTTCAGCGATGGCGCCAATATTTGTTTCCAGGTTTCGAACATAGGATTCGGCGGCCTCCGGCACCCGGGCGAGGTAGTGCAGCGTTTTCGAGAGACTGAGCAGATAGTTTGCCTCATTTAAAAGCTTTTCGCTAAGAACCGGCAATTGCGTCGATTCGAATTGATTGTCCCGTATTAATTTTTCCACGGACTGTAGTAGGGATTTAACGTCTTTGTAGGTTCGTGGCGCCAGCGTTTTTGCCTGGTAATCATCTGCCTCGCTAAGTATGATTCTCACCTGGCCGATCAAATTGTTACGAATGGCTTCTAATTCTGCCTGTTGGTAAAGCTTGCGCGCTTTCTGAGCCATTTGTGTCGCCTGGCTCATTTGGCGGTCCCGGTGCAATTCTCCGGTTTGCAAAACAGTAAATTCTGCTTTTTCGAAAAACTCAGTGCCATAGGCTTCTGCGCCTAGCAGTATTGCCCGCTGACGGAGCGCAAGTAGTGTAATAAAATCCTTTGTAGCTTTTTCAGATGCTATTTTCAACGATTGGATATTTTCCAGGGCAGTTTCGAATTCTTCCTGGTAAACTGTCCAGTTATCGTTATCGGCAAGGCTTTCCAGAGAAGATCTTTTCTCTATAACTTCTTTGAAATCTTTACCAAAAAAGAGATCGGCGTGAAGGGAACGAAGCGTAATAATCTCCTGATCAATATTCTGCAAATCGGTCGAGAATTGAGCAAACATCTGACCGCAAATCAGAAAGAAAAAAACCGATATGTTAATAAATAAACGCTTCATTGAATATTTTCCCTGAAAATAAGCGGTCTGTAATATAAAAATAATATTATATAAGTTCAATTATAAATATATTTCAAAACCACTAAAAGCAGGTTGTGCATTGGATGTTAATTTACCGATAATGAACCTTAAGGCAGAAATTTCGACCCGCCCTGCAAATTAATTACCTGGTAAATCTAAAATAGTTTGTTGTTTCAGTGATTATTTTCGCCAGCAAAAGATACTGACTCGTTATGAAAACTATGTTTTCACGCCCCTGTTCAGAAACATAGTTGAATGAAATTTTTGTTGCAGTGCTGCATGTCCAAAATTACTGGAAAGCAAATTAAAGATGATGCCAGGAAAATTGTAACTTGAAGTCTTTGTTGAATACAAATTGATGCCGTTGAGAGAAAAAAGAATTAGTTGGCGGTATTCGCACCTTCTTCGATCCAGGTAACAATTGCTTCAATCTCTGCATCGCTGATACAACTAATGCAATAGCTGTCCGGAGGCATGCGGGAGATCGTGCCGCCCCCGGTAACTACCGGCGTATAAAGCAAATCATCCAGGCGGCTTAAATCGGAACGGAAGGGAATCACCCAAAGCTCATTGTCCCCCTGAAAGTCCGGTGGGTTTGCTTCCAGATCCAGGCCACCATCACGGATAGCGGAGGAGTGGCATTGCCCTGGTGCAGCGCAGTCTTCCAGAAAAATTGGGCGAATATGAATGTTGTAGCTAAGGTCCTCTTCCGGAAATATATCCTGATCGGGTTCGGTGCCGCTGTCAGCTTCGCTGCAGGTAAGCGTAAAAAGGATAAATACGGCTAAAGCCGGGGCAAATATTTTTTTTAAAAATACTCTTTGTAGCATAATTTTAAATTTTTTCATGGTTTATTTCTTTATTCATCAAGTATTGAGCCGAAAAGTTTACTACATTTTACGGAATATATAAAGTATAATTTTAAAATAGGATAGATTTTCCAATGACGGTAAATGGAAATCAGTTGCAGCGGCCGCCGAAGATTCTTGTCGTAGATGATGAAATGGCCGTACACCGCCTATTATCTGCCTATTTGCAGAAGAATGATTTTATTGTTGAGAATTGCCTGCATAGTCAGGATATCGTTTCTAGTGTGGAGTCTTTTCAGCCGGATCTGATTTTGCTTGATCTGATGATGCCGGAGCTGGATGGTATTTCCGCGACGAAACGGGTGCGTAATATGACCTTGAGTTCTTACCTGCCGATAATCATGCTAACAGCTAAAAAAGAAGTGCGCGATTTGGTTACCGCCATGGAAGCCGGTGCAGACGATTATATCACCAAACCTTTTGAGTTTGAAGAGTTAATGGCGCGTATCAAAAATATGCTTCGCCTGAAGTTGCTGCAGGATCAATTGGTGACGAATTCCTTTGAATTGAACGAGGCAAATCAGCAGATTAGTCGCTTGAACCATGTGTTGGTGCAAACCAATAAACAGTTGCAAAACAAATTGTATGATTTCCATAATCTTTTTGAAGTGTGTTATCGGGTAATGAGCCAAATGGAATTGCACAGCCTGATAAAACAAGCATTGATTAATATTCTCGGCATCTTTGCTACGAAAAGCACGATGATGATGCTGGTCAGCAAAGATGACAATAACAGTTTCGAGATTGTCGATGCAAAAGGATTTCAGAACAGCAATGTTTGGAATTTTAACCTTACCCGGCACGACCGGCTGGTGCATTATCTGGAGCTGATCAAAAAAGCCTTTCGCATTTCTGATATCTCTCCGGAGTTTGATGACCTGGTGCCGCAGTTAAAGGAAATAGACGTTGAAGTGGTCTGCCCGTTGTTTCAGGACGATGATATTATTGGTATCCTTTGCCTGGGGCCCAACTATAAAGATGAAGAATATAAAGAAGATAACCTGGAAGCATTGGAGCTGCTGGGAAATATGCTTTCCGTAGCGGTTAAAAATGCCGGTAGATACGAACGAATTAAGGCCTTGTCCTATACCGATGGTATGACCGGCCTGCATAACTATCGCTTCTTTCGTTTACGCCTTAAGGAAGAAATGTCCCGTACTCGCAGGGATGAATCTCTGATTTCTCTGTTGATAATAGATGTCGATCATTTTAAAAATTACAACGATACGCTTGGGCATCCTGCCGGGGATGAAGTTTTGCGGCAAGTAAGTTTGATCTTGCAAAAGTCCGTCCGTGATAACGATATTGTAGCTCGTTATGGTGGCGAAGAGTTTGCCGTAATTTTGCCCGGGGCGGATAAAGAAGGTGCGCTGACGCTGGCGGAGCGTATCCGCGAAAAAGTTGCGACGTATGGTTTCGAGCAGGAAGAAATTCAACCAGAAGGGAATCTGACCGTCAGCATTGGTACTGCCACCAGTCCGGACGATGCAGTTACTGAAGAAGATTTGATCGTTCGGGCAGATAAAGCATTATATCATGCGAAAAATACCGGGCGCAACCGCGTAGTGGATGCACAAACTATTCTGGGGAATGAATGAAAATCGGTATTTCCTGCTATCCAACCTATGGTGGTAGTGGTACGGTAGCGACGGAGTTAGGGAAAAATCTGGCGGAATTGGGTTATGAAATTCATTTTATTTCATATGCCTTGCCGTATCGTTTAAGCGGATATTACAGCAACATATTTTTCCATGAAGTAAAAGTGCCGGAATATCCACTATTTGAATATCCCCCTTACGCATTGGCCCTGGCGACAAAAATGGCAGACATTGCCATTAATGAAAAACTGGACCTCATCCATGTCCATTATGCCATTCCGCATGCACTTTCCGGGGTTATGGCCCGGGAAATGTTGCGTGGTAAATATCCTTTGAAAATTATTACAACTCTCCATGGCACCGATATTACGCTTGTCGGTGCAGATCCTTCCTTTATGGGGATAACCCAATACAGCATCAACGAGAGCGATGCGGTTACCACTGTCTCGCAGTTTTTGAAGAATGAAACCCTGCGAATTTTTCAACCGACGGTACCAATTGATGTGATTTACAATTTTATCAAGGAGCCACCGGGGAATTTATCCGATTGCAAGATGCTGCGAAATCGCATTGCCCCTAATGGCGAACCGATTTTACTGCACTTGTCTAACTTCCGACCGGTAAAACGCATGCTGGATACAATAGATATCCTGGAGCGGGTATTGCGGGAAATGCCGGCAAAGTTGGTGTTAATCGGAGACGGACCCGATCGTAGCAATGCTGAGAAAAAAGCCCGGGATCTTGGTATTGAAAACCATGTGGTTTTTCTTGGCAAGCAAGAAGACGTGTATGCACTGCTAAACCTGGGCGATATTTTCCTGATGCCCAGCCAGACCGAAAGCTTCGGGTTGGCCGCTCTGGAAGCGATGTGTTGCGGCCTGCCTTGTATTACCAGTAATACCGGCGGCTTGCCCGAATTGAATCTGCATGGGGAGACCGGATTCACCGCGCCAGTTGGCGATGTGGATAAGATGAGTGAATATGCACTGAGAATATTGAAAGATCCGATGCTGAAAAACAAACTCGCTGAAAATGCCCGGAAAATTGCCCTGACGAAATTTCAGGCAGCGTCAATTATCCCTCAATATGTGGGTTTATACGAAAAAGTACTCTCTCAATAGAAATTCAATTTAAATTGTAGTAATAATGATACGGTATTTCGAATGAGTGCCATTCAAAACCAGCTAGATACTATTTTAGCTTCTGCGTATGTTGCCGGCGGCAGCGATCCCCAGAAAATAGATTCACTGGCCAGAATGCTTGGAGAAAGTGAAGGTATTACCCTGATCAGTGTGGACCCGAACGGCCATTACGATCATACTAATTTGATCTATGGAGGATCATCTTCTGATGTGTTGGATGCGACCTTGAATCTGGCAAATAATGCCCGTGAAAATATCCGCCTGGAAGATTATAAAGAAAACAAGTTCCTTTATGGGGTTTTAGATCAGATTTCCTTTTTGCCACTTCACTCAGATCTTTTACCGACCTGCGCAGCATTGGCAAGGCGGCTGGGAAAGACCCTTGCAGAACGAATGGAAATTCCGGTATTCCTTTTCTCTGAGGCCAGTGAAAAAGATAAGGCGCTTTCTGTGCAGCATTTCCGCCAGCTAAGCCATCAGGATTTCCCGGCATCATTTGAAGACCCGCAGTGGCAGCCGGATTATCCGGTAACAACCTATCATCCGTCGCTGGGAAGCTGCATGATCGGGGCGAGATTATATCATATCAACGTCGCGATATACTTTGCCAACGTCGATATGGAAGGCTTGCTGGATTTGACCAATATGGAAAATTATGTTGCTGATCTGGATGATTATATGCAGGAAATCAGCAAGAAGATTGTCGCCGTCGTAGAAGATTTGCCCGGGAATAAAGGGGCGAGAATTATTTGTAATATTCCCAATTATACCGAAGCACCCCTGGGAGATGTTTTGAATCTGTTCCGGCAGATTAGTCAGCAGCAGGGCATCCATTTGCATGGTTGTGAAATTCTCGGTTATTTACCAATTGAAGCCCTGGTAAAATCCGGCCAGAGTATCCCTTCAACAGTCTTTTTTGATGCGGTAGAAGAGGACCTGAAATACATTACTTTGGCGATTCAAACCCTGCAATTAAACAGCATTGTTCCCTTTGATTTAAACCGCCAGGTACTAGATTATCATTTTGAAATTGATTTGGATCATACTTAATTTTCAAGTATGTTATTAATTGAGAATAACTTATATTTTAGGATGTAAGCCACAGTCAGTATGCGAGTAAAATGAACATTTTTGATGCTTCCGGATTACAATACATACTGAGTAGTATCTGATCGTAATAAGAGCATTATGTGGAATATCATTGATCTGGTATTCCGGGAAATTTTCAGAGGTTGAAATGATCGAAGCAAAAATAAATGGTATTTTTCTGACTCAATCGCAAACGAGTGGCGTTATTCTGAAAGAGCTCAATGGTGAGCGAACATTACCTATCTTAATCGGAGATTATGAAGCCCAATCGATAGCACTTGGGTTAGAAAATATTGTCCCTCCACGTCCAATTACCCATGATTTATTACTGAACATGCTGGATACTCTGGAAGCGAGAATCGAGCGAATCATCATTACAGATTTAAAGGATAATACTTACTACGCAATCATACAGGTGCGCAGTAATTCCAAGCTGCATGATGTTGATGCCCGACCGAGCGACGCCATTGCCCTGGCTGTCCGGAAAAACATCCAGATCTTCATTGAAGAAGACGTGATGCAGAAGGGGGCTTATAATTCCGAAGAACTGCCGGATATGGAAAATCGTCAAATCGACACTCAGCAGGACCAGCTGGAGCGCTTGAAAAAGGAACTGCAGGAAGCTGTCGATAATGAAGAATACGAAAAAGCCGCGCAGATTCGAGATAACATCAAGAAAATAGAATCCCGCCAGTAATTTACAGGACAATAAAAGGATTAAATCAAAAGGAACAGGAATGTCACAACCTAGCCTGCGTGTTAAAATATACGGTTCGCGCGGGAGCTACTCTCCAACTAATGGAAATCCTACGTCTATTGGGGTTAATACTACGTGTTTTCGTGTAGATATTGGTAATAACATTCTGGTTATCGATGCCGGCTCGGGAATTATCAATTGCGGGCAGGATATTGTTAAGCAGATGTTTGCGGAACGCTCGGAGGAAAGCGTTTGGAAAACACATCTTTTCTTTACCCATATGCACATAGACCATTTGGTTGGTTTCCCTTATTACGCGATGCTCTACATGCCGAAATCGCATATCCATTTTGTAGCACCGACGATTTTGGATTATAAACTGGAAAACGTATTAAAGAATTTTATGCATCCTCCTTACTTCCCCGTATCGATGGATGACCTCCCTTTTAAAAGAGATTTTCACGATATAGCGGAAAATCTAGCAGTTTATTTTTTTGAAGACAGCTTTCAAATCAGGTCTACTCTGGAAAATCAACCGGATGGATGGATCGGCAAGATTACCACTATGCGCACTTATATGCATCCGAAAGGCGGCGCTTACTTTTATCGCATTGAAAACCGGGAAGGAAATGCCGTTGTTATCGCATCGGACACCGAAGGATTTGTCGGAGGCGATCAACGCTTGATAAAGTTTGCCGAGAACGCCGATGTGCTTATGCATGATGCCCAATATGCACCGGAAGATTATGGTAAATCCCAGGGGTTTGGCCATAGCACTTATGAGATGGCTTGTGATATTGCCAAACGTGCAAACGTGCAGAAGCTGTTATTGATTCATCATGATCCAACATACAGCGACGAAAAGCTTCGTGATATTGAAAGACGCGCTCGGGAATTATTCCCGGAAACACAACTTGCACATGAGCTAATGGAGTTTGTTTTTTAATATAATTCACGTAACTTAATGCCGAATTCTGAGCCACGACAATTTTTTGCCGTGGCTATATTTTTAAGCCAGGATTGGAGGCATTTTAAAGTGAGTAAACGTTTCAAGCGAACCAAGATAGTCGCAACACTGGGACCTAAAACCAGTACACCGGAAATGATCGAGAAATTGATTCTCTCCGGGGTGAATGCATTCCGCCTTAACTTTTCCCATGGCACTCATGACACTCATGCCCAATTAATCAGCTGGATTAAAGAGATTCGCCAACGATTAAAATTACCCGTCGCTATCCTGCAGGATCTTAGTGGCCCCAAAATTAGAGTTGGAGAGATCAAGGGCGCACTGGATTTACAGCGGGGAGATACGCTGATTCTCGATACCGCTATTTCCAAAAATAAAGGCAATGCCGTGCCAATGACCTATAAAGGGTTTGCGGAAGATGTGGAAATCGGACATCATCTTTGGTTGGCGGATGGCACTATGGAAGTGAAAATCACCGATGTGAAAGGGACCCAGGTGATTTGCCAGGTTATTACCGGAGGAAAGCTGACTTCTAAAAAGGGCGTAAACTATTCTGATGGTAGCTTTACCCTGCCATCGGTGACCGAGAAAGATAAAAAAGATTTAGTGTTCGGCCTGGAAAATGATGTCGATTATGTCGCCCTCTCATTTATTACAAAGGCGGAAGATATTGAGGTGGCCCGCGATATTTGCCGGAAAATGGGCAAAGAGACTAAGCTGATCGCAAAAATTGAAAAGCATGAAGCGATCAATAACTTCTATGAGATTTTACAAAATGCCGATGGCATTATGGTTGCTCGTGGGGATCTCGGGGTGGAGATTCCCCTGGAAAAAGTGCCGCTCGTTCAAAAGAAAATTATTCGCCTGGCGAACCTGGCCGGAAAGCCGGTAATTACTGCTACCCAGATGTTACTCTCTATGGTCGACTCACCGCGTCCTACCCGTGCAGAAACAACTGATATTACCAATGCCATTCTCGACGGCACGGATGCAATTATGCTCTCTGATGAAACCGCGATGGGAAATTTCCCGGAGAAAGCCGTGGAAACCATGCGAAAGATATCGCTGGAGACGGAGAAGAACTATCCCTATTACAATCCGATGATCCGGGAAAGCGACATTGCAGAATTGAACATCGCCAAGGCTATTTCCATAAGTGTTACCGCACTTTCCCGAAATCTGGAAGCAAAAACGATTCTTTGCCCGACAAGTAGTGGATTTACGGCCCGATTGATCAGCCGTTTTCGGCCGAAATCTTACATCCTTGCCTTTACTACTTCCTGGAAAGCATACTATGAAATGGCATTACTCTGGAATGTTTTTCCCCGTTTCATGAAAGAAGAAACCAATATGGAAATTTTACTTAAAAACGCTATAGAGTTTGCTAAAAAGGAAGACTTGCTGAATAAAAAAGACCGCTATGTAATAACTGCCAGTTTCCCTTTTGGCAAAAGTGGTTCTACGGATTTAATCAAAGCCGGAGAAGTTGAGTGATATAACACCGGCTAAGGAATAGAGACTAATTAGCAGAAATCGATCTTTGAAATCGGTATTAGGGCGACAGTTTTTGCAATCTTGTTAGATACATTGCATTCCAATTGACAATTTTATCGTTTCTTTATTTGATTGCAGCAAATTGTCTAAAGCTAAAGAAGGAAACTCGTATGCGTAAATTGTGTCGATTATTTTTGTTCTTTTTTCTGCTAATACCGATGGCCCTTTTTTCCCAGCCTTTCTCTTTTGATAGCGATACCTTGACTTACAGTAACGCCCCGGGATATTTTTTTGCTATCCCTGTACCGATTATCAACGATTCCCCGGACTCCTTGCATCTCCGGGTGAAAAGAGTTATGAACGATCTGCCCGGCGAAAATTGGGCGTCATCCATGTGTAATGGCATCGTCTGCTACGCGCCATTTGTAGATGAATTTACGGTGCCGGACACCAGTTTTCTGGACATTCCTCCATTAGCCCCCGGAGACTCGGTGGATTTTATTCTCGATGTTATCTCCGATTTGAATGATCCCGGAACAGCTTCCGTTACGATTCGGGTCGAGCTCTGGGATGATCCTGCTGTTGCCCGGGAATTGACATTTGTTACCACTACTGTTTCTACAGGGCTGGACGATCGGGATGAAGTAACGGCAAATGATTTTCAACTCCATGCAAATTATCCCAACCCTTTCAATCCCGAAACAAAAATTCCCTTTTCAATCGGTGGTAATAAAACCGTCGATGTACAATTGAATGTCTATAATATGCTTGGCCAGCAGGTCGCTTCGTTATTAAATGACCGACTGGCACCGGGGAATTATGAAGTAAACTGGAATGCCCAAAACAGCCTGGGTGCAGAAATGCCGTCCGGTATATATCTCTACGAATTACAGGCGGGCAATTATCAATTACACCGTAAAATGATCCTTCTGCGTTAACCGGTAAAAGAGAAAGATAGTTGACGATAAAGATGAAAAATCCGGTTACTATTCTTCTGTTCAGTCTTTTGGTAATACTGCTCTCCTGTAAGGTTCAGGAAGGGCGCCTGATTATTCCGGAAGCACAGTTCGGCCAGATTCGGGTTTCGGCGAATGTCGATAGCGCCAAAATTTTGCTCAATGGCGCTGATACCGGAAAATTAACCCCGTCATTACTCGACAGCATTCCCATTGGTGTTCATGTGATCCAGTTGGTGCTGAATAACTATACCAGCACACCCGGGTCGCTATTGGTTGAAGTGGATGCTAATCAGGAAGCATCAGCCGATTTTACGCTGGATATTATACTGGACGGCGTTTTTTATCAGATTAGTAGCGAACCGGACAGCGCCTTGTTAGTCATCGATGGAATTGCAAGAGGGCTAACCCCGCAAGCATTGATTCTTGATGATACTATGCATGAAATCGTGCTGAAAAAAAGCGGCTTTGCGCCGGCGTCTTATTTAATCCAGGGAAGTAAAGGAGATTCAATTTCCCTTGAGGAGCCGCTTACGCTGCAGCGAACGGTATTGATCGAACATTTTTCAAATACCGGTTGTTTTCCTTGTGTCGAAGCAGATACGACGATTGAAAATGTGCTGGCTGAAACCGGTGTGTTTAATACCGTAAGCCTGGGTTTCCGCCTGTCTTTTCCCTCCCCGGTAGATCCAATGTATTTAGCCCGAAAATCTGAAAATGACGCCCGCATTCAGTATTACAGTGTCAGCGGTGCACCAACGATTTATGTCGATGGGGTGCAGGCGATGGGCGCTTTTAATCTTACCACAAATCTTCGTGAGGCATATACCCTTAGAAAACCGTTGCCGCCCACCGGAATCCTGGAAATTTTTGACTATGAAGTTTCGCCGGAAACCGTTCGTGGCCGGGTGCGGGTAGAAGCTGTTGAGGCTTTAGACAATGCAGCGCTTCATATCGCCTTAATCGAACGGGAGGTCAATTATGATGTGCCTCCCGGGGTAAACGGGCAGGTTTTTTTCTTTGATGTTTTTCGGGGATCTTTTCCGGATATTGATGGCATCCCCTTAAGTTTGTCTTCCGGGGAAATACAGTTTGTCGCGTTTGAATTTTTAAATGATCCGGGTTGGATGGACCAGTATCTGGAAGTGGTTGCTTTTATCCAGTTGCCGAGTAAAGAAGTAGGACAAGCTGCCTGGACGTTATACCCCTGAGAGAAGGAGTAATCTTATGAAATCGGTCATATTACTGTTGCTGACCTTACTTTGTTTTGCGAGCGTTGCCCAGGAAAAAACCGCGGATGATTTTTCTCTGCCGGATCTGGAGGGAAATAATTTCCGGCTTTCCGAGAATATCGGTGAAGGTCCGGTATTGATTAATTTTTGGGCCACCTGGTGTATTCCCTGTAAAGCAGAAATGAAGAAGTTGAAACTGATCTATAAAAAATATAAAGATCAGGGATTGAAAATACTCTCCATTACCATTGACGATCCGAAAACAGTGAGCCGGGTGAGAGGATTTGTAAAGAAGAACCGCTATCCATTCACCATTTTGCTGGATACCAACAGTGAAGTCTTTCAGCTTTATCAAGGTACATACCCACCCTTATCCATTCTCATCGACAATAATGGCAAAATTGTCTATCGCCACGTGGGTTATCGAAAAGGGGATGAAAAGAAGCTGGAAAAATATATCCTTTCTTTATTGGAAAGTAAGCCGGATGTGGAAGAGCGCCGCTAGCAGATAATTGACAGAAACGGGAATAAGACAATCGTGAATATCCAACGGATAATAGGTCTGGCACAATCAATCATCGTTTTACTTCTCTGCACTACGGCATTGTATAGTCAAGGTCTGGTGATTGGCAATGGGGTAGAAGTTACCGGGAATAGCTCTCTGGAATTTGCCACTGCGGATACTTCCGAATCACGCTTTCTGGAAAGCTGGACAGATCTCTTCCTCAGTAAAAATGATTTTCGCCTGGGCGTTCGCCTGGGCGTTCATGAACCTCCTGCATTTTTTTCCAACCAGGATACTACCAGCGGCATTGAACATCTGTTTGGAGAATACCGAAAAGGGAGTTTTTACCTGCGCGCCGGTAATTTTTACAGCTTGCTGGGGCGGGGCCTGGTACTGCGGAGTTTTGAAAACCGCACTTTACGCTGGGATAATAATCTGCGTGGCGCAAAAGCGGAAATAAATCATCGTTATGCCGACCTGGAAATTTTAGCCGGTGAGCCTCGTAAAGCACGGCTGGGACCGGATGAACAAGCCCGGAAAACCCCGGCGGAAGGAATTCGCCTGCCCTGGATGTATGGCGGCGAATTAAAACTGAAGCCCTCAAATAAGCTTAGCGCAGGGGGGATTTTTCTTCACACAGAATCTCAACCACAATCCGATAATGCCAGCAATCGTTCCGCCGCATTTCTCGAAGTAAATTTGCCGCAGGGGGGATTTTATGGGGAATATGCAACGACAGACCTTAACGATGGCAAAGGGTTATATCTGTCCGCCAATCTATTCCTCGGTGAATTGAGTCTGCTGGGGGAATACCGGAATTATGAGAATATTGGTTTCGAAGAAGGCTTGCTAAACAACCCGCCAACCGTTTTTCAGGAACATCTCTTTACGCTGCTGAATCGGCAGCAGCTGATTCAGAATCCTAACGATGAACGTGGCTTTTTAATTGAGGCCGGATATCCGCTTTCTGAATACAGCGTTTTAACATCCAGCTATAGCCGCACCGAAAATAAATCCGGGTTTCTGATCTACGAAGATATCTTTGCGCAATACGAGCATGATGATTTTCTGGGGGGCGAATGGGTGTGGGCAACTGGCCGGCAGGAAGATTTGCTCGGCCGTTATCTCAACTGGGTTACCAGTGCATCCTACGATTTTGGAAATTACAAATCTTTAAAACTCACCTATGAACATCAGCACGCCAAATTTCCGGAAACCGCGACATTTTCCACCCGTCAGCATTATGATCAATTACTGACCATGGAAGTGGGATTGGCCTCCGGATTGGGAATTTCATTTCTTGGAGAACACAGCACCGACCAATTTGCCGATTTAAAATCGCTGAACGACGATCTGACCAGTAAAAAAAAGCATCATTACTGGATTGGCGGGCAAATCGATGCTACCTTTGCCGGTGAACGGTTTCAGACGACTCTTTTTGCAGGTCAACGCCGAAAAGGGAAAGTCTGTATTGGCGGCGTTTGCGTCGTTAAGCCGGAACTGGAAGGTTTGGAATTGATTTTTACTGCAAGGTTGTAAATATGGCGAAAAAAGTGAAGCGCAAGCAGGAGCTGGAGCTGGAAATTGAAAAGGTGGCTTTCGGCGGGAAAGGTATTGCCCGTTTGGATGATTATGTCATCTTCGTGGATAATAGCCTGCCTGGCGATCGGGTAAATGCCCGCATCCGCAAAGCGAAACAGAAATACGCGGAAGCCTATCCGCTTGAGCTGCTCAAATCCTCTGAACTGCGCCAGGAGGCGCCCTGTAAGCACTTTGGCTGGTGTGGGGGGTGCAAGTGGCAGAACGTTGATTATCCACAGCAACTGGCGTTTAAAAAACAACATGTCGCGGAAGCGTTAGCCCATATTGGGGGTGTTACTACAGAAGCGCTGCACGATGTTTTACCTGCACCGGAAATTTTTGGCTATCGAAATAAAATGGAGTTCTCATTTTCTGCCAATCGCTGGTTGTTGCCGGAAGAGTTGGGGAATCCGGAAATCAAAAAAGATTTTGCGCTCGGGCTGCACGTGCCCCGTTATTTTGATCGCATTGTCGATATCGAAAAATGCTGGATTCAACCGGAGATGATGAATGAGGTGCTGCGTTTCTCGAAAGCCTTTTTTAAGGATTCGGGGGTGCCGGTGTATCATCAACGGGAGCATCATGGCGTGTTGAGACATCTGGTGCTGCGGAAATCCTTTGCTGCCGGAAAATTGATGGTCAATCTGGTAACAGCCCGCACGATCGATGATGTGATGACAGCATATGCAGAGCAGTTAACCGCTGAATTTCCATTTGTTTCCGGTATTTTTAACACGATAAATTCCGGCGTGGCGCAGGTTGCCACCGGGGAAGAACAACATCTGATTTATGGCGAAGCGGTATTGGTAGAACAATTAGAGAAATTCAAGTTTGAAATTTCCCCGAATTCTTTTTTCCAAACCAATAGCATTCAGGGTGAAAACCTTTACAAGATCGTAAGAAACTTTGCTGATGTGGCGGATAAAAACATCTGGGATCTCTATTGCGGCACCGGCAGTATTGGTATTTTTGTCGCGGAAAACGCCCGAAAAATTACCGGGTTTGAAATTGTCGATAGTGCAATAAAAGACGCTTATCGAAATGCCGAGTTGAATGGTATTGAAAATTGTGAGTTTGTTGCCGGGGATCTGCGCTTCAATTTGACAAAATATGCTGAAGATCCGCCGGATGTAATTATCTGCGACCCGCCGCGGGCCGGAATGCATAAAGATGTCGTGAAAACTCTGATGGAAGTGGCGCCGCCGCAAATTGTCTATGTTTCCTGCAATCCAGCTACTATGGCCCGGGATTTAGCAGAACTTACGCAAATTTATCATATTGCGGAAGTACAGCCGGTAGACATGTTTCCGCATACCTATCACATTGAAAGTGTCGCCCGTTTAGAAAAAATAACCTGAAGATGAAAAAGCTGACGATTAATGAAATTGGGGAAATGCGTTTGCGGCCGCACGCGGCCCGGAGTGCGGATCGTTTTCCGATTTACGTACTGCTCGATAATATTCGCAGCCTTTATAACGTTGGTTCAATTTTCCGCACTGCCGATGCGATCCGCGCAGAAAAACTCTTGCTTTGTGGTATTACCGGTAAACCACCTCGCCGGGAGATCGATAAAACAGCGCTTGGCGCGACTGATACGGTGCCCTGGGAATATCACCCGGATGGCGTAGCGGCGGCGAAAGCCCTGAAAGCGCAGGGCATCCCGATTATCGCGTTAGAGCATACCAGCGAAAGCCAGCCCCACTGGCATATGTCATACCCTTTTCCCTGTTGCCTGGTGATAGGGAATGAGGTTTGGGGAATTCAGGACGAACTGTTGGCGCTGGCTGATGAAGCAGTGGAATTGCCAATGTATGGTGCAAAACATTCCCTCAATGTTAGTGTGGCCTTTGGTATTTTAGGGTATGATGTTTTGCAAAAGTATAAGGGAAAAGACAAAGGGTAATTTGGCAATGCGGAAAGAAAATATCCTGGAGACCGATCGGCTAACCGTTAGCGAGTTTACGCTTGCAGATGCTGCTTTTATTATGAAATTGGTCAATGAACCGGCCTTCCTGGCGCACATTGGTGATAAAGGCGTCCGCGATCATGATAGTGCCTGTGAATACCTGGAAAAAGGGCCGATGGATAGTTATCGCCAACACGGCTTCGGGTTGTTCCGGATAGCGTTAAAACAGGATGATACACCAATTGGCATGTGCGGCCTGATCAAACGCCCCTGGTTGGCAGATGTCGATGTCGGCTATGCCTTCCTGAAAAAATACCGGGGAAAAGGATATGCTTTTGAGTCCGCTTCAACAATATTGAAATACGGCTACGAAACGCTGGGGATAAAAAGGATCGTTGCAATAACTTCCCCGGAAAATGATGCCTCGATAGGATTACTGGAAAAATTGGGATTACAGTATGAGAAGATGATTGAAAGCGGTGATGGTACTCCGCCGGCAAAACTGTTTGTCCCTTCTGAGTAATCCCTGAATTTTCAGTTTTCCTGCACTTTCCAATTTGAATTATTCTGATTAAATCCATATCTTATTTTTCTACACTATGTTGAGCAAACGGTAAAAATTATCGGGCTAATGCGACGCATATTACCAGTGCTTCCCGATACTTCAAAACTCGTAACTTTATCAGGATCAATATAATGGAAGCTTTTCTGAATTTCTTCGAACAACTATCGACTGCGGAAAAATTTATCTGGGTAATGGGATGTTTGACCTTTAGCTGGATTTTGGAAGGGAATATTCCCCTGGTTCAATTGAACTACCGGAAATGGCGACATGCCGGTATTAATTTCATCTTTCTCGGGTTTAGCCTGATAATCAATCTGCTCTTCGGAGTCGTAACGGTTGGTGTTTTTCTCTGGATTCAGCAGAATCAGTTTGGGCTGCTTTATATGATCGACCTGCCGATTTGGGCGGAGTTGCTCATTGCCGTAATGTTGCTGGATTTTATGGCGCAATACGTCGTTCATTATTTGCTCCACAAGGTTACATGGATGTGGAAATTCCATATGGTGCATCATAGCGATTCCAAGGTGGACGCCACAACCGGCACCCGCCATCATCCCGGTGATTATTTACTGCGGGAAGTTTTTGCACTGGTCACTATACTCTTTACCGGGGCGCCGATTGCCTATTATCTCTTCTATCGAATTGTTACCATTTTCTTTGCTTATTTTACGCATGCGAATATTGCCGTGCCGGAGTGGCTGGACCGGCCGTTAAGCTGGGTATTTATTACGCCGAATGTTCATAAGTTTCATCATCATTTTGAGCGCCCCTGGACGGATACCAATTTTGGAAATATCTTTTCTTTCTGGGATCGTATTTTCGGAACGCTCGTTTACGACGATCCGCGAAAAGTACAATATGGCCTTGACGTGCTGGACGATGAACGGGACGAAGACGTTATGTATCAACTGAAAATCCCTTTTAATAAAGATATCAAAACCGATTACTAATTCCCGGTTCATAAAACTATCAAGAAATAATGGCTGATAAATCTGTACATATGTTTGACGTCGTGGCGGAGTTTAATTCGTTAAAAGATGCCCGTACTTTTATCGACGAATTCGAAAGTAAATTAGAATTTGCCACGATTTGCCGCTGCGTATTCCGGGAATACCCCAAGTTTGAAAAAGCCTACCGCATTAACTGGGTCATCCTTGTTGATGATTGGCAAGAAGCCCGTAAATCACTGAAAAAATTATTCGGAGAGAACTGGGCGGATGCCGGGGGAGGGGATATCGTCTGGAATGCCAGAGACGGCAGCAGAACACCTTTCTGGGCGATTATATTTGCCCCGAACATATTTTCTGAGAAAGAAGCGCGCAGTATGGAACGCGGCCCGGTTTTTGAAACTGCGCAGGGATTTATTAGTGTCTCAACCAGTGGAGAAATCACCGGTATTTATCCTCCCACTAAAGACGAATCTGACCAATAAAATTCATTCCCCTAAAATTATTTTCAAAAAAATCGATGGTGCCGCTAAGTCTTTATTGACTGCATGATTGATCAATCATTAATGAAACTACCGTTTTTGGCAACCCATATGATTCTGCCGATATTGCTTGCCCCAATATTTAAAATTTGTATGAATTAATCGCTTTTCTCTTTAGTTTTGGCCGCAATTGTTTTTTAACCCAATACTTATTAAAAACTGGAGTTACTATGTTGAAATTCTACCGATTAACAATGCTTCTTTCCTTCCTATTAACTTTATCTTTAAGCGCCCAGGTTCCCAATGCGGGTTTTGAAGACTGGACTAACGGCAACCCGGATAATTGGGTGACTAACAACGAATTTACTACGAGTACAATACCTATTACTCAATCTAACAACGCCCGCTCCGGTGCTTCCGCATTACGTGGGGATGTTATCGCTTTTCAGACACTTGGTTATGCTCCCCTAATGATTTCCGGTAGTTTGCCGAATCTGGGTTTTTCCGTTTCTGAGCGCCATGAGAATGTCGGGGGTTATTTTCTGCTGGACAGCCCTGGCGGCGATAATCTGGAAATTGTGGTGAGCATGGGTGTTATTAACGGTTCAGATACGACGTTTATTGGGGCCGGCGGTTTTCAGACTAATACCAGTCAATCGACATATACTCCCTTTGTTGCCCCAATCATTTATAACGATGCTGCAACCCCGGATATATGCATCATTCAAGTCTTCCTGGGCATTCCTTTCCAGGCGACGATTGGTGCTAACTTCCACCTGGATGATCTGGCGTTTGACGTATCGTTCACCACTAGCATTGATGATGAGCAAGACATTCTCGCCGGTGAATTCGAACTTCTCCAAAACTATCCGAATCCCTTTAATCCTTCCACCAGCATTTCCTTTAATCTACCGAAAGCAAGCAATGTGGAATTGGTTATATATAATCAATTGGGTCAGGCTGTTTCCACGGTAGTAAATACTCGCTTAAATGCCGGTGCTCATTCATATGAGTGGAACGCTGGCGATTTGCCAAGCGGGGTATATTTCTATCGCCTCAATGCGGAAGGATTTAGTGCAACCAAGAAGATGGTTTTGATTCGCTAATTTGCTTTCAGACAATTTTTTTTAATGTCGGAGCATGCCATTGCGCATCTCTGGCATTTTCTATTTAGGAGGGATTATTCAATGTTTCTTGCATTACAAATGCAACGGCAATACCGGAAAGGATTGTTAACCCGGCAATTACTGCGATAGTTACAGAAAGGCCAACTGTATCCGCCAGTATGCCGGATAGGAGCGCGCCTACAGCGTAACCGCCATCCCGCCATAAACGATATATCCCGACAGAAGAGGCCCGCCATTGGGGATGGGCAACGTCGCCAATAGCCGCGAGTAGCGTCGGATAAACAAGGGCGGTGCCCAATCCGAGAATAACCGCGCCGGCAAGCCAGCCATAGAACTGGGCGCTAAATATGAAAAACAAAATTCCCAAACCCTGAATAAGCATACCGATAACAATCAACCACTTCCTTCCCCAGCGATCACTTAGCAAACCGGTAAAAAGTTGGGAGATGCCCCAAACCGCCGGGTAGCTGGCAGCTATAATACCTATTTTTTCCAGGGATAAATGATAACCTGCCAGGTATAATGGAATCAATCCCCATACCATACCATCGTTTAAATTGTTTACTAAACCCGCCTGGCAAACTGAAAAGAGTGAACGGTTTTTCCAACTGGTGAGGTAGAATATTTCCCGAAAGGAAGGAGTGGAAATATCCCCGGAAATTACCTCGGAAACCTCTTGCCGGACATGCCCACTGGTCTCCCGAACGAAGAGAGCTGAAAGGCCAAGACCAAGAATTGCAAAGGCGATTCCCGGATAGAAAGGGGTAGGGCGAAGGTCGTATTGGGCAGCCAGATAGCCGGTCAGAAAAGCAGCGAGGGAGACAGCCAGATAGCCGGCAAATTCATTTAAACCCATGGCAAAACCGCGCTGACGCGGTCCTGCGAGATCAATTTTCATAATGACGGTTGTGGACCAGCATAACCCCTGGTTTACACCCAGTAAAACGTTTGCAAATGCGATCCACTCCCAGCCCGGTGCATATATGATCAGGAAAGGAACCGGTAGGCCGATAAGCCATCCTAATATCAAAATAGGCTTTCTACCAAGACGGTCGGAAAAATGGCCGGCAAACAGGTTCGCCAGCGCCTTAACGATGCCAAAACTAAATATGAAGGAGAGAATGACAGTTTTTGAAGCGATGCCGAAATCTTCTGCCGCAATTAATGGAACAACCGTTCGTTCCAGGCCGACCATTGCACCGACAAAGGCATTGATTAAAACCAGGAGCCAAAACTGCTGCCAGTTTGCGCGTAACCCAAGTGTAACATTTCCTGAATCCGGCATCGTTTTCATAATTGCATCATCTCTATATAACTTCGCAGGAGGCATTAGTATAGCTTGTCATTATACAACTTAATAGATAGATTAAGCAGTCTCCTGGTGAGTTCCAAGGAAAAGTGCTTATGATGAGTCATATTGGTCTGTTGAAAGGATGAATGATGGTTGCAGTGGAAATTTGCATCGATTGCACTCAATTTGATCTGGTGAGCAAAGCTGTTGATGCGGCATACCTCGGCGGTGCGGAGAGAATAGAGCTTTGTGCGGAAATGCAGCATGAAGGGTTAACGCCAATCAAGGAACATATCCGCGCTGCCCGGGAAGCCTTCCGGCGCCGTCGCGGGTTGCTGGTGATGGTTCGCCCGCGTAAAGGCAATTTTTGCTATACCGGGAAAGAACTGACAGATATGGAAACGCAGATTGCCATGGCCGCGGAAGCCGGGGCAGACGGTGTCGTGTTCGGTGCTTTAACATCGAATGGAAAAATCGACAGAGCAGCGCTTGCCAGGTTACAGATAATTGCCGATAACTATGGATTAAGCACAACCTTTCATCGGGCATTTGATGTTATGAAAGATTATAAAAATGCGCTATCTACACTGATAGATGTCGGTGTCAATCGAGTGCTCACCAGCGGCACGCCCTGGGGGGAAAATAAGGGGGCTATTGATGGCCTTGATCGACTATCGGAGATCATTACCGCTGCAAATGGCGACATTGAAGTTGTCGTTGGAGGAGGTGTATCGGCGGAAAATGTTGAAAATATTCTGGAGGCTCTTTGGCAGGAGAAAACTCCTATATCGATACATGCCTTTTCCGGCGCTCAAGTGAATAACCAAGTTACCTTTGCAGGCATTCACCGCCTGGTTCATGCGACAAGAAATGCTATTGTCAGTAGCTAGTATTTAGATGACAAGTGCTTCCGCCAGGCCTTTGCTGTATAGATTGCTTGCGGATAATCTTTCCCGGGGCGGATTTTATATTTCTGCAGGGTTTGATTATCCAGCTGAAAGACGATGTGAATTTTTTTCACAGGCAAAGTCTGAAGTTCCGGCAGCCAGTGGCGTACATAGTCACCCTTTGGATCGTAGCGTTTAGCCTGTGAGATAACATTGAAGTATCGATCCTCCCGGGGATCATTCCCAATCCCGGCGACGTAATTCCAGTTTCCCCAGTTACTATAAACATCATAATCGATTAACATGCTTTCAAAGTATGCTGCCCCAAAGCGCCAATCCTGCCGAAGATCCTTTACGAGAAAACTGGCGACATTCTGCCGGCCCCGGTTGGACATAAATCCACTTTCATTCAATTCCCGCATATTCGCATCGATAAAGGGAATACCAGTTTTTCCATCTTGCCAGGCCTGCATAAAAATCTCATTGTCCTGCCAATTGGGGCGGGCATCTCTGATGCCACCTGGGAAGAAAATTCGCCGACCATATTTCCAGGCGACATAGCGGAAAAAATCCCGCCAGACAAGTTCGAATATCAACCAGTAGGTCGATTGATTCTTTTCCACTTCCTGTTCATAGCGTCGGGCTGCCTGATGAATTTGCCGCGGGGAAAGACAACCGTTCGCCAGCCAGGGAGAAAATTTTGAAGAGTAATCTTCCCCCAGTAAACCATTTCGCGTGAGCTTATAACTGCTCAGTGCCCGGGAATCCCATAAGTAGTGCTGAACTCTTTTTAAGGCATTTAACTCTCCACCGGTAAAATTTAAAACCCGGCGCCGGTCAGGTTCTTTCAGCGCAATGCCAAGTTTTTTCCCGTCGGGTAATTCGCCGGGACTAATGTTTTCCGGTAATGGCGGCAGCTTGTCCGGCACAGGTAGCGGAGATTGCACGTGGGATCTTTTCTCCAAAGTTTTTCGAAATTGGGTAAAAACATTTGGCGTCTCGTTGACCGGAAAGGGGAGATCGTCCGGGTGGTATAAGAAATTTCCATAAGTGGGATAGACCTGAAAAGAATCCTTTGCTAATGCAGCAACCAACGCTTTTTCCACCGCGATTTCTTCGCTGGCAAATTCCTTATGAAAATAAAGGGCTGAAGAATTATTTGCCCTGGCAATCTCCGGAATTTCTATTTCTGGTTTTCCATAGCGTATAATCAGATCACTCCCCAGTGAGCGAAGTTGGTCTCGTAATGCAGAAACGCTTTCCAATAAAAATGTTGTGCGGTAAGGCCCTGTTTTTGGAAAACCGTAGTGGGTAGTTTCAAAATGCCGGGGATCAAAACAATAAACGGGAATTAGCTGAGTGTTTTTGCTGGCAGCAAGTAAGGGGGCATTATCGTGTAAGCGAAGGTCGTTTCTAAACCAGATGATTCCGTTGCGAGACAATTTTTACTCCTTTTCTACAATAATACATAAAAGGTAAGCAGAAAGCAACAAAAACGCTCAAAACGCTCAATTGCTTGTTTTCTGATAAAATATCGCTTATGTTTCGTAATAGGTGGAATTAGGCTATATTAGAATAAGGAAATTTCAATTGAAAAAAACACATCTGCCGGAAAAAATTTGTGCGAATTGTCAGCGTCCGTTCAAATGGCGAAAAAAATGGTGAAATTGCTGGGAAGCAGTGCGCTACTGTAGCGAAAGATGTCGGCGGAACAAGCACCGTAAATGATCTACCGGTCGTTTGTAAATTTTTAAAGTTCGGATTATATCTCAACTTACTGCTAAATCATTGATCTCCGGAAATACTTTTCCTATCTTCTCAGCGCGTAACGGATGAACGGCATTGCCAATTTCATTTGTATCTTTCGATATAATCCGGGTTGATTTCATGAAAATGATTGAAAAATTTTTCCAGCGGCTAGTCAAATACATTCTCTCCTTTTTTATCATGCTCTTTTCATTTACTGTTGGTTTGCTGACGCCACGCGGGCAATACATTCATTCTTTAATTTGCGACTATTTTGGCTTCTCGTTTAACAAGACGCGCTTACCGCTCATATCCTGGAAAAAAGTTAGCGGGGATGAAAAAGTTACCCTGACGGATCTGGAAATTTCCGCCGGAAATATGCGGGTGGACGAGCTCGCACTAATTTGCGGGGTCATCCGAAAAGAGCAACCGAAAGGGATTTTAGAGATCGGTACCATGAATGGCCGCACGACTTTAAATATGGCGATCAATGCCCCGGATGATTGCCGGGTCTATACTTTGGATTTACCGGCGGAAGGGCTTGAGGCAGCAAAATTTGAAATCAGTGAACGCTACCAGAAATTGGTGAAAAAGGAACAATCCGGCGCAATATTCCTGGAAAAGGATGAAATTAATTTTCCGGAGAAAAGGAAAATTACCCAACTTTTTGGCGACTCTGCCCGCTTCGATTTTAGTCCTTACGAGAACCAAATAGATCTAATTTTCATCGATGGTTCTCATGATTATGAGTATGTTATAAACGATACAAATGTCGCTATGCAGTTGCTTCGCAATGGAAAAGGTGTAATCCTCTGGCATGATTACCGTAATGGGCTGGCAGTGGTGCCAGCGATTGAGGAAGTTCGCAAAAAATATCCGAATTTGGAAATTTATCATATTGAAGATACAACCCTGGCATATGCGAAAATTGGGGAATAAAGTTCAGAGTTTTTATCTAATAAATTATCTGTAAAATCTTGAGCTTATATCGGAATAAGATTTGAATTTACGAGTTGATCATACAAAGCCGTTTTTTTCGTTCCACTGGTTAATTTGGACGCTAATCTTTGCAGTGGTATACGGCCTGGATCCGTTATTCAGTTCCAATCAGAACCAGTATTTGCTCTATGGATTGGCAAAAGCTGGGGAGGGATTTCTGGCAGGCGATTGGATGGCGAATACAACCGATCCGGTGCCGCTTTTCACGGGTATAACCTACCTGACTGCCCGCTTCGCTCATTCATTCTTCTTTTATGGATATTTTGTTTTTCTGGCCGGTATCTATTTTTACAGCGTGAGTGGTATTGCCCGCACTGTTTTTCCGGCAACGGTGTTTGGGACTTCCCAGCTGTTTTCTGCACTGTTCCTTTTGATGCATTCTTCATGGATCGGTAATTGGCTCTTCCGCCTCACCGGGAAAGAAGTGCTTGATCTGTTTAGCAATGGTGTCGCCCGCCAGTATGCACTGGATGGTTATTTTCAGCCAAGTTTATTTGGCGTTTTGATGCTATTAGCGGTCTATCAATTCTTGAGAGATAAACCTTATCATGCTGCTGTGCTCTTGGCTGTTTCTGCCAGCTTCCATTCGGGATCACTTTTCTCGGCCGGATCGTTAACGCTGGCGTTTATGGTGACGATTTATCTCCGCGAGAAAAACCTTACTGCTGCATTAAAACCCGGCATGGTTGCCTTGCTGCTAGTGCTGCCAATTCTTATTTACGTCATGATTAATTTCAACCCATTCGGTGGGGAGCCGCTGGCGGAAGCGAGGAGGATTCACACCGAATTCCGGACGCCCCATCATATGATCATCTCCCGGCTGGGGACAGAAACTTTCTATTTGCGATTGGCGATTGTTGCTACGGCACTCTTTCTGCTGCGCAAAACGGCCTTGTTTTCGATTTGGGCAATCATCACTACCATAGCCGTCGCTGCCTCAATTTTACAAGTGTTGAGCGGCAGTACTGGATTGGGGATGCTTTATCCCTGGCGATTATCGGTGGTGTTGGTGCCGGTGTCTTCGGCAATCATTCTTGCCTGGGGAATCGAAACATTTGCCGCCTGGTTACCAGGTAAATTACAGCAACTAAATAAATTTTGGCAGTATGGCACTGCTGGGATCGTATTGATCCTGATTTTTGGGGGGCTTTTACACACTCGCGGTCATTTCGATTGGTATGAAAAACGGGAGCATAGCGCGTTAACGCGCTTCGTCGAAACAAATCGTCAACCGGGTGATGTTTACCTGGTGCCGGGTTTGGATTTAAACGCATTCGATAACTTTCGTCTGGAAAGCGGTGTGCCAATTGTTGTGGATTTTAAATCGGTGCCTTACAAGGATATCGACACGATTGAATGGTACAAGCGCATTCAAAATATCAAGCAATTTTACAGTGCGCCTTTCATCGATTGTGAATTGCTAAGAACATTTCAAAACGAGTATAATGTCACTCATGTGGTTCTGCCGGCAGATACTGACGCTAGCAGTTGTTCGGCACTCAGTCGTATCTATGCCGATGAATACTATTCGATTTATTTCCTCGCAGAGAATTTGTAAATAAAATCATTTGAAAAGATGCTATCTGTTAGACTGTTTCAGAAGAGGTGAAGATATGAATCGCAACTGTCTGGTTTGGGCATTAATTAGCGTTACACTTTGCACAATAGGAATCGTTGCACAACCGGATGCTATTCAATTGGATTTCCCCCGGGAAGAATTTCTCAATCGCCGGGAAAAAGCAATGGCGGTATCGAATGATGGTATTATTTTAATTCGGGCGAAAACAAATATTCGCACTTATGAACAGCACGGCTTTCTTCAAAATCCGTTATTCTACTACTTTACCGGTTTGCATAATCGCATCGGCGTTATTCTGGCCATGGACAGCCAAAACAATGAGAGCTGGCTTTTTGTACCGGATGCTCTCAATACCTATCCGGCAGTGGCGGAGAAAGCATTGCTGACAATTTCTGTAGAAAATGCGGCAATTCTGGGCGTCGACCACATGGTTCACTGGAATGAGCTGCTGCCCTTCCTCGATCGCCGCCTTGCCGCTGATACTTCCCTGAAAATTTATGTCGAATTTCAATCCGTTGCCGCCAATGGTCCGCCAGCATTAAATATAGTTGAAGATCCCTGGTTGGATGCATTGCAAAAGCGCTATCCGGATACGGAAATTCAAAGCGCAGATGCTGTGAATCGTTTGCGCCTGATCAAAAGCGAAGCAGAGATCGATGCCTTGCGCGGGGCGGGGGAGAATGCCTCCCGCGCATTAATCCGCGCATTGCAGGTGGTTCGCCCGGGGATGCATTCCCGGGAAGTAGAAGCGGCGATCGTTTCCGAATGCAGCTGCCACGATGGTAATGGCGTATATTTTTGGCCGGTCGTCCATGCTGGTGTAAGTACCGTCTTCCCGGCCATCTTTGGCATTTTTGCTGATTATGAAAATATGGGCAGCCGGATTACAGCGGAAGATTTGCTGCGGATCGATATCGGCTGCGATTACAATCATTATAAAAGTGACGTCGGGCGAACAGTGCCGGCGTCCGGAAAATTTACTGCCGGGCAGGCGGAAGCCTATGACCTATTGGTTACTGGGTATAAAGCCGGCCTGAAAACTATTCGCGACGGCGTAAACGTACAGGCTGTTTTCGATAGCGCAATTGCCGGCATCAAAACCATGAAATCCCAATTGAAAACTGATCTGGGACGTCGGGCTTTCCAGCATTTAACTTCTCCGGAAGGCGCTGCGCAATTTATTTTACATAAGCAGGGACTGGGAGGCGCAGAAGGCAGCTTTTCTGTCTTAAAAGCAGGGATGGTAATTGCCTGGGAACCGATGTTTGCCATCGATGGGCAGGGTTATTATCTGGAAGATATGTTGGTAGTTCGGAAAGACGGTTACGAAATGCTTACCCCAGGCGCACCGTATACCTCCAGCGAGATTGAAGCCGTTATGGCGGAGAGCCGTTGAAATTATAAGTAATTATGCATTGAGAAATCTTGAAAAAAGTCTATTATTATTGGCGACTGAATAAACAGAAGTGGATCTACTTACGATAGTTGAAAGGAAGCACCAATGAAGATGGCGCTGTTTAGTACAAAAGCGTATGACAAGCATTTCTTTGAAAATGAAAATAAATCATATAATCATGAACTGATTTTTTATGATGTTCATCTTAATAAATTAACGGCGCCGCTGGCAAAAGGCGTTCCGGCTGTTTGTGCATTCGTGAACGATCAACTGGATAAAGAGACGCTGGAAATTTTGGCGGAAGGCGGCACCCGGGTGATTGCGCTGCGTTGCGCCGGTTTTAATAACGTGGATCTCCATGCTGCCAAAGCAGCGGGAATGACCATTGTGCGGGTTCCGGCATACTCTCCGCATGCCGTTGCGGAACATGCCGTTGCCCTTATTCTCGCTTTAAACCGGCAGATTCACCGTGCCCACAATCGTGTACGGGAAGGTAATTTTGCCCTGGATGGTTTATTGGGATTCGACCTTTATGGGAAAACCGTCGGGGTGATCGGTACCGGCCGTATCGGTGAAGTTTTTGCGCATATTATGCAGGGATTTGGCTGTCGGGTACTGGCCTATGATGTTTTCGAAAATCCCGACCTGGTATCTCGCGGGGTAAAGTACGCGAATATGGACACCGTTTTCGCTGAATCAGATATACTTAGCCTGCATTGCCCATTAACGCCGGAGACGCATCACCTCATCACCGATGAAACAATCAAGCGGATGAAGCATGGGGTAATGATCATCAACACCAGCCGGGGAGCGTTGGTCAATACCTATGCGTTGATTAAACATTTGAAATCCGGCAAGGTTGGCAGCGTCGCGCTGGATGTATATGAAGAAGAGGGTGATCTCTTTTTTGAGGATCTTTCCAATAAGGTTTTACAGGATGATATCTTCGCCCGCCTGATGACTTTCCCGAACGTCATCGTCACCGGGCATCAGGCATTTTTTACCCGCAATGCCCTGGAAAAGATTGCTTCCACAACATTGAATAACGTCGCTGTTTTGGAGCGGGGCGAAAAATGCGAGAATGAGGTATTGCCGGAAGGACACTTACGCAAGTAAATAGTGATTGACGGCACCAGCAATTTTGCATCATTGCTAATTGCTGGTGCGCTGAGAATAGAACTACTTTTGAATCGAAAGAAGGCCGGGATAAGGATATTCAGATTCTTCGGAATATTCTCACATTTCTAATCGTAGTACGGAGAAGTAGAAGTTGCCTGAATATTGCCTGGCAGGTTTGTTATAGTGGAGATGTCAGGTTAATAGTCTTTTTTAATCTTCTGAAATTTAGTAACTGATGTTACGCGACTGTGTGAAAAATGGCACTCTTTTCCCGCCATCCTCGTCCGTCAGGGATGAATCCACTGGCTCATTTTCTGAAGCCCGATAAATCGGGCATCTTGTTGCATCACTTGTGACGCCTGACTATTCGCCTGTTGATTTCTGATCAGGCGGATGGTTTTTATGGCCAGCGTGGAACATGACTTTGGAAATTACCTTGCACTACTTCACTTTTATCCGGATGTTGTCCGCTTTTAACCCGGCGCTGCGAACTTTTACGCTGATTTGCCCCGTATCGAATCCGGATTTAATAATAAGCATTGCTTTCCCATAAAATAGCTTCACAGTATTTGCCTGAAATGGAGCAAAGGATTGGGGATTCCCATTGCCGACGCCGGCAATTTCCCCGGGACCATCTACTTCAATATAAACATCATCCATTGCTAGTGGATGGGGAATACCATTTTTGTCGTAAGCTTCTATCAAAACATAGGCGAGGTCCTGCCCATCGGGTGAAATTGTTTCCAGATCTGTCGTCAGGCGAAGATTTGTTGCTTCTCCGGCAGTTCTGATAATATTCTCGCCAATTTTTTTCCCTTCCCGGTAAGCAACTGCTTTTAATTCACCGGCTTGCCAGGGGACATTCCGCCAGATCAGGCGAAAGCGCTCTACAGAGTTTTCCGAAGTGGGATTCTTGCTGCGTTTTCCCAGGGAGGCGCCATTAAGAAATAATTCCGCTTCATCGCCATTGGTATAGACGAAGACAGGCAGAGAGTCAATCCCGGTGTTTTCCCAGTTCCAGTGCGGAAGAATGTGAATGGTTGTTTCATCCGGCAGCCAATAACTTTTATAAAGATAAAAGCGGTCTTTCGGAATACCGACCAAATCGACAATGCCAAAATAGGAGCTACGGGAGGCATTCTCATCCTTCATCCCGTTTTCTTTTGTCCATTGATTATGATAGGGGGTCGGTTCTCCCAGGTAGTCGAAACCGGTCCAGACAAATTCTCCGGCAACATAAGGCTCATCCTGCTGCCACATGAAGTCGTCATCGGCAATTTCCGCCCAACTGGGGGCATGGAGATCGTATGAACTGATTTGCAGGGAGCGGGTGAAATCAGTCTTCTTCTTCGGTAAGGGCAATTCATAAAATCCCCGGGTGCTCAAGGTCGAGGCGGATTCGCTGATGATCACCGATTTGTTCGGTTCTAGCTGCCGGGCCAGGCGATAACGGCGGTCATAGTTCCAGGCATGAACGTCATAATAGTCGAAATGACGCAGTTTTGCACTTTTTAAGTTGTCGCAAACTAAAGTCACCGGGCGGGTCGGGTCATATTTTCGCACATAGGATATCATTGTGTTTAAGCGTTGAAAACCATTGTCAATATTCCACTGAACATCGCCGATTTCATTACCGACGCTCCAGAGAAAAATGGATGGGTGATTGCGATCGCGCACTACGAAATTATGGATGTTACGCCGGGCAAAATCTTCGAAATCTGTCTGCGGGGTGATGCCGGCCTTACCATCATATTTATCGAATATTTCGTTAAACATCAGTAATCCCATGCGGTCGCATAGTTCCAGCAGTTCGGGCGCGGCAGTATTATGACTATTGCGAATGGCGTTGCAACCCATGGCTTTCATGATTTCCAATTGCCGCTCCATCGCCCGCGGATAAAACGCTGCCCCGAGCGGGCCAAAGTCATGATGGAGGTTCACCCCTTTCAGCTGCACACGCCGGTCATTGAGGTAAAAACCATGGTCGGCGGTAAAGCGTATGGTGCGGATACCAAAATTTGTTTCGGCGCTGTCCCGAAGGGAATCTCCGTTGTAAATGCGGGTTTTCACCTGGTATAATGCCGGATCTTCAATATCCCAGCGGCGGGGATTGTTAAGCGAGAAATGGACGGCAATATCTTTTCTCCCACCAGCGGGAATCATTGCTGTGGCAGATTCCTCGGCAATCTTACGCCCATCCGGATTGATAATCGTTTGCACAACCCGCACTGTTTCGATGTCCGCGTTGGTTTTGTTTTCGACGGTGGTCTGCACTTGCACCCGGGCATAATGCGGTTTAACGATTGGCGTGGTGACGTAATTTCCCCAGATAGCGATATGTAAAGGATTCGTTTTTATTAGTTGCACTTTCCGATAGATACCGGCGCCGGGATACCAGCGGCTGTCATGCTGCCGGGTATCTACATGGACGGCGAGCAGGTTGCTGCTGCCATAATTAAGGAAATCAGTGATATCAACATAGAATGAATTGTATCCATAATCCCATTCGCCGGCCAGCTTGCCATTAAGATACACTTTTGGAAAAGCCATAACACCGTCGAAGAGCAAGTAAAACCGTTTATCGCTGTCGCTATCGGCAATGTCAAATTGATAGCGATACCAGCCTTCGCCTTTCCAGGGAAGCTTCCCGGTATTGCCATCGCCATCAAGAATAAACGGTCCGGCAATCGCCCAGTCGTGCGGCAGCTGAATTGATTCCCAGGCAGTATCATCAAAATTATTCTCCTGGGCATTTTCCTGCGGCCCTTTCGCGAATTTCCAGCCGGTTTGTAAAATGCTCGTTTCTCCGGCAATGATTAGTCCGGAGAATAAAAAGATGCTCAACAGTGATAAAATGAAGAATGTGTTGGTGGGATTGATGTGCATCTGTGTTCCTTTGCCTTGTGTTGGTTTGCATATGAAACCGCTGAAAATAAGGAAACATGGTGAATTATCAAAATTGAGGAAATAGGGGGCGAAATTGCGGAAAGCAGAATTTGGATATTAGCCACTGATATATACGGATTTTCACTGATCTTTCCATCGTTCTGCTTTTATCCGTGCAAATCCGTGTTTATCTGCGGCTAAAAATTAGGTTTTTAAGGTATTTTTGTAACATGTAAACTTGTGTATAAACCCTCGCCCAAAGGAGTGTACGGTTCGCAGTATTTCAGTTTACTATTCACTACCGACTATAAACCCTTTGGGACCACTACCACTAAAAAAGATGGTGTCATTTCAACAAAAGTGCCTTACGAACAAGCGCTTGATTACCCAGCGTTAATTTGTAGATATATACCCCGCTGGGAAGGTCGTTAGCGACCCAATTATAGCGGTGGCTACCCGCCGGCAGGTGCATCGCCAATAGACTCTGCACCGATTCACCCAATATGTTGAATATTTCCAGGGTGACAAATCCGGCGTTCGGCAGTAGAAATTCAATCGTTGTTGAGGGATTAAACGGATTGGGATAATTTTGCCGTAATTGAAATTCCTCGGGAGAATAGACCGCCGGTGCATCAATGATGGAAGTGATTTCCCGAACCCGTACAGTCAGAGTATCGCTGGTTGCTGCACCGGTTGGATCAGCGACTGTCATACCCAGATAAGTATTCCCATAAAACCCGGCAGTTGCTGTAATTGTAAGGTAGCCGTTAGTGGGATTGAATACTGTTTGCAGTGAATCGCTGCCGCTGTTGAACTGAAAATCCAGTAAGGAATCGGGCGTTTCCGCATCTGCCACAAAATGCCAGACATTAAGGGATGTGCTGTCCCCACTATCAATGAAGACAGTATCGGGGAGATTTTGCCAAACTGGCGGTTGATTGACCAAAAACATCGGAGTGAGGAATCCGGCAGCTACATTCGCATTAACGCCACTTGCCAATCCGGGCGATGTTATCTGAGCCAAAGTGCTCGTCAGGTGATATTGGGCGGATTGACTATCGCCACCAGCACCGTTCAACGCTGCTTTTTGCAAAGCTGCTTGCGGGGTTTGCCCAAATGCAAAATTGATAAGCATAATCTGCAATAAAATTGCTATGAAAAAGCAAACGTTTGATAATGCGTTCCCTGGTTTTTGTCGTCTGTTCGTGAGTTGTCCGTCCATTATTCACTCCTCGGCATGGCGGTCGGAGTTTGGTCGAAGGAGTGGCGGCTGGATTCTGTTTTTGTATATGCCGCCGGCTGCACCGTTTTATCTGCGAGCAGTTTTTCCAGGACTTTTTCCAATCGAGTGATTTTATCTCCCATGGATTTATGCGTATTCTGCAATGTTTGGTAGCGCTGTTGCAAACGCTCTAGCTGTTGCTGTAAATCTGCCGTGCGTTTTTCCAGTGCCTGAATCGCGGTAAAATTAACGCCATGGAAATCGGCACAGGCGATAGTCGTATCGGAACCGATTTTGCCGATGCCATCATGGCCGAAAGCAGCGAAGAAATCTTGCGCCATTGGTCCATAGTGTCGATAAAGCCGGGAATTCTGCCCAATATAATTCCAGGTGCCCAGCCGAAATTTAGCGACCTTCGTTAAGATAGTTTCGCCATCCAATAGTTGAAAATTTTCCTTTTTGGCAGAATCAGAAATCGCTTCCCAGGAGCTGCCGTTTGAGGGCAGTTTTACGCCGGCTACTGGCTCCCCATTAGAACCAACACCGCTAACGAAACGGACGCCACCAGTGGCGCGGGCAGCGAATTCGTTGGCCGCTTCCGAATTAAATGGGGTGGCGACAATGGTTGCCAAATTATCACCCCAGATAAATGTGCCGTTATGTGCTGCATCTACACTGGCCCCGGTGCCCCCGGCAAAGGAATATGGGCCGGCGGCAGTGGTACTCCAGCCTACCGACATGGCTGCGGCGCCGCTGGCAGTGCTGGCTTGCCCAAATGCCACCGCAGCTATTCCGGAGGCTGTATTACCAGAGCCAATGGCAGTCGCATGAAGTGATGTTGCGCTGCTATTTCCCCCGGAGGCTAGTGAGCCGGTGCCACTGGCAATGTTTTGGTCACCGAGAACTGTCGCATAATTGCCGGTGGCCTGATTGTGCTGGCCAAATGCCGTAGCCGCGGTGCCGCTGGCGATATTGTCCAGCCCACCAGCAAAAGAATAGGTGCCTGAAGCCTGGGCATCTATTCCGAATGCTGCGGAATAATTTCCGATATTGTTATCATCCCAACGGTTGTTGTTTACCCGACCGGCCCGGAAAGCTGATTTACCGGGATACCAAAGCAGGCGGGTGCCGAAACCGTTGACGGGAATTGGCCCCAGTCCATGAGTGCCCTGGAAAAGCACCCCTCTTTCATTAAATACATGTAAATCAGCCAAAGGTGTGGCAAGGTCACCAATTGCTACTTTCCCTTCTACTGTAAATATCTTATCCTGTCCGGAAAATTTGCCGGAGCCGGCGACATGGAAATCGGTATCGGGAAAAGTGGCAACGCCCAGTTTTCCGGAAACTTGCAGGCGATTGTTCTGCCCTAAAATGAGTGCATTGCCATTTACTTCCAACGCATTTGTGGGTAAAGGTTCATTGATACCAACCAATCCATTTAAAACAATTTCACCTCCGCCATCTACCAGGACATCACCATTAACATGGAAATCAGCCTGTGGCGCCGGAACGCTAATCCCGATCGAGCTGGAAACGAGCAGCCCGTCATCTCCTTGTATATTAACCGGCCCGGCGTCGGCAATAATTGTTCTTCCTCCTCCTGGCGCGTTTTGATCGTAGGCTTCATCGAGTGTATTGCCGCCAATGCCGCCATTATCGATGCCGTCCGCGAATCCTTCCGGGACATCGGTAAGATTATCCCAGCTAAAATGATTGCTACCTTCGTTGGGAGGATTACCATCGGAGTTGCGAAAGTCTGCAGTATCCAACCCGCTCCACTGATTGGCGGATTGACTCAGCATCGCATAAGCGCTACTGACAATCCGCCGCCTGGGGGTCATTTCCGGATCAGAAGCGACTTTAATACCGAGATATTTTTCCGGACCGGATAAAACATCCGGCATTAAGGGATTATTGCTTCCTAAAAGAGTGCTGAATAATCCCTGCCGGGTTTCGACTGTTTGTGATTCGGACCAGACGGGGCTCCCGCCTGTTGGCAGATCATAAATAGCAAAAACGATCTGATAGTTGCCGTCGGCAATCAGATTGCCGGTAGCGGGATCGCTTAATAAACCCTGGTAATTCATCAGCTGTGGCACCTGAGCGACTATTAAAAAAGGCCAGATAACGACAAAAAGAAGAAGCGTTCGGTAAAACGGGTAATTTTTTTGCGGAGTAAACATTGTAAACCTCCTTATTCTATAACCTGAAGTCTTTAGTCTGGAGTTTCTATAATTGTTTCTAATTCCAATGTGGGAAAAACCCGGTTAAGGAATCAATCCCATGAAGATGGGAGATGCGGGTGAGGGAATTTGTTTTTTAAGTGGTAATTATTTAATATTTATAAACTAATAACAGGAGATTTCTAATGGTTAATACATTCAGAACCGGTGGTAAAAGTTTGTTGCTGATGATAGCGATACTGCTAATCTCATACACAGAAACTCTCACGGCGCAAATTGCCTGGACAGACACTTCCGTCTATCCCTTGCCGGAAATTCTCGTCGAGGACGAGCCTATATTAGTGCCCACGCCGATTATTGTCCGGGAAGCGGAGATACGGGATTTTCAGGCATATAATGCCCATAATATATCGGAAGTCTTAAACCAGTCTCCGGGAATCAATGTGCAGTATGGCGCCTCTTCCAACGATGCCCGCGCCTGGGTGCGAGGCTTTCGCCATCGCGATGTGTTGATTTTATTCGACGGTATTCCCCTCGCTTCTGCGTTTGAAGGCAGCATTGATCTGAATGAAATTTCCATCGAAAATATCTCCCGGGTTAAAACCATGAAGGGTGCACCATCGGTGATGTATGGGCCCAATGGCATGGGTGGTGTTATTGACATTATCCCGAAAAGCGGCAAAAATTTTGACGGTGCCCATGCGCTGATAGAAGTCGGTGAGAACAGCAGCAATTTATTTCGGGGAAATTTAGGGGGAAGCCATAATAATCTAAATTATTTTGCTTCGGTGAACTTTGAAACTTCCGATGGCTTCTCACTAGCAAATGGCTTCGAAAGCCAGTTGAATGAAGACGGCGAGCTGCGGGAAAACAGTGATTACCTACGGCGCAATTTATTCCTGCACTTAAATAGTGAATCGGCAAGTCTTGGCAGAACATCTTTTTTTGTAAATGCCACGAGTAATGAAAAAGGGTTGACGCCGCAGGCCGGCACCGACGATGTCGATTTTGAGCGCCTGACCAAGTCTAACCGCCAGACGGTCGGTTTTTCCAACCAATTTTTGGCAATACCGCTGTCCCTGAAGATGTATTACAATGCTTCACAAACCCGTCTGACCGCGTTTACCGATGGCAGCTATAGCGAAGTGGACGAGGTTGAGGATGCTGAAGATTACTCACTGGGAGGCGCATTATATTCGAAAGTTTCGACATCGGAGAACAATCTTATTGTATTGAATGCCGCCTATCGCCGCGACGTTTTTGAGGCGGAAGAAGCGCTGGAAAATCTTGACCAGGTCAGCATCAACACCTATACACTTTCCGCGGAAGATGAGTTCTCGTTGAATAAACGTATCTCTCTGGCTGTCGGGGCAATGTTTAACGTCTTTGAACAACCGGAAGTGAATGAGAGTATCAATGCCCTCAATTTTCAGGCGGTCGCCGGTTATCAATTGCTGGAGAATGTTGCCCTGCATGCCTCGGCTGCCCAGCGGACTCGCTTCCCGAAATTGCGGGAGCTTTACCGGGAACGCTATGGAAATCCTGATTTGAAGGAACAAAGCACGGTGAATTATGAATTTGGATTTAAGCATAATCTCGCCGGGAAAGTGCAGACGGATGTAACCATTTTTCAAAGTGATCTGAAGGATCTGATTGAACGGCCGGATCGGCGCAGCCTTTATCAGAATATTGACGAAGCGACTTTTAAAGGACTGGAACTTTCATCGGGCAGTTGGTTGACGGAGAAGCTTTTTGGCCGGGTTGGCTATCAGTACCTCGATGCGTCGGAAACGCTGGAGGACGGCAGCAGTCAGCAGTTAAGAAGCCGCCCGAAGCATACCACTTATCTGGAAGCCCGCTATAAATTGCCTTTTAATATCATGACAGCGATTAATGGTATTTATGTGAATGAGCTTTATGATTTGGATGATGATGACAATTTTGTAGAGCTCCCCAGTTATCTGGTATTACATTTGAAGGCATCGGTCACATTGCAGGAAAACATCTCCACATATATTGACATTTCAAATTTAACAGACAAGAACTACGGCCATCGCTTGGGATACCCCCGGGAAGGGCGTACATTTCGTGCTGGTCTGAGAGTTGATATGTAAGGGAATTCCTGGGCATTTGATTGAACGATCAGATGCCCTGCCCCAGGGAAGGAATATTGGCGAATGGATATCCGTCAATGGCGCTTAACTACCAATAAGCAGGGACACCTGATTTCCGAAGGTTGCGACCTGGTAATGCTGGCGAAGGAGTTTGGTTCTCCGCTGCACAGTGTCAGCGTTTCCCGGCTTCGTAAAAATTATCATCGCTTTCGGAAAGCTTTCCAAAATTTGCACCCGCAATCTTCCGTTTATTATTCCTATAAAACCAATTGTATTCCCGGCGTCATCCGTATTCTTCATGAAGAAGGCTGTGGGGCAGAGGTCATTTCTCCCTACGAGTTTTGGCTAAGTGAGCAATTAGGCGTCGATGGATCCGCGGTTATCTATAATGGCGTCAATAAATCTGTGGAAGATCTTACCCGCGCAGTGGAACGGGATGTTCGTCTGCTTAATGTTGAATCTCCTGCGGAAATTGAGCGCTTGATTACCGTTGTCAATCGCCTCGCTAAACCGGTGAATGTCGGTATTCGGATCTATCCTGCCGCTGGATGGAAGGCACAGTTTGGTTTGGATCCGGCGGTTGATAATTTATTCGCGGCAATTGCAGCATTAAAAGCTGTCGAAAATATTAATATTTGTGGCCTTCATGTACATATCGGATCCGGGTTGAAGCAGCCAGCGTATTACCGGAAAACCTTGCGGCAAATCTGTGAATTGATGGCAGAAATCCGCCGCCAATTTAAAATAACCATAACCAATCTGGATATCGGCGGTGGCTATGGCGTGCCGACGGTAAAAACTTTGTCGATCAGCGAAGTCGCAGCCTACAAGCTATTTCAAAAATCTCCGAAACCGCCAGTAGCGGAAGATTGCGCATCAATTGAAAAATTTGCGGAAGCGATTGTTTCGACATTGCAGGAAGAATGTAAAAAGCATGATTTCCCTTTGCCGAATTTGATTCTTGAGCCGGGGCGTGCCTTGACCAGCGATGCTCAAATGTTGTTAGTAACTATTCAGGAAATCAAGGTGCGCCGGAAGGGACTCAAGTATGCGCTGGCGGATGGAGGGATGCAAAATATTGCCTTTCCGCTTTCGTATGAATATCACCACTGTTTTTTGGCAAATCGCCCACTGAGCGCAGCGACCGATAAATATAACATCATGGGAACGCTCTGTTCTCCGGAAGATTTCCTCTACCGCGGCTGGCCGATGCCGGAGTTACAGCCGGGAGATGTGCTGGCAATTATGGATGCCGGTGCTTACTTCAATTCATTCGCGAATAATTTTGCTTATCCGCGCCCCGGAGTGGTTTTGCTGGAGAATGGTATAGCTAAACAGACTAGAAAGCCGGAAGAATATCAACAGATGATTGCTGCAGATATCTTCTGAGCATCGACTTAACCAACAGGGAAGTAAAGGTATTGGAAAACAACAACCTCGAATATTGGGATAACATCGCTGATGATTGGCAGCATTCACAGGAGCGCCGCTTGTGGCGGCAGCACAGTGATGCCATCCATACCCGATTATTTCTCCGCTGGTTGCCGGAGAAAAAGGTTGATGCCCTGTTAAAAACGGACCTCTTTGACGAATCGTTAACCGATGGCGTATACCCGCTGATGAAATCGCGGGCAAAGCGCGTTGTTGGGATGGATATTTCCCCGGCGATTCTGGCAGCGGTTCGCCGGCGACATCAGGATATCGAACTTGTTGAGGCGGACGTTCGCGATTTACCTTTCCCGGATAATACTTTCGACGTTATCATTTCCAATTCGACGCTGGATCATTTTCACACGGCGGATGAAATTCTGCTGAGTCTGGCAGAATTGAAACGAGTATTAAAGACAGATGGGCTGCTGTTCGTCTCATTAGATAATATGGCGAACCCGGCGATTGCCATTCGAAACTTTTTACCTTTTAAACTTCTGAATAAACTGGGTTTAGTGCCGTATTATGTTGGTGTTAGTTTCGGGCCTGCCCGATTAAAACGCGCATTGAAAGATCTCGGACTTGAGATTCAGGAAATAGATGCATTGTGGCACTTCCCAAGAGTGTTTGCAGTGTCCATCGCTAATTTGCTTGAGAAATATGCCTCGAAAAGCTGGCAAAAAAAATACCTGGATTTTTTAATGTTTTTTGAAAAATTAGCCAATCTACCGACCCGTTTTTTGAGCGGTTATTTTGTTATCGTGAAAGCGCGAAAGGTTGATTAATTCAGAATTTGCTGCAAATGATGGTTCTGGTTTCACAGCAGTAACACCGTTAATAAACTTGTGACCTCCCGCAAGCCCTTTACCCGGAAATCTATTTCATTTCAAGATACCCCTCTAATCCGGGGCTTCAGCTGATCTAACCGAATTCTTCTCTACTTGCTAACAGGTGCTAAGATGCGATTACTGGTGACAAATACCCGTGAGGCGCAGGCATATACAATTATTCGTTGTCTGCGACCTTATGCCGAAAAAGTAGTTACGACGATATATGGCGAGAACCGCCTGGCTGCATTTACTTCCCATGCCGCTCATTCCCGTTTAGTGGATAAATATTATCGGGTACCGATGCCGGAAGCGGATTGGCAATCCGGCCTGATCCAACGGGAAAATACCGAACAGGAAGCGACCTATCTTGCCGCAATGCTGGAGATTTGCGATAAAGAAAAGATCGACACCATTTTCCCTTCCCACGATCCGCAGGTTTATATCCTCTCCAAGAATAAGGAGAAATTCACCGAGCGAGGGATAACGATCCCGGTGCCGGACTTTGACACTTTGCTGCTCTGTCTGGATAAGCAGCGGACGATTGAGCTGGCAAGAGAAGCAAATTTTCCTCACCCAAAAACTTTTCAGCCGCAAACCCGCGAAGAAATTGAAGCGGTGGCGGAACAGAGCACGGCGCCCTGGGTGATTAAACCCCGCCTAACCGCTCGCTCGAAGGGAATGGAGATTGTCACCACCCGGGAAGAGCTGGTTAGCCAGACTTTACGCTTACGGGAAATTTATAAAGACCCACTGGTGCAGGAATACATTCCCGGCGGACAAAAACAGAACTTCTATTTGATGGCCGGTCCGGACGGGAAGGTGCGCACGGCTTTTTGCCCGAAGATTATCCGCCATGCCCAGCGACTTTACCGCAATTCTTCCGCCGCCTGTTTATTCGATGACGATCATGACATTCTGCCCCAGGTAAAATCGTTTGTGGAATTACTTGGCTGGCGCGGTCCGCTGACATTACAAACAAAAGTGGACGCCCGGGACGGGAAACCGAAATTAATGGAGATCAATCCACGGGTCGGCTCCCATCTCTGGTATCGCACCGAGCTGGGCATCAACGAACCATTGATGGCGGTGAAAATTGCGAAGGGAGAAGAGCCGCCGGAATTTAAGAACTACCCGGTAGGCACGCTGTTGTTGGAGCCAATCGAGGACAGCTACAACTTTATCCTCGCCTTTCTCGATATCTTCGCCTACAAATACCGGATCGGCTTTCTGCGCCGGAAACCGATGGATCCGCTAAATGCGCCGCCTTCTTTGCGAGGGCTGTTCAAAGATTACAAAGAAAACTATTTCGGAAAAGTTCAACGGAAGTATAGCCCGCACTTTGCATATTTTTTTAGCGATGTTTTTTCAAATCTGCTTTGGAGCTACGCTTCGTTCCGTTATACGCTGAAGGGTCTAAAAAGAATAGGACGTTAAAAGGCATGTCCACTAATCGATCTATCACACTTTTCAAGCGGATGCTCTGGTGCATCATATTGCCGATTCAGCTGCTCTTACTGATGCCACTCCCCGCCGCGGATAATTGGCCCGGCTGGAGAGGGGATGGTAGTGGCGTTTCCCCGGATAGCAATACGGTGACAAAGTGGGATAGCACTACGAACATTCGCTGGCAGGTAAAAATTCCCGGCAAAGGACATTCTTCTCCGATCATCTGGGACGACTATATTTTCCTGACCGCCGCTGAAAAAGTTAAGAATGACAAGAATTACAAAAAATATCTCCACGCGGCAATTTTACTAATCACAATATTTTTGGCGATTACGGCATATCTGAACTTTCGCCGAAATGCAGCTATCAACGGTTCCGATTCGATATTTCAACGGCTAAAAAAAGAATGGCTTAAACTTGCGCTGATAGTGATACTACTGGCATCTCAAGTGCTGCTATATAAATTTCAGGTTTTTGATACCAGCGTAAGATTAAAAGTGCTCGCGCTTAATCGCCTTTCCGGCGAAACGCTTTGGGAACGCTTATGTATTGAGGATAAAACGATTGCCATTCACCCGGATAATTCTCTGGCAACGCCGACACCGGTAACGGACGGACAGCATGTATATGCCAATTTTGGTTCTTTTGGTAATTACTGCTTTACCATGGCCGGAGAAACGGTATGGCAAAGCAGAGAACAATTAGCGCCTTTACGTTGGGGATTTTCCAGCTCGCCTGTTCTCTCTAAGCGTCTATACATTACCGTATATGATACGGACACAACATCTTATATTTTTGCTTTTGATAAATTTACCGGGGAGCAGCGCTGGCAACATAGTTACCTCAACAGTAATATGCAGCATGGCAGTTCTTATAGCAGCCCATTCGTATGGATTAATGATAGCGATCCGCAAATAATACATCACAGTTCTTATGAGATACGATCCTATTCCCCCGAAACAGGCGAGTTGATTTGGGAACAGGTATTCAAAGAAAGAAGATCGTATACATCTCCGATTATCGTCGGCAATGCATTAATCGTCAATCGGGGCGGCAATCAACCTCCGCATATAATGGAACGATTTCTTCTCGAAAAAAATGGGGATTCCTGGAACATTTCCAGTGAGTGGCAGCAAAAGAAAATGATCGCCAGCATAAGTTCTCCGCTTGTTCATCAAAACAGAATTTATTCGGTAACAACGAATGGGATTGCAACCGCCCGTGCTTTGGCAGATGGGAAGTTGATCTGGAAGAAACGCCTCTCAAGGGGGAAGTATTATGCTTCGATAACAGCGGCAGGACATTGGCTCTATTTTGCCAATCTGGATGGAGCGGTTACCGTGATGAAAGCTGGCGATCAGGCAGAAATTGTTGCGGTAAATTACCTGGACGAAGCGCTCTTTGCCTCTCCGGCAATCTCCCGGGGAGAAATATTTATTCGCGGTGATGAACATCTTTACTGCATTGGGGAAAAATGAAAGTGCTTATCACCAATACTCAGTGTGCCCAGGCATATTCTATTATCCGCTCTCTGCGTCCCTTTGCAGAAAAGATCGTGGTTACGATGAGTGGAAAATACCGCTTTCAGGCGCGAACCGCCCATGCGGCAAATTCCCGCCTGGTGGATAAACGTTATTATGTGCCCCGCTCGGAAAAAGATTGGCAGGCCGGGATTATTCAACGGGAGAACACCGAGCGGGAAGAGCGCTACTTGCAACGAATAGAAGAGATTTGCCGCCGGGAAAAAATCGACACCATTTTTCCCTCTTATGACCCGGAAGTATATATCTTCTCCAAAAATAAAGAACGATTTGCCAAGCTGGGCGTCCATTTGGTTGTACAGGATTTTGATCTCCTCATGATTCCCCTGGACAAGTATAAATCCTATCTCGCTGCGAAAAAGGCCGGATATCCAGTACCGGTAACCGTATTACCCCAGACGGACGCGGATCTGGAAGAAATTCTTGATACCCAGGAACCACCCTGGGTGATTAAGCCCCGTTTAAGTGCCAACAGTAAAGGCACGAACATTGTCAGTGAAAAAAAGAACCTGATCAAGGTTTTTCGGGAAACCGAGAAAGAATATCAGCAACCGATGGTGCAGGAATTAGTGCCCGGTAGAGAACGCCAAAATTTTTATGTGATTTGTGATGGTCAGTCAAACATCTGCAGCTTTGTTGCGCCGGAAGTGGTGCGTATTGGTCGACGCTTATTTCGTAATTCTTCTATGGCAGCGTTAATAACATCGACATCACGGTATCAATCGCAAATTCAGAAAATTTGTAAAGATCTCAAATGGTGGGGTGGATTGACGGTGCAGGCAAAAATAGACGCTCGCGATGGGCTACCGAAACTAATGGAGATCAATCCCCGCTTCGGGCGCCATCTCTGGTATCGCACCGAATCGGGCATCAATGAGCCATTGATGATTTTGAAGCTCTCCCGGGGAGAAGCAGTGCCGGAATTTACGAATTATCAAAATGGCGCCATCACCCTGGAGCCGTTAGATGATTTACTCAATTTTGTGTTTGAGTTTGGGGATCTGGCACTTTTTAATATTCGCAAAACAATCTTCCGGAAAAAACCGGCCGATATTTACAATTTACCGCCATCCGTTTCGGAAATGTTTAAAGCTTATGCCCGGGATTATTTCAATCGCCGGAAAAAAATAATTACCCCTTACACCCGTTATTTATTAAGTGATCCGCTGGTTTGCATTCTCTGGTATTATGCGATGCTCGGCGACTCTTTGCGGACGCTTAATCATCGGGCGAAATAAAAATTAGTGTTGTGTTAATGAAATAATGCTGCAAGCTGTCATCGCGAGGAGTGCAACGACGTGGCGATCTCTCTGTGGATGCAACTTATGGGATTGCTTCTCCCGGCAGCCGGGATCGCTCCGAAGGAGTCCCTTTGGGGCAATGACAGATCAAATAGAATTAGATATTTAATACTACCCAATTCAGTATCTTGGCCAATAACAATCGTGGAGCTTTCAAGCAGCTGATATGACAATAAATCTGAAAATTCTTAGCGTGTGTATCATACTTTTTTTTGCTGGTATTTTTACTTTCTGGAAAACGGCAGTAAAGCCGTTACTATATGAAACCTTCCAACTGGTAACCGGCGTGGAGAAATTAGGGCCAAATACATTTCGCATGGTTCCTGATAACACACCTTACAACCATTGGGTCGAGCGACATCGAGAGAATATGCCGGTATTCGAAGGCATATTAATTCAGGATGTGAACAGCGTGGAATTGCATCCCTGGCCGGCCCTTGGCGAAAATATTTCCGGACTATATTTGCGCTTTTCCGACTATCAGCTAAGTGATGGCCGTATTCTTGAACTGCCAACTTCTGGCAAAACCACCGCGCAGCGTCATCTTTTCGAAATGGATATCTATTGCCTCAGCGGCCGTGGCTATACGATGATTCAGCAGGAAGGAAAAACGCCGGAAAGAATCGACTGGCGGAAACGAACACTCTTCTCCATTCCACTCAACGTTCGCTACACGCATTTTAATGAAAGTGATTCTGCCGCTCGCATTTTAGCCGTCAGCAGCTTTCCCTTAATGATGAATGTTTTTGATAATGAGCGGATTATATTCGAAAATAATCATCAGTTGACGGAAAGATATAATGCCGAAAGTGATTATTTTCAACGGATGGAGCGAACCAGCCCCAATACAACCACAACAAATTATGTGGCAGATGCCCTCGCTTATGAAACGGCGCAGCAGCTTTATCGCCGGGAAGGAGCAACCGCTATGCGTTGGCATATCGCCGGCAACCGGGCGCTTTCCACCCATGTCGCGGAAATGATTCCGAAAATTTACAAAAAAGCCCATCGCCACAGCAGCGACGCGTTTATCCTGATTCTTTCCGGGGAAGGATACTCGGTGATCTGGTCGGAAGGGCGCTATGCGGAGCGCCAACGCATCGATTGGCAGGAGGGGACTTTGTTTGTGCCGCCAATCTATTGGTTCCATCAGCATTTTAATCCCGGCAATAAGCCGGCTCGTTATCTGGCCATCAACACCCCGGAGTTTGTGGAGAATATTGGCCTGCGATTTTTCGAACAGTTAAAATACGATATGCCCGGCATCGAAACGGAATGGGAAAAAGAGTTAAAAAAGATTCGCCCGGCAGGGAGTCATTGACATTATTCCGGGTATCTTTTATGTTAAAGGTATGGGTGTTTTCTTAATTGGGCTTTCTGAATAAGCGAACAGTGAAATCTGAATATTCCGGCGAAAACTGATATGAAAAAAATGCAAACGCGAAGAGACTTTCTTCGCTCCCTGGCGCTGCTTTCCGGCAGTGCGATATTCCCCGCTCATTTATTTGGCAAAGATAATTCCAGTTGTATTGGGGGAAATGATATAATGGAATGGGTGGTGCCAAACGCAGCGGGTGGCGGTTACGATCGCTATAGCCGTTTAATCGCCCCGTTTCTGGCAACGGCGCTGAATCGGGATATTGTTATCAAAAACTTTCCCGGTGCCGGTGGGATCATCGGCGCTCGCCGCATACAGAATGCCAGTCCGGCAGGAAATACGTTTGGCATCATCAACGCGCCGGGCTTGCTGGCTTCTCATCTTTCCGGCGAAGCGAAGGTGCCCAATCCATTAACAGACTTTGCTCTTTTGGCGCAAATTTCCAGTAGTCGCCAAGTGTGGATAACCGGCAGCCAATCCGGCATCGACAGCATGGAACAACTGATTCAAATCGGGCAAAAGCGACCGTTAATCTGTGGCACTCGCGGCGTCAGCAGTTTGGGATTTATCAATGTCGCCTTGACGGCACATTTGCTTGGCATAAAGGTCGAAATTGTGCCCGGATATATGGGCAGCAATGCCGGTGTGCTGGCGGCCATGCGCGGAGAGGTGGATTTTGTCGCCTATAATTTTTATTCTATTCGGCGCCATCTCGACAGCGGCGATATGCGCCCATTGCTCCAGGTGGCATCTGCGCCAATCAGTGAAGCAGCAATTCTGAATGAAATACCACTATTGGGTGGGCCAACAGGCATTGCTGTTACACAGGCAGAAGAAAGCGGGAAGAATGCCGCTCAAGCGCGGGATGATGCAACAGCTATCGAAAATTTACTCGGGGCCGGACGCATTCTGGTTGCACCCTCAAACTTGCCGGATGATCTAAGACTTTGTCTGTCAAAAACTATTTTGGATGTGCTGAATAATCCGGATTTAAAAGCCGAGGCCGAAAAAAATAGCTTACAGTTAAATGTACTTGATGCTAATGCGCTGCAGAAAAAACTAAACAACATCGCAGAACGGGCCGGGCGCTTTATTCCCGTCATACAAGCTGCAATTAAGAAGGTGCGGCAATAGATGCTTGATCCCATATTTCAGGCGGCCTGGGAAGGGTTTCTGCTGGTTTTTTCCTGGCCAAACATCCTCTACCCAATTGCCGGGACGCTGCTGGCAATGTATTTTGCGCTGCTCCCGGGATTGAATGGCACCACCCTGATGGCCCTGGCGATTCCCCTGACCTTTACCTGGGAACCTCTGCAGGTGATTTTGATATTCGGGGCATTTGTCGGCGGGGCGACATTTACCGGTTCTGTGACGGCGATTCTCTTCAATATTCCCGGGCTGGCTTCCAATGCCGCCACCCTGCTCGATGGACATCCTCTCGCGCAAAAGGGGGAAGCGAAGACCGCCATTGCCTGCTCGGCAACGGCATCTGCGCTTGGATCCACGGTGGGAGTCGTTGTCCTGATTCTTCTGCTGCCATTGCTGCGGGAAGTAATCCTCTTTTTCGGCCCACCGGAATTTCTCATGCTCACCATCTGGGGATTGACCACGATTGCGATTTTATCCCGGGGATCAATGCTAAAAGGGTTGATCGCCGCCGGCATTGGCCTGATGCTATCGATGATTGGGATGGATCTGCGCACTGCTGAATTACGCTTTACTTTCGGCTGGGATTATCTGCAGGATGGCCTCAGTCTGGTTGCGGTCTTTATCGGCATCTTTGCCCTGACGGAAATTCTCGGCATGGTCCTTTCCGGACGGGAAACGATTTCCGGGAAAACCGATAGCAGTGCTCTCACCGGCAATGTCTGGCAGGGAATCGCCTCTGTTTTTCAGAACTTTGGTCTTTTCATCCGCAGCGCTGTTCTCGGAACGGTCATCGGTATTATTCCCGGTATCGGGGCAACGGTCTCAAGTTTTATTGCTTACGGGCATGCAGCGCAAAGTGCTGGAAAAAATAACGGTAATTTTGGGAAGGGAGATATTCGCGGTGTCATCGCCCCGGAAGCGGCGAATGATGCTAAAGATGGAGGTGCCCTGGTACCGACCCTCGCTTTCGGTATCCCGGGCGGCAGCGGCACCACTATGTTGTTGATAGTATTAACCGTTCATGGACTCAGCCCGGGGAAGGAATTGCTTACCAGCCAACTGAGCCTGGTCTTTGTCCTGATCTGGTCTCTCTTTCTTTCCAACTGGCTGACATCCCTGCTTGGCATCAGCATGATAAATCCCTTGTCCCGATTGACTACGATCCGCATGCAGGTAATTATTCCACCGATCATTTTGCTGGCCAGTATTGGCGCGTTTATGCATCGGGGAAAAATTGAAGATGTTTGTATTGCCTTTCTATTTGCGGGCATTGGTTACCTGATGAAGAAAAATCGCTGGCCGCGCATACCGATGGTGATAGCGCTGGTGCTCGGACCATTATTCGAAAATAATTATCACATCACCGCGCGCCTGCAGGATTTGGGCAGAATCGATTTCTTCGCTCGCCCGGTCGTTATCGTTTTGATTCTTCTCGCTGGTTTTAGCCTGCTCTTACCGGCTTTTCAGCATTTTCGTTCCACCAAAAAGGTGAGCAAGGAGGATAGTTTTGAAGTCAATTAAATTCCCGTCTATCCTTACGCTCGTTTTGATGTTGATGCTGTTTATTCTGCTTTATGAAACGCTGCAGCTTGGGCGGTTGGCCGCGGTGGTACCGCTGAGCATCCTCTATGTCGTTATTCCACTAATGATGCTTCAAGTAGGGATAGAATTTTTCCCTTCCCTGGAATCTTTCAGCGAAAAAATATTCCGGCTAGAATTGGGAAACAAATATTCCGATCAAAAGAAAGTTGCCGAAAAAAGCAGTAAAGTTGAGAAGAAACCAGAGCAAGCGACAGTTAGATATGGCGCAGTCGCTGGTATTCTTAGCGTTCCTTTCGGGATCATATTCTTTGGTTTTTTACCGGCAATCGTTGTCTTTTATACATTTTATCTGCGTAAAGTGAATGGTAGCACCTGGGTAAGTTCCTTGCTAATTACCAGCGTATTTGCCGGCTTAGTCTACTTTTTCTTTTGGCGGGTGCTGCAGGTGCCGCTTTACCCGGGAATCCTAATACCATGGATGGGGTTTTAGTATCATGAAGCTTTTTCAGCAGGGGAAAGATTTGCGCGGAAAAGTGGTTAATGCTGCTTTCTGGTCCTTTCTCCTTCACATTGCCGGCCGCGCCTTAAATGTGCTGCGGACAATTGTTGTCGCCCGTATTCTGGCGCCGGATGATATCGGTTTATTTGCCCTGGCGACGCTTGTCCTACTTTCGGTAGAATTATTCACCCGTACCGGTTTCCAGTCTGCCTTGATCCACCGGGAAGGCGATATTACCAATTATCTCAATGTTGCCTGGGCAACACATATCATGCGGGGATTTCTCCGGGCAGGGATGATGGCAATCGCAGCGCCACTGGCCGCGATCTTCTTTAATGAAGCGGCCCTGCAAACATTGATTTTAATGGCTGCTTTATCCGTCGTGTTGAGTGGCTTAAATAATACCGGGGTTATCTATTTTCGGAAAGAGCTGCACTTCCAAAAACACTTTTTCTACATGCTAAGCCGCCCGACGGGGGATCTGATTGTCTCCATTATTGCTGCGACGATCCTGCAGAATGCCTGGGGATTGGTGTATGGATTGGTCGCCGGTTTTGCTTGCCAGCTCATCGTCTCTTTTCTGGCCCATCCGTTTCGGCCTCGATTTCATTTTACCATGGCAGCCTTTAAGAAATTATTCCAATACGGCAAATGGATGAATTTAACCGGGATGATGATTTTTCTCGGGGATCAACTCGCCGGGCTGGTTGTTGGGAAAATGATTAATGCTTATGCCCTCGGTCTCTATCACCTCGCCTTCTGGCTGGCGCAAACCGCCCTGGTGGAAGTGGCGGAGACGATCGACCGGGTCGCTTTTCCGGCCTATGCCAAGTTGCAGGATGATCTGGAGAAATTTCGGGCCGCTTTCCGGCAAATTACCGGTTTCATGGTCACCTTGATAATTCCGGTGGTCTTATTGATCCTGTTAACGGCAGATAGCTTTGTGCCGCTAATCCTGGGAACGCAGTGGCTGGAAATGATTCCGGTGCTGAGAATACTCATCGCTGCCGGATTCCTGCTCACAATAGGGTTAGCCGCTCGTCCGGTATTCCTGGGTATCGGGATGCCGGAAAATGTATTTCGCATGCAGGCGATTCGCGGACTAACGCTGGTGCTTTGTCTGTATCCCCTGGTTGCCAATTCAGGCATTACTGGTGCCGGTTGGGCTATTATGATTAGCAACACGGCGTTACTGGGATTTGTCATTCTAAAACTGCGGGCAGTACTGATGGTCAAATGGGAGGATGCGCGGCAAATTTTTCTCCCGGGCTTTTTCGCCGGCAGTTTAATGGTTCTCGTTTATTTTTTGACTGAATTCTTCCTGAGCGAATTTGCCGGCATCGATCTGCCTGCCAGTAATATTTTCTGGTTTGCAGTGCAGATACTCCCGGGAGTATCTGTGTTTATTCTCTCCTTAATTCTCACCCAAAAGTTTTTTCCGGATAATCAACCACTCGTTGCAATCCAGCAGTTTTTTAGTCGTAAAAAGTAATGACCAGACTTTCGGAAAAAGGTGTATGAAAGCGGCTTTTAAATCCGTACATTTTTTTAGCTGATGGCAATATTGAGACGATTTTTTATCAGCGACATACATCAAAAACGCATATAATGCCAGGCATATAGAAATGCCTTCGCCTTATAGATACGGTTTGTCGGAAATTCAACTTCTTACGGAAGTGAAACGGTGTAAACCTGTGGAGGCTGTTATGGAATTATATGTGCTACTTTCCCTCTTTACCGGGATTTTCGCAGGCATTGTGCATGTGCTCAGCGGACCGGATCATCTCGCGGCAATTTCCCCGTTAACTTTACAAAAACATCATCGCTACTGGCATTGTGGATTTTCCTGGGGCCTCGGTCATACCGCCGGCGTTTGGGTCATTTCCATACCAGTGTTTCTCTTTCAGGATCTCCTGCCGTTAGGGCCGCTGAGCAGCTGGAGCGAGCGCCTGGTTGGGGTTATTCTTATCCTGTTAGGTATTTCCGGGGTTCGTCAGGTGATCTATTCCCGCAAGAATGTGCCGGTTGCCGATTTAATCTCTAAGCAGAAGCAGCAAAACAGTACTAGAACCCGAAAGGCCTTTACGGCGCCCGCCTGGATTGGGTTGATTCACGGGATGGCCGGCACTGCACATCTTCTTGGTATTCTGCCGGCATTAGTGCTACCAACATTCGCTGCAACGCTTGCTTACTTAATCGGTTTTAGTGTTGGCGGTATTGCCGCAATGAGCGCCTTTTCCTGGGGACTTGGTAATATCACCGAACGCCTGGCCACCAGGAATATCGATGCCCGGCGCTGGTTACGTCTGGGCTTTTCATCAATGGCGATGGTCGTTGGGATCGCCTGGGTTACGATTTCATAAAAGAAAAGGATGTGATCATCATGCATGAATTAACGGTTTGCCGGGACATTATCAAATCTCTGGAAGATAATCTTGAACCAGTACAGCTCGAAAATCTACACGAGATTCATTTAAGGATCGGCAAACTTTCCGGCATCGAGCCAATGTATCTGAAAAGCGCGTTCAAAATTCTCACCGAAAGCGGCCCTTACCGGGAAGTCCGCCTGGAAATCGACTATCGGGATATTCTCGCCGAATGTGATCTTTGCGAGACGCGTTTTTCGGTAGAGGACTATCGATTCGTCTGCCCGAATTGTCAGCATACTGTGGAGCAAATTATCGAAGGTAACGAGTTGGAAATACATAAAGTTATAATGACGGCCGAGGAGGATTCCCATGAAGAAATTGCATAATAAAACGGTTGGCATTCTGGAAACCCAGGATCTCTCCATTAACCTCTTGAAGGCAAATGATTTTGTCGCTGAAACGATTCGCCAGGAGATGGCCGAGCGGGGAATATTGCTGATCAACCTGGTCTCTTCTCCCGGGAGTGGTAAAACTGCCTTGTTGGAAGCTACAGCCGCAAAGTTGAAAGATGTATTGCACATGAAAGTGCTGGTCGGCGATGTGCAAACTGAGCGTGATGCCGATCGTATTCGGAAAATGGGCATCGATGCGCTGCAAATTGTGACTGGCGGTACCTGCCACCTGGAGGCACAAATGATTCGCCAGGCCCTGCCCAGTCTCGATCTGGAAGGCGTTGATATCCTCTTCATCGAAAACGTCGGCAACCTGGTTTGTCCCGCTTCTTACGATCTGGGGGAAGATCTCCGTGTAACCCTGGTCTCCTGTACGGAAGGCGATGACAAACCGAAGAAATATCCCGGCATGTTTCTCACCACAGACATTATGCTGGTGACCAAGAGCGATCTGTTACCTTACGTCCCGTTCTCTGTCGATGCCGTAATTGCCGATGCCCACGAGGTGAACAGAAATATCCAATCATTCCTGCTCTCCGCCTTAAAAGGCGATGGACTGGAGGTCTGGTGCGAATTCCTGAAGGAAATGCATGCGAAAAAACGGTTTCAGGAGGGAGTAGCGTCGACATGAGCGATACGGCGGTAAGCGTTGCGATGCATACTGAAAAAGCGGTACACATCCATCTTGCCGGAAAAGTGCAGGGCGTTGGTTTCCGACCGTTTGTCTACCGCCTGGGCAACGCCCTCAACCTGCGCGGCTGGGTGAATAATACCCTCGATGGCGTGCACATCGAAGCCGTTGGCGCGCCGGATATTCTCGATCTGTTCTACCAGCGCCTGCTAAGAGAATATCCGGAAATCGCCCAGGTAACCGCCAGCGAATGCCGGGAGATTCCGTTGTTCTCTGCTGATGCTTTTTCCGTAGTACACAGCGATGCTTCCGGTGCAGCATCTGTTTTGCTACTCCCCGATCTGGATGTTTGCGACAACTGCCGGAGGGAAATGAATGATCCGGCTAACCCGCGTTATCAATATCCGTTTATTACCTGTACGGATTGCGGGCCCCGCTATTCGATTATCGAGGCATTGCCCTATGACCGGGTCAATACCACTATGGCGCCTTTCAGGATGTGCCCGGACTGTCAGCAGGAATATGATCATCCTGCCGACCGGCGCTTTTATTCCCAGACCAATTCCTGCCCGACCTGCGGTATTCAGCTGACATTATTGGATGCTGAGGGTAAGCCGTTGGCGAAAGCCGCCAATGCCATCGAACAGGCTGTGGCAGCAATACTGGATGGAAAAATCCTCGCGATCAAAGGGCTGGGCGGTTTTCTCTTGATGGCCGATGCTGGCAATGAAGAAACGATTGCGAAGTTGCGACAGCGAAAACACCGGCCGGATAAACCCTTCGCATTGATGTATCCCACGCTTCCCGATATACGGGGCGACGTCTACCTTAGCGCTACGGAAGCCGATTTACTGAACAGCCGGGAAAAACCGATCGTTATTTTGCGCAAACGTGAAGACTGCCGGGGAATTGCCCCTTCCGTGGCGCCTGACCAGAATACACTGGGGATTATGCTGCCCTATACCCCGCTGCATTATCTGCTCTTGAACAAGCTGCAACGGCCGGTAGTTGCCACCAGCGCCAATATCTCCGGATCACCAATTATTGCCGATGACGCCACGCTTTTCTCTGCCCTGGGCCATGTCTTTGATTTTGCATTAACCCATGATCGGGAGATCGCCGTCGCGCAGGATGATGGCGTCCTTCGCGTAACGCGCTATGCAGAACAGCCGGTCATTTTACGGCGCTCCCGGGGCGCTGCGCCACTCTATCCCAATAATATTGTTCCCCTGGATAACTGCCCGCCGATACTGGCACTCGGCGCCGAGCAAAAAAGCACCATCGCCTTTTCTCATCATGATGATATCTACGTCTCCCAGTTTCTCGGGGAATTAAGCAACTTTGACAGCGAAGAAAATTTTCAGCGCGCCATAAACTATTTCCGGCAGCTGTTTGCACTACGCCCGGAAATGCTCGTTGTTGATGCCCATCCCCAATACGCCGCGACCCGGCATGGAGAAACCCTGGCCCGTCAGTGGGGCGTGCCGCTGTTACGGATACAGCATCATCAGGCCCATTTTTGGGCATTGCTGGCAGAGCGACAGCTTTTGTCTGACAACGATCCCATTTTGGGAATCGTTTGGGATGGCAGTGGTTGGGGAGATGACGGCGCCATTTGGGGCGGAGAATGCTTCCGTTTTCAGAATGGAAAGATGGCACGCCGGGCCCACTTCGATTATTTCCCGTTGCTTTGTGGGGATAAAGCGGCCCGGGAACCACGCCTTTCCGCGCTGGCGCTCTGGCACTCACATCCCGCCGCGCAAGATTGGCTGCAGCATAAGTTTTCATCCACGGAATGGCCAATTTACCAGGGGATGCTGCAAGCGGAAAAATATCATCGAACATCGAGTGTGGGAAGATTGTTTGACGCGGTGGCCTGCCTGCTCGGTTGTGCCGATAAACAATCCTACGAAGGCGCTGCGGCGATGCAGTTGGAACAACTTGCCGAGAGATATTGTGATGACAGCTCTCTGGATGAGGCCGTAAGCAATGCAGGTTTTTATTCATTGTCAATAAATACCACGGGGCAGATTTCACTCGATGAACTCCTGAATGATCTGTTCAATGATTATCAGGGCGGAATACCTGCCGAAAAGATTGCCTTCAAATTTCATTTATCGCTGGTAAAACTGATTGAGCAATTGGCCGCAGTAGAAAATGTTTCGACCCTCGCTTTCAGCGGCGGCGTATTTCAGAACGGACTGCTGGTCGACTTGCTCCATCATTTGTTAGGAAATTCGTGTCAATTGCATTTCCATCGTCATTTGTCTCCCAATGATGAAAATATTGCCTTTGGGCAACTGATCGCCGCGGCTTATCAGGGTGGCTATCTTGGCAAAGAAAAAGGAGAATGATATGTGTTTGGCAATTCCCGGAAAAGTTGAAGAAATCAATATGATTATGGATGGCACGGTTCGCATGGCAGAAGTCAATTTTGGGGGAATTCTGAAAACCGTCAGCCTGGAAATGCTCCCGGAAGCAGTAGTGGGGGATTACGTATTGGTGCATGTCGGGTTTGCGATTGGCATTGTTGATCCGGCAGAGGCGGAAAGAGTGTTCGGGTATTTGGCGGAAATCGGAGAGCTGGAAGAACTGGCGCCCGGTGAGGAGGAGAAATGAAATACCTGCAGGAATATCGCGATCCGCAATTGGCGCAAGAATATTTGCGGGAAATTCATCGCATCACCACTCGTCCCTGGCGCATCATGGAGGTTTGCGGGGGGCAGACCCACAGCCTGGTAAAAAATGGCATTATCGAGATGCTGCCGGAGAAGATCACCTTCATTCACGGGCCGGGATGCCCGGTTTGTGTAACGCCCCGGCATCTCATCGATCTGGCCATTTATCTCTGCGAAACTGCCGGTGTAACGCTCTGCTCTTACGGCGATATGCTCCGGGTGCCGGGCGGCGAGAAAAGCCTCTTGTCTGCTAAGGCTGCTGGCGCAGACGTGCGGATCGTTTACTCCCCGCTGGAAGCGGTAAAATTTGCCGCGGAACATCCGGAAAAAGAAGTGGTTTTCTTCGCCGTCGGTTTTGAGACGACTGCACCGGCCAATGCTTTATCCGTGGTACATGCCGCCCGGCAAAAACTGGAGAATTATGCTATCCTTTCTTCCCATGTGTTGGTGCCCCCGGCGCTGGCAGCAATTTTACAGGATGAAGAATGCTGCATCGACGGCATTCTCGCTGCCGGGCATGTCTGCACGGTGATGGGCTTCGAAGAATACTTTCCACTGGCAGCAGCATATCAGGTGCCGATCGTTGTTACCGGATTCGAACCGCTGGACCTCTTGCAGGGGATTTTAATGACCGTTCGTCAGCTGGAACGCGGACAGGCAATTGTCGAAAATCAGTATGCCCGGGTGGTGCAGAAAAGTGGGAATATCGCCGCCCGGCAGGCGATTGCGGATGTTTTTAAGATCAGCGATCGCCAATGGAGAGGCATCGGTTGTATTCCGGAGAGCGGGCTGGAATTGAAAGAGGCTTATGCAACTTATGATGCACGGAAGAAATATCCGGTACAGATGCCGGAGGTCAACGAAGGCGATACCTGCATCGCAGGAGAAATTATGAAGGGTCTAAAAAAGCCTTTCGATTGTCCCAATTTTGGCCGCAATTGTAAGCCGGAAACGCCGCTCGGTGCGGCGATGGTTTCCTCCGAAGGCACTTGCGCAGCCTACTATCACTTCCATGGAGACGCTCATTTTTCAAGCGAAGAAAGGAGCGCGTGATGGCTACAACCAATGGTAAAGTTCAGTTACATTGCCCAGTACCGAAGCCGGAGACAGAGATCATTACGCTTGGCCACGGCAGCGGCGGTATATTGACCAATCAACTGCTGGATAGCGGGGTTTTTTCTCTCTTTCAAAATCAATACCTCGATGAGCGGCATGATGGTAGCGTATTGAGATTGAACGGAAAAATCGCCTTTACCACCGATAGCTTTGTTATATCCCCAATCTTTTTCCCCGGAGGGAATATTGGTGAACTGGCCGTTTATGGCACCGTCAATGATTTGGCGATGTGCGGCGCTACTCCGGAATTCCTTTCCCTGGGATTGATTCTGGAAGAAGGATTAACAATGGATGATTTCCGGAAAATTCTCACCGCGATAAAAGCCGCTGCAGATCTTGTCGGCGTGGAGATCGTCACTGGCGATACCAAGGTTGTGGAGCGGGGGAAAGGGGATCAAATTTTTATCAATACCACCGGGATTGGTCATCTGCATCCGCAGGCGAATATTTCCGCCTGCCGCATTCGACCCGGGGATAAAATAATCGTCAATGGCGAAATAGCCAGCCATGGTATCGCAATTATGTCGGTTCGGGAAGGGTTGGCCTTTGAGAGCGATATCCGCAGCGATACCGCGCCGTTGCATCAGCCGGTGTTGGCTTTGCTGGATGCTTTTGGAGAAAATATCCATTGTTTGCGGGATGCCACTCGTGGTGGCGTTGCGACAGTGCTAAATGAAATTACCCGGCAATGCCCGCTGGGGATCGATATCCGGGAAACGGATATTCCGGTGCAAGCTTCTGTCGCCGGTGCTTGCGAGATTCTCGGGCTGGATCCGCTCTACGTCGCCAACGAAGGGAAATTCTTATCCTTCGTTGCAGCTGAAGTTGCCGGGGAAGCATTGGCTTTGCTGGCTTCTATCCCGGGGAATTCCCAGGCCAGCATCATTGGAGAGGTTGTGGCTACGCATCCCGGGCAAGTCATCGCCACCAGTATTATCGGTGGGCGGCGAATGGTAGGTATGCTGCCGGGAGAACAGTTGCCGCGCATCTGCTAAATCCTCAATAAAAGAACGCCTCCACAGAAACGGTGGAGGCGTTGAATACTGAAAACTAGTCGACTATTATCATTAAATATACTGATTAAGGATATTCTCCAGTAATTCCTGCCGGGCGCTTTTGCGCGTTGGTTCACCGTTCTCGGCGATCCAGGCAGTGGCTTTCTCCAGGGAGAAATTACCAGCCATAATATCTTTACCGATACCGGATTGATAGCTGGCATAACGCTCGCTGATGAATCTGGAAAAAACGCCATCATCGATGATTTTCTGTGCGGCCAGCAGTCCGCGGGCAAAAGCATCCATGCCGCCGATGTGGGCATAAAAAAGATCAATATCATCGATAGAAGTGCGGCGCGGTTTTGCATCGAAATTCAGGCCGCCACTGCCAAGGCCGCCCTGCTCGAGGATCACCAGCATCGCTAAAGTAGTGTCGTAAAGGTTTGTCGGAAACTGATCAGTATCCCAGCCAAGCAAGGTGTCGCCACGATTTGCGTCCACACTACCCAGCTTACCAGCCGTTGCGGAAACCGCCAGCTCATGCTGAAAGGTATGTCCAGCAAGGGTCGCATGATTCGCCTCGATATTCAGCTTGAAATGATCAAGCAAGTCATATTCACGGAGAAAAGAAAGTGTGGTCGCCGCATCGGTGTCATACTGATGAGTGGTCGGCTCTTTCGGCTTCGGCTCAATGAGAAATTGCCCTTCGAATCCGATTTTCTTTTTATAATCCACTGCCATGTGCAGGAAGCGGGCGAACTGCGTCTGTTCGTGTTTCATATCGGTGTTTAGCAAGGTTTCATAACCTTCCCGGCCGCCCCAGAATACATAGTTCTCGCCGCCCAGGACATGGGTGGCATCAATCGCCGCTTTTACCTGGGCTGCGGCGTAGGCAAAGACATGGGCATTGGGATTGGTGCCGGCGCCCTGGGCATAGCGGGGATGGCTGAAAAGATTTGCGGTTCCCCAGAGTAACTTTACCCCGCTGGATTGCTGCAGATCTTTCGCCATGTTGATAATAATTTCAAAATTTTTCTGAGTCTCAGCAAAAGTGCTCCCCTCCGGGGAAATGTCCCGGTCATGAAAGCAATAATAATCGACATCTAGCTTTTCGAAAAATTCGAAGGCGGCTGCCAGGGTATGCTTGGCACGATCCAGCGGGTCGCTGCTATGATGCCAGGAGTGGGCGAACGTCGGTAGACCAAAGATATCCTGCCCTCCTCCCATAAAAGTATGCCAGTAGGCGATGGAAAAACGCAGGTGATCGCGCATGGTTTTCCCGGCCACTGTCTGTTCCGGATTATAATATTTGAACGCCAGGGGATTTTTCGAATCCTTACCTTCATACTTGATTTTCGCGGTTACTTCCGGGAAATAGCTCATAATGCCTCCGTTGCTTCGATAGTTATTTGTTGAATATTTTTATATTTTTTTATGTCTCATTTAATACTCTGAAATTACTGCCTTTACCTCCATTCATCCTGAGCTTGTCGAAGGATGAAAAGTCGCTTTAATGTTAATGTGATAAGTAAAATAAAAGGGTTATGATATTCAGATGCATTTATATCGTCCATGCCAATGATTCACCCTTTGAGAGGCTCAGGATGAATGGGAATAGATATTTTATTTGAGCAAAAACTTTTGCACAAAAATATGATCGATCTTAAAATTTCCTTAGCGAATCAATAGTGCTTTTGTTGTTTTTACGTGATTCTCTACAGCGAGGTGGATAAAATATAAACCGCTGGAAAGCTGCCGGGCATCCCAGTTTAGCTGGTAGCTGCCAACTGGCTGATATTGGTTGACCGCTTGATGCACCCGTTCGCCCAATACATTGTAAATCGACAAATTCACCAGTCCAGCGCTATGTAGCTCATAAGACAATGTTGTCGTCGGGTTAAAGGGATTGGGGTAGGGGGGATGCAATGTAAATCGTTCCGGCACCGCATACGTCTGGGGGGAAACAATACCAACTGCGTTGCCAAGATCGATGACGGAAACGCTGTCAATCCATATTTCGCTTAAGCCGGAAGTGCCGAGCATAAACGTCAGGTAAACGGTATCATCTTCATCGACAATAACAGTGGTGTCCTTAAATGACTGTACTTGCGGCGTCAAATTAACGTTTTTGGTAGCATACCCAAAGTAAGGACTGTGCGTCTGTTGCAACCAGGTTTCCATGACAGTATTGCTGTTCGAGCGCGCCTGATAACTGATGGCGTAACGATGCCCCGCCTTAATTTCCAGGAACTGCTGTAGTTGCAAATGCCAGTTCGTGCCGGAGTTCTGGGAAATGGTGACAAGGGCGCTGTTCGGCCCGGACATCAATGCGCTGCTATCAATTTCCAGCGTGCCGGATACATTGGTGACGTAATGATTGAGATTCCAGAAATCCAGGCCGAGATCAAAATTACCGTTGGTGATAATATCATTTGTATCGGCGGGCAAAGCTGGTAATGAAAAAGATGCCGGATCGGAAGCGATACCGGTATTGCCTGCACGGTCTACAGCGGTAATGCTTATTTCTACGGAATCGAAAGGATTGCCATTAAACATACGATAGCTGGTTAATGCGGTATAGTCGAGCAATTCTCCATAGTTGTAGATCATATAGCGGGAGATGCCGGAGGTGTCCGCAGCCACATCCCAGTTCAAGGTGGCCGGATAAGCGGAATTGTCATAAGCAACGTTTTCTACTTTACCGGGCGGTATGTCCTCTGCATAACCTAACGCGCTGCGGAAAGCCTTTTCTGAACCGGTGTGAAAGTAAAGCGAATCATCTATTTCATCATCAAATAACTGGCGGACAAGCGGATTCGCTTCCAGGCGGGCATCTCCCCAATTACTCCATTGTGGATAAAGCGCCCAATCCCAGTTAATGTATCCGGTCATTTTAATACCGGGCTGAGTGGCGATCAGATCGAAAAAGGGGGCAAACCAGGTATCCCAACTGGATTGTCCATTTAAGACACCAACGTATTTGGGCGTGGATTCGCCAATCAATACCGGTTTCTGATGCTGGGCTGCGCTCTGCAAAAACTGCATCGTCGCGCTGTGGTCGATCTGATAAACTTCGAAAATATTGATTGCCCACCAATCGACGTATGCATCCCCGGGATAGTAATCGAGATAGTTCAACGGTTGGGTAACATCCGGAACGAAATTCCAAACGGTGGCTATTTCATGATCCCGTTCGCGTATTTTTTCGGTTAGGTAAATGAAGGCGGCTTTGTAGCTGGCCGGTTGATAGCCATTCCAGGAGAGACCATTAAATTCGTAACCGATGCGCAGGTATACTGGTAATCCCAGCTCCTCGATGCCGTCCAGCAGATTCGCAATATCATCATCCAGCTCGCCATTGGCGATGTCATCAGTCGCGCCGACCAGCTCCAGGCCGAACTGGATAACGATCATTGTATCCTGGTATTGCAAGAGGTCTGCTTTTAGCAGGCGGGGCCAGTTGTTGCCGATATCCCGTAATGCTTCGTAATACATATACGCTATCGGTTTTTCCGACGGATTCATTACATCCCAATAGTTGTCAAAGGCATCCTTTCCGGCAACGCCGCGCTGCCCGGGATCCTGGCCGGCACCGTGGAGGATGTAATCAACCGGTTCCAACATTTGCTGGTAGTTGGCCCGCGGTTGATATGATTGTGAAAAAACAGGAAAAACAGATATGAATACTAACGAGGCGATACAGAAGAACTTCAACATAAAAATTCGTTTACCTATCCGGTTTTTAAGGCCTGGGTAGACTCCCGAACGGTGATTTCCGCGCTGAGGGTAATATTGCGTATCGGCAGAATTTGATCGGATTCGATATTCTCGATGAGAATTTCCGCCGCCTTTTGCCCCAGCTCGCGTTTTGGGGGAGAGATCGTTGTTAATGGCACTACCCCAAACTCACCCAGTTCGATATTGTCATATCCGACAATGGAAACTTGTTCAGGCACTTTGATTTTTAATTTTCGCAATGCGGAAATCAGGCCAAGCGCAATCTGATCGTTGAAGCAGACAACGGAGAGGGGGAAATCCGCAGCGGTTTTATCTTTAAAGTACTCGAGGCCGGTATTAAACCCATGTTGAAAGCGACCACCGGCCGGAATGATCAGGGATTCATCAAAAACGAGATGACTTTCACTAAAGGCCATTTTGAAACCATCAATACGTTCCAGGGCATGCGGCGCATTGAGGGGACCGGCAAAATGAATAATGCGACTATGGCCGGATTGAATAAGATATCGGACCAGATCCTTGGTCACCTGGGTATTATCGATACTGACCACGTTGGCGCGAATACCCGGCACTTCTTCCAGGAGCACGAATGGGAAATTGAGCAGTTTGAGGCGGAATAGATGGTCGATCTCTGCATCACCATCAAGCACTGGAGCGATAATTGCGCCATTGATATCCTTGGTGGTAAAAAGATTGGTTATCTGCTCTTCCTGTTCATGATCATTTTCGGAAGTGGTGATGAAAAGTGTATAGCCATGGCTTTTTGCGTACTCCTTCACACCTTCGGCAACTTCGGTGTAAAAAGGATTGTCCAGCTGTTTAATAATCAAGCCGATACTGCGTCGATCATTATTAAGCTTCAGGTTTTGTGCTCTCCCCTGGGGACGAAAATTGAGGGTGCGAATGGCATCGGTTACTTTTTCCCGAGTACTTGGTTTTACGCTACTTTTCCCGTTAATGACCGCGGATACGGTACCAACGGAAACGCCTGCTTCCCGGGCAACATCAGATATCGAAACTTTTTTCATTCTGTCTTTTGCTTTCAAAATATGACCTGCTTGTGTCTGTCTATTTTCAGTTTATTCCCTGTAATATAACTAAAAATAAAGACGAATGAATGCGAGTAACCAATTTTTAATTAATTCTCTTGAGAATCCGGTTCTGTTTTGGATGTTTCTGACCGGTCAATGTGTTCTTTCTTTGAATGTCCAATATCCAATCGAAAATATTCAATATCGAAGGAAAAGCGTAAAAAAGTATACCAGCATATAGAAAAGTATTTACTTCGACATTGAACATTGGGTGTTGGACATTGGATATTCCATTTCCTTTTTTTCAATCTATCATCTGCATTCTGAATACAAAGTCAAATCGTTATACGGGCACTTTCGCTTCATTACTCTGGCGGCGATCCAGCTCTGCGCGAATCGTATTGTAAAACTCCTTGTTGAGTTTATAACGGGGAATAATTGCCAGCAGCAGTAAATGCCCTATTGCCGGGACTAATGAGAAGATAATCAGAATACCGGTGATTGTTTCCGGGGTTTGAGTTGCTGCTTCTCCCTGGTAGCCGTAATAAGCGAGCAGATAACCAAGAATCGCACCACCGACAGCCATACCAAGTTTAAGCGTAAACAAGGCGCCCGAGAAAACCAACCCGGTAATTCGACGGTCAGTTTTATATTCGCCGTAATCGACGGTATCTGCCATCATTGCCCAGAGGATTGGCGAGGTCATTTGCCCGAAAAAGTTTACCAGGCCAAAAACGACAAAAATGAGCACCAGCTGACTGTTGCTAATAAAAAAGAGTGCGATGGAAAATATGGCAATAATAAGATGCAGAAGCATGTAGGCCTGCACTTTTGAAATTCGTTTGGTTAACGGGCTGGCAAAAGAGGCACCGACCATTGCAGACACCATTCCCACGGTTAGAAACCAGCTGGTTAAATCTTCCCGGCCGACAAACCATTTCAAATAATAAATTGCTGCACCACCGCGAATGACCAGGGGGATTAACAACACAAAATTTAAAACAGCAATCACACGCCATTGATCATTGCTGAGCAAAACTCTCATATCTTCCCAAAATGTGGTGGTCTTTTCCACAGCCTGGACGACGCGTTCTTCGGTGAGGAAAAACGATATGACAAACATGACGATCGCGAGCAGGCTGAACACGCCCATCGCCATTTGAAACCCTTTTTGCTCGTTGCCATTACCGAACCATTCGACCATACCCAGCATCGTAGCTGCCACCAATACGCCACCAGCGGTCGCCAGAAAAAAGCGATAACTGTTTAGGGAAACCCGCTCTTCCGTATCTCCGGTAATGACTCCGCCCAGTGCACAATAGGGAATATTAATTGCGGTATAAATAACCATCAAAAGTGTATAGGTGACATAGGCGTAGAACAATTTGCCATCAGCGGTGTAATCGGGCGTTGTAAAGGTTAAGACGGCAATCACCGCATACGGGACACAGAGCCAAAGCAGGTACGGACGAAATTTTCCCCAACGGGTATTTGTTCGGTCGGTAATCGCGCCCATTACCGGATCGGTAATCGCATCGATAACGCGGACGACTAAAAATAAAGTACCCATCGCTGCTGCACTGATGCCAAATACATCTGTATAAAAAAACGCCATGAACATCATTACCGTTTGAAAAACGATATTGCTGGCCGTATCTCCCAGTCCGTATCCAATTTTCTCTAATACACTGATTCGCACGCTGCTGCTTGTCTCATTCATTTTGCCGCTGCTCCTTCTCCTCGATGACGTATTGCGCCCATAACAGATTCTGAAATAGTTTGAATTAGTTTAAATCCGTTCAATATACTCAAAAAAATCGAAATCTGCAGATTTGCGGGAACCGGTTAAATCCTGACAACATAAGCCGACAAATGCGCCGGTAAATGCCCATTCATCGTGATAATCATCGCTGAGGATGCTGGCGTCCAGCGGGTCGAAAACCCGTAGCCACCTTTCCCCATCGAGAGAGTAGAAAAAACTAAGTTGATCATAGTCCATGTCTGCCCGTAAATAAACCTGGGTAGCGCCATTTAAAGGAATTACCGAGTTATTCAGCGGGTATTTCACTTCGCCATTGTCGCGGGTTTGGATGTAAAGGCAATTGCCGGCACGCTCGTCTTTTGACATGCAAAGGTAGTAATAAAGTCGATTGTTATAGAAACAGGTCATTCCGGCCATTTGTTGAAAACTCTCCGGGGCAAATTCCATAACAGTTGTCGCGGTATAACGCATCGCCTGTTGCCTGCGAGCGATGATCACATGGCGAAAGCGGGATTCAATCGACTCCGCACCTTTCAGACGGAGAAAACCGGGGCGTTCTGTTAATGAAAAGTCGCTGTCATCGAGAGGAATCCGCGGAGTTTGATAATGAATGTTTAATTTTGAATCATTGAAATCGTCCCGAGAAGGTGCTGTTTCCCATTTCACCTCAGGGAGATTTGGTGCCGGAGCAAGCAATACCGGACGATTATCACCGGATGCCAGATAAGGCCAGTCGTCATCTTTCCACACCAATGGTTGAATTGCGCTCTCCCGACCCATAATACAGCGCTCACGTCCTGGTAATGGGCGGGCGCAGAGATAGGTGATATACCAGTCGCCATGCTGGGTTTCCACGAGATCGGCGTGGCCGGTTTTCAGTACTGGCAAAGTTTTATCTCCCCAGGCGGTCAAGAGCGGATTCATCGGATGCACTTCATAGGGACCGCTAATATGCCGGGATCTTGCCATGGTTACGGCATGTTGCCAGGAAGTGCCACCCTCAGCAGTGATTAGATAATAATAATCGTTTCGTTTGTAAATATGTGGTGCTTCGGTGCAGCCCAGTTCAGTACCTCGGAAGATTAACTTTGGCTTACCAATTAATTCCTGCGTTTCCGGAGAATATTCCTGCAGGGTAATACCATAAAAGCGGTTTTTATTGGGACGATGATCCCAAATCATATTCGTCAGCCATTTTCTACCATCATCATCATGGAAGAGGGAAGGATCAAAACCACTGCTGTTCAGGTAAATCGGCTCACTCCAGGGGCCCATAATATCAGTTGCAGTTACCATATAATTCGGTGTGTCGCGGGTGACGCCATTTAGCTCGAGAACATTAGTGTAGATCAGGTAAAAAACGCCATTATGCCAGGACAAACAGGGTGCCCAGATGCCGCCGGAATTCGGGACACCTCTCATATCCAATTGACTGACCCTGGTCAGTGGGCGGGTGAGCAGGCGCCAATTGACCAAATCTTTGGAATGATGGATCTGCACGCCGGGGAACCACTCAAATGTCGAAGTTGCAATATAATAGTCATCATCCACCCGGATAATCGAAGGGTCGGGATTAAAACCTTTTAGAATCGGATTAGTAATCGTTCGGGAGCTGTCCATTCTCATAATCTCATATCATCTAATTCAGAAATTATTAATCCACTCGCTGTCTGGGATCAATATTACATTTAATCGAATTCACGGTCAGCGTCTGAAAAGGGCCGGCGACAGTTGAGTGATTTCGCTGGCGATTCAGAAAATCTGTTTCACAAAAGGGAATTAAACTGGTGGCTGGCAAAGGGCGATCAAAATTGATTTCCAGGAGATGCTGCGATTTTTGGAACGTTGCAGAAATGCTTCTTTGCTGGCTGGTGGCACCGAGCTTGTTCTTTTGCCATGATTGCAGGTCAAAATCCGCGCCAAAAAGATTTTCATCGGCAAAATTATCCGGATCTTCGATTACCATGGGGAGAATAGTAAAAAAAATATTTTTAACAAAGCGATTATTCTTCGATGTCAATTTTCTGCCATTGAGCATGCGATTTGTGCCAACTTTTGATAAAATGCCCGGTCCGCTAGCGTTGCCGATAAGGTTGTATGCAACCCAAAGTGAATCGGTATCACCGGTATAAATCGGCACGCCGTCAATATCCCATAATATGTTGTTATCAATTGAATTCGGCACCTGCCCGGCCTCGATAAACAGGGCGCCATTGCAACACATAACCATATCATAAACAGTGTTTTGAGTGATGCGGCTATTGCGGATATCCCAATCTAGCCAGATGGCCGATCCTGCCTGGGAATCATGAATCAAATTACGGCGGACAATGGTATTTGTCGTAGCAAGTAGCTTCACCGCCGCACATTCCCAATAACGCTCAACATCCTGCCAGCCAATGCCGTAGAAATGATTATCTTCCACAAGTGTATGCCGATGTACATATCCCTGGACGCCGCCGGTGCCACAATCGGAAATAACATTTCCACGAACAATGGTATAACCGGGATTGTTCTGCAAGCGTTGCCAATCCGCGCGGTTTTTTTCCCGGTCGGCACTTTCGATGGTGCGCAGTCCGATTTCCACTGCTACCGAATTGATGCCGGAAAAGTGATTGTTTTCGATCCGCCAGTGATGTCCGCCCATACTAAATAATGCGCCGGTGCCGGTGCGGGGGAAACCATTTCCGACATGCATGAACGTTAAGCCTTTCACTTGGATGAAGCCGAGATCGGTAATCGCCGGTTTAAAGAGATGCGGACGAACGGTTACTTCCATTACAGCGTCGTTGGGATTCTGGCGGTGATACGGATGAATATGAATACGAGTGCCGTTGCTATCCACCCAAAATGCACCGGGAATATACACCAGATCTTCGTAGCTTACCAGCTCCCGTAACCGCTGATTATTCTGAAAAATCAATCCGCGGGAAAGCGTGTAAGGAGGGCGACCGACCCATTCCGCTGCCCAGGGCATAATTTCAATATCTGCCGCATTGGCATTTTGAATAGCAAAAGGATTATCCCCGGGAAAAATACCCGTTGGTAAATCGATCATCCATAACTTTTGAGAGTATTGGGCAGGATTTTCTGAACGCATCCATTGAGTGGGTAAAACAACCGACCCTTTGATGATTACCTTTTCACCGGGAGCAGCTTCGTAGCTGATCATTTTATCATCTGCAGTGCCGCCCTGCCGGGGGACAATCGTTTCCCGGTAAGTGCCGGAATGAATGATCACTCTTTCGCCCGGCTGGAGAATTTCAGCCGCTTTCCCAATGGTAAGAAACGGTTTTTCTGCGTTGCCGGGATTCGTATCCGATGCATCAGGATGATTCGCGGCGACATAATAGGATTTGCTATACTCGGTGCGATTATACCAGGTTTTAAACTCCTGTCCGTCTGGTAAATAAACCGGCGTCTCAAACGACTGGTAATTCACCTGCGCATTTGCACATGAAAAAAGAATGATGATAAGCAATATGAAGCGATTTAAATTCATTATTCCTTCCAACTTCATTGGGCAGGTTAATTAGCGATTTTTTGAAAGCCGATTACTTTAAAGGGATCATCAGTTGCGTTCACAAACTGAGGCAGTGCCATTCTCTTTAACCATTGTTCTTTGATATGCGTATTGATCTCCAGGCGGGTATCTCCCCAGTTTTGGCCATGCCACATTCCCTGGGCATCCCAGTTGGCGTTGATGTAGCTGATCGCCTTGACGATATCAGCATGCTCGTCGATGTGCTTGAAAAGGGAAACATACCAATCATTCCAGACAACTTCGCCATCATCCTTACCAAGAAAATGGCCGCGCGGGGCAATTTCCGCCATGAAAACCGGCTTCTTAAGATCCCGGGCGAATTGAACACCGGGTTTGGCGCCCTCAAAACTTTCCCAGTAGGAATAACCCAACCAGTCTACATAATCATCACCGGGGTAGTAAGCTTCCCATAATTCATAGGGAACCGCGCAGGAAGAAGATGCAAAAACCGTGGCGAAATTTTTCACCTTCGCAGCCCGCAGATGATCTACCACCCTGCGAAAGGCCTGCTTGTAAGCGGTGGAGTCGTAGTGATTCCAGTCGCCGTCGAATTCGTAGCCGATGCGCACTAAAAAAGGTCGATCGCTATAGGTTTGCAGAAAGCTGACGATTTCGGCGATTTGAGTGTCGTAATTACCTGCGGCGACATCTGCCTCAGTATCGACCATCGCTATTGACATATGAACAATTGATTGCTTCAGAGTGGGGGAGTCAAGGTAATATTTCAGACACATCGGCCCGGCCTGCCAATCGGATTCGACATTTAGTCCGGCCATCGGTCCATCCACATTACCGACATTGAAACCGATATAATGGGTATACCCGGCCGGCACACCAATATTATCGACATAGCCATCCTTGAAACGGTCGTTGCCGCCAACGGATTCATTGTCCTGCCCGGCAAACACCAGCACTTTTCCCGCTGGTGGATCATATTTAATACCGGATCTCTGATTGGCGGCTTGCTGTTCAGTCGTTTCAGCATCAGCTGCTGGCCCATTACAACCGGCAAACAATGAGATATATGCAATGAAAATAAACGCTGTAAAAATTTGCCTTAAATGATTCTGCCCTTGTGTCTGCATGGAATTCCGTCCGAATATAGTTTTACTGTTAACCAGTGCTGTCGATGTCTGGTTTGAAAAAATTAGCGCCTAATTTACGAAAATTGATTGTTTTAAAGAATGGAAGCACTTGGTAGTGCTTCCATTCTCAGGAGGTCACTGCATTCATCTATCTTACTTACTTAATCATAACCATTTTGCGAGCCATGCTGGCGGTTTCAGTCTGCAGGCGATAGAAGTAAACACCACTCGGCATTACACTGCCAATATCGCTTTTGCCATCCCAGATAACCGAGAAGCTACCGGCGCTCTGGCGTGCGTTATTAACGAGCGTGCGTACCAACTGGCCGCTAACATCATAAATGCTAAGATTTACAGTTTCTACTTTACCAAGCTCATACTTGATCGTCGTTGAGGGATTGAAAGGATTCGGATAGTTCTGAGACAGTTCAAACTCTTTCGCAACCTGGGCGGAAATATCATCATCAATAGAGACCGGGCCATACCAGTTGCGGTCGCCGATAGGGTGTCCGTCGGTGCCGGTAATACTGGCATTGTGCTCAAAGTCCTCAACGAGCGGCCATTCTACATTTACCCGGAAAAGGTCCGGCCATTCAGCGCGATCGGATTCAAAACCCCAGATAAAAAGACCGCCAACGCCGTTTCTGATAGCTTCCATATAGGCAAACATAGAATCTGTCGCTACAGAGAAATCCGGGAAGTTTGTGAAGGAAATAGCTTCATTGGTATTGCCAGACTCGTCAAATCCGGGCCAATCGGTATTGTTGTCAAACATCGCCTGGGTGCGGCTGTTCATAAAAGGGCCAACGATTAAATTGTTATCGAGATGGAATTGCTCAACAGCCGGCGTTCTGTGCCATACATTGTTTTTGATAATGAGATTACGATTCGCTTCCGGCATAATCGGATTGCTGCCGCCCGGCTCATTACCCGGCAGAGTATCTACCGTGATGATGCTCCAGGGGAGTCCATCGCGATCTTTATCGGCATTTTCTGCTTCATTTTCGCCAATCGCCAAAGTGTTATAGAAGAGGTTATTGGTGATTTTTGCATTGGTGAGATTCTCGTTAAAAATCTGCATTTTCAAATTGTTCACAAAAGTACAGTGATCAATTTCTACATAGTCAATCGGCACTCTTGCCTGCATAAACATACCATGGGACTGAAAATAGGTACAGTTTCTGGCAATGAACTGATTCACCGGCTGGTTTGTTAATACCCAAAATGGGGAGTATGGGTCACCAGCATTGATGTTGTTCTTGATGTAAACATTTTCCGCAATATAGGAAACGCCTAAGTGAGCAAAATTGGTGATGATTGACCAACCCATATAATCAAAAATACAGGCGTCCGCTTTAATGGTAATATCCGGTGCACCAACACTTAGCCAGTTGCCATTCATCCAAACATCGCCAGTGCCCATACCGGCAAAGTAAATGTTTTCTACGGTGAAATCGGCAAATGCCAGGAAGAACAGTCCGGTTGAGGGGTTGCCACTGCCATCGGTAACAATACGAACGACTGGCGGTGCAGCGTTTGCATCGGTGCGGTCGTGCGGGTCAGACGTCAGTATGATTGGGTTGTTAATGTTGACGGTTTGATCCAGTAAATAACTACCGCCAGCTTCCAGCTTGTAAATATCGTGAAGCTGTTGTCCCGAAGCATTGGTGTCCGCGACCATATAGTCAATAATTGAATTAACTAAAAAATTTCCTGAACCGTCCTGCCAGGGAATCATCTGAACACTCTGTGCAAAACTGCTGCTGCACATCCATACTAAAAATCCCAAAGCTAATATCGCTTTTTTCATTGGTAAAGCCTCCTGAATGGGTTAGTGAAATGAATTATTGGTTTATTAAAGCCCATAATATTCCTGTTGTCACCCAGCTGTATCGCTAGCTGGGCTTGAATTTTGAATCATGCTATTTTATCAGATAATGCCCGGAGTACTTCCCGGTTAGAAATCGTAGCGCAAGCCAATTTCCGAGGTAATGCCGTAAAACTCGCGATTGGTAAACCAGCCGCTGCCTTGGTTGGTATTGGTATCGATCGCTTCCGAAAGATTGGCGGTATTGCTGTATATCTGTAATCCTTTGAAAGGCAGTTTCTGCTTGAGGGATAGATCATACAAAGTGATTGGTTCCGAGAATGCCCTTAGCTGCGGGAAAAAGTTGTCCTGCAGAAAAACATTCGACTTATGCCGCATGGAACCGCGCACCGAGAAACCTTTATAATCATAGCCGAGAATAATATTAACGAGATGATCCGGCTGGTCGATTAATGGGGCAGTGTAGGGGTTTTCTTCGCTGCCGACAATGCGCTGCCCGCCAAACGGAGTGGTTTCGAAAATGGGAGAAACCATCGGATACTTCAGCTCGGAATCGGTGTAGGTATAGTTCGCATTGATCACCAGACCGCTGAGAAATCCAGGTAGGAACCAGAGGTTAGACTGCCAGTCCAATTCAATCCCGGAAAGATCGGCATCATTGGGGTTATTGATAAAACCGAATACCTGGCCGCCTACCCGTACTTCCGAAGGATAAGTTTCCAGCAACTGCGCTTCATCAGTAATGTAGGTCGTTCTATTATAGATGAAATTAGAGATGGTTTTCTGGAAATAGGCAACGGTGAATAGGCCAATCTTATTACCGTAAAATGACAGCGCGAGGTCAATATTCTTTGATTCGATTGGCAGCAGATCAGGGTTGTTCCAGGTCAGGCTGCGCGGGGGCAGGAGCTGCCAGGTCGGGATAATCAGATTGTAGCTCGGTCGGGAAATTGTTTCGGTATAGCTTGTGCGAAGGTCGAACCAATCGGTGAATTTAATTTTAGCATGAAGCATCGGCAGGAAGTAGTCGTTATTACGGGTAGTAGAAACGCTGTCGTAAACAAATGGATCGTCCCATTGACCCAAAGCGGCGGTGCGATTGCCACCGTATTCTGTTTCATTCTCTTCGTAACGAAATCCGGGAATTAAGGTCACTCGTTTGCCGAGCTCAATCGTGGGCATAATGTAGCCGGCGAGATAATTCTCGTTGCCCTGGTAATCGCCGGGAATAGAAGCATTGAAATTCCGAACCAGCCCAAATGCGTTTCCTTCCTCAGTTTCCGGAACCGCGCTGACATATTCCCGGATCATATCGAGGTTGGGAATACGGTTGATCTCGAAATTACCGGCGAGGAAATTCTGATTATCGAAGAAATTATCGATAAAGGGGGCATAGGGGAAACGGGTATTTTGTGTAGAAATGTAGCCTTCCAGAAATGGGGAGCTGGCCAGGCGTTCGGCCCATGCTTCCCGCACGACATCTACTGTTGCCCACCACATGGCATGCTCGTAGGATTCAAAATTGAATTCCCGTTCCTTCTCTTTATATTTACCACCGACTTTGATGTTAAGCTTCAGAAAATCGGAAATACGTGGCTCGAATTCAAAACTCAGGTCGGTCGAAAATTCATCTTCGATTGTTTCCGAGCGGCGGCTGTAAATCCAGTCTACATAAATTGCGGAAGTATCATTGAGTGCCTTTTCGGTGAATTCTGCCGGAAAAAGATAGCCGCGGGTCTCGTCGACGAGAAAACCTTCCAGATCCCCCAGCTCAGTTGGTGTTTCGTAATTGAAGCTCGAGGAAAAAGCGCTTTCTTCAACACCATCGAGCTGAAAATCGTTTGGCGTTTCATTCTCTGCGCGGCTAAGAGAAACACCGGCCGATACTTTTACCGGACCTATATATTGTTCGAGACGTAAGGCGTTGGTAAAAGTGGAAAGAGACTGCTCCCGGTCGATGCCGATATAACGATGCTCCCGGGCAGATCCACCGAAACTGCCGACGTTTAATAATTCCCGTAAAATTTTTGTATCAGTATCGACACTATGATATGTACTGAACAGTTTCAATTTCGTAGTTGGCAGGCGATAGTCTAAGACAAATGTGCCACCGGTGCGCTCGTTGATGCGATTGATATCCTGAAAGCCGACGCTGTTGGCAATCGAGTATTCGTCCTGAATTTCATACCCGGCAAAGGCGGAATTATCACTGCGATTTTTCCGCTCCAGATCGATATTGGCAAAGAGACCGATCTTGTTATTGAAGAAACGCTTGCTGGCTGCTACGACAAATTTGTAATCTTTAAATTCGCTGCGCAGGTCGTTGTAACCTCCTTGCAGAACGGCATTTAGCGTTGGTTCCTCCGGCGCTTCCCGCAGGCGGAAATTGACCGATCCACCGAGCTGGTCCGCTTCCTGGTCTGCCGTTGCCGCTTTCGACACTTCGATGCCAGCGAGCATATAAGGGGAGATCATACTTAAATCAGTACTGCGGTCACCGCCATCAGTCGCCGCCATGCTCACCCCTTCTAACTGCACTTTGTTATAGCGAGGGGAAAGACCACGGATGACCAGCTTGTTTCCTTCACCACCTTCTCGTTGCAATGCTACGCCCGGCAAACGGCCGACGGCTTCAGCAGCATTGGATTCCGGCAGTTCCTGAATCTTGCTGGCGGATACGATATTTTTGACGGTGTTGGAGGAGATTTGCTGGTTGATGGCTTCAAAATTACCGACGGCCTGGGCAGATGCTTCTACGGCGTCTCCCTGCACATAGGAAACCTGCAGCATGATGTTTTTGATGATCGTCTCGCCCGGCGTAACTTGCACCGAATCTACAATCGAATTATAGCCGATATAGCTGACGGTCAACGTTAGCATACCATCCGGCACATTCAACACCAGGTAATCGCCATTGATGTCTGTCGATGCGCCGAGCCCCGTACCTTCAATAACCACGTTTGCCCCGGGCAATGGGGAATTGGTCGCAGCATCAACGATCTTTCCGGATATATTTCCTTTTCCTTGCAGGAAGATTGGCAGTGAAATAGCCAGTAAAAAAACTACAAGGCGGATAAACGGATTTTTTTTCATCATACTCTCCATGCAAGGGTCTGGTTAAAGTCCTAAATCGCTGCGTATTGCAAAAAGCCTGTTTATTCGAAAGCGTTTTCGTGCTAAATGATTTGGCATTGCCGGTAAAGAAAATTGCTGAAGAAGAAATAGTAATAGCGTTTTAAAGTAAATTGAAATATATTGAAACGTTTCAAAAATAATATAATGGGCGAATATTAATTTGTCAACAGTAAATCGGCATCCGCTGAAAAAAGTAGAAAAATTGATGCGTATACCGCTTTGTAATGATTTGATTTTCTTGTGTTTAGAAAAGAAGAAAAAATGTCGGAAAATTATTGTTTAAATTTTAATGAACACAATTCAGGAAATGCTTTTTGAGATTTTAAAGCGTTGTTATGATTAAGGATAACCGCAAGTTTAGCCTGTTATTTCAAAACATTAACCAAATACCGGAGGATTGAGATGAATTTGGAAAAATTAACCCGTGAATTCTGGGAAAATGGATTTATCGTTCTGGAGGAGTTTCTTGATAAACAGCTGATGGATCGGTTGAATAATTTAATAATTCAACATTATGGATATACCCCGGAGTTTCTTCATAATGATGAATTTCTCGGGAAGGCAAAGACCGAGGTCATTCCCTGGTTTCCACAGAATGAAGGTGTGAAAGAATTTGATGCCGTTGATGAAAATGTGAGTTTGCAAGCATTAACCAAAAGCATATTGGGGGATAACTGGCAGCGTCAATACTGTATGGTAATGTTTTCCCGGCAGGGAACGCAGGGGCAGGCCTGGCACCAGGATTGTCCCCCGGAAGATGCCGGCAAGTTCAATATGAATCGTTTAGTATATACCATGGATATTACCCCGGAGATCGGTGGGCAGACGGTTGTTGTGCCCGGCACCCATAAAAAAGGAATCCTGCCAGCCGGTGATCCACAGGCCGATTTTGAGAACCAATTGGTACTAACGCCGAAAAAAGGCACGGTCATTTTATTACACGGCCACACCTGGCATCGGGTATTGCCGGTGAAAGGAGCATACCGCGTTTCCACAAATTATCGCTCCGCCCCGCAAGGCACCCCGGAAGATATCACTGATGTTTGTGTCTACCGGAATATGAGGTACCGGTTTTCTACTAGTGAGTTGATTGAAGAAAGATAAGAAATTGGGTGTGTGGTGTTTTGAAAATATGTTTTAAAAACTACGTTCCGAGAAAACCCAAACGCTTTAGAAGTATGGTTCCGCTCCCGTTGGTCGCTGATGGTTGCGTTCCCTGCGGTCACTGATGGCTCCGCTCCCGTTGGTCGCTAATGGTTGCGTTCCCTGCGGTCACTGATGGTTCCGCTCCCGTCGGTCGCTAATTGTTGCCGCTCCTTGTGTCGCTGATGGTTATCTCATATGCAAATTGTTATTTAACCATTAACGACCGCAGGGAGTGGAGCCATTAGCGAAGCGGAACCATACTCTCGAGAAATTGTAATTGCACAACCAATTCGAATTTTGCTTGCTTTCGTAACCACACCATCATCTAAGAATACTTCTCCCGAATCCACTCCATATGCTCCTGAAACTTCAAACTATCCGATAACGGAACGACTTCCGATTCTTTTCTCCCTACCAGCAAATCCTGATTCACTGCCTCGGTTTCGAAGTTAAATCCCAGGCTGCTGCGATTGTCCTCAAATGCTTCTACCTGGGTATCGAGTTCATATAAGTAGCAAGCATAGGCTCGCCAGAAGTCGGGAATGGCGATGTATCCATCCTGCCCGATGATGTAGGCCCAGTTTTGCAGTTTACAGCGGAATGAAGTGCCCAGTGTCGCTGTGACGGTGGGGTATTCGAAAAGGATGCTGAGATCATCTTCCACCCCATTTGGCGCTTTGCGGGCGATGACTTCAATCTTTGCCGGGTCATCCTGCATAAATAGCCAGGTAAGAGCGACCGGATAGACGCCCATCTCCAATAAGCATCCTCCGCCCAGTTCTTTTTTGTACTCCCGCCGTTCCGGATCATAGGGCAATTGCGGATATCCAAAATCGACTTTGATGTGTTTCAGTGCGCCGATTCGTCCCGCTGCGACCCATTCCCGGGCCTTTTGAATTGCCGGCAGGAAAAAAGTCCACATCGCTTCCATCACGTAACGATTTTCCGATCGCGCCCGGCTGATTAGCGCTCGGCACTCACTGGCGTTTATGGTGAATGGCTTTTCACAAAGAACCGCTTTACCGCTGTTAAATGCATCAATAGTGTTTTGATAATGGAGGTTGTGCGGGGTCGCAATGTAAACGGCATCTACATCCGGATCATTAAAGAGATCCTGGTAATTCGGATACGCTTTCGAAATATTATATTGTCTGCCAAATGATTCAGCGGAAGTTGTCGAGCGTGAGGCAACGGCGGTTAATTCCCCACTTTCAACATACTTAAAATCCTGAGCGAATGAGTGGGCGATTCTCCCGGTACTGACAATCCCCCAGCGGATTTTATTAGCCATTTTTTCCCCTTGATAGTTTTCAATTGAATTTTGAGCCACATCTAAACCGAAGAAATAGCGGCTTCGATTTCTTCAAGCGATTTACCTTTTGTTTCCGGCAGCAGCCAAATGACCAGCGCTAATGCCAGCAGGGCAAAGAGGCCGTAGATTAAAAATGTCAGGGCCGTGCCGAGATTGCTTAATTCCCAGGGGAATAAAAACTGCACCAGAAAGCTGACCAGGCTGTTGATAAATCCTACGGCCGAGATGGCCAGCCCGCGAATTCTGCTCGGAAAAATTTCCGAAAACAACACCCACATTACCGGCCCGAGAGAAAAAGCAAAAGAGGCGACAAAACCGAGAATACCTACTAATACAATGGTTGGATTCATATTGACAGCAGCCTGAATTAATGCACTTTCATGCTGCTTCATTACGTTTTCCCCTAATGATGCCTTCAGGGCATTTTTATAAGCAACATCATTGTCGAACGTTTGCCCGGCGAGAGCTTGTAACTTGTCCGTATCCACGGTGTTTTCAAGAGAAGCGATAGAAGCGCTATTGAGCTGATATGTAGCATTGTTGAAGCCATACGCAGCAACCGACATGCTGATAAATACGCCGGCAAGACCGACCAGCAACAGCGGCTTCCGGCCGAGTTTATCGATTAGCACCATCGCAAATACTGTGAAAATGAGGTTGATAATGCCAACCCATATTGCCTGGGCAAAGGCAGCATTTGTGCCAATGCCACTTTGCTCAAAAATGCTCGGCGCATAAAAATATACCGCGTTGATGCCGGTAATCTGTTGAGCGATGCCAACGATAACCGCTATCACCAAAGTCATTCGTAACCGTGGATGGAAAAGCTCCGAGAAATAAGCTTTGGTTTGTTTACCGGCAGCGGTAATACTCTCTTGCATTGCCTGAAATTCAGCTGTTAACCGGTCGGCCGGCACAAAACGGGCCAGCGCTGCCCGTCCTTCATCTATACGGTTTTTAATGATCAGCCAGCGCGGGCTTTCCGGGAGAGTGAACAGCAGTAAAAAATAGATAATGGCGGGAATGGCTTCCAGGCCCAGCATCCAGCGCCAGGCATATTGATCGATACCGAGGGAAATGGCGAATGACGATGCGGAATTACTGAGCTGCAAAAGGAAATAGTTCGCAAAATATGCGGCCGAAAAGCCCACCATAATGTTCAATTGATTGACGGACACCAGCAGGCCTCTCAGTTTTGCCGGCGCTGTTTCAGCGATATACATTGGGGCAATGACCAGGGAAACAAAGGCGAGGCCGCCTAATGCCCGGGCGATGACCAATGTCCAGAATCCTGGCGCCAGCGCAGAAAGCACGGCGGAGATTGAGTAGAGGAATGCTACCAGAATGAGGACGCGTTTCCGTCCAAAATAATCGCTGGATGGCCCAATCGTTATCCCGCCAACGATTGCTGCTAAAGTCGGTGCACCAACGACCAGCCCCTGCTGAAAATCATCCAGGGCGAACTCCGGTGTGATAAATCCAATCACCCCGGAAATAACCGATGCATCAAAGCCAAATAAGAAGCCGCCCAGCGAGACAATAACGGCGCTCCAGAGGGAAGATCGCATATGTTTATCCATTCTGACCCCTATTGTTACAAAATTTTGAATCGTTTCATTGTGTTTCAATTTTGAGTGATAATATTGCGAAAAAAAATGTACTAAGCAAATAAAGCAGCGTTTTTCTGGTAAATATTAAGCTCGTGAGGGATGAGAAGTGGCGTAATGAGTGCTTTCTTAGCCTTTAGTAATCCGGTGTTGATGTACTTTCATTCACCGGCGATGAAACCGGTGAATAGGGGAGGATTGAAAGGGAGCAATTGTGAACATTTATGCGGGCAATAGCCCTTTACTTCTTTTTCGAATTAATTAACATGGGAATTTTTTCGCCCTTTGCGGAAGATTCAATGAGGATATTCAGACGGCGCAGGCGTGTCTCTTCGCGTTTTGCACTCATGACAAACCAAACAGATGCCCGTTTGTAAGAAGGCGCCAGCGCTTCAAAATATTGCCAGGCGTCCGGGTGCTGTTTAATCTTTTCCAGATAAGCGGGGTCCAATTCGGGATTATTTTGTTCGTAGGAATACTGTGCGGATTTGCCATCCTTGAACTTTTCATAAGCGGCGAGGCCTGCCGGTTGCATTAATCCCAGTTGCTTCAATTCTTCCACACGTTTGATGTTTACCGCGCTCCAGTTGCTGCGGGGCTTACGCGGTGTGAATCGGATTTTGTAGCGTTTATCGTCAATGGTTTTCCGCAGTCCGTCTATCCAGCCGAAACACAGCGCTTCATCGACGGATTCCGGCCAGGTAATGCTGGGAATGCCACTGGCTTTCTTATAGTAGCCCACCCATTGTTCCTGTAAGTTTTCATGATTTTCTGCCAGCCATTTGCGAAAATCGGCCGGCGTCGGAAAGAATAAAACTGCCACAACTCCCCCAGGTTTAAAAATGTTGCCACATATGTAAATTATATACGTCGAACCCGCATCTCTCAAAAAAACGTTGTGCGTCGGCATTAAACGACCAGGTGTCCAATGCAATCGTTTTTATGTTTGATGATTTCCCGAGTTCGATAACTTTATCGACTAGCAAACTGCCAATTTGTTTGTTCCGGAATTCTTCATGGACGCTGATATGATGGATATAGAGAAAATTTGAGGCGTAGATTAACGGAGAGGCGTTGCGATTTTCCACTCGGGCCCAAATGTATCCCGCTGATGCGTTGTTAACGGAGGCAAGAAAGAAATAGTTGGCCGGATCGTCCAATAGCTTTGCAAAAAAATCCACGACTTCCGGGCTATGGCTCGCCGGTTTAAAAATTGCCGGGAATGCTCGGGCATGTTTTTGCTGGACAAATGTATTCAGAAGGGCAATCTCGCCAGCTGCTTGCGCTGTGGCCTGTTCAATCGTAATCATCGTCACCCTTCCGTTTGCTGGTCAGCGACTTTCGCGTCTTTTCTTCATTTTTTTATTGAATTCTTTTTGACGCTTTTTTAATTCCTCGCCAATAGAGTCCAGGCGGGCTTTTTGCGCATCGAGGCTTTCTGAGAGGCTATCGGTTATCACGCTAATATTCAGGGTATCTTTCGCCCGTTCTTCGGCTTGCTGCCGGGCTAAATCATTGATCATTTCCTGTTGCGCCTTCCGGTTTTCTGCCTGTTGCTTAGAGACGTAAATACGAGCAACAAAGAGAAGAGCCACGCCAACAATTAAGAAAATATGCCACTTTTTCATTTCTAACCTTAACTATAATAATTTAACTCCCTCAATTTATAAACGAGAGGTAGCCTGACCAAGATTTTTTTCAGAGAATGATCGTTTAATCCCAAGAACTACTAAGAGGTCTTGCCGGGGCCAGCAGTCTCAATTAATGCCAATGCGCCGATAACTACAACTGCTTCTCCGAGGGCTGCAGGATAAATGGTAACACTGTTTGCAAACAGTGGGAGTGTTCCCTGCATAACTGCAGATCTTAATTGATCCCAGAATAATACGCCCATCAGCGAAACGCCGCCCCCGATGATTATTCGCTGGGGATGGAGCAGTGCAATAACATTTGCGATGGCAACGCCCAGGGTTTGACAGGTGTCGGTTAATATTGTGTTTGCCAGGGGATCTCCCTGTTCGGCGGCAAGATAGACAGTGCGAGCGTCAATCGCTGAATTGCTGCCGGCGATGACGGTCATTATACTCGTCGTTTTTTCAGCCGCTCCCCGGGCGCGTTGGCCAATCGCCCACCCGGAGCAGATGTTTTCAAGCGCCAGCGGTTTCCCACTTGTTGGATCCGGCACATGGCAATGGCCAATTTCGCCGCTCCCGAATCCTTGTCCGTCGTCGATTCGATTGTCGATGATAAACCCGCCACCGATGCCGCTACCAATAGTGATATAGAACATCCGCGAAACGTTTTTACCATTGCCATACAGCGACTCCGCCAATCCGGCAACACTGGCGTCATTATTAAGAAACGCCGGGCGCTGCCAGGTATCTTCTGCCCATTTTTTTAGCGGGAAATTTTCCCAGCCGGAAATTTGGAAAGATTGGATAACATGGCCATTGCGAACATCAACCGGCCCCCCAAAACCGATGCCGATGCTTTCCACAGTTGCACCCTTTTCCTCGGCTGCCTGAAACAGTTTTGGGAGCATAGAAACAAGCGCATTTCTTATGCCGGTTGCGCCTGCCGGGCGATCAACCTCCCGGCGTTCCAACTGGAGAATTTGCCCGGCGCTTGTGCCCAGCCCAGCTTGCAATTTAGTGCCGCCAATTTCAATACCTATGCGCAAGGGCGCTTCTGGTTGCTTGGAAGATTTGCTCAATTTGCCCCTAGTCTTTTGAGCATTTCAACCGCATTCTCATTACCGGGATCTTTCTCCAAAGATAATCGATAGTTAAAGATTGCTGCTACCTTATTACCCGCGATCATGTAACCTTCTCCGAGGCTGTCATAAGTATTCGCGACTTCCGGATATAGCTCAACATTGAACTTAAAAACCTCAATGGCCTGGCTAACTTGCTTTGCCTGCAGAAAGAAATATCCAAGCCGATTCAGCTCTCCATCGCCGAAAATATATTCATCTGGTGCTTCATTCGCCAGCTTGTGGTAATGCGCCTTGGCAGCTTCTATGCCTTTCTCGGCATAAACGCTGGCAAATACGGACGCAATCGATAAACGGGGGATTTGCGGTGTTTCTCCGAGGAGAATATCGAGGATGCCGTTGCGAATGTCACCGGTCGGTGCACGGTCGTAATTGCAGGCGAGAACTACGCCAATATTTTTCTCCGGTAACAGTACCAACTGGCTCCGATAGCCAGTATCACCACCGCTGTGAAAGACGATTTTGTTGCCCTTATAGCTGCCGAGAAACCAGCTGAGTCCGACGTTTAACTCTTCATTTACCTGGGCTGAAGGTTGCCAGAGAATGTCGTAACTGTCGGCTTTCAAAATACGTTTCCCGTCTAGCTCACCATGATTGAGGTTGGCCAGCATCCAGCGGGTCATTTCCGTAACATTGGCATTTAAGGTAGAACTGGGGGCATGGCGGCGATTGTAGGGATAAACCTGACTGACGATCGGTTTAAATTGCCAGACATGCGGGGTTGTGCGCAGCGACGGCGCAATATCCGGCTGCAGGAAACTGCTTTGTTTCATTCCAAGCGGTAAAAGGATGTTGGTCTTTACATATTCTTCAAAGGACATGCCGGATACTTTGGCGATAACATCTCCCAGTGCATCGAAAGCCATATTGCTGTAGCGCCAGGTTTCGCCGGGAGCGGCAATCATGTTTTCTGTCGTAAGACTGCGAACGTAGCGTTCGGCGGCACCTTCATCCTGTTGCGGCTTGTCCCACTCGTAATCGCGGACGTCCGGCATCCCGGAAGTGTGGTTAAGCATTTGCCGAATTGTGATCTGCTGATAACGGTCATCCGCCAGTTGGAAATAGGGGAGATAGGTCGTGACGGGATCATCGAGCTTCATCTTGCCCCGTTCAACCAATTGCATAATGGCTGTCGCAACAAACGGTTTCGAAACGGAAGCCATATGAAAAATATGATCTTCGGCCAATTCAGTCTGCGCAGCAATGTTGCGCACGCCAAAAGCTTTGCTGTAAATAACCGCGCCATCCTGCACGACCGCGATTGCCATGCCGGGGATATCTATTTTTTGCATGATTTTTTCTACATAACCATCGATTTCGGCAGTTGTCGCCGATTCTTTTTCAGTACAGCTATTAAAGAGGAAAAGAGCGAATAGAAGATATAATAAGACCTTAAAATTTAACATGGATATTCCTTTCACTGCGATTTATTAGAACATGCACATTTTAAGAAATCTCCGAGCGAGTTTCAAGCCTTGGGATAAAACAAAAAATTTCACTGGAAATTAATATGCCCTGCGGAAATTAATGATTAATTTAAAGCGTGATTGTGAATTCGATATTGAATATGAGATAACGGCCAGGGAGATGACCATGAGTTTTCGAATTTTTTTAACCGGTACCAGCATTGCCGATGTAGCCTTGAAGATGCTGGAAGAGAACAATTGCACCTATCAAATCGGTGATCCAAAGGATACGCCGGAAGATCTGGTTCGCAAACTAAAGGCTTTTAATCCTGATGGATTAATTGTCCGGCAGGGCAAAATTACCGCGGCTGTCCAGGATGCTGCAGAAAATTTGCGGGTGATATGCAAGCATGGTGTTGGTGTTGATAATATTGATCTTAACGCTGCTACGGAACGTAATATTCCGGTAATGTTTACCCCGAAAGCAAATTTTGAGTCGACTGCCGAACATGCTTTTGCGCTCATGTTTTCCCTGGTTCGGAAAATTCCCTTGCAGGATAAACGGATTCGCAATGGCATTTTCGATAAAAAAGGCTACGATGGTCTGGAGTTACTGGGAAAAACGTTAGGGATTATCGGATTTGGACGCATCGGAAAGCGGCTGTCGGAGCTCGTTGCACCGTTTAATATGAAGGTGCTGGTCTACCATCCTTCTCAACGGGAAGAAGCATTACCGGACTATATAGAAAAGGTGAAGACACCAGCGGATATTTTTCCTCGCGCTGATATCATCAGCCTGCACTGCCCATTAAATGAGAACACTCGCTACCTGATCAATAAAGCTACCATTGCAACGATGAAAGATGGTGCTTATTTGGTCAACACCGCCCGGGGAGGCATTATCAATGAGGCCGATCTCCACGGGGCGTTAACGGAGGGGAAACTGGGTGGCGCCGCATTGGATGCTTTCGAGCAGGAACCACCGCCGGCCGATCACCCGCTTTTTTCTCTCGATAATGTTATCCTGACCACCCACATCGGTGGCGTTTCGGATAATTCTTTTCGCAATATGGGCATTGGCGCAGTAACTAATGTGCTCTCAGTGCTGAATGGTGAATCTCCGGAGCTGGAGTCGTTGGTGAATAAAGCAGTGTTGGATGGATAGCAGGATTATCAAGGGGCAACTCGTTCCCAAACTCCAGTTTGGGAATGCACCTATGTTCGAAACTCCGTTTCGAGTAGCTAAGCGGTGGTTCGTGAAACAGAGTTTCGCCAAAAATTGGGTTCCCATCCCGGCGCTCCGGGATGGGAACCAGGAAAATCTGCCTCTTTAAAACTTCCGTTCCTTAATCAAGCCTTCATCCATATGCGCCATTCGAATATATTGGGCGAGAATGTGCATCAATGATGCGTGCACATCTTCGATAACGCCATAGTTATCGCCGGTAACATGCAGATTAACATCGGCAATTTCCGAAGAACGTCCACCGGAGAAACCAGTCATGGAAATAACCGGCATGCCATTATCCTTTGCCCAGTGTGCTGCCCGAACGATATTTTCGGAATTCCCGGAAGAGCTGATGGTGATCAGCACATCTCCCGGGCGGGCCAGGGAGCGAAGCTGGAATAGAAAAACATCCTCGTAAGAGATATCATTACCAATCGCAGTCATGAAATCGATGGAATTACTAAGCGATACCACCCGGGGAACCAGGTCGGTATCGGTCTGCACCAGCTTGGAGTGATCACAAACCATATGATTGGAAATCGACGCCGATCCACCATTCCCGCAGGAGAATACGATGCGACCATTGGCATATGCATTGGTTAGAATTTCTGCTGCCTGGTTTATCTTTTCACGCCCGACACTGGCGGCTGCATCCTTAAGCTGGCTGAAGTAAGCATCGGTGAAGCTGCCAATTTCAGCAAATTTTTTGTCTGGAAAACTCATTTTTAGAATCCTTTCTATTTCCTTTTGGCAATCCCTTCCCGAACAGCGTTGACTTCTTCTTTCGCTTTGTGAGATAAAAAGCGGTCATCACTTTGCAGGGAAGTAAACTGGAATCCTTGTTCAATTCTTTCGATAGCAACTTCCCGGGAATTGGTGTGAATACCGGCGGGAATGCCATGTTTCTTGGCGGTTTCCAGAATATAAGATTTTGCTTCAATTACTTCCGGATCGGTCTGACCTTTACGCGGCTCTTTACCGAGTGCCATGGAGAGATCCGACGGACCAATATAAATGGCGCTAATGCCAGGTACCTGGAGAATTTCGTCCAGATTCTTAATCGCTTCCTTGGTTTCAATTTGCGGGATAACCAGCGTTTCATCATTGGCGTAGTTGTGATAATTACCGCCGCCGTGTGTGGTGCCGCCACCATAATATTTAGCGCGAATCGGGCCAAAGCTGCGGAATCCCCAGGGTGGGTATTTACAGGCTTTTACCAGTCTTTCTGCTTCTTCAACATTGTTGATCATCGGGCAAATAACGCCATATGAACCGGCATCGAGTACTTTCATTAAGCGACCTGGATCGTTCCAGGGCACCCGGGTCAGCGGAATAACATCCGTGGTAGAAATTGCCTGCAGCATTGTTGTCATTACCTGATACTCTACCAGGCCATGCTGCATGTCGATAGTAATGGAGTCGAATCCCTGGTGGGCCATCACTTCCGCAGAAAACGAACTGGGGATTGCGCACCATCCATTGATGACGGCATCACCGCGTGCCCAAATCTCTTTCAGTGTGTTTTTTCTCATGGGAGATCCTTGTGGGTTTAAATGGGTTGTTATGTATTTAGGATTATTTTTGCGACGATCGTTTCCGGTCTGGTTCGCTGTGATAATGCCGGAGCTGAAACATACAATTTTCTCAATAGCAATTCAAGGACGGAGCGGATTAGGGTGCGCTCAGTACCTTCAATGCTGTTGCAGTGTCGGAGAAAAGCAGCCGTAGCGGTAAACTTGCCACATCCCCAGGCGTTTGCGCTTCCTGGTATTTTTGATGTTTCTCCGCTCCGTTAAAGAGCAGGAAAACCTGCCGGGCATTTAGAATTGCCGGCGCCGTGAGGGACATTCGTGCCACCCGATCGGCGGTCGCTGCCACACCAACACAGCGCCCTTCTTTTTCATGAACGGCTTTATCCCCGGGAAAGAGAGAGGCAAAGTGCCCATCCGGACCCATGCCGAGATAAACCGCATCAATGGGGAAGGGGAGGGCTGCGAGCCGGGCTTCACAGGCATTCTGTCCGTCTATCGCGGTTGCCTCACCGCCATACAGGGGAATGAATTTTGCCGCCGCTGCCTTCTCCTGCAGCAGATGGGTATGCACCAGATTTTCATTACTATCGGGATGATCTGCAGGCACCCAACGCTCATCCGTCAGGGTTATAATGACATTTGCCCAATCCAGGTCAGCCTGACGCAAATGGCGAAAAACCATTGCAGGCGTTCTGCCTCCGGAAACGGCAAGTACCGCCTTCCCTTTTTCTGCAATGGCTATTTTTAAGACGTCAATTATATCATTTGCTAACGCTTCAGCAGCGGCAGGCATGTCCGGGAAAGAGATTTCTTTTAAGGGCATAGTTGTCCTTTGAGTGTTTACGATTTGATGGTTGCACTCCCTGCGGTCGTTGATGGCTCCGCTCCCGTTGGTCGCTGATGGTTGCACTCCCTGCGGTCGTTGATGGCTCCGCTCCCGTTGGTCGCTAATGGTTGCGCTCCTTCGTCGCTGATGGATGCACTCCCTGCGGTCGTTGATGGCTTACCTTGTAACTTTCCTTATATTTAAACCATTAGCGACCAACGGGAGCGGAACAATTAGCGACGAAGGAGCGGAGCCATAATCCTCTGAATCGCCTAATGGCAAAAAACACCGCACCGAAACAACCACTATCAACATCCACAAAACCAAACCACCTTACCCTGCCGGTGGATAATCCTTCGTCGGTAGCATGTTCTCATCCAACCCACGAATTGCCGCCCGGCCCATTGCCAGAATTGCTTCCTCCGAACTGCCGCCGATGTGGGGAGTGCAGAGGAAATTGGATAATCCGATTAATGAATGATTCTCCGGAGGCTCGGTGGCAAAAACATCGAAACCAGCGGCAGAAAGTTTACCATCGCGCAGGCTCGCTTCAAGCGCTGCTTCATCAACCAGTCCACCGCGGGCGCAGTTTATTAATAGTGCATCCGGTTTCATCATCGCCAGGCGCTCAGCATTAATGATATTGCGAGTGCTGTCGTCCAGTGGGACGTGCAGTGTTACGATATCTGCCCGGCGCAGCAGAGATTCCAGGTCGACCGCTTCAACCTGGTGGGCGGCGTAAAAATCCGGGAAATCGAGGATGTCATGCGCTAGTACCGGGCAATCAAAAGCCCGTAAAAAAGGCGTCAGATCTTTGCCGATATGCCCGCAACCGATAATCCCGACAGTGCGGCCGGTAAGGCAGCGGCCTTTGCGATTTTTCCAGGTGCCCTCGCGAATTTCCAGGTTGGTTTCCGGCACCAGGTGCAACAGAGAAATCATAAAGGAGAGGGTGAGTTCCGTGACGGAACGACGGTTGACCCCGCCAGTCCAACCCAGTTTGATGCCGTGACGAATCATCGCTGCTTTATCGAGCATGTCGGTACCGACCCCGTATTTACTGATCACCTCCAGATCCGGCAACGCAGAAAGAAATGATTCGTCGATTTTTTCCAGCGCAGTAATCAACTTTTTTTTACCCCGGGCATAATTTATCAGGGCGTCGCCCTTCAGGGCCAGGCCTTCGTCGTTGAATTGGACATTGGAATAACGCGCTTCCAATTCCGCACGCAAGATGGGGTGCCGGGAAAAAGAACGGGAAGTTACTGCAATCGGGGTATCGTTTTTCATCATTTCTCCTTTGAGCTAGCCTTGCCGCTTGTTTGCCTGTTCTTCTTGAAAATTATCATCTGCATCGTAGATGCCAAAGACCAGGCGCATCACTTCGCGGGCATCTGCAGTGGTGCCATTCTGCACCGGTTGGCCGGTGTGGATACACTTTACAAATTCTGCCAATTCCAGATCCCAGGAAGGATCGGTATTACAAAATGTTTTGCTTTCCGGAGGATTGCCAATCGCAAAGCCCAGATGCTTGCGCGCCTGGATAATCCACTCATCGCGATAGCTGCGGGTACCGGATGGCATACCGTCGACAATAACGTAGCCGTCTTCCATAAAAATTTCCAGGGTAAAACGATGTTTCCATTGGGTAAAAGAGCTGTGCAGCATTGCTATCTGGTTCCGGTCGTTCCGGAGCAGGGCAAAGGCATTATCTTCCATGGGGAAATTCCAGTAAGCGGTAGTAACCATACTTTTAATTTCTGTAAATCCGCCACAGAAATAATTAAAGAGATCGAGCATATGAATGCCCTGGTCGAAAAGGATACCGCCGCCAGCCATACCGGGGTCGTTCCGCCACTCATTCGGTTTACCGGACCCTTCCGCTTTGCCGTAAATACCGCGCACCCAGAGAATTTTACCATACTCACCGCTGTTTACCAGCTTTTTAGCTTCCATGATACCAAAATGATAACGATGGTTAAAACCAACTTTTACAACCAAACCGGGATGGCGTTTTTCTGCTTCAATAATGCGCTCGATATCAGCCATGTTACGGCCGGGAGGTTTTTCGCAAAACACATGCTTGCCAGCGTCCAGCGCTGCAACAACTACATCGGGGATAAAACGATTTGGGGTGCAGACAAAAATTGCGTCCACATCAGAGTTGATAACGGATTGATAATCCGGGAGAAATTCCAGGTCTTCAAACCCTTTTTCCGGAGGGGCAGCATCTGTCCCGGAAACCAAAACGGTGTGATCATTTTCCCGAATGGTATTAGCGCGAATGCCACCCATTTTGCCCAGACCAACGATACCTACCTTAATTGGATTTGCCATAAATCAGAACCTTCTCTTAAAGTTTGTGGATGTTGCGCTTTCGGCAACAGGCCATATGAATTTCATAAAAGTTTGTAAATAAATCCCGGTGGCGCGAACATCGTATTTCAGTTTTGTTATTATCTGATGAATTATTCAGTGTCGTTCCCAATCGCGTGGGAGGCGTTAAAATAGGGCGGTACCCTGAAACTTTCGTGACAAATACAAAAATGATAGAAGCAGAAATTTAATAATTGTGTCAGCGGGAGTGGTGTGGCATGCAGAATGGTGTCCAGGTAAATAAATGTTGTTCGAATGACCTGTCGGCAGCGGATTTCTCCCCCGGGAAAATTCCATGAAACGACAGAAAATTCATTGAACACAAAATGATGCGAGAACATTCACCAACTCCGGCAAATAACAGAAAACACAAATATCACTTCAACAAAAGACAATAATTCGAATGCCCCATCCGGCCAATAATTCCAGGAGTAACGGCCGTGTTGTACAAGACATTAAACATAATAAAAATAGCCGCAAAATCAAGTTCTCATTCACTGAATTTTTCTTCAGGATTTAGCTCAATTAATGAAATCATCACTTCAGCGGTTTTATCTGATAATTCCTCATGCAGATATTTGCAGGTGAGGCCTCATCTTACTTATATTACCGGCAATTTTTCAGTGTTATTGAGTGGGTAAATCATTTTCGAAAAAAATCGGAGTGGCGTATGCGTGGGTTTGCTAAATTGAATATTATCCTTCTAAACATCTTTTGTATTGGAGGATTCCTTTTTGCAAATAATCAGAAAAATATGCCTTTCGAATATATTTCGCCCCGGCATGATGCAGTAATGGTTTCTCCGGAAAGCAATATCATTTTGCGGCCGGGAATGATGTTGGAGCGATCAACTATATCGGCGACAAAAATCGTTGTTGAAGGATCGGAGAGCGGGATACATCGTGGAGAGTTGATTTTACTGAAGGATGAAAAAACATTGATTTTTCGGCCAAGCCGTTTTTTTTCTCCGGGAGAAACTGTAACGATAAAACTTGGTTCTGGTATTCGCACCCAGGCTGGTGAAATACTTAATGAATTTCAATCTCGCTTCTCTGTTTCAAAGGGGATGATTTCAAAAGTTAATACGTTGAATGATCACTGCTTTGCCTCTACATCTCAGGAAAATCAAATCGCTTTTCGTTCAAATAAAATGAATGGACAATCACCCGTTACAACATTCGGGGCGGATTCGTTGCCAGACAATTTCCCAACCTTTAGCCAGACAGCCTATGATAATCCTACGCCGGGCTACTTGCTAATGACACCTTTCTTTTTTGCACCACCCGACATTGGACCGGGATACCTAATTATTGGTGATGACTACGGTTCACCTATTTTCTATCGGGCCTGTGAAGGGTTGTGCAACGATTTGCTGTTGCAGTCCAATGGACTTTTGAGCTACTATGAATGGACTGCCCCGGGGATTACTGCGGAAGATAATCGCTATTACCTCATGGATGACCGTTATGCAGTGGTAGACAGCTTCCGCACTGGCAATGGATACGTCACTGATGGTCATGAATTGTTGATTCTGGAAAATGGAAATGCCCTGATGATGAGTTATGATTTTCAAACGATACGGATGGATACAATCGTTGCCGGCGGCAATCCCAATGCGGTGGTTACCGGATTGATTATCCAGGAATTAGATGTTGATAAAAATGTCATCTTCCAGTGGCGCAGCTGGGATCATTTCGAGATTACCGATGCTGACAGTAACATTGACCTTACTGCAGCGAACGTTGATTATTCTCATGGAAATGCGATTGAGGTAGACCATGACGGCCATCTGCTCATCTCATCCCGGAATATGAGTGAAATTACCAAAATCAACCGGCAGACCGGCGATATTATCTGGCGCTGGGGGGGCAAGAAGAATCAGTTTACTTTTATCAATGATGACCGCGGCTTCGCCTATCAACATCATATTCGCGTATTGCCGAACGGCAATTATACCCTGTTCGATAATGGCAATTTTCTCAATCCGCCATATTCCCGGGCGTTGGAGTATGAAATTGATGAACAGACCCTGACGGCAACTTTGGTGTGGAAATATGCTTCCTCAACATTCTATCCGTTTATGGGCAACGCCACCCGGCAGGATGATGGTCGCACTTTAATTGGCTGGGGAGGAGGCTGGCCTTCGATTACCGAGGTGAATCCTGATGGGACGAAATCGCTGGAACTTTCCTATGACAGCACCCACATGAGTTACCGTGCTGCCCGTGCCAAATGGTCATCCAGTCTGTTAAGTGCAGATGCCGACACGCTCTGGCTCGATGGCTTTGCCGGTTATCCGGATACCACTACACTCCATTTGGAGAATAACACCAACGAAGCTATAACCATTACAACGGCCAGCACACGCTCGCCATTTTTTGCAGTGGCGAAAGCACTGCCATTCGACATTCCCGCCAATGGAGAATTCGCATTACCAGTTGTGTTCTTTCCGGACAGTGTGAATGATTGGCGGGATGTGCTCACCATTCGTGCCGATAGCCCAACGGAAGGATTTGGACTGCAGGTGGCGTTAATTGCCACTGATCTGGTGGGCATTGGCAGTGATGATGAGCATGCCGCGGGAAGTTTTTATTTGGCGCAGAACTATCCTAATCCGTTTAACCCGGAGACGAATATTGGATTTCGTATATCTGATGTCGGAATTGTCCAATTGAAAATTTATGACATCTCCGGGCGGTTGCTGAAAACCTTGGTGAATGAATCTATGAATGCCGGAGATTATACCTCTGTCTGGGATGGAAAGAATCGCTTTGGCCAAGAAGTTTCCAGCGGTATTTATTTCTATCAGCTCAGCGTTAAAGCCTCGGGGAAGAAAAAACAAATCACGAAAGTGCGGAAAATGGTGCTGCTTCGCTAAATCTGAAAACCAAAGAAATTTTAACAGGGTATTATTGATTTAGTTGCCAGGTGGCTAATCCTTGGGTTAGCGGATTAATACGCATTTACTAAAGACGGTTTCACCATCGGCGCGTAAACGAATGAAATAGACACCGCTGGCGAGCGGGCGGCCAAAGTCGTCTCTGCTGTCCCAGAAAATTTCGTTCCATCCGGCATTAAAGACCTCTATGTCCGGATATTTGGGAAATGTTCGCACCCGATGACCTAGAATGTTAAAAATCTCCATGAAAATGGTGGTTCTTTTCTGCAAGCGAAAGCGAATATTAGTGTAGTGAGAAAACGGATTGGGATAGTTCGTTCCGAACGTTAGCGTTATAGGTATTTTAACCGGCGCTGGCACCCGTGGAGATGGCGACGCTGGTGCCGGTCCGCCAGGTACATCTTTGCCGAAGCTGGCAAAACCATACAGTGGTAAGTTGCCGATCTGCCCAAAATTACCTCCAACATAAAGATTTGTATCTTTCACTGCCAGGGTTCGTACACTTTGATTAGGATTCGGAGACCAATCATTTACAAGACCGCTTTCCAAATCCACGGAAACAAGGCTTTTATAATTCCGACCGCCAAATGTTTGAAATCCCCCGGCGATATATAAAACATCATTGCCTTTTTTGATATCAGAAACTGATACGGGATCAGAACCATTGGGCGCCCAATCGGTCAACTGGCCGGTTTCTAAATTGAAAGCTGCCAGGCTGCGGCGGGGTTCGCCGGCCATACGGAAAAAATTTCCGGCAACATACAATGTTGCCTGATCCTGATAGAAAAGCGTCGGCTTGCGGGCTGGATCGGGGTTCCAATCGGTGACTTCTCCGGTATTTATATCGATAGCGGCGATATGGTTCCGTCGATGCTCGTCTATTTTCCAAAAATCTCCGGCGATATAAATAGTGTCATTAAAAGCGGCAATAGAATTAACACTTAAATTAGGTGTCGGTCCCCATGCAGAGGCTTCTCCTGTGATAGGATCCAACTCAGCAAGAAAGCGCCGCGTCTGCCCCCCAATGCTGCCAAACACCCCGCCGACGTAAATTTTGCCTCGATAAAAGAGTAAATCGGCTATGGGAGCTCCGCCGGTTGGATTGGGATTCCAGGGGGTGATATCACCAGTGCGAACATCGAAAGCGGCAAGATTTCTACGTTCCTCGCCGACAAAGTTCCGGAAATTTCCCCCCATATATATTATTGAATCCCTCATGATCATCGTATTGACCGAGCCGTCAATACCGGGATTCCATTCCGTGGGTTTTCCGCTGATTATATCTAATGCAGCAATTTTACCTCTTTGTACATTGCCAATTCTGTAAAAAGATCCGCCGGCGTAAATTTTTTGGCCACTTGCCGGTACAATGCTGTTTACATCATATCTGGCATCAGGATTCCAGGGGGTTAACTTTCCGCTGATGGTACTGAGTGCAGCCAAGCGGCGGCGTTTATTATAACCGATGTTGGTGAATCCTCCGGAAATATAGATAGTTGTATCCTTGACGATCATTGATCTGACATCATGACCAATCGAATCTGGCGTCCAGTCAGTGGTCAGACCAGTTGTTCTATCCAATGCTGCTAAATAGTTTCTTTTTTTGCCGCCAATTTCTGTAAAGCCGCCGGCAGCATAGAGGATATCGCCATCTGCTAAAAATGTATATACCCTTTGATTGGGAGCAGGATTCCATTCGGTAACAGTCTTTGTAGTGATATCTACTGCGGCAAGATGATCTCTTGGTATATTATCGAAAAGACTAAAAGAGCCGCTTACATACAGCGTATTCTCATCAATAAATAACGTGCCAACACTGCCATTGGGATTCGGTTGCCAATCGGTTAACTGAGCGGTTCTGGTATTAATGCCGGCAAATTGGCGGCGAATAATTCCATTCACCCTTTGAAAGGTACCACCAGTATAAATTGTCGAATCTTTTATTGCCAGGGCGAATATTGTGCCGGTTATTACTGGCGCCCAGGGCGTTACATTTTGGTTGTTAACAGATAATGCTGCCAGGTTACTTCGATGAACACCTTCGATATTTTTAAAGCTTCCCCCAACATAAAGAATGCTATCTCTGAGGAGCAGTGTTGTTACCCAGTGGTCTGGCGATGGGTCCCATTCACTCAATGTCCCATCGGAAAGAATATGGGCAAAATTGCGGCGGGGGACGGCACCGACATGAGTAATGGCACCTCCAATATAGCAACCTCCGGCGCTATCGGGAATCATGATGTCTATTCTACCCAGCACTTGCGGTAGGGAAAGTTCAGGTTGGCCGGAATCTAAATCAATGAGGGCGAGGTTGCCGGTGGGCGGGCCCCAGCGACTAAAAGATCCAGTAACGTAGAGGGTGTTATCTACAAGAAAGCTGCTGCTAACGTTTGATGCCGGTATCCAAAAATTACGCCTGAGTTCCTGACATAAACCATTAATGCTAAAAAGCAGCAATAAATAAAATAGATTTTGAAAGATAAATTTTATCATTGTTTAAAATGGCCTATTATTGCCAGTAAATACAATTAATCATCGAATTAATACCGCTTTTTTCACCGCTGTATGACGGTCGGTTTTTAAACGAATAAAGTAAATGCCGCTGGTCAGCAGTTGGCCACTATTGTCACTGCCATCCCAGGGAATTTCGTGCCAGGAGACAGTAAATACTTGATTGTCAACAAGTTCAGGAAATGTTCTGACTTTTTCTCCGAGAATATTAAATATTTCCAAATCAATCGTTGATTCAATATCTAATTGAAATCGGATAGTGGTGGTGGTGTTAAACGGATTTGGGTAATTCTGACTGAGGGTAAATTGTACTGGCACTTGGGGAACATCGGTCGTATCCGGCGGAGGGGGCACAGAATCCTGGGGCGTTGGCCAGATAGCACCGCCGGGTACTTCTCTACCAAAACCGGCAAATCCATACAATGGTAAGTTGCCGATCTGCCAAAAATCTCCCCCCACATAAAGGCTCGTATCTTTTACAGCGATTGTATAGACATTAAGATTAGGGTTCGGAGACCAATCTGTAAGGAGCCCGTTTTCCAGATCCACCGAAACGAGATTTTTGCGATTCTGGCCACCAAATGAATCAAATCCTCCTGCGATATATAAAACGTCATTGCCCTTTTTCATGTCAAATACAGCTACGGAAGTGTTGCCGTTAGGTGCCCAATCATTCACTTTGCCAGTTTCCAAATTGAATGATGCCAGCCTATTACGAGATTCCCCGCCTATATGTGTAAAAATTCCACTAATATACAGCGTTGCCTGGTCTTGATAGAAACGAGTTGGTTTACGGGATGGAGAAGGATCCCAGGAGGTTACTTCACCAGTATTGATGTTGATGGCAGCGAGATGATTTCGCTTGTGTTCATCTATTTTCCAAAAATCTCCGGCGATATAGATAGTATCATTAAAAGCGGCAATGGCATTTACACTTAAATTCGGCGTTGGTCCCCACTCAGAGGCTTCTCCGGTAACGGGATCCAATTCTGCGAGAAAGCGTCGCGTCTGCCCTCCGATACTACCAAACACACCACCGGCATAAATTTTATCTCGATATGACAGTAAAGCGGCTACGTGTGCCCCGCCGGCTGGATTGGGATTCCAGGGGGTGATTTGCCCAGTACGAACATCGAAAGCTGCAAGATTTTTCCGCTGCTCTCCGGCAAAATTTCTAAAATCACCAGCTAAATATATGATTGAATCCCTAAGAATCATTGTACGGACCAAGTCATCAATACCGGGATTCCAATCTGTGATTTTTCCAGTATTTATATCCATTGAAGCAATTCGATTTCTTTCAACACTACCAATCCTGTAAAAAGATCCACCAGCGTATAATGACTGATTATTTGCCAGAACAATGCTATTTACATCAAACCTGGCATCTGGATTCCAGGGCGTTAGTTTTCCACTAATTGTACTGAAGGCAGCTAACCGGTTACGTTTATTATGTCCTATGTTGGTGAATCCACCGGAAATGTAGATAGTTGTATCTTTAATAATCATGGATCTGACATCATAATGGATTGAATCTGGTGCCCAGTCAGTAGCCGAGCCGGTTGTTTTCTCCAATGCTGCCAAATAGTTTCTTCTTTTGCCGCCAATCTCTGTAAAATTCCCGGCAGTATAGATTATATCGCTATCTGCTAAAAATGTATATACCCTTTGGTTGGGGGCAGGATCCCACTCGGTAACAGTCTTTGTAGTAATGTCGACTGCAGCAAGATATTGTCGTGGCATGTTATCAAAAAGGCTAAAAGAACCACTTATGTAAAGCGTATTTTCATTAATGAAAATAGATACAACTGTGCCATTGGGATCCGGTTGCCAATCGGTTAACTGAGCGGTTTTGGTATTAATGCCGGCAATTTTACGGCGAATAATACCATTAACCCTGTCAAAGCTCCCGCCAATATAAATAACCGAATCTTTGAGTGCCAAAGTGCTTAAGGTATCAACGGCAGGTGCCCAGGAGAGCAAAGTGTTATCGATGACCGAGAATGCTGCCAGGTGGTCTCGTGGGTTATTTCCAATATTCTTAAAACTGCCACCAATATAAAGTGTGGTGTCTTTTAGAACCATTGCTTTCACCCAGTTGTCCGGCGAGGGATCCCATTCACTCAATGAGCCATCGGAAAGTATATGGGCAAAATTACGGCGAGGGATGCCGCCGACATGAGTAATAGCACCACCAATATAACAGCCTCCATTACCATCGGAAATAAGAATATCTACTCTGCCAAGCACCTGCGGCAAGGAAAGTTCAGGCTGGCCGGACTCTAAATCGATTAAGGCAAGGTTACCAGTTGGCGGACCCCAGTGACTGAAAGATCCAGCAAGATAGAGGGTGTTTCCTACGAGGAGAGATCTGTTAACAGTTGAAACCGGAATCCAGAAATTACGCGAAAGTTCCTGGCATATACTATTCGCAGATAGAACCAGCAACAAATAAAATGAATTACGAAAGATAAATGTTGTCATCTTTTTCCATCGTTCGGTTTGGGCTGTGAAATCAACTTGTATCAGCGAATTAATACCGCTTTTTTCACCGCTGCATGACGATCGGTCTTTAAGCGTATGAAGTATATACCGCTGGTCAGCAGAAGGCCATTATTGTCACGCCCATCCCAGGAAATTTCGTGCCAGCCAGCCGAAAAAAGTTGGTCCTGGATTATATCCGGGAATGTCCTGACTTTTTCTCCGAGAATGTTAAATATTTCCAGATCGATAACTGACTCAACATCTAATTGAAATCGAATAGTAGTGCTATTATTAAACGGATTTGGATAATTCTGATTGAGGGTAAATTGCTGTGGCAATTGGGGAATTCCTGTCGTATCCGGCGGCGTGGTGAGGGTATCCTGAGGCGTTGGCCAGATTGCCCCGCCGGGCACTTCTCTACCAAAACTGGCAAATCCCGCATGCGGTTTTTTATCTACAGCGACAAAATTGCCGCCGATGTAAACGCCGTCATCATTGGCAGCGATTGAAAGCACATACCAACTGGGGTTCGGCGCCCACTCGGTGATAACACCATTGCTGTCAATCGCTACCAGATTACTACGGCTCGCCCCGCCAAATTGTTGAAAAGTTCCGCCAATGTAGAGAATGCCATCTTTTTCTGCCATCGCAGAAACCCAAACTGGATTGTTTCCATTCGGCGCCCAATCCGTGAGCTGGCCCGTATCGAGATCAAATGCAGCTAAATTGCGACGGGGTTGTCCGGCTATAGTGGTGAAATCTCCAGCGGCATATAGAGTTGATTCATGGCGGAATAAATATCTCACTATGCCATTCGGTGAAGGATCCCAAAGTGTAACAGCACTAACATTAAGGCCAAATGATCCCAGATATCGGCGATCTGATAAGCTTATTTCGGTAAATTCTCCGCCAATATACATGGTGTCCTTGTAAGCAACGATCGCGTTGATTTTATGATAGGTGTTCGGTCCGGTTCTTTCAACCTCACCGGTTAGCGGATCTATAATTGCAAAGTTTCTCCGTGGAAAGTGCCCACCGATACCACCAAACAATCCGGCAGCGTAAATTTTGCCTTGATGAACTAATAATTCCCCAACGGACCCGCCGCTTAGGTTGGGATTCCAGGGAGTAAGCTCGCCGGTATTGGTATTGAAAGCAGCAAGATTATAGCGCGCTTCTCCGGCAGCACGTGTAAAACTACCGGCAATGTAAAGAATAGAATCCAGGGTGGTCAGTGCGGATACCGTTGGATTCCATCCTTCTAGCCTGGGGTTCCATTCGGTTGTCCTGCCGGTGGAAAGGTCCAGCGCGGCGAGTCCCTCGCGTTCAACGCCCCTAATGGTATGAAAAGAACCGCCGGCAAAAATCTGGTCGTTTATTAAGGTTGCAGAATTAACTTCCATTCGCGCATTAGGCTGCCAGGCAGTTAATTGTCCGTTTGCCAAATCAAAGGCCGCAAATCGATTTCTGGGCGCCGAGCCTACCTTGGTAAAATAACCGGCCACATAAAGAATTTCATCCCTGACTATTACAGAACGTATAATGTGATTGAGGGTATCCCCGATAGCTGAGATTACCGCCCCGGTTGTTTTATCCAGGCTAAATAACTGTTGTGGATAATCCGGTGAAGGGTCACTGTATGATCTGACCGCATAAATTTTATCTGTTGTTGTTCCATATATTCTAAACTTTAAAGCTGGGTCTGGGTGCCAGGGAGTTACGGATTTGTTACTGAGATCTATCGCTGCCGAGTTTGTCCTGGCAATGCCATCAAACGAATTAAAATTTCCACTGATGTAGAGCGTGTTTTCATTTTTCCTTAAGCCATTGACCTGATTCTGAAAACTTTGGTTGGGGAAAGGAATCCAGTCCGTTAGCTGATTATTGCCAAGATTATATTCTACCAGATTGTTTCTTGCCTGTCCAAAAATGCTAGTGAAATTCCCGCCGATGTAAAGCATCGAATCATTTATAGCAATGCTATGTATCCAACCATCTGTTTCAGGATTGAAAGGTGTGAGGCTACCATCAATGAGCGAAATTGCCGCCAGGCCATCGCGATCAATACCATTTATTTTTCTAAACTGTCCCTGTATGAAAAGAATGCTGTCTGCCCGGTACATCGGGCCCACAATGTTGTCTGCCGACGGTGCCCAGTCACTTAACGAGCGATCGGCATTGATATGCGCCAGCCTTGGGCGGAAAAATCCATCAACATGCGTAAAGTCGCCGCTGATATAACAGCCGCCGTTGCCATCGCGAAGGATATGAGAAACAGTGCCGAATACACGCGGCCAGGTAAGATCCGGTTTTCCGGTTTCAGGGTCGAGAACTGTAAAATCGCCGGTCGGAGGTCCCCATCCATCAAAACTGCCGCCGGCATAAAGGGTATTTCCGTCCAGATGGATTGCTTTTACCGGATCGCCGGGTACCCAAAAATTACTTGCCGGCGTTTGCCCGAAAATGTTCCCGGCGAAAAGGAGTAATAACAGCAGTAGTCCCCGAAAAATCGAAGTATCCATAGCGCCACCATTTTCTTGGTCATTCGAAACAATTAAAATCTTATTCTTTGCAGATGTATTTATTTTTAAAAATAAGAAATTATGCTCTGAAAACCGAAGGAAATGTTATGGCAAGAAAAGCACTGAACTCTGAACTTTGAACGCCGAACTATAACCGAAACAAGAAACGCCAGCCTGCATCCTTCAGGCCAGCGTCCCTCGCGTGTTCTTAGCTGTGGTGTTTATATTATTTCAACAAAATCATCTTGTTTGCCTGCTGGAAATCGCCGGCAGTGATCTGGTAAAAATAGATACCGCTGGACACCTGCACGCCATTGCTGCTCTGGCCGTCCCAAACCACATTGTGGTAACCGGCACCGAGGTTCTCGCTAACCAGGGTATTCACCAACTGCCCGGCGATGTTGTAGATCTCCAGGGTAACGCTGGCTGCTTCCGGCAGCGAAAACTGGATCGTCGTGCTCGGGTTGAAGGGATTGGGATAGTTCTGTTCCAGCGCGAATACTTCCGGCACCACGCCGACGAATTCATCTGTTTCGTCGGACGCATCCTTACGCAGACCAGTGCCATGCTCCAGGGCAATCCGGGCATCCCGGTAGGCATCGCGGTATTTCTTCATTGCCTGGTCATAGTTTTCATCCGCGATCAAGTTCAGGGCGGCGGCCATGCGTTCATTGGCATCGGCAACCCGCTCGGCGACTTCTTCATCGGCGATGTAGAAGTCTGCCTTGAGAATATGATTGGCAGCAAGCCCTCTGGCGAGCGCCAGCACCTCATCAATTATAAAAATTGTTGCGGCGCCATTGTCGAGGGCGTCTTCCAGTTTACCGACGGCGTTTCGCAGGTCATTGTAGCCATCGCGGATTTCCCCATCATTAAATTCGCTGATGGCATCATCCATGTCTTCCATCGCATCCTGCAAATCATCAATAGCGTCCTCGTCCAAACCGAAACTGAAGTCAATCAAGCTCTGGATAATGTCTTTACTATCATTAACGGATAACGCTGCTGCCCGGCCGGCAAGAATCGCTTCGGCGATGGCAATGGCTTCACTGAGCTTTTTGTAGGCGCTTTCCAGGCGGCGAATGGCCAGATCCGGCCGATCATCGGCAAATTCCTCATCAGCATCTACAATGAGCGCCACGGCATCTTCAATGAGTGCTGCTATGGTGGAGGATGGATTAGCACCTTTCGCTAAACTACCACCTAGCGTGTTCAGCAGCGCTACCGCCCTGGACTTGCTAGCATCCACAGCTTTCTTGCCCACCTTGTGACCTCGTGATTTAATTTTTCTAACAGACTCCGAACTGATTTCTTTCATGCTCCCCTGGGCGTCAGCGAGCTCTTTTAAGGCTTGTATGTTGAGTTTATCAACTAATGCCTGAATTGCCTTACTCATTTTCTCACCAGCGATTTCCAGTTTACTCCGGTCGCTCGGAGATATAGTGGGATCTGTCAGCAAAAAGTTTACTTCCTGAAGCGCAGTATCAGCCTCAGCAGCCGCGGCGGCGAGCACACCACTACCCCGAATGGCAAAGGTGTAGGGATTTTCATCACCGTCATTATTTTCGATCATCACTGTTGCGGTGCGTATGCCTTCTCCGGCAGGATCGAACGCAATGGTAAAAGTGCTGCTGCTGTTCGGGGCAATGGTGGCATCCGGTTGATCGGTCACGCTAAAATCGCTGGCGTTGAGACCTTCGATTTTTACAATAGGCGTGCCGGACAAGAGCAAATCACCATCACTGCTGTTTTCGATGGTAAAGGTGTGGCTAACCACGCCACCGTCCACATCAACATCACCAAAAAGGGTGCTGTCCGCGGCTTGCGGATCGTCGTCGCCACTCGCAATGGACAGGAGCGGATCGCCGCCCTGCACGTCCATTTCCGGGACTGCCGGGGGAGTAATGCTACCATTACCTAATATGGCGATTGATCTTGGAAAATTACCCACTTGTATCTCATCGTTGCTGACAGTGTTGCTGGCAACATCGATCACTGAGATAGAATTAGAACTAGAATTCGTCACATACGCCGATGTACCATCAGGAGTAACCGCCACCGCAAGCGGGTTAATGCCAACGTCAATAGTTGTGGAGACGGTGTTGCTGGCAACATCGATCACTGAGACAGACCTAGAACCAGAATTCGTCACATACGCCGATGTACCATCAGGAGTAACCGCCACCCCAAACGGGAAACTGCCAACGTCAATAGTTGTGGAGACGGTGTTGCTGGCAACATCGATCACTGAGACAGAACTAAGACTTAAATTCGCCACATACGCCGATGTACCATCAGGAGTAAACGCCACCGCACTCGGGTAACTGCCAAAGTCAATAGTTGTGGAGACGGTGTTGCTGGCAACATCGATCACTGAGACAGAACTAGAACTCGTCACATACGCCGATGTACCATCAGGAGTAACCGCCACCGCACCCGGGTTAATGCCAACGTCAATAGTTGTGGAGACGGTGTTGCTGGCAACATCGATCACTGAGACAGAATTAGAACTCGTCACATACGCCGATGTACCATCAGGAGTAACCGCCACCACAAGCGGGTTACTGCCAATATCAATAGTTGTGGAGACGATGTTGCTGGCAACATCGATCACTGAGACAGAATTAGAACCAGAATTCGTCACATACGCCGATGTACCATCAGGAGTAAACGCCACCGCACTCGGGTTACTGCCAACGTCAATAGTTGCGGAGACTGTATTGCTGGCAACATCGATCACTGAGACAGAATTAGAAATTAAATTCGCCACATAGGCAATATACTGTCCGGGAGTTGTCTGCTCGGTGCCAGTGCCCTGGATGGTAAAGTTATAGGGATTTTCATCGCTGTCGTCATTGGCAATACTGACCGTCGCTTTCCGCAAACCGCTCGCCGAAGGATCGAACGCAATGATAAATGTGCTTGTGCCGCCACTCGCCGCCACCGGATTGCTGCCGGGCGCTTGTGTGACCGTAAAATCATCGGGATGGTCGCCAGCGATAACCACCAGCGGGGAGCCACTGAGATTCAACGCGGCATCGCCACTATTGACGATGGTAAAGCTATGGCTGACCACGCCGCTGTTGATATCGGCATCACCGAAGTCAGTGCTGTCCGCGGTCTCTGGTGTGTCATCGCCATCGCTGATCGAGATGAGGGGATCACCGCCCTGCACGTCCATTTCCGGGGCAGCAGGCACTGTACCGGTGCCCTGGATGGTAAAGTTATAGGGATTTTCATCGCTGTCGTCATTGGCAATACTGACCGTCGCTTTCCGCAAACCG
>JANQQU010000086.1 GCA_028284905.1 Calditrichia bacterium
TGTTATGTGTTGTTAAGTCGTACCCCCATTGTACAATAAAGTAGTACCGCCCCTGGCGGTTGGGAAATAACGAATTTTATAGAAGATTCTCTCAAGTAAAAATAAGCGTGAGAGAATCAGATGAAAAAAATTACGACATTGGAAGAGCGCTATCACATGATAGAACTTTTTAAGTCCGGTTACACAGATCAAGAGATTGCTAATCAACTGCATTTTTCGCAAGCAACGGTTCGCAAATGGCGTCGCCGTTTTTTGCGAAAGGGGCGTAGTGGTTTGGGTTCTAACATGGGCCGCCAATTGAAAGGCGCATTGGTCAGTTTTCCGGAAGAGTTGAAAATCCGGTTGTTTCAATGGCGCGACCAACACCCGGGTTGGGGAGCTATGACTTTGTTGGCCGAACTGCAACGGGACAGCTATTGGAGAAATGAACGACTTCCCAGTATATCGGCGCTTAATTGTTGGCTGCGGGAAAATGAACTGGCCCGCCCTTATCACAAGCATAGCCCCTTGCCAGCGCCGACAGATGCCGATACGCCTCGATATGCGCATGATGAATGGGAAATGGACGCTCGCGGCTACCATTATATTCCGGATATCGGGGTCATTGCTCTGATTAACCTGAATGATTGCTATAGCCATGTTCGATTGTTGTCTTACCCTTGTTGGCTGGGAGCTAAAAGACGGCAACGACATCCAACAACTGAGGACTACCAGGCCGCGCTGCGTCTGGCATTCATGGATTGGGGGTTGCCCAATCGACTGTCGGTAGACCATGATACTGTCTTCTACGACAATGATCAGCCGGCCCCTTTTCCCACCCGGTTTCATCGCTGGTTGATTTGTTTGGGGATTGAGCTGTCTTTTGGACGTAAAGGTTTTCCTACCGATCAGGCGATAACAGAGAGAAGTCATCAACTTTGGTTTCATCAAGTCATCGAAGGACAGCGTTTTAAAAGTATCACTCAACTGTTTGATCACCTTAAAAAACGAAGAGCTTTTCTCAATGAATCTTTGCCCTGTATGACGCTTGGGCAAAAGCCACCTTTGCTGGCACATCCGGGTGCGAAAAAACCACGCCGGTTCTATCACATACAACTTGAAGAGCACTTGCTGGATATACAACGCCTGTATGAGTATCTCGCGAAAGGAAGATGGTTTCGTAAAGTTAGCAAAGATGGCACTTTTTCTCTGGGACGACAAGTTTACTATCTGAGCAGGCAATGGGCAAAAGAGCCCATTGAAATTACTTTCGATGTAGAAACCAGGCAATGGATTTGCAAAAACGAAAATGACACAAAAACGCATTCGGTTGGGATCAAAGGAGACTCTAAACTTGAACTGATGGGAGAAGATGGGCCCTTTATTAAATTGCCTTACTGTCAACTTCATTTGCCTTTTTCTTATAATGATTGGAGAAAATTACAAATTATTACACCTGCTAAGAGGGGTACGACTTTATGATACTTTGGGGGTACGACTTAACAACACATAACAACCCTGAACCCTGAACTCCGAATTATCTTTATAAATCCCATCCGGCTCGGGCGAGCATGTAGCCGGTAAAGGCTGCTATCACCAAAAAAACAATCCCACCTTGAAAGTAAGTAATTGCAAACGTATCAGTTACCGGCACTAATTTATCCCCATCCCGGAATACCAGGCGGCCTATTTCATAGAGGCGGTAAACGATGAAAATGGCAATAATGCGGGTAAACCATTTAAATCCTTTCCAGATTGCCAGGGGAATAAGGATGACGAATAATCCGCCGGTAATGAAGTAGATTAAGCCGCTGTCGGGGCGAGCGGTCTTGGAGCTAATACCGGACTGGGCAATGATGATGGCCCCGATCAGGTAAATCAATCCATATACAAAATAAGTGATTGCCGCCTGCCGATATTTCTCTGTCTGAGCTTCCGTCATAGTCGTTTCCATCCGATTAAGATTAGATTGCTAGATTATAGCTGTTGCCGGTCAAAAATACAAAACAGGATTAGAGATATCGCAAATATAACCCGATAAACATGGCAGCGGCGAAAAGTATCAATACGATAACTGTCGATCCAATAATTTTCCCACGAAGGCTTCGAAAAGAGGGGAGGTTGTCTTCATCGGAATTTTCTGCCAGCGCTGCCAGGGCCGGTGCCAATCGAATGCTAAACCAGATTTGAATGCCCAATATGATCAGGAAAAAGAGGATTTTAACGGCGAGCAGGGTCATATAATTCGTAGAAAACTGAAAGCCAATGCCGTAACCGCTATTGATGATATTGAATACACCACTAAGAATAATTGCTCCGATAATCTCTTTACTATAGCGGATAAAACGGTGGAGCACCCGGGCTAATAGTGACGGAACGCCCGGCGGCAAAGATTTTCCTTTCCCGAACATGGAAATGAAAACCAGGCCATAAAAGCAAAGTCCTCCAATCCAGAGGACAATGCCGGTAAGATGTATCCAGAGCACTAATGTTTTGAAGGCGAGCAATTTTATACCGAATAATTAAATACTGTTTGAAGTCGAAGGAAAAGATAGTAGCAGTTGCAGGAAGTAAATTTGCTACTGGTACTGCCACTGCCACTAGCGTTTACATTCCAATAATACTGCGAATCTCATCCATAATCGTTGTGTCAATCTCCTTGTATCCCTTTTCAATCGCATGCTGTTCGATGCTTTTCTTCACCATGGGTTTGACAAAAACCGGAATGCGGTTCAGGCGTTCCATCGCTTCGTCTGTCCATACGACTGCAGGTTCCTCTTGCTTTTCGAAGGCCTCGTTGATCGCGCCGGTGAAGGGACACTTGGATCCACCGGACTTTTCCGAGGCAGCAGTTGCCGGCTGAGCCGGAGTACTTTCCGCTGCTACCGGGGTGTTGTGCTGGTTAGTCAAGGCGCCGCGCAATGTGCCCATCGGTGCGGTCGTTTCTTTCTTGCCACCAATCTTAACATCCAGCGAACGGACCATTTGAGTTTCCATGGCATTGGTAAGCATCGCGATGCTTTTACTGCAGGAAGGGCAGCCGAACACAACTGTCATCGAACCTTCTTCCGGGCCGCGGGTTTCGGTTATTTTCATTGCCTCGTCGCATTCGATACATAAAAATTTCATTTATATCTCCGATATTAGAGTTCAGAGTTTAAAGTTCAGAGTTCAGAGTTACTCAATCCTGCTGAGATTCTGTAAAGCTAATTATTTTCTCGCCAAGTCCGGCAATTGCATTTGCTGCCGGCAGTGATTCATGGTCTTTGACGAAAAAACGGCCTTCGTCGCTGGCAAATGCCATTCGTGGATCGAAGGGGATTTTTCCCAGATAAGGCACCTGGTAATCTTTGGCCAGTTTCTCGACATGCCCGGTAGGGAAGAGGACGTCTTCGTTACCGCACTTGGGGCAAACATAGGCAGACATGTTTTCGATCAGACCGATCACCGGCGTCTGCAAAATATCTGTGGCCATTTTGATCGATTTTCCCACAACAAACTGGGAGACCGCAGAAGGGATCGTAACGATAATTGTCCCGGAAATGCGCGGGAGTATGTCGACCACATTCGGTAATTTGTCGGTGCCGGGAGGTAAATCGATTAGCAGGTAATCCAATGTGCCCCAATTGGTATCGGCAATTAATTCCCGGATCGCTGCAGCTTCCATCATGCCTCGCCAGGTAAAGGCATCTTTTTGAGTGGGCGCATCCCAAACAACCGGATCACTACTGTCCGCCAGCAGTAAATCGATCGCCATTACCTTAATGCCCAGATCGCCGGTAGCGGGGTTCATGCCATCAGTGCCGGGCGTCGATTTTTGATCCTGAACGCCACACATTTTCGCCACTGATGAGCCATTGATGTCTGTATCAACGATACCAACAGCATTACCTTTCATTGCGAGGGTCGCGGCCAGATTCACCGATAAAGAGCTTTTACCAACCCCGCCCTTGCCGCTCATAACAGCTATGATGTGCCGTACGCTGGATAACCGGTCGCTAAGGCGATTACCTTGCTCAGTTACCTGTTCGATAATATTGGAACCACCGTCTCCGACTATGTCTTTATAAGTTTTCATTAATGCTTATCCGAATCCTTTTTGTCCTTGTTTTGTTTCGCGATCATCTCTTCCATCGCCTTTAAACCATCTTTTATACCCTCTTCGGCGATCGCTATGTTAATCAGGTCGGTATCGTGTCTGCGGGCGCAGGCTTCCATGCGTTCGCGGGTGCCATCGCGCATAAATCCTTCCGGCACGCGTTGCAGACGTTCCATTGCCTCGAGCGTCCAGTAAAAATCACCATCTTTGATCTTCTCTTCAACCTTCGGTTTTGCTGTATTGCTCAATTTGCCACGCTCCTCCAGGTTTTGGGTATGTTCCATTACATCGCCGGCCACTTCCTTCACCAGATCCGCGGTGATAGAAGGAATCTTGTTAACCCGGGCTTTCTTTTCAATTTGGGCTTTGGCACGCCGGCGCATGTAGCCGGAGGGCACCAGGCGTAAGGCTTTTTTCGCGTCGCTGGTCCAGAGCAGGCGTTTATTGTCGAAGGTGACTTCTTCGATAGTATCACCTTCCAGCTCTGTGCGATTCATGATCGCTTCTTTGTCGAGCTTTTCGAATTTCTCCGTTTCAGCAGAGCAAACCGGGCAGATTACCGGTAGCACGTCTTTCGCTGCATAGCCACATTCCTTGCAAATATAGGTATCTGTTTCCAGCAAACCTTTCTTTTCAATGGCAACTTCTTCCGCAATGATGCCCATAGCAAGCATCGCTTTCTCGGGGAGAATGCTCGCCATAGAGTTTTGCACCACTTTCAGAGAGATGATCGAATGGCCCCGTTCCATTGCCCAGCGATGGATGGTCGTACGGGCAATGCCGCGCACCGACTCCGGTGCAGTATGGAGTAACTGAGTGGCTTCTTCCGTCCATACCATGGTTTCTTCCGCGCGAACGTCGATGGCCGGGGTAAAGCGCTGGCTGGAGAGGAGGACATTACACTCAGCAAGGCGCACCAGATTCTCCGTGTTGCTGCCGATGTCCATATCTTCGTCGCTGTGCACACCAATGCGGCCAAGCACCAGCAACCAGGGCTTTTCTCTACGCACATACTGGATGATTTTTTCGAATGCTTTCCCATCCAACAGCGTAATTTTCAAATTGAGGCCATCTTCCTCGGCAATCCGGCGGGCGACTTCCAGGTGGGACTGATAAATTTTGGCGAGACCAGTGTCGATAACATCTTCGTGCAACTGCTCCTGTTCCTTGAACTTGAAGACCTTCGAAGCCTTTTCAGTAAGTACATTGGCAATGCTGTTAAACATGGTGTAATGGAGATATGGATCATAAACGGCAATTGCTTCTACTTCCTTGCCAAGTTCCTTGCCCATTTTGATCGCGGTGCGCAAGCCGGCAAAAGATTCCGGACTACCGTCTATGCCGACGATGATATTTCCCCCTACTTTGTCACCATCTTCCCCAACTTCCATTCCTTCAATTTGCTCTTTGACCGGGGCGATATCCTTAATGATGAATGTGTCGGTTTTGGTACGGCGAATAACACGTTCCGTGACGCTGCCGAGAATACTGTCTTTTACTGCTCCGAGACCTAACGCCCCCATAATCACCAGATCATAATCGTTGTTGTTGATGTCATCCACGAGCACTTTGTAGTTCTTGCCATCAATCATTCTTGGTTCGAAAGGAACCATCGATTTCTCCGAGTAATGGCGCATTACTTCCAGGTAGGAATCTGAAATCAGCTCCAGCCCCATGGTAATGAGGGTATCATGGATATTCCGCTGCTTTTCCAGCTCTTCTTCGATCTGGTATTCTTCCGGCAGGGTAAATTCCATCTGTTTAAAACGAATGTCATGCATTCTCGCGGCATAGGCATGGCAACCAACCAGGTTCGATCCGAATTTTTCCGCCAAAGCAACACCCAGTTCGATACTTCTCAGCGAGTGTTCCGAATTATCTACTGGCACATAAATCTTTTTAAACATGGAAATTCCTCCTGCAAGAAATGGCTTGTGCGGTGTAACAGAAAACAAGTTGGGAAATTATAGTTTTCACAAGATATAAGGGGTGAATGTAAAGGTTTCAGTAATAAAAGTCAATATGTAAACGGGGGATTCGTTTAACGATATGAGTGATTAGCAGGTGGATTTCCGCGGTGAATATTTTATCCCGGGTAAACGATGCCTGGTATGCATCATTTACCCGCCAGGAACTGGTGCCCCCGGTTATTTTAGAGCGCCCTTTTCGGGCGAAGGAATTAGTCGAGCGGCACTCAGATCCGTAGGACCGTAAATAGCTTACCCGGTGCGCACAGCACCTGGTAAGAGATGAGTAGAAATAATACCCGGTTTAAATAAACTCCAAAAAAAAATACCCGGATACGTTGAAAACGTTCCGGGTATTATCCTCAATTCAAATTAAGCTGCTTATCTCTTTAACGGAGAAGAACCATCTTGCGGGTGGCTGAATAAGTGCCTACGGAAATATGATAGAAATATACTCCGGAAGTTACTTCATGGTCGGATTGATCCCGGCTGTCCCATTTTAGTTCATAATAACCGGGAGAGCGGTTACCGTCGAATAATACCCGCACCAGTTGCCCGGCAATATTATAGACAGCAATCCTTACCTTCGCGGACTGTCCGGAAATAGATGGGACATCGAAACGGATGGTTGTTTCCGGGTTAAACGGATTTGGATAGTTTTGATATAATGCGAAACGATCCGGTATTGCGGTTTCCCCAATAATAAAGGGGATTTCCGCCTGTTGGATTTTCCCATCATTGAGTTGATAGCGTTCCAGGCTAAGCTTGGAAAGGCTGCCATTAGTACCGGTGATTTCAAAGTTCAGGCGCAGTAATTCTCCTGGCTGATTCACTGCCTTACTGTTAAAGGCCCCGATTCGCAGACGCCCTTCTTCATTGTTGGTCAGCACGGTAAAATCCTGGCTTAATGACGTTTTGTCTACACCGAGGAAGCGAAGCGCCGTCGGGTCATATTGAAAGTCAATCGTCGCGGAAATTACATTTTCATTTGCTGCGACCATTAACGGGATGGTAATTGCTTCGCCTGGTGTGCCATTCAAGCGTTCCAGGTAACGATAGGGAACAATTTCCGGTGCAGACTTCGCAAATGCATTCTCATTTAATGGAGAAGGCGAGGGCATCCAATTTCCTGAAACGTCCCCAAGTAATGATGCTAAATAATCCTGGTTGAGTTCATCCACAAGCAAGGGGGTATAAGAGCGGCTGGCAGGTGTGAATCGCCATTCACCGCTGTGTGCACCGGGAAGTCCGATTGCAAAACTACAGACGTTTTCGGCATCGGTTAAATCGATCACACTATTTTCGTCTACATCGGCAGCAATTGATTCACAGAGACCGGCAGAATCGGTCCCGGCGACAAACATTGCAATCAGCGCCGCATCGAAGCAGGTAATGCTCAAGGCATCAAAGTCGCCGCTTTTCTCCGGTGTAATCGTATAATTAAGTCCGCAAAAAAGATCTTCAAAGAGATAATTCCCGCTACCGCTCGTTACCCGGCTATCGATCATTGCACCGGATAAATTCAGCGTCGTGTTCGCCACTGTTGCACCGGTCGGACAATAAGTTACCTGGCCGGCAATGTCGCAATGGTCCAATACCTGGTAAGGACAGCAGGGCTCGGGAATGATCGGCGTGGGGCTACCTTCGTTAAAAAGCACATCATCGATGCATATTTCCGTACTATCTCCGAGGTCGCCGACCACATCAAATACCAGGCAGACTAATGGACCGCTGCCACTCAACGGGTCGATACCAAAGCTGCCGACTGTCAATTGTCCGGGGATGCCGCAATTAACCACGGGCGGATTAAAGCCAGAGGAGATGGTTCCGGCATTACCAGCACTAACGCAGTTTAATACAGATTCATCGAAGGTAACGGTGATTTGATAGGAGAATATATCCATCCCGGTAACGTCATCGACGCAGATATAGACGGTGTCGCGAGTGCCGGTTATTCCATTGAGGACACTATCGCACCAGGTCACTTCGACGGTCGTATCCACGACAGTTAACCATACCGGTACGATAACCGGATTTTCATCGGGATCGTTACTGTTGATGACCATATCACAGTGATAATCGCCTGGTGCCAGTCCTGTCGCATCTACTTCAATGAGCACATCCTGATAGCTGCCCGCTGCGATAATGCCACTGGTAGGGGTTTCCGTGAGCCAGGTGCAATCGCCGGTTTTTCCAGCCGCGGCCCAGTTGACCATATCTTCCAGGTAAATATCCGACCCGGGGTCGATAGAAAAGAGGCTGATATTACCGGTGTAAAATGCGATTCTACCACTGCCGTGCTGGCCGGCAAGCAGCGCTATCTGATTACTATTGGACGCATTGCGTGCCAGAATAGTAAAACTCGCCCCAATATCACTTTCAAAAACAATATCAAAATTGCCGGAAAGATCGGAGGAGCTGAGACCCATGGTCATTTCGTGACCGGCTGCAGCAGGGGTTAATGCAGCACTGATTGAAGTGAAGGATATACTTGCAACGCTTACCTCAAAGCCTGCCGGCATGATGGCCACTGGGCCTGTCTGATTGGGTTGTTCAACGATCAACCCACAACCATTTGCCACAAAATTACGGATTTCAAACGCTTTTCCGGCCAAATCATCCACATAAGTATTCTCGACATATAATACATCAAAATTATCGAGAAAGGCCGGGGTAATTGTTGCCGGATTATTAATAACCGTGATGTCTGCCCCCAGGCTTATGAGTCGACTTATATGCGATGAGGATCCACCGAAAAATAAAACTTTTGCAGAAATCGCAGCGCTGCTATTGTTACTATAAATAGCCGGAATATTTAGCCCGAGAAGATTCCCGGCATCATCACTTTTGTACTGGGATAAATCCAGATCCTTATGGGCCGGATGGGAAGTGCCGGAACTGCTTGACGCCCGGGAATTCCTGGCTTGCGTGAAGGTGCGCCGGAGCGGTATCTCTTGCCCATTTTCCGCCAGAAGCGTAACATCCTGTTCGCTGATTGACCAAATTAAGGAATCGCAGCCTGAGGGTGCCGTATTGGAAATTCTCAATATGTCGCTATCGCTGCCTCCTACCGGCACGGTAAAATTGAACATGTTCGGAGCAACGGCAATGTCGGGAGGACATCCATCCGTATTCGCACAAACATTATCCAGGCCAAATTCCTGCCCACCGATAATTAGGTAATAAACCGGGCCATTGAGAATTAATTTGTTCGCTGCGAAACTGAGGGTAACAGTACCGCCGGACCAGGAAGTTGGCGCAGAACTTATATCCCCGCTAAAAATGGGGTCGCCATTTACCGCTATGTTTTCTATGCCACCTAAATCAAAATAATCCAACGTGACACTGCTGACAGCGCCGCTCAAACCACTGAAATCGAATGCCAGATTTATGTTGTTAACGTCCATGTAATTGCCGGATCCAAAACCTGACATACTAACGGTGGCAGTATTAAAAAAAGGACCGACGCCTGTCTGAAATTCTTCCACAAAAACCCGAATACCATTTTCAGTGAATATCAGATCGCCCGGGCTGTTGCCGTGGGCACCACCATACTGGGTGCCGACCGCCAGGTTGTTAAAGGTCACACAGTTGCTGTCTCCCTGGGAAGTGTCGAATACACAACTGGCCCAGGCCGTTTCCCAGCGGCCTTCTCCGGAAGCGGGGATCGTCGGCGACCCTTGCTCACCGGCATATTGATTAAATATCCAGAATGTGTTGTCATTGACGGGGTCCAATGCTGTACCGCTATAATCACCCCAGCGGTTGCGTGGGTCGGTGCCAAATTTACGAACATAAGAATCTTCTCCCTCATGCACGATTTCGGTTGGCTGCAGGGCTAAGTCGCCGGACCGCAAGCCGGCAACATAAGCACCGACAAAAATCGACTGGGTACAGGCTGAGAAGCCGAATTTAGCGTCTCCACGACTATTTACTGCCAGGGAGGGATAGAAGGTATAGTTCGCCGAGGCGATATCTTCCGCACCAATGTCTCCTTCTGCGTGCAGGGTGATTGCTCCCGGCCCAGGTGCTGTATCCAGGCGAATCCAATGTGCGGTTGTTTGACCAACATCCGGGCCACTGTTCGGTTCGATTGTGGTAGTCATCCAAAGCCGGTCATCGCGCCAAACTGCATCTTGAATCCGGCGATCGAGCACTTCAATTAGTTCGGAACTGCCGAACTGTGCGGCATCGTCTAAAGGCGGAAATCCAAAGGCGCCACCTAGATTTTCAATATCGCCGATGGTTACGAATTCGTGGATAAATATCGGGCCGAATCCGGCATTGCCGAGCGGGTCGTCTATCGTAATTACCTGAACTGCTTCCGGCATGCCTGCACCACCGAAAGTCAATCCGGAGTAAGAAACTAAGAAAGTACCGAGGGTGGATCCCGGGCCACCGACACCACCGGGACCAAAAACCAGGGCCGGCATAGTCGTGGTTGCGTTTTCCGGTTGGCCGGAGGCGGTGTATGGATCATGGGCAGTAACGCCTGCCGGGCCGCCATCATAAAACCCGCCACTTCCCGCCCCTTTGTCGACAATCCAGACGCGGGCACCGCCATATCCGCGGGGGTTAAACGCGAATTGGAACATATTTGCAGTAATGTAAACCGCTTCTTCGTCGATTTCAAAGCCGGGATAGTCGGCCCAGTGTTCTGTTCCGCCTATATTCATTTTGGCATCTATCGCGTAATAGTGCCATGAGGCAAATGTTAAATCTGCCGGCGAGCTGGTTTTTGAAACTGCCAGTAAAATCCGGGAGATGTTGCCCGGATCTGGGTTGCTGCCAGTGTCTACTCTTTCCAAAGTTACTACTACAAATCGCTGATTATAATGATCGTAAACTATCTTGGGATCGAAAGTGAACGTAGTCGGCTCCAGTGGGGCAAAAAAATCTTTTAGTGCGTCCCGGTATAATAAAGCGCCGCTTTTATCTCGGCCTTCAATCATAACATTTACAACCGCAATTACGCGATCCCGGCCCGCAGCACCGATAGCATCCGGTGGAATAAAAAAGAATCCGGTCTCAGCGGCATTGTCGTCAAAATCGAAACCTTCAAATGTGTTTAGAATTGTTTCCTGGGCAGGTGGCAAAAGTTTGCTCTTTTGATTAGGACCCGGCGTCAACCCTGGGAGCGGTTGAGAAGAATTAATATACGAACCGCCCGAACGATCCGGGATCTGATCAGTCATTTGAAGATCGGCCGCGGTTGCTTTCTGCGCTTGGCCGTATATCGGTTGATTAAAATTCCAGCAAAGCATAAGCAGCATTATAATAGCTGCAAGGGAGAACGGTGTCTCCCGGTTAAAGATAGTGCTGATAATATTTTCTCGTTTGTACATTAGTAATATCCTTCCCGATTTCAGGTGAAAATTATTTGATTAAGTAGTAATGTTTAGTCCAATACTCTTCGACTGTGATTATGCATCACATTTGATCACCCCATTTCATATGGTTTGTTTTTGCTGGGTAGATTTATCGAAAATCGATGCTTCCGATCAGCGATGCTTAGGCTGCTTTTGTAGCAAACCAAAGTGATGACCCATCATTTATAATTCATGGGCGAAAGATCGATTTTCTATGTTGAACTCTATATAGTCAAATTCCTTGCCAAGTTTATTGCATGGAATGGATAGGGGAAGGAGATGTCGGTAAGTGTATTTTTTAATGAGTTTACAGAGAGTGCTGTTGGGGGGGCTGCCAATTGATCTTTTTAAGAAACACTGTCGCTGATGACTGTATATACTGTCGTTAGCGACAGTGGGGCAGGTTGAAATGTATCTGCAATAACGGCTTGGCCATATTAATTTCTCTCTGTTAAGAACGTTCCGGGCGAATACCATATTTTTTTAATTTCAGGTGAAAATTTTTCTCCTGTATACCGGCACGTGTGGCTGCCTGACGAATAATGCCGTGACACTCCGCCAACACTTGTTTTAGATAGCGGATTTCAAAATTCTCAATTACTTTTTGTTTCTCGATATGAAAAGAACCCGGGTACTCAATGCCATTGGTGTGGTTGTATGGGGATAAGTTAATCTCCGGAGGAAGCAGGGATTTCTGGATCTCGGTGCCGTTACAGAAAATAACCATGCGGCGGATGATATTTTCCAATTCCCGCACATTGCCGGGATAATGATAATCTTGCAGCGCCGCTTCTACCGCAGCCGAGAGAGTCAGCGCCGGTTTATGAAATTCCCGGCAGGCCGCTGCCAGGAAATAATTCGCCAGAGGTAAAATATCATTCTTGCGTTCCCGCAGCGGTGGTAGCTGTAATCTTATCAGGTTTAAACGGTAATATAGGTCATCGCGAAATTTGCCTGTCGCTATCAATTTTTGCAGGGGTTGTTTGGAAGCCGCTACAATTCGCACATTACAATTCTTGCTGCATTCGCTGCCGAGCGGGCTAAATTCTCCCCACTGTAAAATACGCAGCAGTTTAACTTGCAAATTGTAGCTCATATCGTCGATTTCATCGAGAAATATAGTGCCTTGGTTTGCCTGTTCGAATTTGCCTTTATGATCGCGGGAAGCGCCGGTAAATGCCCCTTTTTCATATCCGAAAAACTCGGACTCCAGTAAGTCATTTGGAATCGCTCCACAATTAACGCAGACCAAAGGGTGTTGACTACGCTTGCTATTTTTATGAATTGCGCGGGCGACCATTTCCTTGCCGGTGCCGGTTTCACCCTCCAGCAGAACTGTTGCATCTGTGTCGGCAATTTGGGAAATAGAATCCAGCACGTCTAAAATTTGCGATGAATGACCGATAAAAGTATCCAATACTTGTGTCATTGAATACCTCCTTCACAGCTAAATAGGCGTTTTGACCTTGCCTGATGTATCGGGGTCTTTATTTATTTTAACCTGTCTTATACCTAATTAGATAAGCTGGCTAACCGAATTTCTCAAAATAAAAAAAAACGCCGGGAAAGGCGCATTTTTTCGCAACTGTGTTTCGTGGAATGAGGGAAATGGGGGATAAGTGGAAAAAAACGGTCAATAGATCATTTGTATCCGATTGTGTATATATGCGATTCGATCCAAAACATAATGTAAAGTTGCATCCATGGAAGATTCACCACTGTTTAATGCCGCGGAAATCTGAAACGCAGCCTCGGTTAGAAAAGGGGAGAGGACACTTTCCACAGTTGCTTTTTCCACACCTTCGATTTTTTCCGCACAGCATTTTAGCTGATAGCGGCCTTTTACCAGAGCATTATGTATATCCGGATCATTGAGCGGCGTATCCAATAACTTACTCAAACGAGAAATCTCCAGCTGTAAAATAGATGGCGCCATTTGTAAAAACTCTTCCCAGCTGAGGAATTCCAACTCGTTCCAACCGGAGAGGTCTTTTCCAGACTTGGGTTGTTCGTTGTTCGTTGTTCGTTGTTCGTTGTTCGCTTCTTGCTCTTTTTTGATTTTTTGACTCATGCTAATAACAATTCTTTTGTTGATTTGGGTAACTACTAACTAACAACGATGAACGAACAACGATCAACGATTTTTCTTCATTAGGTTGTCTTGCCACTGCGGAGTAATTTTAATAAAAATGGCAGTGAGATTAAGGCACAGAGAATCTCAAAAGTACCGGTTAACAAAAAGGTGTAACGATATGCATCGAGCAACGGCATCATATCAGCAAATATCGTGTAAAGGGCGCCACCTAATAATGGGCCGACCACAAAACCAAGGGAGCCGGCAATGTTATATCCGGAAAAAGCAATACCATGGGTTTCCGGGGTAGAAAAGTCTTTGCACATTGTCAGAGTTGGTGCAAACATTGCCGCGCTAAATATACCGCTGGCGAGCATTGCAATCGTCAATCCGATGCCGCTTACATATCCATAAGTCATAAAGACCAGCCCGAAAATAATACTGCCGATTACCATTAACCAGGTGCGGCCAATGCGGTCGGAGATTCGCCCAACGGGATAAGAGAGCAAGGCAAGCGGGATCAAAAAATAGGAAAGCTGCATGCCTCGTTCAGCTGGTGTGAATTGCAAAACATCGGTCATATAAATCGTAAATGTAGAAACAACGACGCCAATACAAAGGCGATCGATAAAAGAATAGGTATAAGGCACAAGCATTTCCGGATGCTTTCGAACCATTGCCCGGATTTGGCTCATACGAGAGCCGCCTTTTTTCTCTTCCTGCTTTCGGGGAGGCGTGCGTAATAATGCCGCGATACAGGCCGCAAGAATAGAAAAAACTACAGCCGCCCATAATACCAGCTGAGAATCTTCCCCGGCGATGACACCGCCCATTGGCACGCCGATAGTGATGCCAAGAATGATGACGCCGCTTAATGCACCCATCATTCGGCCGGTTCGCCCTTCCTTGCTTAAATCTGCCGCCGTTGCCATCCAGGCGGTTAAGGCGGTTATATGCATCGCGCCTTCCAGGAAACGGGAAATCATCAGCATGGCAAAGCTGCCGGCTGTGGCCATTCCCCAAAAGCAAATCGCATTTCCTATGAGGGCAATGCCGATAATCCACTGCCGCTTGTTTACACGATCAATCAAGATGCCGGCAAAGGGAGCAAAAAGAATTCCCCCAAGCAGGCTGGTCGACATAAATGCATGTGCCCAGAAATTACTGACCGAAAAACGGATGCTAACAAGTTCCTTAAGTACCGGCACCAGTAGCGTTACCGGGATCATTGTCAGTAGAATGCCGCTGGCAATAATTCCGATCGTATAATTCGTCTGAAAAGCTGCGCGAGTATTGCTTGCCGGCCCTGTAGCGCCTGTATTGCTCAATTAAAAAAATCCCTTTGTTGACAGTTATCAGTTGTCAGTGAACAGGTATCAGTTTGTCCTGATTATGACAGCTGTTCACTGATAACTGCTAACTGATAACTGATATCTGTTTCTATATAATGATATTGGTTGTTAATCCTTCCTGATAGACATTCTCAGAATTGGAAAGAAACGCAGATTTAGCACTGAAATCAATCGCTTTTTTTTCGGGTGACGAAAGCGGGAATCTTCATATCTTTAAACATCTCCGGCCTGCCTTCACCGGCCATTGCTTCTTTCATTAATTCCGGTGTAATGACCTGCACGGATTTCCGCTGAGCATAGGTTTCCAGTCCTTTTTTAACTTTGTTGCGAATAAAGGCAATCGGGATTCTTTCCAGGCGGGCTAATACTTCCGGCGTCCAGGTAAAGTTATTAAACTCGAGTGGCTGTCCGGTTGGTTGATAGGTGCAAGCCGGATCTTCCTGCAGCGGATCATCGAAGGCTGCATAGGCCCGGCAGCGGCAGCCGCCGCACAGTTCATTGAACTCGCAGGTACCGCAACGGCCTTTCAGCTGATCACGGTCTCGCAGGGACTGGAAAATCGGAGAATGCTGCCAAATCTCGCTAAATGATTGTTCCAGCACATTCCCGGCTACCAGGGTCATGTAGGGGCAGGGGGTTACATCCCCTTCCGGGGTAATCCGGCAATATTCGGTGCCGGCCATACAGCCGCCGCTTTCCAGTCCACCCAAACCCAGCTCGTAAGAAATTTGTTTAAACTGTGGCGCACACTTCGAGCGGACCAGCATCGGCTTGTATTGATCCTGGATTTGCACGAGATGCCGTAACATTTCATCAGTGCGTTGCGCAGTAAGATCGTTCATTTCTTCACCACGACCGGTTTGGACCAAAAAGTATAAATTGAAGGACCAGGCACCTTTATCCCGGGCAAATTGCAGCAGCTCGGGAATTTCCTCATAATTGGATTCCATTACTGTCGACTGGACTAACACTTCCAGCCCATGGGCCCGGCAGGTATCCAGTGCACGCACAGAATATTCCCAGGAATTGGGGCCGCCACGGAAGCTGTTATGTTTTTCCGGGTGAATGGAGTCGATGCTAATGCCGACACCTTTTACCCCGCACTCGAGCATCTTTTCCGCCACCCGGTCGTTAATCAGTACACCATTCGTACCCATCACGACCCAAAAGCCGTATTCGGAGGCACGCTTCGCAATCTGGAAGATATCCTTGCGCATCAATGGCTCGCCGCCGGTGAGAATAATCATCTCCGTGCCGAGTTCTTTCATGTCATCGAGAAGCGCCAGGCATTCATCGGTAGAAAGCTCATACCCGGCTTTTTTGCCGGCTTCCATATAACAATGGGGGCAACGAAGATTGCATTTTTTAGTAAGGTTCCAGGAAACCAGGGAAGGCTTGAAGGGCAGTGTTGTGGTCATAATGCGTGTTTAAAACCTTTCGAATCAATCAAAACTTTATTAAAAAGACGGCCGCTTGGGCCGCCTTTTAATTTATATAAAAACAAAAAACTATCGCAAGTTTCTCCGGCCACTTTGCCGGAGAAATGCACGCTTCAATATCAAGCATCACCGTTTCTGTAGCGCAGTTTAACGCCAGCGACTATTAAACCGAGCACCAGGAATGTCCAGAATCCGGTTTCGACCATAGGACCAACCGGTGAGGGTTTCTGCAGGGTTGGAATGTGGATGCTATACCAGGAAGTCATGCCACGCTTATTACCGCGTTCTTTGTTGTAACCATCCCAAACGGTAAAAGCGATCGGGACGAACACATCTTCCTGGTCAAAGCTTACCGCACCTTCCTGTACACGCTTACGCTGGAAAATAACCGTCCACTGACCGTTATCATATTCCGACCAGGTTTGCAGATTTTGCTCTGCTGCCGGTTCCATGGATTTAATGCCTTTACCAACAATTACCTGTGCTTCCGATTTGGAAAGGTCAGAGTACCAGAGGTCGACGGATAGTTTACTATCGCCGAACATCAAATACGGTTTTTCCGGACCGCCACTTTCCTGGGTCGGGAAAAATACTGCGACAGCATCGGAGTATTGTCCCATCGTATCCGGCGGGCTGTCCGGGGTGTAAATTGGTAGTTCAACCGAGGGATCGTTGCCACCGCTGGTTTCTGCGCTCATGTCGTGCCAGGTGAGCATAATGGCAATGTCATCTTCATTAACGATTGTCTGGATATTAATTGAATTCACACCGGGAAAAAATGCCCGGCCCGGTTCGACTACCTGACCAACCACAGGAAAAGTGGAAACCTCGGTGTTTTGAAAATAAGTCTGTTTCGCTGAGGCGACATCCTGAATGACGATGTCTCCTTTATAAGGCGTAGCAAAAGCGGCAACAGAATAATTCGCTTCATTGTATTTATCATCAGTACCGCCGAGCGAGTAAACATAATCCACGAGTGCCCATTGGTCTTCGATTGGTTCAATACTGTAGGAAGGCATCGGAGACCCATCGAGACCGGTAATGAAAGTACGGGCAATATCGGTACGGGTCGCGCCGCCACGATAGGTCCAGCGCTTGGTTAAATCCGCCGGGCGGATCGGCTCATTCCACTGGTCAACCAGCGTCGGTGCGGATTTGCCATCGCCACGGCCATATTCGCCATGACAATCCAGGCATTGATTCTCCTCGTAAACCATTCTGCCCCGATCGCGGGAGGCATCGCTGTATGCCGGGGGGGATTGCAGATCGATTGACGGCGTGCTTCCATATTCCTCGAAGACATCCTGGGCAAATGTTTTAAGATAATAAGCAAGGTTGGTGAGCTCTTGATCGGAAAACTCCGGCCAGGCTGGCATGCCGGTGTATGGCATTCCTAAACGAATGCTGCGCTTAATGTCTTCAGTAGTAGGCAGTTCACCATTCGGTGTGCTGCGGAATTTATAGGTGGCAGCGGTAAAATCGCGTGGTTGCGGGCGAAAATAGGTTTTCGCCACACTGGCCGCATCACCTTCATAACCATGACATTGGGCGCATTTGTCATCATAAATCACTTTACCAGCGGCCCGTTGTGCATCGCTGCCCATAATATTCTGTTGGGCATTCAGTTGAGTAAGAGCGAGGCAAAGAATTGCGAAAATGATTAAGTTTCTCAATGTAATTCCTCCTTCGCTCTCGGTTCCTGATTGGTGAATTCATACATAAAAATGATCACATCCCATATTTCTTCTTCACTCAGGAATTTTTCCCAGGCAGGCATTGCGGATAACCAGGGAGTTGCTTCTGCCGGTAAACCGGGGCCACCCTTAGCAATACGCCAGAAGAGATACGTTTCCTGCAACATTGCAATGGTTGTCGGATCACGGAAATTCGCCGGAATCGGATCAAATCCATGAGCGAAAATACCTCTGCCCGCCATATTATCGCCATGGCAATACACACAATTCTGAAAGTATACCCGGCGACCGTTTTCCACATGCTTGGCAAACTCGGCCGGATTATCCGTTTTCAGTGCGCGATAGGGATTTTCGTCTTCGATCAAATCGATCGTTTTCCCCTTAAATGTAATCGACGGTGGTGGGGGAGGGTGGATGGTTCGTGTCGATAATGGCGGCTGCGGCGGTTGAGTCATATCGCTATAGACATTATAAGCGGAGACAACCGGGAGACCAATCATCACCAGGATCAACGGCAGCGCATATCTCGGATTTATAATGAAATTGACAAATGCACTTTTGGCGGCTTCCATGTCGTCGGTGCTTGTGGTGAGATAAGCGGCCAAAGCGAGAGAGACAATAAACATAAACATGCCGATAATTGATGCCGGCAGTGGGGGATTAATACCGTAACTCAATGCAAAATAGATTGCCAGCCACCAAATGACCATCCAGGCAACCACATTAAGCCGCAGGATATTCCTTTTCGAGAGCTGAGAAAATGCTACCATAACCAGCACGATAATTGCGACAGGAACTATATTCATTAATTACCCCCTTTCATGGAAGCGAGATAATCTACCAGTGTTTTCATCTCTTTTGAAGAAACTTTGTCATAGAAACCAACGCCGTCGAGAGTCGCTTTCATTACACCCCCGGCATAGCCTTCGGTGAGCGTTGCATCTGGATCAAGCAAGGATTCATATAATGCTGCTTTATCCATGCGATTGCCAACATCATAAAGACTGGGACCAACCATATCACCCGGTCCGTCAACTTTGTGGCAGGTAAGGCAGAGATAAGTTTCTACGATGGCCGGCCCATCAAGATTTGATGCCGGTGCTGCAGCAACCTGACCGCCGCCGGCATCTTCCGGGGCAGTGCCGGTAAATGAATGAGAAGTCTGCATGGAAACTGTTGGCGAGCCACCCTGATTCTGTAAATAGGCGATGACGCAAAGAATTTCCTTGTCATTCAAGCTAATCGGCGCTTTATGGGCCTGGGGCATCCCGGGGAGATACCCATCGACAATGAATTTATTCGGATCATAAAGACTTTCTGCCAAATATTCTACTTCGGACATGCCTTCTATCCGGGAAGCGGCGATCGCGCCGACATTATCCAGACTGGGAAAACGGCCGCCCGGCAAGCCGTGGCAACTTTGGCAGGTGCCTTTACCATTGACGATCTCCGCACCGATTTCGATCATTTCGTCTGTGGTCAGATCGTCACGAAGTTCCAGCTTCTTCGGCGGGTAGGTCACCTTCTGCGGTACTTGTTGACCAACATACCAGTAGAAGAGAGTCGTCAGAATTGTAAAAATAAAAATCGTCAGGGCATTTTTCATGAACGAGCCTCCTCTGCTAGACCATAAACATCATCAGAAGCATCTTTCGGTTCCCACTTCTTTTTGGTGGAAAGGCTGGATAACCAGAAGACGATAGCTATCAATGCGAAGAAAATCAGGACAGTTACGGATACCACGCCGGCAGCAAAACCCAGTGTCGGAGTAAAAGCATGCGCGGAAGTATCTTCCATAATACCATAGACGTGATAATGCTGGCGCAAGCCGGCTCGTACATAACCCATCAGGCCCATCAGCCAGGTAAAGGTAATTGCCAGGAAAAAGAGCGCGTACTGAGCACGGGCTTTGATCTGCCCCCACTTGATTTCACCTTTCGATTTCGCATTGCGGAACAAAAAGACATCAATGGCTGCAATCGATATCATGGCAAACAACACTGAAAGCACCTGCGGAACGGAGAAGCCGATGCGCGTGGTTGCATCTACGAAATATCCGGCGACACCAAGGACAATCACAAAGATTGTAACCACGGAAAATATCCCGAACTGAATATTCTTCAGTAGACTGGCGCGGGGGTGGGTGGCCTCCTTATTCCCTCGACGATACAACAAAAAGCTCAGGTATGTTGTTAATATTAATACGTTTACCGCCGTATTTTTCGCGGACATTACCCCAAGAACACCGAGAATCGGGTGGTGAGCACCTCCCATCTTACGGGCTTCTTCGATCGAGGCAACCAGGGAGTGTGGTGTGGCCCAGACGATAAAACAAATGGTGATGGAAGCGAGCAGCCATTTGATTGCTTTTCGATATCTTTCCGCACCTTCTATCCGCTCCATACTCACCCACAGATAATAATTGGCGCCAAGGAAAAGATTACCGATCAGCACTGCCTGAATAATGAATAGCCAGGAGAAGGTACCACCCATCATTACGATTCCGAGGGTTTGAGAATAGGCATAAATCTCTTTACCAAGCCAGTAGCCGGCAAAAGGGAGGGGAAGGAAAGCGATGATCGCAATGAAATTGCCGATATAGCCCATCCAGTCGTAATGGGCCCGTTCTTCATCAGTCTTTGCCCCCAGAAATTTAAAGGCCCCGTAGGCCGCGGCAATTGACCCTCCAAACGCGACATTTGCAATCAGACGGTGAATATTAATCGGCATCCAGGTAAAGTTGTTAATCGCATCCCAGGTACTGATCAAAGCCCCGGTTTCCGTAACACCGGCTGGTGAATTCATGAAAGTGAGCCAGGCATTGGCAATGAACATGATACCGGTGCCGACAATGTTCAGACCAATTCCCAGGGCAAGATGCACTTTCGGTGAAAACTTACCCCATCCATAGTAGTAACTATATAGAAACCCCGCTTCCGCGAAAAACAAGAGCACATAGGGCAAAAACGTCCAGCTAAATATGTTAACCAGGTAACCCATTAAACGGGGGTAGAGAATTATCAAGGCAAATGTGAGCATGGCGCCCAGGGTTGCAGTGAAGGAAAAAGACGTAGATAAAAGCTTGGTGAACTCATAGGCGAGATCGTCATAGCGTTTATCGCCAGTATAATAGCCGATAAACTCGATGATGACTGCAAACATCGGCACTGCTAATACGAATGCTGCAAACATCAGATGCAATTCTGCAATCATCCAAACCAGGACCCGGCTGCCTATTACCGGAAATTCCCGGTATTCCAGAGTGCCGCCATCGTCCATCGGCGCGCCGGCAGCATCTTTTTCCGCCAGGGCATTGGATAATTCGCGGGCAGCATCCCAGTTCGTCCAGAGGTGATTGAGCGCAATCAGCATCAGAACCACCACCACAGTCGCAATTAAATAGAAGGGTAACTTCTTCTTCATAGAATACCCCTAACCTCTTCGAAGTAACTGATTCGACAGAGTAAGATCTTCTGTCCTCTTTAATCTATCTGAACATCCCTATCCTATCGATAGAGAATGCTTGATGCCCCAAAACGTTCGAATCAGAAAAGCTACTGCTGGAAAATCAATACTGCTAAACTAATGAAATATTTCGCAAAGCATAGCCCGTACATCCCTATGCATACAGCGAAAGTAATACCACCTGCATTGGATCAATGGAAACACATATTGAAAGATGTGCAATTATTCATAAAACCAAATTGATGGTTGAAAAGAGAAGTCGTATAAGTTTAGGTTAATACTGAATTTCAGTTGAAGAAGATTCTATGTCGAAAAATTCACGGAATTAGTATAATGATTTTATTTCTTTTCTCAAAAAACTTTTTTCGCGAAAGAAAGAATTCGTGCGGTGCTACTCGTTGTTCGTTGCTCGTTGTACGATTCTTGTGCTTTTTGAGGCATACTTGAGGAAGCGGCTGATAGCCATAAACCGACCGAAGAAGCGGCCGGAGAGCATGATTGGGAAACTTGTTAACAGGTCAAAAAATTACCCAAAAAATGATCAACGATCACCGATCAACGAACGACGGAAAAAGATTTTGACATTTCAGAAATTATGAATAATATGAAATAACCAAAAAAGAAAAAGGAGCTGTTATTATGAGCAAGAAGATTACCCGTAAAGAATTTTTCCAGAAGATCGCTTTTTATGGTATTGGTGCTGCTGGTGTTGCTGGTGTTCTTAACAGCTGTGGTTCCTCGGAAGAAGGTGGGGGTTCTGAGGCAGCAAAAGCGCCGGATCCCTGCGGTGATACCACTGGATTAACAGAAATGGAAATCAAGGTACGTACTACTTTTGAGTACATACCAACCTCTAATGTTGCGAATAAATTTTGCGACAATTGTCAATTCTGGGTCTTACCGGCAGAAGGATCCCCCTGTGGCGGTTGCCAAATTATTAAAGGGCCGATTCATCCCAAAGGCTATTGCAATCAGTGGATAATAAAAACAGCATAAAACTGCTGTTTTCAATTAATAGAAGCATGCACAGGACCCTTTTCCGGAGGAGCAGTTTATGATTTATATTGTTTTGCCTATCCTGGCCGGTTTTGTAGCAACAGCCGGTATTACGTTAACATTATGGTTGATTAATAAAACCGGCTGGACCAATGCAGACATGGTCCGTGCTATTGGAAGTCTTTTTACGAAAGACATCAACAATTCATTATGGATTGGATTGGTGATCCATTTTGTCGGCGGTATTATTATCTCTGGTGTGTATTTACATATTCTTAGTATTCTGAAACTGACATTGATTATCGAATATTTGCTGGTTGGTAGTATTCTGGGATTCGTACATGGATTTATTCTGAGTTTTGGGATTGTGATTTTTGCTGAGCACCATCCGGTAAAAGAGTTCCAGGAAGCAGATTTTGAAGTTGCAATAGCACATATCCTCGGGCACGTTGCCTATGGATTGATCATTGGTGCTATCTTCGCAGTATTGCAGATTCAGGGAATGAATCTTAGTCCGGCTGTCTAAATGCGATGGTCCTGGAAAATCGGCAACCTTGCCGGCATTGCGGTTTATATCCATGTAACATTTTTATTACTGGTCGTTTGGTTTGCCTATCGCCAATACCAGGTTGATTCTTCCCCGGCTGCCGTTATCGGCAGCCTGGTTTTTTTAGGGATCGTTTTCTTTATTGTTGTCCTTCATGAACTCGGTCATGCCTTAACAGCCCGCCGTTATGGAATTGCTACCAGCCGAATTGTACTGCTGCCAATTGGCGGCGTTGCCCAATTGGAAAAGATGCCCGAAAATCCTGTTCAGGAATTTTGGGTGGCGATTGCCGGTCCGGCAGTAAACATCGTACTTGCCCTTTTGTTTTTACTGCCATTGTTCCTTTTTAGCGGTTTCGACGGGTTAACTACCGAAGCGTTATTAAACGGCGATTTTTTGCCCAGTATGATATTTTTAAATATCCTGCTGGCGGTTTTCAACCTGTTGCCGGCATTTCCCATGGATGGTGGGAGAGTGCTGCGTGCATTACTGGCAATGAAGATTGATTATCTGAAGGCGACCGAAATTGCCTCTGCTATCGGTCGGGCAATGGCGCTTCTCTTCGCTGCTTATGGCCTCTTTGTCGATAACAACTTTTTGCTGGTATTGATTGCCCTGTTTGTCTGGATAGAGGCGAGAAGAGAAGCTAACGCGGTCAGAATGCGACAACATCTGAAAACCGCAACGGTTGCAGATGTCATGGAAGAGAACTTTTATGTTGTTGCACCGAATCAAACGATTAACAGCGTGCTGTCCTACCAGGGAACACTGTCCCGCGAGGTTTTACCCGTGATGGATGATCAGAAAATTGTTGGTATGATTGCCACGCGCTCGCTGCTTCAGCTGCAAGCCCAGGGAAGGGACGATATAATTGTCGAATCTATTATGCAAAGGGAATTTAATGTCGTTGCTGTGGATGAAAAACTAAATGACGTTTTCTCTAAATTTAAAGGAATTAATACCCCTTTATTACCGGTTGTCCGCGATGATCAGCTGATTGGGGTTATCACTCCCGCGGGAATAAACCGCTTTTTAGCCTCGCTGTAATTCTGTCCGAAAAATTCTCCTCATACAATTCAAAAACCTGCCTGTACTTCGCCATTATTTTTTGCTTGAAAAAAGTGCTGCACAATCATTATAAAAATTTCTTTTAGACTTGTGAAGTTGCAGGGGGGGTATTATATTTGACGCCTTGTGAATGTTGTCACAACTGATTTGTGATTTGGCTTTGAAGAAGCAAGCTTATTTTATACTTTCTGCTTGCAATACGGATCAGAATCAAAATGAAAGGAAACCGATGCAACTTCTTTGGCGAATATGGTTACATCTTCAAAAAGAACGGCATCGGGGAATATAGAGATGGCGAATAAAATATTGTTTAAATTGAGTTTAAAACGGATATCGATTCTTTTTATGTTGATATCCTTTTTTTTATTTTCCGGGCACCAACTGCTGGCAGAAGGGCAGGAAGGTGATATAGAGATCGGTGTTAATGAACGATTGGGGCAGACCGCGAATCTGGATTACCTGTTTTTTGACGAAAACGGTGATTCCGTTCGTATCCAGGACTTGGTGGACCGCCCGACAATTGTATCCTTCGTATACTACAGCTGCCCTAGTATTTGCTCCCCGTTATTGAATGGCTTGAGCCATGCTGTAAACAAACTGAAGAAGGTCCCCGGAGAAGATTACAATGTGATCACCATTAGTGTGAATGAAGATGAACTGCCGCTGTTAGCCCGCCAGAAAAAATCCCGCTATTTACAAGGAATGGATACCGATGTGCCGGAAAACGCCTGGCGCTGGTTGACCGGGAATTCCGAGAACATTAAAGGCTTTAGCAATGAGCTCGGTTTTGGCTTTAAACGAGTCGGTGAAGATTTTGCTCACCCGGCAGTTGTAATGATGCTTTCCGGAGAGGGGAAAATTACCCGCTACGTTTATGGCGTCAATTTTAATCAGTTCGATCTTCAACTGGCGATTCTTGAAGCTTCCGAAGGTAAAGTAGGGCCGGCTATCGCCAAAGTAATGAAGTTTTGCTTTAGCTACGATCCGGAAGGACGTAAGTATGTTTTCAATTTTATGAGGATTATGGGCAGCATGGTTCTACTGTGTGCTGCTGTATTTGTAATGTTTTTGGTAATCACCGGTAGAAAAAACAAAAAAACGACGTAAAGGATTCAAAAATTATGGCTAGTCGAGCAATTGTAGATGCAAACGAACATCAAGAGCCGATTTATCTGGATTACAGAGGTCGTTACGACGGTATTCTGGGATGGATTCTCTCTACCGATCACAAGCGAATCGGATTGATGTATCTCGCTGCGTTGGTAGTCTTCTTTCTGGCAGCTATGACGCTGGGGTTTTTCATGCGTCTGGAGCAATGGACTGTCGGTCAAACCATTGTCGATGCGAAAACATATAACACTTTGTTTACCGTTCATGGCGTAATCATGGTGTTCCTGGTAGTGGTGCCGGGTATTCCTGCGACACTAGGTAACTTCTTTTTACCGTTGCAGTTAGGAGCGAAAGACGTTTCTTTTCCGCGCCTCAACCTCACCTCTTGGTACTTATACATGATCGGTGCACTGATCATCTTTCTGGCGCTGTTCACCAGCGGTGGATTGCCGGATACCGGATGGACTTTCTACGCGCCCTATAATATCAGAACAACAACCAATATACCGCTGGCAGTATTCGGGGTATTTATTCTTGGATTTTCATCTATCCTAACCGGATTGAACTTTGTCACCACGATGCATCAGTTACGGGCACCGGGTATGAGCTGGTTCCGTATGCCCCTGTTCTGCTGGGGACTCTATGCCACCGGCTGGATCCAGGTTCTCGCAACGCCGGTTTTAGGTATTACCATGCTGCTGGTTTTAGTCGAAAAAACAATGAGCATTGGTGTATTCGATCCGTCTCTCGGTGGTGACCCGATTCTTTATCAACATCTTTTCTGGATCTATTCTCACCCGGCGGTCTACATTATGATTCTGCCCGCGATGGGAATCATCTCGGAAATTATGCCGACTTTCGCCCGCCGCACCATTTTCGGTTACAAGGCGATCGCTTATTCCAGTCTGGCAATTGCGCTGGCTGGCTCCCTGGTATGGGGGCACCACATGTTTACCAGTGGGCAAAGCTACACGGCTAACGTGCTCTTTTCGCTGTTGACCTTCCTGGTCGGTATACCGACAGCGATCAAGGTGCTGAACTGGGTGGCGACGCTTTATCGCGGAGCGATTCGCATCGAACCGCCGTTGCTTTATGCGCTGTCATTTATCTTCCTGTTTTCTATCGGTGGTTTTACCGGGTTAATGCAGGGGGTACTAAATGTCGACGTTCACCTGCATGACACCTACTTCGTTGTTGCCCACTTTCATTATGTAATGTTTGGCGGAACGGTGATGGGACTCTTCGCCGGCCTGCATTACTGGTTCCCGAAAATGTTCGGAAAAATGTATGAGAAAAGCTGGGCGAATATTTCCTGGGCGTTGCAGCTCATCGGCTTCAATATGCTCTATTTCACTATGCTGGTGATGGGTTACAATGGCATGCCGCGTCGTTATTACGATCACTTAATCGAATTTAATGCCGGACACCAGCTGGCTACCGTTGGCTCCTGGGTGTTGATTGCCGGTATCTTAATTATGTTTGCAAATCTGTTACACGGTCTCCTGAAAGGGGAAGAGGCAGATGATAACCCCTGGGGCGGCACTACATTGGAGTGGTCCATTAAAGGACTTCCGCCACTGGAAAACTTCGATGAAATTCCGGAAGTTACCCAGGGACCGTACGATCACAATCCTGAACCGGAGGTAGTAAAATGAGCAGTCATTCCAACGCAATAGTCGCTCATAAGCATCCCAGCGATGTGGAAGGCGCGAAGATCGCCATGTGGCTCTTCCTGTTCACGGAAGTGCTCCTTTTCGGTGGTTTGTTTATTCTCTATGCCGTTTATCGGTATCAGTATTCTCTGGATTTTCACCTGGCGGCAACAGAGCTAAATGCCTCTCTCGGCGCGATTAACACTGTCGTACTGCTGACCAGTAGTTTAACCGTTGCACTATCGATCGAGGCTTTGCGGAGAGGGAACCGGAAGTTGTCGCTCTGGATGCTCTTCATCACGATTGTATGTGCACTGACTTTTATGGTGATCAAATATTTCGAATGGTCTGCGAAGATTCATCACGGTATCTATCCCGGTTCTGAAACTTTGTTAACTGCCAGCTCCGGCGAGATCGTCTTCTACAATCTTTACTACGCGATGACCGGACTGCACGGCATCCACGTATTGATCGGAATGGGCGTTCTTGGCGGTATGTTCTATTTCATCGCGCGTAAGCCGATCAACAAGGAAGCGATTAACTACGACGTTGTGGAAAGAATTCGCGGTGGTTCCCGCATGGCTGTTTTGGCTGATGATGGTCGTGAACTGGGCGACGTAATCAATATCGATGATAAAGTAGAACGGGTAGAGATTAAAGTGATCTACGAAAACACACCGGAAAAATTTGACCCGCGTAACGAGATCAAACTGGAAAACTCCGGCCTTTACTGGCACATTGTCGACGTTATCTGGATTTTCCTCTTTCCGCTGTTCTATTTGATTATATAATGCTGATAAAAGGAGATTTAACAATGCATCAACCTACTCATACACATGCTGATGATCATGCCGGCGGATACGGCATTTATCTGAAGGTTTGGCTTGGCCTGATCGTTTTTACTGGTATTACTGTTGCAGCAGCTGGTGTCGATCTGAATAGTGCCGGCCTTACCATTGCATTGGCATTGCTGATTGCCAGCGTCAAGACTGCGCTGGTCGTGTATTTCTTTATGCACATTAAATATGAACACCTGCTCTTTAAACTGATGCTCGCAGTGTGTGCAATTACTTTTGTAATATTTATCGGTTTAACATTCTTTGATATCGCATATCGATAAAGGACGATTCTCATGAATTCTGGAAACTTTACGGCGCAAGTAGACGCCACCTTTATGTTTATTTTGATCGTCTCCCTGATTTTGATGGCAGGGATTACCTTTTCTATGATCTATTTTCTCTTTCGCTACCATCATACTAAAAACCAAAAGCCGAAAGACATACACGGTAATATGTGGCTGGAGTTGCTCTGGACAGTAATCCCTACAATTCTGGTACTAGTAATGTTCTATTATGGTATGGTTGGCTACGAGAAAATGGAAACTATCCCTGAAGATGCCATGAAGGTAGAAAGTACCGGGAGAATGTGGGGCTGGCAGTTTAATTACGAAAATGGCATTCAGACAGATACGCTTTATGTGCCGAAAGGAAAAGCGGTTCATTTATACTTGAATTCCACAGACGTGATTCACAGTTTTTACATTCCTGGTTTGAAGGCAAAGAAGGATGTGGTACCCGGTATGACCAACGAAATGTGGTTTGCGACCGACGAAATTAAAGCTTACGATGTTTTTTGTGCTGAGTATTGCGGCGATCGCCATGCTTACATGTTGACCAAAATTGTATCGATGCCACCGGCAGAGTTCGATGCCTGGTATCAAAGCAACGCGAAAACCGAAGAGAATACCGAAGAAAGCACTGCCGCTGTAGACGGTGAATAAATAAGCATTACTAAATTGACATTCGCGCCGGAATTGTTGAACCAACTGCAATTCCGGCCATTGGATTTCCTGCCGGAAAAAGAACTGGTATTCGGAAAATACAGCACCGCTCCCTGAAAAAGAATCGGCAATCCTGACGCATACAGATAATCTATCGCTATTTTTGACTTTTTTTTGGGTTAGAATTTTTTTTTGCATAACTTTGGCCCAATCTGGATGAAGTATATCATCCCAAACGAGCCACTTACATATATAGAAGTAAAGAATGAAAACTATCGAAAACACAATTCAGAATGTCCCGGAAGCGAATAGTCCGGACTGGATGCGGGTAGTTATTAATCTGAGCAAGATCCGTATATCCCAACTGGTCGCGGTCTCGACGATGCTCGGTTATATTCTCGCAACCGGAGAGTTTTCCTGGTATATCATTGTGCCGACGCTTGGCGCTTTTTTGCTCTCCTGCGGTTCTGCGGCGTTGAATCAGTACCAGGAATGGCAGCACGATATCAAGATGCGCCGGACTGCCGCCCGACCAATACCTTCCGGGGAAATTGCCCCGCGTGAAGGACTATTGATTTCCCTTGGATTAATTACTGCCGGCGCGCTTGTTCTCTTGTTCGGAACGAACCTGGCGGCATTGGAATTGGGTCTTTTCAACGTCTATTGGTATAATGGCGTTTACACACCCCTGAAGCGGAAGAGTGCGATGGCAGTCATTCCCGGCTCATTGATCGGCGCTGTGCCTCCGGCAATCGGCTGGGTATCCGGTGGGGGATATATCTTTGATCCGCAAATTATTGCCGTCGGCCTGTTTTTCTTTATCTGGCAAATACCGCATTTCTGGCTCTTGTTGATTAATCTTAGCGATGATTATAAAAAAGCCGGCTTTCCGACGTTGACGGAGAAAATTTCCGAAAATCAATTGGCCCGTATGACCTTTTTCATGACGCTGATTACAATTGTTTCCTGCCTGATTATTCCCTTAACCGGTATCGGTGCGTCCAGCGGCTTTTTTACTGCTTTGATTCTGGCATCCGGCTGGCTAGCCTGGGATAGTGCCAAATTACTTTCCAAGATGCATAGAGACGTGCGCTTTATTCGGTCTCGCTTTATGGCAATCAATATTTACATGCTATTGGTGATGATCTGCTTTTCGCTGGATCGTCTGATTTAACCAATGGCAAATGAGCAAATTTACAAATGGGCAAATATGCAAATGTTCACCTTCTCATTTTGCATATTTGCCCATTTGCACATTTATTACCATGCTTGTCTGCTGTAAACCATCCGGATATATTAATTCTGCTTTTACAATCGGACTTTCTCAGTTCTGCTCCCAATTCCACCCTTTGTAACAAAAAACTTTCTTACAGCATTTAATAAATAATTTTGTATATTAGAGGCCGTTAGCTAAAAGCGGTTCTGTAACTAATAGCAGTAAATAAATGATGATTGAAAAGTAATAAATTGATACCTGCAAACTAAACCGGAGAATGTGAGATGCATTTTGATGTGCTGGTAATTGGATCCGGCCCGGGAGGATATGTCGCAGCGATTCGGGCATCGCAATTTGGTAAAAAAGTTGGCATTGTAGAACGTGCTGAAATCGGCGGAATTTGTTTGAACTGGGGCTGTATCCCTACCAAGGCCCTGTTGAGAAGCGCCGAAGTTTATGAGTTGATAAAGCATTCCAAAAATTTTGGTTTTAGTGTAGAAAACCCCACGATCGATTTCCCGAAAGTGATCAAGCGAAGCAGAGATGTGGCTAATCGCTTGTCCAAGGGAATCGCCTTCCTGTTGAAAAAAAATAAAATTGAACAAGTGCTCGGCACCGGCAAACTTACTGGTAAAAACGAAGTTTCCGTCGAGTTAAATGATGGCGGCAGCAAGAAGATCACCGCAGATAAGATCATTGTTGCGACCGGCGCCCGCGCCCGGCAAATTCCCGGTATGGAAGCGGACGGCAAGCGTGTGCTTACCTATCGCGAGGCAATGGTCGTAAAGGAAATGCCCGGCTCCGTAACGATTGTTGGTGCTGGTGCCATTGGTGTTGAGTTTGCTTACTTCTTTAACTCCCTCGGTGCCGATGTGACTATCGTGGAAATGATGCCGCACATCGTTCCGGTAGAAGATGAAGAAGTTTCCAAAGAGCTGGAAAAGTCTTTCAAAAAGCAAGGCATTAAAATCCATACCGGCACAAAAGTCGAAAAGATGGATAAAGGGAAAAGCAATGTTACCCTGACTGTTTCGAAAGACGGCAAAACAGAAAAAATCAAATCCGATTACTGTTTGATGGCCGTTGGCGTTCAGGGCAATATCGAAAATCTTGGCCTGGAAGAAATCGGTGTGAAAACCGATCGTGGCTATATTAGCGTTAACGAAAACTATCAGACGAATATCCCGCATATTTACGCTATTGGCGATATTATCGGAGCACCCTGGCTGGCGCATGTTGCCTCGAAAGAAGGCATTCTCGCCGCCGAGCATATCGGCGGACATAAAATCGTGCCGTTGGACTATACTAATATTCCCGGCTGTACTTATTGCCAGCCGCAGGTTGCCTCGGTTGGATACACCGAAAAGAAGGCGTTGGAAGCGGGCTATAAACTGAAGATTGGCCGCTTCCCGGTTCGGGTAAATGGTAAAGCGCTGGGAATGGGCGAAAGTGAAGGCTTTATCAAGATTATTTATGATGAAAAATACGGTGAATTGCTTGGTTGCCATATTATTGGCCCGGAAGCGACGGAACTGATTACCGAGGTTACTTTTGCGAAATCGGTCGAAGCGACCTTCGAAGAAGTGTTGCATACTGTGCATCCGCACCCGACCCTGAGCGAGATTGTTGCTGAAGCAACTCACGATGCCATCGGTGAAGCGATTCATATTTAAGGAAGATATCAGGGCTGGAAATAAATAATGAATAATGGCACTTCCAAAATGCTTCGATTTATTGACCTCGGACGGCAGTCGTATCGCCCGGTGTGGGCATTACAACGCCGTTTACAACAGCAGCGCATTGCCGGTGAGATTCCCGATACGCTGTTGTTCGTAGAACATCATCCGGTATATACTATTGGTAAAAACGGCACGGATTTGCATGTGATTGCATCAGAAAGTTATCTGAAGCAACGCGGCATCGAAGTTGTGGAAGTTGATAGGGGAGGAGACGTCACCTATCATGGGCCGGGCCAGCTGGTCGGCTATCCGATCTTTAATTTGAACCAGCATCAAAAAAGCGTCTCCGGATTTATGCGCCAACTGGAAGAAGTCTTCATCCAGGCCCTCTCGGAAAAGTGGGGGATTGAAAGCCAGCGAAAAGATGGATATACCGGCGCCTGGATCGGCAACGAGAAAATCGTTGCCATGGGCGTGCGTATTTCCCGTTGGGTAACCATGCATGGATTCGCCATGAATGTTAAACCGGAACTGGAACATTTTCAGGGAATTATCCCCTGCGGTATTTTCGAATATGGTGTCACCTCACTAGAGGAACAGTTGAATGCCGATGTCCCGATGAGTCAAGTAAAAGACGTCATTCTTGACGCCTTCAAAACGGTCTTTTCCTTTAGCGATGTTCTGGTAGAGACGAATGTCGCTGAGATGCTGGAAATGGTCGGGGATGACTCGCCGGTGGTTTGATTGATGAAAAATGAAACAGAAAAGAAGAAAACTGAAGCAAGAAAAATAGAGAGGAGCTTTCTATGAAGGTCGATGTGGTAATGCCGAAGTTGGGCGAAAGCATTACAGAAGGGACAGTGGTTAAATGGTGGAAGCAGCCCGGAGATTTTGTCAAGAAGGATGAAACCTTATTGGAAATTTCTACGGACAAAGTGGATTCGGAAATCCCCAGCCCATTTGAAGGCGTTGTCGTCGAATTGAAAGCCGCAGAAAATGATGTTGTCCAGGTCGATTCGGTGATTGCTGTAATCGATAGCGAAGCAGATGGCGCTGCCGCAGCTGCAGCACCCGCAGCAGAAGCACCGGCTGCTCCTGCGCCTGCACCTGCAGCAGAAGCACCCGCACCGGCTGCTGCGCCGGCACCCGCCGCAAATGGTGGTGGCGTTGCTGATGTGGAAATGCCGAAACTGGGAGAAAGTATCACCGAAGGCACTATTGTAAAATGGTGGAAAAAGGTTGGTGATACCGTAAAGAAGGACGAAACCTTACTGGAAATATCCACCGATAAAGTAGATTCGGAAATCCCAAGCCCATTCGAAGGGACAATTACTGAAATTCTTTTTAATGAAAATGATGTTGTGGAAGTCGGTTCAATTATTGCCCGGCTGCAAACTGGCGATGCAGCTGCAGTTTCAGCGCCGGCAGCGGCAGCACCTGCACCGGCTGCAACAGCAGCACCGGCACCTGCCGCAGCACCCGCTGCTGCACCGGCTGGCGGAGGCAGCAGTGTTGTTCCTCGTGAACAGGGTGGGAAATTCTTTTCTCCGCTGGTTCGGAGCATTGCCCGGAAAGAAAATGTTACCGCGGAAGAACTACACAATATTCCCGGCAGTGGCCTGGGTGGGCGAGTAACCAAGCACGATATCCTCGGCTATCTGGAAGGTGGACGGGTTGCACCGGCTGCAGCACCAGCAGCACAGCCTGCCGCAGCACCGGCCAGTGCCCCCACAGCAGCACCAACACCGCCTCCGGCACCGCAACCGATGACCGCAGCAGCACCGGCACCGGAAGAAATCGCCGCCAAGTATGAAGGACAGCGGGTAGACATCCTGCCAATGGACGCGATTCGTAAGAAAATCGCCGATCATATGGTGATGAGCAAGCACACTTCGCCGCACGTTTATGGTGTGGCAGAAGTCGACTTTACCCATGCATTATCGCTGGTGAAAAAACATCGTCCGGCATTTAAGGAACGCGATGATCTGAAGCTGACGGTGAATCCGATGATTCTCTATTCCGTTGCAAAAGCGATCACGGAATTCCCCGATATTAACAGCTCTATCGAAGGACATACGGTTATCCGCAAACGCTCTGTAAACCTGGGAATGGCTGTGGCAACTGACCGCGGACTGATCGTGCCGACACTGAAAAACGCCGATGAAATGAACTTTAAAGGCGTCGCTCGCAATGCTTTTGATCTGGCTATCCGCGCCCGCGATAAAAAACTGGCACTCGCCGATGTGCAGGGCGCAACATTTACCGTAACTAATTATGGCGTATTTGGTAATGTGATCGGTTTCCCGATCATCAATCAGCCGAACGTCGCCATTCTCGGTGTTGGTGCGATCAAAAAGCGCCCGGTGGTGATAGAAACGGAAAGTGGTGATATGATTGGCATTCGCTCGATTGGCTATATGACCTTGTCTTACGATCATCGTCTGGTCGATGGCGAATTGGGTGACCGCTTCCTGCAGCGTGTGGTTCATTATCTGCAGAATTTTGAAGAAAGCTGGTTGTAGTAACAGGCGAAAACAGGGAGGAAAGTATATTGCTTTAGGGCCATTACTTTCCTGCTTTGGAAGCGCCGCTAAAATGATGTAAAAATATAAGGTTTAATATATGGCAACGAAAAGAAATCGGCCGGATTGGCTGAAAATTCGTTTTTCAGTGAATGAGAATTTTCGTGAACTGAATAATATTGTCAAAGAAAACAATTTACATACCGTCTGTCAGGAAGCCCGTTGTCCAAATCAAAGTGAATGCTGGGGCAAGGGCACCGCAACGCTAATGATTCTTGGCGATGTCTGTACTCGTTCCTGCGGTTTTTGTGCGATTAAAACCGGGCGCCCGCCGATCTATGATCAGCTGGAGCCAAAACGCGTCGCTGTCGCAGTTCAGAAGATGAGCCTGAATCATGTGGTTATCACTTCGGTAAACCGGGATGATTTGCCGGACCAGGGATCAATTGTCTGGGCGGAAACCATCGAGGAAATTCGCAAGCTTTCCCCGGATTGTTCGGTAGAAGTGTTGATTCCGGATTTTAAAGGTGTTTGGGAGCCGCTGAAGCGGGTGATTGACGCCAAGCCGGAAATTCTCTCCCATAACACCGAGACTGTGCCGCGCCTTTATCGCCGGGTGCGCCCACAGGCAAAGTATGACCGCTCACTCTGGGTGCTGGAAAAATCCAAAGAATATGGAATGACCACGAAAACCGGTATTATGGTCGGCATTGGAGAAACCTTCGACGAAGTGGTTGCCCTGATGAAAGACCTGGTAGAAGTCGATCTGGATATCTTTAATATCGGACAATACCTACAGCCCACCAAGCGGCACTTGCCAGTTGAGCGTTTTGTCCATCCCGATGAGTTTGCCGAATACAAACGGATCGGTGAAGAGCTGGGAATCAAGCACGTAGAATCCGGACCGTTGGTACGGAGTTCTTACCATGCCGAGGAGCAGGTTGAAAAGTTCCGCGGTACTCCCTGCGGCAGCCGTGCTGCAATAGGCTAAACTTGATGTACATATACTTTGTTATATTTTAAAGAAGGGCGGTTCGGGAGACCGCCTTTCTTGCTTTACAAACAGTTGCCCGCGGAACACGCTAAATACACAAAAAACAATTAAGTTCAGAAGTATTTATTTCTGTGATGAAATCTAATATAAGCTTATAAAGCAATTTGTGTTTTTCATTCGTGTGATTCGCGTGTTCCGTGGGTAATCATATCCCCAAATCATTATTCTCTACTACTGATAAATCCGACGCTTATACTTATACAGACTGTTTAATCCCTCAGTTAAATTGCCTTAAAAAACAAAAAACAACCCCTTTCTCAAAGCGAAAATTCCTATTCGCTAACAAGCGTTTCAGCCCCGCCGAAAATTTTTATTTAACAGTTGATAAATTCGCCTAATTTAGTATAATAGTGTCTTGCGGCCAGCGCAAAAAAAGCGAATTTTCAGGCGCAAACAGCAGCACAATTAAAAATGACTGCGATTACAAAATCTGGTGTTTTTATCTCTCGCGGAAGCGCAAGTTGTTACGATCTGCAAATATGAACGGCGATTTGAGAGCATTGTCGTATTGATCATAAAACGTTACTCTGGCAGGAATACTCAAACTGGCATAACTGTCGAAAAACGTAGCATTTATTCAGGGTGTTTACAAAAAATCACTCTGGTGGATGTTTGATCTGCTAATGATCTCATTCGTTCTAATTAACCGCAACCGTTCACGATCGTAACAACGGAGAGTGCTTTATGATTGCTGGCATTCCTAAAGAAAATTTCCCCAACGAAAATCGCGTTGCCCTGATACCGGCCGGTGTTTCTGAGCTAGAAAAGATTGGTGTATCGGTCGTGGTAGAATCCGGCGCCGGCGAGGCAGCGGGTTTCCTCGATGCGGCCTACGAAGAAAAAGGCGCTACCATTGTAAAGAAACGGACTGACGTCTTTGCAAAAGCGGATGTGATTCTGCAAATTCGGGGATTGGGCGCAAACCCTGATAAGGGAAAAGCCGATTTAAAAAGTCTCAAGGAGGGGCAAGTTGTTATTGGGTTTATGGAACCGCTAACAGCAAAGTCGGAAGTATCTGCCCTGGCGAAAGCCAAAGTAACATCACTATCGATGGAGCTGGTACCAAGAATTACCCGTGCGCAGAGCATGGATGCGTTATCTTCTATGGCGAATTTAGCCGGTTATAAATCGGTGCTTCTCGCCGCTAATTATCTCCAGAAAATTTTTCCGATGATGATGACTGCCGCCGGCACTATTGTCGCTGCAAAAGTCTTTATCGTAGGCGTAGGCGTTGCTGGTTTACAGGCGATTGCTACCGCTCGTCGACTGGGGGCAGTTGTTTCTGCTTATGATATTCGCCCGGCCGTAAAAGAGCAGGTGCTAAGCCTTGGCGCCAAGTTTGTTGAAATGGATCTCTCCACCGGAGATGCTGAGGATAAAGGCGGCTATGCCCGGGAAATGGATGAAGAATTTTACCGGAAGCAGCGGGAAATGATGCTGAAGGTTGTTGCCGACAGCGATGTGGTAATTACCACCGCGGCTGTGCCCGGAAAAAAGGCGCCGATTCTGGTTACAGAAGAAATGGTCAAGGGCATGCGCCCCGGATCGGTGTTGGTGGACCTTGCCGCCGAAAGGGGAGGTAACTGTGATATTACCGAACCGGGCAAGGTTGTAAGCAAGCATAATGTCACCATCGTTGGCACTGTCAATTTACCTTCCGATTTATCTTTCCACGCCAGTCAAACTTACTCAAAAAATGTAATCAATCTACTCAAGCTGTTTGTTAAGGACGGCGAGCTGGCGTTTGATATGGAAGATGAAATCATTGCGGAAAGCATGGTTACCCGCGATGGAGAAGTGGTAAACGCCCGGGTGAAAGAGATACTGGGACTTTAATAGCTAATACGCAAATTACTGATGACTCTGAACTCTATAAATTGAGGAGCGATACTATGGATTTTGTGGCAGCATTAACCGTATTTGTCCTGGCCATTTTCGTAGGCTTCGAGATTATTACCAAAGTACCGCCGACCCTGCATACGCCATTAATGTCCGGATCAAATGCAATTTCCGGAATTACAATTGTAGGTGCAATTCTTTCTGCCGGACTTAGCCTTAACGATGGCCTGGCAGCTTATTCCATCATGGGGTATTCCCTGACCAATATTCTCGGTTTTCTTGCGGTCGTTTTTGCCACCACCAATGCAGTGGGAGGTTTTATGGTAACTCACCGGATGTTGGAAATGTTCAAGAGAAAGGGGTAACCCATGTCGCCGAATATTGTCAATATAGTGTATTTGATTGCAGCTGTTCTCTTTATTATGGGTCTAAAAGGATTGACGCACCCTCGTACGGCCGTTCGCGGGAATCTGATGGGTTCCATGGGGATGCTCCTGGCAATTGTCGTAACTTTGTTGAATAAGGGATTATCTTTTGAATTAATTATCGCTGGCTTCATTGTCGGTGGTTTGGCCGGGGTGATCCTTGCCGTTAAAATTGAAATGACCGCCATGCCGCAGTTGGTTGCGCTGTTTAACGGCTTTGGTGGCGGCGCATCTATTCTCGTTGCCGGTGCGGAGTTGCTTCGCCTTAACAGCGGGGGAGATCCGGCAGGGTTACAATCGTTGATTGCGATTGTGCTTTCCGGTATTATTGGTGCGGTTACTTTTTGGGGAAGCCTCATCGCTTTCGGTAAATTGCAGGGCGTCGTCGTGCCCGACCAGCCAGTGCGCTATCCCGGTGAGCAAATTGTAAAAGTTCTTTTGCTGGGTGGCAGCCTGGTAATGGGCGTCATGATTATTATGGATCCTTCCCGAATAGACTTGTACTGGGGCGTCGTTGCTATTGCTTCCGTGCTGGGCATCCTGTTGGTTATCGCCATTGGTGGTGCGGACATGCCGGTAGTCGTCGCATTGCTGAACTCTTACTCCGGACTCGCTGCTGCAGCCACTGGTTTTGTGCTATCCCCACCCAATACGGTTTTGATTGTGGCTGGATCGCTCGTCGGCGCCTCCGGTTTAATCCTTACTAATATTATGTGTAAGGCAATGAACCGTTCGCTGGCCAATGTTCTCTTCGGAGGATTTGGCGAAGTGCAGGAATCTGCCAGTGCGGATGATGTTTATGGCGGTAAGGTGAAGGCAACTTCTCCGGAAGAATTAGCGATGTTGTTCGATACCGCTTCCCGCGTCGTTATCGTGCCGGGATACGGCATGGCCGTCGCCCAGGCGCAGCACGCTGTACGAGATTTGTATAACTTGCTGGAATCCCGCGATGTAACGGTAGAATTTGCGGTTCATCCGGTGGCAGGTAGAATGCCCGGACATATGAACGTCTTGCTGGCGGAAGCAGATATTCCCTACGACCGTCTGATTGAAATGGATGACATTAATCCGACCATGAAGCAGGTCGATATCGCCATCGTATTGGGCGCCAACGATGTTGTAAATCCAGTCGCGAGAACTGACCCGAAGAGCCCGATTGCCGGTATGCCTATTATCGATGTGGATAAGGCACAAACGGTGATTGTGATTAAACGTAGTTTGAGCCCGGGATTTGCCGGCATTCCCAATCCGCTTTTTGCCGCGGATAATTCTCTGATGTTGTTTGGAGACGGGAAGAAGATGATTCAGGAAACGGTGACTTCATTGAAAGAAGATTAATTCCCGATTTGTAAGATTTTTACCCTAATGACCAATCGTGGCGGAGGACCCCGGCTTTCTGTCACGATTGGTCGACGATCCTGTTCAAAAAAGTAGGAAGTAATTTAAATCTGGAAGAAGGAGGAGGCATTAAACCGGGTCTCGCGATGTAGGAACTGACCGCTTTTTTGCATTCCAAAATTGATACAAATGCGCATATCGCTGATTCAGGAAAAAAAATAAGAATTATTCTTAAATTTATTAGAGAGTGTTTGTATTTCTTTCCGTTTATGTTATATTAGCCCACTTGTTTGTGAACTTTTTATTTTGATGAAATAATTTGAATTTTTCATCGCATAAAAATAAATTGTCTTGTTTACAAAATCCTTTCTTGTTAATCTATCGGGATTTGTTTAGCAAGCTACTTCGTGACTGATCAACTTTACGTTAGATCGGTTCAGTTTACTATTAGATATTGGATTTGATAATACGCCTCCGTGATTAAAATGGAAGGGGATTCCGAATGGGCTTTGATATTGCGCCGCCACGGGCAGAACACTTATTACTAGCTAAATACATCATCATTGTCCTCTCTTTGCTTTTCGTCTCTTACATCAGTATACTTTTCGGTGCGACTATCTTGTCGCTGGGCTTCAGCTTTCGCGGAAAGAGTGAAAATAACGAAACATTTACTCGTTTTTCCCGGGATCTGGTAGACACCCTGATGGGTAGTTGGGGAGTTGTTACCGCCCTGGTAATTCTGCCGGTACTGACGATTGCGATCAGCTTTGGGCAAGTGCTTTATGGCACGGATATGAAAGTTGCTCAATACTTCACAATTATATTCGTTTTAACAATGCTTGCCGTTGTTTTTGCCTATGCTTTCAAGAAAAGTTTCGCTAGCCGTGATGAAAATTTTAATATGCACCTCGCCCTGGGCGGGATAGCCGTTTTGTTGTTCCATGCGGCAATTTTTGCATTTGTTAGCACCATGACTTTTGCACTTTATCCGGAAAACTGGAAGATTATCACCAGCGCATTGCCACTGACCTACGAATGGTCGATGTTCGCCCGCTTTGCACATTTTATGACGCTTAGCCTGGCAATTACCGGCGGTGCCATTCTCTTCTTCTTTTTTAACTGGGATGGTGGGAAAGAAAATGTCGACGGCGCTTATGGCGATTATGTTCAGAAGTTCTCCGGCGGTTTGACGCTGGGAATGACCGTGCTGCAGACGCTGTTTATGGTTTGGTTTCTGGCCACATTGCCACAACCTGCCAAGTCCTATGACGTATACATCACCGGGATCCTCGCAATGGGTGTTCTCTGGTTGATTTGCTACTTTGCATTCTCTTTACTGCATGATAGTAAAGTATCACTGGGCAAGATCATTTTTCCCCTATTGATGGTATTCTGTTTGTTCGTGCTGGTTGATGAACATTTTGCCCGGGAAAATTCTTTAGCCTACCAAAATTACAAACTCACTAAAATGTCTGACAAATTCTTAGCCGAAGTTGAGCAACTCCGTGCTGAACGCAGTGGTAGTGCCACGCCATCTCTGGCGGTCGGAGAAGAAATTTTTACTGCGAAATGTTCTATCTGCCACCAGTTTGACGTTCGGATCGTTGGACCAGCCTATAATGATGTGATGTCCAAATATGAAAATGACCTTGAGGCGTTGAAGACATTTATCCTCAATCCACAACCAGTCAATCCGAATGATTATCCCGGTGGTATGCCGAATCAGGGATTAAAACCCTATGAAGCAGAATCTGCCGCGATGTATTTGATGGAAGAATATCAGAAGCAGCAAAACGCACAGTAAATGACAATTGATTGAATGAACCGTTGAACTTGATTTATTAAGAATATCGGAGAGATCAATGCGCACCATTGTTCCTATAATTTTAGCTGGATTTTTCGGCACCATGGCCCTCGCAACTTTTGCGATGAGCGCTTACTGGGAAACTTACGAGAAAGTGCCGGATCAGCCGATTGCATTTCCCCATGATATCCATGCCGGGGATTTGAATATTGCTTGTACCCATTGCCATCAATATGTAGAAGTTGGCAAGCAGGCAACCGTGCCGGCATTATCTATTTGTATGGACTGCCACGCTGGCATGCAATCGGATAAACCGGAAATTATCAAGCTCCAGGGGTATTGGGAGAGACAGGAAGAAGTTGCCTGGCAACGAATTCACACGATGCCCGATCACGTATACTTTTCACATAAACGGCATATCAAGGCAGGCGTAGATTGCGCGGAATGCCATGGAGATATGACCGTTGTAAATACAGTTAAACAGGTGCGAACCTTTCAAATGGGATTTTGTGTGTCTTGCCACCGTGCAAACGCGGCATCACAAGATTGCTGGACCTGTCATAAGTAAAGTTTGAATAAGCGGAGATCGCTCAATGAAAAGACGAGACTTTCTAAAGTTTGTCGGAGTTGCTTCCAGTGCGACAGTACTGTCTTCCTGCGGTGTCGAAAAGGCCAGCGATAAGATAGTTTCGAAGCTCATCCCGGAAAAGGACATCATTCCCGGGGAAGCATACTTTAAAAATTCAACCTGTGCGGAATGTGCTGTTGGTTGCGGTGTTTCCGTAAAAACAGTTGATCATAATGCAATAAAACTGGAAGGAATGACTGGCCATCCTCTCAATGACGGGGCACTCTGTTTACGTGGCCAGGCTTCTTTAACCAGGTTGTATCATCCCAATCGTTTAACCAACCCGGTTGTTCCCAGAAAAAGTGATTTGAACCTGGAAAGAATGACCGGCAGTGTTATGGAACCGGTTTCCTGGGAAGATGCCTTCAAAATGATCGCCGAAAATCTTGGCGGTGCCTCAGCAAATAATACTAGTAATGTATACCTCTCCGGCAGAACCACCGGGTCGCTCTCCGCGATGATCGATGATTTCTGCGGCCGCACTGGTGTGCAGCGTTTACCGGAGTATGAGACTTATTCGTACGCGAACATTCGCGCTGCTTACCAGGCGCTCTTCGGCAGAAATGAAGTGCCGGATTACAAGATTGCCGATGCAGACCTGTTAGTGACAGTTGGTGCTGATATTCTCGAAACGTTTGTAAATCCGGTGGGATTTGCCAAACAAGTAGAAGCCGCCCGGAGTAACAATCAGCTTAAATGGACGCATTTTGAGCCGCATGTTTCGCTGACCGGATTTAAAGCTAGCGAACGGCAATCTGTGCAGCCGGGTGGGGAAGCATACTTATTGCTCTTCCTGGCGCGTTATTTTGATGCAAATTCTGTTACCAATCGCTCCATGCCGGCAGCTTTGAAAAATAGTCTGCCGAATGTTTCCGACAATGATATTGCTGCAAATACCGGCCTGTCCGTTGATGAATTGAATCAACTGGCACAGAATCTCGCTTCTGCCCGTAACCCGCTGCTGATTGTTGGTGGTGTTTCTACTCAACAGGCCAATGGTTACGAAGCAGCATTGCTGGCTGGTCTGGTGCAGTGGTTGTCCGGAATGGTTGGCAACACAATCGATTTTGCTGCTGGCAGCGATTACAGCAAAGTCGGTAGCCTGAAAGATATTAAAAACCTTGTTGCAATGCTGGATAGCAAACGTGTCCATGCGGCTTTCGTGACCAGAACGGATCCGCTCTTCCGCACGGTGCCGGCTAGCATGCAAGTGACTGATAAGATTAAAAACGCTGCTTTCAAAGTCGCTTTTGTCGAGACAATCGACCCGGCGGACGAAAAAGCTTATGCGGAAATTTATGATTTGATTTTACCGCTGTCCCACGCTTATGAATCCTGGGGAGATGTTGAATCTCGCAAAGGATTAACCAGCGTCGTTCAGCCGACCCTGAAAGAAACTATTTTCGATACACATACTGAAGGCGACATCCTGATGAATATCGCTGCTGCCGTTAGCGGTGCAGCTGTAGAAGGCACTTATGAAGATTGGTTGAAAGCTCGCTGGGATGCCAGTGGCGCTACCGATTATCTCATGGATGCCGGTTACTATCAGGCGGATGTCTCCGATGGCCGCGTAGCCTTAAGTGGCGGCGCAGCGCGTGCTTTCAGTGATGCAAACATCGCTGCTGCCAGCTCTGGTAACACACTCTATGTGGTTCCTTCCATTCGTAAACTGGATGGACGGAGCGGTGACCTGCAGCTAATGAGCGAGATTCCGGATCCGCTCTCAACGGTTAGTTACGGTAGCTGGGTATCGGTTTCAAAAGCCGATGCGGATAGCCTTTCCTTCGAAAGAGCTGAATCGTTGATTCAAAAATATCGTGATGAGGTGGCCGTAGAAAGTGCCGGTGTTTCCATGAATCTGCCTGCCTGGGTACAACCGGGACTGGCACAGGGGATCGCCGTTATTCAAAGAGAGCAGATCGATGGTTCGATGCTCGCTTATGACGATCGCACCGGTGAAGAATATGCCCGGATTGATAATGTTAATATTTCCCGCACTGGTAACGTTGTGCCGCTGGCAGCATTAGCCGGTGGTATCGAACAGGGCGAGCGAAGCATTATCCCTGAACCGGGCGGTGGCCATGGTCATCATGGTAAAGTTCATTTCGAAGGAGACGAAACACTCTATCCCGATCCTTACGATCGTTATACGGAATATCGCTGGGGATTGTCGGTTGATATGGATAGTTGTACCGGCTGTGGTGCTTGTGTCTCCGCATGTTATATCGAAAATAATATTCCCTGTGTTGGGGAAGAAGAAGTCTTCAACGGACGTGAAATGTCCTGGATCCGTGTGCAGCCGTATTATAACGACCAGGGCGGCATGGATAGTTTGGTGATGATGTGCCAGCAATGCGATTTCGCACCTTGCGAAAATGTTTGCCCGGTATATGCCACTTACCACAATGAAGAAGGGTTGAACGTGATGGTTTATAACCGCTGCGTTGGTACCCGTTATTGCCACAACAACTGCCCTTATAAAGTACGCCGTTTCAACTGGTTCGATTGGGCCGACGAAGGCTACTGGGATGGCCCGATGGCGCGGATGCAAAACCCGGACATCTGGGTGCGCCCGAAAGGGGTTATGGAAAAATGTACTTTCTGTATCCAGCGTATCCGTGTGGCAAAAGATCACGCCAAAGACGAAGGCCGATTGGTGCAGGATGGGGAAGTGCTGGCAGCATGTCAGCAAACTTGCCCGACCAACGCTATCTCCTTTGGAAATATGTTAGATAAAAACTCTGAAGTATACACACGAACATCGCAATCCGAAGGCAAGTTCCGGGTCCTTGATATACTTGGAACAGGTCCTGCAGTTCATTACCTGCGTAAGGAGGAAGAAGCATGAGTTCACACGCACCTAATGTGAATGCTGAAAATGCCCCGGAGCGAGACCAGACTTATGCTTATAATTACAAAGAGCAGATGGAACAGGATGTTTTCGCCGCCATCAGCAAACCTAAGCCTATGTTTTTTGTTGCCCTGTTGATTTCACTCGGATGTGTTGGGATCGGCGCTTACAGTTGGACGCAGCAGATTGTATATGGACTTGGAGAGGCCGGTATTACCAACCCGGTCGGCTGGGGGGTCTACATTACAGACTTCGTGTTCTGGGTCGGTATCGCTCACTCTGGTACCTTAATCTCGGCAATCCTTTTTCTGTTCCGGGCTCAGTTCCGTAATCGCTTTAACCGTACCGCGGAAGCAATGACCGTCTTTGCGGTTTTGACGGCGGGTTTATTCCCGTTGATTCACCTCGGGCGTGTCTGGTTTGCCTACTGGCTATTCCCTTATCCCAATCAGCGCCTGCTCTGGGTAAACTTTAAATCGCCGCTGGTCTGGGACGTTTTCGCGGTAAGTACCTACCTGACTGTGAGTGTGGTATTCTGGTATATCGGCCTGGTGCCGGACCTTGCCATTGCCCGCCGCATCAAGGAAAGTAAACTGCAGAAGACGATTTATGGTATCTTCTCCCTTGGATGGACCGGTACTTTTAAAGAATGGCAGCATTATAATCAGTTATACAAATTCCTGGCTGCACTGGCAACCCCGCTGGTATTATCGGTTCACTCCGTTGTATCCTGGGACTTTGCGATGGGCGTTGTTTACGGTTGGCATACAACTATTTTTGCACCCTACTTCGTTGCAGGTGCGATCTTCTCCGGCTGTGCGATGGTAATCACCCTGATGGTGCCGATGCGGAAGATCTTCAGTCTGGAAAAATATATTACCGTTGATGACTTCGAAAAACTGGCCAAGTTATTAATGTTAACGGGGCTAATCGTCTCCTATGCATACATCATCGAGCTGGCATTGGCGATGTATGTCGGGCATGGTAATATCTATGAATATGAACAGTTCATGTATCGTATGACCGGGGATTATGCCTGGGCTTATTGGATAATGATCGGCTGTAACGTCATATCGCCACTAGCCCTCTTTATCCGGGGATTAAGGAGGAACCTGCTCTTTCTCTTCTTCTTGTCGATCCCGATCAATATCGGTATGTGGTTCGAACGTTTTAACATTATCGTGATTTCACTGGCGAAAGACTTTGATCCTTATTCCTTCGGCTATTATACACCGTCGATGATCGAATGGGGCATCACGATTGGTAGTTTTGGATGGTTCTTCACCTTCTTCTTGTTATTCACTAAAACAATTCCGGTTATCCCTGTAACCGAGTTGAAGGAGGAAGTCGAATAATGGAATACAGATTTAAGAACAAAGCGGAATTCATGGAAAAACTGGAAGCGTTGCTGGAAAGCGGCATCAATCCGGATGACATGAAAATAGTGATCCCCAATCCCGATCATGATATTGAGCATCTCGTCGAGCATTACAAGTCGCCGAGTAAGCTGAAATATTTTACCCTGATTGGCGGGTTAACCGGTTGTTTCACTGGTTTCTTTATTACTGCCTGGACCTCTCTGGACTGGGAATTGGTTACCGGTGGAAAGCCATTCTTATCCTGGCCGGCTTACATCGTTATCGCATTCGAATTAACGATTCTGCTGGGAGCGCTCAGTTCCTTTGCCGGATTACTTATTCTGGGCAAATTGCCCCAATTCAGCAAAATGCTGAATCCCGAAAATTATGGAAATGAGTTTGTAATTATTACCGAAGACGAGGAATAGCGATGTTTCCAAAGATGCAAGTACTGATCGCTTTTTTAGCCGGCGCTGTAGTGATTGGCGGACTGGAACTGACCTTCGAAGGCGGCTCTCTGCTATATTGCATGCTTTTCTTTGCTGCCGTGTCCATGGGCCCAATTGCTGTTGTTGCGGGTGCGGACATTTCCGGTGGAAAATGGATAAAACCTTACAAAGAAACCATGTTCAGCGTGCGTCACATGATCCTGTTTGTGCTGATTCTTTTTCTGGTATTCATCGGCTTAAAGCGTCATGAGCTGATTTATTTCTGGGCGGAAGAAGGTACTGAGTTTCATCATACCTGGCTGGAAAAGAACTTTTATATTCTGAGAAATGTGCTGTTGCTGGCAATTTCCTGGGTAGTTGCAAATGTTTATGCGAAAGCTTCCCTGCAGGAAAAAGACAGTAAAGCGTTCTGGGCAATCATGTGGGTGTTCTCCTTTGTTATTACACAAACAATTATTGCCTTTGATTGGGTAATGTCTCTGGAATTCCCCTGGATTAGCACCCTGTTCGGCGCATATTTTTTTGTAGAAGCCTTTTACTGTGGTTTGGCATTCGCCGCCATTTATACCAGTCTGCGTTACCAGCATCTGCTGGAAGTACACGACGAAAAAACATTTAAGAAATCCATGATGGACATGATGACCATGTTCTTCGGATTCAGCATCTTCTGGGCATATCAGTTCTTCTCACAATATATTGTTATCTGGTATGGTAATATCCCGGAAGAGGTATCCTACTTTACCCGCCGCCTCGATGAGTTTGGCGGATGGCTGTACATTATTCCGGTGATTCTCTTCGTAACGCCTTTCTGGATTCTGATCTCCCGGAAGATGAAAGCGAATCCGAAAGTCATTATCTGGGTTGGATTACTGGTGTGGGCAGGTATTCTGGTAGAGCGTTTCTTTATGTTGGGCACACATCATGATATTCATCTTAGCCCGATTATCACAACAGCCGAAGTATTGGTCGCTGCCGGTGTATTCTTCTGGGTCGTAAAGAATCAGGATGATACTGCTTTGAGAACCGACCCGTAAAGCTGAGAAAACAAATTTTACTTTTAAAAGCCCCTTCCATTCGAAGGGGCTTTTTGTATATAGGACGAATGGAAATAATTGCTGCATATTGACTGGAATTTATCCCCTCAGGTTTTGCATTGCTGCTAACTTATCAGAAAAGAGATGGGTTGCTTTTTCCCATAAATGCAGGGGAGAAGCCCATTCCCGATCCTGCGCTCGCCGCAAATAGACAATCTGCGCCAGGTGGTAGAGATAATGCTGTGCCATATGGATAATATCCTCGCCAAGTGTTTCGTGCGGCTTTGCATCAGGCTTTTCGCTTGGGCGGAATAACGCCTGATCATTTTGGCATTGTCTTAATATCTCTCCAATTTCTTCGTTGAGGGCGAGAAAAGCCGCGCTAATGTTTTCCGGGGAAGTTTTTCCGGGATCTTGAGTGGTCAGATTAATTCCCATTCTCTCCATAAACCAGAGATCCACCCGGATAAGGTGGCGAACGATTTCTCCGATTGAACGGGAATCCGGCGCAGGCCGCCAGTTTAATTCTGATTCGGAAATCCCTGCCAGGGCAGCGGGAATCGTTTTCGCACTCGCCTCATAAAGGTCTAAGATAATCTGGGCATTCTTATGCATATGTACTCCTTCGAATTTGCAGGAAAAAATTTACATTGTGTGAGAAAACTACCATTATATAAATGAATTGTTTAATATTTTATCTCAAGGTCTTGCTTCAGGAATAAAGTATGGATGCCAGTCGGCAGGAAAAGTTAGCGGATAAATTCCGCGGATCGCAATTAACGGGTAGATTAGCAATTAGTCACCTGATTGTTATTATGCTGATCGCGGGAATACTCCTGATCTTCTATCCAATTGAGTGGGTGCTGCAGTGGGCCGGGCTCGCCGGATTATTTCTCATCATTGAATTACGCCAATTTTATATTGCCGTACGGGCAATGGCAGTGCCGCCGGAAAAGATTGGAGTTGCAAATACGATCACCCTTTCCCGGGGAATCTTGATTGCATTACTCGGCGGCATGCTGATATTTCCGGAAATCGGTACTGCTTTACAAGTTGCCGTAGGCGTCGCCTATTCGCTTGCGGCAATTGCAGACTTTGTCGATGGATTTGTTGCCCGCAAGCTCGGGGAAACTTCTCCGCTAGGGGAGAAGCTGGATGGGGATTTTGATGCATTAGGCATTGCTATTACGCCGCTGCTCGGCATTAAGCTGGGACAATTGCCCTGGCTATATCTTCTGGTAGGTGTTGCATATTATCTCTTCCTGTTTGGATTGTATTATCGCCGCAAAAATGGAAAGCCGATTCAGGATTTAGTGGAAAGCCAATTCCGGAGAACTATCGCCGGTTTTCAGATGGGTTTTTTAGCGGTGATCCTCTATCCGGTTTATGGACCGCCGGAAACGATTCTCGCTGCATATATCTTCATGACGCCATTTTTAGCGATGTTTCTTTTCGACTGGCTCTGTGTCAGTGGTCGTATTAATCCGGAGAACGCACGCTATCAGCAATTTGCAGGAAAAGCCGAAAAGTTATTTTTCCACTGGCTGCCCCTTCTTTTTCGAATTGTAATTATTTTTATCGTTATTACGCCAGCTTTCAGTAAATTAATCAGGTATCCGGAAGCCGTTGCGACGTTCAGCGGGCTGGGCGTACCCGGAGCCAAATGGATGGTCGGCCTTGTCGGCTTGTTGGAAGTGCTCTCGCTGTTGATGATTTTGCTCGGCATTGCCGGACGCTATGCCGCTTTTTGCCTGATGTTTATTATGGGCGCAGCGATCAACTATGCGGGGCTCGATTGGCAGAATGGTGCAGTGCTGTTTTCAGCGATTTATATTGAAATGTTCGATACCGGCCGCTACTCTCTGGGATTTTCCGGAGCAGCTGTTTTTACTGACCGACTGGGTAAACGATCCCGGAAGAAAATAGAAACCTTGTAATCTTTAGCGAATCGATCTGAAGGAAAGTCGAATTAAGAAGTATGATAGTGCTAAACATGTTATGCTTTTCAATCTTGTCATTGCGAGGCGTTTTTTGCCGAAGCAATCTCAAAAGTGCAAGGAGCATGGAGATCGCTTCGTCGCTGCCCCGTAGGGATCCCTTTGGGGCACTCCTCGCGATGACAGTTATCAGCTTGCTTCTTTAGCACTATCTCAAATATTTTTCAGCGAAACGAGGCATGAATGAATTTGCCGAAAGAAATTAGTAGGCACTTATTGCAGCGCTGGCCGGCGTTATTGCTGGTTGGTGTGATGCTCTATTTTTTTGTAAATGCGATATCCAGTGTGGATTTAGGAGAAGTCGCTAATATTCTGACGGGTTTGTTATGGTGGCAAGTAGCGATACTTATCGCAATCAACTTTTTTATCACCATTGCGCTAAGCGGCAGATGGTGGTGGATTCTGAAAAAGATGGAGCAGCAAGTTTCCTTTATATCGATTTACACCTGTCGACTCGCGGCTTTTGCCTTTAGCTATTTATCACCGGGCGCCCACTTTGGCGGTGAACCGCTCCAGGTGCTTTGGCTGCAACAAAAGCATAATATTCGGCCAGCTGTAAGTGCAGGTAGTATTCTGATCGATCGCAGTTTTGTATTTGTCTTTAACCTGGTTGTATTACTGGCAGCAGCCGGCGGCATAATATTGCTTCGCCCCAATCCCGGAATAACTCAAGTGAGTGCACTAACAGCCATTTTCCTTGCGATTGTTGTATTTGCAGCGCTGCTCTTTCTTGCCCTGGATCGCCGGCAGCGATTTGCTAATTTGCTGCTGGAAACTTTGCAACGCTGGTCGGATATCAACTGGGTTGGTAAGCTTGTCGCGGCGATAGATAAATTCAAACAGGAAATGAATGCAGCGCTGCGAAGGCGTTCCTTGATTTTAATCAGCGGGGGCATCATTTCCTGTATTGGCTGGCTGCTGATGGCATTGGAGTTTGGCCTTGCACTGCATTTTCTCGATGGGCAGGTTTCCTTCAATCAAGGCGTTATCGCTTTTGCATTTGCCCGAGCGGCAAATTGGGTACCGGTACCGGCAGCGGTCGGCGCATTAGAAAGCGGGCAAACCCTGGCGTTTAACATTGGTGGCACAGAGCTGGCTATAGCAGTGGCTTTAACAGCGCTAATTCGCTGCAGGGATTTAGTTCTTGTCCTGATCGGCATTGCCAGCAGTGCCGGATTTTATAAGCATACAACTTCCGAATCGGATAACAGAGGACAAGTGGCTGTATGATGTTCCCGGTAAAGGCGTTCGTTGGGGAAAAGGAGATCATGGGGGAAATATCCGAGCGCATCGACAATGCTACACGTTTTCTGCATGAAAAAGAACGTCCCTACATCACCCTTACTTATGCGCAGGCGCTGGATGGCAGTATTGCCGGTAAAAGGGGAGAACCACTCACTATCAGTTGCCCGGAAACCCTGGTGCTTGCACATCAATTGCGAGCCTGGCACGATGCAATTCTGGTTGGCATCGGCACCGTCTTATCAGATAACCCCCGCTTAACGGTTCGGCTGGTGCAGGGCGCAAGTCCGCAGCCGGTTGTCGTGGACAGTCGATTGCGTTTTCCGCGGGACGCGCATCTCTTGGACAATGAACAAACTCCCTGGATCGCCACCACGACCACAGCTCCGGAAGCACACCTGTTGGGGCTAAAAGATGCTGGTGCCCGTATTCTCCAAATCCAAAGTTGTTCGGAGGGCCTGGTGGACTTTCAGGCATTGTTTAAAAAATTGGGAAGGCTGGGGGTTCGGAGCATAATGGTCGAAGGAGGCGCACGGGTAATTAGCCGTTTATTACAGCTAGGGTTGGTCGACCAGATCGTGATTACCATCGCCCCGCTGATGATCGGGGGATTGAGAGCAATTGACCCGATTGCCTGCCAAACCGCTGAAAATATTGCGATCACTTTTGACAATCTTCATTACGGACAATTCGGGATGGATATTGTGCTGCGCGGCGATTTAAAACAGGAATGATAATGGTCAACGAAGCTTTGTTCTTTAACGGGGATTCAACAGTCTCGTTAAAATCAGAAGAATTGCGCCCGTTAAAGCCGGGGGAAATGCGGATTCAAGCATTGTATTCTGCAATCAGTGCCGGTACAGAGCTCTTACTCTATCGTGGCCAAATTCCTGCCGGTATGTCCCTTGATGCTGCTTTTCCCGATGCCCGGGAAAAAATTGCCTATCCTGTTAAATATGGCTACTCGATGGTCGGTGAAGTCGTGGAAACCGCTTCTGATCTGACTGCCTGGATGGGAAAGAGAATATTTGCATTCCATTCCCACGAACGATGCTTCATAACAACCCCGGCGCAGGTCTACCCTTTACCAGATGAGATTCCTGCGGAAATCTCTACCTTATTACCCAATATGGAAACTGCCATCAACCTTGTCATGGATGGTCAACCGTTGATTGGGGAGGAAGTCGTTGTGCTTGGTCAGGGAATCGTTGGACTATTGACGGCGCAGCTGTTATCCCGCTTTCCATTACATCGTTTAACCGCTGCGGATCTTTATCCCAGGCGTCGAAAATTAGCGCAGAAAGCCGGTGTGGAAAATGTATTCGATCCCAGCGACGATAAAGCTGTTAGCCAACTGAAAGCTGAATTAAGGTCTGAAGAAATCCGTGGTGCAGACTTGATCTTCGAACTAAGCGGTAATCCGCACGCATTGAACCTAGCATTGTCGCTTTGTGGATTTCACAGTCGGATCGTCGTTGGCTCCTGGTATGGAAACAAAACGGCGCCGCTAGCGCTCGGGGCAGAATTCCATCGGGATCGGGTTAAAATCATTAGCAGCCAGGTGAGCAGTTTAGCTCCGCATTTAAGCGGACGCTGGACTAAAAAAAGAAGGCTCGATCGGGCCATTCAGCATTTACAGGAAAGTGATCTCAGCTGGCTGATTACCCACCGTTTCCCTTTTGCGAAAGCGGAGGAGGCCTATCAGCTACTGGACAAGACGCCCTGGGAAGTCGGGCAGATCATTTTAACTTATGATTGATACGAACAAGCAATTCAATTGGAGATAATCAATGTATACTCTGGCAGTTAAACGGGATTTCGTCGCCCAGCACTTTTTGATCGGCGGTGATTGGGGGGAAGAGAACTCCTGGCACTCTCATCATTATGCCCTGGAGGTGATTATGGAAGCGGAAAGTTTGGATAAACATGGATACCTGGTTGATATTGTTGATGTGGAAAAAGCATTGGAAGCGGTAGTCGCCTATTTTAAGGATAAAACCCTGAATGAATTACCGGAATTTGCCGGCCTTAATCCCAGTGTGGAACACTTTACGCGCATCTGCTGCGAAAAGCTCGTTGCCGCAATCGGTCCGGCGCACCTCGCGGCAATGACGGTAAAGATCTGGGAGAATGATATCGCCTGGGCAGCATACCGCCACGAGAACAAGAATGCTTAAATGCCATGAAGATTGGCCTGATTATCTATGGTAGTCTTTATACTGTCTCCGGTGGATATCTATATGATCGTATGTTAGTAGAGCACCTGCGCAGCCAGGGAGATTCCGTTGAAATAATCTCCCTTCCCTGGCGAAACTATTGTCGGCACCTTGCAGATAATTTTCATTCAACGGTATTGGATGCTGTTGCTCATAAATCATTTGATTTATTATTGCAGGATGAATTGAACCACCCGTCATTAATCCGATTCAACCAACGGCTTCAGCAGCACAAAAGCTATCCCATCGTTTCAATCGTGCATCATTTGCGTTCGGATGAAGCGCATCCTCCCTGGCAGAATGCCATTTACCGGGCAGTTGAGCAGCGATATTTAGCAACAGTTGATGGCTTTATCTTTAACAGCCAGTCGACCCGCGAAAATACTTTCGCATTGCTGAATGAACAGCGGCCTTCAGTAGTTTGCCCGCCTGCAGCGGATCATGTTTTTAAAAAGGAGAAGCTTTTACCGTCCAGCGAAAAGCCTCGCGATGAGGGCCCTTTTAAGCTGCTTTTCCTGGGTAATGTTATTGCCCGCAAGGGGATATTAGTCTTGCTGGAAGCTTTGCAAAAGCTGAGAAATATTGACTGGCGGCTAACAATTGCCGGAGATTTAACCGTTGATCCGAAAGTGGTAAGAAAAGCCCGGCAATTAGCTGATGCTTCCGGTATGATGCAGCGAATATCCTGGCTTGGGAAAGTGCCTGGAGATGAAATACAAACCCTCTATCGCAGTCATGATCTCTTTGTATTGCCATCCTTTTTTGAAGGATTTGGAATTGTTTACCTGGAAGCAATGGGCGCGGGGCTACCGGTGATTGCCAGTGCGGCCGGTGGAGCCGGGGATTTTGTCCGTCATGGGGAAAATGGTTTCCTTTTACCACCGGGTGATAGTGAAATGCTCTGTCAGTTCATGCGTTCTCTTGCTGTAGACCGGGAATTACAGCGGCGCATGAGTTTGGCCGCCCGGGAGACTTACCGGAAACAACCGGGATGGGAGAATAGTATGGGAAATGCGCGGGACTTTCTATTCGAAATGATAAATACAGGGAATAAAAATGAACACAGGTGAGTATACATATCCACGCTATCTGGCCGCGAAAAAAACGGTTGATGACCGTGCGCTGAACTCGCGTGTTTTTCAGCATGTTCAGGAATATTTGTCGGAAGAACGTGAAGAGGGCTTAAACATTTTGGAAATAGCCACTGGGATAGGCACAATGATTCCGAGAATACTTTCCCTGCCGTTAACCGGTAAAGTCTATTACCACGCTATCGATTTATCTCCGGATAACATTGCCAGTGCCCGTGAGTATTTAGCTGGCTGGGCAGCCGAAAACTGTGAAGATTTTCGCCCTTTCGGTGATAACCAATTTAAATTGAAAGTAAATGCAGCCGAGATTACAGTAAAACTGGAATGCGCGGATATCTTTAGCTGGATCGCTGATAATATGAACCTAAGGCAGTGGGATCTGTTGATTGCCAATGCTTTCCTGGATTTGATCGACCTCAATCGTCAACTGCCATTATTAGCCGATTTACTAAAGCCCGCAGGGGCATTTTATTTCACAATCAATTTTGATGGCGAGACAATTTTTCAACCGGTATCCGACCCGGCGTTTGAAAAAAAGCTGATGGATGCTTATCATAAAACCATGGATGCCCGAATCACCGCTGGCATGCCGTCTGGCGATAGTCGTACGGGAAGGCATCTCTTTACAGCTTTGCCGGCGGCTGGTTTCGATATCCTTAGTGCAGGCAGCTCGGATTGGATCGTTTTTCCGAAAGCAGGGAAGTATGAAGCCGAGGAAGGCTATTTCCTGCATTTCATTGTGCAGACAGTAACCGGGGCTTTGCAAGAATCCAGCGTAATAGATTCCGGGCGATTGCAGCAGTGGGGGAGTGAGCGGCATCAGCAAATTAAAAACGGGCAATTGACGTATATTGCCCATCAACTGGATTTTTATGGTGAAAGAAACAAATAATCGTATAGTTGTACCTATCGATCATTAAAAAAAGATTGGTTCTATGACATATTTTGTGATTCAGTATTATTTGTAGTACCTCTTCTGTAACCCCTTCAGGGTTTGTAAAAATTATCTCAACCGTGGGGCGCGAAAAAACAACGCCCCACGGTTGAGGTCTGTTACGCCTTTGGCGTATTTTTACCGCAAAGCCCCGAAGGGAGAGCCGGTTACAGGTTTTAACCGTGGGCTGATAGTTTTTTCAGCCCACGGATAAAACCCCCAAATAAACTTTACCCTGAAGGGGTTACAGAATTCTTCATCTTAAATATTGTCAGTAAATACATTTTCACAAAATATCTCAGGGAACCAAAAGATTTTTAATTTTACAGGAGCCGGAAATGAAATCTGAAAGACTATTTTTTGATAATGGCCGCGGGGAAAAGTTGGCTGCAAGGCTGGATTTACCGCTAGACGGCGCACCGCTCGCTTACGCTCTTTTTGCCCATTGTTTTACCTGTTCGAAAAACCTTAAAGCGGTGGGAAATATTAGTCAGGCATTGGTGATGGAGAAGATCGCTGTGCTCAGATTTGATTTTACCGGCTTGGGGGAAAGTGCCGGAGATTTTGCCGATACTAATTTCTCATCCAATGTTGAAGATCTTGTTGCTGCGGCAAATTTTTTGAAAGAAAACTATGGTGGCCCGGAAATCTTGATTGGCCACTCACTTGGCGGCGCGGCGGTTTTGCAGGCTGCCGGGGAAATAGAAGCCTGCAAAGCGGTTTGCACAATTGGTGCGCCGGCAGATCCGGTTCATGTCACGCATCTGTTGGCGAGTAAACGGGCAGAAATCGAAGCCGAAGGTGAGGCGCGAGTGATTCTTGCCGGTCGTCAATTTACAATCAAAAAGCAATTCCTTGATGATCTGGAAATGAGTGGCATGGAGCGAAAAATACATAAATTGAAACGATCTTTACTGATATTCCATTCCCCGGTTGATAACACTGTCGGAATCGAAAATGCCGGGCGGATTTATGAATTTGCCCAACATCCGAAGAGTTTTGTTTCGCTGGACCGGGCAGATCATTTGCTCAGCGACGAACGGGATTCCCGCTATGTTGGCACGGTTCTCGCCGCCTGGGCGGGCAAGTATATCGACGCTGATAAAAAAGCAGAAGCACTTTCCCTGCAGCCGGAAGTTGATAAAGTGGTTGTGCGGACAGCAGAGGGCTATTATACGGAGATTATGGCGAACGGGCATCCGCTGGTTGTCGACGAGCCGGTTTCCGTTGGTGGGACGAATTTAGGACCGTCTCCCTACGAGCTGCTCAGTGCAGCGCTGGGCGCGTGTACCACGTTGACGCTGCGCATGTATGCCAATCGCAAGCAATGGCCGGTAGATGCAATTACAGTGCGGGTGCAACATGGGAAAATTCATGCTAAAGACTGTGATGAATGCGAGACCGCCAGCGGTAAAATAGATCAATTCCGGAAAGAAATCGAAATCAGTGGCCCCCTGGACGACACACAGCGGAACCGAATGTTGGAAATCGCCGACCGCTGCCCGGTACACCGCACCTTACATAATGAAGTAAAGATAGAAAGCCAACTGAAGAAATGACAAATTCCGAATTCCGAATTCCGAATTCCGAATTTGTTTCTCCTCCGCCTTCCCAAACACATATAAATTGCTAATCAAAAAATAGCATATTTCATATCATGCTTTTAATCACAAGCCTTCCTGCGTGATCGCCTATTATTAAAAGAAATTCTTAATCTTTGATAGCTACTGTCAAATCTTTCAAGTTCCATTGAATTGACTGTTATTACGCTCTTTTTTGGAGGTTTTTTGCATGAAGAAGCTTCATTTATGCAACATACTCGTGGCACTTTTAATATTTAGCGCCACCCACATTTTCGCACAAGACTATGATCTGCAATTTCGTGTAGACCGCGATGACGATGTCGCTGCCGGCTTTTATGATGTTACCATACAGTTGGCAGCCAGCAGCGCCAATTTCAAAATGGGCAGCGCGAATTTGGTCTTCGATTTTAATACCGCTGCTTTAAGCGCGCCATCAACAATTGGCCCGGGTCCGGATTCTTTGCAAATCCAGACTATTCATAACTTTAGCAATGGCGGTAAATACCAAAAAATTCGTTTGACTTCTCCGGCTTCCGGAAGGCTTTCCTTAAATATAGAGCTGAATACACCCGGTAGTGGCGATACGCTACTGCAGGCTTACACAGACGTGGCCACTGTTCGTTTTACCATCGTTAACGCGAGTGAAACAGCAGACCTGGCCTGGCGGACCAGCTCTCCCAACGCAACCATCGTGTTTGATGATACTGAATCCAGCATGGTCGCTTCGGACGAATTAAACGGCCCGGCGACGCTTGCAAACCTTCGGGTGTTCCTCGAAGGACCGTATGTATCTGGTGGCGATTCGATGACTACTTCTTTATTACAAAATTCGGCTATACCGCTCTCCCATCCATACGGGGGCGCCCCCTGGAATTATGCTGGTACGGATACTGTAAAAGCTGTTCCGGATAGCATTGTCGATTGGCTCTTAGTCGAGCTGCGCAGCAACCAAACAACAGTATCCGCCCAACGTACTGCTTTTCTGAAAAGGGATGGCTCTATTGTGGATTTGAACGGTACTAGTCCGGTGACCTTTAATGTCGCGGACGGTTTTTATTATGTTGTGATTTATCATCGTAACCATTTGGCGATTATGACTGCAGATTCAATCTCGCTGGCCGATACGGTTAGTGCATCCGGACAATATAATTTTACCGATGCTCAGGCGAAGGCGTTTGGTGCCAGTCCCATGAAAGTTGCCGCTGATGGTAATTTTGCGCTGAAAACCGGTGATGCTGACGGTGATGGCCAGATTCAGAATGACGATAAAAATACTAACTGGACTAATCAGGTGGGACAGTCAGGATATAGAGATGCTGATTTTAATATGAATAACCAAGTGCAGAATGATGACAAAAACACTTATTGGACCGGAAATGTCGGTAATGGTACTCAGGTACCGGATGTAGCAACAAAAATGGCACCCGGTGGAAAAGGAGCTAGCGGCGGAGGTAATGCAGTTGTTGCAGGAGTTGGAAATGGCTCTGGGACAGACCAGGTAGTGAAAAGTAACAATAGCAAAAATCGCAAAAAAGCAAAAGTCAAAAGCGGTCGGAAGCTACGTGATTTTCCCAAAAAGAAAAAAGAAGTTGAGGATCAGTAATTTCATTTCCTTGCTTAGTTTCTAATCAGGGATTATATGATACCTGTCACGATATATTCTGAATGAATATACAATATTTAGTGAAGTTATTGCGTTTTATGCTTATATTTATACTTTAAAAATAAATGATGTAGATTCTCTGTGCATTTAAGGAGTTAATAATGAAAAAAATTGTCACAAAAGTGATATTACTTCTCACACTTTTCCTGAGTAGCGCTGGCTTTTCTCAGGAGATCATTTTCACTCTTGCAAATCCCACTTTAAGTGGCGGTAGTCCTCCTACCACTTTTGAATTTGATGTGATGATTCAAGGTGATGTATCAGGCACATTTTATGGTGATTTACTAATTTATATCGATTATAATACCGCCGCTTTTGGCACGGAAGTCGCCGCAAATTCAAATATCAATATCACTGCTGGTGGTCAAATCGATGGGTTTATATATTCCCTGGTAGGCGGTGTTAATGGTACTGGCGCAAATGATAATGATGAAAATACATTTTCTGTGGCAATAGATTATGCGCTTGATGGGAATACAGCTTTTGCAAATCCGCTTCCCACCTCACCAGTTCAATTGTTTAAAGTTTCACTCACAATTGATGATGATTCTCAAACTTCCGGACTAACATTTAATGGCGGTTTAATGAGCGGTCAGCAGTATCAAGCCACAGGGACTCTTCCTGAGGATAGATATCCAAGTGTAGATACTAGTGACGACCTGGACAGCGCATTACCGGTGGAATTAAATGTGCTGGAAGCATTGGTACAAGACGCACAAGTTGTTGTCCAGTGGTCGACCCAAAGTGAAGTAAACAACCTGGGCTTTGAAGTCTATCGTTCCACTGAGGAGAATGGTCTGTTCGACTTGATTTCTTCCTATGAAAATAATAGTGACCTGGAAGGCTCCGGAAACTCCAACACCTTGCGCGAATACAGTTATGTAGACGCACAGGCTGCCGGTGGCACCACTTACTGGTATCAAATTGCTGATGTCGATTTTGACGGTATTCGTACTTTCCACGGCCCGGTATCGGTTGATGCGCCGGAGTTGTTGCCGGATGTGTTCAGCTTACATCAGAACTATCCCAATCCTTTTAATCCTTCTACGACAGTGCGCTACGATGTGCCTTCGAATCTGGATGGCCGCAGCCGTGTTTCCCTGGTGATTTATAACAGCCTCGGTATGAAGGTGAAAACTCTCTATAATGGCTACAAAGCTCCGGGTTTCCACACAGAAGTGTGGGACGGCACCAATGATAATGGTGTGCGCACTGCATCTGGTATTTACTTCCTGCGTATGGTCGCTGATCGCTTTGTAAGCACGAAAAAGATGATTCTCTTGAAATAATTTTTATACAAATATTTTAATATTTATAAACTGCCGGTAGTATTACTGCCGGCAGTTTTTTTTAGTATACTGAGGATGCTAATATGTCCGGAAGACGTCATTTCATTAATCATTGCCATTCTTTTCTATTCTTGCTTTTAGTAGGTTGGTCCCAAATAGTAAATGCCCAGGAAGACATCACTTTCACTTTTTCCGATCCAGAGCTTGTCGGGGGAAGCCCACCGACGCAATTGGATTTTAATGTAATGATTCAGGGAAGCAATGGGGATACCCGTTATGGGGATATGCAGGTATATATAGAATATAACCCTGCTGTGTTTGGTAGCAATGTTGTTGAGAACGAAAAGATTAACGTAACACCTGGCAGTGCTTTGCCTTCACCGTTTTACTCAATCGTCAATATCGTTGACAATACTGACAACATTTTCTCAATTACCCTTGATTATGTACCTGATGGTCTGACTGATTTTGCCGAAATTTTACCGGATTCCCAAATCCAATTACTACAAATCTCGTTGGATATTTCTAATCACTCCCATTCCCCTGCCATTCGTTTTAATGAAGGATTAATGAGTGATCAGCAATTTCAGTATGATGGTAGTACATTATATGATCCGGTAGATGCCAGTGATGTGCTGGATATTGCCCTGGCGATTGGGGAGGAGACCGGGGCGATTGGCCCTTATGAAGGATTTTATCTTTCTCCGAATTATCCCAATCCGTTTAACCCGGTGACGCAAATCGTATTTCAGATTGCCGATGTCGAATTTACCTCCCTGAAAGTACATGATTTGTTAGGGCGGGAGGTTGCCACATTAATTCTTGAAAATTTATTACCCGGTAGTTACCAGACGCAATGGGATGGCCGTGATGACAGCGGAAAGCTGGTGGCCGGCGGTATGTATTTTTATCGTATGGTGAGCGGCGAGTTTTCCCAAACCCGGCGAATGATTTTACTGCGTTAAAGAATATGCAAATATGCAAATGGGCAAATGGGCAAGTATGCATGCATATTTGCCCATTTCTATTTTTCACTGACCTTCACATCCATCCCTGCCTTCGTTGCTTTGTAATCATCATTATACATCGCTTCTACAACGGTAGGGGGCAGATGGAATTCTCCGACAGTTACCGCGCTGAGCTTAACAACAAAATCGTAGCTGCGTTGCCAGTTCCGTAAATCGAAGAACCACATAATACGATCATCGCGAATATCGACATATTCTTCCCGGTTCAAGCGCCAATTGCGCATCCACCCGGGTCGGTCTTCCCCGGAAAGGCGAGTGTTAACGATTTCCCAACCGGAAGGCAGTACCTGCACCAATGCAATTTCGTCGATACGAATATTGGCGGGATTTTTAACCGAGAAATGTCCCCAGAAAGTGGTCCCTTGCTGAATGTCTGCCGGGGAAATCGGCTGTCCGTCGTCATTGAGCCAGCTGACATTCAAGGAGAGATTCTTCGCTTCATCCTGAACATCGCTGCGCAGCGGAACACCATCCCAGGCCAAAGTGGCAAAGGCGCGGGCGAGGTTGCTGGAGGAGGCTAAATCCAGGGTAAGATTTTCGCCAAAGCCTTCATTGATCGAAAGTGTAAAACTACGTCCTTCGGTGTCGAAAGGAACTTTCTCGCCATTTGGCAATGTAATCGTTCCCTTCATACTTGGTGGCGTTTCGCTGTTGCCTTCCAAAGCTTTCAGATATTTCCCCAGGGAAAGCATCATGAACGCACTGGTTTGGGTAGAATACCAGAATCTGCTGGAAAGCGCCGTTGTTAATTCATTCGCCAGTTGATCGGCCGCGCCCCAGTTTTCGAAAACGACCAGTTGCTCCAAAATAATTGCTTTATCGCGCAGGGTAGAGCCGTAGGTGCCGCTAAATTCGCTGTATTCCCGAACATCCATTCCCAGGTTACGGGTAATTTGGGTCGCAGTGCGATTGACACCAGCGAGCTGGTAGGCGCCGGCGAGCATCCACTTTTCGGCATTATCCATATCCGACATGCTGTTTTCCCGCAGTAAATTCATCGTGCCAATGGCCGGATCGCCGGCAAGGGCAAGCAGGTAGGCGCCGTATGCACGGCTTTTCAGACCGGGCCGTGTATCCATCGCTTTACTTTGCATATATCGCATCCAGCTGTTGTAGAGATCATCCGGGACGCTGTAGCCAAGCTTTTTCGCTTCAATCAGAAAATGCCCGGCATATAAGGTGCCCCATTCGGATGGATCATTATTGCCCGGCCAGTAGGCAAAAGCACCGGATGGCAGCTGGAAGCGCCGTAATCGTTTAATTGCCCGATTGATATTGCGGTCCACTTCCCGTTGAATTTCCCGGGGATTGCTAAAGCGGTCATCACGCATCATATCGGTGAGATACAGCTGTGGAAAGACGGATGAGGTCGTCTGTTCAATACAGCCGTAGGGATAACGTACCAGCGACATCAGGCGATTCCCGAAATTCATACTCGGGCGGCGGCGTAAGCTGAGCTCCGCAAAATTGGAACCGGGGATACCGCGGTCGGGAATTTTGAATGTAATTGTCTTGCCTGGCTCAACCACCTTTTCTTCATCATCATAAATGCGCGGGGAGGAGGGACGCACGCTGATATCCGTTTCCGAAAAACTACTGAAAGCATCAGATTCGGCACGAATGGTAATTTTCGCCTGTCCAACAGCAGCATTGGCATTTATTTGAAAGAGCACATCCTGTTCGCCGACTTTCTCGAAATTGAGTGTTTGTTGCGTCGTGGTTGTTTGCAATGGCCCTTCCAGCGCCAGAGATACATCCACATCGCCGATCTCCTCTTCCATGGCAAATACCGTTACCGGCACAGTAAATTGATCTGCAGGGCCAATTACGCGCGGCAGTGACGGCACTACCATCAACTCGGTTTTGACCGGCACAGTCTTTTCCGCTTTGCCATACCGGCTGTTCTGTGCATTTACGACCATCACACGTACGGCACCGACATAATTCGGCATGGTAAACTCTATGGACGCTTTCCCATCGTCATCGGTCATCGTTGGTCCCTGGAAGAGCGCCACCGGTTTGAAGCGCTTCTTCTTGTCATTATCAAGTTGTGATTGACGGTATTCTTCCGCGATGCCGCCACCAATTGAGAAGACATTTAATACATCGCCTTTATTTGCACCGATGATATCTGCAAAGAGGTCAAATGTTTGCACACCTAGGCGGAGCTTGCGGAAATAATGAGACCAGGGATCCGGTGTTTTGAAGCCGGTTAAATCCAGCAAGCCTTCGTCGACAACCGCTACGGTAAACTGAGTCGGCTTCCTGTCCGTGGTGGCAAGATCAATCCTGAAATTTTCTCCAGAGCGAAGCTGCTCCGGCATGGTGATTTGCATCTGCTGATGCGTCGCCGGATTCTCGACATTGATCGGCACCACACCATACATGCGAATCGGGCGATCATTCAACGTTTGCGCATGCGGCTGAATGATTGATACCGAGACATAGGCGGTCGGCGCCATTTCCGCGGTAGTCGGAATGGGAATTGTCAATTCTTCATCCCCCGGGGAATAGGAATACCAGCGGGAACTAAGCACTTTCTGACCTTTTTCTACCGAAAGGAGAATTGCCCCTTCCTGCGGAGCGGGGAAGCTGACCTGGACGGTTTCGCCAATCAGATAGCTGTCTTTGTCACTGCGCAGCGCCATCACGCCGGCATCTTTACTGCCACCGCCTTCTCCCCAGGGATAGGCCCGCATGAAAATACCGGCGGTATGTCCGGAGCTGCCATCCTGCACTTCGATAAAATAAGTGCCGCGATTCTCCGGAATAAAAGCGATTTGCTGCGGGGTAGCGGTGGAAACGACAGTGCCTTCACTAACCAGTTCCGTGCTGGCATCGCTTTTAAAGCGCAGGTAATAATCGCGAGAATTGTCATATTCCCACCACCAATAATAGGTGCCGCGATAGATGCGATAATTCAGTGATTTCCCCGGCACTGGGCGCCCTTCCTGATCAACCAGGATTGCCGGAATGCTCGCTTCCGCGCCGACCTTGGCATACCCATAGGCAAAATCCGGTTTTTGCAGACCAACATAATTTTCGAATGGTTCGATGGCAATTTGAGCGCGACCCGTGTTGGGTCGGCCTCCTTTTTCATAAACGCGCGCTTCCAACCGGGCACTGAGGGAGGAAGGCACATTTCGTAATGAAGGCAGTTGCCAGCTGATATTCGCATTACCGTTTAAATCCAGTTTGCCATCGTAGATCGTTTTTTCGATTTCGCGAAAGTCCATGGTCTGATTATCGAAAACGAAATTTCGATATGCCGGGAAGGATTTCGGACGTTTTTGCAGCGTCAGGCGTACATCAGCATCGAGATTTGCGGCGGGATTGCCAAAAAGGTAATTACTTTGAAGCGTTGCATTCAGTTGCCGATCGGCGGCGCTTAGCGGCGTTTTTTCCGGGGTGACATTCACTTTCAGGCGAAAGGGGACGACGGTTTCAATCTTCAGGTTGTGATAAAAGGTGCTGCTGCCAACCAGCACTTCTACCCGCCAGTTGCCGGTCGGATCGTCAATGCCGCTGGTGAAATTGAAGTTATAAAAACCGTTCTTGCCATCGGTTGTCGTTTGTTCAAACGCTTTCCGGTTTCGTGGATTGTAAATCTTCATAGTAACCGGATGAGCGTCCGGGAAGGAGTTCTCGTCATTGCGCGCAATGACGGAGAGATTCACCGCATCGCCGGGCCGGTAAACACCTCGTTCGCTGTAAATGAAGGCGCGGGTGCCGCCGGGGACATCGGAGACCCCTTCCGTATCAAATGTGGAAAGGTTCCAGGCCATCTCGCCCGGCTTAACGACGCTGCGTTGCCCATCTTTACTGGCCTCGACATAAAAGACATCTTCATCACCATCGACGGTAAATGAGACATAGCCATCACCATCGGTGCGCTTGCTGTCGATTTCCTGATTCTGATATGTTTTCAGGGTAATGTTTACCCCACTGAGCGGCCGGGCGGTTTCGATATCGGTGGTATAAATAATGTGCTCTTTATGAGCGCGTTTGTAAGTCAAGCCAATATCACTGACAGTCAGCGGCTTGTAAATATTCCCGTGGGCATAAAGATATCCGTGTGAGTACGGATTGGAATAGTAGTCTTCCCCATAATAATAGCGACTACGCCGTTCCTCAAACTCGGCCGGATCTCCGTACATCATATCTTCGTGACGAAAATTTATGTGCACGAGATAAAGGCTGTTATCGCCCCGGGTGATCACCTGGGAAAGATCGAGTTCATTTTGCACCCACTCATTCTGCGGAGCGCCAATAACCAGTGTATCGGTATGGACAACAACGCCAACCCGGTGTGTATAGCTATAATCAAAAGCTTCATTGCGGGTTTCGTTGCTGCTGAGCCGTTCCGTCTGAATAAATTGCCCGAGATTATTTTCAAAAACCTTTTTCACCTCGATGCGGACCCGGCTGAGATTAACGGTATGAAAACGAATTCTCCGATCGTTCACTGAGGGCAGAATAAAACCATCGCTGGCAAATTTCAATTGTGGCTTCAATTCTGCAAATTGCACCGCTTTGCTGTAGTTTTCTGATGTTTCGGTGCTCCAGCGGCTTTTCAGTCCCTGACTGACATTGACGTCATAACTGGTGCCATTTTTGAAATCGCCGGTAAGGTAAACTTTTTTCCCAACGGTTTTCATTTTGAAGTCGACAGCCGGGCTTACCGAAATCAATCCGGTAATGTCCTGCCGGGTATCGAGTTCATCGGAAAAATCGACCACAATCGTTGATTTTCCGGCGCTTTCTTCACGCTGGGAAATACTTTGCACGGCCAAATCGGAAATAGGGGAGAGGCTGAATTTCGATTGGTAATCCTCGGAAATTTCCAGCACATCTTTATCGATAGCGATATTAAAATTTTGTGTTTTGTCGCCGCGTTGGAATGCGGCGCTTGTAAAAGTAAAGCGCTTACCGGGATCTTCTCCCTGCCAGTTTAATGTTAACGCACGACTATCTCTTTGCAGGCTGGTTGCGTGGCGGATATTGTCCAGAGAAACATTCTCGGTAAATTCTACAGTGCCGATTACCTGCATGCTTTTAGGGTCACCATCGGTTTCCAATTGAAAATCGGTATCGACGCGGGTTATTTCCCGTCCGGCGGTTTCGAAACGGAATTGGAATGATTCCAGGGCATCTTTATGAAGCGGTAGCAGTTTGGGAAGATCGAGGGTCGCTTCGTAGGACTGTCGCAATGGTAACTTATTAACCGGTTTAAAAACGAGGGTGCGGGTATCTTTCCAGCTGGTTACCCCGTCAATTGCCGGTGAGAAGGAAAACACTTCGCTCTTTATCTGTTCCCCGGAGAGGTTGTCCTTTATGACCGGCGAGACAAATTTTACCTGAATATCTCCATCTGCAGAGATAATTCCGGAGGTTGCATGGCTGATCAAGCGGGCAGTTTCCAGCGGATAGGAAAGTTCCGGATCTTTTTCACCACATCCCATTACCAGCGCTAAAACGATAACTGTAAATATTCTGAAACTGATTTTTGGGAGGATGTTGGAATGATGCCGTTGTTTAAGAGTATTTGTACGGAACATGGCAACCTCTAAATGCTAACAATGAAAGGGCGATTTGCTATAAATTGAAAGTGTGGTGACTGGTCATATGATCAATATGTTGCGGGAGGCAAGATAAAGAATAATTTCAGAAAAATAAAGTGCTTAATATCAGGAATAGGGATAACAGAAAGGTCGGTTGGGATTTCATCCGGAGAGATTTCCTCCCCAAAGATGACTTCGGGGAGGAAAAGAAAAATTGATATCAGAATGTCGTCATATCTCTGATGCGTTCAATGCGTTTATCGAGATCTTCACGCTGAATATTCTTCAGGCGATTGTAACTGAAATCTTCGACCGTGAAAGAAGCGACAACGGTGCCATACACAATTGCCTTGCGCAGGTTCTGGTCATTAATTTCATCACAGCTGGATAGATAGCCGAGAAATCCTCCGGCAAAACTATCGCCGGCGCCAGTGGGATCAACGACTTTTTCTACCGGAAAAGCCGGAACAATGAAGTAACCATCATTGTCGACAAGCAAAGCGCCATGCTCTCCCTTTTTGACAACCAGTGCCCGCAGCCCCTCATTTAGAAGGATGTTGGCCGCCCGGTAAATGTTGTGTACTTCAGTCAGTTCAAAGAGTTCTTCGTCGTTCAGGATCATCACGTCAACTTTTTTCACCAGCGCCATCAAGGCATCTTTCTTACGATTAATCCAGAAATTCATCGTGTCCAAAACGCTTAAGCGAGGCTTATCCATTTGGTTGAGGACGTCCAGCTGCAGTTCCGGATCGATATTCGCGAGAAAAATAAACGGATCGTTGCGATAATGATCAGGGATGGTTGGCTTGAAATTTTCGAAGACATTCAATTCGGTATAAAGCGTATCTCTTTTGTTGACGTTCAGGTGATAGCGTCCGCCCCAGCGAAATGTTTTCCCCTTTTCGACGGAAGTACCGGAAAGGTCCACATTGCGCGCTTTCAGAAACGTCAGATTATCCAGATTGAAATCTTCGCCGATAACGCCGACGACATTCACTGGTGAAAAGAAGCTGGCTGCAGCGCCAAAATAAAGTGCGGAACCACCGATTGAATCATTAGCCTTTCCATAGGGAGTTTCCACATCATCCAGTGCAATCGAACCTACTACGAGTATTGACATTTTATATCTCTCTCAACAATTTTAAATTCAGTCAATTAATGTATTTAACAGCCGTAAATCATTCGTCGAAAACGGTTTGCCTGCGAACAAGATTTACCCCTCTTCAATGTTTGCTGTGCTGCAAAACTAAAGAGGGGTAAAAAAAATAAACGAAAATCTAACACTGCTGATTATCCTGCAGCAATGCCTAAAAGCTACTACATTTGTTCCGGCGCAGAAACACCAAGAACTTTAAAACCGTTCCCTAAAACGGTTTTTGTCGCCAGGCAGAGCCCCAGGCGTGCCCGGGAAAGATCATGATCATCCGTAATAACCCAGCAATCGGTATAGAAGCGGTGGAATGCGGTTGATAAATCCGACATATACTGAGTTAACAGATGTGGCTCAAAATCAGTGCCGGTCTTCAAAAGCATTTTCGGAAATTCCATCAGCTTCTTAATCAGGGCAAATTCGCTGGCATGCTCAAGATGGCGAAAATCGCTGCTGTCTTTGTAGGACAAATCTTTCTCGGCCGCTTTGCGAAGAATGCTGCAGATCCGGGCATGGGCGTATTGGTTGTAATAAACCGGGTTTTCATCCGATTGGGTTTTTGCCAGCTGGATATCAAAGTTGAGATGACTTTGCATGCTGCGCATCAGGAAAAACCAACGAGTAACGTCTCCGGATACATCCTCCACCAATTCGTCCAGCGTTACAAAGTTCGCCTTCCGGGTAGACATCTTTACGACCTCTTTCCCCTCATAAAGGGTAACGAACTGGTGAATAAGCACTTTAACTTTCTCGCTGTCAAAACCGAGGGCTTTGACGCCGGCAAGCACATCGGGAAAGGTCGCGATATGATCGGATCCGAAGATATCGACCAGTCGCTCAAATCCCCGCTGAAATTTATTGCGGTGATAAGCCATATCCGGTAAACGATAAGTTGGTTCACCACTGCTTTTTACAATGACCGGATCTTTTTCCAGTCCGAGTTTTGTCGCCCGGAACCAGACCGCGCCGTCTTTATCGTAAGCGAGGTCTTTTTCCCGAAAAGTTTCCAGAACAGCGTCAATATCACCATTATCATATAGATCAGATTCATTAAAGAACGAATCGAAATAGATGTTCAGAGCGGCCAGTGTTTGTTTGATATCAGCAAAAATTTCGCTTTCGGCGGTATCTTTAAAAACGGTCAAGTCATCATTCTCTTTGAAAACTTCACCGTGTTCATCGAGAATTTTCTGGGCGATATCGCGGATGTATTCACCCTGGTAATGTTCTTCGCCCAGCTCAACGTTCTCGCCCAGTATTTGGAGATAACGGCAGCGTACCGATTCCGCCAATACCCGCATCTGGCGCCCGGCGTTGTTGAAATAGTATTCGCGGGTAACGTCATATCCCAGCCATTCCAGCATGGTCGCAACGGTATCGCCAATCACTGCCTGACGGCCATGCCCTACAGTCAGGGGACCGGTGGGATTCGCGCTGACAAATTCGACCATCGCTTTCTGGTTTTTCCCAACATCAGAACGGCCAAAGTTCTCACCGGCGGAAAGAATCCCTTCCACGGCGTTGCGTAAATAGTCTTTTGCGATGAAAAAATTAATAAATCCCGGTCCGGCAATATCGGTCTTTTCAATGATTGCCGGATCAAGCGTCAATGCCTCAACGATTTGTGTGGCGATCTGACGCGGATTTTGTTTCAACGGCCGCGCGAGCAGCATGGCAACATTAATACTGACGTCCCCATGGGCATCCATCTTGGGGCGGTCCATCTGATACTCTGCTGTCGGGAAATTTAAAGATTGAAGGGCCTGTTGAATCTGATCATTCAGGTATGATTCCAGTTGTTGCATCGTCTGTCACTTTCGTTATTTTAGCATCTGCCCACAGCTTTTCCAGTGCAAAATATTCCCGGGTTTCCGGCCGGAAAATGTGCACTACTACATCAATATAATCCAGTAATACCCAGTTCAGGCGATTAAAGCCTTCGCGATGGGCAGCGCGGATTTTCTCACCTTTCAACTCCCGCTCAATATGATTCGCCAACGTTTTCACATGAACGTCTGATTCTCCGCTGAGAATGATAAAATAATCGGCAACATCGCTAATGCCGATTAAATCCATAACAGTGATATCAGTGGCTTTTTTATCCAGGGCAAGTTGGGTGATCTTCTCGGTTAATGCTTGTGTCGTCATAATTCTCTTTAACTTTTATGGATATAACTTCTTCAAATTCAAAGATTTGTAGATTTACTTAAAAGGTTTTAACTGCTTGTAATCTTTTCCAATTACGATTGTTGCATCTAGTTGCAGATTCGGATCTCTTTCTACCTGAACGTAATTTTTGCTCAGTCCAAGTAAAGATGCCAGTCTGTCTGAACGTTCTGTTTTACCGACTCTATCCAGCACCGTCGTTTTCGGGACGTTAAAATGCTCATAATTTCCGCGGGAAACGACATCAACGTTATGCCCGCGCAGATAGTTGGTTATTTTCTCTGCAAGTCCATTTTCTCCGCAGCCATTCAATACTTCAACCTGAATTCGCCTTGCCAGGGATTCATTGTTGCTTGTTGTGCTGTTGCTGTTATCCCGACCCGTTTCGCCAGTGTTTGCCGGCGTCGTATTACCAGTTTCATTCGGCGGATTATTATCCTCGCTGGTATTTTGTGTATCCTGAACCGGTTGGTTCGCAGCAGTTACCGGAGGATTATTCGTATTATCGCCAAATCCCAGTTGCGGACCCAGTTGATCCCAGCGGGTAAAAACGTAGGTGCCTAAAGCGACCATGATGGCGATAATTGTAAAGATCAAAAACAACCGAAACGTTGGCGGCCCAGCGTCCTGCACCTGATACTTGGATGAAGAGGGGTTGTTTTTACCGGTTTGTGCTTTAACGATTTTTTTGATCCGCGGATCGGATAAATCTCTGCGTGTCCTTTTGGCCAAGTGTTACTACTCCTTTAGTGTCCGCAACTTATTTCTTAAGGCGGTAGGGCTGATAGTAATAGTTATAGCCCGGCCGCACATCGACTCCCAGCGTTACTGCGGTATTTTCACTTGGACGGTACATCAGCTCCGCGCCTCCAAATAACCGGGTCGAGTTCAGGTCCAGTGCATTGCTAAGGCCCGGTTGCGTATTGAAAGAACTGTAGGGAGTATTCATCAACCCCAGGTTAAGCCTGAGAGAAAGTGGCGCGCTGAATTGGTAATTGATTGTATTCACGTAGCTGTTGACCATCATACTGTTTCCGCCGAAAGTAACAAATGATGCGGAAAATGAATGGTTCATAGAGAATTTCTCCGGATCCAGAAAACCTAAAACCAGGCCGGACGCCGGGGATGACAATGCTTCCTTAATTGTTGGTTGATGTTTATACTGCGCCGATAAAACAGCTGGAAAACATACCAAAAACAGTATAAATGCAATGCCAAAACGCTTCATAAAATTCTCCGGAATTATTTTTTATCTGGCATTTACTAAATGCACAGACCCGCCAAATTAAACAATTCTGTAGCGAAAATAAAGTAATAATTGGTTAAATTGGGTTAGCGCTATTCGTTTAGTGCGATTCCGTTTTTCTCAATGGATATCAAACGTTTTTTGTATAACGCGCCGACGGCCTTCTTAAACACTTTTTTACTAACGCCGAAAATACGATATATTTCGTTCGGGGAACTTTTGTCCGTCAATGGCAAAAAGCCGCCCTGCATTGTCAACATTTCCAGTACTCTTTCGGAAAAATCATCTACTTTTTGATGACCCGGTTGATAAAGGGATAAATCAATCTTACCGTCTTCGCGAATCTTGTTAATATACGCATTCGTTTTTTGCCCATAGCGGAGCGGCCGAAAAACCTCGTTTTCATAGATTAACCCGGTGTGGGCATGATTGATAATTGCTGTGTGCCCCAGGTCAGTACGTTTGGAGATGATAATATCGACCGCCTGCCCAACTTCATATGCCGCCGGTATTTTATCTAAAAAACGGTCCAGCCGGGAAGAGCCGACGATTCGGTTGGTTTTCTCATCAAGATAGACATAAACGATATAAGACCTGGCCGGCGCCATGCGCGTTTTCTGTTCCCGAAAAGGCACGAGTAAGTCCTTTGGCAGTCCCCAATGCATAAAAGCACCGACATCACTGATAGCGGCGACATGGAGCAGGGCAAATTGATTGCATTCAACACTGGGCAGCTTTGCGGAGGCAATCGGGCGCCCTTTGGCATCACAATAGATAAATACTTCAATACTGTCGCCGGGGGAGATGCCTTCCGGTGCCTGACTGATTGGCAAGAGAATTTCTCCGAGTGCGCCGCCATCCAGGCGGAATCCTATTTCCAGACTGCGTAAAACCGTCAGTTGCTGCGTTTTTCCAATTTCTGCCACTGCTATTCACTCACTTAATTACTGGTTAGATTCGTTCTCGTTGATAATAACCGTCGAAATTTAATATTTCATCAGGCATTAAATATGATATTAAAGCGTTTCAGAAACAAGCCATCATTCTTTATGATCGCCCCTGCTAATAACCGATTCATCCAGTCCTTTGGGTTGGATGATAAAATTGAACGGGAAACATTATTGCAATAACGGATTAAATTTTGTATATCTGCTGGGTATTTTGATTGAAATTTTTATCTTATTAGTCATGAATAATGATTAAGTGAAATCACCAAAGTTGAGAAGGATTTACAAATGAAAAAAAATGCTGTTTCGATGAAAATAAGTGCTTTCCTGTGCTGCATCCTCATTATTTTTATTGCGGGCTGTAGCGAAGATAGTGTCATTACCCCCGAGCTTGAGTCCGGCGAGGCATTTCTAAATTATGATGCGGATAATCTTTCATCGCCGAATCTTGAGGCAGATACATATGAGGCAGCCGCCCGCTTTACCTCCGCAGCAACTGGGAATACTGCAAATGCGCGCTTGTTGGAAGTTTATTACTATGTGGTGCAAATGCCGGCAACCTGCCGTGTAAAAGTCTACGGCCCCAATAACGCCGGCGAACCCGGTGAGCTGCTTTATAGCGCCGATGTGCTTTCGAATACCAGTTCACAAGGATGGAATGTGCACGAGTTATCCAGTCCGCTGACCTTATCCGGGGATGATCTCTGGATTAGCATCGAATTTTCCCATAGCGATACCCGGGCAGTGCTTGGCTGCGATCCCGGACCGGCAGCACCGGATGGCGATTGGCTCTTTGCAAATTCTGACAACAACTGGATTCCCCTGAACACCCGCACCAATATTGATATCAACTGGAATATCCGCGGCGTTGTGGCACTGCCATAAGCAGAAAATGCTGAAATGGCAGTTCAGATCTTCGAATTCGCGGATTAAGGAAGCAAGCCGCTGTTGCTGATTTTAAATGTCCAGGCAGTATGGCCGGGCATCTGATTGTATGTGATATCCGAGACATCAATTTTCAGTTTCCCCTGATCGTACTGCCATTTCAGTTTCCCATCCCTGCCGAGTAAGGTGATTTCCGCGTCCGGGGAAAGGCCGGGTAAATTAAGTTCCAGTGCTGTTTCCGGCCATTCCAGGGCAATTGCGTATAACGCATCATTGTTGACTGTGTAACAAACATATTGTCCCTGCGAGGAATATTTCCCGGATAGCCCATCACCATTGGTAAGCGTCTCGGCAGTGAAGAGGTTTTTCTGCGGGACAATCTCCTTCTCATGCTTCTTGCTTTCCCAGAAAAGTTTCGCGCCAGCTTCTACTCGTTTTTCGAAATACTTGATTTTAATCGGATACTTTTTCCCTTTTTTCAGGTGAATTTTACTATCAGGAGCAGCGCCATCCTGATTTTTCGCTACACCTTCTTCGTCACCATTCTCTTCTTCAAATGATTGATCTATTAAGAGTTTCCCATCAACCCAAACCCGAATACCTTCGTCTGCCCAGGCAGAAAACTGATATTCCGTGGAATGATCCGGCTGAATAAAACCGCTCCAGGTGGCGCGAAAATTATCTTCAGAAATTGGTTGGCCGGGTGTATTTCGCACCCAGTTGAAGCTGATCTCGGGATCGACTCTTTCCAGGGTATAGGTTCGCTCCTCACCGGTTTTTTGCCAGGCACTGCTGCCGTAAATCGCTTCTCCGTTTATCTCCAGCCATTCCCCTAACTGCAGCAGCCGTTCCTGTTGGAGCAGGGGAATTTGGCCGTCAGCTTTCGGACCGACATTGAGAGTGATGCCCCCGCCATTTGCCACCGCTTTAATAAAGAAGTGGATGAGTTCTTTCGGGGACATGTAATTATCCAGCGGCTCATTGCGGTTTAGCCCGAACGAACGTCCAATCCCCCGGCATTCCGCCCAGGGACGATCGGTTACCGAAATGCCGGCACTATATTCCGGGGTCAGGAAACCAATGTCACTCCCTCCGCCCCAGCGATTGTTGATGATCGCCTCCGGTCCAACCAGATTGTAATACCAGGAAATCAACTCGGCGGCATGAAATTCATCGGCCTTGTTAAACCATTCGCCATCACTGAAAATGAGCGACGGCTTGTAGGTGCCGATCAGGTCCTTAAACTGCGGAATCATGTGGTTTTCCACGTAAGGGCCAATATTCTCATTGGGATCGGTATACCAGCGATGCAGGGGGTTATTCCATTCGGTCAGGGAATAATACAATCCCATTTTCAAACCCGCTTCCCGCACTGCCTTACTTAAATCGCCCACTAAATCCCGCTTCGGCCCAACATCTACGCTGTTCCATCCCGGCGCCTGTTTGCTCGGCCAGAGGCAATAGCCGTCATGATGCTTCGATACCAGAATGACATAGCCGGCCCCGGCGCGCTTAAAAAGATTCGCCCATTCCCGGGGATTGAATAATTCCGCCCGAAATAAGGGGGCATATTCGCGATAGTGAAAATCGTCCCCATATACCCGATTCTGAAAGCCGTGCCGTAGCGTATCGCCCACTTGCAAGCCGCGTAAGAACCATTCGCCATAGGATTCCTTACTGCCATAGGCCGGCACGGAATAAACGCCCCAATGAATGAAAATGCCCAGCTTGACATCAGAAAACCACTGCGGATAAGGCCGGGCCCGCAGGGAATCCCAATCGGCGGGATATTTTTTCCAGGCAGTATCTTCCCGGGAAAAAGCGGGCAGGATGATGAAGAAAACCAAAATGATGCAGAGGAGTTTAGTGACTTTCACGAGAGTATCTCCATTTTAGGGTAAAATTTTTGAAGTGAACTAAAGTGCCTAAAGTGAGCTAAAGTGCCTAAAGTTGTTTTTCAACTTCAAACTTTAGATCACTTCAAACTTTAGATCACTTCAAACTTTAGATCACTTAACAACAATCTCATCAGCGAATATCCAGGTTTTTCCACCGGCGCCGGGATGCCAGTCCGGGCAGGTCTTTAAATTCCTGGCATGAACGCGGATGTAGCGCGCTGTTGTACTTAAATTTTCCAGCGTGAAGGATTCCCGAAAGGCGCCCTTTTTGCGCTGGGGAATTTGGTTCTCGATATTCCCGATAGGCTGAAAGGATTGACCATCCTCTGAGGCGCTAAACTCTATTGACACCGGGAGAAATATCCAGTCCCGCACATGCTGCAGAAATCCGGCGGAAATTGAGCGAATGGCAGTATTCTTTCCCAGATCTATGGTTGCGATCAGGTCGTCAGCCTCAAACCCTTGCCAGAGCCGATAATCCGACCCATAATAGATGCGATCCGGTGCGCGATTGCCGTCGGTGAGTGCATTGGCTCCACCGCCATTATATTTTGCTGCCGGAGGATGTTCCAGAGCAACCGGCTTTTTCTGAGCGAGATGGGAAACCAGCACCGGCGCCTGTGGCATATACTTGTCAGTATCGGAATCCTGATATTCTTTGCGGAGCTTTGTCAGTTCTGTTTTTAGTTCATTAATGACCTCGCTGTAAGCAGGATCGTCGTATAAGTTGTGAATTTCTTCCGGGTCTTTCTCCAGATCAAAAAATTCCCAGCTGTCGATATCATAATAAAAGCGAATCAATTTGTAACGATCGGTTCTAACGCCATAATGCCGCTTGACCATATGCGTGGCTGGAAACTCATAGTAATGATAATAGATCGATTGCCGCCAATCGGCAGGCGCATTGCCGCTCAGGAGATGCTTTAATGAACGCCCCTGAATATCAGTGGGAATATCGACACCGGCATAATCGAGAAAGGTCGGGGCAAAATCGAGATTCAACGCCATTTGATTGCTGGACGAGGCGGCCTGAATATTCCCCGGATAGCGAACGATTAAGGGCATTTTTAATGAGGGTTCGTACATAAAGCGTTTGTCAAACCAGCCATGTTCGCCGAGGTAAAATCCCTGGTCCGATGTGTAAACAACAATGGTGTTTTCGCTGAGACCCGCTTCATCGAGATAATCGAGCACCCGTCCGATATTATCATCAACGGATGCGATGCAGCGCAGATAATCTTTGACGTAACGCTGATATTTTGCTTCAGCCAGCGCCCGGCCGGTGAGGTTTGCCTGCACAAACGCTTCATTTCGTGGCCGGTAAACAGCGTCCCAGGCCTGTTGCTGTTCGCCAGTCATACGTGCATACTCACTCTTCCAGAATAACTGGTCTTCCCGCAAGGAGTCCGGATTACTGTTAAGACTGAGCGGCAGTTTTAGATCGGAGCCGGGATAGGCATGCCGGTCGATGCGCATCTCCTGCGTTTGCGCGGCCAGGCGCTTCTCATAGGTGTCAAAATAGGTGTCCGGTAGCGGGATCTCTTCTCCTTCAAACATGCGGGTGTGCTTTGGTCCGGGCATCCAGTTACGGTGCGGCGCCTTGTGATGAAGCAGCAGGCAGAAAGGTTTCTCCTGGTCGCGCTGTTGCAGCCAGTTCAGGGCGATGTCGGTGGTTAAATCGGTTACGTATCCTTCCAGGCGCTTCCGCTGGCCCATTTCGATAAAATCCGGATTGTAATAACTGCCCTGACCAGGCAGCACATTCCAATAGTCAAACCCGGTGGGCTGGCTCCGCAGATGCCATTTGCCGATCATCGCGGTTTGATATCCAGCTTGCTGCAATAACTTGGGAAAAGTTTGCTGTGTGCTGTCGAAAACAACGCCATTGTTGATCTGGCCATTGAGGTGGCTATACTTGCCAGTTAGCAATACCGCCCGGCTCGGTCCGCAGATGGCGTTGGTACAGAAACTGTTTTCGAAACGCATACCCTCATTGGCAAGGCGATCAATATTCGGGGTGCTGGTAATCTTGCTGCCGTATGCACTGATGGCGCTATTGGCGTGATCGTCAGTCATAATAAAAATGATGTTCGGACGCGTTGACTCACTTTCGCAGCCGGTTAATGAAAATACCAGGAGAAGAAGTAATGATAGATTTTTTAAGTAATTAATTTTAAATAGTTTCATCTGTTTTCTCTGGATTGTATGAATATGCTGTTCTCTTACGCTGCCAGTGCTCAGAAGGCATTTATTTTTCGTCGTTTTTGTTCGTTAAATAGTTGATCAGATTGCTCAATAGTTTCGCAGCGATCGGATCTTTCGGTGAAGCATTCAACATCATTTCGCTGGCGATAATTTTCCCTTTTCCGATGTTTATTTCCAATAGGGGCGAACCACTCATTTCCGGTAGTTGCTCTGCGGGATTCCCCAGGTAAACATGCGGGCGCAGATAGGTTGCCAGCTGCTCAATGCCGTTCTGATGCTTCAGGCGAAAAGAGCGCCGGCAGGCCAGCGGGGTTTCCCGACCATCCGCTTGCCACCAGCTCAATTCCAGCGGAGCGATATCGTTAAAAACTGGAGACTCCGGAATACGCATGTTGACCACCCGGCCGGTGCGTTCATAGAGCGAAGCAATCGTTTCCGGCAGCAGCCATTGCAAATGTTTGCCGGGGTGAATCAATAATACATTGGTGCCGTTCACGGCAATATTTCGGACATCCTCCCAGTTGTAAGGAACTTCCCCATCGGTATCAAGATTAGCAACAATCAATAAATCCAGCGCTTGCAGGCGGATGGCTGTCAGGTCTTTCAACGAAATAATTTTAGCACCGATTTTCGCTAATGCCGGTAGGGATGCACCGCTTAAATCAAAAACGCCGATTTGTGGTGATGAAGGATGCTTTTCACCCATCGCCCATTCAGGCGAAGTGATAAGAATGTCATATTGATTTTGAGATAAGTCGACATCATTCCGGGTAAGCGTGAGGCGCAGTTGACAATGGCTTTTTGCCGCCGGTAAAGATTGCGGTAGTTTAATATTTGCATTAAACCAATGCCGGTCATAATGGGGGACGATCGGTGTTTTGATTTCTCCGGAAGTGAGTACTTGGTCATTATGGAAAATTTCCCAATGTAAATTGGCCGGCGCTAAATCTTTGCCATCCACAGCGTTATTGACAATGCAGATGCGCGGGGAAATAACTTCATTACTATAAAAATGGCGTCCAAACAGTTCCGCGCTTAACAAAATCGGTTGCAGGGCATGATACATCTCTTTCGCAGCAGGGTAGGGGAAGAGGCGATCGGCTTCAAAAATATTGCCATACCAGCAGAGGTTGGCAAAGAGCAATGCGCCGGCGGTTTCCGGACTGCTGCGGCGGATAACTTCCGTGAGTTCCTTGGTTAAAAAGGCATGACGCTTCAGGAAAAAGCGGGGATCTTTATCCTCATATGCCCAGTCACCCACCCAGGCCTGGGGAACGTAATGGCCAAAAAGATATTTCCGGGTGGGATGCCCGGTGTCGTTATTCGGATAGCCGGTGGAAGTTTCCTGACTAAAAAATGGCCGGTCGGGATTTGCCCCGGGGGACCAGTAAATACGTTTCGCCCATTCACCGTCCTTAAACTGAAAAAAATCGCGATTGTACCAACCGGGATAGATGTGCCGGTCATCGATATCACCATCGTCGATGCCATGGGGTGCGAGCAATTGCTGATAGTCTTCCGGTACACGACTGTAGCCGGAATCTCCACAAATAGGGCGGAAGGGATCAATGCTGCGGATCGCCTTAATCACCTCGGAAAGGAATCGCCATTTTTCCAGGCGCATCTCCGGCGGTTTGTTATGATTAAACATAGTGAAATACATCTCGTTGTTTATCGTCCAAAGCAACAGCGAGGGGTGATTGCGGTATTTTTTTACCAGGGAGAGCATCTCTTCCCGCCAGATTTCCAGCAATTCCCGCGAGGGAATTTTGTCAATCATCAGCCAGGGCCAGGAGCCTTCATAGCTGACGCCAACCCCCTGATGGTCGGCCGCATCCATCCAGGCGCGGGTAAAGGGGCTGCCATGGCTTCGGGTGATCATCTGGTTGTCATCATGCATCTGTTTCATAAACTTGTCGGCTAACTGCTTATCATTCGGAGCGATGCCGCAGGGGGGATGATTGGCGCCGCGCAACCAATAGGGATGCCCATTGAGATAGAATTTGTTGCCCTTAACTTCGAATGTGCGGAATCCTATGGTTGTTTCCCGGGTATCGAACTGCCGATTATTTTGGTAAAGAAACGTCTTCAGCGTATATAAATTCGGCGTTTCCGGGGACCATAGCGCCGGGGAGATGTTTCCGCTGGCGATTGTAATTTGGTTGGTATCGCTGGCTTTTACAGCAATTTTTCTGCGGGGGGAGCGGTATAATACCGATTGATCCGTAGTGGATATCACTTCTATTTGCGCATCGACAGTCTGATCCGTTTGAGCATTGCTGGCGATTGTAATTTCGAAATCGCCGCCCTGCATATTGACTTTCGCGTAAACATCCTCAATGTAGATTGGATCGACGATACGCAGCGTTACCGGTTGCCAGATGCCGCCTTCGTCACCCTGAAACATGCCGTGCGGTAACGAATTGAGCATGTCGTTGGTGATGTCGACAGATACAGCCCGGCCAACGATTTTATCCGCATCGGCCTGGCGCTCGAACTTCCGCACCTGCACATGGACGGCAATTAAATTTTCTCCTGGCTTCAGCGCTGTGGTGATATCGATTTCAAAATCACCAAACATCCCGATATGGCCATCGATGTGCTGGCCGTTTACCCAAACATCGGCGACTTTCGAAACAGCTTCGAAATAGAGTTTGAAGCGCTTGTCGCCAAGATCATTCGGTAAAGTCAGCCAATGTCGATACCAGCCGCTGGTTGTTTTTTTGTAATCAAAAGTGTAGTTTTTACAACGACTTAATTCTTTCTCCCGATAGTTATCGGAAACCCCGCTGCCCCGATGCGGGAATTTGGAATCCTGCAGATGCAGCCAATTACGCACCGGGTTCCAAAAAGCCGGTACCGGAAGAATATGCCAGGAATTATCGGAGAGGGAGGGCTGTCCCGGTTGATCGGATGCTGCGATCTCGTAGTCCGGTTTAAAGAGCCAATTTCCGTCCAGAGAAACGTCACTGCGGCCCGCGGAAATATCCGGAATTTTCACAGCTTGGTAAGCAGATCGTTGAAGCTGCCGCTTCTCTTCGGTTTCCTCGCCAGAAAGATCACCGGACAAAGGCTGCATTTCTTTTAACTTGGGAAATTCGGTTTCCGGCAAATTGCGAATGGATAGCTCCTTAAATTCGCATTCGATCCAACCGCCCCCTAAAACGACAGCGCCGGTATTCAGCGGTTGCTTGTCGGATACCGCAATCCGAGGATATTCCTCCTCGTTTAAATAGATATGAATATTGCCATCCCAAATAACGACCCGAAACTGATACCATTTTCCCGGCTCCGGATGAAAATCCAGCGATGCCAGGGCAAGCATTTTGTTGGCGCCATTGGGTGCGTAGCGGCAGAGGTAAAGATCGTCGCTATTGCCGCCTCGTAAACCAAGCGCATAGCGGGTTTCCCGATCGGAAAAATGAAAGCCGGACCAGATTTGCACATGTTCAGCATCAGCTGCCGATCGGGCCTGAAAACGGATTTCATGGTTTTGCCAGGTCTGGGATTTCGTGCTAATCAGGCAATCCTTGATTTGCACACTGTTTTTATGAAATGAAACATCGCCCCGCCCGGTAATTTGCCATTGCGCTGGTTGAAAATTTGGGGAGGTCGCCACGATCTCCTGAGCAACCGACATTAGGCTGGCAGCAATTAAAAGTCCGAGTATGCGTAAGAAAAATTTCGCTTTAATAATGTTGTCCCTCTTGTATTTAGAGTGCCTAAAGTGATCTAAAGTTGGAAGTGCGCTAAAGTTTAAAGTTAATAAATCATTTTCAACTTTAGGCACTTTAGGCACTTTAGGCACTTTAGATCACTTCAAACTTTAGATCACTTCAAACTTTAGATCACTTAACAATAATCTCATCCACAAATACCCAGGCTTTGCCACCGGCACCGGGATGCCATTCCGGGCAGCGGCCGACACTTTTGGCGCGAACGCGTAAATAGCGGGTGGTTACATTCTCAAATTCGCTGTGCATTTCACGGATGGCGCTCCACTCTTCGGTTTCAAAAGCATCGTCAGGAATTTCAGCAATTGTTTGAAAATTTTCTCCGTCATCAGAAATTTCATAAGTGATATATTCGGGCAGAAATATCCAGGAATAGACGTCTTTCATCAGGCCAATCGTGATACTGTTAATCGGCGTCGCGCTGCCTAAGTCGATGACGGCGAGGAGATCATCTTCTTCGAATCCCTGCCAGGAGCCATCGTGAAAATTGGACGTCGCCCGAATGCCATCGACCAATGCATTGTTCCCACCGCCGGTGTATTTCGGACTATAAGGATGCGTCAATGTTATCGGCTTGCCTAACGCCTGATGTGTCACCTGGCGTTTCTCGGTAATGTAACCGTCGATGAATCCCGGCTTCCGTATTTCGCTGCCGGAAATACCTTCGTCGCCAAGTTTCTGCTGCATTTCCGCCGCCAGCTTCGCGAGTCGCCTGGCAACCTCAGGATGCACGTCTTTCACATCAGTAGTTTCGCTAATATCATTTTCGAGATCGTAAAGAACTGTATCAGTGCGGGCAATATCGTATGGCACCGGTTTGCCATCCCTTCCGCCTTCCCGGCCGCTTAAGGTTGTGTAGCTATGCGGCAGATGCAGTTTCCACTTGCCACTGCGGAGCGCGTTGAGCCGCTGTCCATAGTAGAAATAGTAGGCTTCCTGCGGGGACTGGGCATTTTCATCACCACGCAGTAAGGGTAAGATGCTTTTGCCGTCAATGGGATGATCCGGTAATGTGGTGCCGGTAATTTCTGCAATGGTGGGGAGGATGTCAATGGTCATCGCAGGCGTCGAACAAGTGGTTTGCGCAGGAATTTTTCCCGGCCAACGCATCAGCGTCGGTACTCTTTGCCCACCTTCCCAGGCAGTGCCTTTCCCCTCCCGCAATGGCAGGGCAGAGCCGCCATGGGTGCCATAACTGAGCCAGGGACCGTTATCCGAGGTAAAGATGACCAGAGTGTTATCGTCGATGCCGAGGCGCTGTAATGTCTCCATCACTTCGCCCACAGACCAGTCGATTTCCATCACAACATCGCCATAAAGCCCCTGCCCGGATTTCCCTTTAAATTTGTCTGATACAAACAAAGGCACATGCACCATGCTATGAGCGAGATAAAGGAAAAAAGGGCGCTCCTTGTTCTTCTCAATAAACTTAACGGAACGCTCCGTGAACCAGGTGGTAAGCATCGATTGTTCTTTAAGGGTCTGAATCGTTTCCGTGCCCTCGATTAGCGGCAGCTCCGGATAGAGTCGTTTCGCGGGATGATCCGGCCACATGTCGTTGGAGTAGGGGAGACCAAAATATTCGTCAAATCCATGACTGGCCGGAAGGAATTTTTCCCGATGCCCGAGATGCCACTTCCCGAAAATTGCCGTGGCATAGTCCTTCTGCTTTAAAAGTTCTGCGATCGTCACTTCCGCATCATTAAGGCCGTGCCTGGCATGGGGATTGAGTGCGCCAAGAATACTGACCCGATTCGAGTAACAGCCGGTGAGCAAGCTGGCCCGGGAAGCGCTGCAGACGGCCTGGCTGACGTAAAAATCGCTGAACTTCATTCCTTCGCTGGCCATCTTGTCGAGGTGGGGTGTTTGGTAAGATTCTGCGCCAAAACTGCCAATATCCGCATAGCCCATATCATCGATATAGATCAGGACGATATTCGGCAATACGGATGATTGCTGGCAGTTAAAGAAAAGAAAGCTTAACAAAGCGAATAGCCCGACAAAGATGCACCTTAAGTTTCGTTGAAAAACCTTCATAAGCCCTCTGCGTCTTTAGTGGGATTTTAGTAACAAGCAAATCGTTGTTCGTTGCCCGTTCATCGAACAACAAACAACGAACAACGATTATTTAAATATAACCAGTTCTTCTTTCATTGATTCTTACGGCAATGTCGCTTCCCGACGGAATGGCCCTTGCCGCAACGCGTCGATGATTTCTGGCGTTAGCCGGTCATAATTGAATAAGGTTATTCCAGCAACCCCGGAGGCCTGGGCATTGCTGATTTGCTCCAGCAAAAGCTCCGGGCGAAACCCCATAAAGGGACCGAGGCCAACATAGCCGGGAATGTTATCCGGTAACTTATTTGCCAGGTATTGAGACTCCGCCAGGACAGTTTGCGCATCATGAGTGTAGGACATGGTATAGATTTCATCAAGGAATCCATTTTGCAGCCAGTAATCCCAATTCTGGCATTTACTGGCGATGCTCTCTTCAACTATAGGAAAGACATCTGCCGAGAGTGCCACATCCGGGGCAATTGTATCGACTAATTGTCCGGCTTTCCCGACAAAACGGTTTACCTTATCAACCCGATAATCATACCATTGCTGCCACTTCTCCGAATGATTTTCTGGCGTTATTTCCAGGGGATCGACAGCATATTTTGCCTGGAAATCTGTGCGGCAAGTGTCGCAATAACAATATCCTAATTCCGTCGGAAGGCTGACCGGGTAACGAATATAATCCAATTGCAGGCCATCAATCTCATACCTCTTTAAGAGATGTGAGTAAACTTCTAACCAGAAGGTTTGCACTTCCTCCCGCGAAGGACAGAGAAAGTGATAGCCTTTTTCCACCTGCGAGGGATGCTCCTGCTGGCGAGAGAGTGCCAGCCAATCTGTTTTTGTTGCCACTAATGGAGAACGGTCTTTTCTGCCGACATGATAAACCCAAACCCAGGCAACCAGTTTGATTTCGTATTTTTTGCACAGGCGAACCAGCTCTGCCAGTGGATCCCAGCCTTGAAAGTCCGGGTGTTGCGGTAAGTCCGGATGTGCATTGGGGTAGATGGCTGTGCCGCCAAAAATAACTTCCGGGCAAATCGCATTAAATCCGATCTCAGCGTACTGGCGAATGGTAGCTTCCAGCTCGGCCGGTGATTTTTCCTTGAGGCGATACCAGCAGGCGCGTAATTCGCTGCTACGACTGGGAAAGCTCTGATAGTAAGCAGCACGAGCACTTTCCAGCGCTGCCTCAGCGGAATTTTTTGCCGTCGCATCCTGATTCGCTGCGATTGCCTGCTGAGATTTTTCAATCTCTCCCCGTCCGATTTCAATCAGTTGAGAAACCGAATCAGCCGAGATCGAAATGTGTAGAATATTTTTATTCAGATTTTCCGCTGCTTGCTGTAGAAGATATTTCGCCTTGGTTAACTGGGTAAGTTCTGTCTCCTGAAAAGTTAATGTTTTATCAGATATCGTAACTGTTAACCCGGGATAGAGATGCTCGGATATCCAGCGGGACATCTTTCCATGCGCCGAAAGAACAAAGCCGTTCTCGGGAATTCGGGAGTTGTTGCCGCCTACATTTCGAATGACATTATTCACGACAATTGCCTCAATTCCATACTTGTTGGTGCCAGTGCTATCGCCGAAACGAGCGGTATAAACAACCAGCTCGTCGGCACCACGGCCACCGGGAAATTCCCGGTCGATCGGATCGACTTTGTCCGCATTAACCGAAAAATCGGCTTGATTATTTTCCGTTTCAGATGAGTCGACACAACCTGCGAGGCTGATAAAAATGAGAATACCTATACAGAATCGGGCTGTTTGGCGCATTTTGCTTGCCTTCATTGTTTAATAAAGTGACTAAAGTGATCTAAAGTGCCTAAAGTGATCTAAAGTTGTTTTTACCTTCAAACTTTAGCTCACTTCAATTCATTTAACCAAAATCATTTTTCGAATCGCTTCGAAATTTTCGGTGCGAATTTTATAGATGTAAATGCCGCTGGAAAAACGGCTGCCATCGAAAGTAACTTCGTGGCATCCCGGTTGCCGGACGTCATTCACCAGTGTCGCGACTGCTTTCCCGCGGGTGTCATATACTTTCAGCTGTACAGTTTGTGCTTCATCCAGCTCGAAATGGATGGTTGTTTTCGGGTTAAATGGATTCGGATAATTCTGGGAAAGGGTGAATCCCAATGGCCGCTCCCAGGAGGGATTGCCCTGAAAAATACCGTCATCCCCGGTGTAGCGAATCCGGTAAACATTGGCGTTGGTTAAGCCATTTTCATCGAAGCCATCTTCACCATAAAGATCGGTGAAATAAAGGCCATCCGCCCCGAAAGCGAGGCCAACAACAGTGCTGAATTCCTGCCCGCTGTAAATGGTAAAATTTTGAGTGCCGAGTAAAACCCCATCTTCTGAGATGTTAAATACGCCAATGCGTTTTCCACGGGGGGTATGTCCACGGTGGTAGGTCGGGCCGGACTGCGCCACGAACAGCCTGCCTTGATATCGTTCCGGAAATCCGGCGCCATTGCAAAAATCCATAGCAGTTGGAGCAACGGTAGGATTCCAGAGGTGAACGGCTCCCGGGCGCATATTAAAAGGCCAGCCATGATTGCCGCCGGCTTCTACCCGGACAATGCGATCGTCGCTGGTAAAGCCATTATCGGTGATGTAGAGGCGCTCTTCCGGGTAATGCCAGGCGCCGCCAAATGGATTTCGAAATCCTTTCGCATAAACATAGCTGCCGGGACGCGGATTATCATCCGGAATGGAGCCATCGAGATTCATTCGCAGGATTTTCCCGCGCAGGTCATTATCATCCTGGGCGGAAAGATCTACGAATGCATCCCCGACCTGCACGTAGAGCAATTTATCCGGACCGATGGTCAATTGCTGTATCTGGTGCGCATTAGGGGTGGATGGGATGTCGTCAATGATCGTCTTCATACGGCTCATTGTTAGCCCGCCATCCTCACTAAACATTCTGACAACTTTGTTCTTGAGTAAATCATTATCCATATAAACCATACTGACAAATAGATCTCCGCTACAGGGATCGACAACCAATCCGGTAACGCCGGATTCTCCGCTACCGGGAAAATCGATCACTGGAGAGAAATTCAATAAATTATCTGCAAAGATTCCCACCTGAAAATTGCGGGAGACAACTTTGACTGTCCCGTACAATTCCGAGATGTAAAAATACGGCGCATCCAGATCGGATAGGGGAGTGGGAACAAAAGCCAGGTTGACAGGAAGGTAGAGATCGGTGACGACAGCGTCGATCTCAAAATCATTCGGAATAAACCAGGGTGATGATTGTGAGAAGGCTAGATTGTTGAAAGTAAAAAATAAGATAAAGAGCCAGCTGGCAGCTGGTTGAGAGTTGTTTTGTCGCAGCTTTTTCACGATTGCTCCCGATGGTTACAAATGCTGCACAATAATTTTTCCAAAAAAAACGGGGCTAAGCATGCTTAGCCCCGATATAAAAAAGCGTCGCAAGCAAAAAGATTAGCGCATCAGGACCATCTTCTTGGATTGCTTGCCAAAGTCACCAGAGATTTCATAGATGTAAACACCACTGGTTACTGCAAAACCATCATCGTTAGTGCCATCCCACTGTGCTACATGGGTGCCCGGCTGAACAGCGCTGTTAACGAGAGTCTTGATCTTCTGACCAAGAACGTTGTAGATATTCAGCTGAACATCGCTAAGAGAACTAACGGTATATTTAATGCTGGTAGTCGGGTTGAACGGATTCGGATAATTCTGCTCAAGCTCGAACTCTTTTGCAATCGGATTCAGATCGCCAATGCTCAAAATCGGGTTTACATCAGCTGCATGATAGTATGCTGCACTACCATTGGTGCTGCCATTGTTAAACTGTAAACCAGCGTCTGCATCACCGCGATAATAGATATGAAGTTGACCATTTACAACTTCGTTATTTACTACAGGATCGCTTTCGCCAAAGTTCGGAGTGTTTGTCAAATTATCCGGCTTAGACCAGGTTGCACCACCATCAGTACTAGCAGTGGCGTAAATCTCACCATGACCTAAGAAATGGGGATATGTAAAACCGGAATTAGTTGAATCATACCATGTTCCCCAGTTTTCACTGAATTGGTTATAAACAACATACAGATGGTCGTTGTCTGCATCATATGCGAAAGTCGGCATGTGCATCAAACTAGTCGGGCGGCGAACGCCGATATGGGTATAGGAACTATCCAGATCGCTATTCGGCCAGGGAGATACTGCGATAACGGTTTCGCCAGTTGCTGCACTCCAGTGGTGCAATGCAGGCTTGTAAGCTGCCGGATAAGGCATATCGCCGGAGCCTTCGCCAAACCAGGGGAAACGCTCGAACCAGGGCTGGCCGCTCAGGTAGTAAACGGCTTCGTAAACCACGTGGAGGTTACCGTCTGCATCGTAAATAGCATCTGCATTACGATTCGGACGACGCTCGCCGGGGTTTCCAGCCAAAGTATCAACCGGAGGATTCGCTACGATAATGGATGCAGTAGTGTCAGTTGCACCATTAAAAGTTGCGCCACCATCGAAAGATTCGATTAGATAAACATTGCCACCTTCATCCGGAACGGCGATTGCAACATTGTCGCCATTTGTAGCAAAACCAAAACCGGCAACATTGTTGGCAGTACCTGCATTCGCAAGAATACCTTCGCAATAGAAAGTCTGATCACCAATATTCTGCTCAGTAACATTGTCACCAATCGCAATTGTCGGACCAAAAGTAAAACCACCATCTTCGGAACGCTTGTAGTTGATATTCAGACCAAAACCATCATAAGTAGCCATGTGGATGACACCATTCGGGTCAGTCAGAACATAACCGGACAAGTTAAAATTGGCGTCGTTGGAGCCCGGGGCGCCATCAAAGAAATAAAGAGAGTCGAAAGTCGCTGTACCAACGCCAGTCTCAATCCATAATGCTACACCGTAAGTCCATGCGCCAACATAAAACCAGCCCTGACCACCAACACAGGCTTGCATTACCATGCTGCCATTGTTCAGCATGCCAATACCCGGGTTGCCATATCTTGTGTTACCACTAACGCCGCGAACATCACTGTGTGCCCAGGTTGCGCCACCATCAGTTGAGGTAGCATAACGTGCAGACATATCTTCCATGTCAGTCGTATCAGCCTGGAATTCTAATCCCGAATAGGTATAAGAAATGTGAACTTTACCTGAACTGGGATCTACATAAATATGATTTGCCGGAACGGAGTACCAGTTTTCCACTTCGATGGAAGTCTGGCCGACCATTTTGGCATCTGCGTTCTGCGCAAACAGTGCGCCGCTAAAACATACTGCAATTAATAATACCAGCACATAACAATGCTTCATGCTTTCTCCTTTTGTTTGGTTAAGATGAATTAAAAAAGCGTATTACCTTGTCCTGATGCTTGCTTTACCACCCCCTCTCGTTGGTACCGCTGAGTTAATAAAGAAAGAAGGTAATGCAATGATAAGTGAAGCTAAAATTTGTTACCAGATGTGTCTGCTAGTCCCCGTAAGCGGTAGAATTATCGTCGCTTTTTGAATGGTTTCTTTTTAAAAGAAACAAACTGAATTTATAGAACGCATGCCTATTTGTCAATAATTATTTTCAGTAATTTTTAGTTTGTTTTTCGGCCATAATCCAGCTGATGATCGGTTGTAATAATCGGAAAAGCAGGGACGACAATGGCAAAAGGAGCTTGCGGTTGCGTAACAACCATTGGTGTTTTCGTCAGGGTGATTTCGTCAAACGCATCTGTGTCAATTTCTATATCATTGCTATACTTCTTTTGAAGATTATCCACATAACTGTTCAGATACTCTTCGATGACCGGAATGTAGTTTTTGCGGTAAAGACTATCGACGCCAAGCGTCTGTAATAACTCGAACTTATGGTTTAAAGCGTTAATGTTATCCTTCCACATATTATTATTGCTTTTCACAATTGCCTTCTGATCATATCCACTTTCATAAGCAGCCTGGGTAAGATGTTGATCGCGGATCAGATCGATGATTGCCAGTTGCAATTGGGCGCCAAATTCCTGGTTTTTCATCTTGTTTTTCCGAAAAACCAATGGGTGCTGGCGGGTTGCCTGCCAAAATCTTTCAACGGTCCAGACATCACCGTCAATCTGAAAAAGTGGTTCCGGGAAAAGCGTCGTCAGCTGATCGCTTGCATTTGACCAGTCTATGTCACTCTCATTCTGTAAATTCCAGTAATTCTCCTTGACGATCTCATTCTTTTCGGAAGCGGTTCTCAGGTAAATCGGGCCGAGGAGATCCGCCAGCGCAAAAAGATTGTCACGCAGAAAGCGAATCTCTTTGCCGCTCATAATTTCCCGGATGTATGTTTCGTAATGACGCTTGGCAATTCGGCCCGTGTAGTAATCGGTGATGTCGTTGACCCGCCGTTCGATTTGCTGATTGGTGATTGCCGGTTGATTGATCCAGCCGTTAATTTTGAAATACATATAATGATCTTTTTGAAATTGAACCGGGCCGATGACAGCATCTTTTTCCAACGGCTTCGTATAAAAAAGATCGAGAATTGCGTCTGTCTCTTGCTTCCCCCAGGACACTTCCCTTTCCGGAATTGCCTCAAGTTGATAATCTACGAGGCAGATTTCTTCAAAGCTTTTGTCCCCGGCATCAAGCTTGGCTTTAAATTCCTGTGCCTTGGTATAGTCATCAATGCTGACATAATTGATGTTATATTTTCGACCCATCAGGTGAACCGTATTGGCAAGCAACTGGGTATCCAGTTCAACTTTCTGGTGTGCTTCCTGAAAATATTGCCATTGGCGCATCGCCTGTTCCTTGCGGCCCAGTAAATAGGTTTCCACATCTTCGCTGTTGAGAAATTCATTATCTTCGCCAGCTTCCAGTGCAAACAGCTTTTCTGCGATGAGCGAGTTCAGCACAATTTTTTTATGGAGCGGTAAATCGGTGTTGCAGTAGGGGGGACGCACGGTATACTCCGCCCGTCGAATAAACTCATCGACAGTGATGGTTTTGTCGCGAATTTTTACGAGGACTTTTTCCGGAATCGTTACTTCAGGAGGTTTTTCTTCGCCGCAACTGAGCGAGAGTAAAATTATGAGGATTAAAATGTTTAAAGTGTGAAATGAAAAATATCTCATAGGGAATTCTGAAGCGGCTGAAATTGGAAGTGAACTAAAGTGTCTAAAGTGAACTAAAGTGCCTAAAGTTTATTTTTAATTTCAAACTTTAGGCACTTCAAATTATAGACACTTTAATTATTTAATAACTGCAAATTTACCCATTACCTCTTTACCGGTAACTGTGGACTTGATATGATAAATATAATAGCCAGCAGCAATATCAAGATCTTCATATGTTTTTAAATCCCAGAAAGCAGTGCCATTGGCTTCCGAGTTTAGATCCCAACTTGATGTGCGGTTTACTTCGGCATTATCCACATTAATTTGATCCACGAAGACACCACTAATTGTAAAGATTTTGATGGTGCACTGCGCCGGGAGATGAGTGAACATCAGGCGGCGGCGTTGATCCAGCTGGGTATTCGAAAATGACGGTTCAAAAGCATTGGTCGCAACGTAGGGATTCGGCACGACTTTGATATTATCCATGTCTTCATCGAGTTCTGCCTGATCAACTTCCAGGTTGCTAATGGGCACTGTGAATGTCAGTGTATCGGTTTCCACGAAGCCCCGCTTCCATTTCACCCGGTATACATCGCCCGGCTGCGGAAGCTCCGCTGCGGAAGATGCGTTGGAGAAATCTAGAATAAATGCGGTACGTGTCCAGCGACCGCGGCGGAAAGTCTGCGATGCGTCATATCCGACAATCACCCGGTCTTCCAGCCAATCGAATTCACCATTCTCATTAACATCTTCCACAACCATATCCAATACATCGTTATAGCCAGTGGTATCTACTAATTCAAGATTCTTCACATAGAAACTGAATGGCTGATTATAGAGTAGACGGAAATTCGGCACAGTTTCATTCAATTCATTTTTGACTGTTGCCGGAGGAGTGCGTCCGACCATTGCCGAATCGTCATCAGTGAAAACAATGTCGTATTCGAACGGGAAATATCTTTCGAATGCCGGGTTAGCCTCTCTTCGTCCCGGTATATCGGAAAATTCGATAATGTTTACATCTGGCTGATTTCCGGTGACCCACCCGGACGCATCGGGATCAAATACCGGAAACATCGTCGGTACCTGGAAGCGGAAGATTAGGCCGTCAAACTGACTGGTCGTTAATTCCTCTCCGGTTACCAGGCGATATTCACCGGGATCGTTAGCATTTAGTTGATAGAAAAAGAAATTTTGACCACTGAAGTCTTCGGTGTTCTCTTCATAAATTTTTTGCAAGCCATTGGTGGCATCAAACACGCGCAGACCAGCATTTCGATAAGTAACACCATAATGCAAGGTTTGGTCCATGGCGTTCAGCGTATCGACAATAAACGCGACTTTGTAGGTATTTCCCTGGTTCACGGTTTGTGGGACCAAAATTTCCGGCTCACCGAAACCGCTACCAAAAATTTTCAGGTCTTCATCCAAACTAACAGTTAATGGCTGAAACCCTGCGGCAAGTTGGTGCGGTTTCACAACAGCCACGTTCTTGGAGACCCGGCGAATGTCTTCTTTTTCATCCAACTCGAGAACAAAGGTATTTTCCGACGGAGTGATACCATCATCCTCGATACCATAGTCGTAGGCGACGAGAACGTAGTAGTAAGTTCTGCCGTTTTGGACATTTTCATCAACATAAAAATGCTGCAATCCACTTTCACTGCCTAAATAATAGCCGGCGCCGTTTAACAATCCGTAATCGGCAAAGCCTTCAATGCCGTCAATCAGATCGCACTGAAAAATTGGCTTTTTGAAGACCGGAGAGCCAAATCCATCCGTAATCAATTCAGCGTCCGCTAATTTTTTATCTGTGGCCCGGTATAATTTATAACCTTCGAAATCATTCCGGTTTGCCAGCAATGGTTCGCGGGTTTTTGTATCGGCAATATCATCCCAGCTTAAAATCACTTTGCCATCACTGGGATACGCGCTGAGTGTCGGTTGCAGCGGAGGCTGGGCAAAACGGTAATCCGATTCGTATACAATCTGAACGATTTTCTTAAGGCGGAATAGTGACGGCGCCACCGGGTTGCTGCCGGTTAAACCGGAGAGGGGATCGTAAGAGTGTAACTCGGACATCGAAACACGTTCGGTGCGCCCTTTAAACAGGGGGAAACGTCCGGAAGCAAATACTTCCAGGAAGTTGCGCGGTTCCGGCTGAAATTCATCAAAAACGCCCCGGTCGAGGAAGCTGAACATCGCTTCGTCGTTACACATAACGTTGCCGAAACAGGTGCCCCATTGCAATAAGTAGCGGAAAGAGGTTAAACCGAGCATGTCCGATTCATTGATATCCGTTGCGGCAAAGTTTGGCTCGGAGCCCAGTCCCTCAACAAAATCCGGGCGATGGTTACCTTCGGAGCCATCCGCATCGGGACCATTGTAGTTTAAGTCGAAAGGACCAACACCGTCCAGACCCACGTCATCACCGGGGTCTTCACCTGGCTCTACTGTCCAGATGCCGGTTTCATCGTCAAAGGTTGCATAGACGCCGTTGCCGTTCAGATCGATGCCATCCTGCCAGTCCTGATCTTCGTCTGCATCCCAGTGGTCGCGTAAATCTTCCATGGTCAGTTCGTAGAAATCCAGGAAGGCGTTTACATCATCAATGCCATCGGTAGGACCGACAAAACTGACCGCAACATTATCGCGGCGTTCATCGATAATTCCATCGGAATCATTATCTTCACCATCAAATGGGATCCCGGCACTTTCCAGAAATGTAAACCCTAGAATGCCCGGCTCTCTACCGCCGCCAACCGGAACAAAGTCGATGTCCCAGGAAAAAACCATCTGCAGATCGGTGCGATAGTAACCGACATCATCGCCTTCGCCTTCTTCACCACCGACGGCATTATCCAGCAAGTAACCGAAAAAACATTCCGGCAAATCATATTCGGAAGTATTGGAGATGTTGTACTCCCAGAAAATTGCATCAGCAGCCTGCGGGTTGCTCCACTGGAATCCACGGGTCTCTACGCGTACACCGATGCCGCCCCAGGGTTCTCCCTTCTGGATACTAACATTGGGATTCTTATCACCGATTTTTACACCGGGACGGGGATAGTAGGCGGTTGGTAAAGCATCACGAAAATATTCGAGATCATGGGCATCATTAGCGACGAAATAAGATTCCTGATCGGCTTTCATAATGCCACGGCCAAAACGGCCATTCCATTCGCCCGGCCATTTCAGGGTACCACCACGCGCCGGCCAGCCTGCGGGCGGCCAGGAAGATTCGATGTTACTCATTGCCGGCGTTTCCCCGAGCTCGTTAAAATAACCCGGTACCGGATAGAGCGCCCATTCGATAGTGCGGTTCGGATTGGCATCCATAAATTCCCGGTAACTACTTTGCACGTAAAAAAGCGAGTCCAGCCCGGGACGGCCAAATTCATTCGGATCGGTTACCGGAATGGAGTCGTTTTCCAGAACAACCTTTGCCCCCACTAAAACGGCGATTCCGTCATGCATCTTTGTGCCGTCAAAGTTATTTGGCCATTTTGATACATCGTATCCGAGTCCGCAGCAATCTCCCAGTTCGGTAGAATTACGAAAGAAGAGCAGCACCCGGTTTCCGGACATCCAGCCGGCTCTTTCTGCGGCGATGTCACTGGCCGGATCGTCCGGACCTTCATAGGGACGGCCCTGCGCAAATAGGGCTGCGCTCGATGTGATCAACATTATTAAGAAAAAGAAGAATGTCTTCTTTAAGAACATGATTTCCTCCTGATGTGGCTAAAGCGATCTAATTTTCGGTCATTGTTCATGAAAGCAATTTTTTTGCTTTAGCCCACTTAAAACACTATGCCTAATGTGTATGCGTGAATACCGCCCAGAATTTCTGTATTTCTAAAAGCGTAGTCAAATTTAAGTGCCCGGTTATTCATATAGAACAGTTCCAGGCCAAAACCTAAGGTCCAGCTGTAAGTTTCATCAGAGTTCTTCAGGAATATACCCTTGTAGCCTCCGCGCAGATTGAATGCACCAAAACCGGGAAGCAGCCACTGATATTCGGCCCCAAAGTTGATCGCTTCACTATTGTTGTTCGGGTGCAAAGCGTCGATTGAGGTGGTCAATTTCTGGTTTTTGAATTTGATTGGATTAAAGGAAACGCCGATCCGGAAAAGGAGCGGTAATTCCCAGCTCTTTAACTCGAAACGGGCGGGCACTTCACTGTAATTACCATCTTCATCTTCGATGATGTCGATCGGGCGTCTCAGGTCGATGCCATCATAACGCATGCGAGTGCCATAATTGGAAATGCTCATACCAATTTTCAGGCCGTCGGATGGTGTGCCGCTCCAGGAGAGAAAGGAGGTGTTGACGATGACGCCAAGATCCATCGCCACAGCACTGGCGGATGTGTGCCAGATGCGCGAATTGACATATTTCATGGTAGCGCCGAATGAAAACCAGTCGACCAGTCGCCGGCCATAGGAAAGACCGAATGCGATATCCTGCCCGTCAAAATTTTCCCCGGTACCCTCCTGTTGATCAACAGTGGTTACTTCTTCTTCCCCATAACCGGTGTGGAGAAGGGATATTGCAAATGTGCCGGAATTTCCGGTAACATAACCGAGGCCAACAAAAGAAGTGTTGATATCCACATACCACGGTTGGCTCATTACCTGAAATTCAGCTTTTTGCATATACCCGAGCCCGGCAGGATTCCAGTATGTCGCGGAGACATCGTTTACCATACTGACGTAGGCGTCTCCCAGCGAGCTGGCCCGGCTGCCATATCCTACTTCCAGGAAATTCCCGGTAGTCGTCCCGACTCTAAACGGTTCCTGGGCAACTAGCGTCGACATGCCAAGGATAGAAATGAATAGCACAGTAAATTTAAAGTTCATCAAACGCTCCTTTTATATGAGCTGTATAAGTGTCTAAAGTTGAAAGTGCCTAAAGTGATCTAAAGTTTGAATCTGCTTGTTTGGCGAACTTCAGATCACTCCAAAATTAGAAAGAGAAACCAACGCCCAGCTTAACTTCCCGTGGTACTGCATACATACCGGGGTTCTCAATACTGTCGAATAAATTGTTATAATTGCTGCGGAAGGTTAACTCTTCCGTGGGATTCAGAATTCGGGTATAGGCCCGGCCGGTAGTGCTGTAGACAGTTTCCTCATTCAAACGATCGAGAAGGTTGTACACCGATAATGACAGGCGAATCTTCTTATTCCCACCCATTGGGAAATCATAATAGCCGGTTAAGTCCATATCGATCGAACTGGGGCGAACGCCGTTATTGGGGTCGATCGATTGTTTTGCCAGCGGATTTTGAGAAATGAATCCAATGGTGTAGGGGAGACCGGAATTGTAATAGGTCGTCAAACTGGTGCCCCATCTTTGTTGATGATAACCGGTGGTAACATTCGCGGTATGACGCTGATCCCAGGCCAACGGCACCAGGCGGGTAATCGGGTCCTGATTATTCCCGGCACGGTCGAAGCCGGAATTGGGCGTGTCTGCATTGCCGCGGGTAAACTGCAGCGTATAGTTAAGATATGCGGAAAAGGGGCCGCGGTTAAAATCAAACTTTACTTCCAGTCCTTTGGCGTTTCCATAATCCTTATTACTGTATACACCGTATTTGATCTGATTATAGGTCGTTGCGATAATCGCTGTTTGCAGGTCGTAAATATCCCGGTAATAGACCGAAACTTCCAGGGAGAGGCCATCCATGAACTCCTGCCATAATCCCATTTCATACTGCACAGTGCGCTCGGCCTTAATTTGCGGATTACCGTTGATGACGCTAAAATCATTCGGCGGCACCAGGAACTTGTAATTCTGAAACATCGCAAAAAACGGGGGCATCTGGAAGAAATGACCGTAGCTGAAACGCAATACTGCCCGGTTACCCACTTTGTAGGACAAGCCGAATCTGGGGCTGACCTGAATTTGCGGATCCGCATCGGGATATTCGGACATCCTTTCCGGATTATTCGGGAAGCTTAACTGGTTGGCCGGGTTACGCAGCTGGGTCGGATATACCGTATTGGCATTAAAATAATCATAGCGAACACCGAGGTTGATAACCATATCGGTGAACTCCATCTTGTCCTGCAGATAAGCTGCAAACTCGTATGGCTTACGGGTATACTGATCAACTCCAACCACAGTTTGCGGATCAAAGAGTTCCGGCTGATATTCATTAAATACGACTCTCTCCAACACCGGATCGTAATAAAAATCCGTTGCATCCGGCGTGCCTTCCAGGGAATTACGAACAATTTGCTCATCCCGGTAAATCTCATGTGTCGTGTAAATAAATCCACTCTTGAGGCTATGTTGCTTATTTACCTGCCAGGTAATATCATATTTAAAATTATAGTTTTTCTGATCGGTATCGGTGCGGCCGCGATCCTGTCCACCGGCCCGAAAACCACCGGCGCTGCTGCGATTGTAATTATCAGAAATATAGCGGGGATCGAGTGGATCTTCGTATAAATAGCGAGCGCTGGCATTATTAGTATAAGAAACCTTGAAATCATGAAACATACTTCTGCTGATCAGGTGATTCAGTTGAAACAGGTAAAAATCGGTATTCGCATGGGTGATTGCTCTTCCCAGCGGCTTGTATTTATAAGAGTGATCATAACCATGGTTACCGCCACCGCGCGGTGTTTCGATATTATCCCGGGAGAATAAGACAGAGAATTTTAAACGGGTAAACGGTTTGAAGGTTAATTTGCCCAAAAAGGAATATTCTTTTTGCCAGGTGAGCGGTATAAAGGAGTTATCGCCGGTATTCTCGGAATAGTACCGCTCCTCGTTATCTCCGACATTGGCGTAAAAATCCCAGGGAGTAACCGATTCGCCAATTTGATTAGTATCAATCGGGGCGTTCAGATCCGAATAATTGTCCGGTAAAAAGCGGTTGATGCCGTTTAAATGTCCTTTGGTATCCTGGTAACGGTAGTTAACCAGAAAATAGACATTTTTCATCAGCAACGGGCCGGTCAGCTGCATTTTGAAATCCTGATTACGATCAAAGTCGGATGATGAATTGCCGATGAAGATATCATCGTTGGCGGTCAGATAATTAGAGGCGTGTCCGGATACGCTGCCATGGAATTTATCCGATCCGTCTTTGGTGACCACATTAACAATACCACTCAGTGCCCGGCCATACTCGGCATTAAAAGTTCCGGTAATTACTTCCAGATCCTGCACCGCTTCTGTTTCTACTTCCAAAGAGTTTGACTGGCCGCTAAAACCTTCGTCAATCTGCACGCCATCAACCAGGTAAGAGACATCGGTCAAGCGTCCGCCGCGGAAGTGGCCTTCAACAACACCGGCCTGCATCTGAATAACATCGTCCACTGTTTCTACCGGCAGTGCGGCAATTTGTTCTGCAGAGACGTTCTTCACCGAAGCGGTTTGGTCTTTTTTCAGGGAAATCTTTTCCGCGACAACGACCACTTCCTGCCCTTCCACAACAGCTTCTTTCATTTTAATCGGAATTGAAGCCGTACGGTTGACAGAAACCTGTACATCTGCAACAATGACAGATTGATAGCCGATATATTCTGCGCGAACTTCGTATTTCGCCGGAGGGACATTGATTATGAAGAATTCGCCGCTTCCATCGGTGGATGCACCCATGCCAGTGCCTTCTATGAGAATGTTCACACCGATGAGCGGATCGCCGCTATTGGCATCCGTAACAATACCAAATATTTTTCCGGTTGTCTGGGCGAACAGAAAGTTCCCGGCAATCAACAGATAGAGAATCGAAATTAATTTCAGGGGGATAGATGGTAACCTACTAAACATAATTGTTCCTTTAGATTTACCTCGGTCTGTCTTGTGAATTATTAGCGTGCAGGATATTATCCGGCTGCTGAAAACTAAATGATTAGGTAGAAATTGCCCGCTGCTTTAAAAAGAGATGTTACAAAGAGATTTTAGTTTGTTTTGAGCTAAACGAAACTGAGGCATAATATTTCGATTTTTTATTTTAAAGTCAAGACCCCAAGTGAAATTCGCTGAAAAATATTCGCTAAAAATTGATATTTTTGATCGGGTTTCCCCTTGCAGCTTCAAATCTTTTATTGCAAGGAAGTAAAAGCAGTATTAAATGGCAGAGAAATATTAACCAGCTCATTTCCCGGCCATATATTATTCTTGCATATAATTTTTCGGTTAGTTACTTTTGAGCCCTAATAAACTAAATCACATATCATGGTCCCAGATCGGGGCGCTTAAAACAACTCTCCGCGATAGAAATGAATTTTCCCATTAATAAAATTGTTCAATTTGTTTTTTTATCTCTCTTTATTGGGCTTTTTTCCGCTTGTAATAACGATGGCGACGTCCCTGTTAGTGAGAATGCTAAAAGTAAAAAAGGCGCATTTCCGGATGTCGCCAAAGAGCTGGGGCTGGTCTTTCAGCATGAGCCCGGTGTAGATACCACTTATTTTATGCCGGAATATGTTGGCCCGGGCAGTGCATTCCTGGATTATGATAATGATGGTGATCTCGATATTTATCTGATCAATAGTGGATTTTATAATACCAGGTACGCATCGACTAAAATCGTTACCAATCAGCTCTTCCGACAGGAAGAAAATGGTCAATTTAGCAATGTAACATTGGAAAGCGGCCTGGGGGACGATGGATTCGGCATGGGCGTTGCCGTTGCCGATATCGATAATGACGGGGACCTTGATGTTTACATTACCAATTTCGAGGGGGACAAACTTTACAGAAATATGGGAGATGGCACATTTCAGGATGTGACCAGTAAAAGTGGCATCAGTAACAGTTTGTGGAGTACTTCCGCAGCTTTCTTCGATTTTGACCTCGATGGGTACCTGGATCTTTACGTCGTTAATTATGTCGACTATGATCATTCTTTGCGCTGCACCGATTACTCCGGGCGTCAGGATTATTGCGGGCCGGAATCCTTTCATGGTGTTCCCGATGCTATCTATCATAATAATGGTGACGGAACCTTCACGGACATATCGAAAAGCAGTGGTATTGCCCAATTCCGAAAAAAGGGATTGGGAGTGGTAACCTCGGATGTGAATAATGATGGTTATCCGGACCTCTATGTCGCTAATGATGGTGAAGATAACTTGCTGTGGATTAATCAGAAAAATGGCACTTTCCGCAATGATGCCGCTATTCTGGGAGCGGCGGTAAACGTCAATGGGCATCCCGAGGCCAGTATGGGAATTGCCATTGGCGATGTGAACGATGACCTAACCACAGACTTTTTTATTACTCATCTGGCCGGGGAAAGTAATACACTTTATACCAACGAAGGTGCATTGGGATATATGGATAATTCTGCTTCTGCAGGATTCGATCATGTCAAATTGTTACCGTATACCGGATTTGGCACCGGATTTCTGGATTATAATAAAGATGGCTTGCTGGATCTGGTCATCGTTAACGGCAAGGTGCGGCGCACCGAAAAACTGGTGGCAGGAGATCCCTACTGGAAGCCGTATTGCGAACCGAACCAAATTTTTCTCGGTGCCGGAAAAGGTAAATTTCGCGATGTTTCCGATGAATTCCCGGAATTTTCTCAATATGTGGAAACCAGCCGGGGAATGGCCCTGGGGGACTATGATAACGATGGCGATCTGGATATTTTGGTAAACAATTGTGGCGCACCGGCACGGTTACATCGCAATGATGCCGAGCGAGTGGGGAATTGGATTTCGATCGAAGTTTTTGATCCGACAGTGAATCGCGCGCCGATCGGCACGAAGATTACTTTGCAAATTGGGGATCAACAGAAAAAGCATGAGATCAATCCGGGATACAGCTACCTCAGCAGCAATGATTATCGCTGCTTTTTCGGCCTGGGCAAGGCAACAGCGATCAAGCAGATTGTTGTTGAATGGCCCGGTAAGCAAATGGAAACTTTCTCAGATATTGCAATCAATCAGCAGATTAAGTTAGTTAAAGGAAGCGGAACAGGAAAGTAAGGAAATTCGCTTAATCGCTGTAGAAACTTAATAGATTCATCCTTTCTCGGGCATTCCCCTAATTGATAGTTCGATGGTGGATGAATGGAGGTCGATTATTTGATAATGAATACCATGAAAAAAATATTACCGCTTTTTTTCGCGCTGTTTCTTTTGCAATGCACACCCGGTGGAGATTTATCCCAAATGCCTGCAACGGACTTGAGCAATGCCGAACCGCAGGTGAAAACAAAAATAGAAGGTTTGATGCAACTATTGCGGGAAAATCCTGATGAGTCGAATAATTGGGGAAGATTGGGAATTAATTTGTTTGTGCACGGATTTGAATCTGATGCCTTGCCATGCCTGCAGGAGGCAAACCGGCTCGACCCCGAGAATTTCCGCTGGGCATATCTGAGCGCATTCGCCTACGGAGAAAAGGGCGATGAAAGAGCGCTGGACTGGTACCAAAAAGCACAGGTGTTAGATCCTAATTATGCGCCGCTCTATATTAAAATCGGGAGAATGCAGTTAATCCGCGATCAGCATGATGCTGCACAACGGGCGTTTTATCAGGCGTTGGAAGCAGATCCGAATCTTTCGCATGGGTATGTTGGCCTGGGCGAAATCGCTTTCGAGCGGGAAGAAATTGACGAGGCAATCAATCATTTACAAAAGGCGATCAGTCTGAATCCGGAACATCGGGAGGCCTATGCGCTGCTGGTATCCTGCTATCGGAAAAATGGTGACTTGCAGAAAGCGCGCCTCTATGCTGCACAAATGGAAGGACTGCCCAAAGTGACTAGCCTCCCGGAACCATTGGTGAACGAAATTGCCAAAGAAGGTGTCAGCGCCTATTGGTACCAACTGCGCGGCAAGCAATACGTTGATGCCGGATTGCCGCAGGCAGCTGTGAAGGAGTTGGAAGCCGCGCTAAAAATCCAGGAGTCCGCAGAGACTCATAACAATCTTGGTATCGCCTATGCGGGCCTCAATAAGCCCCGTGAAGCCCTAAGACATTTGCGCAAGGCGGCTGCAATGAAACCGGACAAGGTTGACTTCCTTAGTAATCTCGGGGCGATGTTGTTTGAAAACGGCAATCATGAAGAAGGGGTCGCCTATATCCGGGATGCGTTTAATTTAGATCCGGGTTTCAATGAGTCGACCTTGAATCTCGCCAACTATTACCAAAAAAAGGGCCAATGGAAAGATGCGATTGCGGTTTACCGAAAAGGAATAATTGCCGATCAGAATAACCGCTTTTTTCTTTACAACCTTGCCTGGCTGCTGGTTACGGTGCCGGTAAAGGCTTTACGGGACAGTGAAGAAGCGATGGGGATTGCCAGATTCATTGGTACGAAGTCGGATTTTAAGGACCCGGAGGCGGTGGATTTATTAGCCGCGGTTTATGCCGAAGCCGGCAACTTTAAAGCGGCCAGCGATCTGATTAAAGATGCGTTAAAGCTTGCGGAGGGCAATGACGATGTATTGATGGTTAATCGCCTGAAGCAACGGGAAAGCCGCTATGCCCAAAAACGCCCCTGGCGCCTGCAAGCCGATCCCTATTTCTCCGGCTAAGGCCAACCCATGGTAGCTTTATAAATCCTTACAAGCATAAAAAATGGCCATTTACTATGAAATTTTTCTTTCCTTTTATTTTTATTGGCCTGGCCTTTTTGGCTTGTAAGGGGCAACAAGCAGCTGATTCAAAAATCGAAGCGCCACAACTCCAAAACCTTGTTGATAACACGGATCGCCCTGATGTCGCCTGTTATCGCATCCCTGCCCTAATAACCACACCGAATGGAAATTTGGTTGCCGCGATTGACGAGCGGGTAGAAACCTGTGGCGATTTACGCGCCAACCGGGATATCAACATCGTCATCCGTCGCAGCAGCGATAATGGTGTAAATTGGTCCGAGATTGAAACGATTGTCGATTTCCCCGATGGGCAATCTGCTTCCGATCCCTCAATGATTGTCGACCGGGAAACGAACGAAATCTTCCTCTTTTACAATTTTATGGACCTCGATAAGGCGCCCAATGTTTATTCTCTCCATCTTATTAAAAGCAGCGATCATGGGGAGACCTGGAGTGCGCCGGAAGATATCACTTTACAAATTAGCAAAGCGGGTTGGGAGAAAAATTTTAAGTTCATTACTTCCGGTAGGGGAATACAGACTGACGCCGGTTTATTATTACATACGCTGGTCAATCTCGAAAGCGGATTGCACCTGTTTGGCAGTAATGATCATGGGAAAAGCTGGTTTTTGTATGATACGGCAATTTCGCCCGGTGATGAATCCAAGGTGATAGAGTTGGCTGATGGCAGCTGGATGATTAATAGCCGGATCAATAAAGGCCCGGAACGTTATGTGCACCGGTCTGATGATTTCGGGAAAACCTGGCAATCCGAGCCTGCAGTGGATTTGCAAGATCCCGGGTGCAATGCCAGCCTGATTCGCTATTCCTCTCTTAAGAATGGTGACAGGAAAAATCGACTGCTATTTGCCAATGCGAATACAATCGATAAACGGGAAAATATGACCGTACGACTCAGTTATGACGAGGGTAAAACCTGGCCCGTGGCGAAAACTATTTATCCGGGGAGCGCTGCATATTCTTCTCTGACGGTTCTGAATAACGGAGATATTGGATTGTTCTTCGAGAAGGATGATTATTCGCGGAATGTGTTTGTCCGCTTCTCATTGGCCTGGCTGACGGACGGAAAAGATTCCCTCAAATAGCAGTATTTTCCGGGTGAGGTTATTCATTAAACCCTGACAAATTTGATTTATACAATATAAAAAGTTGAGGTCCTGTTATGAGAGGATGTGTTTCTTTGAATTCCGTTGACTTTTTCGAGAAGTATATTAAAAAGGGGAAGATACTCCGGGTTGGATTAATTGTCCTGCTCTGGCTTGCTACCTTCTCGACAGCACATGCCGGTGATGGCGATACTACCATTGTGCAGGTTTTCGGAAATAACGGTATTCACTTTGGTGATCAGAGTGTGTTTGCTAACGACTCTGTTACCGTGCTGGCCAATGGGCGGGTTATCGAGCGAACCCTGGTTTTGCCGACGTTTGAGAACCCTGTGCGCATAACTGCCGAGGTGGAAATTATTCCCGATGATAATGGCAATACCTGTAGTGCGGACCCCTGGGACCGCGGGGGAAATGTTACTTTACACCTCCCATTTCATTATCCGATAGAGCTGATAAAATATATTACCGGGTATGGTGGGCATACGACGCATGAAGAGGATGTTTCCGCCTTAGCGTCGGTTTTACAGGGAGAAAAATCTATTCAGGTATTTATTGATACCTGGACGAGCCCGGCCTGGAAGGTAAACTTGAAATTAATTTATGTAGAGGATGTGAATTATGTAAATCCAGCCTGGGTGGCGCCGGTTTATTATGAGCAGTGGTTAATGCGGGAAGATGTTACCAATACGGCACCGGCAACCACCTTAGACGTACCGGCTGGACTTGATAGTTTCAATATTGCCTATTTCACCTCCGGGCATAGCCTGGTCGGCAGTGGGGGAGATGAGTTTATTACCAAAGCGAATGTGATTTATGTGAATGAAACGGAAGTCTTCCGGCAAAGCCCCTGGCGTAGCAACTGTACCAGCTTCGCTTCGGTAAATCCCTGCGGTAATTATCCTCCCTCTCGAAGCGGATGGTGCCCCGGTGATGGCGTGCATCCAAATCTCGTCGATGTTAGCAGTAACATTTCTGTGGGAGAGCAGGTGATCCGTCATTCTGTGGAAAACATTCGTGCTGAGCATGGTTATTGGCGGGTATCCTCCTATCTGGCCGGCTGGGATAGCGGCGAGCAAATTGCGCCGCAGTCCATTAGCCTCGATCCGATGGAAGGCACGGATATCTTTACCAATCAGCAGGTGGCATTGCGCGTTCGCCTGCGGGATAGCAATGGTAACTGGGTGCATAATGGAAATGCGACGGTTCGTTTACAGTCGGATAGCGCCGGCGTTACATTCCGCGATAGCCAGGGCATCTGGTCGAACCCGATGGATGTTGATGTTAGCAATGGGGAAATATTGGTCTGGATGCAGGCGGACGTTTCCAGCCCGGAGGTAAATGTCTGGGCGACGGATGCTGCCGGTAGCCTGACAACTTCCGATACCCTAAGCTTTAGTGTCATTCTCAACTATGCGATTACCGCATCTGCGGTGGCTGATTTTGAATGCAATTCCACCTCGGAAGCTGCCGAGCATGCTATTGATGGCACCACCGCGACGAAGTGGTGTGCCAATGATGCCTTGCCGCACTGGCTGACTATTACATTTCCGGACAGCACGCCGATCAATTATATCGTGATTAAACATGCCGGCACCACTACGGCACCTTCCGGCGATCCCGGGGCAAATGATCATTCCGGAATGAACACAACTAATTTTCTGATCCAGCATCGGGTGGATGGTGCCTGGGAAACACTCTTTGATGTTGTCGGCAATCCCGGCACTGCAGAAGGGGACATCACCGAACATGGCCTGGCAGAAGCGGTCACGATTAAGGATTTACGACTCTACATCACTGATCCCGGCGAAGATAATGCTGCCCGCATTTATGAGATAGAAGTTTACAACTTGCCGAACCCGCCGCTCAGCATTGACGATAATCGTTGGGAATTGCCGATTGCCGAGCAGTTTCAGCTGAAGCAAAACTATCCGAACCCGTTTAATGGAGAAACGATTATCGAGATGAGTGTCCCGCAGGCTGGTGATATGGTTGCGACCGTGGTTAATTCCCTGGGGCAGATCGTTGCCCGTCTGCATAATGGCAGTATTGCCTCCGGCGATTATTCTCTGCGCTGGGATGGGCGGGATGGTAACAATGTTGCTGTTGCTTCGGGTGTCTATTATCTGAATATACGTTATACCGATAATTATGGACGCTTTACCAGTAAGACAATTGTAATGAACTATTTAAAGTAAAAGTGATTATTTGATATTGTTAAAAATGAGATGATAATTAATCCCGTCATTGCGAGGCGCCCTTTGCCGAAGCAATCTCAAAAGTGCATGCACCCGTGA
>JANQQU010000017.1 GCA_028284905.1 Calditrichia bacterium
GAGGTAAAACATGAAATTCACGCTTAAAGAATATCAGAACGAAGCTGTTAAAGACGTTCTTATCAACCTCAAAAAAGCCCAGAGACGCTGGCATGAGGATGGCGACAAACATGCCTTTTCCCTAACCGCGACCACTGGTGCAGGGTAGCCTGTAATACATGATATTGACTTTCTCATCAATCAAGTTTGGTTTTGAATAAATAGTAGTTATAAAGGAAATACGATTGTCACGACTTACAGATTTAATTTCACAGGTAAAAAGCAACGACAAAGAGCTTGGCACTGAGTTGGAAAAAGAATTCAAAGTGCTTGCCGCCCGCCGATCTTTCGGTCTAAACTTTGAACGCCATCGCCCTGAAAGTATTGAGTTGTCAGGGCGACCGGTACGCAAAGGAGATAAAGTCCGTGTTCTCCCCCCGCGTGGTTCCTCAAAGAAGGGTGATCAAAGGCTTTGGAGGGTAAAAAATATTAAACGCGCCGACGGCAAGCGTATGGGGCAGATCGAATTAATGGGGGGAGCCGAACCGGAAACGCAGCATGTAGATATTGAAGACCTTGTCGTAATTGCGGAGTTTCAGGATTTTATCTATCCCGGCCTCGTCAGCACAGGAAAGGTCGAACGGGGCGGTGACAAGCCTTTTCACACAGTGATTAATGGGGAGAATTTTCATGCTTTGGAGGCCCTGACCTGGACGCACCGGGGCAAGTTGGACGCCATCTACATCGATCCTCCCTACAACACTGGCGCGAGGGATTGGAAATACAACAACGACTATGTCGAGGGTGAGGATCTTTATCGCCACAGCAAATGGCTGGCGATGATGGAGCGACGTTTACTATTGGCGAAGGAGTTGCTGAATCCTGCGGACTCGGTGCTTATCGTAACTATCGACGAGAAGGAATATTTGCGGTTGGGGTTACTGTTGGAGCAGGTGTTTCCAGAGGCCCGGATTCAGATGATTTCGACTATAATTAATCCAAAAGGTCAGTCACGCAAAGCTTCGTTTGCAAGAACAGATGAATACGTCTACATCGCAAATTTTGGTTTTTCGCAACCGGAGGCATGCGAGCTTTCAGATGAGTGGAGACCTAGCAAAAGCACTACCACATCGAATATACGGTGGCAATCACTGCGACGTGCCGGTTTGCGCGGCAACGTGAAAAGGTCTGATAGACCGAATTTATTTTTTCCCATATACGTAAATAACGATGGAAGTGGTATCCATTCGGTTGGAGAACCAATTCCGCTCACTGAATCCCCAACCACAACCTCACCTGTAGGAACTACTGCTGTTTGGCCTGAACGATCAGATGGAAGCGATGGTTACTGGCAAATCTCACACGAGCGAGTTCTTATGCTTAATAAAAAAGGGTTTATTCGCGCTCCAAAACCTAAATCATCTTCAATACTCTACTTGAAGTCAGGCGAAGCAGCGCGGGTTGAATCCGGTTATTACGAAGTAATTGGCAAAAGAATGGATGGGAGCGTTGAGACGGCGCCTCCGAAATCAGTTGCCAAATTCGTCCCAGGTACTCAATGGCGCATCACATCTCACAATGCAGGTGTTTATGGAACAAGTGTCAATAATTCCCTAATCCCAGGGCGTGTTTTCCCATTTCCTAAGTCACTTTACGCAGTTGAAGACATTCTACGTTTCTTCGTTGCCAATAAGTCGGAAGCAACAATCATCGACTTCTTCTCTGGCTCAGGCACAACTGCCCATGCCGTTATGCGGCTGAACAAGCAGGATGGTGGTAAACGACAGTGCATCAGCGTGACCAACAACGAAGTCAGCGCGGACGAACAGAAAGGACTTAGAGATTATGGTTTGCGTCCTGGCGATACTGAATGGGAAAAGCTGGGCATCTGTGACTATATCACCAAGCCCCGCGTAGAGGCTGCTATCACCGGAAAGACACCCGAGGGCAAACCTATCAAGGGTGATTACAAATTCACCGATGAATTTCCAATGGCCGAAGGTTTTGAAGAAAATGCCGAGTTTTTTACATTGACCTATGAAACCCCAGTCACGGTCAGCCATAACCTCGCATTTTCCAAAATCGCACCGCTGCTGTGGATGCGGGCTGGTAGCGAAGGACGGAGGATTGATGATCGTCCTGAAAAGGGCTGGGACGTCGTTGATACTTATGGCATTCTAATCGATTTGGACAAAGCCGCTGTTTTCAGCGAAGCTATTCATGCAAAGCATACGATCCGCATTGCTTACATCGTAACCGACAACGACCGCCGCTTTCAATCGGTCGCGCGACATCTTCCTGACACAGTTGAACCGGTGCGACTATATGAATCCTACTTGACCAATTTCCGTTTCGCGATAGGGAGGTAAAACATGAAATTCACGCTTAAAGAATATCAGAACGAAGCTGTTAAAGAC
>JANQQU010000044.1 GCA_028284905.1 Calditrichia bacterium
TAAGCTTTCACTATACCTCCTTGACCATGACCTTAATTGATGAGTTCTTTTAATATGGCAAGGAGGTATCTTTTTTTCAAATATAGTTACTTTGGGGCACTCCTCGCGATGATAGCTTTAGCATTACATTTTTAACACTACCGAATAATTTTTTGCAGAGTAATAAATCGTTATGAATAAATTTACCGACAGTTTGAATAAACGCTATCTCATCGGTGGGTATTTTGTCCGGGGTTTTGGCGGTGCCAGCGCGGCTGCTTACGCCCTTTTTGAAAAGATGCAGGATGATGGCTTCAATGTGACCTATCTCGATATTTATGAAGAGTTTGACCAGGCATATTACAATGATATTCTTGCTAAAAATCAATCCCGCCGTCCGGACGCTTTTGGCTGTTGTATGCAGGGACCAATTTTTCTGGATCACCCGGAATTGGAAGATTGCATCAGTGAAATTGCCCCGGATGTGATGATCGGAATTGGCTATATCAGTGCTTTTGCTATGAAAAAAGCGGCACCGGAAATTCCCCTGGTTTTCTTAACATCCGGATGTTCCCAGGTAAAAAGTTACCTCGGGGACGCGGAGACGCCTGATGCAATTGCGCTCCGGGAAATGCTCCTGCGGGATGGAAAAAAAGCGGCGTATCATCATCGCCGGGAGGCAGAAGCTGTCGATTATGCCGATCTCATTATTACCCATGCCGAGATTGTTCAGGAGTTTTATCAGTTATTTTACCCGCAGGCAGCAAGCAAGATGCATGCTGAAATTATCTGGTTCGCAGACTGGATTTACCGGGAGTCCTTATCATATCAATCATTAAAAAAGCCGTTTAAGCAGCGGGATATCGATGTACTATTCATTGCGAATAACTGGGAGAGAGGGGAGAAGAATTATCCTTTGCTGAAAGAGATTGTTTCCGCCAGTGAAGGTTTGTCACTGCACGTTATCGGAGGGACTCCGGATGAAATTCCCGGCGCTGTTCATCATGGCACTGTTAGTGACCGTCAGAAGATCTTTTCATTGCTGGGAAACGCGAAAACAGTCGTCTGTCCCTCAAAATTTGATGCGGCGCCCGGCATCCTTTTTGAAGCAGCGATAATGGGATGTAACTTGATTGCTTCTAAAAACTGCGGCAACTGGCAAATTTGCCATGAAGACTTAATCGTCGATCCGCCCTCACTGGAAAATTATCTGGAGAAAATAAATCTATCTGTTAAACAGAAATTTCCGGATAATCAGAATTTGTTTTTGGAGAATCATTCATACGATAAATTTTTATCCATCCTCGCAGAATTTGAGACGAAAAATTTATAAACTCGCGATTGGGCATGTTTGAAACCGGATAATACTTGCGGCTCGATTAAATCCAGCGTAAAATAAATTGAAATGATTTTTGAATTTATTCAAAATTGAAAGTATATGATTATGATATTAAGAACCTTATGCCTGCTTTCTCTTTTCATTTTCTCTGGTATTTTTTCTCAACCTGAGAAAAGAAATAATGGTGCGGCGGAATTTGCCCTTGGTGGAGATGCATCCATGCTTCAGCAGATCGAAGACGGCGGAGGGACATTCCGGGAAAACGGTGTCCCCGGCGACCCGCTTCAGATGTTTAAAGATCATGGAATGAACTATGTCCGCCTGAAGATTTGGCATACGCCGGTTGGAGGATGGAATGGGCTGGAGAAGGTAAAAGAAACGGCACTACGGGCGAAGAATATGGGCTTTAAGCTATTGCTGGATTTCCACTATTCGGATACCTGGGCGGATCCCGGACATCAAACCAAACCGGCAGCCTGGGCCAATGCAAATTTCGATGCATTGAAAGACAGTGTCTACAATTATACCTACCACGTTATCGCGGAATTGAAAGCGCAAAATACTTTGCCGGAAATCGTCCAGTTGGGGAATGAAATTATCTGTGGCATGCTCTGGAATACTGTGCGGGTTTGCGATACCTATAATACGCCGCAGCAGTGGGCAAGGCTGGCAGCGATTATCAATGAAGGCATTCGGGGAATCAATGATAATTTGAGCAGTGGCGAAGAAGTACGCACAATGATCCATATCGCCAATGGCGGTGATAATGGCGGCAGCCGCTGGTACTTTGATAATCTGCTCGCACAGAATGTTGATTTCGATATTATCGGGCAATCTTATTATCCCTGGTGGCATGGCACCCTCGATGATCTCGCCTATAATCTCGGCGATCTTGCCGTGCGCTATCAGAAAGATATTATGGTGGTGGAAACGGCCTATCCCTGGACGCTCGGCTGGAATGATAACACTAATAACATTGTAGGCCTAAGTAGCCAGCTACTAAGCGGCTATCCCGCCACGGTAAGTGGCCAGAAGCGCTTTCTGGAGGATGTCATCCAGATTGTCCGGCAATTGCCTTACGACCGGGGAGCGGGCGTTATTTATTGGGCGCCGGACTGGATTTCCGCCCCGCAGTTTGGCTCTCCCTGGGAGAATATGGCCTTATTTAATTTTTCCGGAAACCTCCTGGCATCGATCGCAGCATTTGACTCGGTTACAACGGGAATTCAAACGGATGCATCGCTACCGCAAGAATTCTTACTGCATCCGAACTTTCCCAACCCGTTTAACGGCGGCACAGTGATTGAGTATGAACTGCCCCGGCAAGCGCAGGTAACGGTTAAGATTTTCAATTCGCTGGGACAGCAAATTCGAACATTGCGCGATGAAGCACAATTACCCGGTCGATATTCCCTAAGCTGGGATGGTCGGCATGAGGATGGGAGTGCACTCGGCTCCGGCATTTACATCATATCACTTCAGGCGGGGGAAACTCGCCAGTGGCAGAAGGCGATATTACTAAAATAATAAAAACAGGTAACTGCTATTTTGAGGGTAATTGCTGATGACAACAGAAGACAAACCGGTATTCCAGGGGAATGCCGAAGATTTGGCGCAATTCAAAAAACTGGTTGCCTCTCCTATCCGTTCGGATGAACGGGAAGCTGCCATTCATGCCTGGCAAGCTTATAAATTAAGCCGCCAGTCTGCAGTTGTGCAAGGAAACCCGATGCCGAACCTGGAGGCGTCTACCGGTGGTGTCGGCAAGCAGGGCATCTGGACAAAGGGAGATTACATCCGTTCTCTTACAACACGGGCAATTGACCTGCGTGGCGCAACCCTTACAGATGTCTGCCTCGGCTATGTTGACTTACGCGGGGTATTATTGGATGATGCTGTTTTTGGTTACGACTACCTCGCCTGGACAGCACTGAAAGGCGCCCGCCTGGAAAACGCCAGCTTGAGAAACGTTCAGCTACCCGGCGCCCGCCTGATGGAGGCGGATTTACGCGGAGCGGATTTGAGTAAGATTAATTTGGCCGATGCCGATTTGACAGATGCCAATATGAAAGGTGTAAATCTTTCCGGTGCGGATTTAAGCCGGGCGGAACTCTTTCACGCGGATTTATCCGGTGCGGATTTAAGCGGGGCGATACTAACGGAAGCCAGTTTAAAATACGCGAACCTGGTGGATGCGAATATCGAAGGCGCCGTGCTGGATCGCGCTGCTGTCTATGGCGTCGCCGCATGGGATCTTCGGGGTAAACCGGCTTCTTCGCAGGAACTGGTAGTAACGCCGGGTGGCGCATCGCTGACGGTCGATCAAATCCAGGTCGCACAATTCATTTACCTGTTGATGAATAACCCGGAAATTCGCGATGTGCTCGATACCGTTACCCGAAAAGTTGTGCTGTTATTAGGCCGTTTTAAACGGGAAAGGAAAGCAGTGCTGGATGCTTTACGGAATGAGCTGCGAAAACATGATTTTGTACCGATTCTCTTTGATTTCGACAAACCAAGCGATCGGGATGTTACCGAAACGGTGACCTTATTGGCAAGGATGGCGCGATTTATTGTCGCGGATCTTACTGAGCCGTCCAGTATTCCCCAGGAATTGCAGGCCATAGCGCCGGATATCGCTGTGCCGATTCGTCTGATTATTCAGGAAGGATTTAAGCCCTATAGCATGTCGAAAGATCTGCGGAAATATCACTGGGTTTTAAAACCACATCGTTACAAAGACAAAGATGAATTGCTGGCAACTATACAGGAAAGCATTATCGATGTGGCGGAAGCGAAGCGGCAGGATATTATCGAGGAACGGGAAGATGATAGTTGGTAAAAATAGAAGGAGAGCGGTAGCCGAATATTTGAGTCTTACTCTGCCACGTTTTATTCTAGGATAGAGATTTGTGGAAAATGTTCCAGAAGGAGGAAAAGTTTCACCCTTCGACAAGCTCAGGATGAATGTGGATTGATAATTAGCATCCTGCTAAAAAGGTTTTGCTTATTAGCATTATTGTCTCTTTAGTAAAGTGCCACAGCCACAGCCACAGCCACAGCCACAGCCACAGCCACAGCCACAGCCACAGCCACAGCCACAGCCACAGCCACAGCCACAGCCACAGCCA
>JANQQU010000066.1 GCA_028284905.1 Calditrichia bacterium
ATCGCCGAATATGCCGATATCAGCGGCGCAATGCGCGAACGTTATGTCCATGGGCCGGGCGTCGACGATCCGATCGTCACCTATGCCGGGCCGAGCACGGCGCCGGGTAACCGGGAGTTCCTGCACGCCGACGAGCGCGGCAGCATCATCGGGATCAGCGACAATGCCGGCATCCGCCAGCACCGCAACACCTATGACGAATGGGGCATACCGGCGAACGACCAGTTCGGCGTGACCAATGTCGGCCGGTTCCAATATACCGGGCAGCAATATCTGCCCGAGATCGGCCTCTATTACTACCGCGCCCGCTTCTACTCGCCGACGCTGGGAAGGTTCATGCAGACCGACCCCATCGGATATGACGACGGCATGAATATGTATGCCTATGTCGGAAACGATCCGATGAATGCGACGGATCCAAGTGGCGAACGTTGCGCGTTGCTCAATTCAGGTAGTCCCTATTGTTTGCGACGTGATGTTTATCGCTACTTCGATCGACAATCCGCTCATCGCACACGATTTTTCGGGGCAGCTGCAGCAACAGTAGAATATTTAGCCAACAACGACCTACCGGTTCTGGGTAATTTTATAAGTGATCAAGCAGAAGCGTTTTTGAGAGAGGTGAGCTCAGCCCTTTACAGATTGAATGTCAGGGTTTTCGCTGCTATTTCCGATGGCACACTTAGTGGACCGAACTTAGATCGGCAACTGGTGCGCATGGAGCAGGCTGTGGTGCAATCGATGATTGATGCCTTACCCTCAGGCGATAGAGCTGCAATAGTTGGCTCGATCAACGACGCATTCAGTAATTCTTTTCGCGGCGTGGCAGGTTTTACTAGTGATGCAGACGCTCGGTATAATAGAATATTAAATCGTGTCGAAGATGATCTTGGGCGAGATATAGATTTTGGCAATCAAGAGGATAGAGAGGCAATTGGAAATGCTCTTATCCGTGATCTTCGCCGCAATGGTGACTGCACCCCATTAGGATCTAATGTACCAAGATGTTAAAGCCTATTAGATTAATAATTATGTCATCATTGCATACAGCATTGTTCGTAATGATATCTTGTGTGGCACTGATCATTGCGATAGGTTTCTATGATGGCTTTGATCGCGCATATCAATTCGACGAATACTCAATAGAACAATTTAGAATTCTAGCGCTCATATCATTAAGCTTTGCCATTCTGTCTGGCTATATTGTAAGCATATTAGTATATTACAATTTAAATTTCCAAGATAAAATATATGTTTATAGGTTTTTAACTATAACGTTTATATATACACTCCACTTTTTGATTTTCTTTATTTTATTTGGATCGAGCTTCTCGAAAGAAGATATTGCTCTATTTTTTCTTGGCTTAATTTCTGTGGTTTCGACAGAAATTCTAACAAAATCCGTATCAGTTAAATTACTATCAAAACAATAGCTGATTTATTTCATTAAAGTACTTTATATAGAAGCTATAATATTATGTGATTCAACTATACACTGAAGCATATTGACACTCCCAAATATAGTAATCTGACCGGGGACGGGACGAACACCTATGTCTACGACCCCGAAAACCGCCTCAAATGGCGGGACGGGCCCAACGGCCTGCATCAGCTGCGCTATGAC
>JANQQU010000067.1 GCA_028284905.1 Calditrichia bacterium
CCTTTTATGTAATGCATTAGCTCTCCACATTCTTTTTTTTAGCTGTAAAACGGTAGTGCCAGGTTTCCTGGATTGCAAATACTTTTTACACAGTCTCTCCAGTTTGGGAATGAATTACAAGGGAAACTCTGTTTCTCAATCTATCTCTGTCAGCGAAACTGGAGTTTCGCCAATAATTGCGTTGCCAAACTGGAGTTTGGCAACGAGGCGAGTTGACAGTGGCATTTGGAAGTAAATACTTTGCTGCTACTGTAAAAGATATCAACAAACGTCGCCTAAAAACTGCTCCACGTCATCAACAAAAGCCAGCGTGTTTTTTTCAAGCTGATCGGTTAGCACATCCAAATCACCAAAATCCGGATTGCTTTCCAGAGTGTGACCAACAATTAAATCTAATCCCTTGATCGATACCGGCACTCGATATTTCTCCCAACCGCTTTCTTTCACCGCCAGCCAGTATTTTTTTTGCACCTTTTTATTAACGCCGCAGAGCCAAATTTCGAATTGACAGGTTTCGTGCATAAAAAGAACAATCGTTTTTAGCTGTCGTGCCTTTAAAGCGGGAGAAATGAAAGCAAAAAAGGTAATATCCATCGTGCCGGGGTAAAGACTGCCGGAAACATAATGGCCGGGATAGTTATTTTGAAAATGCAGCCGCAACTGCTTCAAATAATCCATCAATCCCCGATAGGCGGTGGTAATTTCCCCCTTCGCCATCGCATTCCGATACACATCCATATACGCTTGCAATGATTTCATAGCTACAACCTTCGCTTAATAATGGATATTATTAACTATTTCGCTTCAACATGCTTAACGAAATTATTGAGAATTGCCTGCCACCCTTGTTCCTGAATGTCCAGGGAATTTTCCGCATCCGGATCAAAAGTTTCCTCGATCCTCACCCCATCTTCAATCGGGATAAATTCGATGCGAACTTTCCGGCCATCCCCAAGTGAATAGGCGATCAACTTATTCTTCTCAATGCTGGTATAAACGCCTTCAAAATCGAACGCCATGCTACCGTCTTTCGCTGCCATCCGGGAGCGGAATTTGCCACCAACTTTCAGGTCGACCTCAGCATGAGTGGTATGCCAGTCAGCCGACGCAGTATTCCAAACTTTAATATCTGCTGGTGTCGTCCAGGCTTGCCAGGCTTCTTCTATGCTGACTTTCGCTGTTGCGCTTACTTTGATGGCCATTCGATACCTCGTCGTTATCTGTTGACTTTAATTAAAACTAGCATCTATTTCGCTAAACGTCAATAAAAAATGCCGGCCCATTGTATAATGAACCGGCATTTTATTTCTTAAATTTTTGATTTTGGTACCAAACACTTTTTATTAAAGCCACAGAATTGCACTGATTAGCACAGATTTATAAGGGCTTCACTGAAATATCATCATTTTTTTTAAGTCAGTGTAAATCCGTGAAATCTGTGGCAAATTTTTTAAAGGTATTCTAACCGGGACTTTTGAACAGGTCATCATTGCTTCTTAATAGAGAAAGTTCCTCCTCCCGATTGCTCGAAAAAAAGAATACCATCATTGGCAACTTCAGTGGATGTAATCTTTTTACCGTCGCGTGTAACGGTGTATTTTCCCGCCGACAGTCCGCTGATAAAGTGCCAGACTTTTTTCCCGGAGTCAAAACGGTAACTCAACGAGCGATATTGTCCCTTCGTCTTGTTAATCAACACTGCCCGATCCTGGTTGATCAAAGCCCCAAAATAATTTTCGTTCCCGATGTCGCTAACCGGGGCCATCTTCGCCATTGTGTTCGAATCGCCGAGCTGCATCACCACGAAGTATTGTGATAAGCTGTCATTGCGGGCATCTTCGATTTCCAGACGATGAGTGCCGGCCCAAAAGGCGCCCCAATCGGTGTAAGGCCCGCGTTCGTGAGAGATATTTCCCTCCGAATCTGTAAACCAATAAAAGGTATTGCCTTCATTACCACCGCGCATCTGCAGCCGCACATTAGATGGTGCCATGAGCTTGACAAACAAACGGCCATGGGCATTAAAGAGGGTATTGGTTGCCGAGAAGGTGCTGCCTTCATCGGCGGTCCAGTGTCCTTTACCGTGATAATCCCAGTTACCATCGAGCAGCTCCGGCATCACCGGGGTATGCAGCAACCAACGCTTCTTGATTTGCGGGCGATTGAGGAAAACATCATCAACAACGACCACATATTCTTCATTATTGTAATTCGGCGCATTGGGATCGCGTAAATACAGCAGCGCCCGGCGAATACGACGGGCATATTTTTCACCTTTGTAAGAACGGGTATAGTCGTAATCGATAAAATCGAAGCGATCTTTCTCAAACCGTTGCGCAAGCACAGTTCCAACATGATTACGACCACCATCTGTATTCGCCCGGTCTTTGTAGGATGATGAGCGGTCATGGGTTTTCATGCTGTAGCGATAGAAGAGATGCCCGTCCGGCTCTTGCAACGCCAAGAGATTATGAAAAATCGGATTGCCGGTTTTTTCCGATTTGGGCAGATGCGTATCGCCTTTACTGACGCCGGCATCCACCGCAAGCGTACCATGTTTGAAGAGCACAAAACTACCGTTATCCTGATTGTAATGACGGCTGAGATGATACTTCGGCGTATAGAAATTGATCTTCGTGGCGTCATCGCTGTGGAGATCGCTGAGAAAAATTGCATCTCCCAGACCAAAGCGGTATGAGGACTGAATACCGGCTTCCTCCGGTGATTTAACGGCGACATCTTTGTAGCCCCACAAAAACTTGTAGAACAACCACATCACCCGCGGCCCCTCCTCGGACAGCGTCACCTTGGTGATCTTCATCCGGCTCTCTTCAACAACCCACTTATAGAAACCGGCATAGAGCGGTTCTTCTTTTTTGATGAGAGATGCGATCGGCATCATCTGTTTCAAGGTTCCCATCGTTTCCCATTCCCGTAAGGAAGCGGCATCGTTCCGCTGTTGAAAATATCCCCGCTTCCGGCCTTCGACCTTCATCGGCAAGGCATAAAAGAAGGTGTAAAGGGGAATATCACGCAGCCACTTGAACTTGGTAAAGACATTTTCCCCAACGGCAGTGGAGAGTGCGGAGAGATACCAGACGAGGTTGGTCACCGCACCGCTAAAATAGTTGGCGCCTTCACTCCAGCCGGCGGTGCCTTCGAACAACCGTTCCCCCTGATGGAGAATACGATCGTACCACAACCATTGAACGCCGTCGAGCATTTCCTTTGCCTGGGCATCATATTTTGTGCCAAGGTTATCGCCCCAGGTTGCCAATCCGCCGATGCCAACATCATGGCATTGCGAAGTCAGCGTCAATCCCAATTTATTCTTTCCACCGATATCGACTTCATCATCGCGTTTCTGGAAGCAAAGATACAACGCATCTGCCAGCGTCCGCTTCTGTTCCGTGCTCAGCTGGTCGAAACACCAATCGTAGACGACCCCCAGCGCCAAATTGATATATCCTCCCTGGGAAGGCGATTCCATAACGGCGGCATGGTCTTTTTCCTTCAACCATTTCCGTTTTTTCCGCTTCTGTTTATCAATCTCCACGGTGTGGGCATACGCTTTATCCGCATATTCTTTCGGGCTGTATGCAAAGGTATAGTTGGAAAACATTCCGGAGGCACTGGCATAGCAGAGGAAAGAAAAACTTTTTGCATCGAGCAACAACAGATTCCGGTTCTTTTCCGCCGGATCAATCCGAAATGCGGCATCAACCTCATTAACGAATTTTTGAAAAGCAGCGGCCTCATACGTATCGATATACTGCTTGATTTCCTGAAAACTTTCTTTCGTGAAAAAGAGGCGTGGATGTTCCTTCTTCGCAAGCGGACTCCCTTTCGGTGGCGTAAATTCCTGCCCAAAAAGTCCTTGCGTCATTACAAAAAGAACAATTAAAACAAACATGATAAATTTTGAATAAGTAAACATAGATATAGATTCCCCAGTTTTATTCCGTAAAAGCAGAATTACATATTAGGAGAAATCGATCTGGAAATGTTGATATGTGGGAGAGATAGAATTTTAGAATTTTAATTTTTCTGCAGGCGCATCTTCAGGAAAAGATTTCCGCCGATCAATGCCGGGAAAGCGCAGATCAAACGCCTTCCCCGGCATTCATTCATTTATTTCATCAAAATCATTTTTCGCACTTGTGAAAATTGGTTGTCGACTTGCAATCGATAAAAATAAACCCCACTGGAAACATGCTGCCCAAATTGATTGGTGCCATCCCACTGCACAGTGTATTTCCCGGGAGCTCTGTTTTCACTGACCAATGTCTTTACCAGCTGGCCGGTAATATCATAAATATCCAAAGCGGCAAATCCAACATCCGACATCCGAAACCCGATATTTGTAACGGGATTAAACGGGTTCGGGAAATTCGGCTGTAATTCGAACGATTTCGTAACGGCGATATCGTCGGCAATAGCTGTCGCTGCCGGAAAGGCGAAGATCAACGCATCATCGGTATGCGCCCGCCAGAATCCGTAGCTGTGCCCCTCCGGAAGTTCTTCGTAGAGATAATCGTAGCCTTTACTGGTGAGAATCGGTAGAAAATTATTCACGCTTTGGTGGATAACGTTAATATGATCATAACTGCCATGCAGCATATAAATGCGCAAATCCAGTGGGTCAGAATTGTTAAAGTTAATTAAAATATCTGGCTCCACATAGGGCGAGAAGGCGCCGACATGGCCAAAGATTTCCGGGTGCTGCATTGCAATCCAAAGAGAAATATTCCCGCCGGCGGAAGAGCCCATCACCAAACGATTTTCCGCGCCGGTCTTTGTCCGGTATCTGCCATCCAGCCAGGGTATCAATTCGCTGCTAATAAAAGCAGTAAAGGCATTTTGTTGATTATCAATATACTCCGGAGAACGATTTACCGGCGGAACGAATACCGCGATTACCGGCTGAATGCGATTCTCGGCAATGAGATAATCAATCACATTATTCATTTTCGCCAGGGTGATATATTCGAGTCCATCGTGCACCAGCGCCACCGGGTATCGCTCTGTGGATGCATCATAACCGGGGGGCAAATACACCCGCACCTGCCGGGAATTGTTCAGATTACTGCTAAAAAAGATGGTATCTTGCAGGGCGCCGTGGGGAATGTTTGCATAGAATTCAACTTCTGCCGGTGGGATATATTCCGGCATCCGCAACTCCGAATTATCGCCAAAGCCACCGGGCGCACGAAAAGGATTGCGCGGGTCCAGAATCCAGGTCGATCCATTGTAGACATACTTATAATCCAGCCGGGCATTATTAGCGAACACTTCGGTCCGGTGCCAAAAATTAGTTCCCTGCACCTGGGTCATCGGCGCATTGTCAGGATTCCAGCCACTGAAATCCCCCGGCACCGCCAAATTGCCACCGGTTCCTTTGTAAACAAAATGCGCCAGCGTATCTTCAGTTATCGGAAAAGAAGATGTCGCCTGAACAAAACTGTCCACTTTCGCCTGCCGGAGGTTATAGGACGTCGCCTCCAGTTCCACCAGGAAATCGGCAAACGTCTGTGCCTGGCAAACAAAAGAGAACAAGAGAAAAAAAGTAATTAGTAATAGTCGTTTCATTGTAATGCACTTTCATCGTTTATTGTAAAACTGACAGATTTTTATCAATTTAAAATTTGTATTCACTCATAAGCGCGATCAGGCCCCATCTACCCGGCGCAGCAGTTTTCGATAGGCAAAGACTTTTCCATGGGTGGATAAAGGCAGATATTCCTTTTTCTGATATAGTGGATCCATAACCAGGAAATCGTTCTCTGTTGCTCCAACAATAACCACCCAGTGCGCTTTCCCCAGCTTATGGTAGTTCACCTTGACCATTGGGAGATGGCCCGCTGCCAGATCAGATTCAATCGTTCCACTGCTAACGTAATCCCGCAATTCGTAGGTAATATCCGGAAATACCGTCGCGATCTTTCCCCAAATAATTTCGCCCTGATCGTTGAAAACATTTTTCTCGGTAAACCGCCGGTTAATTGATAGTGGCGTTACTTTCTCGCCCAACACATTAATTACCGCAGCCACATCCGCCACCAGGCAACCGGATGCGCCCATTAAATATGGAGATCGGCCAATTTTTTGAGATCCCCACAGTGTATCATTTTGCAGGAAATACGGCACTTTCTTCGCAGTGATCTCCTGGGACGGTTTTAGGGTAACGCCATAGTTTGTCATCCAGTATCCAGAGCCCCAATAAAACAATGCGTAACCGGCAACCGCTAGCAGTATAATTGCAGCAATCCAATAGCTTCTTTTCATCAATCAACCTGTCATTTTCTTTCAACCAAAAACAGCGTCCGTAGCTGCCATCTCATTTAGAAAATAATTTACAACTTTGTTAAAAAAATTGGAATCGCTAAATATTAAAATGAATACCTTCTATTATACAGCGGCGATCCTCACACTATTATTGGGAATTATTCATTCCCTGGTAGGAGAACAGTATTTCCTGCGGAAGTTGTTTCGCCGGGAATTACCATTTTATGTTGGCAGCGAAGTCTTTGTTAACCAAAGCACCCGGATTTCCTGGCACCTGACAACGCTTGCCTGGTGGGGACTTACCTGGATATTATTCGAAGTATCGGATTTGGCTTATCAGGAAATTGGCGACAGTATTGCTGTTGTTATCACGATTATCTTTATCGGCAGCGCTATATTGACTGCGGCAATCTCCAAAGGGCGTTACTTTGTCTGGATTGCCTATCTGCTGATAGCTCTAACAACCGGCCTCGGCATCTTTTTCGGTTAAGCTGTTAATCTGCAGCAATTAGCTTATTGATTATGATTATCCGTAAATCTTTTGAGCCATTCTTTAACAGGCTTACACATTCTCTATTGCCAGGTTTTACCATCGCAAATATAATCGACGGTAAAAAAATTACAGTGCAAACTATCCGGCAGAAATTCCGTGTAAGATGATCAACATTTGATTCAAGAAAAGGGGCGAAAACATGTATTTTAGCGGCGAATTATCCATCGATCCTTCGCAGATGACGATTATCAATCCGGTGAAGCCGAGCAAAGCTTTTGGTAAACTATTCTATTTCCTAACTGCCGGTGCACTTTCCGAAAAAGAAGAGCAGGAAACATTTTCCGCAGTGGCCATTCTCCAGCAAATAAACCGGGCGCTGCGAACAATGGGTATTAATAACATTGTTCATCTCGCCAAAGATGAAATCGATTTCTATCTCGATGCCGAAGGCCGGGAAAATGATTTACGGGAAACGATGGAAAGCTTTCGCCTGGAAACAGATCGCTTCGAATCAGAATTGTTTGAGAAACTTTACCTGGTTATCGAGCACACGGATAATGGCATCAAATACCTGATTAAAATCGCGATTAATCGCATTCATAAAGTCGGAGAATATCCGATTAAAATCAGCGTTAATGGCGTTCTGACAGATTTTGCTCCCGCCGATGGCGAATCGACAGCGGAAATTACCGAGCGGATGAAGCCAATATTTCAAAGTCAGGAAAAGTACGACACTTTTCGCCGGGAAAAACAGGCGTTGTTCAATTTGTTCATCGACCAGCTGGCATTGGCGCTACGCACCTATATCCAGGTAGATGATCTCCACAAGACTGTCGACACCCAAATTATCCGTCCGAAGAAACATATCAAAGATAGCCGGGAAATAGAACACGAACGCTATGGGCAACCGATTTATAGTGGTTATTATGGCTACGACAGCCTGTTCTTTTATGCATTTCTCTGGTCTGCAATGAGCCATAATCATCATATTCACTATGATAATGTCACCGTTGTCGATAGCCACGGTCAGGAGATGTTCTCTGTTGGCGAAGAAGGCTTCAATGCCGGCGATGGCGCTGCGATGAATCCCGAAGCAGATTTTGCGCCTCCGGAAAGCGGAGATATCACCTACTTTGGCGATAATGAATTCGCAAGTGAATTTAGTGAAGCCGGCCTTCTCGGCGATGCTTCCGGATTAGGAGATACTGCTAGTGATACCGGATGGCTGGATGGCTTCGACTTTGGTGGCGGCGATTTTAGCGGATGCAGTAGTTGTAGTAGCTGTGGCGGCGCCTAACCGGGATTTTCAGCTGCAAATTGTATTTTTTCCCTTCCTGAACATGTTTACCTGGAAATTTTCTCAACCAGTTTGCAAACATCTCACCAGCATCATAAAGCCATGTAAAACAGAGAGATAGGCGGTTGCAAAAATTGCAATCGCCGAGTTTTTTTTGCTTTGTTTGCGCTACATCATTGCCTAACTTGAAAAAAAATTGTAAAAAATACAATTCATTATAAGGATAAACCGCATGTATTTGGAAGAATTCGACCGCCTGGTCAAGATAATGAGTCGTTTGCGAAAAGAGTGCCCCTGGGATAAAGAACAAACACCGCAAACTTTACGACAATATATTCTCGAAGAAGCATACGAAACCGTCGAAATGATTGATGCTGAAAACTGGCCGGAGCTGCGAAAGGAATTAGGGGACTTGCTCTTGCAAATCGTATTTCAGGCGGAAATTGCCCGGGAAAATGATCACTTTACACTGGCGGAAGTCATTGCCAACATCAATCAGAAACTGATAGACCGCCATCCTCACGTTTTTGGCGATACCACTGCGGATACCGCAGCAGCTGTGAAAGATAACTGGGAACAGATAAAGCTGAAATCGGAAAACCGAAAATCTGTTTTGGAAGGGGTACCAAAAACGCTGAATGCCCTCCTGCGCGCTCAGCGCCTGCAAGACAAAGCCTCCCAGGTCGGTTTTGACTGGGATGATGCCGGCGCCGTTCTCGATAAGGTTCAGGAGGAAGTTCAGGAATTAAAAGAAAGTTCTACTCCGCAGGAAATAGAAGAGGAAATGGGCGATGTGCTTTTTTCGCTCGTGAACCTTTGCCGATTTTACAAGATTAGTGCCGAAGACGCTTTACGAAAAACCACAGATAAATTCGTTACCCGTTTTCAATATATCGAAGAGAAGCTGGCGGAAGGCAGCCGCCCCCTTCGGGGAGCTTCTCTGGCCGAAATGGAAGCACTTTGGCAGGAAGCCAAGTCTCTGCCCGATCAAAACAATAAGTAAAACCATTTATCAGCTGCACGTGCAGCGAATGAAAAGAGAATATGACTTCATTTTTTCAAAGTGCCTATCAGCTCGAAAATTCGGAAAAGCTGTGGGCCCATACAGCAAATTATTGCAAGGATAATTTTCAGTGGGAGAAATTGGCAATTATTTCCCTACTGCCACAGGCCTTGCCACCTTATAAAATTCATTATTTAGATGGTTTTGCAGCAGAAAGTATTGAGGAGATATTAACCACAGCAGATAGTAGCCTTGGTGACGATACCAGGCAGCATGCTTTTATATCTGCAGCGTCGCTGCCTGCGAACTCCCCCCTTCAGCAGATACTCGGTAAGCTGGAAGCAAATTTGCTGATGCAATTGAGTAAAAAGAACAATTCCCGGCTTCTATTCTTTATTAAGGATAATCGCGACTTATCCATGACCGAGAAACAAGGCCAGCTGGAAAACTTCTTTACCGATCTGCAATTAGTGCTGAATAATATCGCTTTTCGGGAAGAAAGCGCCCGCGATTATGCTTCCGAAAGTTTAAAACCGGTGATGTCACAAATTGCTCACGATTTTGAATCCTTTATCTCTCTCACCTTAAGGCAATTTCAATCGAATAACCAGTTGCTGGCAAGCATCGATCTTACTGAGGCAGGTTCAAATGACGACAATATCAAGATGATGCAAACCAAAATCGCTCTGCAACAAGACAAAAACGAACGGTTGATCCAGAGTGCCAAAGAAATGGAAAAACAGGTCGAAAGCATTCTCGCCTACTTTCGTCCGAAAGATCTTAAGTTTACGATGATCAACCTTAACCAACTGCTCGACCTTGCCCTGGACAACACAGATTTTTCCGCAGATACTACAGTCGAAAAGAATTATGAGAATGATTTACCAAAACTCCGGATAGACTTTTACCAGATGCAGGTAGTGCTGACGAAGCTTCTGGAGAATAGCATTCTCGCGATGCAACAAAAGCCCGAAAAACATCTGCAAATAAGCACTAGAATGCTGCAGCCGGAAACCTCACTGAGCGATATATGCTGGGCACAGATAGAAATTGCCGATAGCGGTGCCGGTATTCCGGAGGAATATCAGCCCCGAATATTTAACCCGTTTTTTACTTCCCGCAAACATGAAGGCGGCAGCGGCATGGGACTGGCAATTGCCAGGCAGATTATCGAAGGTCATGATGGGTATATCGACCTTTCATCTACCTCTGAGAATGGCAGTACTTTTATTATCCGATTACCGATTTTAACTGTTTAACAGGATATTGTTATGCCGGACAGAAATAATAAAATTTTGATTATTGAAGATAATGAACTTTGGAGTGAAAGCTATAAGCAGTGGATTGGCGATCACTTCCGGATCGAAATTGCCGCCAATAAAGCGGAAGCTTTGAAGGCCTGTGATGAATTTGGCCCGGACCTGATTATCCTCGATTTGGGCCTCCCGGAAATTATCGATGGATTAAATTTGCTGGATGATCTGGTCAAAAAAGGGCAGGATTTTCAAGTCATCGTCGTTACCTCTTATAAAGAACATAAATACGCGCTGGAGGCACAACGTAAAGGGGCTTACTCCTATTTCTCCAAGAGTGATCCCAGCCTGGAAGAAGAATTGCCATACCTTGTCAAGCAGGCCATTAAAATGCAGCAGCTAGAGCGGGAGAACAACGAATTACGCTCCAAGCTCCAGCAAAAGATCTACTTTGCAGACATTGTTGCAGTCAGTCGGCAGATGCAGCAAACCCTGGAAACGATTGAGCGCATCAAGCACAGCGTAGAGCCGGTGCTAATTACTGGTGAGTCCGGCGTCGGTAAAGAAGTGATGGCACGCCACATTTTTAAACAAAGCCCGCGCCTCAACGATAATTTTGTGGCTATCAATTGCGGGGCGCTGCCTCCCAACCTACTGGAAAGTGAATTATTCGGTTACGAACAAGGTGCTTTCACCGGTGCCCTAAAAACCACTCGCGGCAAAATCGAACTCGCCCATAACGGTACTTTGTTCCTCGATGAAATTGGCGATATGCCCCTTGCGTTGCAAGTTAAGCTCTTGCGCATTCTCGCTCAAAAGCGCTTTTACCGCCTCGGGAGCGAAAAGGAAATTGAAGTTAACTTTCGCTTAATATCCGCAACCAATCAGCCACTAACAGATATGATCAAGGAAGGGAAATTCCGCGAAGACCTTTATTATCGTTTAAACGTCATTCCGCTCCATATTCCCCCATTACGCGAACGTCCTGATGATATCCCGGCCATGATCGACTATTTCTCGGAAAAATTCTGCCGGGAGAACAGTTTACCAAAACCGAAATTTACCAGCCGCATTATTGCTTTTCTCTCCCATCTTGAATGGGAGGGCAATGCCCGCGAATTGGAAAATACCGTTAAGCGGCTCATTCTCAGCAATGAGCAACAGATCGATATTGAACATCTCCCCCCGGATATTATGGAAGCCAGCAATAGTTTCCTGGATCGTGCGCTGGCGAAAGAGCTTTCCCTGGATCAGGTCTCCAAAATTTACGTCAAAATGGTGCTGGATCTTAAGGATGGTAATAAGAAGGAAGCTTGTAAAGTACTCAATGTCAATTATCGAACCCTCATGAACAAGCTTAGCTAAACACTTATTATTATTCACATTAAGACAAAAAATCTCTATTAAAAAATTCAACCGATTGCATTTTTTGCAATCGTTTTTTTTATTGCTATCATATACTATTCCGATTCTTTTTCCCATATCAGTAATAAGTAGAAACCAATATTTGAAGCAATGGCTATTACAAAAGCATTGCAAAAAATACAATTCTGCAACAAAATAACCGAGTTTCCCCTTAGAAACAGGGAGTTTTCCCATTGTGAATGTAAAAAATACAATTATACAGCAAAGTATCGCGGATTTATATCGTCACAATATCTTAATTGAAGTACAACTTGCTAAAAAAGCTGCAAAACCAATCAAATAAAGCGTTTGTATGTAAAATCTCTCCTGGAGTCACTTTGTAAAAATGATTGCATTTTTTGCAATTTATACAAGGTGGAAACCCCATGATTGCAAAAAGTGCAATCATTTAGCGAATCTCGCCCCTCCCCAAAAAAAACTCAAACCCAATATAAACAAACACTTAAAAACAAAAGCATGTTTTTGGCACAGCATCTGCATATAGTAGAGACAGAATAAATGAGGATAAAATGACAATGTCTACGAGCTTATTAAATACTTCCATAGAATTAAAGAGAGAGTTTGGCGATGATCAGACTGTCTACTACAAGTTAATTCTTGGAACCGATGATGAGACTCGTGTTGTCATTACTGACCAGCATATCGAAAATTTGTTGACCGATCTTCCGAACTTTTTGTCGACGGTCATTCAATCCCAGGTTTTAATTGAAAACATCTCAGCCAAAGAGGAGTCGAAATGAAAGTATTAGTATTTGAAACCACCAAGGATAGAGCAAAACTCATTAGCGATTTACTGAATGATTACCGTTATAAGATTCACATCAACTACCAAACTGACGAAGTATTGAACGACCTGCGCGAAGTTAAGCCTTCCCTGATCATCGTCAATGCAAACGTCCGCCCCGATTCCGGTGTTAGCATTTTGGAAAAGATCAAAACTGATCCCCGCTATTCCAAGATTCCGGTAATCCTTATTTCCAATTTTACATCCACTGAATTACCTGCGAAGGTAAAGAAATACCCGAACGTGGACTATTTGGTAGAACCGTTTAAGATCAAGAATTTTCGCCACATCGTTGAGCGTTGGATCAATTTCAGAAGTCTTTACGTCAACTAGGACTTCTTAGCAGACTTATCCCAAAAGCGCTGCACCTTTGATTAGTTCTTCTGGCTTCCGGTTTGTTTATGCTTCTTACCGACGTAAACAAATCGGCCGAGTAAAGGGATGTACTTAGACCATCGGGAGTCAGGCAAAGCGTCTTTTTCAGTAATACGACACAGAGCATTTGTATTTCCATCGAGAGATATCAAATGTTTTAATACCACAGCTTCTAAAGTCATGGGAAGGATTCTGGACTTATTTTCTTCACCGCTTTGATGAATTATGATAAGGTGCAGTAGTTTTTTTCTTAACTCCCCCGGAAAATTTTCAATCTCCTCAATTGCATTTTCTACAATCCGAATTCCCATTGCCGCATACCCCAATAATCTTCCCCAGTCAGAGAACTCAATAAATCCATCCAGCGCATACTCGCTAACTTTACCAGCATAATGACAAACAATGCCGCATCTTAACAAATCCTTATCTATTTGAGGATAATGCGCTGTTAGCACATCCGCCAGAGCCAATAGAGTAGTGGTATGCTCCAGGGTGCCTCCGAGGTAATTATGATGCCATAACTTACCGGAAGGCGCAATATAGAAGGCCTCTGCAAAGGGTCTATTTGCAAAGAGTTTTTGCATTAATGCATGCAGGTAGGGGTTTTCAATGAGCGCAAGTTGCTGATCTAGCTGTGATTGTAATTTTTGCAGATCTTTATCGGACTTCGGCAATAGCTGATGCAGGCTAACCGCATCAGATTTGGTAATGATTCGAATATTGAGAATCTTTAACTCCCGCCGGGATTGAAAGACCTGAATAATTGCCCGTAGTTTAACAATACATCCAACCGGATATTGCTGGTAATACTTGGCTGCATCATTCCAAATCCGTCCTTTTAACCGCCCGCTTTGATCGCCAACCTCAATTACCAGGTAGGGCTTTCCATTTTGCCGGTACTTCATTTCCCGTTTACGGATAATACAATAATCGTTAAAAGTTTCCCCAATTGCATGATACTTCATGCCTGTCTTTTCTGCTTTTTTCATAATTTCCCCCGTTATGAATATATAAGCTGCCGTACAGCACAAGCTGTCGACAATAATTGGTTGTCAATTTTATAGAACGGAGGATATGGGGAGCGAGAAAGAAGCAAAGCCATTTTAGCTGATACGCGAGCCTAAGATGGCTTTGTTAAAATATTACAAACTGAAAAAACTGTATACCGATAGATAATCTCGGTGATGTATTTAGGAATAAACTTCCTTTTCATTACACTTACAGACTTTCACATTCCGGCTGCCAAACTTCCAGTGTCCAGACTTTTCAGACTTCATGGCATCAACCATTTTGATGTAGGAATAAGTATCATCGCAAGTCGGGCAAACATTACCTAATTTCGACTGCTTCTGAACTTTCGATTGGAAATCTTGTTTCTTAGCCATTTATATCTCCTTGGTTTAAATATTATTAACCGTTTTATACGTCTCAATCGTATTCGGCCCTTTTTGTTCCGCCAGGTTCAGGGCGCCCTGAACTTTCTCTATTAATTCTGCCGCGGATGAGGCCGTTGCCGGATACTGGATAAAACCACAATTCATATTAACTTGTTCCACCAGTCCATCTACCCAGGGTTTTTTAGCAGCAACCTTCTCGTAGATCTCTTCAAAATTAGCTGTTGCATCCTCAACAGCCGCTTCCGGCCATATCAGTGCAAAAAGATTATTTTCCAGCCTAAAAATATAGTTCGTACTATTCACCAAAGGCAAGGTAAAAGTAATAAATTCTTTCGCCAATTGTTGATCTACCGCGGCCCCATCGTCATAATTAGATGCATGAATCCGCAAAAGTTGCAAAGAAAAATCTTTCTGAAAGGCCTGAGAGCGTTCAACTTCCTTATTTAATTCATTTAAAAAAGCGGTTTCATTACCCAGACGGGTATGCGGATCAATGGGATTATCTTTTTGTAATCGCTCTATGGTCTGAATTTTCCCCAAAAACGCAGCGATCTGGAAAGCAAATGTCTCCATTATCTTCTTATGCTGATTATCAAATTTCCCCGGGCGAACCGACTCAACGGAAATGATTGCCATAGCTTCGTCGTTAATCGAAACAGGTACTGCGAGTAAAGATTGAATATCATTTACTTGTGGCTCATCGTGCTGAAATCGCGGTATATAATTTTCCTTCTTGGAAAAATCTTCAACCATCAACGACTGATTTTTTCGCAACACCCAACCGATGACGCCTTCATTGTCCGGAAATTCATATCCCGGAGACAAAGCGTTCATCGAACCATGGACATGGGAGATGCATCCGCGGGTTTCCCCTTTTCGAGATATAATCATCAGGCGATCAGACTCAAAAACATCGGAAAGCTTTTCACAGACATAATTCCAGAGGGCTTCCGTATCGTTAATAGTCATCAGGTCCTTGCTAAAATCAAACAGCAGGCGAATAATTCTATTTTCCGATTCGAATTCAAACAGTTTATTACTCGCTGCCAGTTGAATGCCGATCAGGTCACCAAAATTTTGCAGTATCTGCAAATCATCCGGACTGAAAGATTCTGGCACATCGGAATCCGCACAAAGGATACCGGCGACATAATCATTAAAAAACAGCGGCACTCCCAGGAAAGATTTCGCCGGGCCGATCCCCCGATAATAAGGGAGTAAATCGTCGCTGGCCGGCAATGTATTCTCCAATAATGCCTTACGGTCTTTTAAGATGATGGACATGAGGCCACGGTTCAGATCAAAATCCGGGCTATCACTGAATGCTTCCGGGTTTTCGGAATATTTGTAACGGATATAAAAGGTTTTTTTGAAGTAATTAACAATCAACAAAACCACTGTTTTGCTGACGATAGTCTCTTGAATCAGCGGAACGATTGTTTCCAGGAACAGATTAAAATGCGTTTCCGCATCTTCTTCCGCTTTTATATTTGCACTGGTTGTTTCACTCGTCTCGGAGGCTGCAAGTGCATTGGTTGATTTTTTGATGGGTGATGCGGAAGGACGAAAACTATCAGCAGAATCACGGAGATAGAAATAGGCAGTTCCGCTGATCGCCACACCGACGATCAGCTTTATAAAAATAAACAGGGTTGTGTTCGGCAGGAAACTGACCAGAAGCACTGAAAAAAATACGGTTGCCGATATAGTTAGTATCGAAACGGGTTTGTTCAAAATAATCTCTCATCGACGCTATTAAATCAACGGATCAACTAGTATCGCGAAGTAGTATCAACAACCGTAAATATACAAAATTAAAACTGGATTTGTATAATTAATTTGCGAATTACCGTTGTCCGTCGTTAACGATATCGAGATTTTTTTTCAGCTCTTCTTTAATTCTTTCATTGGTCGAGTCCTGCTCTGCTGCCGTCGCTTCATTCTGCGGCATGGCATAGAGTTGATTTGGCGTTTCAGTGACTGCATCTTCCTGAATTGCCGGTGCAGAGAGGATCGGTTTATCAGTATCGGAAATATTAACGCTATCCGGATTAAGATCAATCAGCGTAAAGAATGAGACCAACGCCAGGACAGCTGCAAATCCGACAGCAGGCATCTTCCAACCACTAAAAAAATCCGGGAATAAACTGCCGGATGATCCGGTTGAATTTGCCTGGCTGATGCGTTGGTGTAATTTATGATCAAAATCCGCAGATACTGTCAGGGCGGAAAGATTCGTCATGCTTTGTCTAATTGTTTGCATTCTCCCGACAGTTTCCCGGCATCCCGGGCACCCGTCAAGATGTGCTTCCAGATCTTTTTGAGCCGACAAAGCAAGCTCCCCATCAATATAGCTAGAAAATAGCTCCTCGTAATTGTTACAATGGCGCATAGGCATCCCTCATCGTGTTTCAATTATCCCTTTGAATGATTATCGTTCTCAAACAAGAACTTCAGGTCCTCCTGAAGTTTCAGACGCCCCCGGTTTACACGGGATTTTACCGTTCCCAATGGTATGTTCAGGATCTGACTTATCTCCTCATAAGCGAACCCCTGAACGTCCCGTAATAAAATTACTTCTTTAAACTTTGGCGGCAATTTATCGATTGCCTGTTGAATAATGCTATCTTTGATACTCCCGTCCACCGCTTGATCCGGTGTCCGTTCTCCATCCGGAATATCAAAATCCCTTTCATCATTCACAAAATTACTAACACTGAAAATTTTACGCCGCTTCCGTCTTCTTAGTTCTGTCTTTGCCAAATTTCCGGCAATTGTATATACCCAGGTTGAAAATTTTGCGATCTCTTTGTAATAGTGTTTATTTTTAAACACCCTTAAAAAAGTTTCCTGAACAATATCTTCTGCATCGACGCGGTTATTCACAAAACGATACACATAATTCAATAACTGATCTTTATATCTGCGTACCAATACGTCAAAAGCCTGAACATCACCTTGCTGAAATTGGGCAATAAGCGTCTCATCAGTGACCTTATCAGCTCTCAAAGTTTCTTTTTTCATCATCAGAAACGTAAATTTTTACCGTCGGAATTTACTAAAGTTCCGCAATTTGATCATTTTAATTCAATTAATTTCATCAGCAGTAAGTCCATAATAATTTCGGGTTTAGCATTCCCTGACTTTAACGCCTTGTCACTTTCGTGAATTAATTGAATTGCTTTATTTAAGTGTTTCAACTGCCAATTGGACAATTCGCGGATATATTCCTTGAATTGCCGGGGGTAAATTTTCAATTTCTCCTGGATTTTTCGTTCTTCCCGAATACCGCTTTGATAAAAACCGCGGATTTTCCAAAGCATCATAATATGACGCAATAACAGAAATTGAATAGTACCGGGGCTCTCGCCTTTCTCCAGTAAATTTTTTAAAATAAACAACGAGCGGTCCATTTGCTTACGGGCGATTGCCTGCGTTAGCTCAAATACGTTTTGGTTGACATAAACCCCAACGACTTTTTCAATCTCGCCAGGACCGATTTCTTTTTTATCCTTAAAGAAGTTAGCCACCTGGGCAATCTCGGTACGCAGATCGTTTATCTTCTCTCCAACCAGATACAAAATAGTATTGATAGCATCCCGGGAAACTGATTTATCGTACTTTTCGAATTCACTGCGAACAAATTCATTTAGTTCATTTTCCCGCAGCGGCAACAAATTAACAGTCACCGACTGCTGCGCGATGTTCTTGTATTTCGCCTGGGAGATATTATCCACCCCGGCAACGATTACCAGGCAATTATTATGATCCGGCTTTTTTAAATACTTGATCAACTTTTCCGGATTGGGATTGCGCATGTTCTGATAGTCTTTCAGCACCACCATCTTTTTATCAGAGAATAAACCGCCGCCGGCCAGCAAAGCCAAAATATCATCCAGTGAAGCATCCTGGGCATAGCGAATATAGTAATTCATTTCCTTATCGATTTTGCCCAAAAACTTTTTACTAATAGCAGTAATCAATGCATCGATCAGATAAACTTCTTCCCCATAGAGGAAATAAGCCGGCGCCAACTCACCATTGCGGATCGCTGCCGCTGCCTGTCGATAGTATAATTTAGTTTGAGCTGCCATTAAGAATCTCTGTCCTGACTGTTATTTTTGCTTTTCACTAGAGAGGGCCTTGTTCAGAAAGAAAGCAAATCCGCCCCAGATAACGCCCAGAATTACGATCATAAAAATCATTGCAGAAAGGTCCATAATTTACTCCGCTTTCCTGTCCAGCCATTTAACGATCTGCTTATTCGCGACAACTAATATCGCAATCAAAAGGCCCCATTGCCATAAAGCAGTGCCCAGGCTAAAGGGACTAAAAAGGCTCCACCAATGTTCGGCGTCCCAATAGCGTTGGAACCACCAGACTAATAAAACCAACGCTTCCAGCGGAATCAAGTATTTCATTATCCCATTGAACCATTTTCCGATAGCCATATCGTTGGTTTTTGCGCTGAGATATTTTTCCCGGAATTTGTTCACGCCTGTTTTGATCGCTGCGAAGGCGAAAAAGGATCCACTAACGATTAACCCTAATCCCCATACCCAATCCTGATTTTTAAAGAAAGTCATATTCCAGGCGGAAGGTAAGCCTAAGACCGCTGTTAATCCGGCAATTAATAACAGGGCTTTCTTCCGGGCAAATCCAAAGTCCATAAACATGCGGGTAGATAGTTCTAACATGGCAATCATCGAACTGAGCGCGGCAAAAAACAATCCGAGAAAGAACAGTGAAATTAAAATCTGCGCGCCCGGCAATTGATTAAACAATTGCGGAATGACGATAAATCCCAGCCCTTCGTTGCCGGCTTGCAGGGCAGTAATTGCATCTGCGCTTGTCGGCGTTAATGAAAAAATCGCTGGAATGATCGCTATTGCAGCGATCAAAGAAGCACTGTTATTACCGAAACCGGTGATAAAGGCGTTCAGCGTTGTATCTTCTTTGGCCCGCATATAAACAGCGTATGTGAGCACCAGTCCCCATCCGGCCCCGGTGGACCAGGCCGATTGTGAAAGCGCTTCCAGCCACATAATCGGATCCAGTAAGGAAGCATTCTCAAAGCCAAACAGGTAGTTTAGCCCTTCGGAGGCATTGGGCAGCGTTAGCGAGCGGATCATCCCGATAACCAACAATATCAACAACGATGGCAGCAATATCCGATTCGCTTTTTCGATCCCATTTACGACACCGCGAAAAATGATTGTCGCGCTGGCTACCAAAGCGATCAAATGATAGATCGTCGGCTCGATTCCGGAGCTGGTAAATGTCTGCCAGTATTGATCATGATTAATATTTCCGGTCAAATCCCCGCTGATAGCAGCGATAAAATATTTTAATGCCCATCCGGTAACCACGCAGTAATAGAACATGATCGCCATGGTACAAATGCCAACAAACCCGCCCATCCAGGCATAGTTTTTCCCCAGGAAACTGCGAAAAGCACCGATGGTCCCTTTCCGGGTCTCTTTTCCCATGGAAAACTCGACCATAATCAAGGGAATCGACCAAAGCACCAAAAAGATCGCCCAGGGAATCAGAAATGCACCACCATATTGACCGGCAAGTCGTGGAAATCGCCATATATTTCCGGCGCCCACCGCCATTCCCAACGTAGCTAACAGCAATGCCCAACGACTTGTAAACTGTTCTATTTTCGCCATAATTTACCTATTTGATTTATATGTTCTTTCTGGAATCATATAGGAACGACATCCTGCCGGATAAATTTTCTTCTCCGTCTTTACAAACCAACAGTCTCTGGCTTTCCTAAATAAAGACGTTCCGGAAGGGCAGTATGTTTACCTGTAGAACAGGGCATATTAAGGAATTGTCGCCAAAGCTGAAAGAATAAATTTAATTTGCGGGAATTAAAATCGGTATAAACAGGCAGGGTTTAAAACATAAAAATGCCGGCGAAAAGCAATTAAAGCGCATCGCCGGCATTTTGAAAATTTAAGCAGCCCGAAGGAATATTGAGCAATGTTAAGAGGTAAAGAAAATATAGAGCATACCACCAATACTGACAATAGCGCAATAGAGACCAAACCATTCCAGCTTTTGCCGCTTGATAATATTCAACATCCAAATAATGGCAAGGTATCCTGAAACGGCCGCGGTAATGGTGCCTAATACCAGGTTCATGATTTCGCTCGATGGGGGCGGTGCTTCCATTAACTCTTTAAACTTAAGAATTGAAGCCCCGAGAATAATTGGCACGGAGAGCAGGAACGAAAACTTCGCTGCGATTTCCCGGCGAATGCCCAACCATAATGCTAATACAATCGTTGACCCGGAACGAGAAATACCGGGCATAATTGCAAAAGCTTGGGCAAAACCGATCATAATTGCATGGGCCAAGCTCATAAATTTTTTGTTTTCTTCAGTGTAACGGGCGCTAAACATTAAGAGGGCGGTCATTAATAATGCAAACAGGACGATTACCGGACTGGTAAAAAGCTGCTCGATATAATCTTCGAATAAAAGACCAATAACTGCTGCCGGTATTGTCCCGACGACGATAAAAAAGGACATTGCTTTATATTCATCTGCTTCGCTTTCAACTTTCATTCCGTTTGTTAAAAAACCCGGCACTTGCGGCAACCAGCGAAGCATTTCCCAAATATCTTTCCGAAAAGCAATCATCACGGCTATCAATGTGCCAAAATGTACGAAAACATCGAATGCCAGCCCACTCTCCTGAAAATCCAATATCATGCTAAATAAGACCAGATGTCCGGAGCTACTGATAGGTAAAAATTCCGATAATCCCTGAACAATTCCCAGAATAATCGCTTTGACAGTTTCACTCACTATAATTCTCCTTTACTACACGTATAAGTATTGTTCCGAATCCAAAAGATAGCGTTTTTCCACCGGGAAAATGTTAGGTATATCAACTTCATTCGAACAACGAATTTCCGTTTTCATTAAAAAAGCCGGCAGCGGGCAAATAAAAATACCCGGCACCGGCTACAAAAGGAAATGTGATCAACCTGAAGTGAATCAGGGTGTCGTTAACAAACGCATAATATCGTTATAGAAAACAAAGACCATCAGCACCAGAAGCAATGCCATCCCCACCTGCTGAATCATCATTTTCGTTTTCAGGGCGAGGGGGCGTTTCATTATTCCCTCGATGAGAATGATGACCAGATGCCCACCGTCCAAAGCGGGGATCGGCAGGATATTGACAATTGCCAGAACGATACTCAATAAAGCTATAAACTCAATAAACTGTACCAGGCTCCGTTGGGCAATTTGAGTTGCCGCCTGGGCGATTGCGATTGGACCAGCCAGGGATTCCCGGGCGTCTTCTTTTCCGGAGAGCAGGCGGCTAAAACCTAAGATGTTCAGCTTGCCAAGCAAAATTGCCCGGTCATATCCTTTTACCATGGATGATAAAAAGTCGATATCGCGGTAATCCTGCACGTATGAGATGCCAATCCGGCCGAGTTTCGTTTCGTTACCATCGGCATCGGTCTGCACTAATGCGGTTGGCGTAATTGCCAGGGCAAGTGTGTCAGTACCTCTCAATACTTTAAAATCAAGCGGTTTATCGGCGCTGGCGCTGACAATTTTGGTCATGTCAAACCAGCTATTGATCGCTGTATCATTAATGGCGACAATCCGGTCGTCATTCTGCAGGCCAGCCTCGATTGCCGGATAATTGGGAACAACGTCCCCGACAGCTGCCGGGCGCCAGGGGTAAATCTGTAGCCGTTCCATATCTTTCAATTTCAGATTATCCCAACTCAATTCCTTTGTCAGGATTTGTTCATCACGTTTGAGCTGAAAAATAATTGTCGATCCAAGATTATTGATAAAAGCTTCGTTAACATCCTGCCAGACAGCTACTTCCTGACCGTTGATTTCGAGAATTTCATCATCGACCTGCACACCGATACTATCTGCCAATCCTCCTGCTTCTACATACCCGATTCTGGTAGTAGGATCGATCGGTTCGCCCTGGAACCAGAGCATCATTCCCAGCACGCCAATGGCGAAAAGGAAATTCATAACCACGCCAGCGGTAATAATAATAACTTTCTGATAGGTTGGTTTCGCGCGAAACTCGTATGGCTCCGGCTCTTTATCCATCTGAGTGGCATCCATGCTCTCGTCAATCATTCCACTCAGTTTAACATAACCGCCCAACGGAACTACCGAGATGCAATAGTCTGTTTCACCGACTTTAACCCCAAATAAACGCGGGGGGAACCCGATCGAAAATCTCTCGACCCGCACTCCAAAAAGTTTGGCAGCTACAAAGTGGCCCAGCTCGTGCACAAAAACCAGCACGCCTAGCACCACTATCATTGTTAAAACATATTCAATCATTTGTTTTCCTTTTAGCCTTTAATGAGCCCTCTGCCATCCCTGGAACTGGCCTCAATAAATTGAATCATATTTTCAATTTCCGGTGTATCCGGCAACTCTTCCCGAATACACTTTAATGCTTCCTGCCGGGTGTAATTACTCCGGTAGATGATACGATATGCACGCTTGATATTCGCCAGCGCTTCCGGCTGAAACCCTTTCCGGGTCATTCCAAGATTGTTGATACCGCCGTATTGCAGCGGTTCTCCCATCGCCAGAATGAAAGGCGGCACGTCTTTCGTTACCCGAAATCCACCTCCGATAAAGCAATGTGACCCGATCTTAACAAATTGATGGATCGCGCTTAATCCGCCGATACCGACATGGTCGCCTATTTCCACATGCCCGGCCATATTTACCGAATTAGATAAAATAACATTATTGCCAACGATGCAATCGTGAGCGACATGGACGTAGGCCATTAGCAAGCAATCTTTACCTACGATCGTTTTTTCGGAATGACTGGTTCCCCGGTTGAGGGTTGCATACTCGCGGATGGTGGTATTATCTCCAACTTCCAGATAGGTTTTTTCGTTGTCGTATTTCAAATCCTGCGGGGCAGTGCCTAACACTGCTCCTGTAAACACTTTTACATTTTTACCAAGACGTACACCCGAATCTACTATCACATGCGAACGAAGCTGGCAGCCATCCTGAATAATCACATCATTCTCTATTATACAATACGGACCGACTTCCACTCCGGTTCCCAGTTCTGCCTGCGGATGAACAATCGCAGTCGGGTGAACATTAGCCAATCTATTTCCTCCGGTTCATTTCGAAATAATCATCGGATAATCAACGGCTGACAATCGCCGCCATCATTTCCGCTTCCGCTACCAACTCGCCATTTACATAAGCTTTACCTGACATTTTACAGGAAGTTGCGCGTTTTCTTAGTAATTCACACTCATAAATTAACTGTGCACCGGGCACAACCTGTTTGCGGAAACGCACTTTGTCCATTCCCATAAAAAACACCATTTTATTCTCGGTGTTAATTTCCCCGTCCAGCATCATAATCCCGCCGGTTTGCGCCAATCCCTCGACGATCAAAACGCCTGGCATAATCGGATAATCAGGGAAATGCCCGTTAAAAAATTCTTCATTACCGGTTACATTTTTCAAGCCGATAATTCGTTTGCCGGCCTCAAATTCAAGAATGCGATCCACCAATAGAAAAGGATAGCGGTGCGGCAGAATTCGCTTAATCGCATTGATATCAAAGATGACATCTTTCTTCGCGACATCCTGATATTTCCGGGTAATTTGCTGATTCTTATAATACTCGCGCAAGCGGCGGGCAAATTCGATATTACTTTTATGCCCGGGGCGAGCAGCCAATATTTGTCCTCTAATCGGTGCACCAACCAGGTACATATCTCCGAGCATGTCGAGCAGCTTATGACGGGCCGGCTCGTTACGGAAACGCAAATCACGATTATTAAGAATGCCATTATCGCCGATAAAGACTTCCCCGTCGATCTTGAGCGCATCCCGTAGCTTTGGCACATTAATTTCTTCCAGCGGCTTATCGCAAATAACCAGCGCATCGTTCAGGCTACCGCCTTTAATCAGTCCCTGGTTCAAAAGCATTTCTACTTCATGCAAAAAGCAAAATGTACGGGCCGGGGCAAAATCGCTGACAAATTCTTTTTCCAGCGAGAACAGGCCAGAATGCTGGCTTCCCAGTGCCGGATTCTGATAATCAATCATCACCGTTACCCGGAAGTCGTCCAGCGGCAACGCGACAATATCCGTTCCCAGCTTTTCGTCATTATAGGAGAGCGTATCATTCACAACGAGATACTCTTTAAGCGCTTCCTGTTCGAGAATACCAGATTCCAGCAATACTTCGACATATGGCATTGCACTGCCGTCACCGACCGGCGGTTCCCCGGCGGTTAATTCTATTAATAAATTATCGATTTCCAAGCCGGCAATTGCAGCCAATACGTGCTCTACAGTATAGATGGTGCAGCCATCCTTGTGAAGATTGGTGCCGCGCAGGCTGTCGATGGAATCGTCACGATATACATAATCTACCAGGGCTGGCACTTCTACATTTGTTTCCAGGTCTGTCCGGGTAAAAACGATCCCATAATTTTCCGGTGCCGGTTTAAATGTTATGGTAGAACGCTCACCGGTATGTAATCCGATACCGGCAAAGGAGACCGGCGATTTAATCGTTCTTTGTTTCTTGGTCATGAATATTCCCCTGATATATATTTTGCAAAGCCTGAGTGCCTTTCACTTTGCGTTATTCCTCACCTAATTTTTCCAGTTTCTTCTCCAGCGCCCGTATCCGTTTTTGCATCTCCGGTAAGTTTGCCATCGCTGCTTCTATTCGTTTGGCTCTGCCGATGGGTCGGGCAGGAACACCATAAACCGTTTCTCCATCAGGAATGCTCTTGGTGATTCCGGACTTTCCGGCAATACGCACCCCATCCCCTACGGTCAAATGACCAACGATTGCGACCTGGCCTCCAACCATCACATTTTTCCCGATACGGCCACTGCCTGCAACACCGGCCTGACCGGCAAAAACAGAATTTTCTCCAACAACAACATTATGTGCCAGGTGTACCAGGTTATCCAGCTTTACGCCGGATTTAACAACAGTTTCCCCCATTGTTGCCCGGTCGATAGTTACGTTTGCACCAATTTCAACGTCATCTCCGATAACGACTACACCGACTTGCGGTATTTTATGAAATTTCCCCTGGTAGGGCGCAAATCCGAATCCATCGCTGCCAATCACCGCGCCATTGTGAATAATCGCCCGGTCGCCAATCCGGCAGCGCTCACGGATGCTGACTAACGGATAAAAAAGACAGTCGTCGCCAATCTCACAATCATTCAAAATTACACAATTGGGAAAAATTTGACAACGATCGCCGATGCGTACATTCGGACCAATATAAACATTCGCACCAATTGCAGCATCTTTTCCGATGACCGCGCTTTCCTCGATAACTGCGCTGGGATGAATACCAATCGGTAAAATACGTACTGGTTCATAATAAAGCATAAATGTCTGTAAAAAAGCAAAATAAGCATCTTTGGTAACGATGTGAGGAATTGCTGGGGGATCGCTGGTTTGGCCGTCGATTATAACGGCTGAGGCTTGAGAATTGTCCAGATAGGGACGATATTTCGAATTCGCCAGGAAAGTAATTTCTCCGTCAGCGGCTTTATCTATTTCTGCGGTGCCGGTAATGATTAAATTGCCATCACCGACAACTTCACCACCTATTTTGTCTGCAATCTCGGCTAGCGTTAACGCCGGCATATATCAGTCTCCTTTAAAAATGACGATTTTATCGGACGGTGCACAAAATAGGGGATTTTTAAATCTTTTAAAAGAAAGTTTTTAAATAAATAAAAAAAGCTGGAATGCTTAAAAAGCATTCCAGCTTAAAAAAATGGTGCAAATATTTACTGAGTCTTGTTCAATTCAGTAAGAATTTTTTCGGTGATGTCATGTTCAGCTTTCGCATAGAGAACAACTCCCTGAACGGTATCAAGAATCAGGTCATATCCTTCATCCTGACCGACACGGTCAATCACGCCCTGAATTTTTTCCTGTAAAGGCTTAATCAGTTTTTGATTTTCCTGGAAGTATTCACCCTGCGGGCCCAGTTTTTCATAATAATATTTCTCAAGCTCAGCTTGTAATCTTTGTGCTTCGGATTCTTTCTGTGCTTTCTTTTCCGGGCTTAACAACAAACTCTGATTTTGAATTTCACCAACCAAAGCTTTCAGGCCATCTTCTTTCTTTTTGAATTCAGTTTCGAAGGTTGTTCTTAACTCATCCAACTCTTTTTGAACTTCCTGAGCACCGGCGTAGTCCTGAAGAATTTTGTCGGAATTAATATAACGGATTTTCATTTGACCGAAAACTGAACTGCTGCTCGCCATCAACATTACACAAGCAATCAGGAATAATACACTGCGATGAATTTTCACATCATCCTCCTAATAAATATAAAATTAAATAAGTTGCTTAGAACTGGCCGAATTTAAAGTGAATCTTCCACTTCCCTTCAGACACACCAATGTTTTCCGGTGCAGTTGCATCATCCGGCACGTTATCAAATCCGTAACCGAAATCCACCCCAATAATACCGAGCAACGGCATAAAGAGGCGAGCACCAAAACCAAGCGATCTTCTCATGTCATAAAGGCTGGCTTCGCCAAAAGATTCCCAGACATTACCAGCTTCCATAAAGAATAATCCAAAGATCGTCGGGTTCGGTGCAATTGGGAAGCGGAGCTCCGCAGTAAATCGGGCCATTGCGTTTCCACCTTGACGAGGTCCCACACGCCCGTCATCGTACCCGCGTAATGATTCCGAAAATCCAAGTCCGGAACCACCCATAAAGTATAATTCATTCGGGTTGATATAGTTCCCTTCACGAAACCCTGCAATGCCACCCAGTTTGTTTTCCACAAACAGGATAAAGCCATATTTTGCAGGCACATACCATTCCATGGTAAAATCTGTTTTTACAAAGTCTTCATTCCCTTGCAACGGTCCCCCGGCAAACTTGGTGCGCAGGTTAAATACTGAACCGGCAGTCGGGAATTCGGGTCTGTTCCGGCTGTCACGACGCATAATCTGGGTTAAACTCACCTGAGTGGTGGTAAACTCAGAAACACCGCCGAAACGGAACTGGAACGCTTCCCGAATATTAAAGATCTGGTTTTCCGCTACCCGGAAAATCCAGTCCCCGCGGAAGAAAGTATCCGGCCAGCGCAGGCGGCGACCCAACTGAATGGTACCACCACGCTCCCGGCCTTCCCAGGGACGGAAAGAGCCGCGAAAGCGGGTATCGAACATGGAGAAACCGGTCAGCGTCGGGCTGCCGAACGTCCAGGGTTCGATGAAACTTAAAGAGAAATTGCGATAAAAGCGGCCGAAGTCTGCCTGAAAGCTGAGGCGCTGGCCATCACCGCCGGATAGCGGTCGCTTTAATGAAAAGTTTGTTAGTGAAAAACCGATACTGCCGATAAATCCATCCCGCTGACTGTAACCGGCACTGAGGTTAGCGGTATCTGTAGAGCGTTCTTCAATCAACACTTCCAGATTCACATGCTTGTCATCATTGGGCAGCAGTTTCACATCCGGAACCACATTGGAGAAATAGTTCAAGACCCAGACATCGCGCACACTACGTTCCAGCTTGGCGCGATTAAAAGTATCTCCGGGATAAATCTTGAATTCCCGGCGAACTACTTTCTCGTTCGTTTTTGTATTTCCGGTAATATTAACTTCCTTAATGCGCACCACGTGACCTTCATTGATCTTCAGGCGAATATCAACGGTGTCCACACCAACCGGTACTTCCTGCGGCAGGATGTTCGCAAAAAGGTAGCCCTGGTTATAATAGAGGTTCTGAATATTTTCCCGGATACTCTTCTCAAAATCTTCCTGGTTATATATATCACCCTTGTCGAAGAGCAATTGGGTTTTGAGAATGTCGTCATGAAAAATTGTGTTTCCTTCGAAGGAGACATCGCCGAAATAATACTGGCGGCCTTCATCAATATAAACATCAATAAAGAGTTCGCGCTTATCCGGACTGTAGTAGATAGAATCGCGGACGATTTCCGCATCCCGGAAACCTTCCTTGCGGCAGTAGTTGATGAGGTTCTGCTTATCTTCTTCGTATTTTTCGCGGTTGAAATCCGCACCACGCCACCAGCGTTTTTCCTTGATTTCCTTGAAAGACTTTTTTAATCCTTTCGGATCGAGAAGGTTGCTGCCCAATACCTGAATCTGCTTGATCTGTACTTTTTTGCCTTCATTAATGTTAAAATTGGCAATCAGGCGATTATCGGTATTGCCGATGGTTGTATCGATGTTCACTTCTGCGAGCAGATAACCTTCATCGCGATATTTACGAATCAGGGCGCGCTTCGCCTTATATATAGTGAAGGGGGTAAATACCATTCCCTTGTAGAAGCCGACTTCCTTGTTAACATCTTTTTCTTTTAATTTATCGTTACCTGTCACCGTCCAGGTTTCCAGACGAGGATATTCTTCCACTTTGATCAACAGGTCGATTGATTCCCCGCTTTGCCGCTCGGCCAAAACCTGCACATCGGAAAAGATGTTGAGCTGCCAAAGATTACGAATTGATCGCTGAATATGATCGGCGGAGATATGTGCACCGCGAAAGAGGCCGCTATTCAATAATATGAGGCTACTATCAGCTAATACATTACCTTCAATACGTATTTGGGTTACTTTAAAATATTGGGGAGCCTGAGACTGGGCAGAGAGAGAAAAGGACCCTGCGATTAAGAAAAAAACTAAACTGACTAGAAAACGAATCTTGATATTACTCTTGGACCACATACTCAACCTTAAACTTTATCTGAAATTACTGAACAGCTCGCTAAAGTAAATCCTGAAAGCTTTTTTTGCAAATCAAAAATTAAACGAGTGTCTTAGCCGAATCCGGAAGTCGCTGGGAATATTCTCATAGTAGGGATCAAACTGAAAGCGGCTGTATTCCATTTCCAGCAACCAGTTATAGAGCAAGCGATACTCCAGACCCCAGGTATGATTCATTCCCAATTTAGTATTATCCTCGATTTCCGTGACCAATTCACCTTTGTAAACCAACTGTCCGGTATAAGTCAAATAAACATCTTTCAATAAATACTTACCCAACGACAATTCCGAACTTTGTAATAATGCTAACGCCGGATCAATATTATTGTTCAATTTTGTGTTCAAAAAAGTAGTTGCGCTGTTTTGCCATTGAAAGTTAAGGTTAAACAAATTTGAGGTAAGGCTAGAACGAACACGGACATAGTCCAGTCTTAATCGCCGTTCCAATTGCCGCTCGATCGGGCGAAACAAGGGGCGCAGGAAGAAGTTTTCCGTCATTTTCAGACCAACTTCTCCCGCCTTGGTCTGGAGGTTTTTGAAGCTATAGCCGAGGTGCGCCAGCACGTCTTCCTGGGTTTCCCCGACCATATCATCGCGGGTTTCCAGTTTAAAACGGAAGTCTTCCCAGCGTCCTTTGGAGACTTCCTTACCGGTAATCGGATCGATAACATAGAGCTTCAGATAAACATCCAATGGGAAGCCGGAATTCTCGTTATCACTGGCGGCGAGTGCTTCATTTGTCGCGCTGGTTTCGTTCACGATATCATAAGAAATGATATTACTAAAATCCGTTCGAACGGTGGTATAAGCAGTGCCATAAACTTCCGGATAGATCTCGTAGTTATTAAAAATCGCCCCAAAACGTTCTACCCGGAACTTCACGTCCAGGTATTCCACTCTTCCGCGGGATGAGAAAACTTCTCCCCCAACCCGGAAATAATCGCGATACAAGCTGGAGTCTGCGCGGGCAAAAGTCGTGCTGTCCGTTGAGGGAGGATCGACCAGAAAACGGCCAAAGAAATCCATACCCGGTGAGGAGTTATCGATGTTCAGATCCATAAACACCTCACCGACATACCCGGGAATATTGACAAAATAGCGATTGTTGTTACCGGGACGCACCGCGACATCCCAGAACATATTCATCAGGAATTCCAGTACCCTGTCCTCTTCATCGTAGGCGAATTCGCCGTCATTATCATACATCCCGATAAAGGGAAAGGTCACCCGGCAATCGTACATCACCAGTTTTCCCCGGGCCACAGCAGAAGTTGGCGGTCCGGCAAAATAGAATTTCTCATCGGGGGTTTTTCCGTAAGCCGCAAAAAAGCCGTATTCCCCTTCCTCCATCAGGCCGTAAAGGGAAAGTGGAATGCCCGAGGACAGCGTTTCCAGGGTTAGGACGCCAAAGTCGATCCCAAAGTCCTGTAGGCGCCAGGGTGTCAGCAAGGTATCTTCCACGGTCACTTGACGCTCGTTGGCGATTCGGGCCCAGTTGCCGTCTACCAGTCCTTCGATATAATTAATTTTGAAAAAGCCGGTGGAATCATCCAAAACGGCATCTGCGCGCAATCCGGTTACCCGGGGAATAGTATTCTCGAAACCAATTGAACCATCGAGAATGTTCAGACGGGCCTGATCAAAATAGAAATTATTACGGGAGCCTTTCAGGCGCGCAAACAAACTGCCGGTACATTCCGGATCGATAAAAAATGGCTGAAAACGAGGAATTTCTGCCAGAATATTGCCGGTAACATTCAAGGAAAAGTCAATGGGGCCGGTTTCGTCGATACTCAGGAAGCCGTTGCCTTCGACCGTATAGTCTTCTTCGCTCATATAAACGAAGCGGCGTATCTTCGCGAGATGGTCTTTCAGCACCCAAAAGTCGCCATCTGCCGTCAGCGAGTCTTCGAAGGTCATATAAGCGGTATGAAAGGGGTTATCGCGGAAGCGCCCGTCGCGTATCTCCCCGGATCCGTACACCAATGGTTCATCCATAGTTCCGCGGGCGATCAGGGTATAATCAAGGCGACCGTTGACAACGTCCGGGTCGCGAAAAATTGTTTCCGCCAGAAAATTACTTTCGATCTCACTGCCGGCCGCTTTAATATTGATGGAATCGGATTGCAGATTCCAGTTAAATGAAGCCGTCATGACGGAATCTCCATTGAGGCGTAACCAAAGATCTTCAAATTCCAGGTATTGATCCTTCAGGCTGCCGGAAATATGAGCATCGTAATAGCCGACCTGGTTAACAATCAGATCCGCCCCCTGCAGGTCAAAATCGATATCCGGATTGCCGACCGTCCCATCAATCTTCATCGTACCGAGCAGTTTTCCCTCCTGAACAATATTTGAAAGTCCGGGACTATTCTCCAGATAATTCTCTAAAGCAAAATGCGCTATATTAATGTTGCCATGAAACGGATCATCAGCTTCAGCGCCGACAAACAGATCGCCGGAAAGCATATTGGGCACTTCAATCTGGGTGGAAAAACCGCCGGTGGAGAAGGCGACATCAAAGCGTCCTTCCGTTTGGCGGGGATAGGTATTCGCGGTAAAATTTCCCCGAAAGCGCTGGTCATCCAAAAAGATATTGCGGATATGTGTAGACATTACCAGTTTGGTATCCTGAATATCGTCCTGGGAAACAATTTTCATTTTCGTAGAAAGATTGTCGTAAGGACCGGCAAAATAAAAATTGGCAAATCGATCGTCCATTAGCTTTGAGAGTATTGGATTTCGGGTAAACTTCTTCACCGGAAAATCCTTTACATTCATATACTGAAAATCGGCGTCGCTGAAGACATTTTCGATGACGCCTTTAACAGAAAATGCATCGTCAATTTCTTCGGTGTACAATTCATAGCTGAAAAGCTGATCGTCCAGCGTATAAGGCCCGATTGCGCGCACCAATACCGTATCTTCACTAATTGCCCGGCTTTCAAATTCCCCTCTAAAAAGCTTGGTAGTATAGTCGCCATTAAATGTGGTAGAAAGCTCGATGCGCCCTTCGTTTAAGCGATTAAGAAGGGAGAAATAACCTTTCGGCACATCGATATCAGATTCCATGTCCAAATCGATCTGATGGGTGACAAAATCGATCGTTCCATTTCCGACGGTGCGAAAATCAAAGAAATAAGCGACATATTCGGGGAAAGTAAGCAGCTTGGAGGCGGTATTATAAACCAGCTCCACCCGGTTACGGTTAAACGGCACCACTGCATAAAGTAAATTCGGGCTGGTCATGGTAGCGACAATATCGAGATTTTTGAACGGCCCGCGAATCGTCGCGCTTCCCTTTAGCTTTCCTTCATAGAGATATTCAAAAATATCATGTGATTTATAAAGGTTCCGGGCGGTGTAGTTGCGAAAAGTGAACAGCCAATCCGCTTCCGGTTGAAAGATATTCGGTATTTGCCCTTCAAAATTTCCATCACCATCCTCCACGTTACATTCAAATGGCAGGATATTGATTGTATGCCGGTCGAACTCGAAGGTAAACTCCGGCGCGTGAACGGACTGATCATATATCGATGTCCGGAAATCATTGACAACGATACCGCCGCTAAACGACAGGCTATCTTCCCGGAAACTGTTGCTGTTCAGAAAAACTTTCCCCTGCAGGCTGGCATTTTCGATTTGCCAGAAATCAAACGGCCAGAAAGGCCAGTTGGAGTTAATGATACATTCCTGCAAGTCCAATGTTGCCAGCCAGGATTTTTCGGCAAAATCTACCGCACCTTCCAGCTTAAGCGCAGAATTTTCTGTTCCGAGAAATTTTCCGGAAAGGTCCAGGTCTACAGAGTTGCTGTTTGCCCGGTAATTGACCCGGCCATCCAGGTTGCTGAGCAGCGGAAAGCGGCGGTTCTGCTGCATTTGCAAATCGATGCTGCCATCGACGATCATCACGTGATCAATTTGCGGTGCGCGCTGCAGATTGGTAATAATTTCTTCAAATACCTGCTCCAGGGAGATGCCGCGATCATCCTTAATTTCTATCTGATCGGAATAGAACAAGGTTAAATTGGGAGAAACGATTTGAACGGATTCCACCAGTTTTATCGGCCGGGGACCATGAGTCAGTACTTTCAGGGGATAGAGCCCAAAGCGAATTTCTTCCAGCTCCAGGGAGAAGGTTTTTTTCGGATCGGTCGTGCGCACCCCATAAAAGGAGACAGAGTTTAGCCCAATGGAAAAGTCGTTAATTAAAAACGAATCTCCAAGATAAGGCTGAAGCTCCTTTACGAGCACGCCATTCACTTCATCTTTCAGCGGTGTAAAATTCCAGAGCAAGTAGCCCAGAATAAACACAGAAAGTGAAATGAACGAGACATAAAAATGCCAACTTCTTCGTTTTTTAACCATTTTATATAAATCAAAATTATTGATTTTCTAAATTTTAAAAGCACCGAATGTACGTAAGTTATCAGCGCCTTTCAATCTTTTTAATGATTCCCTGCGGGAAAAGATTCCTGCTATTTCTTTTTGAACAACGGCTTGCATAGGCAACGGCAGTGCTGAACTTCACTCTGCCAGCAACTGCGACACTGTTACCGTTTCAAATCCGCGGGAATGGAGATCATCGATCAACGCCGGCAGTATCGTATAGAAAGGTGCTTCTTTCCGTTCTGTCGCTAAATGCATCAGAACGATTGCCCCGTTTAAATCTTTGTTTTCATTATCCTTCGCCAATAGGGATTCCCGCACTTTCTCCGGCGTCCGGTATAATTCGGCTGCCGGATCGCTCACCCAATCAAAGGTGTCGCACCCGCGGGTCCAGCCGATATGTTTATAACCAACTTCCGCCGCCCAATCGAGGATTTTCCGATTGTATTCGCCATATGCCGCCCGCCAGTAAGGCACAAATGCCCGTCCGGCAGTAACTTGAAAAAGGCTGTCCGTTTTCATTAACTGATGATGGACAAATGAGCGATCCACCCCCTCCCGCAGTTCATGCCGGCTATTCTGCTCAAAGCTGGTCATATGCGGATGATTGTATGTGTGGTTGCCGATTTCATGACCATCGGCGATCATTTGACTCACCAGTTCCGGATATCTCTCGATAAATTGTCCGGTAATAAACATTGTTGAGATCATTTTTTTCCGGCGTAAAATCGCAAGTACGGAATCCACACCCTTATTTGAAGAGCCGCCGTCGAACGTCAATGCAATCTTCTTCTCTTTACTATTTCCCCGGGTTACCGGATGACGCAGCGATTCGATGCGCGGGGTTCGGAAAGCAACAGACTGTTCGTCCTGAAACACCAGCTGCTGTTTTTCATTCCAGATACCCACCCGGATGCGATTATCGCCATAGCTCAGCGGTATACTATATTTTTTTTCTTCATCCGCTAAAACAACCTCGCTGAATACTGGCCAGTCATTACACCAAACTGTCACCGTCCAGCCCCGCTCCAGCTGCAACACCAGTTCGTAGGCGCTATTGCCAAGGATTGTATTGGTAATTTCCCGGGCGAATGACGGCAAAGTATCGATCGGAATAGATGCCTGAAAAAACGTATCGGGAGATGCAACGGCAAGCGGCGTTTGCGCGACGGGAGTGTTCGTCGCTGGCGATGTCGTTTTAGCGAAAAAATAGATCAGAAAAAAGAAGAGCGCAAAAGAAGCGAGCACATTCCAGCCAAGAATGAGATCAACCTTGTGCTTTCGCAGCTTTTTAAAGATGGACTTTCCCCAGTTAATGCGATGGCAGCATTTGCTGCAGAAGTAGTGGTGATCCAAATGCAATCGGCACTGTGCGCAGATATATTCCTTGCATTCAAAACATCGAATGCGCGACACTACTTGTGGATGATTTTTGCAGACTTTGCTGTCCATGGCCCATCAATTTATTTCAAATCAAATTTATTGCCAAGAAAAATATCCGGCTGTTTCACAAATCAACTAATTGCCAATTCAAAAATAGTTTTCCTCCGAATTGGGAATTCGGAATTCGGATTTGGGAATTTGGAGTTTTGAACAATATCTTCATTTTTTCATATAACTTTTTTGAAAAATATCTTTAACAGTCATTACACATTTAATAGGTTATCGGACGAAAAGTGTAAGACTGTAAGTTTTTTAGGAGTTTTTATTATGGCTGTAAATATTGAAACAATGCCGGAAGCCCATTCGCCAACTGCCCCGGTTATGCCCGATGCTGGTCCGATCTTTATCGACCAGGGTGAAGTGGGCTTATTATTCCTGCATGGTTTTACCGGCACCGCCTTCGAAGGACGGGATTTTGCCAATTACTTTGCCGAGAAGGGATACGGCGTTTGGGTACCGCTTCTACCCGGACATGGTACCACTCCAGAGGATCTTAATGGCATCGATTACCAGATATGGATAAAAACAGCTGAACATTATTACCAGGAGATGTGCCGGAAATATGCTACAGTATATGTTTGCGGGCAATCGATGGGCGGCGCGCTCGCACTGCATCTTGCCGCAAATTACCCGGTAAAGGCTGTAGTAACAATGGCTTGTGCTATTATCATGAAAGATTGGCGACTATCATTATTGCCACTGGCGAAACGGTTTATTGAGTATCAGCATAAGTCCCGGGGACCTAATGTTAGCGAGAAATCCCGTAAAACAGAGATTCCCACATATCATAAATATTCAATTAGTAGTTTGCAGGAATTCCTGAAACTGATCGGGTTCGTTAAAACCGAATTACCGCGGGTAGAATGCCCGGCGTTGATCGTTCATTCCCGCAAAGATCACACAATTACATATGACAATCTTCCCTACATCATGGCACATATTTCTTCTCCCAGAAAAGAAAGTCTTACTCTGGAAAAATCGTATCACCTGATTAGCCTGGATCGGGAACGACTGTATATATTCGATACTGTTAACAAATTTCTGGAAAATATTCCCAGCCGGTAAGCTGGCTTATTACTGAATAAACAGTCAGATAAAAAACAAAACGCAACTCATAAAAAAATAATAAGTTTTCGAAATTTATTTTGATTTACCGTTTGACATTTTCTTGAGTTTTTAGTAAACTTTTTAGATTGGAGGCTTTAGGTTTACTATTTTATAATTGAGATAACAAGTCAATCTTTCATTGGAGGAGACTATGACGCAAGGCTCTATAATTTTGAAACTACTTGTCGTTGTATTTGGTCTGGTGCTCTGGCAAGTCATTTCTATCCCCGGAAAGCTCTGGAAAGAAGAAGCGAGTATGGAAGAAACAAGTCGCCGCAACTTGAATACGCTTTATGAAGCCCAGAATTACCACTACAGCAAAAATAAATCGTATATTCCGTCTGATTCTCTGGAAAATCTGCTTAATTTCGTCCGCACTGACTCCAGTTTACAGGAAAAACAAAAAATTGGTGAATTAACGCACATCTTAGTTGGTAATATTGACCAAATTTTGAATGTACCGGTAATCAGCGCAATTTCGCCTTTATCTAAGTCGATTGCAGAAATTAGCGAAGATCTCGATTTCAACGCTCGTTATTTCGTTAATTTTGACAACCTGGTACAACAGCGGGAAGCATTAAAAGCGGGTGTTAACAAGTTCAACGGCACCATCGAGTTCCCGAATTTTTGCGAAGCAAGAACTTATGTGGACTCACTGAACTACTTGAAAGAGTCAATCAGCGATCATACGTTGCAGAATGCGACATTAATGGCGCAGCGTTATATCGACTCTCTGAAAGTTTATATTCCACAAGTAGAAGTCTCGACTGTTGAGAAGTACTGGGGCGAGCAAGTAGCGGCAATGAACACCTTCATTAGAGATATTCGCCGCACGAATATTACCTCGATTACCAGTGTCGATGACCGCATTGAGACGTTTGCCAAAGTTGCCGACGAAGGAATGAAAGCGCTCACAGAAGTTGATCTTTCAAAAAGCAACTCAAATCTCGATAATCAGAAAGCAGCGCTTGATAAAGTTCATAACAGTTTTATCACCGACAACTTTCTGTTAACCCAAAGACGCGGCATCCTTCAGCTTAGCGAAGCTGACTCCGTTTTGGTAAAATTCGATGAGAGTTATTTTGAGTGCCCGGACAGATTTGATGGCGACCAGCGTTACCTGGTTTTATACGAAGAAGGCAAGCCTTCGGTAACTATTGAATCTCCGAATTTGCTGGATCAATTTAATAGCGAATTGCTGGAAGCTACCGGCCCTATTTCAGATATTTCGATTTATCCTTACGTCGATCAAGTCCGTGCATCTTTGGACAGCACCGCAAAATTAATGGATGAAGTTAAAACAAGGCATCGCCTGAGCCGCTACAGCACGGAATTACTGTTGAACCTGAAAGAGGTAACCGCGGAAATGCAGGATTTATCCAATGTTCGCTTTTTCCGTTATGTTTCCAGTGTGAAAGATTTTGTTGATACCGTAAAAACTGAGAAAGCTTTCTCACGCTTAAAGCCAATGATCGAAAATGTCTCTAACCAATTTGATACACTGGCAACACGAGTCGAAACCGGTAATATTCGCGACCTGGAAGAACGACTAAATTACTTTGGTACTAAAATACAGAATTTGGACTCACTTATTGCAAACAACTCAAGGATTCCGGCACGGAGCCGAAATCAAATCCAGCCATTCTATGACACATATCAATCTGTTTTTGGCGTAGTTCAGGAAATGAAAGGCGCTTTCAACAGTAGCGATGGTGACAAATTCCGTCAGGCACGGGAAATGATTGACGAGAAAACAGCTGTCATGTTGAATGGATATGAAGAACCCGTATATGGCGTTTTCTACAAGAAACATAAAAACCATGGATTTGTTCAGAATGGAATGAAGAGTTGGGAGCAGTAAATCAATATCAGGAATGATTCATGGGAGAAATAATCAGTAGTATCAGCTTTCAGGACAACCACGTAACCTGGGTCCAGGCAGAAGTTGAGAAATCTCAGATTATCCAAATACAAAGGGCAGTTGAAAGTCCACTGCCCTTTGTTATTAATTACGATAACATTTCAAAACCTACCACCGTTATCCGAATTGCAAATCATCTAAGCGCACTCGCGCTGAAAAACCACCTTAATACGCAAAACGTACGTTTTCTATTATCAGCACGCTTTGGTCTGGTGAAAAAGATCAATGTGGATAGCTATATACCGGAAAATATGTACGAGACAGTTGTTTCGGCAGAACTTTCCCATGAGCTAACCTCTGATCTGGATGACTATATTATCTACCGGCCGGAATACGTTCGGGAATACAATGCCCTGAAAGAACTGCTGGTTTTTAGCGTTCGTAAGGACATTTTCGGTTTTTTCAACAAGATCGCCCGCGAAGCAGGCATGTCCCTGACGCATATTAATCTGAACTGTTTTTCGGTCGATGAATTATTCCGGCGCTTCTACCCCAATCAAATCGGCCAGAGTCTGTTGGTAAACTTTACCGAAACCGGCTTTGAAACGGTGGTTTCCGATGAAACCAGTTTTCTGAGTTTTAACTTTAAGCCCTATACGAAGAATCTCAACAATATCAATCAACTCGACAGCGGAGAAATATTCTCTGCGTTTAGCGCCATGATCGACGACATCCAACGTCCCGGACCGGTGGACAGCCCGCTTTACTCTATTTCGCAGGTCATTTTATTCGGAAATAGTTTTAAAGCTTTATGGCTGGACGATTTACAGAATATTTGCAGCCTGCCGCTACGAATACTCAATCCGGCGGATAATTCCGAATGGCAGATCAACTCCGAGGATCCGGAATTTGGCGCTATGGGCGCGCATCGCTTTGTTGAACCCTTGTCAAACATTTTCTAGTTCTATATAAAGCACTGAAGGCATAACATGGTCAAAATCAATCTTTTAGATGTTCCGCAAGAGCAAGACCCGCAAAAAAACAAGGATCTTCCTGCAGAACAAGAGTCGCCGACCCCGGCAAACAAAATGGACTTTGAATTTTTTACTGACGAAGCCGAACAGTCCAGTAATATGCAAATGGAACCGGCAGAATCGGTGTACCAGCCTCAGCAGCAATATCAGGACCCACAGCAGTACCAGGACCCGCAACAATATCAACAGCAACAGTATCAGCCCTATCAGGAACACGTCTCCAGCGAAGATCCGAAAACCGGAAATCCCTTCGAGAATCAGGAAAATTTCACTGACGAATATGACGCGCCACCGAGCATCGAAGACCTCTCCCCGAAGAGCAATATTTTTAAGTACGGTTTAATTGCCCTGGCGGTCATTTTAGCAATCGTGGCAATCTTCTACTTCTGGGACATCACCGGTAGTGACGATCCCAATAACAATAATACCGTTACCAACAATACGGTTACTCAACCGGAAAATACCCCGCCACCGCCAGCAATTCCGGAACAATTCCAGCGTTTATACAGCCAGAATCGTCAGGATAATGCCTTTCGGGTCGACCAGCTGGGGCAATTGCTGGATGCACAGGCAGCCGGTGTCAATAAATCGATGGTCGTTGTTACGCCCGGCCATGCTTATTTTAGCATTATTGGCGACAGCAGAGATGCAATTGCCAAATATCGCATCAACTTGCAAAATGCAGCACCGGCTTTTAGCAAGATTAAGATCGAGTCGATTCAGGAATTATTTCTGGATGGCCAGCAAAAGATGCAGGCGGATTTTTCCATCCCCTTGCCTACCACAAGCAGTAGCCGTGCAGCGAATCGCTATACCAGTATTCAGTCTGCATCCAACGCAAAATCTGCATTGAGATCGACTGCACAGAAGTATAACCTGCAATACTCGGTAACCGACGGCGAAAAAGAAACCCAGCGCGGTATTAAGAAAAATTATTATTATCTGCGCCTGGTGGGCAAAAACGGGGCGATAGTGGATTATCTTTCAGAAGTATCCAATACGCTGCCCTCGACCAATATTGCAAAAATTTCGATTCATCCAACGAATGGCCAAATGTTTTCAGGGAATGTGAAAGCCCAGGTAGAACTTGTTATTTCCGACCGAAATTAGCAAGGAGCTGAATGCGAATCATATCCGGGAAGTATAAGGGCCGGCAGCTGAATGCTTCCAAAGATCGTTCGATAAGACCTACAACGAACAAAATCAAAGAATACATATTTAACCTGCTGGATGATGCAGTGCTTGATGCAAACGTGCTGGATCTATTCAGCGGGTCAGGTGGGTTGGGCATCGAGGCACTTAGCCGCGGTGCCGCCAAAGCAACCTTCGTCGACGTTGCCCAAAGCTCGATCAAGGTGCTTCGGCGTAACCTTGAACAGATTAAGGTGGCAGAGCAATGCCGGGTGGTCCGCAGAGACGCAGTCGATTTTCTCCGGGTGAATAAGGCTCCCTTCGATCTGATTTTTGTCGACCCGCCATTTCCCTGGGGCGCGTTTGAGAAGCTTTTACCCCGGGCATTTACCGCAAAGAATTTAGCTGAAGACGGCATTCTGGTCATGGAAAATGAACGCTCGCATGACATCGACTGGGAGAGCGAAAATTTTCATATTCTTCGCCAGAAGCAATTCGACCGCAGTATCATCAGCTTTCTCACCCACAAAGGAGACCTATGAAACTAGCGATCTATCCCGGCACTTTCGATCCGATTACGAATGGCCATCTGGATGTTCTTGAGCGCGCTTCCCGCCTCTTCGATCATATCATTGTTACTGTTGCCCGTAATACCAGCAAATCGCCGCTGCTGACCCCAACAGAACGGGTCGACCTGATTCAACGAACGGTTAAAGCCTGTATCAAAACTTCCGATAAAATTTCCGTGGAATTATTTCAAGGTTTGATCGTTGATTTTGCCGAAGCGAAAAAAGCCAGTGCGATCATTCGCGGTTTACGGGCGATTTCGGATTTCGAATATGAATTCCAGATGGCGCTGGTAAATCGCCGCCTGAACTCCGAAGTGACCACGGTTTTTCTCATGCCCAATGAAAAATATACTTATCTGAATTCAACAATCGTTAAGGAAGTGGCCTCTTTCGGGGGAGATATTTCCAATTTCGTGCCGCCGCTGGTAGAGGAAACCATTAAAGAAAAGCTGCTGAAAAGGAAATAAAAAAGCCCGGCTCATCATGCAAAGTGAATGATCAACCGGGCAATAAAAAGTTTTCCGTCTTACCTAGTTTACTTTCTCCAAAATAGCAACCAGATAGCGCCAGAATTTTTCGACAGTCGGCACATTAACTTTTTCATCGGGTGAATGCGCGCCGAGAATTGTCGGACCAAAGGAGATCATGTCCATTCCCGGGAATTTATCTCCGATAATGCCACACTCCAGGCCGGCATGAATCGCCTTTACTTCCGGCGCTTCATCGAATAGATCCTTATGGACTTCTGTTGCCAGTTTCAACAAAGAAGACTCGGGGTTGGGTTGCCAGGCAGGATATCCGTTGGTCGGATGAATATCACTTTCCGCCAGTTTCCCCACCGATGCCACCATTTGGGCAACAGTATCCAATCCGGAATTCACCGAACTACGCTGGCTGGTCAAAACGCTAATTTTATCTGCATGGGTTTTAATAACCGCCAGGTTTGTGGAGGTTTCTACCAATCCTTCCACGGCATGGCTCATTGCCAGCACGCCATGCGGCATTGCAAACAACATGTTGAGCAAGCGACTTTGCAAATTCGGGGTTAATGTCTCGCCGGATTTATCAAAACCATCGCTGTCGACCCGCACGAAAACGTCCGCATCCACCAGTTGAAGTTCGTTCTTGTAGATAGCGTCATATTCTTTGGCAAGCGCTTCCAACGCAGCAACATCGCCAGTCGGCAATGCCAGAACGGCATCACACTCGCGGGGAATTGCATTATGCTTACTGCCACCATCTATGTGCATCAGGCGAATGTCCATTTTATCAGCAGCATTCCAGAGCAGGCGGGAGATTAGCTTCACCGCGTTGCCCAATCCTACACCGATTTGCAGGCCGGAATGGCCTCCCTGCAAGCCACCGATGCGAACACGAACGACGCTATAATCTGCGGGGACGGCATTGGTTTCCAGCGGCAGAAAAAATTCCGTATCACGGCCACCGGCACAACCAATATAAACGGCGCCATCTTCTTCGGAATCCATATTGAGAAGCACACGTCCTTCCAGTAATTTATTGGAGAGGTGAGTCGCCCCGGTTAAACCGGTTTCTTCATCCATCGTAAATAACAGTTCCAGTGGACCATGTTCAATATTCTTGCTTTCCAGGACAGCTAAAGAAGCAGCAACTCCGATTCCGTTATCGGATCCCAATGTTGTGCCATCGGCTGTTACCCAGTCACCTTCGATTAACAAGCGAATGGGATCTTTGGAAAAATCATGAACAGTGTCTTTATTTTTTTCGCAGACCATATCCACATGGCTCTGTAAAACAACGATCGGGGCGTTTTCCCGCCCGGGTGTTGCCGGCTTACGAATGACGACGTTTTTAACATCATCCATCTCATAGCTTAAGCCATTTCGCTCTGCAACATCGAGAACGTATTGACGTACGCGGTCTTCATCCTTGGAACAACGGGGGATTTGACTAATTTGGTAAAAGTGCTCCCACATTAGCTGCGGGTCTAAACTGAGAACGGGATTCTTCACAACAGGCTCCTTATGCTTTACTACTGGTATAGGGGTACTGAAATAAAACGAAATAGCAGTGAGAAGCAAGGAATTTGTCAGATTTTAAATTAATTTTCCGGCGAATAAAGCGCTTCGAAATAGCCGCAATCCTTGAACACGCATCGGTACGAAACCGACCTGATTTTTTCATTCAGCGTTGCCATTTTAGGCGATTGTAAATCAATTTGGAAAATCAATCCGTCCAGTTTCGTATAAAATCACACGATCATTTAATTTTTATACAGAAATTCCAATACCGTAAAAAATGGCATATTTCATTGTTCGCTTTTATAAATTCAACCGGGTTCTTATTATATAAAATCGCATAAACGCCAGGCAGTGAGGAAAGGGAAAAATTGATATGAGTGCGCAGGAAAAAAAAGCGGGATCCAGGAAAAAAGACACTCCAAAAAAAGCGCCACTCCCGAAAAAGATATTGGACAACGTCCCGGATCTGATCGCGATTGTTGATCGGGATATGACCATCCAGTACACCACCCCCTCCTTTTTTAATCAACTGGGATACCTCGCCGGAGAGTTGACGGACACTTCCCTCACAGATATCACTCATCCCGATGATACCAGCGAATTTCAGGGGGAATTAAAGAATCTCCTCGACGGTGGATTTATTTCCACTCTCTCCTGCCGGCTACGCAATAAAAGCGGCAATTGGCTGATCTTCGAATCGACCGCTTCCCTAATCGAATCAAAACGGGGTGCGGATACTATTGTCCTCGTATTCCGGGATATGACCATTCGCAGCCAGACAGAAGCGGCACTGGCCGCCAGTGAGGCCCGTTATCGCAACCTTACCCGGGTTTCTCCGGTCGGCATTTTCCAATGTAATGCGAATCGTTTCTGCCTGTTTGTAAACGAACGATGGAGCGAATTGTCCGGCATCTCTCAGGACACCGCCCTTGGCGAGGAATGGATGGTTGCGATCCATCCAGATGATCGCCTACAGATTCTCGATCACTGGCATAACGCGATTCGAAATAAAATTCCCTTTAAGATGGAATATCGTTTTCTCAAACCGGACAAATCGGTTGTTTGGGTTTATGGAGAAGGCACGGCGGTACTTAGTGACAGTGGTAAAGTGACTGGCTACATCGAAACAATTATTGATATTACCGAACGAAAAAGGACCGAAACCGCCTTACAGGAAAGCGAGCGGCGCTATCGCCAACTAGTCGATTTATCTCCGGATACAGTGGTAGTGCATAGCGAAGGGAAAATACTCTATGCCAATGCTGCCAGTGCCGAGATGTTCGGCGCCAATCATCCCCAGGAATTTATCGGGCGAAATGTCCTTGATTTTGTCCATCCGGCATACCGTGATACCGCCGCCCGGCGCATCCAGAGAATGCATGAACTACAGAAGCCCGGGCCGCCTGTGCAGGAAAAATTGCGCACCGTTAGCGGCAAAGAGCTTGATGCGGAAATTGTTGCAGCGCCGATCACCTACATGGGCAAAGCGGCAATTCAATCGGTAGTGCGGGATATTAGTGTTCGGGTAAGCACAGAGAAACAAATGAACATGCTCGCCCAGGCAATGAAAAGTATTAGTGATTGCGTCATCATTACCGGCCTGGATGACAAGATTCTTTTTGTTAATCATGTTTTTGAGGAGATCTACGGATACCTGGAAGAAGAAGTGATTGGCAAATCTATTGCGATTATACGCTCCGACAACGATACGCCGGGTCGGCAGCACATTCATGCCCAAACCCTCGCAGGGGGATGGCAGGGCGAGTTGTTAAATCGCCGAAAAGACGGCAGTGAATTTACCATCTTTCTCTCCTCTTCTCTCATTCGGGACAACAAAGGTGAGCCAATCGCCATGGTGGGTATTTGCAAGGACATCACCCGCCAGCATCGCACTGAGCGGGCCCAAATGCAAACCGAGCGGCAATTACGCTATTTTCAAAAGATGGAAGCGGTCGGCCGGCTGGCCGGGGGCGTTGCCGATGATTATAACAATCTGCTGACGCTAATCACCGGGTATGCGCAATTGCTACTGGAAAAACCGGGAATTCCCGCCGACAGTCAAAAAAGCTTGCAGCAAATTTTATCAGCGGGAGAAAAAGCCAGCGATTTAACCCGGCAACTGCTCGCATTCAGCCGAAAGCAGGTTTTACATCCGCAATTGCTCAATCTCAATGATATGCTGGAGAAAATGATTCCGGAATTGCAGGAACAGTTGGGCAATGTCGTCGAAGTTCATGCTTCGCTTTATTCGGAATTAGGCCATATTAGCGTCGACCATACGCAATTACGGTTTATTATCGATCAGCTGATAGCGAATGCCCGGGAAGCAATGCCGGGCGGTGGCAAACTAACCGTGGAAACTGCTAATGTTTACTGGGATGCAAACTATATGCATCTGGATATCGCTGCCATCGAAAGCGGTGATTATGTGATGCTGGCGATTAGCGATAATGGTAAAGGAATGGATGCGGAGACCCTTTCCAAGATATTTGAGCCATTTTACTCCACCAAGCTCACGGAAAAAGGAAGTGGTCTCGGATTGGCGACCGCATATGGCATCATTAAGCAGAGTGGCGGTTATATCTGGGCCTTTAGCGAAGAGAATATTGGGACGACTTTCAAAATATATTTTCCACGGGTAGATGCGCCGGAAACATCGTCAACCAAGGAGAAAGCAAGTACAAGCGGCCAAGTGAGTGGTACGGAGACCGTATTATTGCTGGAAGGCAACGAATCCTTGCGCCGGATGGGAGAGCAAATTCTCCGCGGGCGGGGCTACCAGGTGCTTTCTGCCGGAGAAGGCAGCGAAGCAATTCCCCTGGCAAAATCGACGGACCAACCGGTTCATATTTTAATTGTTGATCCGCTGTTGCCGGCCTTAAAGGAAGCAAATCTTATCAGTCAGCTACATGCCCTTCATCCTGATATGAAGGTCTTGTATTTATCCGGATATCCGCTAAGCACGATTAGCGACCATGGCATTGCTGATTCGGAAAACACCTTTTTACAAAAGCCTTTTTCTCCGCAAATGTTGCTGGAAAAAGTGCATCAGGTATTGAGTAGTTGATCTTCAACGCCGGCCAATTGGCCAGGCCGCTTTTACTCTGCAATAAAAACTTGGGGTTTTATGATGTTAAAAGTGGGTTATTATCAGTTTCGCCCTGCCTTTGGCAGAATTAATCAAAATGTTTCCAAAGTTATCAAAGCGCTGGCTACGGTCGATGCAGACTTGATCGTTTTACCAGAACTGCCGTTTAGCGGTTATTATTTTCAGGGGAGAGAAGAACTAAAAACACTGGCGGAAGATCCGGCCGATTCTCCCACGGTTGACAGCCTGATAAACCTCTGCCGGGAAAAAGATATGCATATCGTTACCGGCTTTGCTGAAAAGAAACATGAGAAAATTTTCAACAGCTCCCTGTTATTGGGACCCACCGGCCTTATCCATACTTATCGGAAACTGCACCTTTTTAGTGAAGAAAAAAACTGCTTCGACCCCGGCGACATCCCTTTGCAGGTAGATGAGGTCCGCGGCGCGAAAGTCGGTATGATGGTCTGCTTTGATTGGATTTTTCCGGAAGTGACACGTTCCCTCGCCGTTCTCGGAGCGGACATCGTTTGCCATCCTTCCAACCTGGTGTTAAGCTTCTGCCAGCAGACCATGCTCTCCCGTTGCCTGGAGAATACCATATTTGCCATTACCGCCAATCGTTTCGGCAGCGATAAACGGCCACATGGCGAATTACGTTTTACCGGAAAAAGTCAGGTTGTCGCCCCCAAGGGGGTATTGCTGCATCGGGCGCCATCTCAAAAAACCACACTTCATGTCTGCGAGATTGACCCGGCCCTGGCGCGCAAGAAACAGATCACCGCTTTAAATGATATTATGACCGATCGCCGACCGGAGTTTTATCAGCCGTTGGTTTCTGGGTAGGGGTTTGGGTGTGCGTGTTTTAGTGCGCAGGAATTGTCTTATTTGGTTTGCGTGTTGAGTCTGGGGAATATGGCTCCACTCCCTGCGGTCGTTAATGGCTAAGGGACATCTTTTTGACGGACGAATGGCTGATTGCTATTGTAAGAGTTGAGATCGTATGTTTTTCAGAGCAGGATGGTTCCGCTCCTTGCAGTCGCTAATTGTTAAAGGGCATCTTTTTGACGGACGAATGACTGATTACTATTGTAAGAATTGAGATCGTATATATTACAGAGCAGGATGGTTCCGCTCCCTATGGTCGCTAATGGCTAAAAGATTGATGTATCTAGAGATATAACCATCAGCGACCAGCGGGAGCGCAGCCATTAGCGACTGCAAGGAGCGGAACCATTAGCGCAGCGGAGCCATCAGCGACTGAAAGGAGCGGAACCATTTTCTCCCCAACAACGTGACGGTTAAGATCCACAAAGCCTCGCCGGCCTGAAATCGTCAATCCAACAAATCCCCTATTCAAACTTCCCCGACAAAACGATCTTCCCAAACTGCTGTCCGTCGATCATTTGCTGATATGCCTCCCGGAAACGAGTAAAAAGGTACGGCCCATCGATGAACGGTTTAATGGAATATGATTCAAAGAGATGAACCATTTGCTCAAAATCGCGTGGCGTGCCCATCGTGGTTCCCTGGATGGTGATTTGCTTCCAGAAGATTTGCCGTAAATTGATACCGGGTGGATTTCCCGCTGTCGCCCCGAAAAAAGTAATGCGCCCTCCGGGATTCACCAATGAAGTCAATTCCGGAAACCCTGCGCCGCCAGCGCTATCAACAATCAGATCGATGCCGGCCTTACCGGCTAATTCGGCGATTTTTTCTGTCCAATCTTCTTTACGGTAATTAGCTCCTCCGCTGGCGCCGTTTTCTATTGCTCTAGCAATTTTTTCGTCATCACCGGATGTTACCAGCACCCGGGCATTTACCGCTGCCGCCATTTGCATCATCAAGCTGGCAACGCCACCACCAACGCCGGTGATCAGCACAGTTTCTCCTGCTGCCAAACCTCCCTGGGTAAACAAGGCGCGATAACCGGTCAATCCGCCCAGTGGGACTGCTGCCGCCGCTTCAAATGAAAGGTAATTCGGCTTCTCCACAAGATTGGCCACCGGCACCACCACATATTCTGCCTGAGTGCCATTGTCCGGCAGTCCCAAAATGCGGAAGCTGCGCTGTTGCGCCCGGGAATTTTCACCCCACTCCAGACCGGGATTAATCATTACCGGCTTTTCTAACCAGGCATTATCTGCCGGATCACCAACTTCGGCAACGATGCCGCTACCGTCAGATCCCAGTATTATCGGCACTTTAATTCCCGCATAAAGCCCTTTGGTAATCCAGACATCGCGGTGATTGAGCGCGGCTGCTTTAATTTTTACCACGGCCTCACCAGGTTTTGGTGTCGGATAAGGCACATCGATAATTGCCATTGAATCGATGTTTTTTAACTCCTGGAAAACAATCCCTTTCATTTGCTTCATAGCTGCTCCAGCGATTTATAAGGTAAGCTGATTATAAAAATCTACCTGATTCACTATTTCCTAATCATTAACAGAAATCTAAAAGAAAACGACACCTTCCCGAACATATTCGGCTTTATCCATTCGATATAGATTTTCCGGAGATTGCATATTTTTAAAAACGATAAAGGCTGATAGCAGGCTATCCAGCGCATCTCCTTCCGGATCATCCAATAAAACCTGCCGCAGATTCGGTGTCGCTAATTTTACTTTTTTCTCCATTAGATAATTAACAATCTCGGCTCGGTTTTGTAAAGCGCTTTCCGCTTTCCCTTTATAACGCAGATAAAGGTCTGCCCACTTCAGCACAGACGCCGGGCAGGTTTCCATCACCTGGACGCCACTGGATATGGAAGATTGCATCGGCAGGGCGGTAATGACGCCTTCTTTTAACAACGGCGCTAGTACATCAAATATGCCGTAGTAGGTCTGTCGGTAAATCCAAAGATTGTAAGGCGCAAATGGCGCCTTACTTTCAATATCAGATGTTCGTTTAAGCTCGGGACGGGCGGAAAAAGAGCGGCAGTAAGAGCGAAAGCTTTCTACCGTAGGGAATTTTTTCCGGAAGGATGCAATAAAAGCGGACCAATCATCTTCCGGTACCATCCGTTCGTGCAACCCGAAGGGGAAGTCCATGCCGATCAGGCAGGCACTCTCGCGGCGGAGAAAATCGCGCAATGCCATCATGCATTTTTCCCGCTTAGCGCCGCTGCCCGGTAACTCGCGCCCCCGGTAGCAGCGTTCCAAAACAAGTTGATCACCCTGCCGGCGGCATTCGCTTATCCAGAGTTTTTTTCCGGCTTCCTTACCGCCACTAAAATCCATCCCGAGAATGCGTGCTGGCAATGCTGCCATCATTTCAGCAGAACCATCCGCTTCGCTGCCAGCAGGCGGCCATCAACCTGCAGGCGGTAAAAATAAATCCCGGCTGCGGCCTGTTCGCCACTGCTGTTCTGCCCTCGCCACAGTATCTCATGCTGCCCGGCGGCCATTGACTGATTCAGTAATGTGTTGATCCAGCGGCCATTGAGATCGAATATGTCGATACGAACATCGGCTGCCTGGGAAACCCGAAATGGAATAATCGTTGATGGATTAAAGGGATTGGGATAATTCTGCGCTAATTCAAATGTCTCCGGCGATGCCAGTGGTTGTGCATCTTCGATGCCCACAGAAGTATCAACAAAGCGATAAATACGGCCATTGAAGGCGCAGAAATACAGCTCCTGCGATTCGTCTACACCGAAGGTAGAAATAAATAAATTGCTATTAATAATTTCCTCATTAAGAACGGGCTCATTCGTGTAATTCAAGGCCCATATTTGTCCGCTAAGATAATCAGCATAGATATATTTTCCGGTCAATCCCGGGGCACTGCTTCCCCGATAGACAAAGCCACCGGTTACCGAGGCAGATCCAAATGAGGGGTGTTCATACTCCCAAATCGGTAATATCAATCCGCTCATATTGCAGTTGCTGGAAGGTGAGTAGCAATGATTTCCCTCCATAATTTTCCAGCCATAGTTTCCGCCATTGACGATAATATCAATCTCTTCATAATCGTCCTGACCAACATCGCCAGCCCAGAGCAAACCAGTCTCCGGATCGAAGCTCATTCGCCAGGGATTGCGCAAGCCATAAGCGTATATCTCTTTTCTGAAGCTATTGGTAGAGTCTGCATAGGGATTATCGGCGGGGATGGAATAATTGGTGCTATCGGTAAAATTATCCACATCTATCCGCAAAATTTTACCCAGCAGAGATTCCCGGTCCTGTCCGCTGTTTAGCGGATCACCACCGGAGCCACCATCACCGGTAGTAATATACAAGTATCCATCATCAGGACCGAATGCCAGGGCGCCGGCATTGTGATTGGCGAATGGCTTGGGAAGCTCGATAATCACGAATTCACTATCTGCCATAGCAAGATTCGGGTTATTCGGAGACACCTTGAAGCGGGAAATAATTGATCTGCTGGGGCCACTTCCGGTGTAATTGACATAGAAATATCCATTGTTTTCATAATCCGGATGAAATGCCAGACCGAGTAATCCTTCTTCACCGAATGAATGATCTACCCGGTTTTGTATATCAAGAAAACTACTTATACTCGTGGTATTTTCATCATTTTCAAATACATGGATGATGCCGAAACGATTAACAACAAACAGGCGATCGCTACCATCACCGGCGTTTTGTAAATCGACCGGCTGGGTAAAACTAAGCGATGGAAATGCGATTTCAACTTCATATTGAGCGTTTAAGGAGGCAGATATAAAACAAACTGCCATAAGGCATATTATCGATCGGAAAAACTGCATTGGTCACCTCTTTTTATTAAATGAGTGGTTGTCTTTACAATAATACCTGTTATGGATGATTTGCCCTCACTTCTTTACAGTTATCAGTTGTCAGTGAACAGTTATCAGGGAACAGTTATCAGGGATCAGTTGTCAGGGAACTTGGGAATTGGTAGAATATTGTTTGGAATTGGTGAACAAGCCTCGCTCTATGATCGCCATAAAAGCAACAATAACTGATCACTGTAAAATGATAACTGATAACTGACAACTGACAACTGTCCACGGGTAATTATTTTTAATATTGAATTTTCGAAATCTTTGCCATATTTAGTGTTGAACATATTAGTACGGGAGAATTTTAGCAATGAATATATATGGCATTATCATTCTGGTAACTTTATTGATTGGTTTTCTGCTGGATCTCGTTACGGAAGTTTTAAATCTGCGCGCGTTGAAGAACGAATTACCGGAAGAGTTTAGCGATGTTTATGATCAGGAAAAGTATGAGAAATCACAGGAATATACCCGTGTTCGTACTCGTTTCGGGTTTATTACCGGCACATTCGGACTGCTGCTCACATTAGTTTTCTGGTTTGCCGGCGGTTTCGATTATCTCGATCAGATTGTTCGGGGATGGGCGCTGGGACCGATTTGGACCGGCCTGCTGTATATTGGCATCCTCATTTTTGCCCGCTCCCTTATTTCTCTGCCATTTAGCATTTATTCCACTTTTGTTATCGAGGAACGGTTTGGTTTCAATAAAACCACTCCGGCCACTTTTTTTATGGATTTACTCAAAGGGATTGCATTAGGTGTTTTGATTGGCGGTGCAGTATTAGCTGGTATTCTCGCCTTCTTTCAGTACGCCGGTGGCAATGCCTGGCTCTATTGCTGGCTTGCCTTAACGGTATTCTCCCTGTTCATGCAGTTTATTGCACCAACCTGGATCATGCCTTTATTTAACAAATTTACCCCACTGGAAGATGGTGAGTTGCGTTCGGCTATTCTCAATTATGCCCAATCAGTTAAATTTCCCCTGGAAAATCTTTTCGTAATGGACGGCTCGAAGCGCTCTTCGAAATCCAATGCTTTCTTCACCGGCTTCGGGAAGCACAAGCGAATTGCCCTCTTCGATACGCTGGTAGAAAAACACACCATTAAAGAGTTGGTTGCTGTGCTGGCCCATGAAATTGGCCATTATAAGAAGAGGCATATTCTGCAAAGTATGGTAATCAGTATTCTTCACAGCGGAGTGATGTTCTACCTGCTGTCCATCTTCCTAAGCCATCAACCACTGTTTGAAGCTTTTTACATGCAGAGCGCTGCCGAGACGCCCATTTATGCCGGGTTAATATTTTTTGGTATGCTCTTCTCCCCCATTGAGATGATTCTCTCCGTCTTCATGCAAATTTTTTCCCGCAAGAACGAATTCGAAGCAGACCGTTATGCCGCGGAAACTACCGGTGATGGTGCCAGCATGATTGGTGCATTGAAAAAATTATCTGCGGATAATCTCTCCAATTTAACCCCGCATCCGCTCTATGTTTTTCTCAATTATTCCCATCCACCGGTATTGCAGCGGATTGAGGCAATTCGGGCATTGAAAGGTAGTTAACAGGAAAATTGTGATGAAAACTGTTAGAAACATACTTTTCCTGCTATGGATTCTGTTGCTGGCTCCCAATGGACAGGCGCAGCAACAGAATGTGAAAGAGGACTCCCAATGGCCCTATCCCTTCACGCTGCAAACCATCCAGGCTGTATGTGTCGACACCAACTTTACCACGGTAGCTATCACAAAAACTTATCCGCCAAAAAAAATCAAAAAAGTCGATAGCTACGTTTATGAAGTATCTTTCACCCTGAATTTTTCCGGCAACCCGAACGGCTGGGCAGAGCCATTCTACCTGTCTGTTCAGGAAGCTAATTTGGATACAACTATTCTCACTTTCAATGCAGCTCAGGAAGCGCTTGGCATCCATAACAATCCAACCTTTTCCTTTTCCTGGAAAACCGAACAGCAGGGTATTTTACAAATAGTATTGGGATATTCAGTGGAGGGAGCAACGTTACAGTTCGATACGGGAAATCCCTTTTTAAGCAAAAGATTTTCTCTGGCAGAAAATCGCTGATATTAACCGCATCAGATCTTCACTTTATTACCTGTTTATCCACCATGTCATTTCCAAATCTCCCTTGTATCTTATCACGCAAATAGATATGTTGTAACATACCGAAAATTTCTATGGGGGCATTATGAGATTTCTTAAGTATTTGTTTTTTAGTCTTTTCCTTGGTCTTTTTACAATTCAGGATTCGCTCATCGCTCAGTCGGTTGTCGAGCAAGCGCGGATCGATGTTGCCAAACTGACCTCTCCGGAATTCCGCGGACGCGGCTATGCTGATAAAGGCCATAAGCTGGCCGCAAAATATATCCAGGAAAGGTTTGAAGCAATCGGCTTGAAAGCCGCTGGCAAAGACAAGGAATACCTGCAAAAGTTTTCCCTAAAAGCCAACTATTTTACGGAAACTCCCCTGCTCAAAATTGAGGACAAAGCATTACGTCCCGGTATCGATTTTTTGCCGTACGCCCAAAGCGGCAGCGGGAAAGGAGACGCAGTAGTCCCGGTATTGCGGGTCGGGCACGGGCTTTATATTCATAACATGAATCTGAACGATTACGCCAATGTATCGATAGATGAGGCAGTTTTGATCATCGAAGACGGCGCTCCGGAAAAAGTTACCTCCAATGCTGCCATCAGTAAAAATCTGTATTCCAAGAATTTCAAAATAGAAACCGCTATGGTTGGCGGTGCCAAAGCAATCATATTTCTTGTAGACAAACTATCGGCGCACACCCCAAACCACGGCTATTCGATACCGGTATTTGACGTTTTGCGGGAATCTTTTCCCTCAAACGCCCGCACCGTTAGTTATTCTGTAAAAGGGCGCTTCAAAAAAGTGAAAACCCAAAATGTCTACGGTCTCTTACCTTCGAAAACAGATACGAAAGAGACGATTCTGATTACCGCACATTATGATCATCATGGCGCGATGGGCGATGTCTATTTCCCCGGCGCGAACGACAATGCCAGCGGCGTTGCGATGCTGTTTAGCCTGGCAAAATACTTCACCCAGAATCCGATTCCCTACAACCTCCTTTTCGTTGCTTTTTCCGGGGAAGAGGCCGGTCTCGTCGGCTCCACTCATTTTGCGAAAAAACCACCGATAAAATTAAGCGAGGCGGCTTTTCTCCTTAACTTCGATATGGTAGCCTCCGGGGAAAACGGCATTATGGCAGTGGGCGGTAAGGATTTTCCCGATCACTTTGCTACTCTGCAGGCGGTTAATGACTCATTGCAACTAGGTCCGCTCGGTCAACGCGCGAACCGCCCGAACAGCGATCAGTATCCGATTATCAAAGCTGGAGTAGAAGGTTTTTTTCTATTCACCAAAGATGGCAAGCAGCCGTACCATCATATTAACGACACTCCGGAAACGCTTGAATGGGATGATTATGAGAAAGTTTATGATTTGTCCCGACATTTTCTCGAACGGCTTTGATATAGCTACATGAAGGTAATATCGTTCTGCGATATTACCTCTCAATTTTTCCTATAGCAAAAAACCGGACGACCCCGTATATTCCGCCATGGAAAAAATACCGACACTCGCAGATATTGAAGCAGCGGCGGAACGGATAAAGCCGTATGCCCATCGAACCCCAATGCTTACCTGCCAGACCATCGACCAGATGCTTGATATGCAGCTTTTTTTTAAGTGTGAAAATCTGCAAAAAGTGGGTGCTTTCAAATTTCGCGGCGCCACCAATGCGGTTTTTGCCATGGATGCAACTGCCGCTGAGAAAGGTGTGGCGACTCACTCTTCCGGGAATCATGCTCAGGCACTGGCACTTGCGGCCAAAATTCGTGGCATTCCCGCCCACATTGTTATGCCGGAAACCGCACCTGCCGTAAAAAAAGCAGCAGTGGCCGGTTATGGCGCTAAAATCACTTTTTGTAAACCGACCCTGGAAGCGCGGGAGTCGACCCTGGCGGGAGTAGTAGCAGAGACCGGAGCAACCTTTGTCCACCCCTATGACAATACCTATATCGTTGCCGGGCAGGCAACTGCTGCAAAGGAGATGCTCGCTGATGAAGCAGACGGTTTTGATGTACTGATGGCACCGGTTGGGGGAGGCGGTCTGGCCAGCGGCACCGCTTTAACCGCTCGTTACCTTTCCCCGAAAACGGTCGTCATTGCGGGAGAACCCACCGGTGCAGACGACGCCTATCGCTCCATGAAAGAAAACAAGCGGCTTCCTTCGATCAATCCGCAAACGATTGCCGATGGGTTATTAACCTCGCTGGGCGAGCTTTCTTTTGCGATTATCCGGGATTATGTACAAGAAATTGTTACTGTGAGTGAAGACGCCATTGTTCAGGCAATGCGCCTTGTTTGGGAGCGAATGAAAATCATTATTGAACCATCTTCTGCTGTACCTCTGGCTGTCCTCCTCGAACATGATTTGGGGTTACAGGGAAAACGTGTTGGTATTATTATTTCCGGGGGAAATGTCGATTTGGGTAAATTGCCCTGGTAGGCAAATATCGTTGTTCGTTGTTTGTCGTTTGTTGTTTGTTGTAGAGATGGTCTTCCTCAAAACGGTAGACAGTAATTTAAGCTGCACGGTTTATTTGCTCGAACTCTCTGGGGGATTTATATCCCAGAGTTGAATGTATGCGAAT
>JANQQU010000072.1 GCA_028284905.1 Calditrichia bacterium
AGCCGTTGCTTTTAGTCCCGATGGCAACACCGTTATCACTGCCAGCGATGATAAAACCGCGAGATTGTGGCGCGTAGCGGACGGCAAGCCCATTGAAATGACTATGAATCATAACCATGCCATTCAAACCGTCGCTTTTAGCCCCGACGGCAACACCGTTATCACCGCAGGTTCTGATAGCACCGCGAGATTGTGGCGTGCGGCTGACGGCACGCCCATTGGACAGACGATGAATCATGAAGGTGCCGTTCGAGCCGTCGCTTTTAGCCCCGACGGCAGCACCGTCATCACCGCTAGTCTTGATGGAACCGCGAGATTGTGGAGCGCGGCTGACGGCACCCCTATCGGACAGGTTATGAATCATAACTTTCAAGTTTTAGCCGCCGCTTTTAGTCCCGACGGTAAAACGATCATTACCATAAGCACTGGTTACACCGCGAAGTTGTGGAGTGCGACTGGCGGCACACCCATTGGACAAGCTATGAATCATAGGGCTACGATTCAAGCCGTTGCTTTTAGCCCCAACAGTAGCACGGTCATCACCGCAGGTTCTGATAGCACCGCGAGATTGTGGCGTGCGGCTGACGGCACACCCATTGGACAGACGATGAATCATAACGGTATAATTCGAGCCGTCACTTTTAGCCCCGACGGCAACACCATAATCACTACTAGCTCTGATAGAACCGCGAGATTGTGGCGCGCAGTGGACGGAACTCCCATTGGACAGAATTTAAATCATAATTTTCGCGTTGAATCCGCCGTTTTTAGCTCCGATGGTAACACGGTCATCACCGCAAGCTCTGATAACACCGCGAGATTGTGGCGCGCGGCTGACGGTACACCCATTGGACAAACAATTAATCATAACGGTGTTATTTTAGCCGTCACTTTTAGTCCCGACGGAAAAAATACACTCAGCATAACTAATTCTTGGCTACACTACTCCAACATACCTTCGGATACATTGGCATTGCCATTGCAAATTAGCAGATGGAAACCATTTTCAATTAACCAAGCGCGATACGCTATTTACGATTTTTTTTTCCTTGACGTTCAAGCCTATAAACCAACATTTCGCTTCATAGATGCCGAAGGGAAAAAAATACAAATGATCCGTTTCCGTTCCGACCGGGAATTTTTTGTCGATACGGTCGATTTCAGCCAGCCCGGCGCCCCTCCCATTACTGGGGAGCCAGCGGCATTGTTAGCGGAATGGGAACGGAAACTCGGCCTGAGACTGAATACAACCACTGGCGAGATTGCGCCGCGTTATCCTGTCCCTAAGGAAGAGCGAGATTTCTTAAGACTTATCCGCTAACGGTTATTATTTTTACAGATGCTATTCTGTAAGCCCCCGGCAAAGCTGATCCACCTGTTTAAGCAAATCCGGTAAGCGATATTTCCCCTGCATTTTCGCAATCACCGCTTTTGCGAGAAAAAGTTCAATACCTTCACTGGTAACATACAACGGACTCTTACTGCTGCCCCGGTAAACGGCAAATTCCCGGGAAATCCCTTTGAAGGCTCGCTTCGCTACCCCAATTACCGCCACCTTTCCCCGTAAGGCATCAAAAAGATGTTTTCCCAGTCCGGGCTTGCCAGCGCCATCCAGGTAAACATAACCATCGACGATGATGATCTCCGGGGCTAAGCAATGTTCCGCAATTAACCGTATGATACAGGGCAATTCCCGGAGAAAAAACATCCCCGGGCGGTAATCCGCCACGCCGCTCATCTCACTAATGTATTCCCCGATTGGGACTTCATTTTCCCAACCGTCAATGGCGATGCCGGCAATGCGGGCGGAATCGTTATGATAATGCACGTCTACGGCCAGAATCATGCCCCCTGTTGTCCCCTTTTCTTCATCTCATCAGTCATTACTACAGCAAATACTTTACGACCAAAAATTCGATGGTGATATATGGTTAATGCTGTCTGAAAGTCATTACGGCATCTTTTTGCCGAAACAATCAATAGTATGAGTATCCACTAGGAGATCGCTTCGTCGCTGCACTCCTCGCGATGACAGCAAAAGAATATTCAGCATTAACGATGTAGCACGACCAAAAATTCAATGCCGGAGGAATTATGCCGCACCTTTTAGCTTGCTTAAGCATTCTACTCTTTGCTTCCCTGCCACTCATCGCCCAGCCGGTAATCCTGATCGAATATCTCGATATTCCGGTTGCTCAAATCGCCAGTCACGATGATTATGAAGCGACTGACTTGCAATCCTATTTTAGTGAAAAACTGGCGGAAAAGAAAGTGTATGCCTGGTATCATTACGGGGTGCGTTTTCCCGCTGGACAGCGAACATATAACCGGGTGAATGTAACTGTTTTTGCCTCGGATGAAGCTTTGGAGGAACGCCCGGCACCGCGCTATCAAGCCCATATTTGGGATAGGGAAATCGCCCGCCCGGATTACGAAATACGTTCCCCGGGATACGGCACTTTTCCCGCGCCCTATGTTAGTGTGGATTTTCTCGGGTTAGGCAATACTTCCGAAAATGGACTGAAGCGTTTTCTAAGTAATCAGGTAAAACCGCTTTTGGATAAGAAAGTATCTGCTGGTCAACTCCTTAATTATTCTATGTTTAAGAACAGCAACAATGGCAAACAGCCGAAGGCTTATGACCGGGTGATCGTCACCCGATATTGGGATTATGGGGGCACGCAGGTGGCGCATCCGTTGGCAGCAGGGAATCCCGGTGTTTGGGTAAAATCGCAGGTCTGGCAATTGCTGACGATTGTTTATCCGGTGGATGGCCCCTCTCTGAGTCTCCCCACCGATACCCTCGCCGCCCGGCAGACGGTGCTCAAATTCATTCAGGCAATCGACCAGCTTGATCCACAAAGGTTGGCTGAAATTTATGCTGCAAATGCCGAGGTGTTTTATCCTTTTGCTTTCTCGCCGCAACGGCTTTCCGGCCGGGAAAAAATTTTGGAGGAGCAAAAGAAAGGATTTTCCTGGGCACGCCAGCATCAGGCCGGAAAAGCAGATAGTGCCGATTTTACGCTGGGATTAACGCCTGTGCAGATGAAAACTACACTGCTAAGTTCCGGCAGCGCATTAGTCACCTGGCATTCTCCCCGTGCCACACATTTAGGGAGACGCACCGCTGTTTTGCGCCATATCGCCGGCCGTTGGTGGATCGTGCATCATCATGCTTCCAATATGGCGTCTTCCGAATAAGATTCTCGGCGATCACAGCTAAACCAACTTTGGTTTTTTGTGCAGAGCATTGATGTCTTCTATCCATTGTTTAATCTTTATCCTTAAATTCAGAATCGTCTGCACTTTATTTAAAGCCACTGATTTACACGGATAAACACTGATTTATAAAAAGTTTCAACGAAAAATAATCAAGAGCCTTTTTAAATCAGTGCTCATCCGAGTGATCCGTGGCGAATTTTTTAAAGTGCCTGAGCTAGCATCTACATATAACAATTTCCCCCCGCAGCGGCTACTTTTTACCATTCAAAGGCGATTTTTAACCTTTATCAACCTGCTTATTTCCGCTAAGTTTTTAGTAAAGATAAGTAAAGATCGCGGCGACTGTAAACGCTGATTCAGCCCGGGATCTGCCAATGTCAAAAATTGCAACAGGATAAATTCAATGGAAGAATTACGCAATATAAAAAGAATACAGACACCGCGAAACGGCATTCAGTTTATTGTTTATCCGGAAGTTCAGGAAGAGTTAAAGCCCTTCGTTTTCTTCGATGCCGGCAAATTTGCCCGGGACGATGGCGGGTTAATCATCCACGCCCATCCGCATTCCGGAATCGGGATAATTACCTATTTCCATGGCACAGATTTGCACCACAGCGATAGCGGTGACAATAACGGCATTATCTATGACGGCGGTGCGCAGTGGATTTTAGCTGGAGGAGGTGTTTGGCACGAAGAGGCCTATCGTCGCAAGCATAATGCCCCGGATGGCCCCTGGGAAGGCGCGATCCATCAAATGTGGATTCAGCTGCCCCCGGAATTTGAAGAAAGCGAGGTTGTTTATCAAAACCTGCAAAAAGGGGATGTTCCTTTCCTCGGAAATACTCGTGTTTTGATTGGCGATTATAACGGCATCAAGGGAAAAATCTCACCTCCGCTCAAAATGACCTATCTCGATGTCGCCCTCAGCACCAATGAAGTTTGGGAATATGAAACCCCGCAGGGGCAAACCAATGGATTTCTTTTTCCGCGGGAAGGTGAGCTGCAAATCGAGGGCGCAACGATCCCAAATCAGCGGATGGGAATACTGGATAAGAATGAAGGTTTGATACGTGTGACGACAGCTTCTCCACAAGCCCGGTTTATGGTAGCACTCGCAGAACCCAGCGAACATCGTGTAGTAAGCACCGGCAGCTCTATCCATACTAATGAAGCAGCTTTGGCAAGAAGTCTGAGGAGAATAAAAGAGCTCCGTTTACCCGTTTAATTATTTGGTAGTGTTAAAGAAGTATTGCTATTCAATCCAGTCATTGCCCCAAAGGGACTCCTTCGGAGCGATCCCGGATTGCCGGGAGAAGCAATCTCAAACGTGCATACAACATGGAGATCGCTTCGTCGCTTCACTCCTCACGATGACAGCTTTAACGTTACATGTTTAACACTACCAATTATTTACCCATAAAAAACAAGATGTTAAGACACCAAAAAAATTGACATGAAAAAATTCATACTGGTTTTCACCCTCATCCAATTACTGACTTTGGATATTGCCTTGCCCAGCCCGAAAAACGCCTCGATGGCTCTGCAAGTAGGTATTCGTGGCCGCTGGCAAACCGGCAATCTCAATCAGCTTGCTCTCAATCCCGCTGCGAATCTTACCATTTCTCAAGGAAAATTTGATCTCGATTTACGGGGCTATTATCAATTCTTGCGCGTCAATGGTTTTACAGCAATCAGTGATCTTTGGACTAGTGCTGCTTACCGGCATCAACCAACCCGGCGATTTTTCCCGTTGATCGCTGCAAATTCCGGGTTTGCAAAATCTTATAAAATTGATCACTCTCTACTGCTCGGCGCAGGATTTGGCGTAAACCTATATAACCCCGCACCAACAAGTTTTTTTCGCCTGCATATCTTCGCAGGATATATGAATTTCCGGTTCGAGACCCGGGGGCCGCACACAACTCCTGCGCTTGGTAGCGCGGCAATACTCACTTTCCCCTTGCAGGAACGTATCAATATATCCTGGGAATTGCACACTTATCACTCCGGTAAAGACAGTCAATTTTGGGGCGCTAATAATCAACTGATGATTCATTTCAAAGTTTTGAAAAGCTTGTCTATAAACCTTAACCATAGCACCATTTTCAACAGGAAAACGGTGGAAAACATTAAAAACACCAACACACTTCTCTTATTTGGCATCCATTACAACTTCATAAAAAACAATTTATAAAGGAGAAAATAATGAAACAGGTAAAATTAATTGCAGTTTTAGTTTTATTGTTAACCGTTACATCGATGATTTTTACATATTCTGCACAGAGCGAGAATAATAACGGCAATAGTAATTTCATTCCGAAAGATCCGAAAACGGACAATCTGCTAACATCAGAAAACACTGTATTACTGGTTATCGACTGGCAAGATGAAATGCTTGGCACCGTCAAGAATATCGACCAGGCGGTATTGCTCAATAATATCCAGGCTATCATCAAAACCGCCAATGTCTTCGATATACCCGTGGTAGAATCAACTATCGGTGTAGATCTTGGTGCCAATCAGCCAACAGTGCCGGCAATCAAACAGTTTATTGCGGAAGATGTCGAAAATATCGACCGCATTTCTTTAAACGCCTGGCAGAATAAAGCATTGATCGATCGGGTGAAAGAGACTGGCCGGAAAAAAATTCTCATGACCGGCCTATGGACATCCGGCTGCCCCACTTACACCACTCTCGATGCTTTGCAAGATGGCTATGAAGTATACGTGCTTACCGATGTTATGGGAGACGCCACTACTGATGCCCATAATCGCGCTATCGACAGAATGGTGCAAGCCGGCGCAATTCCTTTTACCTGGGAAGGCGCCGGTGCGGAAATTCTGCGCGCTTATACAAATCCCAAAGCGATGCAGGATGAGAAAGTGGAAGGTGGATTCGTAGGAATTATGAAAGAACATTTCTATCCATTTGCCGGGAAATACTAGTCGAAATCAAATTAAATGTTTCAGCTTCTAAATCCTTGCAACAAAGCCAATCCTGTATTATCTGGATTGGCTTTGTCAAATCTCCGTTGAATTTCTGCTATAGCGTCGGGAATTTCATACGCTTGATAATATCCCGGAAACGTGGTTCATCATGGAAAGGTTCGAGCCAGGGTTCGGTCCGCATAAAAATCAGCTCCCAGGAGCGTTCCTGGTAAGCGCGTTCGAGCATACGAACGGTATTTTCTACATCTCCCAGGCTGGCATAAACAAAAGCGATTTGCACCGGCGGCATGTGAGTATAGCGGTCATATTCATTCATTTCATCAAGAATTCGGCGTGTTTCTTTCTCATTGCCGGCCATACCGTAGGCGTGCCCCAGTCCTCCTAAAATTTCTCCTAAACGACCGGAAAGCGTGGCTGCTTTCTCATATACTTCGATGGAATTATCAAAATCTTCCATCTGCACATAGGCCATACCCAGCCAATCGTAGGCCGGGGCATAATCAGGATGTTCCTCGATTAAATCGAGCATTTCCCTTTTCAAACGCTGATTATCCTGCGCAAAATAGCTGACAGCAGCCAAACCGATACGATATCCGGGATCATCGGAAAATTCCACTGCTTTTTCCGCCATCTTATACGCTTCCGCAATGCGGTTGGTGGCGTAGAGATAATTCGCATACCAGTTATAGGCGGCTGCATCTTCTGGCGCATATTCGATGCCTAATTGATATTCCCGCTCAAGTTCATCCCATTGCCAGTAAGATTCCTTTATTAACCCCAGATTGACATGAGCAAGCCCGGACTTTTCATCAATTTTCAGCGCTCTTTCAATGACATCTTGTGCCTTCGGTATCGCTTCCGCATGTGGAATAAACCCATAGCACCACAAAGTGATGTACATCTGGGCCAGACTATTTAACGCATCAATATTCTCAGGGTTTTCACTCAACAGCTTTTCGCATCGGGTAATTTCCGCATCAAAGGGTTGCCGTAAAGTGGCGCCGGGGTAGATTCTCTCACTCATAAGTATGTCCGTTTTTTAGTCGTTGTTCGTTGTTCGTTGTTCGTTGTTCGTTAAATTTGCCCATTTGCCCATTTGCCCATTTGTCTATTTACTATTTTTTATTCCGCTTATCCTGCTGCATCTCCCGTTCAAATGCAATCGCATTTTCTACCTGCTCAAGATCTTCCTTTAGCTGTTGATCGGTACGGGCGATTCCCAATCCTTTTTTAATGATTCGCCGCGCTTCCCAAAGTCTGTTTTCCCGCACTTTCTGCATTCCCCAGTAATGATATACTCTCGGTAGCGCTTCCATAATTGTGAGATTAGCGGGATCTACATCAAGGGCACGGAGCAGCCATTCTTCAACCATCGGATAGTTGCTGCCAGCCATCATATCGTCGGCAATATGACGCATGATGATGTTAATATAGGCCTCTTTCACAATTGGGAACGCGTCAAAATCTCCCCGTAAGGTATCCATAATGACCGCGGCTTCACTTATCTTCCCACGATCCGCGAGATAATAAGCGTATTTGATGCCGAGATCGAGCATACCATCGACCAGCCGTTCATCTTCCGGATAGGCGCTGTATAAGGGGCGCAATATGGCATATGATTCTTCATACATCCCCCGGCGATACAATTGCTGCACCCGGGAAGAAAGCACATATTTTTCCAGTTCGCTAATTTTTCTCCGGTTTAATGAATCGATCGGGACTTGCGCTTTTAGCGAGTTAAGCATATCGATGGCACCACTATAATCCCGATGGGTATCAATCGCATCGTGGGCAACTGCGTAGGCGAGTTCCCAAAGCGGTTCGACCAATTCCTGTGATTCCCGAAAGAATGCCAGGCTTTTTACAATTTCTCCCCAAAAATTCGACGATCTTGATGCATTACTGCCAACGACTCCCAGCAAGGTCTTCTGGTAAGAATGCCGGTATTTATTTGATCCGGGATCGAGGAAAGCCGCTTTGCGGATGGCGCAAAAGCTACTGTCAAAATCATCTTTCTGCAGAGAGAAGGCAAATATGTTGTTGTAAGTGGTTGGCACCAGTAATTCCGGGGCAATTTTACGCCGTTCCTCGATGTATTCGTTGTAAATTTGGGCAGCACCTTTGGCAGCCAATTCTGCTTCACTAATCAGTTTATATTCCAGCAAGTAGCGAATGTATTCTTCCTGATCATCATCATGATCGAAACCTTTTTTCGGGGATGTCAACTCGATAATGTATTTTCGATCGTCCGTTTCCAGCACCGAATATACATGGGTTGGCGTTAAATAGATATCGACCGGCAAGGAAAACTTTTCCGCCGTCATATAAAAGAGCGCGGTAGCGGTTAGACAATTGTATTTCCCGCTGCGGAAGACATCAGAAAATGCCGCATCCAGCTGGTATTTTTTCAACACCTGCTTATGCAAATATTTGAAAATATTTTTTGCTTTTTTTTGTGGGGAATGATTCGGTTTTATTTTCCCGGAAAGCTTTTCAGTCATCAGATTAAATTGACCGTAAAATACCGCCCGTTGCATTGGGTCTTCCATCCCCTCGGCAATCAGCAGCATTTCTAGCAGGCTGGCAGGGCTAACACTATCCGGCGGCCAGGATTTTAACAATTGCATTTCGGCAGGACTGCTGCAATCGTTAAATAGTCGGTCGTCCCATACCTGTCCCTGGGCGGTGAAACAGAGGATTGTTAGTAAAAATAAAATATAGAAGTAGCATCCCTTCATCTTCTTCCCTTATCTGAATTGAACGGATTCAGATTATTTAAACCAATTTCCTAAATGAATCAACGGTTAAACTGTCATCCAAATCAGTACTTATTAAAATACGGAAATTTCCCTTTTAGAAACAACTACCGAATCGGCTATTTTGTTCAAATAAAATGATTTCTGCTCTGTCTTGCATAAGTTCGGAATATTACTTAAATATTTCCTCTGAGGGAGATTATATTTATTTGTTAACACAGAACTTTGGAAATTTTCCGGCGAATATTCCGGAAGAGTATTCCCTTGTATTTCGGAAGTGGCTGCAGATAACGATTCGTTGAAATTGGCTGGAATGAGGAATGGAGAGATCTAAGAAAAAATTAATCCAATGGCTGTTGCTAATCGCAGTAATATCCGCAGCGACATTCAGCGGTTTGTATTACTGGCAGTTGGAACGTAATATCCAACGATCTCCATTTAGCGCGATTCGCTGGCGATCCTCAGTGCCGGAAGTTCGTCTGAACAATCAATGGTACATCCTCAAAACGATTAATAACATTCCCGCAGAGACTCTCATTCGTTTTGCACAAAAAACCTACAGCCTGCGTTGGCAACTGATGATCGAAGATAGTTTGACGGAGGTTATCAGCAGTATTTCGGCTTATCCCGGTCGCTCAATAGATCTGCAACTCCTTGGCATTCCCGACAGGAGCATTCAATCGCTTTCTGCCGTTCCGATGACGGTTACCAACCTGGACAGCATTCGCTTTTATCGCCTCACCCAGTCCAGCATTGCCGGTACTGTAACAGATGACTTTTCCCGGCCGCCAATAAATGCGGCACAGCCGGATTCATTTCTGCAAAACGACAGTCTGTTTTACAAAAACCTGGTACGGAGAATTGATGGCTTTCGTCCGCCCGCGAACTGGCAACCATCGGCGCTTCAAAGATCTGCCCGTGCCATTCAGGAAAGAATCAGCAATCCTCCCCAGTGGCTGAGCGCCCGGGAAGCCAGCGCAGATATCGATCAGATTGAGTGGTATTTGAGCAATAAATTTGCCTATCTGGATGTTCTGAGTCCTCCTTATCAACCTGCGTTGGACAGTATCCGGCAACATCTCTCGCGGGGAATCAGCCGGCGGGATTTCGCCTGCCAGTTGCAAAAGGTCATGGTGCTTTTTGCAGATCGCCACTCCGGGATCGATTTCCCGGAGAATCAAATTGATTTTCCAAGCCAACAATCCCCCTTTCGCCTTTTCGCCAGTGAGAAACGTATTCTCCCTTTACTGCTGGAAAACGATGAATTTTTTAAAGCAGAATATCCTTTTCTGAGCCATGTTAATAATCACCCGATGCGCAGCTGGCTGAAGACATCGGAACGATATTGCGTTTCCGTAGAAAATCTGCCGGTTTCCCCCCAACAGATGGTTTGGCTGCATCATTTCGGTTTTCTTTCCCGAGAGATGAATTCACGTTTACCGGGTGTTTTTAATATTTCTCTGGAATCTGCAGATGCAGCGAAAAGCTTTATCGCACGCCAAACGAGTTTGCCTGAAACTAAAATCCCTACAGCTTATCAATATGGCAAACACTCGATAGAGATTCCGGACAGTCTTTCCGTTCTGGCGCCCGAATCGCTGATTAAAAACGGAGAAAAAATTACCGGATACATGGCCAATATACGCTCCCAAAAAGGACTGGTATTGGATCTCCGAGGAAATGCAGTGAAGGAGTCAAGCTGGTTTTTCCCGCTCCTCCCCTATCTCCTTCCGCCGGATGATTATGGTAAAGTACTGGAAGTGGCAACGCTGCGGCTGAATGCAGAAGAAAATCCTAAAACACCGGCAGGTTACCTCGCGAATCAGCAGTTACATCCACGCCAGGCTCCACTATGGGGAACAACAGAAGCACAATATTTACAGTCATTTGAAGAAAATTTCAAACCAGACTTTTCTATCGACCAAAACCGCTTCAGCGATTGGCATTACTTATCTGTGGTCAAGAAAAACCAGACAGCTAATTTGTATCACTTTTCCCGCCAGGTGGTTATTCTGACAGATGCTTACAGCCCGGTATCTGCCGAGCGCCTGTGCAGTATTCTGCAAGGAAAGGATAATATTACGATTTTAGGCACACCATCCGGTATATCCGGGAGGCATACTAAAAAATTCCATCTCAACTATAGCGGATTAGCCATTAAACTCTCTGAAACCGCATATTTTCGGCCGGATGGTTACAGCTATCGCTTACAGGGAATTCAGCCGGATATTCTGCATCACCCGGCCCCGGCTGACATAGTTGGCACTTCGGATACAATGCTGGCCAGTGCTTTGGTATTACTTTCCCGCCAGCACTTGTTGCAAATAACCCGTCGCTAGTATCACTGAAACTACTATTAACCAAAGGAAAAACTGTTTTAAATGGCGAATTTTAATACTCATCTTGCAGTTGGTGCGACAGTAAGCGGCATTGCCGCGACAGCCAGTCTGGGGGCGAATCTCGCTCAACCCGGTGAAGCACTGGTGCTTTTTTCAGTAGGAACGCTGGGTGGTGTTCTTCCCGATCTCGATTCCGACAATTCGGTATTACTACAAATTATCTTCAATATCCTATCGGTATTTTTTGCGTTTATGGTGATGTTCAAATATGCAGCAATTTATTCTCTTGCGGAATTGGCAATCATTTGGCTGATTTGTTACCTGGCAGTGCAGTATGGGGTATTTTCTATTTTTCGCAACTTTACCCGCCATCGCGGTATTTTTCATTCTATTCCCGCCGGCGTGTTCGTTTGGTTAATTGTAACTTTCATTTGCTACAAATTTCTTAATTTTCCGGAATTACGATCATGGATTACCGGCTTCTTTGTTTTCCTCGGTTACATCACCCATCTCGTTCTTGATGAAATCTACAGCGTTGATTTATCAAATAAAAAGATCAAGCGCTCGCTGGGTACAGCAATGAAATTGGTCGATCTTTCCAATATTCCCGGCTCAATCGCCATTTACCTTGCCATTCTCGGAATGCTTTTATTGGCACCGGGTCCCCGGCAGTTTGTTGATACAGTATTCACCCAAAATACCTATAATACGCTGAAAAGGAATGCCGTTCCCAAAAACGGAAAATGGTTTTTTATGCCCTGATTTATCCTGATTCACCCAATCCTGTGCAAAAAACAATTGCTCCGCGATATGCGATTTTCATTTCATTTCCTAAGCCTTCATTAGCAAAAGGGAATACTTGATAAAAATGTGATTTGGGCATCACGAACTGCTAAAAAATTAGTTAAGCATATATATTCGGCTTTATTTTACAACCAGTCATAAACAAAACTGTATTAATAGAACAAAACTAGCAGGAGAGTAAATTATGAACTTGTATGGCGTATTAATGGCGGGAGGGGTTGGTAGCCGTTTTTGGCCCCGCAGCCGGGCCGCTTCCCCCAAGCAGGTATTGAATATCGTCGGGGAAAATACTATGATCCAGGATACTTACAACCGCCTCGAAGGTATGATCAATGATGATCAATTGATGGTCGTTACCAACGACGTTCAGGCAAAGTTGATTAGCGAGCAACTGCCGCAACTTTCCGGACCGAGCTTTATTATCGAGCCTTTTGGTCGAAATACTGCGCCGGCAATTGGACTGGCGGCGATTCACGTGCTTAAACAAAATCCGGATGGCGTAATGGTGGTATTACCAGCCGATCATGTTATTTCCAAACCGGAAGAGTTTCAGCATGTCATTCAGCTGGCGGCGACACATGCATTGGAGAATAACAGCATTGTAACGCTTGGCATTACCCCCTATGAGCCGGCCACAGGATATGGTTACATTCGTACCGGCGAACGGGTTTCCGGTTCCGAGTCGCATAATATTCATAAAGTTTTATCATTCGCCGAAAAACCCGATCTCGATACTGCCAATCAATTTCTGGCGAGCGGAGATTATTACTGGAATAGCGGTATGTTTATCTGGAAAGCGTCGACAATCCTCCAGGAAATTCGCGACAAAATGCCGGCAATGTATGATCTCCTGATGGAAATTAGTGAAGCGATCGGCAGCGATAATTACAATGCGACATTACTGGAAGCGTATGAGAAGATCGAAAACATCTCCATCGATTATGGCGTTATGCAGCAAGCGGAAAGCGTCTTTGTCGTCCCGGCCGATATGGGCTGGAATGATGTTGGCAGTTGGGAGACCGTTCATGATATCTCCGATCAGGACGACAACAGCCATGCCAGTGACTGCGAAGATTTAATCAGCGTTAAAGCGAAGGGCAGTTATGTCTACGCGCCAGAGAAAGTCGTCGCCCTGGTTGGTGTCGAAGACCTCATAGTTGTTGATACCGGTGATGCATTACTGGTTTGCCATAAATCCCATGCCCAGGATGTCAAGACAGTCGTCGATACTTTAAAAAACAATGGACGCAAGGACTTGTTGTAGTTCTAAACAAATTCAAGCTTACTATACCTGTAGCCTAAATTTTCTTACTCTTTTTTAGTGACAGTTGCAGTAGCAGTTGGCAGTGAAAACAATGCCTGCTTGCTGCTACTGCTAACTGCCACTTTTCTATTCATAAATCAAGAATTCAGTTCTTTCTCTCTCAAACTGCGCTGATTCTTCCTGCCATTTATCGGAAATTTCCTTTAGTGGCGCCCCACCTTCAATCATTTTACGAACCCAATCGTTGCCAACCAGTATATCAAATGGCAATTTATCATATTCATATTCGTAAGGGGGCGATTTCCAGGCAAAGCCATCCGGATAGGTTCGGGCAGCTTCGAGAATTACTGCAATGCCGGCTTCAAAGGGGCGAAAGGTTTTCCGATCTGTGACGTGCATAAAACAGCCGCCGCAAACCTTTTTAGCATCTTTATGAAAAGTCGGCTCGAATTCCAGTGGGCGAAAAATTACGCCGGGTAAATCGTGTGCTGTTAATTTATCGGCATACTCCCAGGCATTAATCCAGCTAGCACCAAAGAGTTCGAAAGGACGTGTCGTGCCGCGGCCTTCGGAAAGATTTGTTGCTTCCAAAAGGCACATTCCCGGGTAAACAACCGCAGTATCGGGTGTTGGTATATTGGGTGAGGGCATCGCCCAGGGAACCTCACAATCTTCGTAGAAGAATTCCCGCTGCCAGTTTATCATTTTTACCACATCCAATTGGCAATTCGAATAATAAAATTTTTGCAAATGAAGGGCAACTTCGCCCACGGTTAATCCATGGCGGATTCCCATGGGGTATAACCCGACAAAGCTCCGGAAGCCATCATTAACAGCTGGTCCTTCAACGGAAGTACCATTAATCGGATTCGGTCGATCCAGCACAACAACCGCAATACCTAACGCCTCGCAAGCTTCCATGCAAAGTGCCAGTGTCCAGATAAAAGTATAGTACTTTGCGCCGACGTCCTGCAAATCGACCACCAGCACATCGAGCCCTGCGAGCATTTCCGGGGTGGGCTTGCGGTGTTTACCGTAGAGCGAGTAAACCGGCACAGAGAGGCGCTTATCCTCATAGCCTTCCCATTCGATCATATTGTCCTGAGTGTGCCCCCACAGGCCATGCTGAGGGCCTATCAAGCATTTTAAATCGATGACACCTTCCGAATGGGCCTGTTGAAAACAGTCGACAGCATGGCGATAATCCGAAGCGATTGATGCCTGATTACATACCAGCCCGACCGACTTTCCCCGCAACATTTCAAACTTTTTTGTTAATAGTATATCCAATCCAAATTGTACCGCCATAAACTACTCCTTTTCTCAAAATAATTTTGATCTTTTCGTCAGTCGTATATATTTATCGTGAAAAACACAGTTCTCTTTGCTGTCCATTCACGTTTGATAACGGCATCTTTTAAAAAATTAACATCGGAGTATAAACTTATGAATATTACCTTTGAAAAGAAAGTAGCGATTATTACCGGTGCAACCAGCGGAATAGGTGAGGCAACCGCGGGCAAAATGCTTAAAGCCGGCGCATCGATAATAATTACCGGCCGAAATACAAAAAAACTAACGGCATTGGCAAACACACTGTCGCCATCCGAAAGAGTTCTGGCATTAGCCGGCGACTTAAGTGATGCGGAATTTCGCACTTCCCTGGTAAACACAGCGGTGGAAACATTTGGCCGGTTAGACGTTCTCGTCAACGCTGCAGGCATCATCGCCAGCGACAGTGCTACCGCCGGCAATATGGCATTGTATGATCAGGTAATGGATGTTAATGTCCGCTCAATTTTTCACTTGAGCAGCTTGGCAATCCCCCACTTAGAGGAGAGTAAGGGAAATATCGTTAACGTATCCTCCGTTGCCGGCACACGCGCTTTTCCGGGCATTGTCAGCTATTGTGTCAGCAAAGCAGCCCTGGATCAACTCACTCGCTGCAGCGCCCTGGAGCTAGCCCCGAAAGGTATACGGGTAAACGCAGTAAATCCCGGCGTTGTGGAAACCAAACTACATTTAAACAGTGGCATGAGTGCAGAAGCTTATCAGCAGTTTCTGGAACGCAGCAAAGAAACACATCCTATTGGCAGAGTGGGGCAGGCCGAGGAGATCGCTGACCTGATCATATTTCTCGCCTCTTCTGCTGCAGGCTGGATTACCGGCGCTTGTTATGCTATTGATGGAGGCCGGGCAGAAACTTGCGCCCGTTAGCAAAAAGAATCGTTTATTAAAATTTTCTCAGCTTTTCAGAATTATCACAAACAGACTACGAAAACTTTCATTTATTACGATATAGTCATTAAAATATGCTTTTTGGTTACTATGCTGGAAAATTCTTAAGGTCATTTTACCCGAATATTTGGGTAATATTTTTTTCACAAAAATCCCCAATTTTTCCAGCATAAGTTCCCAAATTCTAAAAACCTTTCAAATCCGTTTTTTTTCATTGTTTTAGAGTTGAATAATGTTTATTATTCGTTAACTATTGTCCGTGTTTAGTAGTTCTGACCCATTATATCTGTTACTCTCTTTTTATTATTCATTTCGATTGCACTTTACATTCTTGTCTCAGGTTGGGTTATTTTATTATTTATCCATTAAGCGGTGTTTCGTATAGAAAACTGCTTGCTCCACCACCTTCATCTGAAGAACATCGGATTATAACTTTATATAGAATAAACTGTTTTGCTTAGCATTGGCTGATTTGTGCTGTCCTACAGAAACTTTCTAAGTATATATTTTTTATAAGTTTTAAATTTCAGAACTATTGAGAAGTTTATAAAAAATATATTTAGTTTCTCATCAGACAAATTACTGCTTATATTCTGGGCTTGTTTAGTTTTTCACAAGTCCTGTCTTAACGTATTATAACCGATTTAAAGCAGCGCTATCAGGATATATTCCAGTGGTTCTGAAAAGCGACGTCGCCCTCGGTTGCAGGGAACAAATCATTACCAGACGCCGTTCACATTCTATTCAAAGCCGGTAATACATTACTCCTAGTTGAATAAAATTTTGCGCCTGTAAAAAGTGTTGGTGGGAACCACACACTAAAGCACTACATAGACATATACCATTACAATCAGATAGAATATCTGTAAACAGTAAAATCAGGAGATCGAAATGTCTTCAATCGACATGAGTCTGCTTGCCATTGACATTCGAAAATGGGACCTGGAGACACAGAAAATAACCATGATGAGTTATTATCTCTTATCCGGTGAAGAAAAAAGCATCATATTTGAGATCAGCATTCTCCAGCCGCCGGAAATGGTTGAAGAGTTTTTAGGTAAACTAAAATATGAAGTTGGTGAATTAGTAAATGCTGGCAAGCAACAGGAAGCAATTGAGATTAATTTCGATAATGAAACCTTCCTCAGACAAAAAACTTACAATTACTTTAAAAGAATTACCTCCGAATTAAATTCCCCTCGCCGCAAAAAAGGCCAAACCAAAATGATCCGCACTGTCCATATGGACGTCTATAACGAAAATCAGGATATATCATTTTTACCGAAAAATATTCAATTTTACGTTGTATTAAATTGGGCAAGGCGCTATTACAGCCGGGAAAAGTTTAAAGAAGCCGTTGAGCCGCTCCGCCAGTTGATAAAAATTGACCCGAATCAGGGTATCGCATATAAGTGGCTGGCACGTTCCCTCAAGAAATTGCGTAAGTATGAGGAAGCCACCAAACTTTATGAAAAACGCACGGAGATTGATCCAAGTGCAGAAGCATGGCTAGATCTGGCTAAATCCTACCGTAAAGGGAAAATGTTCAATGAATCGGAGAAAATTTATTTGACGCTTTTGAAACAGGAAAGCGGCAATAAAGAAGCCCGGATCGGATTGGCCCAAATTTATTATGCGAATAAGAACAATAAATATATGGAAGTTCTTGAGGAGCTGTCCAAAGAGGATCTTCCCTGGTTAAATGAATGGCTGACAGAAGAATTTAATTTCCGTATTTATGTCAATGAAAAAACCCTCTTAACCCCCGCACAAACAGCTCGCTTTATGGGTTATCCGGAAATAATGGAATTAACCCAGCGTGCTTTCAAAAATGAATTTCCTTCCCACTTTCATGCCTCTCGTGCAAAGCTGACCTTTTTCCGCGAAGAGCTGGAAAATTGGGCAACAGTAATGAACAAATTCAATAGCTTAGGGAGAAAAGTAGTACTTTATCCTGAAAAGATTCATCAAAGTAATGAAGTTGAACAATCTGCAAAAGGAACCGGTAAAGCCAAAACTGCCGGTGGAGATGGCAAAGCACCGAAGTCCAATTTTGAAATGATTATGGCACAGATTAAGGCGCGCAAAGCGGCAAGAGAAGCCGGGCAGCAAATAGCGGCCTCCGCTAAAAAACCCTCTCCCCCACCGCAACAGAAAAAATCGAATCGTAATTCCAGGAAATCAATGCCGGTTAACGATGATCAATTAAATCTCCTTTCACAGCTGGATGATAATACTTCCTCAAAACCGACCAAAAGAAATCCGAAACCGGGGCGAAAAAAGGGTCCGGGAAAAACAACGAAAAACGGATCCCGGAAGACAGCAGCTTCGAACAAACCGAAGTCGCCAAAAACAAAAACACCGGTAGAGGAAAAAAGCTAGTCTTCCTCCCCAATTTTATATATACCGCAAACAAAAAAGCCGGATCTTAAAGACCTGGCTTTTTTGTTTATAATGCTTCGAAATTTTCTGGATTAACGCGCTTTTTAGTAAGCGCCTTTACCGAGGAAAGCGACAGGAATTGTTTCGAACATTATTTCGACATCAAAAAAGATCGATTGATTTTCAATATAATAAAGATCCAGTAAGCACATTTCCTCGAAAGAAAGATTGCTTCTGCCGGAAATTTGCCAAAGTCCGGTAATCCCTGGCTTGGTATCCCCACGCTTGATGTACCAATCGTAGTTCACCTTGCCATTCTTGATCATATCAAAGTCACCGATCGGCAATGGCCGGGGGCCAACAATGCTCATATCCCCTTTCAGGACATTGATAAACTGCGGTAATTCATCCAAACTGTATTTGCGCAGAAAGCGACCAATCGGTGTCACCCGCGGATCTTTTTTCATTTTAAACAAGGCACCGTTCGATTCGTTGTGCTGCCAGAATTTTTCTTTGATACGATCGGCATCTTCATACATGGTGCGGAATTTAAAGAACCAGAATTCCGGTCCCCCTTTATACAAGGCACGTTTTTGCTTGAAGAATACCGGTCCTTTGGAAGTGAGCTTAATAAATGCACCGATAATTAATCCCAGCGGCAAGAGAATAAATCCTGCGGCAGAAACAATCAACAGATCAGAGACTCTTTTAATGCGTCGCTGCCAGGCCAAAACCCGTTTCCGCCGGGTTTCCGTTGTTAATGGCACACCGGTAACATCTTTAACTTTAATTTGAGACATCAGGTTTTTGATTCCCGGTGAAACCATCTTAACCGTAACACCATGGTGCTCACAAGCTTTGCGGATAGGATCATATTTTTTCTCCAGCATAGAATCGCTGACAATAAAAACCTGATCTATATTGTGATGAGGGATCAAATCCTGAACGTCATCATATTTACCGACGATTCGGGGTATAATACCCGGGTCATGCCGATGAGGGGTCCCATTAGCAATAAAACCTTTTACGCGATAATATTCACCATACAATTCGCCAATGTGCTCAGAGAATTTCAGGGCTGAACTATCTGTCCCGACTATTAACACATGCTTATTGCCAAAGCCTTTGTGAAATAGTACCCGGTTAATACGACTCATAATCGAATGGGCGATTTCCAAAGTGAAATATTGCACCATAATGAAAATGATTACAACACCGCGAGAATACTGATGCCCTTTAATCAAAAAGAGATAGGACATCACGAACAAAGCGAGATAATAAGTAAACTTCTTTAAGTGTTGTTTCTGATTCTCCAGAGTGCTTTTAAAAATTCCCCGGTAAACCCCCAATCCCAAAGCCAGTGGAAAAAATAACAGATTGATAAAAAGCCAGGGTTGCCAATAAACGAAGGGATCTTCAAATTCGGGGAAGCGGAGTCTTAACGCAATCAGGAAGGAAATGTTAATCAGAACAAAGTCGACAAAGACAATTAGTAAGGTATAAATGTATCGCCAATTTTTTTTAATCATTGTCAGATATCCTTGAATCTACCAGAGCTACCTTTTTCCACATACCAGTGTTTAATCATCAATATCGGCCAGCATCATATTTTCTTGATGATAAATAACAAGAAATTTATTTTCGAAAAAATAATATCCTTAGGAGAAGAAATATACCGTTAATTGAACTGTAATCATAATTTTACAACACAGATACTGGTTTTAGTTGCCCAAGGTACCACTCGTAAGTAGCTGATATTCCTTCTCTTAAACCAATTTTAGCTTGCCAACCAATTTCTGTTAACTTGCTCACATCGAGAAGCTTACGCGGCGTGCCGTCCGGTTTACTGATATCAAAGACCAGTTCCCCTCGGAAGTCAACAATATCCCGGATTAACAGGGCGAGGTCTTTAATTGAAATATCTTTTCCGACCCCTACATTAAAAAAGTCATTTCCATTATAATTTTCCATCATAAACAAGGACGCATCGGCCAGGTCATCAACGTGGAGAAACTCCCTGAGTGGGCTACCAGTTCCCCAGATTTCTACTGTCTCCGCGCCATTTTCCCTGGCTTCATGAAATTTACGAATCAATGCCGGAAGCACATGAGATTTCTGTAAGTCAAAATTATCATTGGGGCCATAAAGATTAGTAGGCATTAAAGAAATATATTGAGTGCCATACTGCCGGTTGTATGCCTGGCAAAGCTTAATCCCGGCAATTTTAGCAATTGCGTATGGTTCGTTCGTAGATTCCAGAAGATCGGTTAAAAGATAATCTTCCCGGATCGGCTGCGGAGCCAGCTTGGGATAAATACAGGAACTGCCTAAAAACAGCAATTTTTTAACGCCATTCAAATAGCTTTGGTGGATAACATTATTCTGAATTGCCAGGTTATCATAAAGAAAATCTGCCGGATAAGTATTATTCGCCATGATACCACCAACTTTTGCAGCGGCGAGAAATACGAAATCAGGTTTTTCGATGGAGAAGAAATCCCGCACAGCATTCTGATCTCTTAAATCCAATTCAGCTGAGGTACGGGTAACTAAATTGCTGAATCCGGCTTGATCGAGATGGCGCACGATTGCCGATCCAACCAGGCCACGATGACCGGCAACATATATTTTCGATTGCTTGTTCATTTCAAGTCCTTATTTAAGTCAGCGTCCAAATTATTAAAACAGGTACTTAGGGGCTTAGGTTATTAGGGGTTTAGGAAAACCAGGATTTTTCTTATCATACCGTATTTAATGATCTTATTAATGCTGCCAACACCTTTTCGGTTTCAATAATTTTTGCTTCGTAATTATTTGTTTGATTATTTTTTAGATAACCAATTCTTTTTGCGATACTATACTGATAGTGCAATTCTTTCAGGGATGCAAAAGCGATTTTCAGAAAGCGAAGGTATTCTTTATGACCATCCCGAGCACATCCCTCGACGATATTTGAAGGCACTGAGATTGCCGCTCTTCTCATCTGAGCAGTAATACCGTACATCTCCTCTCTCGGAAAAACTCTGGTTAATTGATACGTCATAATCACTAATTCATCGGCTAAAACAAAGGCCCTTAGCTTTGTATGATCACGCATAATTTCCCCCGAATATGCATTAATATTTTCCTAACCTAATCCCCTAAAACCCTAATCCCCTAAATCTCTAAGGCCTTAGGCCTAATCCCTAAATCCCTAACTCTACTCAACGGTCAACATTTCCCGGCGGGTTAGTTGCCAATCTGCTTCAATCATTATCCGTACGAGATCTTCAAACGTTGTTTGCGGGCGCCAGTCCAGCTTCTCAGCGGCTTTAGAGGCATCCCCCAGTAGTTCTTCTACCTCCGTCGGCCGGTAGTAACGTGGGTCAATTTTCACAACAACATCACCCGGTTTCAAATTAGATGTAATCTCGAATCGGGAATCAGCGATGTTACTAATGACGCCTTGTTCTTTTTCATCGCCGCCTTCCCAGCCGATGGATACACCAAAATTCTCGAACGAGCGTTCTACGAATTCCCGTACTGTATGCATTTCTCCGGTAGCAATAACGAAATCTTCCGGCGCATCTAATTGCAGCATCCGCCACATTGCATCGACATATTCCGGTGCATATCCCCAGTCACGTTGTGCGTCCAGGTTACCAAGATATAGGGTGTTCTGATTGCCGGCAGCAATTCGGGACACCGCGCGGGTAATTTTCCGGGTAACAAAAGTTTCTCCCCGGCGGGGTGATTCGTGATTGAAGAGAATACCATTGCAGGCGAAAAGATTGTATGCTTCACGATAATTTACTGTAATCCAGTAAGCATACAATTTTGCGGCAGCATAGGGACTGCGCGGATAAAAAGGCGTCGTCTCACTTTGCGGCACTTCCTGAACTTTCCCGTACAGCTCAGAAGTTGAGGCCTGATAAAAACGAGCAGGCACACCGGTCTCTTTAATCGCATCAAGAAAGCGCAATGTGCCAACAGCATCGACCTCCGCGGTATATTCCGGCACCTCAAAGGAAACACCAACGTGACTTTGTGCGGCCAGATTATAAATTTCGTCCGGCTGAACTTTCTCCAGAATCCGGTTGAGGTTAGAGGAATCCGTTAAATCTCCGTAATGCAGCACCATTTTCCGGCGGGCTTCATGGGGGTCCTGGTAAATATGATCGATGCGATCGGTATTAAAGGAACTGGCCCGGCGGATGATGCCGTGCACCTGATAGCCTTTGGAAATTAATAATTCTGTCAGATAACTACCATCCTGACCCGTGATACCGGTAATGAGCGCTTTTTTCATTCGATTACTCCATCGAAAAATTTTTCAATCTGCCGGATAAATGGATCATTGTATTGATGCTTTTTTCGGCAGGCATTTCTATCATAGTTTATTTTATTTTCATCTGTTTTTTATATTCGCAACTTGTTAAATCGTGCCCGCTTTAATTTTTGGCTTTTTTGGTCACTTCTTCCGCTATCCATTTATATGTTTTCTCAAGCCCTTCCCGAAGCGGTTTCGTCGGCCGCCAGTTAATTTTTTCGGCAATCAGGCGATTATCGGAGCAGCGTCCGCGCACGCCTTCCGGCCCGGGAATATGGCGAATCTTTAGTTGTTTATTTGCGATTTCCATCACCATCCTGGCAAGCTGATTGATGCTGACCATTTCTTCCGAGCCAATGTTTACCGGGCCGCTAAATTGAGAATCCATTAAACGGCGTACTCCATCCAGGCACTCATCGATATAAAGAAATGAGCGGGTTTGATTACCATCCCCCCACATTTCGATTTCTCCGCCATCCGCTGCTTCCGCGACTTTACGGCACATTGCCGCCGGCACTTTTTCCCGTCCGCCCGTCCAGGTACCTTCCGGTCCGAAAATATTATGGAAACGAGCAATGCACACTGCCATTCCGAAGTTACGCTGATAAGATAGATACAACCGTTCGCTAAAAAGCTTCTCCCAACCATATTCACTATCGGGATTCGCCGGATAGGCAGTGCTTTCGGTGCAAACAGGATTTGACGGATCCATTTGATTATGTTCGGGATAGACACAGGCGGATGACGAATAGAAGGTTTTTTTGATATTGCGTTTATAGCAGGCATCCAGGATGTTCAAATTAATAGCTGCCGAATTATGCATGATGTTCGCATCGTTGGCGCCAGTGAAAATATAGCCGGCGCCTCCCATATCGGCAGCCAGTTGATACACCTCGTCAAACGGCTGATCGACAATCATTCTGCAAAACCTCTGATCGCGCAGATCACCGATAATAAAATCATCCGCGGTTGTTGCAGAAAATTCCGGATATTTTAAATCGACACCGCGAACCCAGTGTCCTTCTTCCTTCATTCTTTTTACCAGGTGACTACCGATAAAACCGCCAGCACCACAAATCAAAACTTTTTTCATCTATATTGAACCAAAAACTTCAAAATCATTCAAATTTCTTTAAACCCAGTCGCTCCATGGCGGTAAATAATATAAACAGGGAATTGGTCACGAGGTAGCGTTTCCATAATCTTCCCGGTTCCTGGATTAGGCGGTAGAGCCATTCCAGGGCATATCGTTTCATCCATTCCGGGGCATGCGTAGTATTGCCGGCGATGTAATCAAAACCAGCACCGATCCCGATCATGACTCCCCGTTCAAGGCCCCGAAAATTTTCAGCCATCCATATTTCCTGCTTTGGTGCACCGAAGGCGACCCAGATAATATCTGCCCCGCTCTCGTTCATTTCTTTCACAAAATGGACATTTTCTTCGTCTGTTAATGGTCGGAATGGCGGAGAGATTTGCCCGACAATTTCCGCACCAGGGAAACGCTTTCGGCAGGCGGCGACCAATTTCCCAAGCGTTTCTTCACTACTGCCAAAGAAGAAATGTTTCAAGCCATCTTTTCTGCCCCATTCCAAAGTTTTCTCAAAAAAGGTGGGACCAAAAATCCGTTCCACATCTTTGACACCTTTCCAGCCCATCACCACGGAAAGCGGCTTCCCGTCCGGAAACGCCATCCAGGCATTGTTGATAATCGATTTGTAGCGCGGCTTCAGAGTGCCTTCTACCACTGTATGCACATTGTTGACGGTTATATAGGCAGGTAAAGCACTTTCTCTTAGAAACGCTTTCACTTTCTGATAGGTAATTTTATATGAGGGGGTCGCATCGATTCGGCACCCCAATACCGACACTTTCATGCTGTCACTTCCTCTTTTGCTGCTATTGCATCCTGATATATTTTTATTAACATGCGATAATTGCTTGCCGCAGAATACTTCTCTTCATAGACTTTGCGGGCGTTTATGCCCATTTCCCGAAACTTCTCAGGGTTCTCCCAATTCGACAAAACCTGCTGATATAATTCTTCGGTATTCCCCGGAGAAAAATATTCACCAGTAACGCCTTCTTCGATCAATTCCTGAACGGCACCAATTCGCGAAGCGATAACAGGTACGCCACAAGCATATGCTTCAGCCACAGTTAAACCAAAAGTTTCATAACACTCCGAAGGAAATATCAGACTTCTCGCTCCCTTAATCCCCGACATCATTATTTTTCCATCAACTCTTCCCAGGTATTCCAAGTTTCCGGATTGTTGTTTAGTAACTGCTGATTCTACCATATTCGATAATGGACCATCACCGATAATTTTTAACTTAATATCTTCAGGCATTCGCTGCCAGGCTTTCAGGAGAGTTTCAATACCTTTCTCTTTAGACAAACGGCCCACATAGATATAATAATCCCCGTTTCGACCTCTTTTGCCAGGATCGCTGACAACAAAGTTCGGTTTTACAACAAATTTTTCAGCGGGATAACCGGCTTGTAAAAATTTGGATCGTACGAATGCAGATATCGCAATAAATCTGTCGATATCCTTTTTCCATGTTTCTTGCCATTGATGGAATGCCAGCATACCGGCAACTGCCAAGGATTGTATTTTAGAATCGCGATAACAAGCATTCTTTACCGCTGCAAACGGGATTTTTTTCTTAAAGCAGTCTTCACAGACACCGCCATCGCGATAGAACAATCCATTTGGGCAAAAGAACCGGAAATTATGAAGGGTCTGAATCAGTGGAATGTTACACGCTTTTCCAACTGACAGCACTGCCGGAGAGATTAACGGGAAAGTATTATGACAATGGATAATATCAGGCGCTTCCAAACGGAGGAAATTTTGAAAATCTTTAATAATTGCACGGTTATGGGTCGTCCGGTAGAGCATGGCTGCCTTCTGCAAACCCGAATAAGATTTTATTTCATCATTGTGCCGGGTAAACTCAACGACTTCATGCCCATTCCGGAGTAATAATTCTTTCTCGTTTTTATAAACGCTATCTTCCCCACCAGAGATTTGATAATAGTTATGTACCAAGCAGATCTTCAATTTGTTTCCATAACCTCATTATAAAGTGTATTAATAAAATCTCCTTTGCTCTCCCAGCTAAAATGAGAACGAACTCTTTCCTGAGCTGCTTTTCCCATATCCTTCAGCAGTTTTTTCTCTCGTGAAAGATGTAATAAGGCATCCGAAAGCCCTTCAATAACTTGCGCCTGGGAAATCGCTTCAATTGCGAAACCAGATTCCGGTGTGACCTGCATTGCCGGCCCGCCAAGATTGAGACAAATAAGCGGCAGCCCAGCCCCCATTGCTTCCGCGCAAGCGACACCGCCGGAATCATGCAGACTGGGATAAAGCAATACGGTACTTTCTCCTAGCCTTGTTAACACTTTTTGCCGAGGCAATTTCCCCCAAAATTTAACTTTATCTTCTATACCATTTGCCAGAGCGATTTTTTCCAGATTCTTTTTTTCCGGGCCATCACCAATTAGCCAATATTCTCCATCACCGCCGGCTGCTAAATATTTGGCAAACGCAGCCATCCCCAAATGAAACCCCTTCAGGTGTAGTAAATTTCCAATGCTTACCACTCGGAAAGGATGCACATGACCATTTTTAACTTGCCGGAGGATACTAATTTCTTGAGAAGATAAACCTACCTGGGACAGTAGTTTTACTCTGGACGCACCGATTTTCCCAAGCCGTTCAGCAGTTTTCGGGGTAACTGCCAAACAAACCGCAGCTTTGTGCGCTGCCAAACGAACAAAAGGATCGAATTCAAAGAGACGTGTAACGACGTTCCGGGTTCTTTCATAAATGCGCCCTCTCAGACTAAGAGACTTTAGAAAAGCTTTTGGTGTACCATCTCCTCCTCCAACGGGACCCCAGATAAACTTTAACGGTAATAGCGCAAGAAAACTGGGCATCCAATAATTCACAAAAGTAACATGCTGGGCAATATCGAATGATTCTCGCCGATTTAACTGCCGAGCCAGGCGATATATCCCAATTTGCCAAAAATAGTAATACCAATGGACGCCCCGATTCCCTTTTTTAAACCATTTCAACCAGGCGGGTAAATCGTAGTAAATAAAGTGAGCATTTGGCAGCGGGTTTACGGCGAGCTCTTTTTCAATCACTTGCCGGTTATTTGCCCGGGTGATTACCCATACTTCATGAAAACGAGCGATTTGCATCACCCAATTCCAGCCGACGCCCGGTTCTGATCCCCGATTCGGTTCACAGGCATAAGCAGATAAGAGAACTTTATATTTCTTTTTCATAATTTCTATTGCCGGCTATCTAACACTCCGTCAGGCTAATCTCGATAAAGCATTAAGTTTATTATATTTGCCAGATATTCTTGAGTAGGTAAATTGCTGGCATCCTCGGCTGCATAAAATGTGAGTCGGTCTACCAGATATAACATCAGATATTCCCGAAAAGCATTACGCAAGTTCGGATATAAATCATTAAACATTTTGGTTAATTGCTGATCACTAATGAGCGCCCGGAAGAGCGCCCCGGCCGATTGTTTTTGTAACAACCAGTGGGTCTGCAGAAAGAAATGAAACAAATCCCAGCCTGCGGATGCTTCCGGAGAGGCATATTCCCAATCGTAAACGTAGTATATCTCATTTAAAACTAAAATGTTCCAGGGGGCGAAATCCCCATGCCGAAAATGCAAGTGTAACTTATTTTTACTTAGTTTTTCATTAATAGCGGCAATCGCATTGTCTAAAACATGATGAAAATACGGATGTTCTACTTTTTTCGTTTGAAGAAGGAGCCTTTGCCAATATTGGCTCTTATTCGCTTCACATTCCTGAGATGCGATTTGTGATAAATTTTCTAAAATTCTTTTATATAAGGAATTTATTACCGCCGGGGCTGATTCCGTTTTTACTAACGGCGCTGATTGAATACAGATGTATTTATCTTGCCATTCACCGCTATACAGCACTGATGGCACAACAATACTTTCCAAAGATTCTTCAGAGAGCTGTTTTAATGTTTCAGCTTCATTCCGGATTAGCGGTAGGGTTAACTGATTCCAACCAATTTTTGCATAGCCAAGAATCCTATTTTGCTTCATAATTTGAATAACGGGTTTTCTATGTGCGGAAGGTGTGCCCAAAGAAACGGCGAATGTTAATTCATCATCGGATAAAGTAGTTTTCAAGAAATCGAAAAGGCCTTCGTCCAATAATCCATCACTATTGACCTCCTCAATAGCTTTTCCTGAGATTAATCGGGAGAGAATACCACTGGCAAAACCGGCAGACAAGCAATGTTTTAAGAAACGCGCTTTGCCACTTTGCGGGTTGTAGATATTTAGTCCCTTACGAGCACTATGGGAAGAATCTAACGGGATCAGATATCCACGCCCATCACCGAGCATCAACTGCCAAAAAATATATTTATTTTTCAATGCTATTGCCATCAATGATTCCAAAAGAAACAATGCACCTATTTCTTAGATATAGATTTCCGACTGATAATGATATCATTTCTTTTCAAAGAAAAATTTGCATAAGCATTTCTCATCCACCTACGTCCATTTTCTTCGATTAAATTGTACGTAAGAACTGCTGCAATCATAATTACGATCAAATACACTCCAATAATCCCTACTCTAATGACAATTGAGTTTTCAGCGTAACTAGTAACTGGCAGTAATTTTCTAAGAACAAAAATACAAATACCATGAGTCATATATAACGAATAAGAGACTTTTCCCCAATACAACATTGGCTGAGTACTAAATAAATTTGCGAGTGTCCCATTTTCGTAAGAAAGTGCATAAATCAATATTGCAAAAAAAGGTACTAACCAAAAACCGAGAATATCGAAAGAGTGTAAAGCAGGTGTAATAAGCCAAATAGTTAAGATAGAAAGAAATGAAATAAATCCCCAGTTTGCTTTTGCTCCCCAGTCTGAATGGTAAAGTTTATATAATAGACATCCTGCAAGAAATTCCGCTGATATTCTGAATACAGCATATGATGCCGTTCCAGCATAATTTAAAGTAGAGCATAGAGCGGCCATAATAAACAGAACTGTTAATATGGAAAAAATTATAGTGGATGTTTTTCGAATATTACGAATCAGGATAATGAGGAATGGAAAACAAAGATATGCCAACCACTCACTGCTAATCGACCAGGCGGGCGAATTCCATGAACCGCTTTGAGGTATTTCCCATGCATGAACAAGGAATATGTTTTTAAGAAAATCTTTAGTAGTGAATAATTCAGGCATTGTTAACTGATAGCCTAAAAAAGAAGCAGCTCCCAGTAATGGTAGCAGAAGAAAAAGGGTAAATAGATGTACGGGATAAATTCGAGCAAGACGCATCCATAGGAATTTGCTATATTCAGTTAGCGAAAACGTCTGAAATAATTCTGCGTAGTTATAAGAAATAATAAAGCCGCTTAAAATAAAAAATAAATCAACCCCTAAATAGCCACCGGCAACTACAAGATTCATATACTCATATGAATCTGGAAATAGAGTTGCACTCTCCTTAACTAAATGATACAGAACAACCCACCAAGCGGCATAAGCTCTTATACCCGTTAATGGTTTTATTTCCCGTCGTTTAGACCGCAAACTATCACCTTTAAGCTATCACCTCTGCTTAAGAATCAACAATTACTAAGCAAAGGAAAGAATTTCAACATTACTTCCTAGTAAATTGGGTTAAAAATAGATAAAATAATCATGTGAAGTGTGCTATAAAACCAAATCCGGAAAGAAAGAATCTAACAAGATGAAGCTTCAAGATATTAGACTTAAAAAAGGGAAATATTCCAAAGGGAATCACATTGGCAGTTTAGTATTGTTTATACGAAAAGTCGTATCAATGATCAGCCTTTCAATGCGCGTCGAAACAATTTCCGGTTTATCATCCACTCGGACAACAGCGGTTACCGCTCCCGCTTCATAAAGCGCCATCCAGCGATGTAACTGTTGAGCAATTTCCTCTTGGGTTAATTCCGGTTTTCGGGCAAATATGCGTGTTGGTTCATCGTAGAGTAATATAACAGCGTCCGGATGAGGGCTTCGTTTCCAGAGCCAGGTTACTCCTTTTCCGGAAGAAAGGCCGAACCGAACTGGATCAATTGCCATATCGAGCGCACATCGGTCGTATAGGATTAATTGAAGCGTTGCTTGCTTCGGTTTATCCTTAATATGCCAACCCAGCCAAAAATCGAGGAAATAGTAGAGCAAACGTGCGGTACGAAATCTTCCAGCTTCCCGGCGGGGCATCACAGCTTTACCATCATGCTTAGGGGTTTTCAGCTTACCCTTCAAAAGCAATTTCAAAGGCGGTAATAGCCCGGGGCGCCAATGTTTGATATGTATTTTAGTAAACGGAAATTGTTGTGAAAGGCGTTGTCTAACAATATCTAAAACGGTAGATTTCCCCACACCATCGGGCCCAACCAGGGCAATTGACGGAATTGCCGGTTTTTTACCGAATGGCGAAAGCGCCAGTTCATTGCGTGCCCAGGTAAATATCATGCCCACACTTTTTAATGGACGGCGTAGGAACGTTCGCCTTGTTAATTTTATGCGTAGTCCCCTCCAAGCGACTTCTATAGCTTCGTAATCCTTATTTTCGACCCATTTAATCAAATCAACAGCATCAGCTTCACCGAAGAACCTTACCAAACCTTCTTGTACCGCTTCTTTTTCTTCCGGATGAATACAGAGTTCATCTTTTTTCTTCTTCCGGAATTTTTCGATACTTCCCCCTAGAATCTGCATTAACACTCGCTTAACAAATGCTGCCCAGGGATCCACTGCAAATGGACCAATTGAATAACCAGGACGCGGCTTATTAATCAACATCGCCGGTCCCCAATTCATATATGCAACCAAATCGATTTCAATTGACCAGGGCACACCCCCAGTTGTGTTAACGCCAATTATCCACCAGGCCCAATCTTTACGGTCCATAACGACAAAACATCCGTGTTCTCGTAATATACGACTGGCAATATTACTAGCTTCCTGCATTTGTCTTCTATCGACAAAAATATCAAGATCACGGCCAATATCTGCGGGGTAAGCTTCCAAACCATGAGCCACAGCAAAATTGATTTTCTTCGCTGCCCAGGATATTGCGATAGTTTCCAGGATGGCAATTTTTTCAGGAGTGCGCATTACTTTTCTATTTTAATCGGTTCAAAAAGTTATAATAAATTGCGGGATTGCCGCGAAAACATTTGTTGCCAAATTCGGCTGGTGGAATATACCGGGTTCAGGAAAACTGATATCCCGAAAAGCCAGGCAGCTTTTATTTTTCGGCCTTCACCAAAATTGAGCCCTGATGAACGATAATAAAACTGACTCATATCATCAAGGCTACGGCGAAGGCGTGTAAAAATTGGGGCTTTTGCATACTGTTTCAGAAATTCTTCAAAAGAGGGAATCCTCTCTTTATTGAGGCGGGAACGCTGGCGGGAACGGACGTAGCGAGTAAATTTCCGCATCAGAAAAAATCGATTCATACTGATACTGCTGGCGTGAATCCGATACAGTAGTAATGGTTCCGGTATAGTTTGTACTGCACCATATTCAGCCATTCGGTCGAATAGTTCCAAATCTTCGGAACCATCGAAAGAGGAATTATACCCTCCGGCTTTAATAAAAATTTCCCGATTAATCATTGCCGATGGATGTATAACCATCACTGCTTTGCCAGCATTTCGAAGTTTTTGAAATTCCGTTTCGCTTGTTGGTCCAGCTTTGGACAAACTTAGTACCTCGTCATGAATATTTATATGCTTTGCAAAGCTTCCCCAAACCACAACATCAGGAAATTTTTGAGCATAAGCGAGTTGGGTTTCCAAACGGTTTGGGAGTGCGATATCATCCGCATGCATGATTACGACCCATTTGGTATCAGCAGCCTCTATTCCTCGGTTTAAAGCACTGCTCACTCCTCCATTTTCTTTACGGATAACTGTTAGGCGATCGTCTTCAGAGGCCAGTTCTTCTAGAATCTTTACAGTATCATCTTTCGATCCATCGTCAACGACATAGAAGTCGAAGTCCCGATAAGATTGAGCCAAGATACTCCGTACGGATGACTCAATAAATTGCGCGGCATTATATGCCGGCATTACAACACTGACTTTTTTCATATATTTACTTCTATTTTTCTTTTAGCTGAATACGATGCCAAGCTATTCGGCTCTCCCTTGAAAATGTGGTATGCTTTTTTTCCGACGACAACTCCGTAAAATATCCACCATAGTAAACGATAACTAATATCTTCCCAGATATTACCATTGCCATTTTTCCCCCAACTATGTCCATAACACCTTTTGATGGCATATCCTTCAGCCAGCTGACGAGCGCGGGTAAAATACTTATCCATGTCAGACATATTGCGAAACTTCAAGCTCATATTATCGCCATGAATTCGAAAATTCGCGAAGTTCTGATTGACGAATCGAAATTTTTTTCCCAGACTACCAAGACGGGCATACCATTCCCAATCCATTGCAAATTTGAATCTTTCATCAATCAGGATTCCTTCTTCGACAATTTCTTTACGAAAGAACAAGGCCGTAGAACCTAAATAGGGACCATAATAGATAATAGCAGATAGATTAAAAGGAACAGTTTGAAATTTTTTGATGACTTCACCATTTTCATTCACAAAACTCCAATTACCGTAGATAATATCTGCATCGGGATTTTTCTCGAATGCCTCTATCACCGTGGAGAATACATTGGGCCGGTAATAATCATCTGCGTTTAACCAACCGAGAATTTCTCCCTTAGCCATTTTAAAACCTTTATTCAGTGCATCACTTTGTCCTTTATCTGGCTCAGAAATCCAGGTAAGGTGATCGTGATTTTTCAAAATATCTAATGTATTATCTGTAGAACATCCATCAATTACCAAATGCTCCACATCGGAATGATTCTGATTCATTACACTTTTAATACACTCATCAATATAATCCCCGCAATTATACGCTGGTGTTATAATGGATAATTTCATCTTAATTCTCTTTCATAGGCTTGCTGTCTTCTTTTTATGATTCCATAAGCGACAATATGGATCATAAGAAAGAAAACATAACCAGGGGTTGCAATATGACTGGAGATAAATGCTGTTAGAATCAACCAAACAAATAAAAAGAATACCTGTAACTCTAGTACTGAGAGGCTAATTGTTGGTAATTTTTTCAGAAAATATGAGGTTGTACTTAACAGTGGGACGATGAAAAAAGTAAACCCGACAAGACCTGTTCCAACCAGTATTTCAATGTAAGAATTATGACTCGACCCCTGACCAAACATTTCAATCAGCTGACCTGCATTAAGATATCCGATACCTAAAAAAGGAGCATCTTTAAATGATTCGTATAAATCATACCACCAAACAGTTCTGCTACTTAAAGTATAGATTGACACTTCATCCCGAATTAAAAACAGAAAAATTTTGTACTGTAAATCAAGATAAAGAGCAACGCCAAACCCTAATATGACTGCAAAGATTAAAGATAAGCTGACTCTTTTTCTGATCATTGGCAGCATTGCTAAAAAAAGGAATAGGAAAAAAATGTTGCTTCTTGTTCTTGATAAAAAGACGTAAATGAGTGAGACACACATAATCAGGAGCACCCATTTTCTTCGATCCTTATTTTGGAACATGATGTAAGTTAGTATAAATAATACAACTCCGGAGCTACCGTAGTCGGGCACAAATGATCTTCCAAAGAGTCTCAGCCCCCAGCTACTACTTCTTATACTGACAAGCTCTGGTGCAATAAAAAATGTGACGATAATTAGTGTTGTATTCAGTAATGCAATTAGGATAAATATCTTAAAAATTTTTTGCCAATTTTCACTGTTCTGCCATACAAGCAGGCCAATTGTGAGGACATAGAGAACAATTTGGCTGGCACGATAAAATGAATATACCTGGGTAAGTGAATAGGTCGCTGTAAAGAGCGCTACTAATCCAAAAACAAAATAAAAATTCAAAGGATAACGAAGGCTGAAAACACGATTCCTTTTAAGTAGAATATTTCCTGCCAGGCTTTTTAGAACAAACAGTCCGAGAATTCCCCATGCTGTAAGCTCGATAATTCTAATATAATTGAATGTATAGGTATCGGAAGCAAGTTCACTTAAGCTACGGCTGGTACCAAACCGTGGTGGCCCCCATATACAAATAAAAAGTGCCGCAAATAAGATAAAATTTGATGGCTCTCTTTTTTTAGGCCTATTAATTATTTTTGGTTCCAAGCTAAGCGTATCTAACATTGTATCGTCTATTAGGTATTAAAAACAGCGGCTTATATTTTTTTAATAAATTTAGCAGGATTCCCACCCCAAATTTCATCAGCCGGTATGTTTCCAGAAACAACACTACCTGCGCCAATAATGCTTCGACTTCCAATATGAGAACCCTTCAGAATGATTGAGTTCGTTCCAATAAAAACATCGTTTTCTATTATCACTGGTTTTGAACGAATATTTCCTGAATTCTTAAAACGTTCAACAGCGTCCAATTCATGGAAATCATGATCAAAAATTCGCACATTACCTCCCAACAATACACGTTTTCCGATTCGAACTGAGTTCCTGGCATTAATAACAACACCTGAAAGTCCACTGTCATCATCAATAATTATTTCAGCATCTTTTCCATTACATGCTAAAATACACCGATTGGTCAAACCAACTAAATTTGCTCTTGGTTTCGAAGTCAATTTAACTCTATCACCAAGGTAAATTTTCGCTTGTCGGTTTTTTTGGATAACCGGTAGACCAACAATACCCAGCTTTTTACCATAATCTACCTTCCAGAGAAAAAACAGAAGATAAGCCGGGAAACTTAAAACCTTATTATAAAATCGATATAATAGAACAATAACTTTTTTCATCTATCAAGAGACTTGAAGGACTTCATTTTTTTTTAAAGGTCTTTTAAGCACATCCGAAAGTAAGTTCGGCAAAGGAATTTTGTTATGATCGTTATATATGAACTTTATTAAATTTTTGTCTTTTATAACGGTTCTTTTAGTGCCTTTAATTTTCTTGAATGCTCCACGCCATATTGAAAAGAATGGAAATCCATCGTAATTAAAAGACTTGACAAAAGTCTTGATGAAAATAAATGACAAATGATTAATCGATTTACTAACCGGAAAATATTTATATAGTAAATAAATATCATTCATATTCACATACAAAAAAGTTCTTTTGTTTAAATATCTGTTTATAGGCGCCTTATGATATGCTAAAATATCCTGACAATGATATACTTTATATCCATTAACTAATGTGCGAATGCCCATTTCAAGTTCATTTCGATAAAGAAATAGTTTCGGATCATAACCGCCAATTTTGTTAATCAATTCTTTCTTAATGGCAGCACCACATCCCCAGAAATTCATTACATAATCCGGCCAGCCTAAAGTAGTGGAGTGTCCGTCAACGGTATAAATTACCTGGTAATTCAAAATACCGACATCCTCCGGTAGCTCCCTGAATTTTTCAACTGTCTTCTTAATAGCATCTTTCTCAATATAAGAGTCATCATCAACCACAATGACATATTCACCCTGTGCCTGCTCAAAGCCATTATTGTAGCCGGTAATGCCAATATTTTCGTCCAACACCGTCAGTTTAACCGAAGGGAATTTTTTACGCACTTCTTCAGATGTACCATCAGCAGAAGCATTATCGATCAAAATTATTTCATAATTATCATAGTTACATTTAGATAGGTGTTCAAGGCTATCCAATACTTCATCTTTACGATTGAATGCTAGCATAACAATGCTAACAAGCGGTGAATTACTCTTTTTCATTAGCGACCTCCTTTTCGAAAACCATTAATGCCCTGGCACAAATTTGATCCATATTATAATATTTGTAATCTGCCAATCTTCCAACAAACGTCACACTCTTTAACTTTTCAGCTTCATTAGCATATTTTTGAAAGAGTTCAGTGTTTTCCTTCTTTGGAACAGGATAGTACGGATCATTAATCCCATATTCATAAGATTGGGGATACTCATATGCAACCGTTGTCCGCGGAACATCTTGACCACTTAGATGCTTAAACTCTGTAATCCGTGTGTACTCGTAGTTATTGGGATAATTTACCTGTGCAACTTCCTGGAAATAATCCTGCTCAAAAGTGTGTTGTTCGAAGCGCAAACTTCGGTAAGGTAGATTACCAAAAGCGCTATCGAAAAATAAATCGATAGGCCCCGTATATATCATTTTATCAAAAGGTATGGTATCTACAATATCTCTGTAATCTGTATTCAGAAGGACATGAATGTTTTTATGATTTAGCATATTTTGAAACATATTCGTATATCCCTGCAATGGAATTCCCTGATATACATCCGTAAAGTAACGATCATCACGTGAAGTATAAATCGGCACTCGGGAAGCCACGGATTTATCCAGTTCTTCCGGCTTAAGTCCCCATTGTTTCAAATTATAATTCAGAAAAACATTTTTATAAATATAATCTGCCAGAAATTTTAGATCGGGATCCTCAGATTTTAACAATTCGAAGATTGTAACTTTTTTATTGAAACCAAATTTATCAAGCAATTTCTGATCTAACTTTTCGGCCAATTTTTTTGAAAAGCACATCTCCATCGAATTGAAATTAAATGGAATGGGCACTTTTTGACCATCTATCATCGCCAGTACGCGATGAAAATAAGGGCGCCAATCCGTAAATTGTGACAAATAATCCCAGACATGTTTCGCATTCGTATGGAAAATGTGCGGCCCGTATTTATGAACCAAGACGCCATTTTCGTTATAATAATCATACGCATTGCCAGCAATATGATTACGCTTATCTACAATAAGCACTCTTTTATCCAGCTGCGATGCTATACGTTCCGCTATTACTGATCCAGCATAGCCGCAACCGACTACTAAATAATCAAAAGTTTTATTCATTTTAATTTGATCGAAAAATAAGTTGAAGTTCTTGTTTGGTTATTCCTTTCAAAGCAATTAAAAAAGTAAAATAAACAATTACGATTGTCAGAATCAGGAATAAAATATGAGTTAAATATGGCTTTAAAAATATTATTGCCAAGGACATCATCAGCGAGGCAATAAGTGGTTTGATAGATAATTTCAAAATGGTTGAAGGTATTTTTTTTTGGAATTCATTAAAAACTCCAACAAATACTGCAAACTCAGCTAAAAAGGTAGCAAAAGCAGCTCCTTCGATCCCCCAACGCGGTATAAGGATTAAATTAGCTATCAGATTAGTAACAGCACCAACAGTTACTATTTTCATATACTTTACTTGCTTGCCCCATGCTAACAAGGGATTTCCCAGTGAAATATTTAAAGCAACAATAACCTTTGTCCACGCTAGAATTATAAAAGCGACACTAGCAGAGACATAAGCTTCTCCGAAAAGAAAAGAGAGAATAGGTTCAGCCAGCAACGTACTTCCAAAACCAACAGGCAATGCCAGTAAAATCATAGATTTATGATAATAATGAACAATATTTTTCAGTTTCTCTAAATTGTCCCCAAATTTAGAAAAGTTCGGATAGAACACTTGTAATACAACCCCAAAGAACAAGTTTACAATCATCATTACTTTTACAGCACTATTATACAAACCGACCTCATTAAAAGGTTTTAAGAAACCCAGAATTACAAGGTCAAGGTTTAAATAAACTGCTATCATAATACTTGAAAATCCCATTGGAAAACTTTCTAAAAGGATCTCGCGCCACCTGCTAAAATTCAAGTTCAGTTTAGGAAAGCCATACTTTTTTACGAATATTCCTCCGATTATTCCCATGGCTAAATAGGCAGCTCCGATATGACTAACCGAAACCATGAAAATATCTTCTTGCCCCTTAACGAAAAGAAAGATAAACACTAAATAAAATAGGCGGTTAAATGATTGCCCGATAGAAATCCAATGCATGTCCTGGGTGCCCTGGAATAACCAGTACAATGTTGTTGGCATTGCGAAAAGCCCAAGTCCATAGATTGCAATTAGGAGCTTGATATTTAGAGGTTTATCGATAAAAATAAAGACTATTAGTAAAACGGTATAACAGATTATAGCTAAGAAGAATTTGATTGAGATAATATCACTAACCACGCCGGAAAGATTTTTTTCACACCGAGCAATTTCATTGGTTCCATACAAGTTTAGACCAGGATTTACCAACAATTCAAAATATGAAATAAATGCTACTGCGAAACCAATAATCCCAAACCCTTCTTCTCCTAAAACCCTCGCTAAATAAGCAATTACCAGAAAGTTAATGACATTTAAAACAACACGCGCCCCTGAGAGAGAGAGGAAATTATTTACCAGTTTTCTTGAAAGGTTCATTAGATTTACTTAAGCCAATTGGAAAGGTCGCGGTTAATTAAATTCTGTAATTGGGAGATATCATTTTCAAATTCAGTTTTTAATCTTTCTCTGGCCGAATTTGACATAGGTTTTTTAGACATATTCTTGTTATGTAAAAATGTAAAAACTTTATGGCGTATTTTTTCAGGGAATAATGTTCGAATAATCTTTTTGATGTTAGGATTGCCAAGATTTTTGAGCAGTAAATCAATCGATTTAAATTTTGGTAAACCTGATGCACCAAATTTCATGGCAATATCAGGCTGAAAAGAATCAGATACGTTAATGAATTGATAAATATCTTTCATTAATTCATTAGGTTTTTCACATAAATCCTCGTAAAGGAATACTTTTATTTGCTCTTTTGGAAATAGGCTATAATAGCGGCTCAATTGCTCTGAATATAGCCCCATATTTTTATAATGCCATAAATGGTCCCAATGATCTATAATCCGGCTTTCCTCAGCATCTAAAGCCTTGAGAAAATCTGTCGTAGTCTCACGTTTTAATCTATGCATAAATGTCGCATATGCTCTATCGATTGGGTTTCTTAAAATCGCAACAATCTTAACATCAGGTATATAGTGTTTTATTTTTTCAGGGGCTTCGGAGCTATACAAATACAGAGGGCAAACTTCCCCTAAAGCTTTGGCGCCGTTAGCTGTTTTAAATTGCGCAATATATTCTTCATATTTAGTTATCGACAATTGGTTAGTAACAGCATCATCACCTGGCCCTTTGAAGTCAGCTTTTTTTCCCTCAAGTGCAAAAAAGTTGGTTTCTTTTACTGGAGTTACAAAGACTTCCGGATGTTGTTTCAGATAATGATATACTGATGTTGTACCAGCCTTTGCTGCACCAACAACCAAAAAAGTAGGTAATTTCAAGTTTAACTCTTAAGTTTCTGTTTTACAAAAGCTTATTGAATCCCAATATTCAGTGGGGGACTTGTTAAAAAATTCGTAAAATCAACTAATCTTGTTAATGTATCGCCAGGTATACCATCATTAACATGAATAACTCTGGATTCAATTTCAAGTAAAGACGTTGTATTCCACCAATTTCCATTGGCATCAACTTCTCTCGCATTGAAACTATTATCTAAAGCTATATTATTACCATTAAACGAATTATTTCTAATAGAAAATTCGCTATTTTGTTTATTTTTTATTCCAAAGTTTACAGGAGTAAGAATATTGTCGGTAATCTCTCCGACCGACCCCCTCAACCAAATGTCAACTTCGCTATTGTTCTCAAATTCACAGTTTTTGATAAATAAATTTTCCGCAATTACAGTTACTAAACCTCTCAAATTTTCCAGAAAATAATTATTATTAATTTCGATACTGGATTGAGCAATATTAATGCCTTCATCATCAAGTTTAAAAAAAACACTTCGATCAATCTTTAGATTATTTGTCGTTCCAAATTGTATACCGATTCGACCTTTATAAAAATTTATATTTTCAAGAACAAACTGATTGGAGGTTGAGATATTACTTGTAATAATTCCAATGTCATTATTTTTAAAATGCAAATTTCGTAAATCACGATTCAAACTACCAGTCAATAGAAGACCAGTATTAGCATAATCCAGTATTAACTTGTCCAGATTCCCCGGTGAAACGCCAAATTCTATTCCCCGCCATTCTCCCCTTTGGGTAGTTGCTGCCGTAAAACGAGAAAAGCGATTGCTGCCAACGCGCTCAAATTCTCCACTAACAATAATTCGTGCATTCTGTTCAGCAATGACAGTAACTTCATCTTCTATGGTCAAGCGGCTATCTGCCAGAACAAAATAATCCCCTTCCAAAATATAGGTGCGTCCACTTTGCAAGGTTTTATTGCCATCGAGGAATTGGCGGAGAGTGTCTATGGGGAAAAGGGTAATGTCGGAGAGATTTCGAGAAGTTGTTACATCTACGTCATGTATATAGCGCGCACCAAAGCCATCTTTTTCGAAAACGATGTTAAACGGTCCACCACTCACCTTCCCTAAGTTCCACTCTCCCGCCTCGTTGGTCGTAACGGAGAACAAGGAGCTGGTGAGACGATGATCGAATTCTGTTTCCTGTGAAATTTGAATACCAATATTCGGGTATTCCTGATTGATTCGAACCAAAGCGGTATCCAATGAAACCAGGCTGTAAAGACTTACCCGTACTCCTGAACCTGAAGCTTGACCATCAAGCAGCACTTTTCCAGTTAAGTTTTGATCATTCCCGGAGCCGGTCGTGCTGGAACAAGACAGCCAGACAGGCAGTATTAAAACAGCCAGTATACAATAAATTATTCTTTTGACATTGACCATAATTAACTCTCAGGTTATTGGTGGTGACACCGCCTGTCATTTCACTGAACTAACCTTTTTAACTTCAGGTTGCGACCAATGATAAGCGGTTAAGATTGAAAAAATGTGTCTTATCTCAACTTTAATAAAACAAAACAATTTGCCCGCATACTCTTCATCGAGAAAATGAATATTACTCCGCAGGAAGACATCTACCTAAGCCTATATAGAAAAGACACTTAAACAAAAAAAGAACTGCTAATAACAAATTAGCAGTTCTTCATAATTATACAATTTTGCGATATATCACCCAAACGCAGCAACAATATAATCCTGAGTTTCCTCGTCCAGGTAAGGATGCATCGGCAAGCTGAAGATATGATCGGCGGCATATTCACAATTGGGGAAATCGCCTTTCTGATAACCAAGGTAACGATAAGCCGTTTGCAAATGTAAGGGCAATGGGTAGTAAATCGCCGTCGGCACACCATGCTCTTTTAATCGGGATATTGTTCCCTCGCGATCATCGCTCAAAATACAATATTGCGCCCAGACGCTGGTGCGATCATCTTTCACCACCGGTGTTTTCACTTTATCCGCTAAAAGCTGATTGTAACGGGCTGCAACACGATCCCGCAAGGGAATTTCATCATCGAATATTTCCATTTTGGCAAGAATTACCGCTGCCTGCATGGTATCAAAACGCCCGTTGATGCCAATGCGAATATTGTCATATTTGTGGTGACCTTTCCCGTGAACGCGAATGGAAACCAGCTTCTCGGCCAGTTCGTCATCATCCGTAAAAATGGCGCCACCGTCTCCGTAACAACCGAGGGGCTTCGCCGGAAAAAAAGAAGTCGTGGCAACATCACCAAAGCTGCAAAGCTTCCGTCCCTGGTATTCCGCACCGAAGGATTGCGCCGCATCTTCCATCACAAACAAATTGTGCGCTTTCGCAAATGCTTCGATCTCTGTGTAGTCTGCAGACTGCCCAAAGAGGTCAACCGGGATAATTCCCCGCACATTCAATCCTTCTTCCCGCACTTTTGGAGAATTCAGTGCTTTTTCCAGGCCAGCCGGATCGATGTTATAAGTTACCGGGTCGATATCGCAAAAAATCGGTGTGGCGCCGAGCAAACTGATCATCTCTGCTGTCGAGAAGAAAGTAAAAGGTGTAGTGATCACCGCATCACCGGGACCAACGCCATAGGCCATCAATGGCATCAGGAGTGCGTCTGTGCCGCTGGCGCAGGTAATACAATGTTTTGTACCGGTATAATCTGCCAGGAGCGCTTCAACCTCTTTGATCTCCGGTCCCATAATATAGCGACCATGGTCTAATACTTTTTGGATACGTGCTTCAACACTTTCCCGAATACGGGCTTGTTGTGTTTTGAGATCGATAAACTGGATATTACGGACGTCTGTTGTACTCATTGGGACCTCGGTTCGTTTTAAATTTTATCATTCATAAACAGAATAGAAATTCGGAGTTTTAAATTCGGAATTCGGAATTCGGAATTCGGAACTTCTATTTTTCGTTAATACAGGTGATTTTTTCTGCTTCTTCCTGGACGTATTCTCTTTTACATCTGCTGCAAGTTGTTTCTTTCTGTTGAAATCTGAGTCGATTGCCGCAACGGCACATCCAGCCGATTCGTCGGGCCGGATTCCCAACCATCAAGGCATATTCCGGCACATCTTTGGTGACCACACTTCCCGCGCCGACAAAGGCAAAACGTCCCAGCGTAACGCCGCAAACGATCGTTGCATTGGCACCTATTGATGCACCGTATTTAATTAGGGTTTTATGATAGTGCTCGCTACCGCGCTGCGAGAATTCCGAACGCGGATTGATAACATTGGTAAATACCATCGAAGGGCCGCAGAAGACGTAGTCTTCCAACTCAACACCTTCATATACGGAAACGTTATTCTGGATCTTGACATAGTTCCCGATGCTAACATTGTTGCCAATATTAACATTTTGCCCCAAAGAACACTTTTCCCCAATCGTCGTTCCACTTTGCACGTGGCTGTAATGCCAAACTTTTGTGCCGTCCCCGATATTACATCCATCGTCCACAACAGCAGTTTCATGAACAAAATAATTCATTTGCGGCGGTTTTACAGTGACTTTTTCTCCCACCTCCAAGGCATTTTCCAGACGTTGTTGGGCCTGTTCCAGAATTTCCAATACGCTGATACCGTTGCGGCCATCTGTAATTGGCGTTTTCTGTTCAACAACACAGTCATGGAAATGCGCCAGTTCCGAATCTAACGGGGGCACATGTTCATAGTCGATAACTTCGAAACCTTCATCGCGCTTGATCGGTTCCCCGTTAACCCATTCAATTCCCTTCGGATAAAGGATGAGCTTGTCATCACTGCGGCTATCTTCAAAGACAAGCATGTTTTTATCGCCGATAACGACCAGACGGTGTTCTTTAAATGGATGGAGCCAGCTAACATGAATATGCGCATGGATATTATTAGGAAACTCCATGCTGGTAAGTGTAACATCATGAATGCCCGGCTGGAGAAAAACGCCTCCTTTAGCATCTACTTTGACAGGATCTGAGCCAACCAGATACTGCAAAACAGAAATATCATGGGGGGCAAAAGACCAGAGAATGTTCTCTTCTTTACGGACTGTGCCAAGGTTAAGTCGATTGCTATAGATGTATTGCAACTTGCCGAGCGTGCCTTCTTCAATAAGTGATTTGATTTTACGAATGGCATTGTGATAGAGAAGAATATGGCCAACCATAAGAATTCGTTTTTCTTTTTTGGCCAGCGCTTCCAGCTCCCGCGCCTGATCGGAAAAAAGTGCAATTGGTTTTTCTACCAGTACATTTTTTCCTTTTTCCAGGGCCATTTTGGCAAGTCGGTAATGGGTTTCCGCAGGAGTGGCGATGACCACTGCGTTTATCTCGGTATCATTAAAAACATCTTCAAACTTCGAAGTAAAGGTAACATCCGGGGCGATTTCCAATACTTTATCTCGCCGGGCTTCATCTAAGTCACAGGCATATTTCAACTGATTTCCAAAGCGTTTCGCTGCCGTTCGAATATGGTTCATTCCCCATCTGCCGCATCCAATTATGCCCAGCTTAAAATCCGTCGCCATTACATTCTCCATTGGTTGAGTGATTACCAACTCTGCCCGGCCCGCAAGTTTATAATTGGGGCGAAGCAGAATGGCCGTTATAAGTAACAGGTGAGGAATGTAGCAATGTAGGTCTGTGGACTCAACTATAATTTTAGATTGAGACTTGGGTTGGTTGATCGTTGCTCGTTGTTCGTTGTTCGAAGAACGAGCAACGAGCAACGATTAACGATTTTCCTACAAATAAAACCAGTAGATCATCACCAGGGCAAGAATACCGATCATTGCCTGGAGCGGAATGCCAATTTTCATGAAATTTTTGAAGGTGTATCCGCCGGCACCGTAAACCATGAGGTTTGTGGGAGAACTAATCGGCGTGGCAAAGCTGGCAGCAGCGGCAATCGCAACTGCCACGGCAAATGCCCGTTCATCTGCGCCGATCTCATTTGCTGCTGCGATAGCGATCGGAAACATCACTGCTGCGGCAGCGTTACGAGTGATCAATAAATTACAGGCGCTGGTAAAGATATAAACACCGGTGAGTACGCCTACAGCTCCGAATCCGCTGCTAAAATCGACAATCTGCCCGGCCAACGCTGCTGCTACACCGGATTTTCGGGCAGCGACAGCAATACCGAGGGAAATACCAATAACCGCCAGCACGCGCAGGTCGATCATTTCCCGCATTTCGGCACCACCGACAATTCGTAATCCAACCAACGCTATTACTCCCAACCCTGCTGCAGATACCAGAGGAAGCACTTTCAGAGCAGCGAGGAGCACCATTATTACATAGACGGCAATCGTGGAATACATCTGCCAGCGCGGTTTGGAAGGTATTTCATCGCCGCCGGCAATGAGATAAAAATCTTTCGAGTGATACCATTTCTGCCGGAAATTCTTTTTCGCCAGTAACAGCAGTGTGTCCCCTGCTTTCAAAACGATGTCACCGATTTTTTCCTCAACCCTTTCACCATGGCGATGAATGGCAATAATTACCGCAGAATAAGTATTCCGGAAATCACTATCCCGCACAGTCCTGCCGACTAATGGGGAGCCGGGGGATATCGTGCATTCAAAGGTTTTGATATTCGATGAATTATACTGCTTCAGATCAAAATGCGAATCGCGGGTAAGCTCCAAGCCCGGCGTACGTTGCAGATCAAGGATTGTTTTCGGCAATCCGGTAAAAAAGAGCCGGTCACCCAATTGAATTCGGGCATCCGGAGGGGCCGGGGCAATAAACTGATTCTTTCTTTCAATTTGAAAAAGGAATAAGCCTTCCAAATGACGCAGCCCGGCGTCTTCAATGGTTTTCCCGATGCCCTGGTATCCCCGATGCACTTTCAATTCGATCACAAATTCCCGGGTGTTTTCTCCTAATTCAACCAGATGTTCTTTGTTATCCGGCAGCAGGTGATGTCCAAAAACAATAATGAAAAATATGCCAGCCAGGGCCAGGGGCAGTCCAATTACACCGATTTCGAAAAAGCCCATCCCTTCCAGACCTTCTTCAATCATTAACCCGTGAATAATCAGATTCGTGCTGGTTCCAATCAGTGTACACATCCCACCCATAATCGCCGCGAATGAGATCGGTATCAGGTATTTTGAAGCGGCAAGATTGTATTTCGTTGCCCAGTTACGGGTTGCCGGGGTGAGAACCGCGACAATCGGCGTGTTATTCATAAAAGCGGAAAGCGCTGAAACCGGCGGGAGAAGGCGCAGTAGTTTCCGACCAACGCTTTCTCTGCCATCGCCATAAAGTGCCGTACCAAGGGTATTCATAACACCGGCATTATTCAACGCACCAGCAATGATAAATAACAATGCGATTGACAATGTCCCTTCGTTGGAAAAACCATCAAAAGCTTCTTTTAGGGTAATAACTTCGCCAATGACCAGGAGCATCAGAATACCAAAAACGGTAATTTCAATCGAAAACCATTCCCGCACTAAAAGCACGACCATGAGTAGTAATAATCCGGCAGTATAGTAAAAATGGAAATCCAATCGACGAAATCCTGAAACGATAAGAAGTGAATGAGTTTGCTACGCTTTGTTGAAAACCAGTTTAAAATTGAATCTTTTTGCAACTTTTTGAAAAAAAAGAAGGAGATACATTAATACATTGTATCTCCTCCGAATGTGAAAGACATCAAGAAAATGTTATCAGATTATCAAGCGTTGGCTTGCTCCTGATAATATTTCATCAGAATTTCCGCAACTTCCGGGCGGGAGAACTCTTTCGGCAAAGGCTGACCAGCGGAAAGCATTTCGCGCACTTTTGTTCCGGAAAGGAAAATATAATCGTCCGGGGTGTGGTCCGGGTGATCTTTCATCATCACCACTTTATGGAGCTTTTTCGACCAGAGGGTGAAGTCGCCGCGGAAGATATCAATTTCCAGGCTGCCTTCGGGAAGATCATCAAAAATTTCCTGAGCGTCAAAAGCGCCATAATATTTGCCTACGCCGGCATGGTCGCGGCCAACAATCAGGTGGCTACAGCCGCAGTTCTGGCGGAATACCGCATGAAGCAATGCTTCGCGGGGACCGGCATAAAGCATATCAAAACCATAACCGGAGATCAGCACGGTATTTTCCGGGAAGTATACTTCCACCATTTTCCGAATAGCAGCATCACGAACATCTGCCGGGATATCGCCGGGCTTCAGTTTCCCAAGCAGCATGTGGATGAGAATGCCATCTGCATCAACTGCCTTCTGAGCGATTCGGCAAAGCTCTTCATGCGCCAGGTGCATGGGATTACGGGTCTGGAAAGCTACGACTTTATCCCAGCCCATTTTTTCAATCGACGCGCGGATTTCCATCGCTGTCTGGAAGGTATCCGGAAAATCTACCGGGAAATAAGAATAATTGAGCACTTCGATGGGACCAGCAATGACCCGATCGCCGAGAGCGGCAAAATTGGCAACACCGGGATGTTCGGTATCACTGGTGCGGAAGACGTTATTGATAATTGTGTCCCGTTGGCTATCACTTAAGGACTCGATACTTTCCACAGTTTGAATGGCGATAACCGGATTGCCTTCAACATTTGGATCGCGCAAGGCAATTTTGCCGGCCTGATGCACTGCTTCGCTAATGCTGTCGGAAGGCACAATATTTACAACAGGCACCGGCCAGAAAAGTCCATTACCGGTTTTCATGTCTTTTGCAACGCTGATTGCATCGGCAACATTCATATAACCGGTCAGCGGGGTAAAGTAACCGGCACCGAGCATAACTGCGGACGCTGCTGCTGCGGAAGAGATCAGCACAGAGGGCAGGCCCTCAGCTTCCGCAACCAGTTTGGCGCGGCGATCATCATCTGCAACATATAATGGTGTAAGGGTATCAGAACCATGAGGCTTAATCACTATAAAACTCCTTTCTTTCCAGCCGATACTGCATGGCCAATTTGCATACTATTTCAGATAATTTCTTTTTCAATATTTTAGTTTTTCATTTCAGGCAAAGCCTAGCATAAATGTCTTTCAGCTTTTCGCTGCTTTAATGCTTCCAAAATTTCCAGCGGGATATTTAAATCATTGTCACGACCACTCCCGAGGGAAATACCCGGTTTATTTTCCCCGTGGAAATCGCTGCCGCCGGAAACGACTAAGTTCTCCTCTATCGCCAGTGATTGCAATGCTTTTTGAAAATCGTTGGGCATACCGGAATAGAACACTTCAACCCCATCCAATCCGAGCATTTTTAACTGAAGGATTTTCTCGCGGGTTTCGGCGAAAGTCGCAAAGTTCATGTATTGGGGATGGGCAAGGATTGCCAGTCCGCCGGCGTTATGAATCAGGCGAATAGCATCCGCTTCATTGAGTTTTTTCTTGTCCACGTAACCGGGACAACCTTTTCCCAAAAAGCGATCAAAGGCATCCTGAATATCGCGCACATACCCTTTTCGCAGAAGAATGCGGGCAATATGCGGCCGGCCAATAGCGCCCTCCCCCGCCTCTTCCTGAAGCTCCTGTCGGGAAACATCCATACCCAGCCGTTGTAAGCTTTCGACGATTCGATCCCCGCGCAGTGCGCGTTCCCGCGACAGGAATGTCAATGTTTCTTTTAACTCTGCATGGGAGGGGTCTATCAACAATCCCAGAATATGCATGTGGCCCTTGTTTCGCAGTTTAACATCAACACTGATTTCCACACCGGGGATAACTTCTACACCACTATTTTCTGCTGCAGCTTGTAAGACCGGAATGCCTTCGATGGTATCATGGTCAGTAAGTGCGATAGCGCGAAGCCTAATTGCCTGAGCGGAAGAAATTAGTTGTGCCGGGGTAAAAGTCCCATCGGAAAAAGTGCTGTGGGTATGGAGATCGATCATATCAAAGATCCGCAGCGATACGCTACGTGTCGGTTAATCATTATGAAAAAATTTCCCGTTCACAATTGAATTCTCCGCAATTGTGAACGGGAAGAAAGCGCAAAATTATTTATTAATATTCAGGAAACCCTTGCTTTCCAGATGCGCGATCACCTGGTCCACACATTCATCCAGAGAAGCGCTGCTAGTATTGATAACCATCTCTGCATTTTCCGGTGCTTCGTACGGTGCGGAAATACCGGTAAACTGGGGAATTTCGCCAGCGCGTGCTTTTTTGTAAAGTCCTTTGGGATCGCGCTCTTCACAAACAGCCAGGTCGCAATCAACAAAAACTTCGACAAAATCGCCGTCGTTCATCAACGCCCGAACTTTATTGCGATCTTCGCGATACGGAGAGATAAAAGCGGTCATCACCAGGACACCTGCATCAACAAATAATCCGGCGACTTCACCAATCCGGCGAATGTTCTCAGTGCGATCTTCCGGGGAAAATCCCAAATCTTTATTCAATCCATGACGCACATTATCGCCATCGAGAATGTAAGTTTTCACACCTCTTTCAAACAGTTTATTTTGAACTGCAACGGAAAGCGTCGACTTGCCGGAGCCGGAGAGGCCGGTAAACCACAGACAAGCGCCGCGATGATTATTCTGGCGTTCACGATCCGCTTTTTTAATATCACCTTCATGCCAATAAATATTGGTTGCCTTCTGTTCCATCAGGTAACCTCCTTTCAAAATTCGTTTTCATCTTTGTACTATTTATTATTCAGTTTTTTTACACACAATTGCTGTTGAGAAAATTCTTTTCTGAAACCGGTATTGCTAGAAAACATATTTCTTGTTCGGATTTCGATCCGCATTTTCGCTGAAAAAATAAGCGATGCCCCTGGAACCATACTCGGCGCAGGCGCTAAATATATGCAGAAAGCCCATCGTTCTCAATTTGTTTTTAGATTGCTGGATTGCCAACAAACTAACATATTATTAATGAGGGATTTAGATCATACAACATCTTTGCAGAATGATAAAGATGCGATGAAAATTTCTTCTCAGGAATTTAAAAAGAGTGGTTAGATTTCAAAAAAGAACGGCAGGAAAAAATTCCTGCCGTCCAAAAGCTATTAAATGAGATTATTTTGATAGCGAAGGTTATTTGACTGCGTCAGCCAAATCTTTTTCGAATGCTTGCTTATACCAGTCGACGGTACGACGCAGGCCTTCATCGAAGAGTACGGAGGGCTTATACTTCAAGTTTTCCTCCAGGCGGCTAATGTCGGCAAAAGAATGTTTGATATCGCCGGCACGGGGCTCGGAGTAAATAGGCGTAATATTTTTGCCGAGAATTTCGTTCAACTTGCCAACCAGTTCATTAAGGGTGGTCCGCTGATGAACAGCACAGTTCATAACCAGGCCGGGAGGGCAGTCTGCTTCCGTAGCGAGAATATTCACTTCAACGGTGTTCTGGATATAAGTAAAATCGCGGCTTTGCTCGCCATCGCCGTAGATCGTCGGGGCCTCATCATTCATCATTGCTTTAATAAACTTCGGAATCACAGCAGAATACTGAGAATCGGGGTTTTGGCGGGGGCCAAACACATTAAAATAGCGCAATGCCACGGTATGTAAACCATAAATATTAGCAAATACCTGAAAATATTTCTCACCGGCCAGCTTCGATACCGCATAAGGAGAAAGCGGCTTTAATTCCATTCCTTCATGCTTCGGCAGGGACGGACTGTCGCCGTAAACAGATGAAGAGGAAGCCATTACCAATCTTTGAACCTTGGCATCGTTCGCTGCATGGAGCAAATTGAGAGTGCCGGTAATATTTACATCATTGGAAGAAATCGGATCTCTCACAGAGCGGGGAACGGAAGGTAATGCCCCCTGGTGAAGAACAAAGTCTACACCGTCAACGGCTTCGCGAACGGTATGATAATTTCTTAAGTCGCCTTCTATCAGCTCTATCCGGTCTAAAAATTCAGTCAGGTTATCTCTGCTGCCGGTAGCAAAATTATCCAGTACTCTAACTTCGTGTCCTCTTTTCAACAATTCATCTGTCAAGTTCGATCCTATAAAACCGGCACCGCCGGTTACCAAATATTTCATCTCAGTATCCCTTTGATTTTTAAATAATTAATTCCTTCTCAGACCATCTTTTCCATTTCTTTTTCATCTATTTTCCGAACCAGGTGTTTTTCTACGACAAAGCTGGTCGATTGATAAATACCATCGATCATAATGGCAATACGGGATTCTCCACGTGTCTCTCGCAAATATCCCCGTACGCCACTTAATGGTCCCTGGGTAATCTCGACATAGTCGCCGGTTTTCAGATATGTTTCCGGTCGAATAAATTCGCTATTCTCAATAACCTGTTTTAGCTGGTTAATTTGCCATTCCGGGATTGATGCCGGTTCTCCACCAAATCCTACCAGGCGAACAACACCATGCGTTTGCAAGGCATAAACCCTATTTCGCAAATCGATATTGATAAAAACATATCCACTAAACACCGGAATCTCTACCCAACGACGACGGTCTTTCCATTGTCGTAACTCTTTCGTCATTGGTAAGAAGCTCTCAACACCTTTCTCTTCCAACTGCTCATAAACTTTCTTCTCGTGTCTTGGTCTTGTATACAATGCGTACCAGGCCATCTATACCTCTTTTTCTGCATTTAGCGTCATTATCGGCAATAATAAGTTTACAATGCTTTTTAGCTAATACAATAGTGATATTGAAAATTTCCGGATTTAACTGGAATACGGCGAGTCAACAAACTTGTTTTAACCGGATCCGAGTGTTCCCTGGTTAACTTTAGCAGAAAAACCGGGGAATCTGGATCATAATACTATTTCCGGTATAAGCATCTGTTCTTAGAAGGTGTGTTTCAAAAACCAGGCTCAAATATAATTCCGGTCGTAAGACAATAAGTGACCGCCGCCATTATTTACCTGGCTTACTTTTTACCTTTCAGTAAACAGCGCAATTTTATAAAACAAATTTTACCGCAATGGATAAACCGACTTCAACACTAAACAATAGAGACATTAAAGACAATATCTGCCTCAATATCAAATTGTTTTTCCATCGTTTTATCCAATTCAATGCCATTGATCTTATCAATAATGATCTGAAACTTCTTGCTGCCGGCAAATTTAAATCCGAGTCGTCCTTCGACGTTGACCATTCCTTTGTGCACCCGGTCAAAATAAGCCACGAGAATCCGATCATCAATATCCAGGGTAGAGATGACATCCTGCAAACCGCCAATATTGCGGGATTCATTCATTTCATCGATATCTTTACTGAGAATGACATCTTTTACATCACCATCATCAAACCGGAATTCGATAATACCGCCGCCGCGCCGGGCATACACCTGGTTGCCGGAGGTTTGCTCAATAATTTCCCGTTCGACATTGATGATCTTTCCGGTAAAAGTTTCATCATAAATACCGAGAATCTGAACTATGATGGGAATATCATCAATTTTACCGTCGTAGCCGATACGAATCAACTCAACAATTTTTCCCACACCGATGTTCTGAATCTCCTTTTTAAGAACATCAGGGAATAACGCTCCTGGTCGCAAGATTGGTGCTTCTACGGTATTTTTGCGAAGTTTTTTAAAGAAATACCGTTTAACCTTGAGACCAAACAGATGGTTGTGCGCACGCCCAGACTGCTTAGAAGAGTAATACATCGCTCTTTTCTCCATTTGATTAACTTTCCTGTCAGTGGTGATTTCCATATATTAAAAAATGTTTTACACCATATACCTCTCACGATAACTGCCAAAGGAATATATACTTACGGTGAAAATATGCAACAGATCGCCTCATTTCTCTACTCAATATGTTGCTAATATTAACAGATTTTTTTTCTTCGCATTTTATTTAAAGCACAAAATAGAAATATGTTTTGAAAGGAAACGGAAAGAGGGTAAATTTTCTGGCTGTGGAGAAAAGGCTGAAGACCATTAGGTATTAGGCTGATGGTTTTTAATTCAAACTGTAAAAAATAATTACCCGGCGATTCACGAACGTTTTTCTATCGGCCTATCGCCTAAACACCTAAACCCCTAATTTTAAATGGATAAAAGGCTGAGACCGTTAGGCATTAGGCTGATGGTTTTTAATTCAAACTGTAAAAAATAATTACCCGGCGATTCACTGACGTTTTTTAATTTTCCTAACAGTCTATCGCCTAAACACCTAAAACCCTGATTTTAAAATGATTTATACTGCACAACATCAAGATACCAGTTGTTCTGCCCGTTATGGCATTGTTACTACTGCTCACGGCACTTTTGAAACGCCGGCGTTTATGCCGGTCGGCACTATCGGTACCGTCAAAACATTGACGCCACAAGATTTGCTGGATTGCAATGTGCAGATTATGCTTTCCAATACATACCACCTTTATTTGCGACCTGGACTGGAAATTTTACAGCATTTTGGTGGTCTGCATCGCTTAAACGGCTGGCGTGGACCGATATTAACCGACAGCGGCGGTTTCCAGGTTTACAGCCTCGATGAGTTGAAAAAGATCGATGAAAACGGGGTCACCTTCAAATCTCACTGGGACGGTTCGAAGCATCTGTTCACACCGGAAAATGTGGTAGATACGCAACGGGCGATCGGATCGGACATTATGATGGTGTTGGATTATCTTACTGGAAATCCCTCGGAATTTAGCCTTGCTGATGAAGCGCATCAACAAACCCTTCGTTGGGCTGAACGCGCCCGCGAACAGTTTTTGAACACGCCTCCGTTATATGATTATCCGCAATACCAGTTCGGTATTGTGCAGGGCGGTGTGTATGACGAACTGCGTGCAGCGAGCATCGAGGGACTTCTGAAAATTGGCTTCGATGGTTATGCTATCGGCGGACTGGCAGTTGGGGAAAGCGCCGATGTGCGCCGCAAGGTAACAGCTTTCTGTACCGAACGTCTGCCGAAGGACTATCCCCGCTACCTGATGGGTGTTGGAAAGCCGGAAGATATACTGGATGCGATTGAGCTCGGGGTTGATATGTTCGACTGCGTGATTCCCTCCCGAAATGGGCGTAATGGCAGCGTTTTTACCCGCGATGGCCGTCTCAACTTGCGTAACAACAAGCATAAACAGGCGAAACTCCCCATCGAGGAAGGGTGTGGATGCTTCAGCTGTCAACACTTTTCACTGGGATATATTCATCATATGCTACGGGTGAACGAAATGCTCGGTATGCGGCTAACCACTCTGCATAACATCTTTTTTTACCAGCAGCTTGTCCGGGAAGCCCGGGAAGCCATCCGGGAAAATCGCTTTGCAACGCATAAGCGGGAATTTCTTAGTCGTTATTTTAAAGAAACTGGGTAAAAATTCGGAATGCGGAATGCGGAATGCGGAATGCGGAATGCGGAATGCGGAATGCGGAATTTAGGCTTTTATTTTCTCACATAAATTAATATTTGAAAATTTTAATTCCGCATTCGAAATTCCGAATTCCCAAATCAAAATTCCGCATTCCCCATTCCCAATTCCGCATTTATTTTTTCCTTGTTCCCGCAGTCGTTAAACCTTCATCTTGGAAATTGAGCAATTAATCATTATATTCTGCGCCGTCATATATTACAAATAAAGGAGATGTATCGTGGATCAGTTTAGTGGTGGTATTCTATATCTCGTGGCAATTTTTGCAATTTTTTATTTTTTCATTATTCGCCCGCAAAGTAAACGTCAGAAAGAACGCCAGAAAATGCTGGACGCCTTAAAAAAAGGTGAAGACGTTGTTACCATCGGCGGCGTTCATGGCAAGGTAATGGGCTTCAAAAATAACGAGAAAGTAGTTGTTCTGAAAGTAAACGATAGCGTCAATTTGGATGTGGATCGCACCGCGATATCCCATTTCAAAGGTAAAGGCGAAGAAAGCAAAGCGAATTGAGTTAATTATGGCAGTTTTACCAATTATCAAACTGGGGCACCCAACGCTGCGTAAACGGGCGGAGGAGATTACTGAATTTACCGACGACCTCTACGATCTGGCCGATAACATGGTCGACACAATGATCGAAAACGAAGGGATTGGTCTGGCAGGTCCGCAGGTGAATATCGCCCGCCGTATCTTTGTTATTGATTTATCTTTAATTGATGAAGAGAAAGATCCGCAGGCGTATATCAACCCGAAAATTATTTCCACTGAAAATCTGGAGACAATGGAAGAGGGCTGCCTGAGCATTCCGGATGTACGTTCTGATGTTAGCCGGCCATTTGCCCTGGAAGTTGAATATCAGACGCTCGACGGAGAAACTGTTCGGGAAAAAATGGACGGCTTGCTGGCAAGGGTTTTCCAGCACGAAAATGATCACCTGGACGGGGTGCTTTTTATCGATAAAATTCCCCCAATTGAGCGTAAGCTTCTCGAACCACAATTAAATAAAATCCGGAGGTCAACTTCGCTCACGTAAAAAGTCTTAAAGTAGTTTTTATGGGAACGCCGCAATTTGCAGTTCCCACCCTGGAAGCAATTCTAAACTCCCACCACCAGGTTGTCGGTGTAGTCACTCAACCTGACCGCCAACGCGGACGCGGCAAAAAATTGCTGCCGACACCAGTAAAGCAATTCGCGCTGGATAATCACCTCTCCCCTATTCTTCAACCGGAAAAAATGAAAGATCCGGCTTTTGTCACCGCTTTGCAGGCGCTTGATGCGGATGTTTTTGTTGTCGTGGCATTCCGGATTTTGCCGGAAATTGTATTTGCAATGCCTTCCCATGGCACGATCAACTTGCATCCTTCCTTGCTACCCAAATTTAGAGGCGCAGCGCCACTGAACTGGACGATTATTCAGGGTGAAGAGAGTACCGGGATCACCACAATTTATATCAAGAAAGAAATTGATGCCGGCAACATTATCATTCAGCAGCCATTCCCATTGGTTCCGAATGAAACTGTGGGAGAATTACACGACCGTATTGCCCCGGTTGGTGCGCAAGTCGTTTTAGACAGTCTGGCGCAAATTGCCGCTGGCACTGTCGCTGTTAGCATTCAGGATAATGACCTGGCAACACCGGCGCCCAAACTCACCAAAGAGACCTGCCATTTGGACTTTAATCAGCCGGCGGAGTCTGTCAAAAACTGGATACATGGTCTCTCGCCAGTGCCCGGTGCGTTTACCTATTACGACGGCCAATTGCTAAAACTATTTCGGGCGTCTGTTATCGAATCAACAAAGAATGTTACTCCGGGTACGATTTTAAAAGCAGCGGATGGGGAGATACACATCGCCTGCCGGGATAGTGCCATTTCGGTTCATGAATTACAGTTGCAGGGAAAAAAGCGGCTCACCACCGATGTTTTCCTGCGTGGCAATCAGTTGCAGGAAGGCATTGTTTGTCTTTAGATCCAACATTTGATTAATCTTACAAGCATATGGAGAGAATTATGGCTCGTCAAAACATCTCTTCCGGCGCTAAATGGGAACCGATCATCGGTTATTCCCGGGCAGTCCGGGTTGGTAATGTGATTAATGTTTCCGGTAGTACCGCTTTGGATGAAAACGGTGAACTGATCGGCATCGGTGATCCTTACGCCCAGACGATCCAAACCCTGGAAAATATTCGCAAAGCGCTGCTAAAAGCCGGTGCAGCCCTGCATCACGTCGTTCGGACACGCATCTATGTCACCGATATTGAACAATGGGAGGCGGTCGGTCGCGCTCATGGAGAATATTTTCGGGACATTCGCCCGGCCACATCAATGGTGGAAGTCAGCAAGCTAATCGACCCACGAATGCTGGTGGAAATCGAAGCGCAGGCAATTCTCGAAGACAGTGACGGACAATCACCGGCTGACGCCCGATAACAGTTCCACGCGAATGGATAAAGATTTCCCGACATTGAACACCGCCGGCCTACCGTTAACAGAAAAGATTCGCAATGCCGGTTACGCGCTGGGTTTCAGCGAAGTACGCTTTTGCGACGCGGCACCACTAACCGATGCCGGAAAGCTTTTGGAAAGCTGGTTGGGCAATCGTTTTCACGGCACTATGGAATGGATGGCGCGCACCCGCCGGGAACGCCGCGATCCGAAAAGTTATTACCCCGAAGCGAAAACGATTATTGTTACTGCCTATAATTATTACCGGGAAAATGAAACGATCGAACGTCCGCCCACTGATGGCAACATCTCTATCTATGCCCGGGGGCGGGATTATCACAAAGTCATCCGCAAGAAGCTAAAATTACTCCTGAAAGATATTCAGCAGTTCCTCCCCGCAGCGCAGGGGCGGGTCTGCGTCGATTCCTTTCCGCTGATGGAAAAACCGCTGGCGGTAAAGGCCGGTATCGGCTGGATTGGTAAACACACCAACCTGATCATCAAGCAAAAGGGATCGTATTATTTTCTTGGCGAACTCCTCCTTACGGAAGAACTTCCGCCAGACCCGGCAATGCAGACGGATCATTGTGGCACCTGCAATCGTTGCCAGGTCGCCTGCCCCACGGATGCCCTTTCTACTCCCTATGTTCTCGAAGCGCAAAAATGTATCTCATACTTGACCATCGAACATGATGGCGATATTGATCCGCAATTAGAAAAGGGGATGGAGAACTGGATCTTTGGTTGCGATATCTGCCAGGCAGTTTGCCCCTGGAACCGTTTTAGCACGCATACTGAAGAGCGCGATTTTGATAATCGATTACCGGATCATCTCTTCAACCTGCAGCAACTTGCCGCAATGAGTGAAACAGAATTCAACGATCGTTTTGCCGGTACGCCGGTACGCCGCAGCGGTTACGAAAATTTTATGCGGAATATTTCTATTGCCCGCCGAAATTCAGCGTCCGAGACATAAAAATTTTCCCATCCAAATATGTTTGATCTTTGTCCTTGAGTTCCCCCCTCCCATTTTCTACATTTGAATCTTTGTAAGATTAGGGGATTAGGGGTTTAGGGAGTTAGGTGATTAGGTAAGGATATACACTATCTTTTCCTATCCCCTAATATTCTAATCCCCTAAATCCCTAATATTTCACGCGCAACCGTCAAAGCAATGGAGATGACTATGGCAACCGTAAATCCTTTTATTTTTCGAGAGTATGACATCCGCGGCGTTGTCGCAACGGACCTGACAGATGATGTTGTTACCCTTTTGGGGAAAGGGCTTGGCACTTATTTCATTCGTAAGGGCACTTGTAAGATCAGCGTTGGTGGGGATGTCCGCTTACATACCAATCAATTGAAATCCGCACTGTTGAAGGGACTGCTTTCTACCGGCATCCATGTCGTAGACCTTGGCCAGGTGCCAACAGGCATGCAGTATTTTTCTCTTTATGAACTGGAAGATGTTCATGGTGGCGTCATGATCACCGGTAGTCATAATCCTCCGGAGTTCAATGGCTTCAAAATTTCCCTGGGCACTGGCCCGGTTTACGGGGAAGAAATTCAGCATATTCGTCAACTAATGGAAAGCGGCGATTTCGAAACCGGCGAAGGTGCTGCCGAAACGAAGGATCTCTACGAAACCTATTATGAGGACATGACCAGCAGAATTAAGTTGGAACGCCCGGTAAAAGTAGTCATCGACTGCGGTAATGGCGCAGCTTCCCTCGTGGCCCGGGAATTATTCAAGCGACTGGGCGCAGATGCAACTATGCTGTTTGACGAACCGGATGGCAACTTTCCCAATCATCATCCCGATCCGACTGTCGTGGATTATATCCAGGATCTGATTAAAAAAGTGCGGGAAACCGGCGCAGAGCTTGGCATCGGTTATGATGGTGATGCCGATCGTATTGGCGTTGTTGACGAAAATGGCGAAGTCATTTTTGGAGATAAGCTGGTGCTTATTTTCGCGCGGGAAATTCTTAAAAACCATCCCGGCGAACAAGTTATTTTTGACGTTAAATGCTCCCAGGCACTGGATGAAGAAATTACCAAGTCCGGCGGCAAGCCTTTAATGTGGAAAACCGGTCATTCCCTCCTGAAGAAAAAAATAAAAGAATTGGGTGCACCGCTCGGCGGCGAAATGAGCGGGCACATCTTTATTGCCGATAAATTTCATGGATATGACGATGCGGTATACGTTTCCGCCCGTTTGCTGGAAATCGTTTCGCAAAGCAATAAAAAGATGAGCGATTATCTCGAAGGCGTTACCCCGTATTTTTCAACTCCGGAAATTCGCGTGGAATGCAACAGCGACGAAGAAAAATTTCAGATTACCGAAAAGGCCGTAAAGTATTTTAAAGAGAATTATGATGTTATCGATGTTGATGGTGTTAGAATTCTCTTCGGTGATGGTTGGGGACTGGTACGTGCTTCCAACACTCAGCCGGTAATTGTCATTCGCTTCGAGGCCCAAACCCAGGAACGTCTGGATGAGATTCAGGAGATTGTCGTTAGCAAGCTCAAATCTTTTGGTGATGTAAAGATCTGATAAAGCCACCCGGCACTCTGAAAAAAATTGAAAATTCCTCTGAATCTTATTCGGAGGAATTTTTTTATGCTATGTCTTTGCTTTATATTTTTCCTTAATTCATTTTCCATTTTCTTCCCTCAGCAAAAATTATTTCTGTTTTTAAGTCTCGGACATCTTTCGTAACATTAGTCGCAAGTTATAAAAGTGAAATGTATTGCTACTAGAGCCATGTCCGCAGATGCCCAGCATATACTAGATACTGCAAAAGCAGCGGCCCGCAAAGCCGGGGAAATTATTCAGGATCGCCTTGGTCAGCTGGATGCTTCCGCGATTGATGAAAAAACAACGAATGATTTTGTTACCAGTGTGGATTTAGCTGCAGAATCGGCCATCATCCGATATATTCACGAGCACTATCCGGATCATCGTATTCTGGGAGAAGAAAGCGGACAGAGTCAATCCGGCAGCGATTATGAGTGGATTATCGATCCCCTGGATGGCACAACCAACTTCGTCAAAAATATTCCATTTTATGCTGTTTCTATTGGCGTCCGGTATCGGGCGCAGATGATTGCCGGCGTCGTATATAATCCCCCAGCTGACGAGCTTTTTTCCGCGCGCTTTCAACATGGCGCTTACCTGAATGATATACCAATCAACATCGGCAATACGGATGATTTTTCCCGGGCGTTCCTCGCCACCGGATTTCCACATCACGCCAAGCATTACCTATCCCCTTTCATGTCTGCATTTACGCAAATATTTGATGATGCAGCCGGCGTTCGTCGACTTGGTGCAGCCGCACTGGATTTATGTTATACTGCCTGTGGCCGCTTCGACGGCTTCTGGGAACTGGGCTTACACGCCTGGGATATGGCTGCCGGCAGCTTGATTATAGAAGAAGCAGGTGGTGTAATTACCGACTTTCAGGGTAAAGCCAATCATCTTGAAAACGGATTTGTTATTGCCGGAAATTCGCTGATTCATCAGCATCTAATCAATACCCTTTCCACTTATTTTGAGGAGATCGAAAATGAATGAATTGAAAGCAACCCCGGTTAACCGCGGTGCGATGTCGTTCATTTCATGTGATTCCGGACGTCCTTTTGCGAAAAGGATAATCGTCGAGCTGAACAAAATTATTCAGAAACAGGGTGGTGACACCAAGTACCGCTTAAAGCAGAGTGGTGATATCGTTTTTCCTAATGGCGAAGTTAAAGTTGTCGTAGAGGAAAATGTTCGCGGGGATGATATTTACATCGTCCAGGCGATTGACGACCCGCTCTCGAAAAGCTCAGTCAATGACAATTTGATGGCAGTTCTCGCAGCTGTGCATGCTTGTTATCAGTCCGACGCGGATAATATAACCGTTGTTCTGCCCCAGTTTCCCTATTCGAGGCAGGAACGGCGAAAAACCAGGGAAGCAATTTCCGCCAAACTGGTTGCCGGTATGCTGGAGAATGCCGGTGCGCGCCGAGTGATAACCCTGGACATTCATGCTGAAGCGATCCAGGGTTTTTTCAATCTGGCTAAACTGGAAGATTTACACGCCTCTCGGGTGTTCATCGATTACCTGCAACATATACTCCGTGTAGATCCGACACGCATGGCAGTCACCAGCCCCGATGTTGGCAGTGCGGAAAGAGCGCGCCATTATTCGAAGCAGTTGGGTATCGATTTGGCAATTGTGGATAAAGCTCGCGATTATTCTCAGGTGAGCACTATCGAAAGTATGCGTCTGGTGGGTGATGTTCGCGGAAAAGAAGTACTGTTGGTTGATGACATTATCGCGACCGGGGGCACACTGGTAAATGCGCTCCGTTTATTGAAAGAGAAAGGCGCTGATAAAATTACCGTCTTAGCCAGCCTCCCCTTTTTCACCGGGAATTGTACCGAACGGTTGGATAAAGCGTATCAGGAAGGATTGTTGGACCTGGTTATCGGCACCGATGCTGTCTATCACGGAAAACAATTTGTTGAATCCACACCGTGGTATATCGAAGTCAGTGTAGCAGCATTATTTGCCCGGGTAATATACAATATTAACAACAAGTTATCCGTAAGTGAGTTGCTGTAATTTAGGCACCTGATCGTATTTATTTTACTGGTTTTCGGGAAAGATAGGTATCCATTTTTCCCGAAGCCACCCAACCTTGCCAGCCTTGTTCCGTTTTTACCCGGTACCAGCGAATATTTTGGGAGAGATCTACAACTTTCTCTTCCAGAATCCACAGCTTTGTGCCGCGGACTAACGATTGAAGCACTTTCGTCTCTTTAACCCCCGGTGCATTTCTTAAATTCAATGATATTCGGGTGTTCACGTATCTTTCCTGTAATAACTGATATTCAGTAGCTGTGTCTTGCGCTTGCCAATGTGCTAAAATCGCATTGCCTACATTGCCGGCACCGATAACAGCAAAAAAGAACAGCGTTAAAACCAGCGTAAGCACCGCGCTATAGGCAATATGCGAATATCGCCAGGCGCCCTCCTTTTGCTTTGAGAGAAAATTTTTCCGCTTTTTTTTCAGCAACCATTTTAACGGTTCGAGAATTGCTTCCGGCTGTAGCGCATAATTTCCTCTTTCCGCTTTTCGTAAATGGCAGGAATAATATCGGACATTATCGAAATCATTAGCGATTAATCTTAAGAGCTTTTCCTGCCCGTTTGCCAGCAACCACTGGCGAATCGCATATGAAGTTGCCGCGTTATCCCGCTGGCGACTACTGCCCTGCATATCCGGAAAAGATTTATCAGTCAAAGTGTGATTGGTAATAATTACCGCGAGTGGATTCTTAAATGCACCATCGAAATGCGACTTCACCTGGCGTAGACGCCGAATAAAGCGATTATACGACTGCCGGGGTGTTTCGCTGTTTAACAATTTCATTTGGCGAACAATCTTTTGGGCATCGATTAAAAAGAAAATACCGCCATTGTCGGTGGGAAGATCGTAAAAGTCCTCTGCATCTAAACGATTGGAATTATCATCATAGAACCGCAGTAATTGATCCTGCTGGCGTTTTTCCATTCGCTGAATAACCAGCTCGGCCGGGAAAGCAACGGGCTTCTCATAAGCCTTTTCTAAATAGTTGTTTTGTTTACGAAATCTGATTCTGTGCCCCACCTTGCGACTGCGTTGCTTTAACGCTGTAACTAAAATATCGAGGTAGCTGGCTTTATCCGTAGCGGATTCCCCGATTATTATCAAGTTCGTGCGGTTTCCCGCCTGGGCTTTTCCACCGTTTAAAACACTCTTACAATGCGGGCAAGAGGCACTTAATGCTTCTCTGCCCAGAAAAGACAGTACCGGCAATTGTTGCCGGCGACATTGGCAACGCCGAAAAAAAATACCATAAGGTCCCGGCAATAATCGCCGATGAAGCACACCACATTCCGGGCAATGATAGTGGAGAAAACTGATATTCTTTTTACAGGAATTATTGGAACAGCGCAGAGAGAAATGACGCCAAAACGAAACGCCCTCCTCCATTGCTCGCAAGAGGATAAAGAGAATGAACTGCACAAAAAAAAGCGCGGAAACTACCAGCAGATGCAGCATTCCAGCCAGATGCAGCGTCAATAATACAATCGGCACCGCTAAGGCTAGGAGCGCAAAGACAACTACCCCAAACGGCCAGGAAACAAACCAGAATGGTGTATCAACCAGCCGAATATTCCAGCGAATAATATTACGGTAATCCTCGATGCAATACTGCAGTGATTTACGAAAGACATCCCGTAAATCCAGAAACGCCCGGTAATAAAAATAATTTTTAAATGCCGGCTCATCTCCCTGCGGTTTTACCTGTTGGGCTGCGGGTAATAAATTCAACCAGGCCTTGCGGATCGCCCGGCAATAATTAAAAAGTGTTCTTAGCAGTGCCGCCAGTCCCCCGCCACAGGCAAGATATAGCAGCACGTTTTCTACAAACCAATTGAGCGCAAATATATATACCAATGAAACAATAATAGCGCCAATGGCGGTTCTTATTATCGCAATCATGTTGTTATAAACCTTTATCGATGGTTTCCCATCGCCCTCGCCAACTGTATCCCTACTACCAACTAACCTTCCTGATAAATCAAAACGCTCCCCAAGGTATCCCCGTGCAGCTATTGCTGGGGATTAAAAAACCGCAATGAAAACTGATCAGTATGTTTTATCTCCTTTTTCCAATCTTTCCATAAATCTTTTAATTCCGCATCGGATTGGATCATCCGATTTATTGTCTCTTTCCCGGAAATACTGATATCATTATAAATTTGCTGTAATTTCTCCGCATATATGTAAGTCAGGTTTTCATCCTTGTTTTCTGCTACGTTGTATTTCCGCGCGACAACTTTAAAAAGAGATGGCCAGGCTGCTGCGGAAAAATTCCCACTTCTGAGCAGCGCATCCAGCACATCTGCGAGCAGCTGCCAATAAAGCGGCGCATCGGCCATTTCACTTAGATCGAGTAAAAAATTCAATCCGTCCTTTTGGCCATCATGTAAGGAGAGAAATTTCAGGAATGCTTTTTCCAGTATTGCAGAAATGGCCAGGCGATTTCCTTTGGGCAATATCTCCAGTGCCGATCCAACCAAAGCCAGGCGATCTTTGGTATTCGGTGACTGTCCATAGCGGAAATGCCAGTCGCTCAACGATAAAACCTGATGCATCCGCTGAAATTCCGGGACCAGCGATAGGTTTGCAATATCCAGGTCAACATTAATTGCCTGATTAAACTCCGATTCAATTCGGGTGAATATTGACACTAATTCCTGCATGGCACCCTTGGGAAAGAGAATATGCCGGGAAAGCGCCACTCCTTCTACTGCCAGTTTCAGAAAAGATTTTCGCCGCAGGACATTCCCGCCAAACTCATGGATTAAGGGCAAAGCAGTTGCCGGTGCCATATGCCCTTCCGGCCATCCCAATTGAAAAAACATTTCGTAATCTTCATCGGTAAGTATCAATAAATCATATTGTTTATATTCTCGTAGAGTTTCCAATGTCAGCATTTCTTTTTGGGGATTGTTCGCAATTTCGGCCCCTTTCAGCCGTAGCAATAATCCATAATCATTGGTGCGTTTCGCTCGCTCACAGATTTTCTGATAAGTGATCTTCCTCCCCAGGAAAGGGCGAATATGCTGCATCATTTTTTCACTGCGGGAACAGGCACTAACAATGCGATAAATGACGAGTTCCAGTTCAAAGAAGAGATCCTTCTCGTAAAAAACAGCCAACAATTGCTGTACCGCCGGTTGGTGAAAAGATTTTACCAGGTGTTTGCGAATAACGTGAATAATCGCCGATTCCAGCTGATTGAGCACTTTGATAACTGCAGCAAAATTCAGAATAGCAGCAATATGCCGGGTCTTTTTACTGGCCAATAGCATTTTACGTAACGTCTCGACAGATTTACGGCGAATCCTGAGATCCGTAAAATTTTTCTGGATGAGCGCTGTTGCTTCCCGGATCTCGGAAATTTTACCATTGGCTAACAGCGTATAAATCACCCAATCGATGAGAAAGCCGAGTACATCCTTCCGGGATAGTGTATCATCAGCCAGCAGCGTTTTGAAGAATTTTTGTGTGGCTTTCCGAATATCTTCATCGGCGGCAACCGGTTGTTTTAATAATTCCATTAAACCAGTGAGCACTTCCCGGGATTTGTATAGTTTCTTATTTTCTGTGAATGCCAATCCGGCCAGAATATCATTTTTATCAAAGGCGGCTTGTTGCAGGGAAAGATACAATTGCATCAGCTCATCCATCTCCCGGGGTGTAAATGATTGCTCCAGGCGGGAGAGGAAATTCTTGAAGTTTAGCACCGTGGTAAATTGATCGTTAGCGTACCAATTACTCAGCGTATTTGCAAAAGCATTTTCCCGGGGCAATTCGGAAAATTTTTCATTGATGAAATCAAAAACATGATAATCCTGGAAGAATTCGGATTCTGTTATAAAATGCACCGTATCGGGATTACTGCCGCAAATCCGGGTATTATTATGGGAGGGATTCGCGGTAGAAATGGTAAAGGACAGTTTTTCCTGGAGATTTAAAGGTAAGGCCAGGGCTACAGCCCCAATCATGATGGCAATATATTCTGCCTGATCGGCAATTACCAAATGCCCGTCTTTATTTAAGGCATGCTGTACGGCGCTCGCCAGGGCAGCAAAGTACGAAAGGCGGCTTTGCGTGCTCAGGGTTTCCCGGATGTAAGAAATCGGAATAGTATCATGAATATTCAGCGTTGGCAGAGAAGGCAAATTTTCAGCGGGCGCTTCCGGGTAGGCTTTCCAGAAATCACTATGCCAGCTAAATGCCGGAAATACATATTTAACAAATTCGCGGGGATTTTCGTGAATAATAAATCGGGTGAAGAATTTTGCCTGGCGGGCATTTTTGTTGCGGTCGAGATAAGCAGTATGAGAAAGGACAGCTTTACCATTGGGCAATCGATAAAAAGCAAGGCAGCGATATACATCCGGTTGCATTTCCCAAACAGTACGGTGCGGCAGTGGTGCCGGCAGGGTCTCCGTCATTGCCAGTTTTAACTGACTGATAGTGGACTCATCCAGACCTGCACTGGGGGCCACAATTTGAAGCTCACTAATTTTGCCAGCCCCACTAACGCTGGCATATCCAATGGCTTGCTCAAACGCCATAGTGATCTCCCATTTGCCATACACTTCGGTTAAGCCGGATTGGTAAAATCCATTTTACCAGCTAAAACCTGCATCGCTGTCTCATTTTCAAGTATCGGTAAATATTCCGGCATTCCTGCCATGAATGCTACATCACTGTAGTTTTCCACTCGTCTTTCGGTGGAGAGATATCATCTTATATTCGTAGTTTACCAGCTGCTGTTGGTAATAACTCATAATCCCCGGCATCTTCGGGATTCGCCAAAAATAGCCGAAAGCGCGTTGGAGATGGCAGCTCTGTTAAGCGAAACTGAATCCCGTATGCAGCATGCTCTTTTAAACGCTCACCGGCCATGCGGCATACCACTTCTCCATTCCGAACATGCGCGGGTAATAATTCCCCATCTCTGGCAATTAGCAAAACTTCCGGTAAACAATCAACAGGCTTATCAGGAATTAAAGTCAAAATTGCATGGGTTTTCCGAAAGAGTCCCCGAAAACGTATCGAATAACGGATAGTAGTTTTGCGCCGGTAAAGCACCACCGTTCGGCATCCCAGGCTTTCGCCGGGAGAGACTAATTCCTGCCTCCCGAAGTCCGTTATCGCGTACACCCGAATAAAATAATTTTGCCGTAAAGAGTTCTCTATCCGGCAGCCAAATCGCTCATAATCATGACGGGAAATCATCTTGGAATACCCGGGGAGAACATCTGTCGGATAGTTTCCGGTAGACCAGCTTACCAGATAGCGGTTCACCATGCGATTAGTCTTCCACCGCACTCGGATAAAGCTTCCGTAATGCACAGCATCAACATTTTCGACATCATTTGGTTGAAAGGCGCGCTGCACGCGCAACATCAGGGGACGTACTTCCGGCAAATCAGCCATGTGGACTTCGTCCCAGGCTGCCATTATTGCCTTATCGTCGTTTCGTTTGATTGCGGTTTTCAATATTGCCAGGCGATCCGCCGGTGTAGTTACCGGCAAATCAAGTTTCGGAGTATCTTTCAGTAAATATGGCTTTGCGAACTCTTCTACCGGTGATTCCAGCCAACCGACATCGGCGTTCGCACTTTCCAAATAGGCTTTACTGTTCTGTTTCATCCAGACTCCCGTTTTCCCGGAAACCGTTTTTAACGGCACCGTTCTTATGGCTCACCGGCCGTCGATACCCATAAACCCGCACGCCTTCGGCACGAATCACTTTCTCGTGTCTTTTAAATCCACTGCGCAATCGGCTTTTGATGATCCGGTTTAATGCAGGTGAATCGGTTTCGACAACCGTGAGGGCTTGCTGAGTTTTCGGGTTAAAATCTTCGGTCGGTTCTTCATATGGAAAGACATCGTGTTTTTCCAAAATCGTTAATACATGCTGCTGAAAAACATTAAGAATTTTGATGACTTTTTCAACCGGAATGTCTTCTTCAGTTTGCTGAAAATGCTCAATGGTATTATCAAAGTCATCATAAAGACTAATTACATCGTTCAGCAAGGGCTTGACCATCTGTCCAGCTAAATCATGCTTGAAAGTATCCAACTCCAGAAATAGCCGCTCGATAATCTGATCCTTATGCTGATCGTTTTTTATTTTTTCCTGAAATTCACTCCCCAGACTACTGACGGAGGATTCCAGGTTATCAAGCTTTGCATGAATAGAATTTGGTATCGGTTTGCTTGGTGTGGCGTGGTCTTCATTGGATGTCTTATGAACATCCTGCCCATTGGTAATGTCATTTCGTAAATCATCTTCCAGGAAGATGATATCAGCAAATTTTTCTTCTACGTTGTCCGGATTATTCTTTGTCACAGGATTACCTATAGCGCTCATAACTCGTATTTAATTTTTTGCATCATCATTGCTAAATTAACAGTAGAAGTTTTTTCAGCCGTAGAATTGATGCGTTCTACGAATTTCCAGGAAATATTTTCAATAATACTCCCATGCCAGATTTGAAGCGAATGCTGCTTCAAAATTATTTGCGCTCCCTAATTTTTGAACAAATAGCCGGCATATGATATCCGGTCCTCTGGTTCAATTGGCATAAAATGATTTCCCAAAACTCCGAAAGCATAACTATGAAGTAATAAAGCGAAGATGAATAATAGCAGAATCGTCAGGGCCCGCGGGTGTCAAATATCACGAATGCCATGCACGAATAATTTTTAAAAGGAAGCACCTTTTCACTGACGGGAAATTCACAAATTGGTTAAATCCCGGAAAATGTTTATCTTCCTAATTCGAATAGAATGGAGGATTTATCGTGAATGCATCCCGGGAAACAACGCGCAATGTTAACGGCTTGGTAGAGCTCATTACTCCTCCGGCAGACAGTCATCTTAGCAATAAAGATATTGCCCCAACGAGCGTATCCGAGCGCTCCTGGAATCGCTGGCACATCGCTTCTCTCTGGGTAGGCATGAGTGTTTGTATTCCGACATATATGCTGGCGGCGAGTATGATCAGCGCAGGTATGAACTGGTGGCAAAGTCTCCTCGCCATTTTGTTGGGAAATCTGATCGTCCTGCTCCCGATGGTGCTGAACGCTCATGCCGGCACCAAATATGGCATTCCCTTTCCGGTCTATGTCCGTGCATCATTTGGCACGACCGGCGCGCATATTCCTTCTATTCTTCGTTCTTTAGTTGCCTGTGGCTGGTTTGGCATTCAAACCTGGATCGGCGGTATGGCAATCGATACGATTATTGCAACACTTTGGCCGGGCTGGGCATCGATTGGCGGTGGTGCGACCTTCATGGGATACGGTTTACCGCAGTACCTCAGTTTTCTCTTTTTCTGGGCAATTAACATGTATTTTGTCTGGGCGGGCACAGACAGCATTAAGTGGATGGAAACCGTTGCCGCACCATTTCTCATCCTGATGGGTATCGTGCTGCTCTTCTGGGCGTCCGGCAGAGTTGGCGGCATTGGCACCATCCTGGAGAAATCCGATGAACTTATTCAGCGTCAGGAACAACTTTCCACACTGGACTTCCTCTTTACGCTTTTTATTCCCTGGCTAACCGCGATGGTTGGTTTTTGGGCAACATTGGCATTGAATATTCCCGACTTTACCCGTTACGCAAATAGCCAGGAAGATCAGATGAGCGGACAAGCACTAGGCTTGTTAACGACGATGCCGCTTTTCGCCTTTATTGGCATTGCGGTTACCAGCGCCACTTTAATCCTCTATGGGGAAGCCATCTGGGACCCGGTAAAACTGCTGGCGAAGATTACGTCGGAGAATAACAGTCCGATGATTGGCATTCTTTCCATGGTCGTCCTTTTAATCGCCACGCTTAGCACGAATATCGCTGCGAACGTCGTCTCTCCGGCAAACAGCATTTCCAATCTCTCCCCGCAGAAAATCACCTTTCGAACCGGCGGTTTAATCGCCGGCCTAATCGGCATTGTCATTATGCCCTGGCTGTTGCTGGATATGTATCTTACCTGGCTAATCAGCTACTCCGGCTTACTCGGCGCGGTTGGCGGGATTATTGTTTGCGACTATATTTTTATCCGAAAAATGGAATTAAACCTGAATGATCTTTATGATGAAGCAGGTGAGTATCATTACGATAGCGGTTGGAATAAGAGTGCGATCGTGGCGCTGGTAGCTGGTGTTTTAGTTGCACTGACGGGAAAACTACATCCTTCACTGGGCTTTCTGTTCAACGGTGCCTGGTTTTCGGCAGGGCTGGTTTCCTTTGCACTCTATTGGGTATTGATGCGTCGATCTTCCTGAAAATACATTGGAATATTGAAAGGATAAGCGGTTTTAGGCCCTTTGAAGTCTCAACTATATCACATTTTCGTTGACTAAACCGGAGAAAAAAGATAAATTGAATATTCCAATTCAAATAACTTTTAACCGAATATTCTGAGAAAATTACCGAGGCAATTCATGTCCACATATGTAACATTGCCGGAGATCAAGGAAACAGAAATTGAAAAGTCTGATGAGCAGACTTTCCTGGTGCCGCAATACAATGTTATTCTGCTGGACGATGATGATCATACCTACGAATATGTGATAGAAATGCTCATGAAATTATTTGGGCACAGTATGAATCGCGCCTATCAAATGGCTTGCGAAGTAGACGCCTCCGGCCGGGTAATTGTCGACACTACAACTCAGGAACGCGCCGAACTTAAGCGGGATCAAATTCACTCCTATGGCGCAGATTGGCGGTTGCCCCGCTGTAAAGGGTCGATGTCCGCGACGATCGAGCCTGCTGAATAAACGAATCACCGAATTTCCCTATCCTTTTAATTGATCTAAGTAAGGATTATTCTTGTCACTGACGGTCTTCCTTCTGGTATTGCTTTCAGCAGTTTTTCATGCCAGTTGGAATTTCATCCTTCGCAAAGTTACCGGAAATATTGTTGTTTTATGGCTATCGCTCTGGGCATCAAGTTTGGTAGCGCTACCGTTTACATTATTATTTCTGCCCGAAGAGATAAGCACTTATACGACTGCCGATTTTTTCTTTGTCCTGCTCAGCGGTATCATTCATTGGATATATTTTTCATTATTGGCAAGCGCTTATCGCTATGGGGAAATTTCCACTATTTATCCGATTGCGCGAGGATCCGGCATCGCCTTAACATGCATTTTCGCAACACTTTTTCTGCAGGAGCAAATCTCTCCGGCTGGCTTGATCGGTATCGTTCTGATTATTAGTGGCATCGGCATTACCAGCGGTAAAGGGATTCTGATTGGGGATAATCGCCGGGCATTAATGCTAGCTCTTGGGGTTGGGGTAAGCATATGCGGTTATTCAGTGGTAGACAAAGGCGCCGTTGCCACCCTTCCACCCCTTTTATTCTTGACGCTCCTCTACCTGCTTTCAGCCATTTTGATGACGCCACAAATTTTGCGAAATTATTATCATCAACTTTCGGAGCAACTCCGCATGCACTGGCAATACGCACTGGCAGTCGGCATTGGCAGCGCCGGTGCTTATTTGATTATCCTTGACGCTTATACACTGGGTCCGGTCAGCTATATTGTTGCAATGCGGGAATTTGCGATTGTTATCGGGGTATTATTAGGTGCCGTTTTCCTGAAAGAAAGAGTGACTACTCGTAAATGGATTGGAGTTTTAATTATTGTTGCTGGTTTAGTTTTTATTCGGATAGGATCCTGAGGAATTAAAATTTCTCACGTCAAATTTATTTGATTTAATCTGCATTTTCTGAGTATAAATTGATATGGCGTTTATCAAAAGAGAGTCTAACTAAAAGCAGCGCAAACCTCGGAAAGGAGCCGAAATGGCTAACAATACTGATTATGAAGCAATGTTACAAGTTGCAATTGCAGAAGCCCGGCAAGGACTGGCCGAAGGCGGTATTCCCATCGGTGCGGCTTTGTTCGATCAGGATGGCAATCTTCTCGGAAAAGGGCACAACCGCCGCATCCAGGAAGATGACCCTTCCGTTCACGGAGAAACCGATGCTTTTCGCAAAGCCGGCCGACAGCGAAATTATCGGGATAAGATAATGGTTACGACATTGTCTCCCTGTTGGTATTGCAGTGGATTGGTGCGACAATTTAACATAGGGACGGTAGTTGTCGGCGAATCAGTAAATTTTAAAGGGGGCGACGATTGGTTGAAAGAGAATGGCGTCACGGTTATCGATTTGAATTCGCAGGAATGTATCGATATGCTCGCTACTTATATTCGGGAAAATCCGGAAGTCTGGTTTGAGGACATTGGGCTTTGAAATACGGAATGGCGAAGGACGAATGCGGAAGGACGAATGCGGAATTCGGAATGGGGAAGGACGAATGCGGAATTTGGAATGCGGAATGGCGAATTTTGTACTGTATTTATTAATTCCGCATTCGCCATTCCCCATTCCGAATTCCAAAATGTTTTATTCACTTCGAAGTGCATGGACCGGATTGGCGACAACTGCTTTGTAAATTTGAGCACCTATCGTCAGCAATGCTGTGAACAAAATCAGCAGAAAAGCGATGATAAATGGTAGCCCATCCACAGCAATATGATATTCAAATAGCGCATCCAAAAAGAGTGTGGCTGCGAAATAATTGATAGGCAGAGAAATAATGGCGGCAATAATCATCAAGACGACAAAACTCCTGTTGATTAAGTTGGCGATATGCATTGTTCCCGCCCCAAGCACTTTCCGTATGCTTATTTCCTTTCGACGACGGGCAATGGTTAAGGAGACCAGTCCAAAAATGCCCATACAAGTTATCAGCAACGCCAGGGCGGCATTAAAGCTGGCACTTTGGGAAATACCATCCATCGCCTGGAAATAGCGCTCGAAAACATCATCCTGAAAAAAGCCGCTGTAGGGGGTATCCGGCAATTGTTTTTTCCAAATGTCATTAATCGCCGCAGCGGTTGTATTGATATTGCCACCTTCTAATTTTACAACTAAATAATTGAATTGCCCCTCCGGCACAACCCGCAATATTAGCGGCTCGACTTTCTGCATAAAACTGTTGTAATGAAAATCTTCGACCACGCCGATCACCCGATATTGCCGGTTATTGTAGGTAATTTTCCGATCCAGTGCATCATCCCAGGCCATCTCCCGGGCGAATGTCTGATTGATAACCACTGCAGCATCGCTATCACTCTGCCGCAATTCATCAAAGAAACGGCCGTTTACCAGGCGAATACCCAATGTTTCCAGGTAATTGAAGCCGACATCAAATTTGGCAATCTCAAACGGCTCTCCGGCGATGTTGACGACCGCCTGCCCGCTGGAACGGGCAATATGATTATCTGCCCCGGCCAGATTCTCCACACCGGCCAGGCTTTCGATCTCATTTTTTAATGGCACAAAATCTGAGGCCTTTTCCAAAGGCAGCACCAATACCTGCGCCTGCTGATATCCCCAATCCCGGGTTTTCTGATTCTCGCCATTCTGCCAAAAAACCACGCTCATAACGATTGCATTGAAAGACAAAATAAACTGCAAAGTAAGAAGAATGCGGGTCAGTCGGTTTTTCCCATTAAAACGTAATTTGTCCCGGAAAATTCCGACCGGCTGAAATTTTGAAATATAAAATGCCGGATACGCGCCGGCACCAACGCCGGTAACGATCAGCAAAGCAAGGAAAAATAGCCAGAGTGGTGCATTATCTGCATAGATGAGCTCCAGATTAAAAACGCCCCATAAGCTGTTAAATCCCGGTACCAGAAAGTTATCCGCGACCAATACGCCGAGGATTAATGCACCGAGGCAAAGAAAAATGTTCTCGGTAATAAATTGGTAAATCAACTGCCGGCGATTGCCCCCGACCACTTTACGAATACCGATTTCTTTCAGTCTGCGGGAGGCGGATACGATAGCGATATTCATATAATTAAAACAAGCAAGCATCAGGATAAAAATGCCGGTCATTGCCATGGAAATCACCTGACTACGCAGAATCTGGATGCTAACGATACTATTCCGCACCCGGGGAGAATTTTCTGCCATGGCCGGTAAACTCTCGAACATGATCTGTGCCATGGGCCGGTCTTCACTGGCCGCGTTTTGCAGCGCCAGGTATTTTCCCATTTGCCCGTTTAGTGTGGAAATATCTGCATTTTCCTGAAGTTGAATAAATGTTGCGGTTGTTAGCGTCTGCCATTCATCGACATTTCCGATCAAATCTCCACGGATCTGATAATTTACCAGCACATCAAATTTAAAACTGGCGTGGCTGGGCAGTTTTTCCAGCACTGCTCCTACGACCAAAACTTCCTTGTGTTGATTACCGAAATCAAAGCGCATCTCCTTGCCGACGGGATTACCCTGGACAAAATATTTTTCTGCAAACGCCTCGCTAATGACAATTTTATTCCGCTGTTGCAGTGCTGCGCTCTCCCCTGCTTTCACTTGAAAACTAAATATCTCCAGAAAAGATTGATCTACGAAGCGCAGTCGTTCATACAACAACTTTTCCTGATAACGCACGCGCGCACTACCGTCGGCAATTCGCACAGCCTTTTCGACCTGCGGAAAATCCGCAACTAATGCAGGCCCCAGCGCAATCGGAGAATCGCCCCATACTTGCTGGCCTTCCGCGCCGCTGATGACATTTTCCACTAAAAATATCCGATCGGCATTTTCATGAAAATCATCCCGGTTAAAATAAAAATCGAGGAAAAGATAAGCGACAATCATGCAGCCAATAGCCACTGAAAGACCGAAAATGTTAATGAAAGCAGTCAATTTATTTTTGATGATATTCCGGTAAGCTAACAGGAAGTAACTTTTCAGCATCTTCGCTCCAATGTGAGGCGTTGAAAGGTTTCTTATTTCTAATTAAAGCCACTGATTAGCACGGATTAACACAGATTTAATCGATGCGAACATATTCTGCGGGCAATCGGGATAGTCCAATGAATCTCATCAATCAGCCCGCAAGGGCCTTCCAAACTAGCCCGGGACGCCAGTCCAGGGCGGGGTGGGTTGCAGCGGCGAATTCTAATACTGTCCGATATTAAATCACGCAAAAAAAACCCCTAAAAGAACAAATCATTCTACGAACTGCTTAAAATTTATGTTACGCAGAAACAGTGATGAATTCAAAGCAACAAATTGGCCTTGTCATTTTCTTCAATAATGGCTCTTTGCAGCAATCCAATTTTCTTTTATTCTTTCTTATACCTGACAGATATAATCAATCGAATGAATGAGAATCATAATAGAAGGAGAAAATATGGCCAGAGATTATCTCGCACTGCCAGCAAATGAAGTACGCCGAAAAGACCGGCAAAGAGAAGAAGAAAGCTGGATTCGGGAGTATTTGCACAAAGCAGCTATCGGCACCTTAGCAACAGTGCATAATGGGCAACCGTTTATCAATAGCAATTTATTTGTCTATGAACCGGAAAAACATGTAATTTACATGCATACGGCGGCGACCGGCCGCACCCGGGAAAATGTAAAACAGGCGAAAAAAATCTGCTTTAGCGTTAGTGAAATGGGGCGTTTGTTGCCGGCGGAAGAGGCGATGCACTTTAGTGTAGAATATTCAGGCGTGGTCATTTTCGGCACTGCCAAGATCATTGAGGATGATCTCCAGGCCAAATATGCAATGGATTTATTACTGAAAAAATATTTTGGCCATCTGGAGCCGCACAAGGATTATCGTCCCACTGTCAGTGAAGAGCTTCGGAAAACAACGGTTTATCAGATCGATATCGAACGCTGGAGCGGGAAGGAGAAAAAAGTTGAAGATGATTTTCCCGGCGCTTTTTATTATAATGAGCGATAACATTTTCGAGGAAAATTATGCCCCATTCTTATCCCCTGCGGCTCCAGGCGCTTTTCGCAGAGAATGCAGATAATGAAACTGCTCTGCCGATGAAGAAATATATGAAAAATCACTTTGAATTCTTCGGCATTAAAAGTCCCCTACGGCGATCATTAACCCGGCAATTTCTACAGGCGGAACAACGTCCCGCGATGGAAGAAATCCCCCAAATAATTCGGGAACTATGGGCGATGCCGCAGCGGGAAATTCATTATTTTGCAATCGATTTTCTCGCGAATTACCGGAAAGAATGGGATGCAGATATTTTACCGCTGTTTGAATTTATGATTACAACGCATTCCTGGTGGGATTCGGTGGATGCAATTTCTACCGAGCTTGCCGGCGCTTTCTTCAAGCGCTTTCCGGCGTTGATGCATCCCCGTTCTACGGCGTGGATTGAATCTGACAATATGTGGTTGCAACGTACCGCAATCATCTTTCAGCGGCGCTACAAAGAGAAAACCGATGAAGTGCTATTGTTTTCGCATATTCGCCGCCGTGCCGATGAAACGGATTTTTTCATTCGAAAAGCGATCGGCTGGGCGCTTCGGGAATATGCGAAAACCCATCCCGAAGCGGTGCAGGCCTTTGTCGGCGAAACACCGCTGTCACCATTAAGCGTTCGGGAAGCGCTGAAGCATTTTTAGCGATTCTCGATTTGCTGCTTCAATTCTCTGCTGGACTTGTAGAATTCATCGAGACTCATTTCATTCAGAAAGACAAACCCACGCGTCGCTCGGATGAGCGGACTGGGATTTTCGTGGAACCACTTTTTCCCCAGGCAAACCTTCAATTTTCGATATTGCTCCACCTGAATTTTCTGCGCCAGTTCCGAGAAGGGGCCGTCATGCTCGTAGCTGGGAAAAGAGGCGTCTTTTTGTGAGATGAAGGAGTTGACAAACGCATCCTGCATGATCGCGAACATGTTGATCGATACCGGCACGTAGATGTTCGCCTCGCTGGGATGGAAGCGATACCAAACGTTGCGATATCCCCAAACTTTGATGTTCTTCCGTTTGCTCTCCTTAACATACCTTTTTAAAGCTTCCGAGATCGATTGCAGCACTTTGTAGTGGGTATCCGGGCCGCTGGCTTCCGGATCGTAAGCAACGGAGACGACATGCGGTTTAATTTCCCGTAGCTTGCGCACAATCGGCATGGCATCCCGTTCGATCGTCGGTTCCTCGGTAAAAATATCTCCGGTATAGAATCCCAGTCGCAGGTGGTCAATATTTTTGCCCATCCATCCCAGGTATCCCCAGATACATTCAGCTTCCCACTCCCGGCACATACTTTTCAATGCCTGAATATGGGAGAGGTCTTTTTTTCCGGGATATTCCGTGAGGAAATAGTGTTCTAATTCCTTCATGCGATTTTTTATCTGCTCCAGATCATTCTCTTCATACACTTCCATTAAGTTACGGAGCAGGCGGCGGGCCTCCCCTTCTTCCTGGGTATCAATGCTTTTGCCAGCGATACCATCCAGGTATTTCCAGACATCGCGATCGCGGCTTTCCTTATTATTTGGCTCGAAGTAATCTTCATCAAGCAATTCCCGGCATTCCGGAGAAATGATAAATTTTTCCAGCTTCTTCAGTTGCTTCAGCATAAAGGCGTTGGAAACCGAGGTAAATCCGCCGGTTAAGCAGAGAAAGTGATGTTGATTGCTGGCGTCGCGGCTATTCCGAACCACATAAGGCAGGTAGCCGAGCATAATATCATCGTGATGTGGTTCGGTATGCAGGAAGCGGGTCTTACTTAGTGCCTCGCTGCCCTTTTCAATTCGCTCGATCAATCGATCCCGCACTCCTTTGGCAAGTTCCTCCAAACTTTCCGGCCGTTTCTTTAAAACATTTTTTACCAGTGGATCAGTATCAACATCATTTTTATCGAGATCTACCAGGCGTTTATTCTGGCGGTAGGAAAGGTCGATCAACACTTTTTCGACCATCGGATCGCTGATTTCCTGACAATCATCCACAATTTGCAACTGGCGCTGTTCCATCAGTTTTGTTGCCCCCCGGGTGATGTAGAAGCGGGCATTTTTAAGCTGATGCAGTGCTGTGCCGGGATACATAATATTCGGCGATTCCTGAACGGCAGTAGATACGATCCCCGCTTTCGCTTCCCCGGCGGCGATAATGATCGCAGCACATTTGGGATTGTAGGTGATTGTGCCCAATCCGATTGTAATTACCAGGCGATTCTTGGATATCTCGATACCGCCAAGGTCAGTAGCCGCTGCTGCCTGTGTTTCATAATTGGTTTCAGTTAAGCGGGTGGTCGAGTAATGATCAGAGCCGCGCACATTAAAACCGATATGCCCATCCGGGCCAATGCCGCCGAGGAAGAAGCCGATACCGCCCAACGCCCGGATTTTCTCTTCGTATTGTTGGCACCACTGATCTACTTCCGCAAGCATCGCCTGTTGTTTTTCTTCCAATATGGTTTTTGCGGAACGATAGCGTAGGGAAAGATCCACGGTTTGTTCCGGCCAGACATCCTTTAGCGACTCCCCTTTTTTCAAACCAATTTTCGTCGCGTCGATTAATAAGGCTTTTTCCCGGTCAAAACCGAAATCGTCCATATAAAATTCATTTACATAGGAGTAGAAACTGTTTTGCTGCCAGGGGTTGATCGGATAGAATTCGTCGATTTGCACAAAATGCAGGCTGGAGATATCCGGTTTTTTTGCCGGGTCTACCCCACTCTCTTCAAGAATTTTTCGGGCATTTTCTCCATCCCAGTTATTCAGCAATTCGGTTACCCACTTAATAAAGTGCTCCGGGGTCTTGCCGGTCGGCAGAGAAACAACCCCACCGGGATTATTTTGGGCCCACTCAAGAAAACGCATGGCGGCCAGTTTGCCGAGAGCTGGGAAATTTTCAACAACAATTGTGGGGATTTTTTCTTTCGGTGGGTAGATTTCCCGAAACGAGGAAGATTTAAGGGCTATTTTTTCAACATTGCTCATTTTCAACTTTTTATGTGTGCGGCTCATAAATCGCTCCTATGTATGTTTTTTCTATTTGTTGTTCAAAACAACTAATTGTTGCCTATATATACCAAAACTTACCCCAAACCTGCAAGAGAAATTTATTTTTTCTCAAAATTCGACAGCCAAAGCTATGCAAAAAACGTATTTTTCTGATACTTTTTTACTTTTCGTCCTTATTAGTTTCACTTTCAAACTAACAAACTAAAAACAGACATATTCTAGAACAAGCCAAATGCTGCATTTTTTCAATCTGCTGCCTACCAATGATTTGGCTGGCAGCAGATATTCAATCTCATTACTGGAGGGTATTCAAACGAATATGGGTAGGATATTTACCAGAACGAAGCACGGTCTGTTCTGCGACAGAGAAGTCTTTTTCTTTAGCCTGATAGATATTAATGAATTTCTGCGGATTGAGATCCACATAAGGAAACCAGGTGCTCTGAATCTGCACCATTAAACGATGTCCTTTTTTAAAAGTATGCAATACATCATTCATAGTAAATGCGATTTTAACCGGGGAGCCGGGAGGCATTCTGCGGGGATGCTCGTAGCTATGGCGATATTTACTCCGCATAACATCCCCCCGTAACAACATCTGGTAATGCCCCATCTTCGCGCCGGTACGGGCATTGTCCGGCGTCTCCCCCGGCAGCACATCGATTAACTTTACAATAAAATCACAGTCTGTCCCGGTGGTCATTCCATAGAGTTCGACTTCGATTGGCCCGGCGATTGTCAAATCGGCAGTTAGCGTATCACTTTCATAAACGAGAACGTCCGGTCGCTGACTGGCAAATCGTTGATCTTCCACCACGAATGGTTTGGGCATATTTAGCGTCACTTCAGCGGTGTATGGGACGGGCGTAGCCGGATCGCTGATATAGCTATCAGATGCCATGATACTTTTAGTCGTTGGTTCACTAAAAGCAAGCTTTTTATCCGCCTGGAGATAAAGTTGCTTCTCCCCCATTCCCGCCGGTGGCCAGCTGTCAAAAGTATGCCACTTGTTTCCACCAGTTTCAAAGACATGCGCTTCCGGAAATGATTTGCTGCCCTTGTCTTTCAGATAATAATTAAAGAAAGGGAGTTCAATATTTTCCTTGTAATATTCGCCGGTTAATCCGCCAAACTCGATATTCCCTAAATGGCTACCATCCGAGCGCACCCAACCACCGTGGAACCAGGGCCCCATTACCAGGTAGTTATCCGCGTCCGGGTTTTTCGATTCAATTGAATGATATGTTTCCAGGGCGCCATAGCAATTTTCCGAATCGAACCAACCACCGACAACCATAACCGCCGGTTTTACATTGTGAAAATACTGGGTGGTTCTTCGGGACTGCCAGAACTCGTCATAGTTCGGATGCGCCATCATATCATCCCAGAAAGCGATTTCGTTCTTCAGATACTTTTTATTAGCATTTCGCAACGGCCCCATTTCCAGGAAAAAACGATAGCCATCCGGCGTGCCATGGTCAAAGCGCGGCGGCCATTCCTGGACCAATCCTTCCCGCTTTACGCCGAAAACAGAAAAGAAATTAAACGCCAGGGGAATATTAAATGCACCGTTATGATGAAAATCGTCCCCGATAAACCAATCGGAAATCGGTGCCTGGGGAGAAACCGCTTTTAAGGCCGGATGGGCGTCGATCGCTCCCATCGCTGCATAAAATCCCGGGTAGGAAATTCCCCACATCCCGGCCCGGCCATTATTGTTCGGAATATTATTTATCAACCAGTCGATCGTATCATATGTATCACTGCTTTCATCGATGTCTTTTTCATTTTGCTTCACCTGGATATGCGGGCGCATATTGACATATTCTCCTCCGGACATAAAACGGCCGCGCACATCCTGAAAGACGAATATGAATTTTTCCCGGACGAGATGCTCCCAGGTTTCGAGCCGGCTGGTGCGATAGTTATTTTCGCCATAAGGCCCGGCAGAGTAAGGTGTTCGCCATAACATCAGCGGGTAAGTGGTTGAACGGTCTTTCGGAGAATAAATAACGGTATATAAGTTTACCCCGTCCCGCATTGTAATTCGATGTTCACTTTTATTGTAATGCTTTTCCAGATATGTTTTTTCCGACTGAGCATACAGCGCCGTAAACGCCAAAAACCCAACAATAGCAATAATTAATCGATACCTTAACAGCAGCGCCATCTTCTAATTCTCCTTGTTACCGGGACATATTCCAATTCATTAGCAGAAGATACATAAATCATCGGAAATTGAAAAATTTGTTTGGGAATATTTCTCTGCTTTCCAACGAAATTGATTTCTTCATTTGCAAATCATCGTGCAATTCGCTACTTTTCTTGCTGACTTCAATGCAAAATTTCAACCGGATCGACCGATTTTCAATCTGAAAATTTTGTATTGAAAGTGGGATAGAAATTCCCGCGGCAGGAAAAGTAATTTAGTTTTTCAGAAATAATAACGGACATTTATGCTATCCTGGATTCGGGGCAAACTGACGCCACGCCAAAAAGCTACTATGACAATCATGTTCGCGGACGTCTGCGGCAGCACGCAGCTCTTCGAACGGTATGGTGACGAAAAAGCCCGTAAAATAGTCTCATTCACTTTGGCGCTGCTCACTCAAATCACCATGAAATACGGCGGCGAAGTAGTAAAGACCATCGGTGATGAGATTATGTGTAAATATCCGGACAACAGCAGCGCCTTCCAGGCTGCCTGCGATATGCAGCGCAGTATTCGTAACCACGAACATCTCGCCAAAATAAACATGGCCATCAAAATCGGATTTCACCATGGTGAAATTTTGCTGGAGAAAAATGATGTTTTCGGCGACGCTGTCAATGTTGCCGCCCGCATGGTCGGGATGGCGAAAGCCAAGCAGATTATCTGCACCGGCTCAACAATCGCCAAGCTACCGATCGCATTGGCCAAAAATGCCCGCAACCTTGGCCGGGTAAAAGTGCGGGGCAAAAAACGGGAGATGGAAATTTTCGAAGTAATCTGGCAGGAAGATACGTCTGATGTGACCATGCTCTACAAGAGCACCGATCCTCCCCGCCGACCCGCTTCTGTGCGCCTGGTGCTCCATCACAAAGGGCAACGCTTTGAAGTAAATGAAAAGCTTCCCTTCCTTAGCCTCGGCCGGGATCGGGAAAATGATCTTTCCGTAGACACCGACCTCGCCTCCCGAAATCATGCCAGCATCGAATTTCGCCAGGGGAAATTTCTCTTAACTGATCGCAGCACCAACGGCACTTTCGTTTGGATGGAGAACGGTGAAAAATTTTTCATCCACCGGGAAGATATTCACTTATATAACCGCGGTATTATTAGTCTTGGCAGAGATGCCATGACTGACGATCCGGACCTTATTTATTACAAATACGTCAGCAAAAAAGAGAGCCGTTAACTGCCCCGGCTTTAAAAGCATTTTTACTGATTAATGCGTTTCACCACACCCTCTACCTGCTTTTCCCCTAATTTTTACTTCCGATCTGATCATTCATTTTACATCATTGAAGGAATACCTCCATGAAAAACGCAACTGTTTTCCTTGCTATTATATTCTTTTGCATTTGCAGTAATATCCCCGCCAACCTCTATGGGCAGGCAAGCGATTTTGCCCGTTCTACCAACAGCGTTTTTACGCCATTAACGGATACTTCTCCGAAGACCCCAGAAACACGATTAATCAACCTGCCGACGCTGCCCGGCAAGCATGTCATTTGGGGCTCCCTGGGGCGGGACGACCGTGGGCATATCTGGCTGGGCACTTCCGGTGGCGATGCCACACCGAGTGGTCATCTGATTGAATATGATCCTGTTGCCGATACCACCTACCATCGCGGTGATGTCATTTCTGCGTTAAAAGCTGCAGGGAAATATCGCCCCGGGGAAGCGCAGGAAAAAATCCATTCTCGCATTATGCAGGCATCCGATGGCTACCTGTATTTCACTTCGATGGATGAAGCGGGTGAAGATTGGACAACCGGCACCAATCCGGCCTGGGGATCGCATCTCTGGCGAATCAAGCCCGGCAGCAATAGTTGGGAACATCTTCTTGCCGCACCGGAAGGATTAATTGCCCTTAGCGTTGGCGGGCAATATGTTTATGCCCTGGGGTATTATGGCCACAAGCTTTATCAGTTCAATACTGCAACGAAAGCAGTACGCTCTGTACTTGTCGGCTCGCTGGAAGGCCACGTTTCCCGCAATATTCTCAGCGACCCGCGCGGGCATGTCTATGTTCCCCGCCTTACGATGGATACAGTTGAAAATGAACCGCTGAGCCACCTGGTTGAATTTGATGCCGGGCTAAATGAACTGGCGGCTACTCCACTGGAAGACTATTTCGAGGATTCACCGACGGAATCCCATGGCATTATCTCCTTCACTTACCTGGCGGATCGCTCAATGGTTTTTGCAACGGGACGCGGTTTTTTATACCGTATTATTCCCGGTTTCGAAAGCGCGGCCACTGTAATTCCAGTTGGAAAGTTTCATCGCGGCAGGAAAGCATATACACCGGGTATGTTTACTATCGCCGGCGACAAATATCTTCTTGGTATTGCGAAAAAACGTCCCTCCTACCAATGGGTGGTTTACGATTTGTATAGCGATAGTGTAACCGTTCATCCATTTCCCTTGCCAGAAGGTGTGCAAAAAATCAGCCTCTATGGTTCAGTTGCTCGCGATAATAATGGCAGCTTCTATCTGGTTGGCAGCTATCAGAATCCCGCCAACTACAGCATTTCGGACGACAATTTAGCGTTGATGGCAGAAGATGGCTTACCTGAAAAGCTGCTGGCGCAGGTGAGTACTTTAAAAGGGCAAATATTTCCGAACAAAAAGAAATTTAGTCGCCGCCTGAACAAGACAATTTCTTATAAGTATGTGAAAAAATATAAATCGAGAATTGTCAAACGCGCACGCGACAATCAACGCTATCCTTTGTTGCTGCAGGTCTCTGTCGCAGCCAGCTCCGAGTAACAGTTTCCCCTTGACAAGCGGGGCTGCAGATGCTATTTATGCTTGACGATTAGCTGAAGGATAAATCGATGCAGCCCTACTTTCCCGATTTAAATTGCCGACAAAATGGATTTACATCCGGCGAAAATGCCCGCATATATTATGAAGTTTATGGTGATGGGCCTCCGCTTTGCCTGGTCAATGGCCTGGGGCTCGATGGCTGGTTTTGGGAAAAACAAGTACCAGTATTCTCCAAACAGTACACTACAATTATTATCGATAACCGGGGCGCTGGTCGCTCAGATAAACCTCACGGCCCCTACTCTATTCCCATGATGGCCGGAGATATTTTAACCGTTCTGAAATCATTAGATATCAATTCCGCAAATTTTCTAGGCTTCTCTCTGGGCAGCCGTATTACTCGGGAAATCGCGCTCAGTTGCCCGACTTTAGTCAAGCGGCTAATTCTCGCCGCATCCAGCCCCGGCTACAAAAAACGGATTGAGATGACTGCCGCAACCCGTCAACTGCTGGCAACGCGAGACGGCGATCCCGATGCGCTCTTCCGCAAAAAGCTGGTGCTGGCATTTACAGAGGATTATCTCACAGAGATGGATCTGGACGCTTACATCGCTTTTCGGATCAAATACCGTCAGCCGCAGGATGCTTTTGAAGCCCAGGTTGCCGCCGGTATTTCCTACGACCGTAGTGATGAACTTGCCGGTATCACTCAGCCATGTTATATTCTTGCTGGCGGGGACGATCCAATCACCGTTCCGGAAAATGCTGAAATTCTTCATCAGTTGATTCCAAACAGCGAATTAAAGATTTATCCGAAGCTACGCCATCAATTTTTAGTAGAAGATGCAGAAACCGTCAATCAGGATATTTTCGCTTTCTTCGGCCATCAATAATTCATGACCCCGGAAATAAATGAACCCAGCGGGCAAAGCGGCGTTAAACGAATATGAAAAAACTGACGACCCACTTATACATCCATATATTTTTGCTAAGCGGTCTGCTTGCAGCTGCGTTACCCCAACCGGAAGAAGCGCAGCCCCCTTTTCTGGAAGACAGCACCTGGTTGGCCCCGCTGAAAGTTCGTGCGAAAGTTACCCTGGATAATTGGGAGTCCCGCGATCCGCTGACACCGTTAATCACCTTTTACACTCCGCTGGATTATTATCAACCGCTTTCCGAGAGACTCAATTTGCCCCGGGGCATCAAGCTAAAGCCGGACGACATTCCCTTTGAAGAAATCCGCAGCGGCACTGCTTATCAGGTGGACCTTGCCCAAAGCTACCTGATTCCAAAACATCTACAATCACCGCAAATTATGGTATCACCAATTACACTGGCCAGCCTTGCCTATCAGGCAACCAAAAAGCTGCTCCCGGGCCTGTTCAATCGCAAGCATGATTACAGTAATCTTTATGTCCGAAAACTCGATATTGATTTGCTCGACATTGTTTGGGAAAATCCGGATCTCACTGCGTACGATATTTACGCGCTCTATCTGAAAACACCGGCGAACCAGCATCTTTCTTTTATGGATATCCAGTATCAGCTGGATCAATTAGAGAGCGACAAGCTATTGACTTCCCGGAAGCCCCATAAATTAAAGATTTATTCAGCGATAAAAAATCGTACCTGGTTGAGCTATCATGTACAGGATAAACTTGACCTGAGCGATGCGCTCCACAACGGCGCACGCCATTTTGAATTATTGAGAATTCGGCAAGTATTGGAAGGGAATTAAAATCTTGCTGGATACATGAAAGAGCGTTTCACAGACTTAGATAATTGGTAGTGCTAAAGAAGTAATGCTGTTAACTGTCATCGCGAGGAGTGCAACGACGACGCGATCTATTTGTGGATGTAATTTTGAGATTGCTTCGGCAAAAAATGCCTCGCAATGACAGATCAAATAACATTACAAATTAAACACTACCAAACAACAATCTACTACAGACAATCTGATTAAGGTTTTACAATTCTTTCGTTAAGGTCTTTTTCAATTCTTTCAACCAATCTTTAACTTCATCAAAGCCATTGAGCGCCCCCTCCAGTTCCTCATCATCATTGCGGGTGTCACTCAATGCAATTGCTTCATTGGTAAGCGCCAATGCTTCGGCAGATCTTCCGGTTTCCGACATCGAGCGGGCGATCCAGTATTTACATTCGACCTGAAAACCAACGGAACGGTACGGCTGGGCATCGATGCGGGTTAAAATCTCTTCAAAGATCGACTGTGTGTCAATCCAGCTACCATTATGCGCTTTCAGACGGCCCTGGAAGTAACGAGCGGCCAGAATCGGCGGATCGCCTTCCGAACGTTCCAGGAATTCATTCAGAGCAACTTCCGCTTCATCATAGCGCTCATAGTCAAACAGCGAATAGAAATAGCCGAATAGTGCTTCATCGGTGCAATACTGGCCATGATCGATGGCAAAGCGCATTTGCTTCAGTCCCAACTCCCGCTTATCCTTCATCCAAAAGGCAACCACGCGAATGAAACCGGAACGGGCAGTCCGCCAGTAATGATAGGTGCCAAAACCGAGGTAGACATCATAAAGGCGTTTATCTTTCTTTTCAGCCTTTTTGAAATTGCCAACCCCTTTCTTACCATCCATGTAGGCCCCAATCCAGTTAAAGCTACGGAAACGATAGAAAGCCCGATAGCCATAGGCGGCTCCTACATAAAAATTCAGCCAGGGATCATCTTTTTGCTTTTTCAGCAACTCATTCCCCTTTTCGATGGCTGTTTGAATATTCTCCTCCAGTTCATCCTGAAACTTGTTAAAGCGGTAGGTGCTCATCCAGCTTTGCAGGACAGCGGCTTTATAAAAATATGGAGCGGGGTGATTTGGATGAAGCTGCTTAACACTATCAAATAGTGCATTGGCTTCTTCGAAACGGTCGGAATAAACCAGGGCAAGTCCCCGGCTTAACGGTTCATGAAAGACGCTGTCAATTGGCGCTTTCTCCCCGGGAGCAACTTCCGGCAAGTCATCACCGGCAAAGAGCTCTCCACCGGTTCCTGCGGAAAAAATAAGGGTCAGAGAAAAAATAATCCTGAGAAATATATTGGTGCCGAGAGATTTACTGGCAAGCTTCATACATCATCCTCTTTATTGAGACAGAAAATTTGTCGTCCGTATAAAGTATGTAATTCCTGTAAAAATGTAAAGTTACAATCTGCTAATATAGCAATGCCTTAGAAAACATTTTATCAACACATAGGTCATTTAATTCAATACGAATCTAAAACAAAAAACCCCGTCACCTTTGTAGATAACGGGGTTTTTCCAGAGCCAACGTGGTTATGCACCTTTCTCAATCGGCGCGCCCACTAAATTTCCCCATTCCGTCCAGGAACCGTCGTAGTTACGGACGTCCCGATAGCCGAGGAGATACTTCAACACAAACCAGCTATGACTGGAACGTTCGCCAATGCGGCAATAGGTAATTACCGGCTGGTCCGGGGTTACCTGCTGCCCACCATAGAGCGCTTTCAATTCTTCTGCGCTTTTGAATGTACCATCTTCGTTACAAGCCATGGCCCAGCCAATATTCTTTGCACCGGGAATATGCCCGCCACGCTGACAGGTTTCCGGCAATCCCGGAGGGGCCAGAATTTTCCCGGTAAATTCATCTGCAGAACGGACGTCTACCATCGCGGAGCTACCGGCATTCATAGCATCCATTACCTGTGGCAAATAGGCGCGCATACTTTCATCTGCCTCGGCAGCCCGATAAGAAGCCACTTCGATCGCCGCTGCGGCTTCGCTGAGCGGGCGCCCCTCTGCAAGCCATTTTTTCCGGCCGCCGTCCATCATGCGAACGTCCTTATGACCGTAAATTTTCAGCTGCCAAAAGGCCCAGGCGGCAAACCAGTTATTGTTATCGCCATAGAGCACAACGATATCCTCATTGCTGATGCCGCTGCTGCTCATCAGCTTTTCCAGATCGGCAGGACTAATGATGTCCCGCTGAACACTGTCACTCAACTGCGTTTGCCAATTCCAGCCCACAGCGCCTTCGATATGGCCAGCATCATACGCCTGCGTGTCCACATCGACTTCTACCACAATAACATTTGCATCATTCGCATGCACTGCGACCCAATCGGTGGAAACTAAAACTTCCGGATGTGCGTAGTTACTCATTACTTCTCCTTTTCTTCTAAAGTTGATTTTTCATACATCCGCTAAGATACCGGCAGTATAGTGAGATTGTTGTGAGATGGAAACTACATCTAAATGGGGGCAGCAGCAGTGAAATAGAATACAAGGAGATTATAGGTACAAATAAGCAACTCTGAACTTTGAACTCTGAACTTAAAAAAAAGGTGCTGAACACTTCTAGAAAGCACCCAACACCTTTTATTCTTAAAAGTTTAAAAACTATCAACTATCCTTTCTCATATTTCACCCGGAAGAAGATAGAATACATTAACGGGACGAATACAAGGGTTAGCAGGGTTGCGAAGATCAATCCAAACAAAATGGCCACTGCCATCGCGCTGAACATCGCGCCTCCACCGAGCCAGAGCGGAATTAAACCACCGACCGTGGTGGTAGTCGTTAACAAGATTGGGCGCAAGCGCCTTTGCGCGGCTTCTACCACCGCTTTCGCCGGTGATAGTCCATTTTCCTCAATTTCGATCTTAATCCTGTCAATCAAAACGATTGCATTGTTGATGACAATTCCCGCCAGTGATATCACCCCGAGGAAGGCCATAAAGCCCAATGGTTCCTGGGTTATTGCCAGTCCAATGAAAACACCAATTAGTCCTAATGGGATGGTCATCAGGATGATCGCCGGGCGACGCAGAGAATCAAACTGCCCTACCAACAGCAAAATGATCAAGAGGAGTGCAATCGGCAATTTGGCGCCGATCGATTCATTTGCTTCACCGGAGGATTCTATCTCGCCACCCAATTCATATTTGTAGCCGATTGGCCAGGATTTGCTCTCTTCTTCGATCAGCTCGGCAAAAGACTGCGCCGCGGCGATCGCGTTAAATCCCGGCTGAAGGTAAGCATCTACAGTCACATTGATCAAGCGGTCCCGCCGTAAAATTTTTGAGGGCTGGAAGGCAATCTCGACATCCGCAACCTGCTTGAGCGGCACAGTTTGGCCGGACTGCTGCACATAAATATTGTGGCTTTCCAGTTTACCAATATCCTGTCGATCCGCAGCAACCGAACGCAGCAATACCGGAATCACATCTTCGCCCTCCCGGTAATCGGTCGTTTCGATACCGCTGAGGATACTTTGCAGGGAAATAGCAATGTCCTGGCTGGACAGGCCAGCTAACTGGGCGCGGGGCTGATTGATATTCACCAACAGCTTTTTAGTGCGGGCGCCCCAATCATCCTGAATATTCATCGTGCCGGGAACGGTTGCCAATTTTGCTTTCACATTATCGGCAATCGCAAATACTTTATCGACATCCTTTCCGGAGATGCGCACCTGCACCGGCGCGGTTACCGGTGGGCCGAGGGCCAATGGGGCGACCTGCACCGTTGCATCAGGGAAATTCTCCCGCACGTATTTATCGAGGGTCGGCATAAAATCTGTGTCCATCTTCCAGCGATCGGTAACATTCATCAACACGTAAGCATATTCCGGGCTGGGCGGCACCACGTTTAGGGATAGATAGAAGCGCGGCGCCCCGGCTCCGATAAAGGATGTCAAATCAATGACCCCATCCTTGCTCACCTCACCATCCGCATCGTATTCTGCCATCATATTATCCAGGATGAAACCTTCCGTCTGCGATATAATATTTTCCGTTTTCGTTAACGGCGTACCAACCGGTAGCTTCAATTCCAGATACATCACCGGCTTATCATTGGGTGGAAAGAAGATGTTGGGAATCAATGGCAGAAGTTGCATCGCAGCCCAGAAAATGAATACAGTGCCAAGAATGGAGAGAATCGGATGACGCAAAACGGACAATAAACCTCCGCGATAAAGACGATAGAAGCGTCCGTCAAATCCATCCTCTGTCGATTTTTGCTGCACCTTCAAAAAAAGGACGCATAATAGCGGCGTCATGGTTAGTGCGAGCACCCAGGAGGATAGCAGGGTAATGGTTACCACCTCAAAAATAGGCGCAGTGTATTCGCCAGTGGCGGACTCCGCCAGGTAGATCGGCAAAAAGGCCGCAGCTGTTGTCAAAGAAGAAGTGAGGAGCGGAATGCGCAGCTCCTTCGCGGATTCCACTGCTGCTTCCACCGGCGGCCTTCCTTCCTGCATGGACACCATAATCGATTCGGACATTACGATGGCATTATCTACCAGCATTCCCAGGGCAATAATCAATGCTGCCAGAGACATCTGGTCCAGACCGATATCGAGAAAGCCCATGATCATCAGGGCCATCACCATTGCCATTGGAATCAGGCTGGCGATCACAAGCCCGGTGCGTAACCCGAGAAAAAGGAGCATCACGACAATAACAATGATTACAGCCTGCACCAAACTGCTCACAAAGTCATCAACCTTTTTCTGCACAAACGCCGGCTGGAAATAGACGATGTTAAAATCTACCCCGATTGGATAAACACTTTTAAAACGGGTTATTTTTTCCTTAATCGCCTCCCCAAGGTTGAGGATATTTCCTCCGTCCCGCATGCTCACCGCCAGCGTCAGCGCGGTTTCTCCCTGGTAATGCACTTTCATATCGGCAGGATCTACATAACCGCGGCGAATCTGAACAATATCGCCGAGCTTCAATAAATCGCTGCGGCCGGGAAACTTGATGATAGTGTTTCTCAGATCTTCTATCGATTCGAAGTTACCGGTAGGCTCCAGCAAAATTTGTTCATCAGCGGTAAACACTTCGCCCCCGGGAAAAATGATATTACGGGAATCGAGAATCGATTTAAGCTGACCGGGAGAAATTCCCAGCTCGGCCAGGCGAGCGTTATTGAATTCGACAAAGACGCGCTCTTCCTGGGTACCGACGATATCAACTTTTGCCACCTCTTCTATCAACAACAGTTCGTTGCGGCAATCATCGGCGACCTCTTTCAATTCCGCATAGGTGTAACCTTCACCGGTCAGGCTGATCAGGGAACCGAAAACGTCTCCAAATTCATCATTGACGTACGGGCCGCGAATATCGCTGGGGAGATCATTTACTGCGCCATCCACTTTCCGGCGGAGATTATCCCAGATTGGGCGCATGTTCTGATAGCTTTCCTTGATATTCACAGTAATAATCGAAATGCCGGGCTTCGATTGGCTGGTAACAAAATCGATTTCCGGTAATTCCTGAATCACTTCTTCCAGTTTATCGGTTACCAACTTTTCGACCCTTTCAGGACTGGCCCCGGGAAATGCAGTCGTTACCATTGCGGCGCGAATGATAAACCCCGGATCTTCATCACGCGGCATCGACATGTAAGTCGTAATACCGGTGACCAGAATGACCAGCAGCGCCACAAAGGTGATCCGTTTTTTCTCAATGGCGAACCGGGTAATATCCATTTACTCCCCTCCTTCGCTCAGTTCAAACTTCACCCGCTGGCTATCTGCCAGCTGACTGACACCGGCAGTTACCACCCGGGATCCATCAATAATTCCTTCGAGGATTTCTATCAGTTCGCCTTGTAATTCGCCCAGCACAACAGCATTTCGCAGCACTCTTCCCTCACCCGCTTCATCCCCCGGTTCCAGAAGAAATACAAAGCGGCCACCGCGGTCTTCCCCAACTGAGGACAGCGGCACTAGAAAGCGCTCACGCTCTCCGCTAGTGCTAAACTGAAAAGCAACTTCCGCGGCCATACCGGGACGAATATTCTCGGCAGAGTCTTCCAGGCGCACCGTTACCGGGAAAGTCGTTGCAAAACCGGTAGAAGAGATGCCCACTTCGGTAACTGTTGCATTAAAGGATTTATCCCGAATCGCATCGAAACTCACCGATACCTGCTGCCCTTCGCGAATACGGGCAATCAGGATTTCCGGGATGGCGACCTGAACTTCCATACGGGCACCGGAACTAAGCTGGACAATCGACTGTCCACTCTGCACGTTTTCATTTTCTTCCACATCCACGGAAGCAATAGCGCCTTTTACCGGTGCGGTAATTCTGGTATAGCTGACCTGCAACCTGGCGAGGGCGAGCTGTTTTTCCAGGGCACTAACCTGGGCCTGGGCAGATTCCTGCGAGGCGCGGGCAGCATCAAGATTATTCCGGGAAGTATTATTATTTTCATAGAGTTGGCGCACCCGGTCATAATTCGCACGGGCGTTGCGCTCCTGGGCTTTGGCGCTTTCCAGCGAGGCGTTTGCCTGCTGCACCTGCAGCTGATAATCGCTGGCGTCCAGCACTGCAATCAGCTGCCCAACATTGACCTCATTACCGACCTTAACGTGAATTTTGTCCACTGTACCAGGCACTTTAAAACTCAGGCGCGATTCCAGCCCAGCCCGGGCGACACCGGAAAAAGTGCGCATGCGCTCACCGCCAGTGGCGTATATTTCCTGATAGCGTACCGGACGTAAAATTTCCGGAGCAATCTGTTCCTCTGCGCAAGAAAGAATCATTGCCAGCAGAAAAATGATCATTATCGGCTTATGTTTTCCGAAAGCATTCATGTAGGCTCTCCTGATAAAACTGGCTATTTAACTACATTTATTAACATTTGATATTCTGGTAACTGGTTGCTAATAACTAGTAACCAGCAACTTATTGCCCTTATCTTCTAATACCTTCCTGCACAAAGAAGCTATCGAGGCGCTGAAAGAAGGCTGCTTTTTCTTCAGGCGTTCGCAAAAAGTGGAACTGCCCAATCGCTCTTTCCAGGCTCATTAAATCGAGCAGAAACTGATAAATCGCCACTGCCGAGGCCTGATCTGCCACCAGCGATGCATTTTGCGCTTCCAGCAAATCGGTAATGGAAACAACCCCCTGGGAATAAGCATCGATAATCAACTCAAGATTCAGACGGGCAGCGACAGCGGCATCCTCGGATTGTTCAATGCCGGCGTAAGATGCGCCCATGGTATGACTGGCAGAGCGGATGCCTTGCTCAATCAATTCTGTCAGTCCCTTTTTCTCGTAACGCAATTGGTCCAGGGTTTCCACCGCCTGCGCCCGACTGGCATATTTGGCGCTGCCGTCGTATAGCGGAAAAGAGAGATTCAGTGCTACACTCCAGTCGGTATCATCACTGCCGCCTGGCACCGCTGCCGATCCCACGCCACCTTCCCAGAACCGGCGGGTTAGCTCTCCCTGGGCCACCACATCCGGCAGGTAAAAAGCGCGTTTGGTATTACGAAGAATTTTATCCTGGGCATCAATGGCAGCTGCCAGCTGCTGAATTTCCGGAGAATTATTCAAACCTTCCGCGACAAAGAATTTCCGGAGTGCTTTAAAGAAAAACGGGGTAGACATAAACTGAAAAAGAGTGCCCTGCTCGGAGAGAATTCCTTCTTCTTCCAGACCGGCATCGCGGGTTGCAAAGTTCTCTTCCAATGGCCTGTTCATCAAACGGTTCAGCTGAATTTCAGCAACATTGCGCATGGCATTAGCGCTGATGACATCTTTACGGTTACTGGCGATCTGGCTATCCCAACGATACACTTCCGCCCGGCCGGAAAAACCAACAGCTTCTCGAATCCTCGCTAATTCCAGGTTAGAGCGGGAAAGCTTCAGGTTTTCCTTTTGAATTTGCTCGAGAGATTTGGCATTAAGAATTTGCATGTAAGCAGAAGCGACATCCCGGGCGACATCCAATTGGGTTGCCCGATAGCCCGATTCCAGAGATTGCTGCAGCGATTTCTGAATACCATAATTCATCCAGGCATCGTCCGCATAGATCACCTGGGTAAAGGTTGCGGTGCCGCCGAGGGATCTTTCCGCCTGGAAACCCCCGGCACGGTCCTTATCGATTTGCAAACCGGTCGCGGAAAGGTCTATCTGCGGCAGCAAATTCGCCCGGGCAATGCTGATATTCTTTGATCCGGCGGCGACTTCTTTTTCCGCGGCGCGAATATCATTATTGGCTTTAATGCCTTCCTTGACGGCTGTTACCAGGGTCCAGTTCTTGTCTAATTGCTTGCGCTCTTCACCAATGAGCACTGCTTCGGTTAAAAGTCCCCAATCCGGATAAACATTGATTTTCCGGCCCGTTCCAACGTTAATACTCAACTCTTCGCCGGAACTGAAAGCGAATGGAATTTCCCCTGCTTCCTCGCCGAGGAGAATGCGCTGTACATTCAATGCAACTCTGCGGGCAATTCTCGGGAAAATATCCGGACTAATCGACGCCAGTACCCCCTTCTCTACCTCACTTCGGCCGAGCATGGAAAAACTGGGAATTTTTCTCTCGTTCATCAAATCAACCAGCTGTTGAAAATCACTGTCGGTTAACTGCAGTAAGGGTGCCAGGTAAACCGCATCAACCGGGCTATCCAGGGCTTGCAGTGCATCCTGGATAGTCTCCACCGGCACCACGCGGGGATCGATATCAAAACTACCAACAACCTGTTCAGTACGTTCCTGCAAATGCGGAATAGCATTATACACTTCCTTATTTACCAGCATGATCATTTTTTTGAATGAGACAATGCTGAGGAAAGCTTTGATATCCCGCTGCATACCGGAGGGGATGGCGATATAACTCCAGTTTTTAATCCCGCTCCCCCCTTTTAAATTTGGCAATTCCTGCAAATCGGTATCAATAATAAAAGGGGAAATCACCGGCTTAGGTAACGCACCACGCTGCGATGCTTCGTGAGAGACGATAACGCCCATGGTAAAAATGATATCGACCTCCGGATCGGCCAACAGTTGATCCAGACTGCGCTTAATGGATTCGTAATTCCAATCGCCGACAATCATTTTATCCGGAGGAAATTCGATATTAAATTCCCCTTCGGTTAAATCCAGCACCTCTTTCTGGACAATCTCGGTAATCATCGTATTGCCTCCCCAGGGGCCATCGATAATTACGCCGATCCGTGTTGGTGACTGCCCTGCTAACCAGGTGACACATATAAACAGAAAGAACAGTGTGCGAAGTGAAGTTTTTACTAAAAACGGGTTCATAGTACCTTCCGGGATTGTAATCCAACATTTACAAACTGGTTTTTCCATAAAAAAATATCCATCGAATCGCTAAACAATGACGTCAACCACCATTTGCTTCAATGGATATAATTTGATTTTCGAGTTTCGTTAAGGATATTCATTCTTCGCAAATTAATATGCCTGCAATGTTATCCGTTCGAAGTTAGTAACTCTGTAGTAAATAACATGGATGTGAATGGAAAGTTAACAAACAATTATGATTCAGACAAATCTCCCTCGATACAGGTTGTATCAAAACCACCGCGGGTATTATATATCGTGGTAATTTGTATCCGGCTGGTTTCCAGGAGCGTTCTTAAGTCATCATAAATACGCTTTGTTACCGCTTCCTGATAAATACCAACATTCCGAAAACTGACGATATAATACTTCAGCGATTTTAATTCAATACACTTTCCGCCTTCCGGGTAATACTCGATCTTCAGGTAAGCATAGTCCGGTAGACCACTAAACGGGCAAACCGCACTAAATTCATCTGTTTCCGTGATAATTAGTTGGTTCGGACTATCAAAATCAAAGGGCTCTAAAAAGTCCACGCGAATATGTGATTCATCGAGAAACTCGAATGATTTTCCTTCTGCTTTTGGCATAGCTTCCTCGTTGTTCGTTGTTCGTTGTTCGTTCTTCGTTGTTTGTTAATCGTTGTTTGTTTTCCTGCGACTGCCTGGTGCCACTGCCACTATCAGTCTCGTTCCCATTCGATGCAGGCAAAGGCGTTATGATTATGGATGCTTTCTTCATTTTCCACCTGCACCCGGAACCAAACCACTCTTTCATCCTGCTGAAATTTAAGGGCAATGTTGCGGACAATATCTTCCACAAATGCCGGATTTTCAAAGGCTTGCATAGTTACGAAGCGCTCATCCGGCCGCTTCAGCAAGGCATAGACCGGTGCGGATGCAGCAGATTCGGCAATCTCGACGCACTCCTCAATCCAGATCATTTCCGGCTGACCGTCTTTTTCGCAGCGCACTTCCATGGTAACCAATCCGCGCTGGTTATGGGCACCATAATCACTGATCTCTTTGCTGCAGGGGCACAAGCTGGTAATGGGCGCTTTGACGCGCAGGGTGAAATCGTCCCGGCCATTCACTGTATCACCGATAAATGCGCATTGATGATCCATCAGGGAAATTGCCCCGCTTACCGGTGCCCGCTTTTCTATAAAATATGGGAAATCCATTTCCACATGGGCGCAATCAGCTTCCAGGCGATCTTTCAGATTATGAAGAATCTGCGGAAGTGTCCACATCGTCATATCTTTTCGGTGCTCGTTCAAGATTTCCACAAAGCGACTCATATGGGTGCCTTTGAAGTTGGCAGTCAGGTTTACTGACATACTAACCGTTGCAATGGTATGCTGCTTATCATTCGCGCGATCCAGCACATTGATGGGATAGCGGAGATTATTTACCCCCACTTTGTTGATCGGAATTCCTCGCCGGTCCGGGCGATTTTGTACGTCTTCCATTATTTTTGTCATTTTTTTCTCTCTTTTTAGGCCATAGGGGTTTAGGCTTTAGGCAATTAGGTTATAGAGGCTCTTGGCCTACGGCCTATCGCCTAATCACCTAAAGCCTATTCTCCCAAAGCTTAATCCCCTACATAAATACAACCGGAGGTGCAGGTCTCAAAAAGCTCCACCTTACTCAGCGCTGGCAGCACCGGCTTTACTTTTTCCCAAATCCAGCGAGCAATTACTTCACTGGTCGGGTTTTCCAGCCCTTCAATCTCATTCAGATAATGATGATCGAGCATATTATAGATTGGTTTGAAAGCGGCTTTAATATCGGCAAAATCGATGAACCAGCCGGTATGCGGATCAGGTGTACCGCTCAGATATAAACGCAAGCGGAAAGAGTGGCCATGCAACCGGCCGCATTTATGTCCTTCCGGGACATTCGGCAACATATGCGCTGCTTCGAAAGTGAATTCTTTAAAAATTTCCATTATATCGTTCATCCTAAGGAATGTTCAGTATTTTGTGGGTTTGTAAGCTGAGCCGCCATTGGGGATTTTCCAGGCAGTAAGCCATGGCCAGGCGGGTATTCTCTTCGATATCCGGGCCATCCATTGGCTGCAGCAGGAAGTGTTTAAAGTCCAGCTCGCTAAATTTTTCCGGCATCGCGTTCGCCTGAGGGAAAACCAGTTTCAACTCGTCTCCTTTATGGAGAATAAATTCCGACCCGGCTTTCGGGCTAACACAAATCCAGTCAATATTTTCCGGGGGAATAATGGTGCCATTGGTTTCCACGGCGATTTCGATATTCAGGGAATGGCAGGCTTCAATAAGCGCTGTATCCAACTGCAGGAGCGGTTCTCCACCAGTGAAAACAACGAAGGGATGGCTTGCGAAATCACTAGTCGGCCATTCGGCAAGAATCGCCGTTGCCAGGGATTCGGCGTCAGTGAACTTCCCACCTCCAGGACCATCCGTACCGACAAAATCGGTATCACAAAACTGGCAAATAGCTTTGGCCCGATCCGCTTCCCGTCCGGTCCAAAGATTACAACCGGCAAAGCGGCAGAAAACCGCCGGGCGTCCGGCTTGTGCACCTTCGCCCTGTAATGTATAATAAATTTCTTTTACGCTATAACTCATAACAAACAATTTTATATATACTGACTAAACATACTCTATCGGGTCGGGCACGCCGGCATGCAAAAAGCCGCGAATCCTTAACACGCAGGCATCGCATTTCCCACATCCCCGGCCATCATCTGCCGGATCGTAACAGGTATTGGTAAGGCCATAATCGACGCCTTGCGACAATCCTGCTTTAATAATTTCTCCCTTGGTCATTTGGATCAATGGGGTATGAATTGTGATCCGGCTGCTGCCTTCCACGCCGGCGCGGGTGGCTAAATTAGCCATGCGTTCATAGGCGGCAATATACTCCGGCCGACAATCCGGATAGCCACTATAATCGATTGCATTGACGCCAAGAAAAATATCCTGCGCGCCGAGCACTTCCGCCCAGGCGAGGGCAAAAGAGAGAAAAATAGTATTACGGGCCGGCACATAGGTAATCGGGATACCGCTCCCCATTTCCTCGTCGCTACGTCCCTTGGGCACCTCGATATCCGAAGTTAGTGCCGAGCCACCAAATGTTCGTAAGTCGATATCAACAATTACATGATCTGTTACGCCTTGTGCTTTAGCCACCTTTCGGGCGCAATCCAGTTCAAATTCGTGGCGCTGCCCATAGCGGAAAGTTAAAGCATAGGTTTCGAAACGACGATTATTTGCAATCGCCAGCACTGTTGTGGAATCCAATCCGCCACTGAGCAGAACAACTGCTTTCGGTTTCGGCGTATCCATCACATTCCTCCGGTTTTAACAATCAAATGCGGCGAAATATCGAATCTATGGTGCAGCAATGTCAAGGGTTTTATTTTACGGTGGCTCCCCAGGCTTTCCCGGGAATACGTTTGGGATTCTGCCAACATTCCAGTATATTTTCCGGCGATATTAAGCAAAGAGATAAGAAAATTGCAGTAAGAATTAAGTCATCATCATCCCTGCATTATTCGCCAATTTGTAATTTGTAATTTGCAAATGGGCAAATGGGCAAATGATGCAGGATTTCGCAGTCTTATTAATCTTTTCTGTTTAACTCTGTAATCAGTTTTTCCGCGCTGTATAGCAGAAAGGCTCTCGATTGAAAGCCCTTTTTTTTGACCTCGACGGCACTTTGACAGATTCCCGCCCGGGTATTTTTCGCTGCATAGAATATGCGTTGGAAAAGATGCAGGTTCCTACTCCCCCGGAAAGCGAATTACAGGCTTGCCTGGGACCTCCGCTGCAAGAGAGCTTCGCCCGTCTGTTAAACACTGAGAATCTCCGGGATATCGATAAAGCGGTACAGCTTTATCGGGATCGATTTGAAGTTAAAGGAATCTACGAAAATGCCGTTTATCCGGACATCGAATCAACACTGATGGCATTGCAGAAGCGCTTCCGTTTATATGTGGTTACATCGAAGCCGGAAAAGTATGCGGTGAAAATTATTGCGCACTTTTCTCTGGACAGCTTTTTTCAGCAGGTTTATGGCAGTTATCCCGATGGCCGCCTTGCCAATAAAACAGATTTGATTAAACACGTTTTATCTAGTGAGGCTTTGGCCGCAGAGGCTGCTATTATGATTGGTGATCGCCACCATGATATTAGCGGTGCCCGGAATAATGGCGTCACATCCATTGGGGCCGCTTATGGATATGGCAGTGTTGAAGAGTTAAACGCGGCTGGCGCCAATAAGATATCTCATTCCCCCAAACAGCTCGTAGAGATCATCCACCATCTGACCGAGGAATAAACGAATGCTGATTACTTTCCTGACAAGTTTTCTTCTCCCCGTATTTTTTATCGGCACCTTATGGAAAGCGAAGGATAAAAACCTCACCGACTGGCTGCTTAAACTCATCCTGGTAACGGTTTCACTGCTCCTAGTTTACTTGATTGGCCGTTGGGATTTCATTAGTTATTATTTTCGATATATTTTTGCCATCTTATTTTTACTGGCAGCATATTTCTCTTTCCAAAATATCCCGGATCGACAATTACATATTCCCAAGGATTCTAAAGCAATCATTTCGATGGTGTTTAACCTATTAGTGATAGGATTTATGGGATATTTAAGCTTTCTCTCGATAAAAGGATTTTCTCCCGACCAGGATGCCGTCGCGCTGGAATTTCCTTTTAAAAATGGCACATACTACATTGGCGGTGGCGGCAATTCCCGGCTTATCAATAACCACCAGGTGCAGTTTTCCCAGAAATATGCAATTGATGTGGTGAAGCTAAACGGGTATGGCGCGAACGCCAGTTTAAGCCCCTCCAGCCTGGACGACTATGAAATTTGGGGGGATTCCCTTTTCAGTCCTTGCGATGGTGTGATACTGCTGGCGGTTGATCAATTCCCCGATGCACCGGGTGCAAATCGTGACTATGAAAATCCTGCCGGAAATCATGTCGTCATCAGCTATCTGGGCCACAAGGTTGTAATGGCCCACTTCCGGCAAGGCAGCATTGCCGTTGCCAGTGGTGATACCGTTTCCACCGGGCAATATCTTGGTCAGGTCGGCAATTCGGGCAATACCAGTCAACCCCACCTGCATTTGCATATTGAAAGTGGCGGCGGCGATTTGGAAATTCTTAGCGGGAATGGTGTACCGATGACGTTCGATGGAAAATTCTTGGTCAGGAATGATCTGGTCAGGCGAGACTAATAATTAAGCAGCTCGTGTAATTCCTTGTATTTTTGCCGGCTTAAGGGCAGCGATTGTCCCCCACGAATGGTGACCTGGTAAGTGCCTCCACCGGTATGCCGGTAGGATTCGATCAGAGAGATATCCACATAATAGGAGCGGTGAATTCGGATAAAGCGGGCGGGCAGAATCTGCCCGAGGCGGTCCATAGTTTTATCGAGAATTTCCACCCTGCCACTCTCCAAATGCGCCTCCACATAAATTCCTGCCGCTTTCAGGTAAATGATGTCTTTAATCGGAAGAATAACATTCTGGTTTTCTTTCCGGACAGTCAGATATTTTGTGGTTCTTTCTTTTTCCTGGCTGCGGCCAAAGTAGCGCTCAAACGCTGTAGCGAGGCGCTCTTCATCAAATGGTTTGGGGACAAAATCCAGCACGCCAAACTGAAACGCTTCTATCGCTTTATCGGTATTGGCGGAAATGATAATAGTGTGAAAAGAACCGGCAGTGGCTGTTTTCAGCAAATCATAGCCATCATCACCATTGAGATTAAGATCCAGCAACAGCAGGTCGATTTTTTCTTCAAAGAGGCGAGCGGCAGCGCTGTCGAGATCATTGGCGATCTCGATTTGATAAGAATGTTCCCCCAAAACCGTGCGGCACATATCTTCGATATATTTGGCGATCGGGAGTTCATCTTCGACTATTAAAATTCGCATCGAACATCCTTTTAATTCTTATCGATAATGATATTTACTTCCCAGTTGCCTTCTTCAATGCCATAATCCAGCTGCCATTTATTCGGATAACGCTCTTCTAAGCGCGCTTTTACATATTTAAGTCCCATCCCCTCTACCACACTGCTATTGCCATTTTCATGCTGCTTGAGCAGTCGTGAGCCATCATTTTTTAAACGGTAATGCAGCGAGCCATTGTCCTTTTCGCAGCTCAGTGTAAACTGTCCGTTTTCGCCGGTTTGGTAAGCATGGGTTAAACCATTTTCAATTAAGGTATGGATCACCATCGGCGGAATTTTTGCATCATCCGGGATGTTTTCTTCGTGCAATTCGTAATTGACATCTTTCCGGCAGCCCATCAATTCGAGATGGGTGCGGCAGAGGGCGATTTCATCATGGAGGGAAATTTCCCGCTCGGAAGAAATCTTGTTGATCATGCGGAATTCTTCAGCCAATGCCTTGATCAATTTAATCGCCTTATTGGGATCCTGTTTAATCCAGGACATGATCGATAAAAGCGTATTCATCAGAAAATGCGGTTGAATATTTTTCTTCAACAGCTCCGCTTCCAGGCGAGCCGAACGTAATCGCGATGCTTCATGCAGCTGATGTTCTTTCTTCAACTGGCGGCTGGTAGCAAAAACCACACAAACCAGAAAAAAAGTAATGCCGGCGGTGTAGACATACCATTGGAAGCCCCAATAAAAAATGATCAACATCGTCAACAAACCCAGGATACCAATCAGCGTCGAAATGCTCCCGACTTTCTTCTGCGAGATGGCGTATATCGCAACGCCGGCCAGATAAATTAATTCGAATAGCTGATCCTGCAAGCCGAAAAAAACCATCGGCAAAATCGCCAGGGCAGTTATAATACCAATATGAAGATATTTGTTTTCCAATTGAAAATTGAGAATAAAAAAGCCACCGAGCAAAATGCCGGTTGCCGGTACCAAAATGAACGTGATCATTCGTTGGGGAATCAGGTAAGTCACATCTGCATCTTGAAAAATCGGATAAACGCTGAAAGCCATACCGATCATACAGAGAAAGCAGTATAAGCTAAAGATGAGATATGGCCGCTGTTTTCCCCCACCGAGAAAAAGGGCCAGGCTAAAAAGAAATGCCAACAGAAACACCCCGAAGTTAAAAACCGGAAAGTAGACCATTTCGTTCAGGGCAGTTTGAATAGGATTGAAATATCCGAAAGGAATTGACAGGAAACCACTGGCAATGGATGTGTGGTGATTGGAAAGGCGCACGGCAATGAGGTGTTCGCCAGGCAGCGTTTGCTCCCGCTTTAGCTTAATCATCTTGCGGTAATCGCCGGGAGTTTCTGTTGCTAAGTTATTTCCGACAACACCATTCTTCGCCAGCAATTCGCCGTCCCAATAAATTTCGAAGGCAGAAGGAATACTGGTGAAATAGAAAGCGAGGATATCATAATCGTCCTGTGAACCGTTTAATACGACTTTTTTACGATACCAACGGATATCAGGCTGGTAATCTGCTGCTGCTGTCAGTGTCTCCCAGTCACTATCATCAAAACCCGGCTGAGACCAACTTTCATTGTCCCCCACCATGGTTTTCCAAGCGGCAAGCAGGATAAAATGATTATGTTGGCTCAGGTCAAACTGCTGTGCGTCGCCATTCCCCTGTCCATATAGCGGAACAACAAATAAACTCAACAGTAATATTAAAATCGTTTTTCGCATAAATTCCTCTATCTCGCAGCTATATCGCTGATATCTTTGCCATTTACTCTCTTAACCAGCTGATAGTTTCAATGCAAAATAAAGGAGAAATGATCATTTTTCAATGGTTATTAGCCCACAATTTTTAGGCGGAAGGTTATAGTCCGGTAGGTTTTTAAGGGATATTGTGAGATACTGAAAGGTTAATAGCCACTGATTCACACGGATATTCACGGATGTTAATACCTTGAAAACAAAAACGTTACATCAGTGTTATCTGTGTAAATCAGTGGCAAAAAAAGCAGTCGAATTATTAATTACCGCACCAGTAACATTCGTTGATGCTGGGAGAAACTTTCCGTGCTCATCCGCAGGAAATAAACCCCACTGGCTGCAGGTCGATTGTAACTATCGGTGCCATCCCAAATCACCCGGTATTTCCCTGGCGCCAGTTGCTCGTTGTTCAACACGCGAACTTCCTGACCAAGAATATTATAGATTGCCAGCTTCACAACTGCTGATTTGGCAACATCGAATTCGATCGTGGTTTCCGGGTTAAAGGGATTCGGGTAATTGCTGTGCAAAGCGAATGACTCTGGTAAGGCAGCGTTCGGTAAAGTTTCGGCGATACCGGTGATCAAGCCCTGCTCCGGAGTTTCCAGGCGGACGTTGGTATAAATGTGAAATACGCCGGGACTAAGAGTGATCGGATCGGAAATATTATTCACCTGCAATGTATCTCCGGAGAAGTAATCATACCACTCTCCCGTGGAAACAAACTGCGGATTCATCGTTACATTGCGAACGCCAAAATTACCGATGATGACCGCATTCATATCCGGATGAATAAGCATAATACGCTTACTGCCGTTGGGATTGGCGACATCCATGGAAACATAAGTGGCGGGATCGTGAAAAGTCGCATTTTCCCGGCGAAGCTTCAGCAACGCCTGCCAGGTTTTGTAGAGGCGCTTACGCTCCGTATCGACATTATAGTTCCAGAGAATCGGCTTATTACAAATCCGGCAGGGGTCGTCGATGGAAATATCGTAACCGAGCTCTCCAAACTGCCAGATCATCTTCGGTCCGGGCAAGGTGAAGAAGAAAGCGCCTGCCATCTTATTCCGATCCAGTGCCGTAGAAAGGTCTTTAACGTTATAATTACCGAAACTATTGCCAAATTGCAGGTTTTTATACATCAACCGTTCTTCATCATGGCTTTCCATATAAGTGACCAGGCTGGCATTTCCCCATCCGCGGGAGCCGTAGTAGCCCCAGGAAAAATCCGATTTGCCATTGTCGTGGTAGCCCATGGTTGCTTCATTGTAATTGAAGTTGGTATTTCCCCAGATGAGCATGCCATTGCCATATTCGGCGAGAATTTTTTCCTCGGTATTCGCGGCAAAATGTTCCAGGATGATGTAGGAAGAATCATCCACTGCCCACATCGCATCGGCCATGCGTTTCAGGATATTGATCCGCGCGCCGTCAAAACTACCGCCGTCACCGGGCGTGTTGGTGAATCCCTTGGTAAAATCGAAACGATAACCATCGACATTATACTCGTTTAACCAAAAGGCGTTGACCCGGTCAATAAATGCCTCAGTATGGGGACTATCGTGATCGAAATCGTAACCCCAGGAAAATACCGGATTGGGCGACTGCACATTATACCAGGGGTTTTGCGGCGTCGGTCGATTTAGTTGACTATCCCAATACATACGCACAAGCGGGCTTTGCCCATAGGAATGGTTAAGAACAATATCCATGATGACAGCAATATTGCGACGATGGCATTCATCGATAAACGCCTTCAGGGCGTTTTTGGTGCCATAGTATTTATCCGGGGCAAAGTAGAAGGATGGATTGTATCCCCAGCTTTCATTACCTTCGAATTCATTAAAGGGCATCAGCTCGATGGCATTTATTCCGAGGTCTTCCAGGTAATCGAGGGTATCGATCAGGGTCTCATAATCGTGCCGGGCAATGAAGTCCCGCACCAGTAATTCGTAGATCACCAGCTCTTCTTGTTTGGGGCGTACATAGGTATCATTATAGAGCCAGTTATAGGGCTGCTGCGCAGTTTGGATAATCGATACCGGCTCGGCGGTTTTTCCATCCGGATAAGGTTTCAGATTCGGATAGGTGATGTCCGGAATAAACTCATCATTCCAGGGATCGAGCAGTTTCTCGGTGTAAGGATCGGCAATGCGAATCGTACCATCGACCAGGTACTGAAACGCATACTCTACCCCGGGATTCAGATTATCTAAAGTGATCCACCAGAGTACGCTATCTTCACTGGCTTCATATTTCTTCATATAACGGGATTCCGAGACCATCCAATCGCCAAAGTCGCCAATCAGGTAAACGAACTCTTTATAAGGAGCGAATAATGCTAAAGTCACCTCGGTATCACTGTTGTAATTTATACCCGGTATAGTACCGGCTGGCGGGGCAGCCATCTCAACTGCCGGGTTTACCATCATCACAAACGAAATCTCATCGGTGCCGCCGGTATTATCGCTGGCATTGATCTCTATTGAAGTCATCCCCTGCCCAAAGTTTGCAGCAATAAAATCATAGACCAGAGAATCATTCGAAGTACTTGCAACCTGTCCGCCATTAACGCTCAGACTGAGCTCGGTTAACTGAACGCCAAGCTGTGCTGCCGTCGCAACAATCCGCAGCGTATCATCTGCACCGACAAACACCGGAGAGCGCTGCGGCACGCCAAAATCGACAACGACATTCGGCTCTAAAATGACCACGGATAAACCGGGCTCAAATAAATCGACAAATAAATCCTCGGTTTGCTGGGAAGCATTTGCGCTGCGAAAAACAAAGGCAAATTGTTCGATATGCTCATTGGGATTGGTAATACTGTAAAACTCGCGGGGATTAGCGATGGTGAGCGTATACAGATCAGTGCCTATCCGCGTCAGGGAAGGCTGGACGCTGTTATCTCCCCAATTCCCAATAACATGGGACCACTGCCCATTGGACAGGTTCGTAATAACACCGGTATGTGTGTAGAGGGTGCCATTATATCCGGCCATTCCCCCACCCCCTTGAGTGGCATCAAAAGTGATGACGATTGAATCATTTTCCGTAGGGAATTCTGGCACTGTGGTAATCTGCCCATAAGCAATACTGCTAACAAATACCCAACTCAATATATAAATCAACTGCTTCATTAAATCCTCCGTAATGATAAATCTGTTATTACTTACTATTACTTTCGACAGTCGTTCTTTCCAGGAAATTTCGAAATTCATCCGAATTCAGATAGGTCATATCCATATTCATCAATGGATTCTCCGGAAATTTTTCGCGGAGTAACCGATCCAGCAAAGCAAACTGTCCCGGATGCGTTTCGATAACCGCATCGGAAAAATCGACACCAACCCGCAGACCATAAAGGGTAATATCCAGGATAATATGATTGGCGGCGATCATCACGATAGCCTTGTTCTGCGTCCAGGCAACCTTTCGGGGAAATTCCATATTCGCTTCCCCCATCAGCAGTTCTTCCATGTCCCGCACAAGTATAATTTTATGATCCCAGCCTTTTTCCAGTTCTGCTTCCGAGAGGCCATAACTGTATACCTGGCCAAAATCAATTGTTTCCGTAAATGAGAATGTTATTAATTTTACCCCACGCTCTACCGCTGCTTTCAACGCTGGTTCCAGTTCACGGATTTCCCGGTCCCAGGTGGAAAGGTAAATTTCGCTCTCGGCATTATCGATCATCTCTTTTGCCTTGATGATCATATTTTTGTATCCGGTAATATTCCAAAGGTTCTCGGATTCGATGCTGACCTCTAGATTCGAGACCATTTCATAAAAGTCATGAATTTTGCCTTTATAGCGATTTTCCAACAATTCAACAAACTGATCCGGCGGTAGTGGCGCATATTTTTCAGGCTTGGTGGAGATCGCATTTACGGCGCCAAAGTTCTCCAGGCGTTGAATCACGTCATAAATCGCGGAACGGGGCACGCCACTTTTTTTACTGATTTCGTAGCGTGTTGCCGGATAGTTTTGTAATAAGCAGATATATGCCCGGGATTCATACTGGGTAAAACCCAACTCGCTCATATGTTTGGCAATTTTCTCTAACATCTTTCTCCCTGTTCTAGCATTTAATTTTCTTCAAGAATTCCCCTTTACCCTTTCACACTGCCAAGGGTGAGCCCGGATATTAACCAACGGCTGAGAAAAATGAACAATATGACTACTGGCAAACTAACGATAATAGCACCAGCAGAATAAAGTCCCCAACTGGCTTCCATAGAAGATTGAAAACTTTTTAATCCCAGCGGCAAGGTAAAATAGTCCGTGTTCTGAATCAGCACGACAGCCACGAGATATTCCGAATACGCCGTCATAAATGAGAACAATGCGGTAATCGCAAGCGCTGGCAATGCCAGCGGTAGTATTACCTTGTAAAAAGTGTAAGTTCGGGAAGCGCCGTCAATCATCGCGGCTTCCTCCAAACTGTATGGAATGGTGTCGTAATATCCCTTCATCTGCCAGATTGTAAACGGTAAAGCAGTTGCGGAGTAGGCGATAATCAATCCGAGAAAAGAATCATATAACCGTAGGTTAATCAATAAGATAAACAGTGGCAGCAACAGAATACTAACCGGAAACATCTGGGTGGTCATAATTGCAATCATTGCTGATGATTTTCCGGGAAACTTGAAACGGGAAAAGGCATACCCGGCGGTCGTGGCCAGACTAACGCCGACGATGGTCACCACAATCGAAATCAACAAGCTATTGCGCAGCCAGATCAGAAACGGCTCCTCGGTAAACAGAGAAATGTAAGCGTTAAAATTTGCCCCATCCGGAATGATCGCCAACGATTTGGTTAGCAGACGGTCACCGGGCCGAAGGGAAATAGAAAACACCCGCAATACCGGATAGATCGCAAAAATCGTGAACAGCGTCAATACCGAGTAAGCGCCTATTTTGCCTTTTAAACTTAGTTCTCTTGGATTTGCCATAACAGTTGTCAGTTATCAGTTATCAGTTTACAGTTATCAGTTTACAGTTATCAGTTTACAGTTATCAGTTATCAGTTATCAGTTATCAGTTATCAGTTGTCGTTTATCTTTAATGATAACTGATAACTGTTCACTGTAAACTGTCTACCCATATACATTTTCTGTTGCACCAGTCTTCAGGATGAAACGCCAACTAAAGATGAAGAGTATCAGAAATATGATCATAGAGAAAGCCGCTGCGTATCCCATGCGATAGTAAAAGAATGCTGCCCGGTAGACCCAGCTCACCAGAATATGGGTTGTTTCCGAAGGCTCTCCCCCATTACTCACCAGCCATACGACATTGAAATTATTGAATGTCCAGATAACGCCCAGTACTATCGCCGGAACCATCACCGGTTTAAGCATTGGCAGGGTTATTTGCCGGAATTTTTGCCAGGGCGAAGCGCCGTCAATATCAGCGGCCTCGTAGAGGGAATCCGGAATGCTTTGCAGGCCCCCTAAAGCGATCACCATCATAAACGGAAAGCCCAACCAGATATTGGTGATCAGGCAGGCAGTAAATGCACCCCATTCACTGGAGAGCCAGGCGATTTCAATACCGAAAAGATCATTCAGGAATAGATTTACCGCCCCATATTCAGCATTAAACATTCCTCGCCAGGTTAAAGCCGTAATGTATTGCGGCACCGCCCAGGGTAAAATCAGCAAGGTTCGATAAATAGATTTACCTTTAATATTCTTATTCAGGATCAGGGCGAGAAATACGCCGATCCCGACATGAAAGACCAGGTTCAGAACTGTCCAGAGCACGGTTTTAAAAAAGAAGTACCAGAAAGAGTTATCGGCAAAAACCTGCAGGTAATTGCCAAAACCGGTAATCTCCCAATCACGGAAGTGAGTCAAATTCATATTGGAGAAAGAGACCACCACATTATAAACGAACGGGTAAAAAACAACCAATCCCATTACCAGAAAGGCAGGTAGCAAAAAGAGATACGCCAATCTTGTTGTACTATTAAATTTGGAACCGCTTGCCAAGTTTTCTCCTTTTAAAACTCATAGACATTTCTTTATTGCCGGTTTTCCCGGATCAATTTCTCTGCCAGTTTTTGCATTTCCGCGGCGGCATCTTCCGCAGTATAGGTGCCGGTGAAAATCCCCTGGTACGCCGGGCGCATCGCGTCCCAAATCCAGCGCAGCTCTGTCACTACCGGCATTGCTCTGCCGACCAGCATCTGGTCTATTGCTGCCTGGTAGAGCGGGTCTTCAGACAGATCCGGATGATCAAACAATTCAGTACGGGAGGGGATCAGGTTAAACCGCTTGGAAGATTCCAACTGTACTGATGGTGAGGTAAGAAAACGAACCAACTCTTTGGAAATCGCCAGTTCCTCCCCTTCCAGATTTACATTGAGCATATATCCCAATGGTGAAACGATCGGGGAAGCCCAACTACCGGTTTCTGCATTGCGGGGAATCCGTGCTAACCCAATATTCATCCCCCGTTTGATGTAGGTTCCCCAGGACCAGGGGCCGTTAATGATCATGGCAGATTTACCATCGAGGAACATCGCATTAGCAGTTTCATAATCACATTCGCGGGGAATAATACGATGTTTATTAGCGAGATCGTAAATCAGCTGACAAGCATTCGACATAGCAGAAGTATTCAACGTCGGTCGATTTTGCTCATCCATAATCCAGCCGTCATACAAGCCGAGAAAGGGCACAACAAAAAAAGGTTCGATGAAATTCCAGGCGACCACATACCGATCAGCTTTACCGTCGCCGTCATTATCCTGCGCCCAGTCGGCATTGCCCAGTGCGATCAGGTCATCGATCGTTTCCGGTGCCTCCGTAACATAATCTTTATTGTAAACCAGGGCGAGGTGATTACCAATGCGGTCAGCTAACTGGTAGAGATGCCCATTATGACGGGTATTCGCCGAAAAGGGCTCGGTGAGGAAGCTGTCGAGAAAGGCCGGCTCGAAATGGTCTTCCAGGGGCATAATCACTTCCAGTTCAGCCAACGGACCGATATTATCACTGGCCATATGGATCACTGCCGGCCCTTTTCCCGCCAATGCGGAGATCATATAATTCGGCCGTAGTTCTTCCGGCTGATAGTATAGTTCCTTGAATTCATAATCCGGATAGCGTTTCCCAAATTCCGCCAATTTTTCGGCCAGGAATTCCCGTTCTACCGGACGCAGGGTGCTCCAGACTAAAATACGTTTGGGGCTTTCTCCCTGGCAACCAGGAAAAAGGCTGAGAAATGTTATCAGAATTATAAAACGGAGAATACTATTTACGATTGCATTCTTATTCATCTTCAAAAAATTATACCTATATCTTTACAAATGACGAACTGCCTGATTTTAAATACTAGCGAAAAGCCAGTAGCATTGAGCACAAATACAGCACATAGTTCTGACTGTCATTGCGAGGAGTACAACGACGAAGCAATCTCATGATGTGCACGAACGAAATAGATCGCGTCGTCGTTGTACTCCTCGCGATGACAGATCAAACAAACTTACATCTTTATTACTCTTAAATATTTATTTTGGTAATTACACGGAGACCCGAAAATTTTTCGGGTCTCCGGAAGAAGAATTACAAGTAGTGTAAAACTCAATGTATTAGCGCATTAATACCATTTTACGAACGGCAGACTGCTTATTGTCTACGTTCAGTTTGTAGAAATAAATACCGGAAGTTACTGCAACGCCGGATTCATTCATACCATCCCAAACCTGATCATGTGCGCCGGGAGCTACTGTGCCATTCAGCAAGGTGCGAACCTTCTGACCGAGAGCATTGTAGATAACCAGATTCACATCAGCAGCACGGCTAATGGAGAAACGAATCGTGGTTTCCGGGTTGAACGGATTCGGATAGTTTTGTTCCAGGGAGAAAGCTGCCGGAAAAACAGCATTATCATCGATACTGGTAGCACCAAACGGCCAGGGCTCTACTACCAGCGGAGGATCTTTAGTAAATACATCTGTTTCGAAAGTGATACTGCTAGGAATAGCACCACCACTCCAGAGATAGCGAGTACGGCTCTTACCAAAGTCAAAGCCACCACCTTCGTAAATAGCTGCAACACGATTATCGCCATAAGCCACGCGATATACCATTGCTGCATAACCAGGACTACCAACATCCATAGTCATCTCATAAATAGTGTCGCCATCGACATCTTCGTAGAAGAAATCGCCAATGCCACGCTGCGGATCCCAGCCCTGGAAGTATCCCTGGATCTGGTCTTCGCTCGAGAAGAATACAGAGTCAGATGCCGGATCAAACGGATCCGGGAAGACATTACCGTCAGTTGCCGGACGCATGTCAACGGAAAAAGTAACCGTTACAGTACCGGTAAGCACACCTGCCGGGGGAATGTCCATATAGTATGCATGATCAGCGGTTGTACCTGCAGCACCATTAAAGACGAACTGGCGATTACCACCACCCTGAGAAGGAGGCTCTTCCCAACCGTCTACATTGCCATGAGCAACGGTGTCGACCAGCATAAAGAATTTGTAATTCTGAGTTGAACCTACTTCAGCCGGTCCAACAGTTGCATTTAATTCATAATCAAACGGTCCGCCAAAGAGTGCCGGCTGCATGTGCGAGTTCGCGGGATTTCCCGGTCCCCAGCCGTTGAAAGCGCCATATGTGCGGATTTCGTCATTGGCAACATCCGGGGTGAAGAGGCCCATGCTGTTCATTACAGACATATCGATGGTGAACAGTACCGGACCGGTATCAAGTGTAGTACATACATCATCTCTATTGAAGAAAACGGTCGGAATAGAAAGACCAGATCCTGCAACATCAGGATGTACGTATTCGCGGTTTGGGTCACCTTCCCAAAAATCACCAGCGGCCTGAACCATTACATACTTATAGAAAACAGTGGCTCCGGGAGTTCCCTCAAGAGCAAATGTAGCTTCGTACACTTCACTACCATTGTCAGTTAATTGCTGGGCATTACCACCCCAATCATTGAAGGCACCACGAGTGACAACAATATCACCTGCGCCCGGATCAAAAAGGTTTTCGCAGATTTGAACGCTCATATCCACGCTGAAAGAAATATCTTCCGTGCTGAATACACTACATTCGCTATCGCGATCGAAAAAGTCTGAGCCAACGCTGATCGGCGTACCGGCGGTAAAAGTGAATTCGCGGTTCGGATCACCTTCCCAAACATCGCCGCTACCAGCAGTAACCAGAACATATTTGAAAGCCTGAGTAATGCCTGCAAGACTATCCGGCATCGGGAAAACACCCTCGTAAATTTCGGAACCATTGTCAGCCAATTGCTGGGCATTGCCACCCCAATCGTTAAAGGAGCCACGAACGACAGCAATGTCGCCAGCGCCGGCGTCAAAGACACCTTCGCAAATCTTGACGCTTAAATTAACGCTGAAAGTCACATCGGTAGTCTGCGCATTTACTGCTGTCGCGAATACGAACATGGCCATCAAGCAAAATAGTGTCGTAAAATTTTTCATTAACACGACCTCCGTTAATTAAAATTACGGGTTAAAAAATTCAATGGATTATATACGCTAAAAACATTGTACTACCTGTAATTAAGCACCTCCTTCTGTGCCATAGCACTTGTAATGAAACATTGGGTTTAAAGAGTTTATAGAATACCTAAAAAACAAGTTCCTCCTCGTACCGAAACTGGAGTTTCGGTACGTAACCGGGTTGCGAAACTCAGTTTCGCAACCAGCGCCAGGAGTAGTAATAGTTCTAAAAGTTAATGATCAGGGAATACTGATGCACATTTTCCAGCAATGCCCAGGACTGGAACGCATAGTCCAGACTGACCTGCAGATTACCGGCAAACTTCTGGCGCAGGCCAGCACCAAAAACATATTCTTCCTGGCTTTCATCCTGGAAAATCGCCCGATAGCCGCCGCGCAGGAAAATCTTCTCATCGAATGCCGCATATTCCACCCCGACGTTCATATGCTGCTGATTATCATTCGGGTAGATCGCATCCACGGAGAGGGTTAGGCGATTCTGCTCGTTGAAGTTTATATCACGTGCCAAGCCAATACGCAGATTCAGCGGCAGCTCAAACTGATCGGTTTGCAGCACGGCATTCACATCTTCGTTATTCCCGGAAGTGAAGGGATCGATATCTTTTCTGACCAGGAGGTTATCTCCGGAAATTTGCATCTTGGTGCCAAAATTAGAGATCGAAGTTCCGAACTTGATGCCGTAGAACGGCGTATCGAAAATCGTTCCAACGTCGACGGCCACCCCGCTGGCGGAGCTGCTCCAGATTTTCTCGAGGACGTATTTAACGCTACCACCAATCATAAACGTATTGGTAATGCGCCGGCCAAAAGTGGCGCCAAAGGCAAAGCTGGAGGAGCCAAATGTTTCCCCGGTACCTTCCGGCTGATCTTCGGTGGTTACATCCATATCGCCATAATTTATCGCGGTAACGCTCAGGCCGAAATTCCCCATGGCGCCGCCGTTAAAAACCATCGCGAAATAATCATAATTGATGTCCGCTAACCAGTCGCTGTGCATAACAAATACCTGCTGGTTCTCTACCTGAGCGACCCCACCGGGATTCCAATAGATGGCGGTTGCATCGTTGGCAATAGCAGTATATGCGCCACCGAGCGCCAATGCCCGGGAGCCAACCGGAATGCTCAGAAATTTGGCGGCCGTTGTACCGACTTTGGTTACCCGCTGTGCCTGCAGAGCACTTTCGCTGCAGAAGAAAAGAACAAGGAGTAATAGTAAGATTTTTTTCACAACAGACTCCTTCATAAAGTCTATTCGGTTAAGAAACGTCTAATTTTTTCTGTATCACCGTAATGCCGGTTGTTCATTGAAACCACCGGCACTGTGGCATAAATTCGTTTATTTTATAATCGCAAATTTTCCGACTTTTTCACCAACGCCCGGTGCTTCAATGTGGTAGATGTAAATACCATAGGAAACATCCAGGTTATCTTTGGTCAGCAAGTCCCATTCTGCACTACCATCAGCCAATTCACTGTCATGTTCGATTGTATCGACCAACTCGCCATTCACTGTAAAAATGCGAATGGTGCATTCCTGGGGCAGATGGGTAAAGTGGATGCGACGCGGCCCTCTTCCCCGGTTAAACGGGTTACGGGTTTCGAAGCGGGATGCCGCCAGGTAAGGATTGGGCACCACTTTGATTGCGTCAAGGCTTTGGCTGGCTAAAGTATTGTCAACGGCCTCGCCTTTAGTCGTAAACTCATAAACATCCGAGCTCAGGAAAGGTTTATCGAGAATATACTCGACAACATCACCGCTTTGCGCGAAGGTAAAACCAGGCTCCAGCAATACCGGTCCGGTTTCGTAGCTTACGCTCCAGGTAATCTGCAATTCATCATTCGCATCCGGCTCCAGAAAAGTAATAAGGTCGCTACGGATTCCTTTTGCATCGAAGAAACCTTCGCCATTATCATCGCTTTCCAATTCGATAAAGCCGAATTGTACCGGTTCCCCGGTGCCAATGTCGGTAATTGTAAAGTTTACCGGTTTGGATGGGATAGTAACAGATTGTGGTGGATTCTGCCGAATCAGAAAAGTGAATTCGGTACTTTGCCCAACACCAACTTCGCCAAATTCAATGCGATAATCTGCCGGGTTTTCTTCTCCACGGGTTGACCCTTGATTGAAAGGCTCGAAGACCAGCGGAAAAACATCACTGCGGCTAACCGTGGATTTATCGTTGTTAACACTGAGACGAAGCGGGTTTACAAATTCAAAACGCATACCGTAAACCATGGCGGATTCCAGATTGGTAACCGGTGCTTTGTCGTCTTTGATCAGAGTATCCGGCGTGCCTCCTCCGGTAATGTCCACCAGCGTAAAAGCGCGGGTAGTAAAAGTATCCGGCACGGATACATTACGCCCTTCAATAAGCGTGTCGGAAAAGGTCATACGCAGTGTGCGGCCTTCCGGCACCAGGCGGGGATCGATAATATTGAAGTTAATTTCTCCACCGGCCGATCCGGACACGTGGACCAAATCGGTAATTTCTGCCGGTTGATATCCGGCAACCGGTGCTTCCGGGGTTACTTCCACAACATTTTTACCAAGACTAGCTTCGCCAACCGCATTTACGGTGACCAGAATCGGAGATTCCGCCGGTCCGATATTAAACTGGGCAGCACCGTAATCGTAGGAAGTCAGTGCGTAATAATAAGTGAAGCCATTCTTAACATCGGTATCGACGTAGGAGTGAACCAAGCCGGTATTATCACCGAGGAAGAACTGAACGCCATTGACACCGACACCAGTTAAGGTGTCCACTTCGCCATCATTATCGGAGTCGAAGCCATAGTCGAAGTAGCCGTCAATGATATCCCATTGAGCGATCGGCTTATAGAAAGTCCGTGCGCCGCCGCCATCGGTAATGGTAAAGATATCCTCGAAAGCCGGATCCTGGGAACGATAGAGACGATAGCCTTCGAAGTCGAAACCGGGCAATCCCAGTTTACGCAGGAAGTTGTCGAAGGAAGCTTCTGCTTCGTTGTCCCAGTAAAGAGTGACCTGATTATCGCCGGGGACAGCCCAAAGAATCGGGGTTGCCGGCGCTTTCGCAAACTGGAAGTCTGCATTATATACTTCCAGCGCTTTCTCGCGGTTCTTCAAAACATCATCGGGACTTTCACCGAGAATAACCGCGTAGGAAATTGTTTCGATATTGCCATTTTCCAGGGGAAATACACTTGAGGAAACCGTCAGGTCATTTTCGCCCTCTTCCTGCTGTCCGGGTCCTAAGCGGAAGAACTGACCGGGACGCATATACTCGCCCCAAATTACCCGGTCTTTTACGGCTGCAAAGTTCAGGCTACCAGCCGGGAAACGCTGCACATTGGTAATACCTAACTGATCCGATTCGGAAACGTCAGTTTTATCAATGTTCGGCTCACCGGGAAATGGTGTTCCCGCACCACTGGTCGGCAGGCCATCGTTTTCCCCGAAATCACCGGTGCCTTCTACGCCGTCCAGGCCAACATCATCAGTGGTCGGATCCCAGTCTCCATCATTATCGAGACCATCATTACGGGACTCATCGATACCATCGTCGATGCCTTCGTCAATATTTTCATCAATCACGCCATCGTTATCGTTATCGATGCCATCGGCGAAGCGTTTGCCAAGATCTTCCGGGCCAACATCATAAAGAATGATATCTGTGCCGGGCACTCTATAGCGACGATAAAAATCATTACTCGCCTCATCGATAATTGCCTGGGTAATTTCATTACTGTTATCTGCAGCAATTTCACTATTGCCGTCATTATCTATAAAATCTTTAAATTTCAATCCTTCATCATCGCTTTCCACCATTATCAGGTGAATAGCACCATTCTGGACAGGATCATTTTCCGGATCGGGAGGCCAGCGTTTCCAAATATCGCCGCTCGCCTGACTGACCATGCTGGAAGTTACCAACGGGCTGTCAAATTCACCATTACCGTCATAGTCCATGCGATCCGCATAACTAACACCCGCCTGATCAGCAAAAGGCACGTGCGTCGTATCTTCGTCAATCAGACCATTGCCATTGTCATCAATGAAGTTGCCACGGAATTCGCCGACAATCAACGCTTCGGTGACCTTCGGTTCCAATTCGCCATTACCATTGTTATCAATGCGATCCGCTGCGTTACCGGGGGTCTCCAGGTAAGCGACACCGACGGAGCCATACTGCGGCTCGTCATCGTCCATTGTCGCAAGGTCATTGATCAAGTCATAATTCATCCGGTCATTCTGAGTATCCTGACCAATAACGTCGGCCAGCCAAATAGCAACAGCCATGTTTGTCAGGGTTCCGGTGCCGTCATTCAGAGTGTTCTGGAGAATAAAAACAACATCATTCACCAGCACCTGGGACCAGGCCATCACGCGGACGTCCACCAGCAATCCCAGTCCCCCACGAAACATGTCAGTGGAATCCGGCTGAAAAAGGTGGATCTTGTGATCGGCACGGTCATCGCTCATTTTGTAGAACAGTTCCTGGTCCGCATTAAAAATATTCTTACCAAAGAATCCATTCCAGGAACCGATCCAGCCGGGATCACTGGGATCTTCCCGCTTATCCCGCCAACCATCCTGCGGCCAGCTGTTCGGGTCGATACTTTTTGCAATACCAACTTTTTTATTTCCGGTTGGGCTGCCGGCGAAATCTCTTTCTTCCAGGTAATTGGGATCGTTATATCCTGCTACCGGCTCGAAGTTTAATGTCCGTCCGTCCGGTGCGCTTCGCCATTGAACAACACTGGCCAGCTTCAATGTGGGAAGATCGGTTTCATCAGTATCGATGATATCCGGGAAATCGGCTGCTGCCCAGTAAGCAGTCAAAGCAACGTGCTCCCGATTGGTATTCTTCGGCCACTCATAAGCAATTTCATTCGAAGAACCACCGGTACGGCCGGTCAAACCAGTATTAAAAATGGTTGCACGAACGTTGTTACCGTCAATATCGGTAGATCGCCGCAAACCGGGTTCCCCCCGCTCATCACTGGGAGTATGTTGGCCAAACAACAGTGGCGAAATCATCAGCAGTGTCGCCAAAATCAGTTTGTAGTTTAGAAAGTTACGCATATAGACCTCTTTATATAGACCTCTTTTAGTTTCGGCAATTAACGCATTGCTTTCGGAATTCAGGAAATCCCGAATAAACCGTCCTGAGAATAATTCTTAAAATTCAATTTCCAGACCGGCCTGTACCTGACGCGGCGGACTGTAAAAATCGGGACGGATATAAAAGCTGTCGTCCCGGGTACTGGGGAGCAGCAGGGTCACGTCGGCACGTCCTGTATCGCTAAATACATTTGTCTCGTTCCGGCGATCAAACAGGTTGAAAACCCGTCCAAACAGAACAACGCCTAAATCATTAATTCGAAAACTCTTATGTGCCCGAAAATCAACCACAAAACTGGTTGGGCGTCTCCGGCTATTCTTCGGTGCGTCGTTTGTTGCATTTGGGCCAATAACGATTTCTGCATTGACATTAGTGGACGGCGTAAACGGTAAGCCGCTGTTGTAACGGGCAATAATGCCGGTCTGCCAGGACGGTTTGCCGTAAGAAAACGAAAAGTTCAGACTATGGGTCTGATCCCAATCCAGCGGAGACAGTTGAATGGTTGGCTCGAAGCCGCTGTTTTGCTGATTATATTCTTCTTCCGGGCTGGAGTTCGTTCCTTCCGCCACCTGAAATTGATAAACCAAATCCGCGGCAAAATTATTACTCATTCGCTTGTTCAGGGTAAAACTAACGCCGCGAACATTCGCATAGTCTTTATTGATATATTGAGAGTAACGAGTACCGGCGAGGTAAGTATCTATTCCCGGACCGGATGTTACCCAGTCCCGAATGTCCCGGTAAAAACCGGTGATATCAAGCTTGATATCGCTGCTTAGCTCTTGTGCAACACCCAGTTCATATTGAACGGTGCTTTCCGCGTCCAGATCAGGATTGCCAAACAGCCCCTGCCCTCCCCCGACAAAGGAGATTTTGTAACTGGAATTCTGGAATAATCGATTCAGGGTTGGGATTTGCAAAAAATGCCCAAAACTGAAGTGAATCACACCAGTCTCGCTAATCGGGTAGGCAATTCCCAGACGAGGACTTATCTGATACTTCGGTTCTGCTTTTTCATACCAAATCGCTTCCCGTTCTGCCAGGGTCATCGCCTGATGCTCCGGCTTTGTCGGCCGGAAGATATCCGGATCACGAGGATCCGCCAATACCAGTCCCTTGGAGTAAAAATAGTCGAAGCGCAAACCAGCATTTATGATAACGTTTTCGTATTCAAGTTTATCCTGAAAATAAGCAGCATATTGGATCGGATCGCGGCTGAAGCGGTCGCGCAATGGAGAAGTTACATCCGGCACTTCGACACCTTCACTGCCCAAACCGGCAGGCAAGAGATTGAAGCCATCCTGGAAAAGTTCTGTATAGCGCGCTTCCATACCAACTTTGATCAAATGATTTTTATGAATCTGGCTACTTAAATCAAATTTAGCAACGTAGTTGGTCGTTTCCCGGTTATAACGATTCAAATCCAAACCACCGACACCAAAATTGCCCGGTTCTACATTATCCAGATCAAACGGGTTGACAAGGTATCCAGGGTCATTAAGGTCTTCAAAAGCATACTGCTCATATTTCCGGTTCAGATAAGAAAAATTCATCTGGTAAAACGTGCGGGAAGAAAGCGTATGATTAATGTTTAGGCTAAGCGTAATCCCGTCGTTGAACTTTTGCAGTTGTCCGCCCGGACTACGCTGCTGGAAGTGGTTATAATTCTGAAACTCATCGGAGCTATAGAGACTTTCCAGATTAAACTTTAATGTGGGCGTCGCCTGATATGTCAGCTTAGCCTGTGCACTTCGGTTTTTGCTCCAACTCATCGGTACCGCAGCAAACTGACTCAAAAACGCTTCGGAATTTAGCGTATCCGGGGTTGCATTCGCGATGAATGCGGAATCCTGCGCTATCGTAAAACTGCCATCGGTATTATATACCTGGCGGCCATAGAAATAGCCATCATCATCCCGGTAGCGTCCGGTCGCAAAAAAGCGAATTTTGTTATTGGTAAAAGGCACCGGCCCGCCTAATGCCCCCTGAAAGGTGACATTATCTCCGGGATTGACATCATCAATATTGTAGAACAAATCGTCGTCACTACTGTAATAATCGCTGGTGTAGGCCTTGAAACTACCGGTATACTCTCTGCCACCTTCTTTGGTGACAACATTAATAATACCGGACATCGCATTACCATATTCCGCATTGAAAGTACCGCTGATCACCTGTAATTCCTGAATCGACTCATTTTCAATGGCCAAACTCTGGGAATTATCAAATCCATCGGTAATGGAAATACCATTTACCCAATAGGAAATTTCCGAGGAACGTCCCCCACGAATATGGAATCCGCCGCCGGCATCCCGGGTAACACCAGCCTGCAACTGTAAAATATCACCGATATCTTCAACCGGCAGCTGCTCAATTTTTTCGCTGGTCACTCGTGCTTCCGAGGAAGTGAGGTCTTTTTGAATAACGTCCCGATCTGCCACCACGACAACTTCATCGCCAAGATCAATCGCTGCAGAACTCAGCTCGAAGCTTTGACGGGTGGTTAAATCTACAGATACCTGCACGCCGGAAATCCGTACATCCTGATAACCGATATACTGAACAACAAGGGTATAATTTCCTGGCGGAACGTTTAGGATGAAGTAGCTGCCATCCAGATCTGTCGTTGCTCCCAGCGGAAGCCCATCCACCAAAATATTTGCCCCAATCAATGGTTCGCCATTTTCTTTGTCTTTTACGAAACCGGCAATTTTACCAGTCGTTCCCGCAAAAACAGCCATACTCAGGCTTACCATCCACACTAATAATAACGTGATAGCATTGCGTCGCATACACACTCTCCTATCTTCAGGATATTTCAACTCTCTATAACTCATAACGAACGATACCAGTGGCCATCCCTTCCTGGAAAAGAAAGGTTATAACCACCGTTAGTTTTTTGTTTCTGTATCACTCAATAGCGCTAAATTTTTAAGCACTTCCATATCTTTTTCAATGACGCTTTCTTTGCGTAACTTATTTACAGTCAGCCGAAAAACCTCTTCGCGTTTGGAGGAAATCAATTCTGTTATTACCGCATTTTTCACCATTTCAAAAGGTTGCTGCATGCCTTCCCGCCGGTCGTGGAAGCGAATAATCCAGAATGTGTCATCATCCTTAAAAGGTCCGGCAATTTCTCCCGGCTTCATGGCGAAAATTTGATCTGCAATGGGGCCAAGCACTCTGCGGGGAAGCCAGTCCGTAAACCCATCGACCATTTGAATGCCGCCCAGCACGGAATGCGCGTTGACGAGATCTGTAAAATTTGCACCAGCAAGCACTCGCTGTTTCATCCGTTCAATATCTAATGAATCATTCATCGCCAAAATTTGTATCTTTACCGTTTCTTCCCCGCGGAACTGAGATTTGTTCAGCTCATAGAATTCACGCATTTCCGTTTCGGCAATGCTGTTCATGGTAACATCAGTAATGACATCTTTAAAGAAATAGGTTTTTGCGAAGCGCGCTTCTGCAGCCAGTTTTAACGGTTGCCCCGGCAGTTTCTCATAATTACCAGCTTCTGCCTGCTGATAGAGTAGTTCCCGGGTCACCAGGCCTTGCAAAGTGAGTTGCAGACTAAACTTATCGCGAATCTTGTTGATAAACTTGGGCTTTACCTGGCCCAACTCCGACAATGCCTTAGCGACATCCCAGGTGGTTCCTTCGCCAAATTTCAAACAGGGATGAGTGCTATCCGCCAGCGCCGGCTGCTCCGCGATATTTGTAAAAAGTGTGTCATCGACAGCAGGGCTGTTATGAATCAATTGCATTGCCTGCCAAAGTATTTCCAGACCGTTTGGATCGTAAACAATATTGGCATCTTCAACCAAACGATTAATCTCTGCTCTTTCCGCCAGCTCAATACGTTTGCGGTGCAGATGTCTTTTTAAGAATTTCTTTTTTTCCAGGAACTGTGTTTCGGTGATAATTGGGGTGCGTTGCCGGTCTTCAACTTTGATGATGCTAAATCCGTCACCGGTTTGTACTGGCGGGGATACTTCCCCCTGGGTGAGATTATAGGCAACGTCTTCAAAAGCCGGGTCCATATCGCCGGCAGCAAAATATCCTAAATCACCACCACTTGCGGCCAGGTGCTGATCGTTGAAAATATCGCGGGCAAGCTCCTCAAACGTCCGGCCTTCCTGAACCAGCTGGTAAATACTATCGGCCGCCTGGCGATTACGGGCATACAGATGGCGAACACGCAACTTTGTGTTCAAACGATAAAAAGCTTCACGTAAATCAGCATCGTTTACGGAAACCTTATCTTTAATCTCAGTCTTTTTCCAGGCAGCAATCAAGACTTTCTTCCGGTGATATTTAAGTAAAGAATGTAAATACGAATTATCACGATACTTGGAAGTATCAATATGATGCGCAATAATATATTCGTTAATGATATTGTTCAGAATTTGATCGCGTTGGCGAAGATCATCGCTGATTCCTGTTGAGTTCAGGAAATCTTTGTAGCGAGGTAAAAACTCCTCAGCAGTTACAGCTTCCCCGTTAACACGGGCAACCACCGTCTGCTCAGAATTATCGCTGCAGGAAAAACAACCGATCAGCAGGCAAAAAATAATTAGTCGTAACTTCCGGGACTTTTGCATAACGATCCTTACCGAAAATCCATACAATAACCCGTCATCCCCTTTGGCAAGCGTCTTTCGCTCCGTCTCTTGCCACGAAACCGTTTACTTTCTAAAAAACAGTGTTGATTGAAAGAAAAACAGCTCAAAAATCTTACAGAAAAAATAGTAACTCTATTCAGAGTGACTATTATCATCATTTTCCACGATTAAGTCAAGCAGAAATTTTAAATATTCGAAAAATACTTAGATTTCGGGCAGCTGATAAAAACGCTGCCCAGGCGTTGATTACTGGTTATTTTTGCGGTAGGCGCGTATGCTATTTGCAAGCCCAATTGCCGGTTGATAATTGGCATCAATGCGCAGGGCATTATTAATTGCAGCTTCTGCCGCATCGAGGTTTTTGAGGTTGGCATAGCTTAATCCAAGAAAATAAAATGCCAATTTTTGCTGTCCTTCGTTCAATTGCATCAATCCATCGTTGCTGCCGCTTAAGGATTTTTGCAAAGCTTCTGCAGCTTGTTCAAAACGATTTAGCGCAACATATATCTGGGCCACCTTGGCGTTAAGAAAAGGATTATCCGGGTTTCGCTTTAATCCCCGCTCATACCATAGTCTCGCTTTCCCCCATTGTTCTTGCCGGCCAAAGATATCTCCGATCCGCATTGCCGGCACATAATTTTCATGAAACGCGCGATGAACAGTATTGTATTGGTGAATCGCAGCTTCCGGTTGACCATCTTCCAGGAGCCATTGTGCCAGTTCATAATGCGCCTCGTCCCAGAAAACCTTCCCCTGCAGATGACGATAGGCTAAATCCTTTACGATGGCCGGCGCATTAGTAATATACAAAGAAGAATCCGATGGCTGATTGGCAAATGGCCAACGCCGGGTCAGGAAAAAGGTGCGCATTTTCCCGAATTCCAGATCCAGCTGAGTTACGCCGCCATCCAAATTTTGAAATTCTGCCAAAATCCCGTTAATACTTTCCTCATTGATCAAATTATCTTTCCAGCCGATTTTCTCGGGGGGATTGATAATCTGAATCTTTTTCAGGACCTCAAAGAATGTTTGAGCCATCAGACGATAACCGGCAAAGTTTGGGTGGAGGTGCTCTACAAAAAAGCGCTCTCCCGGTACGCCGCCGACACTGGCGCGACGGAAAATCTTTTCCATATCAACAAATGGTTGATCCTGCGCTTTCGCGACGGCTTCGATGATCGGGTTAATGGCACCGGGCGCCCGAAAGCGCAGCATATCGAGATCGCGAGCGCGGGCAAACCCTTCATAAATGCCACTGCTGTCTCTTCTCTCCAGCATTGCTTGTGCCCGGTAATAATGGGCATTAGCAGCGTTTGGGGCCATAGCAAGCACTTCATCAAATGCTGCGATTGCATCATCGTATACGGCAGCGGATAGCTGGCTCTGCCCTTCCAGCAATTTGGCGTTACTGCGATTTTTTGCAGCTTCATCCAGATGATTATAATCGGAAACAAACGGGGCCTGGTCTGCAAGATTGCTTACTAATGTGCTTAAAATAATTGGCACATTGGCCGATTTCGCCAGCTTGACAATATCTGTTAAATTCGCCTGATAGTTTTCCAGTGTTGCCTGTAACTTCTCATCGTCATAAGGCAATGTTTTACCGGCGGACATCACTTGCATCAGGGGTGCATCAGCAGATTCTCCGCTGCCGGAAGAGAATAATCCCATCAATTTCTGCAGTAGCTGGACAGTACGATAACGGCGAAGCTTCAGGTAGTTGAGGATCAGTGTTCGATTATCGCCGATTTTTTGGGAGGACAGTGATCCATAGGCGCCATAAAACTCATTGTGCCCGGTATAGAGCACTAAGGCATCGGGTTCCAGGGCAAGTATTTCCGGCATTAGATCGAGAATTGTATAACTGTTAACAGCGGAGATGCCCAGGTTAATGACTTCGACATAATGTTCGCTAATTGCTTCCCGCAGGCGATATTGCAGTTGAAAGGGGAAGTTTGCATTTATTTCGTAGGGAAATCCTGCGGTCGTTGATCCGCCCAGGCAAATTATCCGCAACGATTTTTCTTTTTTCTTAAAGTCCATCGCTTCGTCGGCGGCTTCCGGGATAATGCTTGGCGGCAAATTGAAATAACGACTGGTTACAGCAGAATTTACTACGAGCTTATCTTGGCCGAATCGTTTTTCCTTGGTTACCAATGGATAATCACTGCCAAATCCTGCCACCCGCAAGCCAACTTCCAGCAAGGCAAGGAGCAGGAATGGTAAAACGATCATTACAACTGTAAATATGCGTTTGCGGCCCGGCGTAATTTTTTCAGCCATCTATTACCTCGGTCAATCTGTTACTTCTCTTTCAGGATCATAATCTCGTAGGGCTGGAAGGTTGCTGGCAAGCGCTTCGCATCCCCGGCAATTACGGTTTCATTTAACAAGCTTTCCAGCGAAACATTGCCTGTTAAATTTGCTGGCAGCGTTAAAGTTTGGGATTGGGTATTTTCAGAATTATTAAAAAAGACGTAGATTGATTCGCCTTCTATGGTACGGGTATATCCTAACACGCCGTTGTCGCTATCCGGTAGCAAAAATTCAATTTCCCCCAGGGAAAGCTGGGGATGTTTGTGCCGTAAGCCAATCACCTGCCGATACCAGGCAAAAAGCGATTCATCGAATTCAACTGAATCTACCGGCCGTTGGAAACCAGTTCGGGGATGGCTGCGTTCCGCTTCATAGGAGAATTCCGGCCAAACCATCGGTTTTCGACAGTCCGGATCATCGCCGCCCCACATCCCCACTTCATCACCATAATAAATCATTGGCGCACCGGGCAGGGTCATCTGAATGCCGATGATCATTCGCTGCTTGGCAATTTCCCGGGCATTTGGTTTCCGCGGACTATATTTTTCATGATGTATCGCTGTTGCATCGTGGTCATACCAACGATCAGGATTCACAATTTGCGAGGCGAGGCGATCGACATCATGGCTATCCATCAAATTTTGACAGACAAGCACATTATCCCAGCGATAGTCCTTATAAACTGCCTGCAGTGAATCAACAAATCCTTTGGTATCAATTCGCATTGTATCGTCAATAATATACTCTTTGATTGCCCGGGCGAAACGATAGTTCATTACGGCATCGAATGCACCATTAAACCAGGGAGCGGCATTGAACATTTTGTTTTCGTTCCAGTCTTCCCACCACAACTCTCCGGTGATATATGCCTGGGGATTTATTTCCTTAACGTATCGGTAAAATTCTTTCCAGAACTCGATGCCCACTTTTTCAGCGACATCCAGACGCCAACCATCAATACCGTCCGAGGGATCGCCATCCCCATTAGGATCCATCCAGCGCTTTACAATCGCAAAAACATGATCGCGGAATGCCGGTGAAAACCCATTCTCATCTTCCCGCACTTCCGGCAGGTCGGAAACGCCATTCCAGCCTTCATAGCGAAATTCATTCGCTTCCGTAGCAGGATCATCCCATTGATGGATGGTGTACCAATCTTTATAGCGGGACTGCTGCTGCTCAGTTTGAACATCCTGAAAAGCCCAGAACATATTGCCAGTATGGTTAAATACGCCATCGATGACCACTTTAATTCCCCGTCGATGGCATTCTTCAATTAGTTTCAGGAAAAGACTATCTGCACTGGTCCACTGCCAGGTCGCCAGGTCGCCGGGATTTTCCGCAGCCCAAACTTCCCGGTCTTTTGCTGGATTTGGCCCAAAGTTGTTATCGATGTGATGATACATTGTAGCATCATATTTGTGCAGGGACGGCGATTCAAAAAGTGGGTTAAAATATATAGCCGTTATCCCCAGGTTCTCAATATGATCCAGACGATCCAGCACGCCTTGCAAATCTCCGCCATAACGCCGCAGTCCGGCCGTTGCCCCAAAGTTAACTTCACCCGCTTTGGCCCAGTCGAAATGTTTATGCCAGGGAATATTTTCTTCCCAGGGCTGCAGCTTATACCAATCCGAGGCCCAGGGACTATTCTGCCATCCCGGTGGGATAAAATAAGGCCATCCGCCTGCCATATCTATTGGCTGGGGATCATTCAAAGAATCACCATTCCAAAATCTCTCCGGAAATATTTGATACCATACAGCTGTTTTTGCCCAGGTAGGCACCGGATAAACGATCTCTTCGGAATAGTTCTTGAAACTATATATCACCGTCACAAAAAGAAGGATGCCGATGATAGTGCTCCGTTTCATGATAACATTTCCTCCGATTATATTCGAGGTATTCCCCTAACTCTCCATACCACTCAAAAACCGGGAACATACCAATCTACCCAATCGAAATCAAGTATTTTCATTGTGGTTAACCAATTTACCTAACCTAGTGACGACAGATAAAGGGTCATTATTACCATAGTCAGGCAATATTGCAGGGTATTTATTTCAAGGAATTGCTAGATCATCATCAGGTGATTCAGGGCATAATCTTTACGCTTCTATATCAATTTGATTACATGACATTTAAATACGGTTTACAATAGAATTACATTTAATTAAATACTTGACTTCAATCACCGTCAGAATAGTTTCCGCAGTTATTTTCATCACTAGAATTTATCGTAAAAGAGAACTTTAGCAGTGACATACTGGCATATCGCTCCTTGACATTTCCGCCCGGACACTTTTTAACAACACCCCAAAAAGACTGATAGTCTTTAGTAAAGACACCGAATTGTTCGGCGGAATATGCTTTGTTGAAATCTTACGCCAACCACCACTTAAGTTGTAATCCGAATAAAAACAAACGTGTAACAGCGGAATTAAAAAGATTAAATCGAAAAGATATGTACAGATCAAAAACCTCCCGATGCTTAGTGATTAATATTAATCGGCTTGAGGTATACCTTTATCAGAATAAATGCTGACACATTTAAGAATTTTTTCATAAGTCGAACCATATACGAGAAAAAAAGTCTATTATGCAATCTTACGACAGACAAGAGATATTAGCCGTTTTTTCAAATGTGCTTAACCGCAGAAAATGGCTAATCGTTGCCATGATTGTAGTGCTGCTAATTCCTATTGTTTATTACAATGAGACAGCAACACCAATTTATTCTTCGAATACCACCGTCGTATTTGAGGAGTTTCGTGGCAATGTATCCACTATCGAGTTAAATGTTTCGCGAGAATTGTTTTTTAGCAACCAGTTGGTTGAGATAAAAAGCTTTTCTTTTGCAGAAGACATTTACCAGCAATTGCCCGCCGAGCATCGGGACCTTTTTGCTTTTCCGGATTCAACGGAATATCAGTACAGCCGAAAAAGCATCATTGTATCTCAAATTCAAGGTGGCATCAATGCTGTACCGGTGAAGACTTCGGGAATTATCAAAATCATTTATCGTTCGCATAGCCCGATTCTTTGTCGGGAAGTTGCGAATCTCGCCGCTGAAGTTCTTGGGACTCGTTATACAGAGAATAAACAAACCGGCGTTGGCGATCGGCGTGAGTTTATTGCAAACCAGCTGCAAAGATATAAAGCTTTGCTGGATTCCTCCGAAGAACGTTTGAAGATATTTAAATCGGCCACTCAAATAACTTCTATCAATCGCCATTCTGAAGATGTTATGCGCCGTTTGACGGAAGCAGAATTGCAGATGGATCGCCTGAATACCCAGATACGAACAATTCAGGAAGACCTTAAAACAGTAGATGAGAAACTGGCTGAACAACAGACAGATATTGTCCCGGAAGCGCAAAACCTTGGTACCAGCTGGGCGCAAGTGCTTCGTGAGAAACAAATCTCTCTCTCCGTCCAATTTCAGGACTTGAAAATGCAGGGATATCCGGAAGATCATCCGAAAATGATTGATTTGCAAAAGGAAATCACTGCTGTTCGTGCAGAATTATCGGAAAAAGTAAAAGAATTGGCTGAGACGCAAAATGCTCTCGATCCGATTTTACAATTGCAAAAGTTCGTCCAGCAAAAACTGGACATGCAGCTTCAGCTGGAATCTCTGCAAGCACAAAAGAATTCGGTTCAATCTAATATCGACAGATATTCAGGAGAGTTACGGGCATTACCAGACAAGGAATTTTCCCTGGCCCGCTTAATTCGGGAAAGAGATTTGAATGAAAAGATTTACACACAGCTATTGGAACGCCATGAACAAGCCAAAATAGCTTTTGTCGAAGAAACCAAAAGTGTACGTATTATTGATAAGGCTTATGTGCCGTTTACCCCGATTAGTCCGGTGAAGTCTGTCAATTTGGTCGTAGGCGTCTTACTTGGTACGATTCTCGGCCTGATGACAGCGTTTCTGTTGGAATTCAGAAACAACACGATTCGCTCTCATGGTGAAATTGAACGCATTACCGGCTGGCCGATTATAGCAACAATTCCCGGCATGGATAAATTTTCCAAGGGTAAATTCAAAAGCGGAAATGCTGCGAAAGCGACCGATCAGGAACGCACTTACCGGGCGTTAATTTCCAGCCTGGAGCCACACACGGTTATCGCTGAATCCTATCGTATGCTCCGCACGAATTTGCAATTTTCCGGTATCGGACGTGAACATCGAACGATTTTAGTAACAAGCCTGAACCCCGGTGATGGAAAGACAACAACTTTAACCAACCTCGCAGTTACTTTTGCTGGTTTCGGTAACAAAACATTGGTTATCGACTCCGACCTTAGGATTCCGCGCGGCCACACCATCTATGGTGTTTCCAAAGAGATGGGCGTTACGGATTTGCTGGTTGCATTGAATGATCTGGATAACATTCTTGCCCGACCGAAAGCAGATAATCACAGCGTTGAGCCTGAAGCGTCAATGGCCAATGGAAATGGTAAACCTGCGGCCGAAGTTGAGGAAGGATCCACAGCATTAGCCAAAATCACAATTGATGACATCGATGAGCCAACCTTTGATCCGGGTAATGATGGACCTACGGTACAGCGAAGCAGAAAGAAAGGCAGAATAATCGGCCAGGTTGTTGATGATCATGAAGAAGATGAACCACAGAACGAAGAAAGTCAACCAGAAGCGGTCGAGAGTGAGGAATCTCAGGAAACTCAGTCTCCCGGAGAAGGTGATCGTTTATTGCCGATTCGAGAACTTTTCAGAAGAGTTGTTAAACCAACAAACATTCAGAATCTCGACTTTATTTCCAGCGGGAAGAAATTAACTGATCCCAGTCAATTTCTCTCGATCAAATCCATGCCGATTATCCTTCAGAAATTTGGAAATATGTACAATAATGTCCTGATTGATTCCGGTCCGTTATTGCTGGTTGATGAAACCCTGATGCTCTCCGGCATTGTCGATGCAGTGGTGGTTGTTTTGAATCCGGATCGTTGTAATCCGAATGTTCTGGCACAGGCAAAGAAAATGCTGGACAGTGCAAACGCGAATGTTCTCGGCGTTGTTTTAAACAATTGTGAAGTGAATAAGCAGTATTCACAATATTATAACTATTACGATTCAGAAGAGGCGTAAAAAATTACTTAGCGTTTTAATTTAGCTGCATCAATTCATTCGCTTAATATCCCTTTATTTTACGTGCAATAGATTTGAAGTAATTTGGTAATTGAATTTTTTTCCGGCCGTATCTGGCCGGATACAAAATGGAAAATGCAGGATGCATTTACCACATGTCAAGATGTGGTATCCATTGTTTTAATCGCAGACAGATCGGGATGATACTGCAATTCATACCTTTCTTTTCAGAATCCCCTAACATTTGATAAACGGTATTGCTGAAATGCGATTTTCAGGCGAGTCCTGATTGTACTAAAAAGTGTTTATTCTCCCCTGGAGAGGAAAAGAGGAGCAGGGGAATTTAATTAGACTAATAAATCTGGTGGAGTTTTTAAGTGGAACTGATTAATCTACTGCTATTAGGAGGCATCTTTGCTGCAGTAACAGCTTATGTCTGGCTACGTTATTATTCGTGGAAGAAAAGCGTAAATACTGTTGCCACTGTGTTGGAAGCTGCAGCTATTCCGTCCTACAGGCAGTCTCAATCTCATATTAACCGGGAAATTTCCCGGGTTCGGCGTTACCAGCGCGCTTTATCGGTAATTGCCGTAAAAAGAAAATCTCCGATAGATAGAACCTATCGTAATGGCAGCATTCCCGGCACAAATGGGCATGCATCTTCTAATGGCCATGCTATGGGTCAAATGGAATTTTTGATGTATGGTGCCATATTCCGTGATGCCTTGAGAGAAACTGACATTATCTCATATGATGGATCTAACAACCTGTTTTTGCTGGTATTACCGGAAACATCCCGTTTAGAATCACTGCAAACGATGGATCGCTTAAACAAAAAAACCGGTGGTAAAATTTACCGCGAACTGGAGGTTGGCATCGCAGAATTTCCGGAGCAGGGATTTATCGTTTCGGATCTGGTAGAAAATGCCATTCTGGACGCCCAAAGCCAGCAAAGCGTAGAAGCACGACCGGTAGATTCCAAAGCAAATAAGAACTTGAACTAAATCAAGGTAAGCTATCGGTTCTACATTTACAGTTCAACTTCTTTAGAATAATTCCTGAAAACTATAGCATTATAAGGATGGAAAATGTTAAGTCTAGGCCGTAATCCTGGTCTGGTGGATCATGCCAAGGACCTCAAAGAGGTTCTGGATATTCATACAGCCAAGAGTTGGTATCTCAAAGGATATTCCTATCCCCTTAAAGACCAAACCAGATATATAAAGTTCAAGCGAGCGTTCGACCTCATCGTCGGAACGATACTGGTTATTCTTATTTCCCCGGTATTAATTCTTTGCGCAATCATTATCAAAATTGACAATCCCGGCCCGGTACTATTTGTCCAAAAACGCACGGGACTGGGCGGGCATCGTTTCAAAATTTACAAATTAAGAACCATGCGCACTGATGCCGAGGAACTGAAGAAGAAATATGCACATCTGAACATACTGGAGCCACCGGATTTCAAAATCCCTAACGACCCCCGTATTACCCGGATTGGTCATTTTCTCCGGAAAACATCTCTGGACGAATTACCGCAATTCTTTAATGTGGTAAAAGGAGATATGAGTTTAGTTGGCCCGCGGCCGACCTCTTTCAGTTCCTCGACCTATGACCTTTGGCACACTGCACGCCTTGCCTGCAAGCCCGGTATAACCGGCCTTTGGCAGGTATCCGGCAGAAACGACATCGAATTCGACGATCGCGTTCGCCTGGATGTTGATTACATGAAGTATATGTCTTTTTGGCTGGACATGCGAATTATCCTGCGCACTTTTACCGCCGTTATCAATAAAGAAGGAGAATAATATGATTCTGACTATGATTATTCTCTTTTGGGTGTCGGTAGGCACGATTATCTATGCGTACGTTGGTTTTACTGCATTGGTAGTAGTTGTCGGTTGGTTATTAAATCGAAAAGTGAAGAAAGCGCCGATTACACCGTCGATCACTTTATTGATTGCAGCATACAACGAAGAAAAAAACATCTCCGAAAAAGTCAAAAATTCTCTCGCGCTAAATTACCCCAAAGACAAGCTGGAAATAATGGTCGCATCCGATGGATCCAGCGATCGCACCCACGAGATAGTTTCTCAATATGAAGCTCAGGGTGTTAAATTATTGCGCTTTGAACGGCGGGGCAAAATATTCGCGCTGAACGACTCTATCGCCCAGGCAAGCGGAGAGATTATCGTTTTTTCCGATGCCAATACGTTTTATGATGAAGACTCGCTGCTAAAACTCGTAGAAAACTTTGCCGACCCGGCAGTTGGCGGCGTTTGTGGTAATCAGTGCCATTATAAAAATAAAACCCGGGACAATGCCGGACAGGGTGAGAGCCTCTACTGGAATTATGACAAGGCATTAAAACAATTTCAGAACCAGACCGGCAGTATTGTATCTGCAGATGGTGCAATCTATGCGATCCGGAAAGATCTCTACGAAATGCCCCCTTCCACTGCTGTTACCGACGATTTTGCAATTTCCACCGGTGTAATTGAGAAGGGATATCGCCTGGTTTTTGAAAACGATGCACTGGCTTATGAAAATACCATGCCGGGCGCCGAAGAAGAATTCCGCCGGAAAGTTCGCATCATGAACCGTGGTTTGCGCGGTGTGATTATGCGAAAAAAATTACTCAATCCCTTTCGCTATGGCTTTTACTCGGTTACATTGTTCAGCCATAAAGTGCTGCGGAGATTGGTGCCCTTTTTTCTCATTTTTCTGTATATTGCCAGCCTTTTTCTGGTGAATACGCATATTTTTTACACAACGGCGGCGATTGCCCAAACAGTTTTTTACCTCTGGGCAGGTATTAGTTATCTCATGCGCCAGAGCAATATCGGCGGGTCCAAATTGTTTTATATTCCATTTTTCTATTGCATGGCAAATTTAGCAGCATTTATTGCAGTCTTAAATATTATTGCCGGCCGGAAAATTGAATTCTGGAATCCGCAGCGCCAAAAAGCATAACTTCCCGGCAATTGCCATTTACCTGGCACCGGGTATACAATTTTGAAAATTAACTGAACGAAGATGCCGGAACATACCGCAATGGCTGATCCGGATGATAAACAGGAGGAATAATGCGTTTACTAATTGCCAGTTCTATCCATCCTCCCAAGGTGGAAGCGCTTAAGAAAGAACACGATGTTGTCTGTGCATTTAATGCGAAAGAAGACGTCCTGAAAGAAGTTATTAAAGACCGGGAAGTATTGATCTTCCGCAGTGGTGTACAAATAACCGCCGAAGTAATGGCATGTGCGCCGGATTTGAAACTGTTAATCCGGGCTGGCTCCGGTTTCGATAATGTAGACCTTGACTATGTAAAGGAAAGAGGATTGGGTTTTATTCGAATTCCTGAGCCGGGTGCAAAAGCCGTTTCGGAGATGGCGTTTGGATTAATGCTGGCATTATCGCGTAATATCGTCAATGGCGACAAACTTTGGAGAGCCGGTCGCTGGGCCAAAAAGGAACTGACCGGATATTTACTGACCAAGAAAACCCTTGGTATTATTGGTTGTGGCAATATTGGCACGCGTACCGCAAAGCTGGGTGATGCCTGGGGAATGCGCGCTATTGGCTGCGTCGAGAATCCTACCCCACCCCGCGGTAAAGAAATGATGGAAAAGAGTCACGTGGAGTTAATGGATTTTGATCAGGTAGTTGCCCAATCCGATTATCTCTGTATTCACGTCCCGAAAAATGAGAAAACTTTAAACCTCATTGACAAATCGGTTTTTGAAAAGATGAAAAAGGGGTCTTACTTGGTTAACCTCGCCCGTGGCGGTGTTGTTAATGAAACAGATTTACGGGAAGCACTGCTTAGTGGTCATCTTGCCGGTGCAGGTATGGATGTTCATGAAAAAGAAGGTGAAGGAAACATCTCTCCCCTGGCAGATCTTGACAATGTTGTATTGACACCTCACATCGGTGCGCAGGCTTATGATTCCCAGGAAGAAATCGGCGACAGAATTCATGAAATTATAAATGATTTTATGGCGAAAGCTTCCGAAGAAGCCACAACAGAAGCAACTGTCGCCGGTGTATAACTTTTAGTATAAAAAATATTTCAAAACAGGGATTTAAGACATGAAAAAGACAACACAATTCAGAGAGATGCTTCAGTCCAAGCAATTGGAATTCATCATGGAAGCACACAATGGTTTGAGCGCCAAGATTGTTGAAGAGGCTGGTTTTAAAGGCATCTGGGGCAGCGGACTTTCTATTTCCGCGGCAATGGGCGTTCGGGACAACAACGAAGCAAGTTGGACGCAAGTGCTGGAAGTCGTCGAATTTATGAGCGATGCGACCAGTATTCCGCTAATGCTCGATGCAGACACCGGTTATGGCAATTTTAACAATGCCCGTCGTCTGGTAAAGAAGCTTGAACAGCGCAACGTTGCCGCAATGTGCATCGAAGACAAGCTCTTCCCAAAAACAAATTCTTTCATCAATAGCGAGCAGCAGCCATTGGCCGATATCGACGAGTTCTCCGGAAAGATCAAGGCGGTAAAAGATAGCCAGACCGATCCGGACTTCAACTGTGTTGCCCGGGTAGAAGCATTTATTGCCGGTTGGGGATTAGGCGAAGCATTAAAGCGTGCTGAAGCTTATCACAATGCTGGGGCAGACGCGATTCTGATGCACAGCAAAATTAACACCGCAGACCAGATTCTCTCCTTCATGAAAGAATGGAAAGACACCTGCCCGGTAGTTATTGTTCCCACAATGTATTATGATACCCCGACCAACGTTTTCGAAGAAGCCGGCGTTAGCCTGGTTATCTGGGCGAACCATCTGTTGCGCTCCAGTATTTCTGCCATGCAAAATACTGTTAAGCAAATTTATGATGATCGCTCCCTGGCCAATGTAGAAAAAGCAATTGTGCCGGTAAAAGAGATCTTTCGTCTGCAAAATGCCCAGGAATTGAAAGAAGCTGAGAAAAAGTTCCTGCCGCAGAAGAATGGCAAAACTGAAGAGAAGCCGGCAGAAGTTAACTAAGCGGTTTTTCTCCATGAAAACTTTTAAGCCCTGTGCCTTTCGCACAGGGCTTTTTTTATGCTGGCAATATATTCCCTGCTTGCTTCCGGCCGTTAAAAACAGGCAGACCTAACATTGTTTAAATATTAAATTTTCAATTAGATGACATACGTATCATATGCCGCTGCATCATTATTTATACTACTAATCTGTTACATAAAGCCGGGCGATCTGTAACATACTTTTAATTTAGTGTTTTTAGCGGGATACTGCCCCCCTACCGGTATGTAGAAAATTCCATGATATCTGGCGATTTATCCCTAAGCTGCCCGGAAACACAGACAAGCAGAGGCACAACATGAGAGAGCAATATCAATTTAAAAATCCTGAGAATCCCTATGCGATTGTTATCGCATTGGATTGCTTTACCGGCCTGCAGACTGCGCGTATCCTCAATAAGCGTAAAGTGCCGGTAATCGGTATCGCCGGCAAAAAAGATCATCCTTGCGTTAAAACCAAGGCGGTTGAAAAGGTCTTTTCCGCCAACGTTGCCACGGAAGACTTTATAAATCTCCTCGAAGAGATCGGTCCATATCTGAAGCAAAAAGCAGTACTGTTTCCCTGTTCGGATATGAGTGTTTTTGAAATTTCCCGGCACCGGGAGCGCCTGGCACCCTGGTATCATATTTCTTTACCGGCACACAGCACGGTCGAAATGCTCATGAACAAATTTCAATTTTATTCCTTCTGTCAGAAAGAGGGCTTTCCCATCCCTGGTACTCATTTCCTGAAAAGCCGGGCAGATGCGGAAAAGGCCGCAAATTCCCTGAATTTCCCCTGCATGGTTAAACCCCCGTTAAAGACGCCGCTATGGGAAAAGAATGCCGAGAAAGTATACAAGGTGGAAACACCGGAAGAATTTCTGAAGCTCTATGATCACGTCCATCAATGGGCGGATATTCTCATGATCCAGGAATGGATTGCCGGCGGCGATGATACATTGTTCTCACTGAATTGCTACTTCGATAAAGACTCTCGTCCCCTGGCGACATTCATTGCCAGAAAAATTCGCCAGTGGCCAATCGAAACCGGAGTCAGCGCATTGGGCGAAGAATGCCGGAATGATGTTGTTCTGGAAGAATCTGTCAGGTTCTTCGAGTTTGTAAAATATCGCGGACTCGGCTATATGGAAATGAAAAAAGATGCCCGCAGCGGTAATCACTATATGATCGAACCGAATATCGGTCGCCCAACCGGCCGCTCGGCAATTTCGGAGGCTGGTGGCGTAGAGCTACTCTACACCAAATATTGCGAAGTGCTTGGCCGCCCGTTGCCGGAAAATCGCACCCAGACTTACAAAGGCGCCAAGTGGATCTACTTACGCCGGGATTTGCAGGCCGCAATGGCCTATTGGAAGCGTGGAGATCTATCCTTCGGTCAGTGGTTAAAAACCATGCGCGGCAAGAAGCATTACGCCTTGTTTTCCCTAACAGATCCGGTGCCGTTTTTTGAAGACTTACGGGTTACTTTTATTGAAAAAGTTTGGAAGAAGCGCGGAGATGCCGCGCCTGAAACCGCTAAAAAAAGCATGGCAACGGCGGGTAAAAGAGCAGGTTAATATCCAACCTGCGTAAGTTATTCGCTTTACTTGATATTCGCATCGTTAACAATCAATTCGCCCGAAATCAATGAATCTAATATGAGCAAAAAAATATGAGCAACCAGAACGGACACGCAAATCAAAAAACCGTAGATTATGATATTTTTGGTGTGGTAGGCATTCGCCTGATAAATCCCACCGAAAAGGATGCAGCGGCAGTTGTAGATCAGCTCGGCCCTGCCCACGCACCATTGCAACGGGAGCCGGATATTGTTATCCGCTTTCACCGGGAGATGAAAATACCGGATCTGATTTTCCTCGGCCTCAATTCCGCCGGATACAACGAAGATGGATTCTACATTTTGCGTAGCGACAAGGCGAATTGTAAAGCACGCATCCCTTTCGAAGATATCGGCAACAAACAGCTGGTCATCGATTGTGAAAGTGGCTTGCGGGCAGTACCGCTGCTGATTGCTTTAACAAATCTCGCTTTTCTGAGCAAACGCTACCTGCCGTTGCACGCTTCGGCATATCTCTACAATGGCGTGGCAAACATGGTCACCGGCTGGGCGAAAGGTGGCAAAACCGAAGGTCTGCTCTCCTTTGCCAATCATGGCGCTGCCTATATCGCAGATGAATGGACGATTATCGCCGAAGGCGGTGAAGAGATGTTTGGCATTGCCGAACCGATCCGTTTATGGGACTGGCAGTTCAAGCACATCCCTCATGTGCAGCACAAAATCAAGACTCAGAAAAAAATGCTTTTTAAGGGCATCCACACCATGGATAGCGTTGGAAAAACGTTTAGCAATTCTCCATTGCGAAAAACCTTCCCGGTTAAATTGTTAAATGAAGCACTGCCAGCCTTTAAAAGACAGCTTAATGTGCGTTTGCAACCGCATGATATTTTCCAGGATCGCTTTTGCAAATCGGCGCCGCTGGATAAAATCTTTTTGATTATGAGCCATGACAGTCCGGCAATTACGGTAAAACCGTTCGATCCGCTGGCGATTGCAGAGATGATGATTAGCTCGAATGAATACGAGCATATTCCCTTATTGGAGCACTATCGGGCATTTACCTTTGCTTTCCCGGAAATGCGTAATCCCTTTCTGGATAATATGCGCGATTTACAGGCAGAGTTGATCCGTAAAGCATTTAAAGGGCGGGAGGCATACCAGGTATTGCATCCGTATCCGGTTGATTTTGAACCGTTGTATCAGGCTATGAAACCATATTGTGAAACTAAACCGAAGGCGATTGAACAATGAAAGTATTATATATAACTCCAGATTTCCAGCATCCGCATGTACCGGGTTCGCATCGCCACTATCATTTTATAAAAGATTTCCATCGCAGAGGTCATCAGGTTACCCTGTTTACCCTTGTACAACAGGATGTCCCCAACTCTGCACTAAAAGAGATGAAAACGCTCACTCAGCGTATTTACATGTTCAGCGTGGCCGAAGCGAAAAAGTCTTCGAAATCCCGCCTGAGTAAAGAAATGGCACAGCGGGAAACCATCAAAAAAATGACCACCGAATTTCGCGAGTTAATTATTCGGGAAAAATTCGACGTTATTATGTTTCATGGCAAAATTCTCTATCCGCTGATCGCCGAAACGAATATTCCTGTCGTGATCGATTTTTGCGATGCGACCTCCATGCGCCTCTTAATCCAGATGCGTCATGAAAGCGTGAAGAAATTTCCGCTGCGTTTTACCCGTTATCTGATTGCGAAGAGCAATGAGAAACACATGCTCCAGAAGAGCGATCAGATCGCTTTTATTTCTGCCCGGGACCGTGCCGCTATTGTTGGTCCGAACAGTCCCTACGATGTCGTCCCCAATGGTGTGGACCTCAATTTCTGGATGCCAAAAGATCGCAATCCGCAGCCCAATACAATTGCATTAACCGGAGTTATGAGCTATCAACCGAATGAAGATGCAGCAATGTATCTGATTCGTAAAGTTATGCCGGTATTAAGAGAGCGTGTCGACAATCCGCATCTTTATCTGATTGGCCGCTCCCCTACCCCTGCGCTGGTCGCCGAGGGCAAAAAACATGATGATGTCACCGTTACCGGCTTTGTTGATGATGTGCGTCCCTACCTGGATAAGTCGATGGTTTTTGCAGCGCCGATCCATTTTGCTTCCGGTATGCAGAATAAGGTTTTGGAAGCCATGGCAATGCAGATGCCGGTTGTTACCACTTCCGTAGTTTCCGAGGGTGTGGAAATCGACAACGTGGAAATGCCCGTGCGAGTCGCTGATGATGAAAACGCATTCACCGAACAAATCATCAAATTATTTAAAGATTCGGCGACCTGTAAGCGACTGGGAGACGAAGGTCGTACTTATGTTGAACAGCATTTTGTATGGACGGAAAGTGCCGCCAAATTTGAGCGGATGTGCAATACGGCCATTAGCAAAGCGCTAGAGAAAGCCGGTTAAAACTGGCGAAGACGGATGTGAAGGAGTTTTAGCGTGCAGATGAGTTATGTAGATACAACTGGTGACACAATCACCGATACAGAAGCCTTAAAATCGTTTGTTAAAAGTGTCTTTGAAAAATTGGACCGGGCAAGTATCCGCTATTGTGTTTTCCGGGATTACAATCAGATAGAAGTGCCGGAGGAAAGCAAGGAAATCGATTTACTGGTAGACCCCCGGGACATGAAAAAGCTGGAAGATTTACTAGCTAAAAACGGTTTTGCCCCCTTACCCTCCTGGGGACATGAACCGCACAATTTCTTTGTCACCTACAATAAATCACTGGGCATGTGGTTAAAGCTGGATGTGATTACCGCTTTGCGTTTTGGCAAACCGGTAAGTGCATTGGAGCTGGATTTTACCTCCAGCTATTTAACCAACCGCACCCGCCGGGAAATCGCCTTTGTTCCCACGACGGAAGATAAATTTCTGGTACTATTGTTAAAATGCATTATCAATGACAAAAAATTTAATGACGTCCGGAAAGCGCGCCTGCAGGAAATGTTCATGGAAATCCATGAAGACCCATTTGCCCGGGAACGCCTGGAAAAGAATCTGGCTAAATATCTGCCCGGTATTCTCGACTGGCCGGCAATTTCTGCCGCATTTCAATCCCAACAACCGGAGCAATTGCTTGCAACGGGAAAAGCAATTCGACAACGCCTGTTCCGGCAGGCGCCATTGGCTGTAATGGGGCGCCACGTCCATACCCGTTTGATGAAGCGCATTAGTCCGCTGTTATTTATGACGAAGCATCACGGCATCTCCGTTGCTTTGCTGGCACCGGATGGCGGGGGAAAATCAACCCTGGCAAAATCGCTGATCGCTCAACGGCACCTCAACGCCCGTTTTATCTACATGGGGGAAAATCAGAAGGCCAGTAATATTGGGCTACCGACCACTCCCTGGTTTAAAAAGAAGAAAAAGCAAAAGGGGAAAAATCCCCTGGAAAAAATACTCGTGGGCATTTTCAACTTTCCGAACACACTACTGGAGCAATGGTACCGGCTATCGGTCTCTTTTTACTATCGCTACCGGGGGCGTTCGGTAATTTTTGATCGCTATATCTACGATGCCTGGCTGAATCCCCGGAAAAAGTCGCTGGTAAAAAAGGTTCGACGGCTGCTGGTTGAGGGGACTTATCCGACACCGGATCTGGTGCTCTTCCTTGACGCACCGGGCGAAGTGCTCTTTGCCCGCAAGGGTGAGCATAATCCCGAGTGGTTGGAAAGCAAACGTCAGGCTTACCTGGCCCTGCAACGGCAATTACCGAATATGCTGGTTCTGGATGCAACACAATCGCCCCAGAAGGTACAGAAAGACGCGATTGACTTATTGTGGAAATTCTATCGCACGCGAGACTTAAGGAAAACTTTGAATGGCAAACATGGCAACACCCACGAATCCGAAAAAGCGGAAAAAGGACGACTCTAAAACTCAGATTCGCGGCTCCAGCCTTTTACTGGTCGGCAAATTTTTATCGATCGGTGTAAATATGGCAACCCAGGTTTTGCTGGTTCGGTATTTGACAAAAGCGGACTTTGGCGCCTGGGGCTATACATTATCTATCGTATTGTTTTTTCAGACATTCTGTACGTTAGGACTGGGGCGTTCCCAAACCCGTTTTATTCCGATTTATCATGAAAAAGAAGAATTTGACAAGCTCTTTGGCACAATCGTTCTCATTGTCGGCACTATTCTGACCACCAGTGTACTGATCATCAGCGGGATATTCCTCGCACCGGAATTAATCAGCAACCTGGTCAGTGGAGAAACCCAGCCAATTTACCTGATTTTTATCATGATATTTATGATGCCGGTAGATGCCATCGACCGCGTAATGGAGGGGCTCTTCGCCAGTTTTGTCAATCCAAAGGCGATCTTTTTCCGGAAATATATCTTCACACCGATATTTCGATTTTCGGTGGTACTTTCGCTGGCAATGTTGGAAAGCTCGGTTTTTTTCCTCGCTTATGGATATCTCTCAGCGAGCATTATTGGCGTACTAATCTATATCTGGACATTTTACAAGCTTCTGAAAAAAGAAGGCTTGTTGTCGGTTTTCTCCTTCAAGAACATTAATGTTCCCGCTAAGGAAATATTTGCCTTTACGATTCCGCTAATGACCTCCGATCTGCTCTCAGTGTTAATGCATACTTCAGATACTATTATTCTTGGTTATTTTCATGCAACGACCGCGGTTGCGGCCTACCAGGTGATTATGCCACAGGTTCGGGTCAACAAAATGGTGATGACCAGTTTTTCCTACCTGTTCACGCCCCTGGCAGCCCGACTATTTGCCAAGAATGATACCAAGGGGATTAACGAGCTATACTGGCAGACAGCAATCTGGCTGGCGGTATTAACCTTTCCGATGTTTGCACTGACGTTTTCCCTGGCGGAGCCATTGACAGTGCTGCTTTACGGCGAACGCTATGCCGACTCCTGGGTCTATCTTGCATTATTGGGATTCGCATATTATTACAACGCTTCCCTCGGTTTTAACGGCGTCACACTAAAAGTAATCGGCAAGGTTAAATTTATCATGTACATCAATCTTGCTGCAGGGGTCGTCAATATTGCCGGAAATTTGCTGCTTATTCCCAAATACGGTGCACTTGGTGCAACCATCGCCACAGCCGGTAGCATGATGATTCACAATACCCTGAAGCAGCTCGGTCTAAAATATCTCGGTGGATTGAAATTATTCGACATGCGTTACATGAGCGTGTATTTCATCATCTATGGTTGCGGTATTGGTCTTTTTCTCTGGCAATTGCTGGCCCCGCTGAATGCCTATGCCATGTTTATTATCGGGGCAGTACTCTCTTTCGTTGTGTTGCGCTTATGTCAAAGCAAAATGAATGTAGAAGAAACCTTTCCCGAGCTGCTGAAGATACCGATGCTGGATAAAATTCTCGGTGTCAAAAAATCACCAAAACCACGCAAGGCCTAGAAAAATTAAAGAGCAACTATGAACTTTGAACTTTAAAAAAAGAATATCACATGGAAAAGCATATTATTCTGGATTCAACAATTAAAGCTGATTATGAACCCGGCACCAATCAGAGCGAAGATCTCGCTTGCGCAGATTGGCGTTTTCTTTTACCGAGCATGGAAATCGAAAAAGTGCTCTGCATCGGCGCGCCGAAAATTTCGACACTAAAAGTGCTTTCGAAAATGGCCGGGCAAATTTATATCGCCAACGCGGCTCAGACCAGCCACATAGATGCAACCCTGGCGGAATTAAACAATGTCACTGTTCAGGAATATGACGAATTGCTCTTTAAGGATGAAACCGTCGGCTTAATCCTCCTCTCAAACGAAGGAGCTGTTCAACGCGTCGTAGAAGATAAAAAATATCTGCACGAGCTTTTCCGAATCCTTATTCCGGATGGCAGTATTTATTTTGAAAACAAGGGCTTAAAGAAAATTTTCAAACTGGAAAAGCGCATGGAAAAATGGCTCAACAATGGCCTGAGCGCTTCCCACCAAAAATTTTGGTTAACAACACAATCCGGTGAAATGCGTACCGCTTTGCCGGTAAGTGAACGGGACATCTCCAGCTTCTTCTTCCAAAATGTCCTTTTTGGTCAGTCGTTTAAAAAACGAATGATGAGTAAAGCAGGACGCATGCTCAGTGAGGTCGGCTTAATTAGCTATGCCAATCAAAAACGGGCGATGCTTATTCAGAAAACAGCGGCCAATGAAAACGCACAGCGGCCACCGAAATTTCTGAGAGAGCTGGCTAACAATGCCGGAATCGATATCGATCGTTTCCGATTCGGCTTATCAGCACGGGGAAAGTACAACTCCAACAAAATCGTTTTTTACCTTTTTGATAACCAACGCTACAATGCGGAAATGATTATCAAAATGACCCGCATTGAGCGTTTCAATTGCCGCCTGGAACATGAATGGGAAATGCTCTCCACAGTAAAGAGCAACAAGTTCGTGCCGGATGGCACCTACCCCGCCCCATTGATGTTCGGCTATCATAAAAACCTGGCAGTGTTGGGGCAAAGTGCTGTCAAAGGTCATCCTTTCCGCACGCAAACCAGCGCCAAGCCGGATTGCCCCATCGCTGCAGATGCAATCAAATGGATAACAACTCTTGGTAAGAATTCGGCAAATTATGAGCTGGCGAGTCCGAAAGAGGTCAGCAAGTCTCTGATTAAACTTTTTGACATCTTTTCCGGGATTTACAAATTATCCGCAGCGCATTCGGATTTTCTCCGCGGGCAAATTGAAAGTATTGCGAAAAGCAAGGTGCCGTTTCCGGTAATTTTTGGCCATGGTGATGCCGGTAGCTGGAATGTCATTGTTCGCGATGGCAAGGCACTCTTCCTCGATTGGGAAGCTGCGGAACCGCAGGGAATGCCACTTTGGGATATGTTCTACTTCATTCGCAGTTTTGGTAACTGGGTATCCCGGGAGCAACACAAAAGCCTGGATACGCTGAAAAATTTCAACAGCAATTTTGTAGAGAAGAGTCCATTAAGTGAATTATTGGCAAAATCGATCAACCAATATTGTGATGCCATTAAACTGGATAAATCCCTGGTAGCACCAATGTTCTATACTTGCTGGATGCACCGGGCATTGCGTCAGGCGACCTGGGCAGACAATCTTCAGACGGCGCATTTCGTCAGCGTTATCCGAATGTGCATCGACCAACACAAGGCAGCAGGACTCCAATCGCTATTTACTTTAAAATAGCGATTCCGAATTTCGTGATGGAAATGACCGTACTGCGCTCAATATTACCATATTTTGGTTCTTAATGGTCCCGGAAATCACCCAATCTATTTAATTATCGACAAGAATGTCGGAAACATTATGATTACGTCTTCAAACGCCAGCACTTTTAAAAAAATCATTGCAGCCAGTATTGGGGTTATAGGAATTCTAATGCTGATGGTGCTCTCTATGCTAAAAAGCCAGCCGTTTATTTTAACCGGTCTGGCATTTCTGATGATCGGCATATCGATATTTATATACTGGCCGAGCATGGGCACATATATCGGATTATTTGTTATCCATACAAACCTTTCGGTAATCATGTACAAATTCCACGGTGTGCCACAGGCTGCCGCCGGTGCGACATGGCTAACGATCGGGATTCCCTTTACCATATACGTCTTCATTCTGCGTAAAAAAGTAATGATAGACTATACCTTTGTCATTATGATTTTCTTCCTGATGACAACGTTGATGTCTTATTTTATGGCAGTAGATCAGGCAATGGCATCGGATTGGATTTTCACCTATTTCATCGAAGGAATGGTGCTTTATTTCTTTATCCTGAATATCATTCGGGACCGTGTTAGCATGCGTAATGTGGTTTGGACATTGATGCTATCCGGGACATTACTTGGCAGCTTAACGCTTTTTCAGGAAGTAACGAAATCCTATGACAACAACTTTATGGGACTGGCACAACGGCAAACAGCATTTGGCACCGAAGAAATTCCCGGTGGCGATACCAGTGGTATCGTTAAGGAACGTGTAAAGGTTCGCCGTGCACATCGTGCCGATGGTCCGATCGGCGACCCAAACCGTTTTTCTCAGATTATGTTATTAATTTTCCCGCTGGTCATGTTTCGGGTATGGGATGAAAAAAAGACTTTAATGAAAGGCCTGGCCCTGTTAGGAACAATCCTCACTCTCTGTGGCATCTTTCTCACCTATTCCCGGGGTGCTTTTGTGACGCTCTGTTTTATCATCGCCTTAATGACACTGATGCGATACATCAAACTCGGGCAGGTCATTGCAACGGTAACGGTGCTGCTCACCGTGGTTCTGATAGCTTCACCGGGATATTTTAACCGGATGGCCTCTATTGGGGGCATCGAAGGACTATTTTCAAGCGAGGCAACCCATGAGACAGACACGGTGATTCTAAGCCGTACGACTGAAATGCTTGCGGCATTTACCGTCTTTCTCGATTATCCGGTATTTGGGGTAGGTCCCAACCAGTACACCCGTCATTATTCGGAAGCGTACATGGCCAATCCGGATATTGCATTTAAACATATGAAGTCTACCCGAGCGGCGCATTCGCTGTATTTTCAGATGCTCGCCGAGTTGGGCTTGCTGGGATTTTCCGGCTTCATGTTGATCATTTTTTACACTCTTTACAAGCTCATGCAGGGACGAATATTCTGGAAAGATAAAGACAGCGAACTGGCGAATTTTGCCACTGGCTGTATGCTGGGAATTATGACTTATTTAACAACCTCGATCTTTTTATCCTTCGCTTATCATCGCTACATATTTATGATGATCGCGATTTCCGGTGCAGTAATTCAGTTGTTGAATTCCTTAAAAATCGAATATCTGGCTAAGAACAACCAGTTACCGGACGGCGTAGAGCTGCCCGACAGCAATGGTATGGAAATAAACTCTGGTCAAAAACCAAGAACCGAACCACAAATGTTTGCCTGAGAGGAATATGGAAGCCACCACAAAAAAGGATCAAAAATTAGCGGTAATGGCCAACGGCACTCATGGCCAGCGGGATAAAGATATTATCACTGCCCGCCGAATTGACTGGCGATTTTTGCTGCCGTTCCCGGCGCTGCATCACGTTGTTTATATTGGCCCGTCCAACAAGGCATTAACAGATGCGCTTGAACAGTTCAGTTACCTTCTGAAAGTGATTCCGCCTTCTGAATTGCCGGATGCTGCCAAGCGCAATCAAAATCGCTTTAGCCTTGCTGTTGTGCATACGAACGATCCGAAGGTCGTTCGGAAAACAATTCCGCTAATTGCCCCGGGTGGACTGCTCTATTGGGAAGTTGACCGCCGAGACCAGAATAAACTGGCGGCCCTGCTTAGCCTGCGGAATGCGAAGTCCTATGAAAACGATTTACGCCGCATGTATTTAAAGGATATTGATGTTTACTGGCATCGGCCAGACTTTGAGAATTGCCTGGAAATTATCCCGTTACACGATTCCCAGGCACTAAAAGGTGCTTTTCTGAAAACTCATACCAGTTGGAAAGGGAAACTGAAAATCGGCCTCGGTAAACTGTTAATGCGTACCGGTTTGTTGCATTTTACGGTGCCATGTTTCAGCTTTGTCGCACGGAAACGAAATTAAAGTTTTCCATTTACAACTGAAGCAGCATAAAACTTAAAAGCATTAAAACACGACATAAACGATCGACATTTTCTATGAACACAATTCTGACATACCTGGACATTCATTGGCGGGATTTACACCTGGATCACCTCGGTTCTCCCGGCAGGCTCTCCTGCCTGATGGCGACACCAAGGTTCAAAACTTCCAGTCACGTATTATTCTTCGTTCTTGCGGAAGGGCGCAGCGGACCGGTTTTAGTCGCTAAAGTCCCCCGCCTGGCTGGTGATAATAGTCAATTAGACCGGGAAGTGCGAAATCTCTGCCAGGTGCAGGCAACCCGGCTCGGTGGCTACAAAAGTATTCCGAAAGTGTTGGTTTATGAGGACTATGGCGGACATCGCTTACTCATAGAAACAGCTGTTGAGGGTCAGCCTTTAAAGGCCGATTTTGTCCGGCAAAACCCGGACGAAGCGATACGTCCGGTAATGGATTGGATCATTGATTTACATACCGCTTCCGCGAAGACAAACCATCTCTCCCCGCGATGGTTCAATCGGGTTGCGGAAGTTCCCATGGCCCAGATAGCAAGTACGCTGAATAACAGCGAAGAAACTGCGTTAATCGAAAAAATGCGCTCGCTGGTAGAACCGCTAAGCTTTGCGGAATTCCCGCTGGTTTTTCAGCATGGCGACTTCAGTTCCCCTAACATCCTCATCGATGCGAACAATCAGATTGGCGTAGTGGATTGGGAGCTCGCTGAACCGGAAGGCCTACCGGCGCTGGATATGTTTTTCTTTCTCAACTTTGTGGCTTTTGCCCGGCATGATGCCAAGAATAACAGCGAATATCTGCAAGCTTTTCAGGAAGCATTTTTTGGCGAAGATGCCTGGGCACGTCCCTATCTAATGCAGTATTGCGAAGGGATTGGACTCAATCCGGAAATGCTCCGCCCAATTTTTCTCCTTTGCTGGGGATACTTTGTCGCGAACCTGATTATACGCTTAAAAGATGGTGTTAATTCTACAGTTGCGTTAACTGACGATACGATCACATGGTTGCGTCAAAATCGATATTATCTTTTATGGGAATATGCTTTAACGCATATCGAAGATTTCAAAATCGGTGAACCTGCCCCTATTGTAGAATAAAGCAGTTCACTTTTTTACTACCGGCACTGGGGAAATACAGTTTTTGCTGAAAATGTCAATCCGGTACAAACAAAACTGAAAAAGAGTATTTAAAGAATATGTTTACTGTTGCATTGATTGGTGGAGATGGTGCAGGGAAAACTTCCATTGCGGACCAACTCAGAGAGACGTTCCCGCTGCCGCTGGAATATCTTTATATGGGAATTAATATCGAGTCCAGCAATGTTGCCCTGCCAACATCCAGATTTATAGAGAAGGTAAAAGCGAAAAAAAATCCGGCACCGGAAAATGGCGCAGCGGCAAGCACATCGCTGCACAATCGTCCGCAGAAAAAGAAGCCGGCTGGTATTGCCTGGGCAACCGCGCGTTTGTTTAACCGGATTGCCGAAGAGATATACCGGCAAATCCTTTCCTGGAACTTCCGCAGGAAGGGAAATATCGTTTTATACGATCGCTATTTTACGTTTGACTTTGCCACGCACGAATCAAAAGAGGCATTTCAACAGCGCCCGTTTGATGATCGTATTCATCGCAAATTCCTGATAAACTACTATCCTCAACCGGATATGACGCTTTTTCTTTACGCGCCGCCGGAAGTGCTTTTTGCCCGCAAAGGCGAGGCCAGCATTGAATATCTTGATGATCTGCAAAACACTTATCTAAAGCAGGGTGAAATTACCCGAAACTTTGTGGTGATTGATGCAACTCAGCCAATGGATAAAGTGTATGAGGACGTCTGCAGACACATTATCAAAATGTATGAAGAAAAAAGTGGTAAAAAAGTAAACCTGGGATCTGATGCAACAGATGGTAAACTTTTTGCCTGATACCACCAGACATTCCAGACTTTCATTGTTCATTAAAACAATTTGAATTAACAGAAGCGCTCGATTTTCGAAATCCGGCGCTTTCCGAAAATAGCCGAGTGTGCCGGAAGTTATTCGGCCGGAAATCCTCAGAACTATTTTCAAATACAATAATTACTGTTTCACAGAATCAGTCACCGGAAACAAACAGCGCTTATGGTAACCAGACAGAGAAAAGACAAAAATGAGCCAGCGAATTTCCTACGCGTATTGACTTATCATCGTGTAGCGAATATCGACCCGGCATCGCCATTAAGTCCGCAACTTATCAGCGCGACCGTCGCTGGATTTGCCCGGCAAATGGCCTTTGTTTCTCAGCATTATAATGTGGTTAGCATGGAACAAGTGCTTGCAGCGGTTACTGAAGGTAAAAGGCTGCCCAGGAAAGCAGTAATCATCACTTTCGATGATGGCTACTACGATTTGAAGACCAATGCTTTCCCGGTGTTACGCCATTTTAATTTGCCGGCAACGATTTTCGTCCCAACCGCCTATCCGGGGAATCCTGAAATGGCCTTTTGGTGGGATCGTCTCTACGAAGCAGTAATGTTTGGTAAACGGCAGGAATACAGCGGCCCTGCCGGTAATTTTCAATTGACGGATGCAGACACACGTTTTTCTGCCGTGCGGCAATTACAGAATTATGTAAAAACCTTCTCCCATGAAACGGCAATGAATTTCATCAATGAGATTAGCGACGAGATGGGTATAAAGCGGACAAAGCGAAAAACCGTAATGGATTGGGATGAATTACGGAAAATGGCCAAAAATAATATTACCCTGGCAGCCCACACCCAAACCCATCCATTGCTCAATCGCATTTCTTTGGATGATGTTCGCAAAGAAGCCGTCGGTTCCCGGGAAGATTTGCGCCGGGAAATCGGAGAAGTTTTGCCAGTATTTAGTTATCCGAATGGCAATCATAACGACGATATCGTGAAAGTATTAGGGGAAGAAAATTTCCAGCTGGGATTTACCTGCCTGGACGGGCACAGCAACCTGAATACAATCGATCCTTTACGATTGTGCAGAACAGACATCACCCGGAAGACTTCTCCCCTGCTTTTCAGGCTGCGCTTGATGCGCTTATTCACTTATATCGACAAATGGCGCCATCGCTAACAGAAAAAAATCAGCAGCAATTGATACAATAGTTTTAAAAAAAGGTGACTAGAAGGATAATGATTTCCGAAAACGTAACAGCTAAAAAGACAGCAGCAAACAACAAGCAGCCGAAGAAAGCTCGCCCGGGAAAGAAGAAATGGCAATCCAACGGGAAACCGAAACCGAAGTTTGCCTATATGATGTCTCGTTTTCCGAAAATTTCCGAGACTTTTGTCCTGTATGAAATTCTGGCTATTATGGAAATGGGCCTTCAGGTGGAGGTATATCCATTACTGAAAGAGCACCAAAAAGTGGTACATACCGGTGTTAAAAAAGTTCAACCCTTTGTTCATTACCATGGATATTTTTCCGGGGGAATCTTGTGGTCAAATCTGTATTTTTTACTGACGTCCCCCTTTAAATATATCAGTTTGCTGATCTATTTGATTACTGGCTCCATACAGAGTCCGCAACATTTTAGCAAAACGATAATATTATTTCCGAAGATTGTTCGCATTGCTCACAAAATGCGCAAACAGGGCATCGATCATATTCATGCGCACTTTGCCACTTTTCCGGCAGTTGCTGCGATGATCATCAAACGCCTTACCGGCATCCCATATAGTTTTACTGCGCATGGCTCGGATATACATGTTTACAAGCATCGTTTCCGCATGCGTGACAAAGTTATCAACTCAGATTTTGTGCGTTCAATCTCCAACTACAACAAAAATATCATTATTAATGCAAGTGGCAGTGATGTCGAAGATAAGATCAAAGTCATCCATTGTGGTATAGACCCGGAAGTATTCTCCTCTACCCCGGAAAAGAAAATCGATCAACCTTTAAATTTTATTACCATCGCCTCCTATGAAGAGGTAAAGGGGCACAAGTATCTTATTGAAGCTTGTAAGAAACTTGCAGATGACAAGATCGATTTTCACCTTGATTTAATTGGAGATGGCCCTTTACGTAGCACCGTTGCACAGCAAATCAAATCGCTTGGCCTGTCTGAAAGAATTACCATCCACGGCTCCATGCCTCGCGAAGAGGTGGCTCGAAAACTTCAGACTTCCGATATCAAAATTTTACCCAGTATTCTTACCAAAAGAGGTGATCGGGAAGGTATTCCGGTTGCAATCATGGAAGCAATGGCCATGGGCTTACCGGTAATTTCCAGTAAACTTTCCGGTATTCCCGAGCTGGTAGGACACAACACCACTGGCATTCTGGTAACGCCGCAGGATTCGATCGGTATTTACCAGGCATTGAAAAAATTAAGCACAGACCCGGACCTGAGAGTTAAAATGGGGAAAGCCGGGCAGAAAAAAGTATTCAAAGAATTTGATCTGAATGATAATTCAGCTCAATTGCTCGATTTGTTAATGTCTCAGGTTAACAAGTCTCAGCCCCGAAAGTAGGGGATTATTAATCGTGAACTCTATCTGGCACCGATCGCAGCACAGGCTCACCGGCACCAGTTCAGAAACCTGTATAAAATGAGTCTATAAGAAATGGATATCTCAGCGTGTGGCTGATTGAATATGGAGGTAATTAATACATGTGCGGTATAGCAGGATATCTTAACCACGATACGCATCGTCCGGCAGAAGACAGTTTGCTGCGATTGATGGGACGACGTATGGCGCATCGCGGACCAGATGATGAAGGTACTTATACCGACAAAAATGCTGGCTTGGTTCATCGCCGCTTGTCAATATTAGACTTATCCTCAGCTGGCCATCAACCGATGAGCTCTCCGGATAAACGTTATTGGATTGCTTTCAACGGTGAGATATATAATTTTCAACAACTTCGGAAGGAGTTCGAAGATGAAAACTATCCTTTCCGTTCCCGAACCGATACAGAAGTAATTATCGCGCTCTATCAAAAATATGGCAAAGATTGTTTGCTGAAACTGCTGGGTATGTATGCATTCGCTATCTGGGATACCGTAGAAAGAGAACTGTTTATTGCCCGCGATCCGCAAGGAATTAAGCCGCTTTACTTTTTTAACAATGGGAACCACTTTGCTTTTGCCAGCGAAATGAAATCCCTGCTGGTATTACCGTTTATTCCAAAAGAGCTGGATCCGGAAGGCGTACAAAACTATTTCGCCCATGGTCACTCGACCGCCCCGGTTTCCATTTGTAAGAACATTAAAAAATTAGAACCTGGTCATTTTTTATCGATTAAAGATGGCAAGGTCACGGAAACACTATTCTGGCATCCGCAGATCGGAAAAGACAAGAATGGTGTTGGCAAAGAACATAAAGAACAAAGCTACAATGAATTAAAGCGCCTGCTGAACGAAGCAGTGGAATCCCACCTGATTGCAGACGTACCAGTCGGGGTTTTTCTTTCCGGCGGTTTGGATTCCAGCGCAATGGTAGCAATGATGGCCAAACATGGCCACTCCAGAATTAAAACTTTTACGATTGGATTCGATTTCGGTCAGCATTACAGCGAACTTGATGACGCACGCTTGGTAGCCAAGCACTTCAATACCGATCATCATGAAATGGTTCTGACTAAAAAAGATCTTCAGGATTCGATTGAAAAACTGGTCTTTCACTTCGATGAGCCTTTTGGCGATCCGGCAGCCTTTCCGACGTATTTTGTTTCCCAACTGGCAGCACAGCATGTAAAGGTGTGCCTCTCCGGTGAAGGTGGCGATGAACTCTTCGGTGGTTATCGGCGCTATCTTACCGAACGCTACGGTGGTTTATATCGCATGCTGCCTGGTCTCCTGAGCGAGAAGCTGATTCCGTCTATTGTGAATCGCATCCCCCGCTCCCGTCGTCTGAAGCAGATGATCCGGACGATCAGCATCAACGACCCGGTTGTCCGGCAGGCTAACTGGCAGATGGTTTTCACCGATGAGATGCGTCATGATCTCTTTAAGGCCGGCAAATTTAACAGCTATGAAGATGAAAGTGTTTACGAATCCTTCCGCCGCCATCGTATATCCGATGGTAGTGATGGCATGAACGGCTTGCTCTATGCGGACTCCCGTGCCTGGCTGGCGGATCGTTACCTGGAAAAGGCGGACAAAATGAGTATGGCACATGGCCTGGAATCACGCGTGCCGTTGCTGGATCGTCCGATTGTAGAATTCGCCTATCGTCTGCCAATTGACTACAAGGTGAAGGTCGAATTCTCCAAGAGAAAAAGAACATTGAAACGCCTGCTGGGTCAAGTATTGGAAGACACGTTGCCCCAGGCGATATTGGATAAACCGAAGCATGGCTTTGCCGTGCCGCTGGATCCCTGGTTCCGGGGTGAAATGAGCTCCTTTGTATCCGACATTCTTTTTGATGACCGGACACGCCAGCGGGGATACTTTAACATGGACATGGTCGAGAAGCTGTTTAAAGACCATACTGAAGGCCGGGAAGTACGTAACAATCATCTCTGGCTGCTGATTCTCTTTGAATTATGGCATCGGATGTATATGGATGAGTGATGCATAAATAGAAAATCCAGGGGCAAAAATCATTCGCAAATTCTAATGATCGTAACCCCTTACCACCACTATATGATATACCTGGGAAGCATTAGAATCGCTTCCGCGAATTCCGTCCATCCCTTTTGATCTGTATAAAAACAGTTGATACTTACAACAGAACTCCATAGGACAGGTGCGGTCGGGCAGGATGCCAGGCCGTACTTTCCTTTGATTTCGAATTTATGCACCCGCTAACGGCGTTGCCTGGCGACATGTCGTGCAATTTTCGAAACACATACTCCATAGGACAAAGTGCAGTCCGATAGGATGTCGGGCTGCACTCTCCTGTTTGAGAGGCGATAAGACAATTAAGCGTTTTAATGCTTTGTCTGTCTCGAATAGCAGGGCGAACCGCCCATTCGTTTTTACCGCCTATTTTTGTTGTATTAAAAGGAATCCGCCTATACCGGGATTCTAATATAATTTTTTTGATTTCACCTGCTGCTGCCGAAAAGGCTGTTGGAATGGCGGCATCTGCTATTTGAATATTGATTTTTTTACTACCAGAACTCCATAGGACAGGTGCGGTCGGGCAGGATGCCAGGCCGTGCTTTCCTTCTAAATCTCCAGCAGCCATTGGGAGTTTGTGATAGTGACTTTTTGTGAATGCGGTTTCCCATTTATGGTTAGCTCCATAGGACAAGCGCGGTCTGACAGGATGTTGGGCTGCGCTTTTTTTTATCCCCTTTTCAACACCACCATTTCCGTCGGCAATCTGCCCATCTGCCATTTACATCATCATCCAAAAGTCGATCAGCCTAAGCCAATTTCTCTCAAAATCTTCACCTATTTTCTCTGATTTTTATTTATGCGTTTAGTCACCGGCGCTCAGGATTATTGATGTTCTTTATGATCTTATCATTGAAATAGACCTGATATCTGAAAGCAATAACCCTGTAGCAATTTTGTCTCATCCGCTTTACCGGGATGATTTTGGAGACCTATATGCATTTTTTAAAAATAAATACCAGTAGTTTGAATTCTAATATCATAATCTTGTTGCGCCTGTTATTACAAGCTGGATTATTGTTGATCCTGTTTGGTAATCATCTTTGGGCCCAGGCAACGCCGGCGACCGTAGGCTATCGCACTTACGATTTCGGTGGTGATGTATACGGAGAACCCTCTGCCTTTAAACCGGAAAGTAAGCTTTGGTGGAACGACAATACCTGGTGGGCCAGCATGTTTAACCCTTCCGCTGAAGAATATCGTATCTACCGTTACAATGTAAATGACATGGATTGGTCTTCCACCGCAACAACCATCGACGATCGCCATAAAACGACTGCGGATGCGCTTTGGGATGAAGCCAGCGGCAAACTATACATCGTATCCAATTACGTTGAGGAAAATGACGGTGGCCCGGCAGATCCCGGAAACGAAGGGCGCATCTATCGCTATACTTACAATAGTGGTAACCAAAGCTATTCTTTGGATAGTGGCTTTCCGGTAAATGTTAATAGTTCTGTTTCTGAAACTTTGGTGCTCGATAAAGATTCCCAGGGCAAACTGTGGGTCACCTGGACAGAATTGGGAAAAGTGATGCTGAACTACAGTAGCGATGATGGCGTTACCTGGGGCACCCCGTTTATTTTGCCTATCCAGGGAAATGATATTCAGTTGGATGACATCTCCGCCGTTCGTTACCTCGGTAACGGTGAACTGGGAGTGATGTGGAGTAATCAGGCCGACAAGAATCTTTATTTTGCGGTACACCAGGATACTGCTTCACCAACAAACTGGGGAACATTGGCCGATCGGGAAACCGCCCTGGGAAATGGCAGCAATAGTTACGCTGATGATCATCTTAATCTCAACGTGGCCTGCGACGGTAGCGGCACTCTCTATGCTGTCAGCAAAACAAGCCGGGGCAGCAACGATCCTTTAATAATGCTTAATGTAAGGGATGCAAACGGTGTTTGGACCAATCACACTGTTTTTCTCGGTTTATACGAGTCTACCCGCCCCACGATGATGATCGACGGGGATAACGAAACCATTTATATTTTTGCTTCCAATAAAGAGAACGATCAACGGGGCATTTATTACAAAACCAGCGATCTTAACAATATCTCTTTTCAATCTGGCATCGGCACTGCATTTATACTAAGCGATGACGATGATGACATCGACAATCCGACTTCAACCAAACAGTGCATCAACACACAAAGCGGTTTGCTGATGTTGGCCAGTTGTAAGGATACCGACTATTATCTGCACAACTATATGGAATTAAGTGCGAATCCGATCATTACCGATTTTACTCCGGATAATGGTGCGGAAGGAATATCCGTTACCATCAATGGCCGTAACTTTACCGGTACCACAGAGGTTAGCTTTAATGGCACCACAGCTGCATTTACCGTCACTGCGGATACTGTGATTGCCACCAGTGTACCTGTTGGCGCCAGCACTGGCACGATTTCCGTTACAAACGCCAACGGCACAACGATCAGCGACAGCAGTTTTATGGTTGTTTCCCCACCGTATATTTTAACGACCGGCACCGTCGGAAGTGGCAGCATATCATTAAATCCTCCCGGGGGGAGCTATAATAGCGTTACCAGTGTAACGGTCGCCGCTACACCCGCCAGTGGATATGTATTTACCGGTTGGAGTGGAGACCTTTCCGGTAATGCAAATCCGGATTCAATTCTCATGAATGGCAATCGTTCTGTAACAGCGATTTTCACCTCCCAGAGTGCCCTGGCGGTGACGCACGAAGAAACTCAGACAGGAGGTTCTACTGCAACCAACAGCGTAACGACCAGCAGTAATCTAACCGCAGCGGTGGATCACCTCTACATTGCGGCAATATCCACCCGCCAGCATGATTTGGCAAGCAGCGTTAGCGGCCTCGGCCTAAGCTGGACCCGCCTGGCCGAACAGTGCAGCGGCAGATTACAGACCGGCGTGGAGATATGGACTGCCCAGGGCGTTCCCAGCGGCAATGGCACGGTTACCGCCAGTTTTTCCACAACGGTTGATAATGCGGTTATCGCGGTTTCCCGCTACTCCGGTGTTGCCAGTGTTTCCCCGCTCGGTAGTAATGCCGTCCATAATAGCAACGGTCAAGATGGCAGCTGTAGCGGTGGCACGGACAGCAGCGCTTTCTCCATAAATTTTAATGCCAATGCAGGTGGTAGCATTATTTACAGCGCTATTGCTCCACGCCAGAAATCATTCACTCCCGGCAGTGGTTATAGTGAATTGGCAGAAATTTCCCAGGGAGAAAGCGGTGATAAAATCGGGATCGCAATTCAGGAAAAGTCTCTGGTATCAGAAGCCTTAACAACGGTTGATGGCAGCTTCAACGGCAGCACCGATTGGGCTGTATTCGCTCTGGAAATCGTCGGCAATCCGGATTCTGTAACCCAGTTTGATTTAACGACGAACATCAGTGGTATGGGAAGTGTTCAACTCTCCCCTGCCGGTGGCACTTACGATTCTGCCACTGTCGTTACCCTGACCGCTGTTCCTGATTCCGGCTATACTTTCGATGGCTGGAGCGGGGACTTAAACGGCATTGCCAATCCGGATAGTGTAAGCATGGACAGCAACATTGCCATCACTGCTACATTCAGTGAAATTCCTCCCACGCAGTTTACGGTTGTAATCAATGCGATTGGTAATGGTAATATTGTCCTCTCCCCTGCCGGCGGCACCTACGATTCTGCATCAGTGGTTACGGTTACGGCAACAGCAGATTCCGGCTACATTTTCACGGGTTGGAGCGGGGATCTCTCCGGTAACGCAAATCCGGATTCAATAACGCTTAATGAGAATAAAACGATCAATGGCACGTTCATCAGGCAGTTTGCCCTGGCGACGAATACTGTCGGCATGGGCAGCATTCAACTCTCCCCTGCCGGTGGTGTTTATGACACTGCGACCGTCGTTACCCTGACGGCCCTCCCGGCTGAAGGTTATAATTTTACCGGCTGGAGCGGCGGCTTAACTGGCAGCGAAAATCCGGACAGCCTGACAATGAGTAGCGATACATCTGTTACGGCAACATTTACAGAAATCCCTCCGGTGCAATATACCGTTACAACATCGGTCAGCGGACCAGGCAGTGTAACGCTTTCCCCGCCCGGTGGCACTTATGATGCCGGCAGCGAAGTTGTTATCACCGCTATTCCCGATTCTGGTTACGGACTGGAAAACTGGAGCGGGGATTTAGGCGGCAGCGAAAATCCCGATACAATTATTGTCAATGACAACATGAGTATCGTTGCTAATTTTATCCGCCAATATTCACTGACCATTAGTAACAATGGATCGGGTAGTGTTTCATTATCCCCGGCCGGCGGCATCTATGATAGTGCATCTGTGGTTACCTTAACTCCTGTTCCGGGCAGCGGCTATACTTTTGGCAGTTGGGCGGGCGACCTTGCCGGCACAGGTAATCCTGAAACAATCTTAATGAATGGGGATAAAACAGTTACCGCGAATTTCACCACAGCCGAAGCGCAATCATTAACTTTCGAAGAAGTTCAGACCGGTGATGCGACGGAAGTGTTATCCGTGAGTACTACGGGGAACTTAACCGCGGCGACTGATCACCTCTACCTCGCTTCGGTTTCTACCCGGATGAACATTGCTGTTAGCAGCGTTAGCGGGCTGGGATTAACCTGGACCCTGCTACAACGTCAGTGTGCTGCCCGTAGCCAAACCGCTGTGGAAATTTGGGAAGCGATCGGCACACCGAGTGGAGATGGTCCGGTGACAGCTACTTTCCTTTCCGCACCAGACCATGCCCTGATAGCCGTTTCCCGCTATTCCGGTGTTGATGCCCAGGATCCTGTCGGGACCATTCGCGCCGGTAACACGCTAGGCGTCGATGGTAGTTGCACTGGCGGCACAGACAGCAATGCCTATGCATTTCCCCTGCCACCAACCGTCGAGGTTTCCCGCTTGTTTATCGCCACTGCCCCACGAAATCGCGATCATACGCCGCATACCGGCATCACCGAGCGTATCGAAATTACTATCGGTGATGGTGGTGACAAAATCGGGTTGGCAGTATCCGACTCTCAGCTCATTTCCCTCGCCAGCGCCCCGATCAGCGGCACGTTCTCCGGAGATGCCGACTGGGCAGCGATAGGGATTGAAATTAAACCAGCGCCAGTGGCAAGCGCTCCCCTGGTGGTCCGAACAAAAGTATTTTTGGAAGGTGCGTTTGATAACGGCAAAATGAATGTTGATTTACGAAGCAGCGCCCTTCTGGATAGTGCTCACCCCTATAACGCGTCACCATGGTTTTACAGTGGCATGGATAGTAGCATCACTTTACCGGACAGCGCCGTCGATTGGGTGCTGGTCCAACTCCGCAGCGGCACCACTGCAGCCAGCGAAGTTGGTGCCCGGGCGGGACTCCTGCGAAACGATGGTGTATTGCTGGATACCAGTGGCACTGCTGGATTGACATTCCCGGGGATCCCGAATGGTGATTACTATATCACCATCTACCACCGTAATCATTTGTCGCTAATGAGCAGCAGCAGCCAGTCCCTGAGCGACAGCAGTGTGCTTTATGATTTCACCAGCGCCCAAAGCCAGGCCTATGGTAGCACGCCAATGTCCAGTTTATCCGGAGGTGTTTTCGGGATGATTGCCGGAGATAGCAACGGAGATGGTAGTATTGATGCAACAGATAAAAATACCTCCTGGCGAATGGAAAATGGTACTGTGTGGGGGTATAGCAAATGGTCAGATTTCAATTTGAATGGCGGTATTGATATTGAAGATCTTAATCTCTATTGGCGGAAGAATAATGGTATGTCTACACAAGTGCCGTGATTGAAAATGGGCAAATTTGCAAATGGGCAAATGGGCAATAATAATATGGAAAGAACATCATTAGTTAATTTAGACGTTAACCGGTGATGTTCTTTTTTTATTCGCCTCTTAGAGATTGTAGTAATGGTAATTTCAGGGCGTTGCCGACTGCGACCATACTGGCTAGTAACCCGGTGAGAAAAACCAGTAAGAGCGTGACGCCCAGGGATAACCAGGGAATCTGGTCCGGTTGACTCAATGCATGTGGTGCAACGGCAATCAACGCCGAAATGCTTCCAATCAATACTCCCCATAAAATCAGCACACCGTTCTCTCGTAAAAGCATTTGGGAAATCATACTTTTGCGAAAACCAAAGGCGCGAAAAGTAGCCAATTCTCCCCGCCGTTCGATCACATTACGGAAAAGAATGACGCCCAATCCCAGGGTGCCGAGCAACAGTCCTAATCCCCCCAGAACTTGGAATACCGAGAGATAGGTGTTTTCCACTGCCTGATAAGCCGCTAGTTTTTCCGTTGTAGAAGCAACATCGAAACCAAAGTCTCCCAAATTGCTTTCCAATGATTCGCTGACCTCATTCAAGGCCGTCGGCGCATCAATCAGGAAGTAGGAAAACCCGCTACGCGAGGGAAAATGCTTGAGAAAGTTTTCTTCGGAAATTAAAAGCTCGCTTTGGAAAACACATTTCTCAAGTAATCCGACCAGCCTTAATTTAATTTCCCGGCCATAGTCGTCCTCCATAACGATATCATCGCCCAGCTGCTTGTGCAGAATCCACATCGCCGAGTTGAAGTCCGCGACTGCCGGGATGACATTCGGACCCGGATCGCTGTTCAGGAGCGTCCAGGGATTTTCATCATCTGCATCATCCGGTAATACCTGGAAGGTAAAACCGCCCCGCTCGATTTGCCCCGCCGGCACACCGAGCACTCGCGGTTTTTCCGGTTGATAAAGATTCAGGCAACTGGCATCTTCGCCGGGCAATAAACGGAAGGCGGTAATCGTCGCACCATTCGCGATCGGGGCATCATCATCTTCGAAAAAGAATTCTTCCCGGCCGGCTTCGGAAAGCGGATTCATCAGCAATGGAATGTCCGACTCTGCCATCAGGGTATATCCCCCAACCCCGGTTGTTAATCCGGTATCGATTCGGCTAAAGTCTTTGCGATTCGCTCCGACGGAGACAATCATAAAGCTGGCACAAGCTACCAGGGCAACGCAGAGCATGCTTCTGCCCGGTCGACGGGCATTATTCTTCGCTGCCATTTGCCAGATACCCGCCAGGGTGCCGGACTGCCTGTCTCGCTGCCTAAACCAGGCGTTCAACAAAGTAAGACCGGCAATCAGCAATAGTGCACCGCTGCCAAAGAACAGGCTGGAAGAAGTGTTCAATCCACTCACCAGCGCATAGAGGATCATTGCCAGGGCAAGCCCCAGTGAAACCAGGCCGATTACCCGGGCGATTTTTCCGGAACGGCTTTTTGGTGATGCGGTTACTCCGGCTAACAGAGACGGCGCAGGAATTTTCTTTAATTGCCGCAGGGTGAGAAAAATAGCCAGGCAAACGATCAGCAAAGCGCCAATATAACCGCCGATCAGGCTGCCAGGGTTCACATGTAAAAAGAGGTAACTGCTGCCGGTCGCTTCCACCCAAAGCGTGCGAAGCGCGGCCATCATCAAACCGGCGTAAGCGACTGCGCCGATTAGTCCGATCAAGCAACCGAGGCCAGCGAGCAAAAGGCCTTCCTTCAGGAATGACCTGCGCACCTGTTTTCCGGTATACCCGGCCGCCAGCAAGACGCCGATTTCCTTTACGCGCTGCTCTACACCAAGGCGAAATAATAGCCCAACCAATAATGCCGCAGATACGATTAAGAATAGGCTAAACCCGATAAACAATCCGCTAAAATCCGTTGCGCCAACGGATGCCTTTAACCCTTGCGCTTTAACCGGTTGAAAAACCATTCCGGCTGAAGCGGCCTGTATATTTTCCTGCAACGCCACTGCAAAACGGGCCTCCGTTTCCTGGGTTTCCGGGCCGGAAAAACGAATAGACGTTAAAGCGCCAAAGCGACTCTGCCAGAGCGATTGGGCAGTGGCCAGATTAACAAATGCTCTCGGTGCTGCCCGATAGTCGTCCCAATACAACTCGTCTTTTGTGCGCACCAGATCCAGGTCGACCGGAAAGGGTGGATCCCAATCATGTATATTGTCCGCATCGCTAATACCGGGGAATTCCGGTGTCAGCGCCTCATCGGCACCGAGGCCGCCCATTGATACGATATCTTTTAACAGGAATGAACGGTTTTCCTCGCCGAGCGCATCGGCAGCTTCGACCTGAAAATATGTGAGCTGCAGGCTATCTCCCGGCTGCGCCGCGAGGTCATCTGCGGCCCATTTATTCAGAAAAATCTCCCCATCTCCCAGGGCTGCCACCGGTGTTCCATCCGGACGTGTGAATCCTCCAAAGCGACCAGCCGCTGCCATATCGATACCGGCAATAGTGGCATAAGGCATCATTCGGTCGTTTAATGTGGTTTTGTTAACAAGGTAGTTCATTACCGGCAGGGCGGCAAATCCTTCATCTTTCAGCACCTTTAAGGCGGGAGTCGCGACCGCATCGCCTAGTACAAATTCCCGGCTCTTCAGGGTGGAAAACCCCTCTCCGGTTTTAATTACCAGGCCAACATCTTCCAGTCGATAGACCTTCTGCAGCAACGATTGCAAGAGATCGTGCTGATCTATTTCCGGGGCAACATCATCATTTTGCGAAACAAATAAGCCATTCACCCGCCCCTCTTGTTCCAATGCTTTCTGCAACACCGGCAAAGATACAAACGCATTTAAGGGCAGCGCCTGGTTTGGACGCAGGCTAAATCTGCCCATGCCATTATCGGGAATTACCGCGGTTACTGTCAAGCGCAGGGTTCGCACAACATCATCCGTTTCCTTGCGGCCAAAGAGGGATTCCCGGTGGATATCACTCTTCCGTTCCAGATAGAGTAACACCGCTTCGCCGACATCAACATTCAGCTCTTTCTGCAAGGCTTCGTTAATAACAATCGCATTGAATGGTTTGCCCTGCGGCTTCTTAAAATAGCCGGTGAGTGTTTCCAGCAGGGCGGGATCTTTTTCATAAAATTCGAGGAAGGATATATCAATACCGAGAATATCCACCCGGGACGCACGGGCCTTCGAGCGGGGATGAACAGCGCTGCCGGTAATGATAACACCGGCCGAAGCAGCATCAAACTGCGCATCGAAGCCTGCCGCAGTGGCGAGATCTCTAGCAAGCGCTTCCCGAAAAAAACGGTTGGCCGGCATTACGTAATCAATATCTCCGAGGCGTTGCAGGGTAATATCCCGTAAGCTTCCCCGCACGGAATCCCCAACCAGTAAAGCGCCGGTTAATACGGCTGCGGCAATCGCAGCACCAAAAATGACGGCCAGATTTATTTTCCAGAAATATTTCAAATTTTCCTTCACAGAAACTCCTTTATACCGGCTCTTTCAGTCTATTGCGCGATTAAGCGAATCATGTTCATGAGGGCCAGGCAATGTTACTTTTTTCCTGCATACGGTGACGTTTTGTCTATGGTGGGATAATGCAGCAACAAACGGCAGTGAAGGCTGGATATAACCGGTGTTGCCGACAGCAGTGAAAAGAATCTTCATAGGTCGTCTGGTAACAAAAATTAATTAGCGTCAGGATTAATTCAGAAACAGCGCTTTTACCGCTCGATGGGAAACAGCTGATCCAGCTTAAAATACTGGAAAACCTTGTAAGCCTTTTCGCTCATTCCCTTAATTCGCATACTGCGATCATTGTTGCTCAGTTTCTGATGAAAATCCAGGACAGCACCAATTGCAGAACTGGTGATACCGGTAATTTCCGAGAAATCGAGCACTGCTTCCGTAAAATCATCCTCCAGGCGTTCTTCCAGAAAATTGGCCAGATTCGTGGTATCTTCAAAAATAATATTACCATGAAAAGAAATTTTCAAGACACCATCCTGCAGTGTATGATTGTATCGCATATTTACCTCTTAATATTATGGACAGCTCTTATCCTGTTAGTCGCGAATTTTAATCCGGCTGCAATACGATTTTTGTGCAGCCTTCCAATTTCTGATCAAAAATACGATAGGCATTTTCCCCTTCCCGCAACGGCATCCGATGAGAGATGAGACTACGGAAATCGTATTTCCCGCTTTGAACCAGCCGGGTAAGCACCGGCAAATAACGTTGCACCGGGCAACGACCGGTACGATACGTCAGATTCTTATTGTATAGATCATCCGGAGTAAAGGCAAATCCTTTATGATTATGCACCCCAACTACGGAGAGCGTGCCACCGGGGCGAACGATTTGATAAGCCAATGCCTGCGCCGGTTCGCTGCCAACCAGCTCCAGAACGGCATCTGCACCACGCCCCTCAGTTAAATATCGCACTTGGCCTTCAACGTCATCCTGACGGCCATCAATCGTTTCCGTTGCCCCAAAAGCCATCGCCATTTTCCGTCTTTCTTCCACCAGGTCGATAGCGATGATTTTCTCCGCCCCCATTTCCCGCAGGGCAATAATTCCCAGCAAGCCAACCGGTCCACAGCCGACCACGGCATAGGCACCACCAGGCTGCACGCCGGCCATATCCGCACAGAAGTATCCGGTCGGCAGGATATCGCAGAGCAACAAGGCTTCTTCGGCATGAATGCCATCATCAATTTTCCAGAGTGTGCTGTCCGCTAAAGGCACCCGTGCATATTCCGCCTGCACGCCCTGTAAGCCAATACCGTTTTCCACCCAGCCAAACAAACGTCCCTTTTCACAACGGCAGGCGAGATCGTTCTCGCAATAAAAGCAATCGCCGCAGCTGCTAAAGAATGGACTAAAAACTTTATCCCCTTTTCGGAAATTTTTTACAGCGCTGCCGGTTTCGACAACTTCTCCGATAAACTCATGCCCCATTACCGTACCGGCATCCAACCCGCTTTCCCGCCCGTGATAGACATGTAAATCGGAGCCGCAAACAGCTGTCAAATCGGTCTTTACAATAACATCGGTCGGGTGCAGTAACTCTGGATCCGGCGTTGTGGAACAAGTGACATTTCGTACATCGTTAAAAACTAGTGCTTTCATATTTTCCTGTTTTAGATGTAAAGGACATTGCTCGTTGTTCGTTGTTCGTTTTCGAAGAACGATCAACGATCAACGATTTTTTACTGTATTCCCCACGGGCAGTTACTTAGCCGCCCATCTTATACTTCATGCCGATATAGACACCAACCGCAGCCATCGTAATAAACATAATCAATATCGAAATTGAGTAGGCCAGTGTAATTTTCAGGGCACTCTTCACAGTCCATTGCTGATAATATCCCAAACCTGCCCACAAGAGGTAGATGCCTGCACCGGCAAAAGTTACCAGAGTAGACAATTGAATGTGTCCCATATACATTAACCAGTGGGTAAAAATAGTCAGGAACGACAGATGGCCGAGCGAAAAGAGCACCCAAACGATATTGTCCAAATAAGTAAATTCACTTTTGCGAAAAAAACCTCGCAGGATAAATGGCAACGCCAGATACCCGAACAGATTTGTCAATTTCATGTAATCAATCATTAAATCCATAAATGAGAGCGCAAACCTACGCGCTTCCTCGGATGGATTCACCATTAACATCTCGTTGAAGATCATCTCTTTGTCAATCGGCATCAAGGCGCCGGCAAGGAGGAAGATCGTCATACAGATCAAATAATATTTTAATGGATTCGTATAAGTGCGCCGCTTCCCGAGCACATATTCCCGGGCGACGGTTCCCGGAGAGACTGACAAGCCGGCGAATGTGCGAAAAAAGGCGGTTTCCAGGCTGGTGAGATTATCCAGGAAGGTTTTAAAGAACTCTTTTAGCTGCAGGCGACGATAGAAATTATTTTGTCCGCAATTATGACAAAACCGCCCAGACAGCTTCGCATTACAATTCAGGCAATTGGCTTCGTTCACTGAGATATTTTCTTCAGTCGTTTTCACCGGCATTACCCTTCCCGAATATTGCCGTCTTCAAATTCGAATCTGCGCGGAAATCGTTCTGCCAGCGACAGGCTGTGGGTGACCACAATGAGAATAGTCTCCCGTTCCCGGTGAAGTTCGAAGAGGAGATTAGCTACGGCTTCCGCGGTTGCATGATCGAGATTTCCGGTAGGTTCGTCGCAGAGCATCAGGTCAGGATCATTAATTAGCGCCCGGGCAATTGCCACCCGCTGACGTTCCCCACCGGAAAGTTGTGCCGGCCGGTGATCGATCCGCTCCGCCAGCCCTACTCTCTCAATCAAATGCTTTGCCCGTTCCATTTTACCTTCCCGCTCATCCTTAAATGCCAGGGTCGGCACCAGCACATTTTCCAACACACTATATTGCGGGAGGAGATGGTGATCCTGGAAAATAAACCCCATTTTACGATTGCGAAATCTGGCCAGTGCTTCCTCTGCCAGGGCAAAGGGGTCTTCCCCGTCTACCCGTACCTGGCCCTTGCTGGGATTGTCCAGCGTTCCGAGAATATGCAACAGGGTACTTTTTCCGGAACCGGATGGCCCGGTAACTGCCAGGGAATCGCCGCGATCCATTTCGAAACTGATGCCTTTTAGCACTTCCAGAGAAGTGAATTCGCTTTCATAAGTTTTGTGAAGATCCCGGACGGATAAGAGCACTGATTTGGACACAGGTTGCCTCGCTGTTTGTTAAATGTAAGCGCTTTCGTTTCAATGACACCTAAGTTACGATATCCGCCGGAATTTTCCACTGAAAAAACTTTTGATTTAATCAGATTCCTTTAATATGAACGCAATGTAAGCAATTAACAGTCACTTTTTAATATGACCGGGCATCGCGAAAAAGCTTCAGATACTGCGGTTTCCAGGATCGGCCATAGGATAGACTGATCGCAAATTTCAGATTGCTGCCGGTTTCTTCAATCACCTTATCCCGGTACATAAAGTAGGCAATCTGCGGTTTAATACTGAGGTTTTCCGTTAATGGAATATTGAGATAACTATAGAAATCGTTCGACCATTCTTCATCTCCGGCAGCCGGCGCTTCATTACTCAACAGGTAGCGTAAGCGATTGGTCATCGTCCAGTTAAAGCGGCCGAATTTTTGGTTGAACTTCGCATTCATTTCAATACCGGAATCCCAATTTTCCGCTTCGAGGTCATATTTTCCGACAATTCCGAAACGGAGTTCCTTCACATAATCCCCGTAATAATTTATACCGAGACGTGGATAGAGATCTTTTTGACGAGGATTATCAACGCCCATTTCATTTTCAGTCGGGGTCAGCTCCGTATCAAATCGGCCGGCAAGGAAAACATTCATCCGGTTTGGCAATCCCAGCTTATCAGAAAGGTTATAGATGTCAAAGATCGTTTCAAATTCGATATCATCGCTGGTTTCTTCCAGTGAGTTGTCGCCAATCCGGGTTTGGGCGTTTTCGATATCAAGGCGATTCGTCCAGCGGCTGTTCGAGGTAAAACGGGCGACCTCCAATATCCCCCGGGCAGCCAGTCCAAAGAGATTTTCCGTATCAGCATTTACCCGCGCATCTTTTACGGAAGAGAGTTGATCGTTATTGTATACTTGCACATCCTGCAGGGCAAAATCAATATTTTCCAGATTTACCAACCAAAGCGGGCGATTAAGAATACTTTGTTTCCGGAACCATTGACCAATCGATTCATTTTCTGCCGGGTGGCGACCATCCCGCAAATAACCAACGATTAGTTCATTAATATTTAGCGAGCTACCGTTTAGCGGCGCTGCTGTAACCCGGTAATTGTCTTTCACCCGGAAACGAGTGCGCACATGAGTGCCCGAACGAAATTCGTTATACCCGTTGCCGCCATTGAGAAGAAAGTCGCTGGTAACCACAGCATAGGTTTCATTATCAACGATTTTCTGACTATGGACCAACTGTTTACGTTTATCCGGTGCGTCATAATTCTGCACGGCAAGAAAATGCAAATACCCGCCTTGATTTGTTTGAAATGCAGTCCTTCCCCGGGAAAGAATTTTCTTTAACGTTCTTCCTCTCAGGCGCAAAGTTACCAATTCGTTATCGGTCCAGTTGATTTGAGAAATCGTGCGGGGCGTAACTACTAAATCCTGGTTGGAAACATTATCAAACTTAAAAAAACCTTCGTTCAGAATAGCAATTTCCGAGCGGGTCGCTTCCTGAATGACGTAGAGAATATAATCCCGAAAGCTGCTATGTGAATCCTTGTTGAAACGGGCGAGTTCCGCATTCCCATCAATCCCCGCAAAGCGCGATCTTAAGCGCTCATCGAGCAAACGGCTATTTTCCGCATAAAGGGCATTATTGGTTTCTTCTGCAGCAACACCGGTCGTCGAAATTAAGGGATAGAGGTGAACATTTTCCATTCGTTTTTCATCATTCATGCTCACTTCCAGGCGGCCAACCGCCAGCGCCGCCCCCGGCGCCTGTACCACTACCGATTTCAGAGTACCGTCGTTGGCGAAGACCTGGGCATAATCACTGCCCGCTTTATCCGGACGACTGAGATAAAGGTCCACACCACTCACTGCCCGGGCCAAAGCGAGATTTTCGGTCATCGACAAATGATTCAGTGCAATCAGCAAATCACACGAATCACGATATTTTTCTACCATTTTTTTTAAAGCAACTTCGGCAGACTCGACTGAAAGACCAGCAAAATTCTTCGCCGCAACCATGTCTTTAACCCGGGGATCGGTAATGCCGACAATCCCAATATTCAAGCCATCTTTCTTGAGTAATAGAAAATCCGTCAGAAAAACGGCTTCGCCTTCGTGCAGATTTCCCGCCAGTAAATTCAGTCCGCTATTGGCAATATTTTTTAAGCGGGATTTCCCGTACTTAAAATCGAGGTTTCCCACAACCATTGCATCATATCCGGCTGTGCGCAACGTTTGGAGTACCGCCTCGCCGCTGTCAATCTTGGATAGATAGTGGTAAGAGAATGCATCACCAGTATCGAAAATTAACGTTCGCTCGCGGGAAATCGACTGCTCCCGAAAGATGCGGTCTATCGTCGTCGCCACACGCAGCACATCGCCATGCTGCTGAGGGTTTTCGGAAAGGATATAACCATTAATTCCCCCGGTGAAGAGAATATTGATTTTGTTCTGTGCATTTAAAGAAAAGGAAAGAAGAAAAAGCAAGAAAACGGGTAACACTCGCAACACAGGCAGCACCTCCGGTTTGCGTAAAAGAGCCAGACAATTTGGAAGAAATTTTGGAGAAACGCTAAAATGAGAAAAACGGATACCGGATGACATGCATCCGGTATCCGCAATAGTTATTCAGCCTATGGCCGAAATATTTACTTAAAGTTCACAATACTCGCCATCTTCTGCGAGATTTTTACAGGGATAGCGCCAGTCGCCTTCCGGAATATCGAAAAGCTCCCGGGCGGCAGTTGGTCCCCAGGTGCCTGCCGGATAACCGTAGACTTTAATATCGCCATCGTTTTCCCAGGCTTTCAGAATCGGATCGACAAATTCCCAGCAAGCTTCCACGGCATCGCCACGCGCGTATAGTGTAGCGTCGCCGAGCATACAGTCCAGCAACAACCGCTCGTAGGCTTGCGGCACATAAACATTGGAGAGGTCCGAGTAATGAAAGTCCATATTTACCGTGCGAACTTCAAATCCACTGCCGGGTAGTTTCATATTGAACTTCATCAGAATGCCTTCGTCCGGCTGAATCCGTATAATCAATTGATTGCACTGATAACACTCTTCGCTGGGTTTGCCGAAGAGCTGATGTGGCGTTTGCTTGAAATGAATGACCGCTTCGGTAACCCGGGTTGGCAGGCACTTGCCGGTGCGGACAAAGAAAGGCACGCCTCCCCAGCGCCAGTTGTCTACGAAAAATTTGACCGCTACGTAGGTAGCTGTTTTGGAATCATCCGGTACGCCTTCTTCATCGCGATATCCTTTTACAGCTTCACCGCGCACTTTCGATTCGGTATACTGTCCTTTGATAACATATTTGCCAACTTCATTTTCCGGAATTGGGCGGAGAGAGTTAAAAACCTTAATCGTCTCGTTGCGCACTGCTGTCGCCTCAAATTTGGCCGGTGGTTCCATGGCGATCATCCCGACGACTTGCAGCAAGTGATTTTGAAACATATCGCGCAATGCGCCGGAGCCATCGTAATAGCCTCCCCGGCTGCCGACCCCAATGCTTTCCGCCGAGGTAATTTCCACATACTCGATATAATTGCGATTCCACAATGGCTCAAAAAGGCCATTGGCAAAGCGAAAGACTAACATGTTCTGCACCGTTTCCTTACCAAGATAATGATCGATGCGATAGATTTGCTCTTCCTGGAAATTCTTGTGAAGGGTCTCATTCAATTCCCGGGCGGTTTCCAGATCGTATCCGAAAGGTTTCTCAACGATCAGGCGGCGCCAGCTTTCCCCGGCGATGTCTTCGTTCATTTTACAATGTGCCAGTCCTTCGGTGATAGGACCGAAAAGCCGGGGCGGGGTTGACATATAAAAGACGTAATTTCCACCGGTGTTCTTCTGGCTGGAAATATCATCCAGGCGGCGTTTCATTTCGATATATGCATCAAGATCCCGGATATTCATGGTTTGGTAATAAAGATTGTCGATAAATGCCGAGACATCTTTTTCTGCCAGATTTTCTTCTTTGACAAAAGTATGGATAGCTTCGCGCATACTTTCTCTAAAGGAGGTATCATCAAGCTCGGTGCGCCCCAGGCCATAGATTGCAAAACCTTCCGGCAGCAAATTACGGCGGTAGAGGTTAAATAAACCGGGCACCAGTTTACGACGGGTCAAATCTCCGGAAGCACCAAAGATAACCAGGATGCAGTTTTCAGGTCTTTCCATTAAAGTCGTTCCTTATACTAAAAGGTGGAAGTTGGAAATGCGGAATGCGGAATGCGGAATTAGGAATTCGGAATTCCGCATTATCATTTTTACTTTCGTTTTATTCATGACCGCCGAATTGATTGCGGAGTATTACTAATGAATTACTGCTAATTCTTTATTTCAAAACACCTCTTGTTAAGTCTGGAAATTCCGAATTCCGCATTCCCAATTCCGCATTTTCATTATTACTTTCGTTTTACCGCGTGGCCGCCGAATTGATTGCGGAGTGCTGCCAGGACTTTGTTGCCAAAAGATTCTTCCTGGCGGGAACGGAAACGGGCAAACAGCGATGCAGTGATAATTGGCGCGGGAACATCCAGATCGATAGCGGCTTGCACCGTCCAGCGTCCTTCTCCACTGTCGGAGACATAATCTTTAATTTCGGAAAGATGCGGATCATCCGCAAAGGCGCGTTCGGCCAGTTCCAACAGCCAGGAGCGTACCACGCTGCCATGCTGCCATACGCCAGAGATCGCGCGCAGGTCCAGGCCAAATTCGGATTTTTCGAGGATCTCAAAACCTTCAGCATAGGCCTGCATCATTCCGTACTCAATACCATTGTGCACCATTTTTGTGAAATGACCGGCACCGCTTGCGCCGCAATAGAGGTAGCCATTTTCCGGAGCGAGAGTTTTAAAAAACGGCTCGGCATAATCACAAGCGTCCTTCTCGCCACCATACATCAGGCAATAACCGTTTTCCAGTCCCCATACACCGCCGCTGACCCCGCAGTCGATGTAATGAATGCCTGCTTCCGCCAGCATTGCCGAACGGGACTGGGTATCATGCCAGTTGGAATTTCCACCGTCAATGAGAATGTCGCCATTAGACAAATTTCCTTTCAGGGCATCGATGGTAGAAGTTACCGGGCCACCCGCCGGCACCATAATCCAAACAACTTTCCGCTCTGGCAATTTTGCCAACAATTCGTCCAAAGAGGATGCGCCTTCCGCACCTTTATCAACAACGTTTTGAATCGCTGCTTCCTGACGGTCATACGCAACAACTTCGTGTCCATCTCTCAACAAGCGCTGCACCATATTGCCGCCCATTTTTCCAAGCCCGATAAATCCGATTTTCATAATTGTATCCTTTTCGTTTAAAAAATGATATCACTCAATAGTGTTTAAATTTCAGTTTTGCCCATTTGCCCATTTGCCCTTTTAAAACTGATGCATCTACGACCTGCGAAGCTCTGAAACACCCTCATCGCCGGCCACAATAACCATCGTCGCCAATCCGACAAACAATCCATGCTCAACAATACCGGCACAGGCGTTTAGCTCGGCCGACAATTTTTCCGGATCATCAATAGGCCCAAAGTTGCTATCGATAATTACATTTTTCTGATCGGTAAGATAGGCTTCACCATTCTCTTTTTTTCGAAGCACCGGGTCTGCCCCCTGCTTCTTCAAAAAATAGCTGACGGCATCGACAGCAAAAGGAATCACTTCGATCGGCACTGCCCATTGCACTCCCAATTGATCCGAGAGTTTTTTTTCATCAACAATGATGATATTTTCCCGAGACGCCTGCGCAATCACTTTTTCCCGCAGCAATGCGCCGCCACCGCCCTTGATGAGATGCAACGCCGGATCAACTTCATCAGCGCCGTCGATGGTGATATCGATAACCGGGTGACTGGCAAAATCGGTGAGGGGAATACCAACTTTTTCGGAAATTTCCGCCGTTTGCAGAGAGCTGGGGATGCCAACGATATTTTGCAATTCTCCATCGCGAATGAGTTCGCCCAGTCGCTCCAGGGCAAAACGAGTGGTGCTACCAGTACCTAACCCGACCACCATGCCGGATTTTAAATACGAAACTGCCCGGTGGGCTGCTCGCTGCTTCAGCTCGTCTCTAAAGTTCATTGCCTATTCGCTTTTCAGGTTTGTCATGACTGGAAAATCAATCGTCTCTTAATTTTTACGGAAGCCGAATATATGAAATCAATACCCGGCTTCCGTAAGATTGAATACGCTATTGTATTTTATCAGAGTAATCCACTCAGGTGTTTCAGAGCGGCAATCGCATCGGCACCAAGATGAATACGCAATACTTTACGCTGATTATCCAGCAACGCCTGACGATCACCGAGCGCCTGGGCATCCCGGAGTACTGCAAAACTCATCGCAGATGCACTTTCGCCGGCGGTATCCGGGATAGCAGCATCTGCAGGCATGTCTGCAGTTAACTGAAGAAATAATCCATTTCCGCCATCTCCCTTGTGAAGCTGTCCGGTAGAATGCAGGAATCTTGGCCCGTATCCCAATGTTGTCGCCAATTTATGTTTTTGCTGAATAGTTGTCCGTAATTTCTGCAATGCGGCATCGATGCCAGATTCCGGATTGACGTATGCCTGTAATGCAATATAGCTGCGACTTGCGCCATTCCCATTCCCGGAAGCAGCGTTTCCAAGAAAATTTTCCAGTACTTCGGAGAGGCTGTTAAAATTTCCCTCTCCATAAACGGTCATTCCTTCCGCTTCCAGGTTTGGCGTCAGGGCCGGCAATACACCGGAAGAATGGTAAGCGGCGACCATTTCCCGCGCGACGACCTTTGCGGATTCCACATTTGGCTGGTCAAACGGATTAATGTCGAGAATGCGGCTGGCAATTACCGTGGCAATTTCCCAACGGAAAAACTCCCCGCCCAGCTCATAAATGCTGTCCAGGTCGAAGCGCACCGTTGGATGTCCCGCTGCTGTTAGCGCCTCAAAAGCTGCATCATATTTATTTTCCCCGGCAAGGCGGAGATAAACAAACACTCGATCATCGGCGTAGGCATCGCTATCGAGCAATGCTTCCAGATCTACCGGCAATACGCCTTTTCCTTCTTTCCCGGTGCTTTCCGCTACTAGTTGTTCCACCCAGGCACCAAAAGGCCGGAGCTTCGGAGACGTTATAAGGGTCAGTTTATCGCGGCCAGCCAGGGCCATTTCGCCCATAATTACGCCAAGTCTCGCGGAAACACCATTGGACTGCAGACTATCAGCAGCGAGGACAGCTGCGTTGTCATAGAGTCTGGTTAAATCCATTCCCAGTAATGCCGCCGGCACACTGCCAAAGTAGGAAAGTGCCGAATACCGTCCTCCAATATTGGGATCATTGAGGAATGTTTTCCGGAAATTCAGGCTGGCAGCAAGGCTTTCCAGCTTCGAACCGGGGTCGGTAATAGCCACGAAATGGGCACCGGCATTTTCCCGGCCAACAGCTTCGATTGCCCGATTGTAGAAATATTTCGCAAAGGATAATGTTTCCACGGTGCCACCGGACTTTGTAGAAACGATGTAAAGTGTTTTTGCCGGATCGTGGGCTTCATCGCGGGATAAAACTGCACCGGGGTCGGTACTGTCCAGCACACTAACGTCAAGATATCCGCTATTCGTTCCGAATATTTCACTGAAAACTTCCGGTGCCAGGCTGGATCCGCCCATGCCCAGTAATAACGCTTTTGTATATCCGGCCTCCCGGACTTCCGCAACCAGCGTATTGATCTCATCAATTGCATCGCGCATTACCGCCGGACTGTGCAGCCAGCCGAGACGATTGGTAATTTCGTCTGGCTCATCTTTCCATACCGTATGGTCATGTTCCCAAATACGAGCCATGACATTATCTGCCGCCAGTTTTTCGACACCAGCAGCGACTACCCCGGCGGCATCATTAAGATGGGTAATCGCTGAGAGCTTTCCCGCTAACAGCGCGTCCCGCTTCTGACGAATACCGTTCATCAAAGATTCGAAGGACTTCGCGAAAGAATCAACACCGTCGCTCAGCAGCTTATCTGTCACTGCTGTGATGGAAATCCCTAACGCTTCCACGGTGTTAAGATGTTCTACAGCTTCATCAATATTATCGGTTAAAGTTGCCTCGACAATGCCGTGGTCGAGGAAGGCATCGAGGGTTGCCGGAGGGATGGTATTTACCGTATGCGCACCGATCAGCGTCTCTACGTAGAGAACGTCAGGGAAATCCGGATTTTTGGTACTGGTGCTTGCCCAGAGCGGACGCTGAACGGCGGCATCTGCTGCTGCCAGCTTTTCCCAGCGTGCCCCGGAAAAAGTTTTCTCAAATTCATCATATGCTGCCTTTGCATTTGCGATAGCCGTTTTTCCGATAAGGTCTTTCCGGCCTTTCTCTATCAATTGCTTATCAACCGCGGCATCGACTCTACTGACAAAAAATGAGGCAACAGAAGCGATTCGGGAAACATCATGCCCGCCGGGCACGGATGGACCGTCTTTTGCCAGTTTTTCCAGGCCATCGAGGTAGGCATTCATTACATCACGGTAGCTTACCAGGCTAAAAATCAAGGTAACATTAACATTGATACCACTGCCGATCAGCTCGGCAATTGCCGGTATGCCCTCCGGTGTTGCCGGCACTTTTATCATCAAATTGGGGCGATTTACTGCCTGATAGAGGCGCTTTGCCTGTTTAATGGTACCATCCGTATCATAGGCCAGGGTGGGACTTACTTCCAGGCTGACAAAACCGTCCCGGCAATTGGTTTCATCATATACTTCTTTGAGCTGATCTGCAGCTGTTTGAATGTCTGCGATTGCCAGTGTTTCATATATTTCGTCGATCGTTTTGCCGGACTCGATCAGGCTTTTCATTTCTTCGTCATAGTCATTGCTGCCGGCGATTGCTTTCTCAAAAATGCTCGGGTTGGAGGTAACGCCACGTAAGCCTTCTGCAACCAATGCAGACAGCTTGCCGGCTTGTAAATATTCTCTACGGATAAAATCCAGCCAGACTGCCTGGCCATGAGTTATCAAATCCCTCATCTTGGACATCTTTACTTCTCCTTTAAGTATTATATTTTATAGACTTACTAAAATTCAAGTTTGTTATTCTGCGCTATTCCCACGGTTTAAAGCAGAGAACACGAATGATTATCACCTTATTTTCACATTGTATTTCTACCTGCTTCCGGAAATATTTGCCGATAATATAAACCCAAATCATTGAAAATGGGCATCAAAATATAAACATTCTGATAACAATTTATTTGCCGGGGAATCTTATCTTGTTTTGATTTAATTAATTCCGTATAATTTGTAATCAGAACACAAATAATCACCGGTCGTGTGCATTCATTTTTAACAATTGAACCTGTTTTTGCCGGTTGAAAATAGCTACAGTAGTTCTGTTCAGTTTTTTCATTTTTCCAAGACATGAGGTTTCTTATGATGGCAAGGTATGCAGCTTTCGTTCTGTACCTTTTTCTATTGCCTGGACTGTTTCTAATGGCAAACGAATCCCGGGAAAAGGCAGAGGGGGCAATTGAATCTTCCCCGCTTAGTTTATTAAACAGTTTCAGCGTTGATGGCGCCGGTGGTGCCGAGTATGACGGCGAGTTTTATTACGCCAGTGATCTCACCAGTGGATCCATTTCCGTTTACGATGCATCCGGTACGATACAGGAAAGTTTTTCCATTCCCTCAGTGCCAGGCCTAACCGATCTGGCCTATGATGGCAGCAATATGTATGGTGTGGATGGCAGCAATACTATTTATGAAATGGATTTTACAGCAAAAAGTTTAATCGCAACCATTACTGCAGAAGTGGCAACTTCGATGATCGCTTATGATGCTGCATCGAATGCATTTTGGCTGGGTGCAGCGGAAGGTGATCTTTTTCAGGCAGATCGTGCCGGCGGTTTACTAAATACGATATCAGCGGATGACCACACCCTCAGTGCAATGAAAGGCGCTGCCCTGGACAGTTGGAGCCCCGGGGGTCCATTCCTCTGGATTTATACAGACGTCAACCGGCCAACCGGAAACAATCAGATCTTGGTGCCGATCAACCTTGCCAGCGGCACTCCCAGCGGGCTTGCCTATAACACCGATCCGGACCTTGGCGGTGAGCAAACTGCCGGCGGCGGTATTTTTGCGGTAGCAGGTGATATTGCAAATTCAGTTATCATTGGGGGCATTTCCGCAGGTCCTGAAAATATTCTCTTCAGCTACGAATATCTTGGTCAATTTATTAATCCACTGCAAGCATCGATTTTTCCGACCGCACCGCCCCTGCTTATTCCGGCCGAAGGTGGACGGGTAGAAGTTACCTGGCAATTCACCAGTAATTTCCTGCAACCGCAATCTTTTGATGCCTGGGGAGATTTACAGAGACCCAACGGTAGCATAATTCGGGGCTATAACCGTGCCCGTTCCTACAATATCAATCCCGGGGCAACGATCCAGCGCTTCCTGAGACGAAATATGCCCGGCCGTTACGCCGGCGGAGAATACATCTACTACCTCCACATTGGCAGCTATCCCCTGGTTCCGATCGATACGGATACGCTACGTTTCTTCAAGGAGCCGCCAGCAATTGCACCGGGTGCAACACCGGTGAATATCAACGATGGCAATTTGCCCGAGGTTACCAGCCTTGCTAAAAATTATCCGAACCCCTTTAATCCTTCAACCCGCATCGATTTTCAGCTGCAAACGGGAGAGATGATAAACCTGAGCATTTACAATACGCTCGGGCAAAAAATCGCAACGCTGGCAGAAGGATACCGGGAAGCGGGTGCTTATTCGGAAATCTGGAACGGCCGTCATGCCAATGGTCAGCCGGCGCCTTCCGGCATCTATATCTATCGATTGACTGCCGGCAACTATACCCAATCCTTTAAAATGTTCCTGATGAAGTAGTCCCTCTTTCATCCATCATTTCTCGCCCCGCTGCAGAGGTAGTGGGGCGAACGTTTTTCTTTCTCTTCAAAACAATATCCACAAAAATTATCTGCCCCACCCTTTTATTCCAACGAAATCCCTATTGGCTATAATTATTTTTTTTTCTATTTTCACTTCTCGAATAAAGATAAAAATCCTTAATCAGTGAGAAAGATCGTGCAAAAGAAATTATCCAAAATACTCCCATCCCGTCCCTTCCGGTTCAGACGTTACGGTCGTGCGTATCATTTACTTATCGAGGACGTTAAGGACTTAGAACATGTTCTTGAGCTCGACGAAGGCCATTGGGTAGCGACAACAGCACCGATCAACACGATCAATATCGATCTGATGTTCCTCGATCTCCTCGATGATGACGATGATGGCCGGGTTCGCGCATCCGAAGTAAAAAAGGCGATATCCTGGCTGTTCTCAGTACTAACCGATACCAGCGGCATCACTAATGGAAATTTGACCCTTCAATTGGATGCGATTAATTCCGAGACGCCCGATGGCAAGTCTATCTTCGATTCAGCGAAAGAAGTGCTTTCCCGAATTGACCGGGAAGATGAACCGGAAGTGAAGCTGGACCAGGTGCGGCGCATCCGTTTGAAAGAAAAATTAGGCGGACTTGATAAGGCAGGTATTGTTTTGGTAGAAGCGGCTGACCATGCCACCACCGAGCAATTCCTGAAAGATATTATTGCCTGCACCGGCGGCGCGATGCATCCCAGTGGCAAAAGAGGCGTTGATCAGAAGCAGCTGGATGAATTTTTCAAGGTGACCACTAAATATATCGCCTGGTATGAACAGGGAGAATTAGCTTCGGAAAAAGCCACATCAGATATTATGCCTTTGGGGAAAGATACTCCGGAAGCATTCAGGCTTTATTCGCAGCTATACACAAAACTGAATCAGTTCTTCGCGCTTTGCGAATTATTACAGCTGAATCCCAATGCGGAAGAGCAGCTCAGCCTTTATTCCCGTGAACTGACCGACATCAACATTATGGCGACAGATGAGATAAATAATTTGCTGGAAGAATCTCCATTATCTCTGCCGAATCAAGAGGGCATTTTAATGCTCGACAATATCAGTAATCCGATGTTTGATGAGCGCATGGAAAAATTTCGGTTGCTGGCAATAAATCGTATACTTGGCAAAAAAATTCGGCAATTAAATCAATTTCAGTGGCGAAAAATTAAGAGTGCGTTTGAATCACACCAGAAATGGCTGGCAGAAAAGCCCGACTCGGAAATGGATAAAATATCAATAGATACGCTCCGCAGTTATATCGCCGAAGATTCTTACCGGGACACCGTTAGATATTTGATCGAAGGCAGTCATCGCACCGCCTATGCTTTGAGTAATTTGCAAATGGTGGAAAAGCTGATTTTGTACCAGGCGAATATCATCTCTTTCGTGAATAGCTTTGTCAGCTTTCCGGAATTGTATAATCCAGACACCCGGGCATTATTTGAGATGGGCACCCTGATCATGGACGGACGCCACTTCAGCATGGCGGTAAAAGTGCCGGATCGTAAAAAGCATATCATCCCCAGCAGCCGCAGCAATATGTTCATCATGTATGTGGAAATCAGCTCCAAGGAAGGGGGGAAATTATATGAAGTGGCGGTGCCGGTCACTGCCGGAAATCGCGGCAATTTGCACATTGGGAAGTGGGGCATCTTCCGGGACGTATATAACGTCGAAAGACACGCGATGATCGCAGAGATTGTTGAGAATCCGATTAGCCTGCGGGAAGCAATTATCGCCCCATTTATTCGCCTTGGCCATGCCATTAGCGGCAAGCTGGAAGACATTACCTCCCAGGCGGAAAAAAAACTGGAGTCGAAAGGCTCGCAGGTTGTTACCGATGTGCATAAGGCAGCGGATCAACCGCCGGCACAACCGAAAAAAACCAACCAAAATGCCCAGGGGGGCCTGTTGGCCGGGGGCGGTATCGCCGTTGCAGCACTGGGCTCTTCCCTGGCTTTTATCACCAAAACATTATCCAGCATGACGTTGATGGACATCTTCGGCGGCCTGCTGGCAGCGCTCTTAGCCGTTATTCTGCCGGCAACAATCAGTGCTTATTTGAAACTTTCCCGCCGGGATCTCAGTGCCATTCTGGAAGGTGCTGGTTGGGGGATTAATGCCCGCATGCGTTTATCACATCTCCAATCCCGTACATTTACCTACCACCCCAGCTATCCGCTCGGTTCCCGCGGCATCGCCCATCGCAGTTGGTGGTTCATTATCATTGTAACGCTTGCTGTTCTGGCAGGTGTGTATTGGGTATTAAGTAGATATGGCATTATTCCCTGGCAGTTGTTCTAGGCGGAAGGCGGAAGGCGGAAGGCGGAAGAAACAAAACCCCTTTTATCATTCCGAATTCCGCAATCGACATTCCGCATTCCAAATGAATCTTTTCATTCCGAAATCCGCAATCGACATTCCGCATTCCAAGTTAATCTTTCATTCCGAATTCCGCAATCGACATTCCGCATTCCAAATGAATCTTTTCATTCCAATTCCTTACCATTTTAGTAAGCCATCTCATATTACTTCTTTTTACTTCAATCCATATTAATAAATACAAATTTGAATTTATTGTAAAATATGCTTCGCCGCTAATCCATCATTACGATTACTAAGGAACGAGCAACGATCAACGGACAACGATCAATATTCATAAAATACATCCTGGCTGTTCTCGCTTTTCTGTTCAGCTTTTTCCCGGCCCTCGCCCAGGATGAATTTCTGGAAATCGGTGTAGAAGAGTTCACATTTTTTGTAGAAATCCTCGATGCGGAAGTATATCCGGATAATCCGGACTTAATCTATGTACTTGGGGTTGGGGGATTTCTCTTTATAGATGTCTCCGAGGGACACGATCCACGATTGATTGGTCGTCATACACCGCCGACCATTCTGGAACGTTACTATAACGGTCAGGCCAGCGGATCCCTGGCTGTCGCTGCCGCCCGGGAAAACGGTCTGGATTTTATCGACATCAGCGATGTTACTAATCCAAATTTACTGACCCGTTACTGCCACAATGAATTTGCTTATGAAAGTGTCGTTTTCCGGGACTCAATCGCCTGGGCAGCGGTCCATACTGACGGCCTGGAAATTTTGGATATTTCCGATCCTGCTGCCCCCGCCCAATTAAATTCGGTAAATACCAATCTGGAAAACGCCTGGGATGTTTTTCTCGACAACGATTATCTCTATGTCGCTGATGGCCCCTCCGGGCTAAAGGTATTCGATCTATCTGATCCGATAAATCCGACGTTCATTTCCAGCATGCCTTTGAGCGGTTACAGTAAAGAGGTCATCGTCCACAACAATCTCGCTTATATCGCCGTCGGTGCTGCCGGGTTTGATATTGTCGATGTTTCAAATCCCGCCCAGCCGCAATTCCTCAGTAATTATCGCGGAGGATTTGGTCTGACAAATCATCTCGCTTACAACAACGGCGTCATCTTTACCGCCGGTTGGGAACTGGTGGAAGCCGTAGATGTTTCCGATCCACTCAACCCGATTCGAATTGCCACGGAAGAAACACCGTACCGTGCGATGGGCATCGCCGCCCGGGATGGCCGGGTATACGTCACCGACTGGTGGATATTCCGTGCTTACAATTTCGAAGATTTTGCCGTAGCGGACATCCACATTAAACCGGAAGATAATGATTTCGGCTTCCAGGGAGTGGGAGTTCCGATTACTGAAGAGTATCGCATCTTCAATTTGGGGGAAAGCAATTTGGAAATTAGTAACATCACTTCTCCCCTGCCGCAATTTACCATCTCGCCGACCGCCCTATCAGTGCCTCCTGGGGATACCGGTCGGGTAGACATAACTTTTACCCCCACGGGCCTGGGAACTCGCTTCACGGTGCTTACTTTTTCTAATAACGACCCCGATGAAGCGGAAAAAAAGATGAATGTTTTTGGCGGTCAATCCCGATTATCTCCGGGGGACAGCGCCAGAACCTTTGCGCTTAATGATATCGACGGTAATCTTCACATGCTGGAACAGTATCGCGGCAAGGTTGTACTGTTAATATTTTTCGCCACCTGGTGACCGGTTTGTGGTCCGGAGTTGTCGGACGTGGTGACTACTTTTCAGCAAGCTTATGATACCAGCAAGGTAGTGATTCTCGGTATTAATCGCGAGGAGAGCGAGCATATCATCCGGGCTTTCGGGCAAAATTTCGGACTGACCTATCCGCTACTGATGGATACGGACGGGTCGGTGTGGTTATCTTATCGTATTCAGGGATTCTCCCCTTTTCCGCTGGACGCGATTATCGATCAGCAGGGAATATTGCGTTATCTGAATCTGGAATATGATCCACCGGAGATGATTGAGATTATCGACAATCTGCTCGCTGTTACCGGGATCGCTCCGGATTCTGCCGGCAACGAAAATAGTCCAGACCTGGCGGCAAACATACCAGTCCGACTGGCGTTGTCCGTTTTTCCCAACCCGACCAACTCGGCGGCGAATATCCGCTTTCGGGCACCATCGGAAGGCGACACACGATTATCTCTCTACGATATCCAGGGACGGCGGGTGATCGACAAAAATCTCGGCCGTTTTCAGCCCGGCGAGGACATCAACCATCTCTTGCGCTTAGAAACCCAGGCCTCCGGCATCTATTTCGTGGTTATTGAAAATGGGCGTTTCCGGGAAATCGAAAAGCTAGTTTTGTTACGTTAGAGAACATATTCCAAAGCACTCAAAACAAAATCAGGCTAAATACAATTCTGAGAATTCAGGTAAAAAAAACCAGCCCGTTAGGGCGTCCTAACATAGCCTGGAACGCAGTTCCAGGCGGGTAATAAGAAAAAATTAGAGCCCCAAAATGGTGTGCAGTTGGTCGTGATTTTCCTATCAGCAGGGCAGTTAGAACGACGGGCAGCGTGAAACGGCACGAAGCCTGAATACAGTTTCTACTCCATACGTCTGCTGTTTGGAGACAGAAAGCTTTCCACGGTCTTCTGCGCACCATTTCGGGGCTTTTCAAACCCCAACAAACAATAGACGAGTAATGACACCGTGATATTTACAAACCCTCTTTGAATGTCCAATGTCCAACACTCAATATCCAATTTCCAAGTATAAAAGCGAACAAGTCATTTCCACTTTTACATTTTAAATTGAAAGTTGAATATTGGACATTAAAGATGTTTCAACTCTTTTTCCGCCTCCTCGATCAGGGCCATTTCTTCTTCCGGCGCCTGGGCGACCAGGTGCTTCGAACTGTAGAATCCGAAATAGAGCAAGGCAACAAAGAGGAAGATCGCTACACCATAAACACCGGGTCGATAATCCTGCACAGCAAATGTCGCGGCCAGAGAGAGCAGGGAAAGCGTTACGCCAACATATGCTCCGGCGAGTCCCAACGGGCTTTTGTACGGACGTTCCAGATCAGGCCGGCTATGCTTTAGCTTGATGTAGGACAACATCACCATAGCGTAGGAGATGACAGCGCCAAAAACAGCCATATTTAGCAGGGCGGCGCCGACCACCCCTTCACTCATTTGGTCGATCAGAAAGGCGCAAACCAGTCCGATGCCGGCGCCGAGAATTAAAGCATAGTGCGGGGTATGGGTTTGTTTCCCGGTGATGGAAATCCAGCGCGGGAAATAGCCGGCGCGGGAAAGGGCAAAGAGCACCCGCCCATAAGCATAAATGATCGTGTGAAAGCTGGCGATCAGGCCGGTCAGTGCAATCAAAGTCAGCAGCGTTGTTGTCGCTCCTCCACCAAAGACTGCTTCGAATCCATCGGCAAGCGGCGCTTCCGAACTACCGATGGCCGCAGCGCCACCATGCACCCCGCTGTTGAGAATCAAGGTAAAGATGGAAAGCCCGAGCAATGTGACGATGCCGAGAATCAGTGCGCGGGGCATATCATTTACCACATCGACGGTTTCCTCTGCCGCCAGCGGTAATTGTTCAATCGCCAGATAGAACCAGATGGCAAACGGCAGGGCAGCAAAGATACCGTAATATCCTTTTGGTAAAAAAGTAGATTGCCCGGGATCCGGCGGCACATTAAAGAGCAATTCCCAGCGAAATGCGCCGGAAAAGATAGCGCCCCCATAAAAGATCAACAATACTGCCATCGCTAACAAGGTAACCAGCAATCCCACCTTTAGGGTTAGTTCCACCCCTTTGATGTTGATACCGACAAACAAGGCGTAGGCCAGCAACCACCAGAAGTAGGTTGGCACACCGGGCAACAGCGTATTCAGATATCCGCCGATACCGACGACAATTACCGCTGGCGTAATGACATATTCTATCGTGTCGGTGATCCCCACCAGGTAGCCGGCCCAGGGACCAAACGCCTGCCGGGTAAAAGAATAGAATCCTCCGGCATGCGGCAAAGCTGTCGATAGTTCCGCGATGCAGTAGACCATGCAGACATACATAATAGCGATAACCAATGTAGCAATCAGCAATCCGCCAAAGCCACCAACAGACAGTCCAAAATTCCAGCCGAAATAGTCGCCGGAAATTACTGCGCCAACCCCCAGCGCCCAAAGCATCACCCAATTTGCTTTTTTCTTTAACTGCCGCTGATCAAGATAAGCCTGGTCGACATTCTCGTAACGAACACCGCCGCCTTGTTTGCCTTTCTCTGCCATTTCTTCTCCAGATTGAGGTTCGTTAAAAAAAGTAAACATTGATAATACAAATGGAAACAAACACAAATTTGGTATCACTGCTGGTAAGATTATTCGGCCAGAAAATCCTGCACAACCTGCATAAAGGCCGCCGGCGCCTCGGCATGCACCCAGTGTCCGGCCCCGGGGACAGTTTCGATAACGACATTGCTGAACTTTTCCTGAATATCGGCAATATCCTCATCCTGGATATAATTGGATTTTTCTCCCCGCAGAAAAAGGGTTGGTTGATCAAAAGTTGAATAGTTGACGACATCCCCGGCGATGACCTCCGCCTGCTGATAGAGCACCGGCAGGTTTGGTTTCCAGGTAAAATCATTATGCTCACCGCGCTTCATATTTTTCAGGAGAAACTGCCGGACCGCTTGATCGGGAATCGCATCCCTGGTTAATTCATCCGCTTGCTGGCGGCTTTTCAGTGAGGGCAGGTCCAGATCCATTAAAATCTCAATCAAACCCTTAAAATAGGGCGATTCATATTTCTTCGGGGCAATATCCACCACAACCAGTTTGGCAACTTTTTGCGGATAATATTGGGCAAAACTCATGGCAACTTTCCCGCCCATCGAATGACCAAGAATCGTCGCTTCGCGGATGGAGAGATCCTGCATCAATTCATTGAGGTCGCCAACCAAATCGGAATAAGTAAATGCGGGATTATGGGGGGAGCGGCCGTGGTTCCGCTGATCGACGAGAATCACCTGGTAATTTTCGGCAAATTGCCGTCCCAGGCTATACCAGTTATCAGAGGTGCCCAATAATCCATGGAGAATGATTAACGGTTTCCCTTCACCAATTATCTTGTGGAATAATTTCATCGTTCGCTTCCGATCTGCTCATGCACCATTATCCGGTGGTAATTTTTTTCGCCCGGCATATCCGGCGGCAATGCCATGATAATATTCGATATCTTCTTCGTCGCTTCGCCAGCAAAGGAAAACCAGTTCGCCATCGATCATCGCCGGGAAATCGACCAGGCCGATAGAAAATCCCCAATCCTTATAATAGCAACCAAGGTTTTCCAGCTCAAGGAAATATGATTTCAGGCTGGCGACCTTTTCGGCAATTTGCGGATGTTCCCCGGCATTCTCGCCGGCCATGGTCGTTAAGCCATTTATCTCGTGGCTAAGATCGAGAATATCCTTCACGATCTTTTTTACCAGCGGTAGCGTATTTTTCGCTTCCGCAGGCGTAAAAATTTTTTTCGGTTGAAAATTCATAACAGCTAACGTGCTTATTTAGTCTTCCGGATTAAAATATTTAAATAGCACTACAGAAAGCGCCCCCCCGGCGAAGGGTCCAATCGTGTATAAGGGCAAATGCGTCCAGTTGCCATTATTCAGGAGCACATCAACGAGCATTGGTCCGATACCAACGGCCGGATTAAGCGCGGCCCCGGAAACATCCCCGACCACATATGCCGCGCCGGTGACGGTTAAGCCAATTGCCAGCCCGTAAATATTATTACCCTCCATTCGCTTCGTTGTGGCAAGGTTAAGAATAACAAAGCATAATACCAGTGTGAAAAGGATTTCCGCTGTCAACGCTTTAGCAAACACGGCAGCGGCAGTCACTGTGAAATAGCTCCCTGCAAACCAGTAAACCAACTGTGCCGCGACAATCGCTCCGAGTAACTGGGCAATCATATAACCACCAACCTCAGCGGCCGTCTTTCGACCGCGCAGCCAGAATGCCAGGCTTACCGCGGGATTGTAATGGGCCCCGGAAATATGGCCGCCGATGTAGATCATGGTCATCAAAACACAGCCGACCGTTAGCGGATCACCACTTAATCCAATTGTTAACACCAGAAAAAAAGTGCCGAAAAATTCCATCGCATAATTCTTCAATTTTCATCTCCACCAGTCAAGAAATCCGGCACTTCATTCAATTGCATCCAGTCACTAACAAAAGCATCTGAAGCGCCTATTTTTGAATTCACACATCAGTTTGCCAATGTAATGACTAAAAATGCCGCTGAAGTTACCATTTCATGTAGAATTATGCAAATTTAGCCGTTTGCTGAACTTCAGCCCCAATTATTTGCGATGAAAAAAGCACATTCTCTCCTCCTGATTCTCTACATGATTTTTAATACATTCTTTATTGAAAGTTTTTCAATCTTTTCTCTTGACAGTCCATTCTTAATTATCTATATTGAGCGCGCTAATTTAAACAGCACGCACGGGCCCGTAGCTCAGTTGGTAGAGCAGCGGACTTTTAATCCGTAGGTCGAAGGTTCGAATCCTTCCGGGCTCACATTAAAAAGGGTTACAAGAAATTTCTTGTAACCCTTTTTGTTTTTAATACCAACGATTAATGGCACTCGCTGCCGCGCTCTGCTCGATGACTATTGTAAGAATACCTCGCGGGGAAATATTTCGTAGATAAGCCGTTTTCTTTACCCCCCCCCCAAAAAAAAACAGCGCAAATTCACGATGGAATTTGCGCTGTTAAATTATAAACATTACTTACTACAAGCCTTTCTGAACCCTTAAGACCACACTCGGCAAAGCGTGACCGGTTACAGATTTGGCCCGGCTTCTACGATAGCAGCACTACTACCAGCCTTAAACTGTTCAAAATTTTTCTCAAACAATTCGGCCAGTTCACGGGCTTGCTTATCGAAGGCTGCCTTATCCGCCCAGGTGTTTCGCGGAATCAATAATTCCGAGGGTACATTGGGACAAGAAGTCGGAACCACTAATCCGAACAATGGATCGGTCACCGTCTCAACATCCTTGAGGGCATCATTATGGATGGCGTCGATAATGGCCCGCGTATACTTCAGACTGATCCGCGAACCGGTGCCATGTGCACCACCGGTCCATCCGGTATTGACCAGCCAGGCTGTCGCCCCGTGTTTTTCCATCTTCTCTGCCAGCAACTCTGCATATTTGCTGGGGTGCCATACCATAAACGCTGCTCCGAAGCAGGCTGAAAAGGTGGCCTGAGGCTCGGTTACACCCATTTCGGTGCCGGCAACCTTGGCGGTATATCCGCTAATGAAGTGATACATGGCCTGATTGGGCGTCAGCCGGCTGACCGGAGGAAGGACCCCGAATGCGTCACAGGTAAGCAGGATGATGTTTTTGGGATGTCCGCCGACACAGGGTATTTTCGCATTGTCGATGAACTCAATCGGATAGGATGCACGAGTATTCTGGGTAATAGAGACATCACTATAATCGACACTATGCGCGATGTCGTCGTAAACAACATTTTCCAGAACGGTTCCGAACTTGATTGCCCGATAGATTTCCGGTTCACTTTCTTCTGTGAGGTCGATTGCTTTGGCGTAGCAACCGCCTTCGATATTGAAGATGCCATCGTCGGTCCAGCAGTGTTCGTCATCTCCGATAAGATTGCGATTGGGATCGGCCGAAAGAGTAGTTTTACCGGTGCCCGAAAGCCCGAAAAAGATAGAAACGTCTCCGTCCCCTCCTTCATTGGCCGAGCAATGCATCGAAAGAACGTCCTTTTTAGGCATAATGTAATTCATCACCGAAAAGATGCCCTTTTTCATCTCGCCGGCATATTCAGTTCCGAGAATAACAATTTCCTGTTGTTCGAATGACAAATCCACGCTGGTTTTAGAAGTCATGCCGGTCGTATAGCGGTTAGCCGGAAACTGTCCGGCATTAAATACCACGTAGTCCGGCTCTCCAAAATCTTTTAATTGCTCATTGGTTGGACGAATTAGCATGTTCCACATAAACAGGGCATGATACGGGCGTGAACAGATGATCCGCACTTTGATGCGCTCCTTGGGGTCCCAGCCGCCGAAGCCGTCCACCACATAGAGTCTCTTGCGGGTATTCAGGTAATCTATCGCTCGCTCGCGGTTTATCTCAAAGGTTTGTTCATCGACCTTCATATTGATTGATCCCCACCAGATATCGTCCTTCGAATCGGGGTGTTCAACGATGCGTTTGTCCTTGGGGCTACGCCCGGTTTTCTCTCCGGAACGAACCATCAACGCCCCGGAATCGGCGATCGCCGCCCCCTCCTCGTGATGCATTGCCTCTTCATAAAGCAGTGCCGGTTGGGCATTTCTGATGATATCCTCTACTTCGATGTTATACTGTTTAAGTGAGAATCTTTCAGCCATCATTTCCTCCAGTTTCATTTGTTAGTTGATATATGTTTATAGGATTATTCGTTAAAATCATCCAATGTGGAATTGCCGTAGTCATATTTGCAATAGCATTCGGGGTCGCACCTAAAGCAAACCCACCAAACCCAGGACATAAAACTTCAGAGCAATCGATCTGTTGATTTGTCTCCTGGCGGTTCATGACCTTAATTCCAGGGAATTGTGCATTTTTGACGGAATAGAATCCAGCAGTAAGGGTTTTTTCGAACGCAAAAACGCCAGAACAAATTCCCTTGAGAAATTTTTTGCGGAAATAAAAGAAGTGTGGTTCGTCGTGGAAAGATTTTAAAAGTACTATTTCAATACTCTCAATTTTAGTTATGCCAGCATCAATCTGATCGCACTCAATGACTACATTTCAAAAATAAACAACCTCACCTATTATTTCAAAGAGATTCTTAACATTTACTATCTGTTCCTAATATCGGATTCACCTGAACCGGATTTTGAGTCCTGGAGAAAATCAGCATACTTTGGTAATTGAAAGAGTTTGATAGGTGAAGAATGGCCAGGCCGAAGATACGAACCCTCCCGGGCTCACATTAAAAAGGGTTACAAGATATTTCTTATAACCCTTTTTATTTATTTAAAATGAACAATCGCAGTCAGAATGTTTATCTAAGATTGTTTTTATTTGCCGGTGCTGATAGTGCATATCTGCTTGTTACCAGCAACAGTCTGCCCGTTCTTTTAAAAACAGACTTTTATCTTTAAAGAATGTAGGCTCCTATATGAAGTTTTTTCTCTTCCATTTTAAAAAACAATTTAAATTTATACTTATTTGCCCTGCTTTAAATGTTTATACGGGCTGCCAATGTAATACGGATCTTTCATGGCTGCTTTAAATGCAGCAAGTGCTTCTGGTGAGGAATTTGCTCTCCAATCAAGTTCTTTATTGATGTTGAACCATGTAAATATTTTAACTCTCGGGTAATCTGTTTTTATTTTATTAAATGCATCGGTAATCCAGGCAGCTTTATCAAAATCCTCAAGTTGAAATTCACCAGTACCAAATTCTGCAATCATCATGGGGTGATCGCCTAAAACTGCACATGAGTCATACAGTTCCCGGAAACAATTATCAAAATCCCGAAGCGGACGCGCCCCTCCCCAGGGATCCTGGGGGTAGAAATTATAGCCATCGAGCCCAATCCAGTCCACATACTCGCTGCCCGGCCAATAGTTTGAGACATGATTCCACGCTTCTATGGCTAAATCTGTAGAAGGCCCATGCGGCACCCATAACCATTTTACATTGTCTGCACCTTTATTTTTAAACCTGTCAACAACATATCTCCATACAGCAACGACTTTCTCCGGGCCACCATTTTCCGCCCCGTTTTTATTGCCACTCCAAACATACCAGTTTCCATTAAATTCGTGTAAAAACCGGATGAGAACCTCGCTTTTATATGTTTTTGCATCATCGGCAAAACGATCAATGTATTCGTCATACTTACCGTCAAGCACGTCATTAAAGCCCTGGTAACCATTTGGCCCGGTTTCTCTTGAATTATTCGGATCGCTTGACGGCCAAAACAATTCCCAGGTGAGGTGTGGGATAATCCCTCGATCAGCCAGCTTTTGACAAGCATCAAGCGGAAATTCATCATCCCAGGTGGGAAACCAAACGACAGACCCGACTTCATGCTGAATTAACTTTTCAAAATCATCTATCTCGTAAAAATCTCCGGTGGGTAATGTTTCATTGCCATTTTCAGGATAGAAGCCTAATACACAACCCGGCCAGTCAGCGTCACTAAAGGATTTTTGATTTGAATTATCTGAACAGCTTGAAAAAACTGTTAAAACTGAAATTAGCAACATAGAAACAGGTATCCCCTTATTCATGCCTTACTCCTTAATAATAAAATATACATAACATCTCTTCTAACAAGATAACCAAATTGGCAGAGATGAAAAAATTGTAATCGATATCTACTGTATTTTCATCATATCTGCTGAATAAACAATTGAATTTCAACCTTGCAGATCGAAGCTTCGCCCGGAGAAAGATTTCCTCACTCACCAAATCAAGAATCTCTCCCTACTTGATAGTTTCTCCTGCCTTCGCTAACTTCACGAAGTATTCAAAAATGAGGGTGATGATGAAAATTCGTAATATCTTTATAATACTGGTTAGCTGCTGCGTCTTACTTCTTATTGCCAGTTGTGCTGCGCAAAAGACAAGCATTAGAAAAACAGCAGCACCGGCAATTCCGAAAGTTGAAAGAGAATTCCGGGCAGCCTGGATCGCTTCGGTTGCGAATATCAACTGGCCCAGTAAACCGGGGCTTAGCGTGGAAACGCAGAAAGAAGAAGCGCTTGTTTTGCTCGATCTACTGAAGGATCACAATTTTAATGCCGCGATTCTGCAAATCCGCCCCCAATGCGACGCGCTTTATCCCAGCGAACTGGAACCCTGGTCTTATTACTTAAGCGGCCAGCAGGGCAAAGCGCCTGAGCCTTATTACGATCCCCTAGAATTCTGGGTTGAACAAGCCCATCTGCGCGGCATTGAATTGCATGTCTGGTTTAATCCGTACCGGGCGCATCATGTCCGCGGAAAAGAAGTCACCGAGTTTTCCATTGTAAAGAAACGCCCGAAACTTGTCGTAAAGCTGAAAAGCGGTTACTACTGGATGGATCCGGCAAATCCGCAGACGCAGGACCATTCCTACGCGGTAGTGATGGATGTCGTGAAACGCTATAACATCGATGGCGTTCATTTTGATGACTATTTCTACCCCTACCCTTCCTACAACGACAATGAAGATTTTCCAGATGACGCATCCTGGGCAGCATACCAGCAGGCAGGCGGCCAATTGTCCCGCGGTGACTGGCGGCGTGAGGCGGTTAATATTTTTATCAAGCGGGTGTATGATGGTATCAAACAGGAAAAGCCACATGTTAAATTTGGCTTGAGCCCATTTGGCATTTGGCGGCCAAATTATCCGGCATCCATCAAGGGATTTGATCAATATGATAAACTGTATGCCGACGCGCGGCTCTGGCTAAATGAAGGCTGGATCGATTACTGGACGCCGCAATTATACTGGCCGGTAAATCAAATTCCGCAGAGCTACCCGGTATTATTGGGATGGTGGGCACAGGAGAACAAGAAAAAGCGGCACATTTGGCCAGGCATGAGCATCGGTCGGTTGCAGGGCGAAAAAAGGGTGGATGAAACCATTAACCAAATTATGATTACGCGAGGAATGCTGCCCGAAAATTCCGGAAATGTGCATTGGAGTATTGGTCCACTAGTGAATGACGGAAGACTGGCCCGCTCAATTTTGCAAGGTCCCTACAAACGGCAAGCGTTAGTACCGGCTTTTCCCTGGCTGGATGAAACCCCGCCGGAAGCGCCCCACTTAAATACTGCCCTGGGCAATGACAGCCTCACTGTTAGCTGGTCGCATCAGAATGCAGGAGATGTTTTTCATTGGGTCGTTTCTTACCAGTACGGCGAGAGCTGGGATTATAAAATTCTGAGCCAGCAGGAACGCTCAATATCGCTTCCGCTATTCGTTTTAAAAAACAGCGACATTTCACGGGATTCGCTGAATAATAACAATATAGCGGATCTGCTCAATCCGATCTCCCAAATCGCTGTATCCGCAGTTGATCGACTGGGTAATGAGAGTAAACCGGAGCAGGTATCGATTCCGGATTTTTCAGCGCAACAAATCACCTCAATTAACAATTTCTTCCCGGAAACAGCTCCCAATTTCCATCTGACATTTTTGGACACGGCTTATGAGAATTATCAATTCTGTGATATCCCCGCTGAAAAGTTAAAGAATAAAAAGATGATCGATCTGCTGGAAAACTTAGCTGAGCAATTCCCGGAAGACTTTCACTATGAGCAAATTGGACAATCCGTGCAACACCGCTCTATTCACCTGGTTCGCCTGGGAACAGGCGAAACAAAAATTCTGCTCTGGAGCCAAATGCACGGCAACGAGCCCACCGCCACGGCAGCGCTGTTCGATATTTTTTATTACCTCTTGAAAAATCGGGAAACTCCGCTTGTTCAGAATATTCTGGAGAACACAACCATTTTGGCCGTGCCGATGCTCAATCCTGACGGCGCCGAAAAATTTGCGCGCAGAAATGCCCAGGGGATTGACATCAATCGGGATGCCCGGGATTTGCAATCGCCGGAGGGCAGACTATTATTTCATTTGAAGGAAAAATATCAGCCGGCGTTTGGTTTCAATTTGCATGACCAGAATGCACGGCGCACGGTTGGTACCAGCAACAAACTGGCAGCAATAGCGCTGATGGCCCCTCCGTTTGATGCGAGAGATAGCGACAATCCGGTGCGGATTCGCGCCAAAAAAATTGCTGCCGTCATCCGGGAGGCGCTGGCGCCGCACATCGCCGGCCATATTGCGAAATATGATGCGGATTACATGCCGCGCGCTTTTGGCGATTCTATGCAGAACTGGGGGGTAAGTACTGTTTTAATTGAATCCGGCGGATGGCAGGAAAATCGCACTGAATTCCTGGAAAAGATGAATTTTATTGCGCTGCTATCTTCTTTTAAGGCCATTGCGGATGGCAGCTATCAACAGGCGGATGTCTCTGCTTACGAATCATTGCCGAAAAATGGGCGAATGCTTTACGACCTGATTATCCGCGATGTCAGCGTAATTGATGGCACTGGCATTCCGCCCTTTCGCACGGATATTGCGATCAACTACCATAACGGCACCGGCACCATCGCGGATCTCGGCGACCTGGATATCTTCGCGGGAAAAGAAACGATTGATGGAAAGGGACTTACCTTAACACCGGGACTCACCGGCGTGGTTCATCATACAACATCAAATGGAGATGCCCTTATTCGCAAATCAAGAGACATGTTGAAAGCAGGATTTACCACGATTCTCTTTATGATGGAAAAAGGTGCCCTTAAGAATTCCCAATCATTAAAACAGCTGATTGCAGCGAGCAACATCCCGGCGAACCTGGGAGGCATTTTACATTTAAATCGAAAATTGCATTCTCCGGCTGAGACCTTGGCAGTGCTACGTTCTTTGGGAAAAAACATGATTGGTATTACAGGTAATCGGGGTGCATTGAGAACTTTCACCCCCTCGAGAATTTTTAACAAACCGGTAATACCTTTGGCGGAAGTGAATCAAACAGCGGCGCTTGGGTCATTGGATTCTCAAACAATTAAGACATTGACATCCGATCAAACGACACAGTGGAAAATACCCCGGCGCGGGAAGATTCGAAGAGGGCAAATCGCCGACTTTCTTTTATTTTCAACACCAGCGGATTCACCACCGCTGATCGATACAATCTTCCTGAAAGGCCAGCGGGTTTGGCAGCAGGGAGAATGGATAAATACGCCGGTAAACGGAGCGCGCTGGCTGCCCTTTTAAGTGTAAAAATGGCTTGTAAATGCCAGCAATATTCAAAACCAATCAATTGGTCTTTTGCATAAACTTACTTAACACCAAAAATAATGCACCACATACCAGCCAGGCGGGCAAGGTCAAAAAGGACAAGAAAATGCCCTGGCTCTGGGCGAGCGTATAAAAAAGCCCTACGCTTAACAACCAGGCGATTAAAACCATCGGGCTGAATGAAATAGCGGCTTGCTCGGCATAGTTCCGGATTATGCCGGCCTTTTCACCATAGAAATGTTCAAACACGATGATCGCGCCCACCGGTGCGAGAATGAATCCATACACTGCCACAAAATCGAGCAGTTTCATGGCAAAGGCCGGGAATAATCCGGCGATGGTTGCAACAGTTCCCGCTAATATCGTCACCCAAAAGGTAGATGCTTTCGGAATAATTGCCTGAAAAGCCAATCCGGCGCGGTAGATGGTCGGATTGGCAGTGGTCCAACCTGCGATAATCACCGTAATAATCCCGAATATACCGATGGCATTATAGGCCAGAGGACCGGGCGCTACCGGAGGCGCTTCTCCGTTAGCGAGAAAGCCTTGTGCTTCCGGTGTTTTCAGGTAAACGGCATACAATAGTGCGGCGGCGATCCAGGCAATGTAATGACCGATATACATGCCGGCAGCAGTTGTCCATCCGGACTCTGCACTTTTCGCGTAACGAAAAACCGTTAAGTCGGACATGCCGATATGCATGGCGGCATTGCAGAACCAGCTCCAGATCGCCACATGCCAAAAAGTAAATTTGATTTGCCCGGGAAAAGGATCGCTGCCATCGCCCCAGATATTCCAGAAGTCTGAAAAACTGTTTACATCCAATTTACTGAGGGAAACGAGGCCACAGGCAATAAACGCCAGGACGATGAACGGCGCCATAATATTGGCAGCTTTCGCGACCATTTCATATCCTTTTGCCGCGACTATTGAAATCATTGCGCCCAGCACCAATACAATCACCACCCAGGTCGCTCCGTTGGGCATTGTATCCGTTAATCTCGGCATGGGCATGTCAAACGGCACGCCAACCGCCGTTGCCGACACTGTAATCATCGCGCCAGCCAAGAAACAGAACAACACCCCGTTGGCGAGATTATAAAATATCACCAGGTTTTTCCCGCAGATTTTCTCCAGTTGAAAATAGAGTGTCAGCCGGTTTTTAACCGCGATCTCCGCGGTGAGGAAGCGCCAGGAAAGAACCGCTAAAAGGTTTCCGACCAGCAATCCGATGATCAAGTCAAATGCACTTACTCCGGCGGTGAGGAATAGGGGGCCAATCATAAATTCTGTGCCGGCAGCATGTTCGCCGGCGTACATGCCGAGGAAACTTTTCCATCCTTTCAGACGAGACTTCGGAACTGGTTGACGTTCAAACTCTTCTGTTTGGGTCTCAATTGCTTGAACCTGCTCATTCATATTTATGGCCTTCGCTTTGAATTATGATTTGATGTTATGTACTGGCTATAAACACCATCCGCCCCAGGATGAATCCTGGGACTCATTATCAGGCGTCACTAGTGACGCAAAGACTTGCCCGGTTTATCTTGCTCAGAAGTTAGTTGTTTCACCACGGGGTTTAGCTGGTGCTTTAAGATGGCGTTGTTCTGAATTCGCATTTTTTTAATGCATAGTTCTCCTTTAAGAATGCTTGCTTGATCTTCATTGGAGAAATGGCAATTACAGCGCCGAGCGCAGAGCCTAATGGTGCCTGGGTTGTATAGATTTTGATTGTCGGCTCATCTCCATCTTCTGATGCAGGCAATCTTGAAATTCTGAATGCCCGGGCGAGCATCTGCACAAATACCTCATTGCCCGCAAATCCTCCATCAATATAAATCTTTTCGATCGGGACATTTCCTATAGCCATTACGGCTGCTCGAACCTGCAGTTCTGCCAATTCAAACATCAATTGATGATATGCTTCTTCAAAACTGACAAAGCTCTGCAGCTGGCTATTCTCCGGCTGCTCCCAGGGTGTCTGCAGATGGACAAACTTAAAATAGCGTCGCTCCGGGAGTAGTCTGCCGTATAACTGTTCATTAAAAGCGACCTCTCGATGCGCGTCCTCTCCTACCTTAAAAAAAGTCTGCAGCTGCACTATCTGTGCTTTGTATTCTTCCCCGAGAAACAGACGGGCGGCCTTTACCGGCATGCCATCAACGCGCATGTAATTCAGGCAATCCTTTCCCAGCTCATCATCCGACAACAGTTCCTGGTTAAAGGGATTCAGCGAGATGCTCCAGGTGCCGGTGGAAATCAACAAAAACGGCTGTTTGTTTGCCCGCAGATATGGCAACAGCGCTGCCGAGCTATCATGGATGCCGACGCCCACCTGGACACGTTTTTGAAAAATGTCAGTATTAATACTTGTCGCTGTATTCACAATCGGCGGCAATATTTTATCGATCTCTTCCCGATATACCCATTCGTGATAATCATTCCGGGAAAAATCCCACAACATCGTGTGGCACCCGATGTTGGTAAAATCGCTAACCGGCAATCCCGTAAACAAAAAACTCAGATACTGCGGAAAGTGCAGAGACCAACGAATTTTCCGAAAAATTTTCGGGTGGGCATGTTTTAACCAGTATAACTGCAGACCTGAATTCAACATCGCTAACGGCGGAGAAGCTGTCTCCCGGGCAATCTGTAAACGCTCCCCATATTTTTCATAAAATAGCTGCAAAACAATTGAAGGCATTGGTTTAAGGTAGTTGTAAAGCGGTGTTACCGGCTGCCCATGCCGGTCTATATGGACAAGACTGGCGCCGTATGTAGAAAAATTGATCGCCTTTATATCATACTTGTCATCTACAAGCAATTGCTGAACGGTAGTTTGCATCCATTCTTGAATCGCCGGCAGATCGTCGCTGGGGAAACCATCTTCGTCCTGCTTTTCTGCAAAATGCATATAGGATTTATACACCGGTTGACAATGTTTATCAAAAAGAAAGACTTTCTTGTTGGTCTTGCCAATGTCAAAGACGAGCGTTGTTTTCATCTATAACCCGGTGGCGATAACGTTGCGGCCCCGCTGCTGAATTAAGGTTTCCCGGATAGCCAGTTGCCGGTAGCAGCCGATCGGGTCAATTGCGCCTCCGCTTAAGCGCCGTGCCTCGGTTACCAGGGGACGAACATCCGTGCGGTATGCTGCTTGCAAAATTTCCTGGCAGCGACTCACATCGTTCTCCATTTGCGCTGATTCCAGCGCTTCCCGGTCTATCAGCAATGCCTGTGCATAAGCAAGTAGAATCGCATCCAGGCTCTGCATCAGATCTTCCAGAGGGTCTTTCAGATTATGACTGGCATCGATCATCCAGGCCAGTGGTGGATTATTGGCCGGATTATTTTCCATGCCGTAAACCAGCTCGTTAAAAATCAGGAATAATTGATACGGCTTGATGCTTCCACAAGTTAAATCATCATCACCATACTTGCTGTCATTGAAGTGAAAACCGCCCAGCCGGCCTTTCATCAGCAGAACAGCGACGATTTGTTCAATATTGGTATTGGGAAGATGATGTCCTAAATCTACCAGGGTATGGGCGTTTTCACCACATCCTTCCGCCAACGCCAGGGATGTTCCCCAATCCGGAATGACCATCGAGTAGAAGTTTGGTTCGTAAGGTTTGTATTCGATAAACATGCGCCAATCGGCGGGCATGGCACGATAAATTTCCTGCAGCGAAACCTGGGTGTGCTGAAACGCTTTGCGAAAATTATGCTGCCCGGGAAATGAACTACCGTCCGCCAGCCATACGGTGATAGATTTGGAACCCAACGCCTTCCCATATTCGATCACTGCCTTATTATGGTCAATCGCTTGCTGACGAACGCCCTGGTCTGTGTGGCAGAGAGAGCCGAATTTATAGCTATGTTGTTGGTCGCTTTGATCCTGAAAAGTGTTGGAATTCACTGCATCGAAGACCAATCCGCAATCACTGGCACGTTCTTTAACGGCTTGTGCATCTTCCGGAATATCCCAGGGAATATGGAGAGATATCGCTCCGGCGGACTGCGTCAAGGCATGGATGATGCCGACGTCATCGATTTTATCTTCCAGGCTGGCCGGCTCTCCGCCAATAGAAAAACGACCAAAGCGTGTACCACCAGCCCCTAAGGCCCAACTGGGGATAGCCACCTGAAATTGCCGTAACTTTTCCACAATGTCATCCACGTTAATTCCCGATTTAGCCAGTTGCGCGTTCAGGAAATCAAATCTTTCATTGTGGTCACTGAGATAGCCTTGATTGAATGCTACGATTTGTGATTTTTTGATTTTCATAATTTTGTTCTATTTATGTATCTGGACAAAAATGTTTTGGTACAAGAATTCAGTTATCTTTTCTTTCATTTGCCCATTTGCCCATTTGCCCATTTGCCCATTTACCGAACAAACGCTTCCGCCATTCCCCCATCAACATTGATAATATTGCCGGTGCTTTTATCCAAAATGGCCGTTAAGGCAAATACGGCATTGGCAATATCTTCCGGACGGATAATTTCCTGCAGTAAGTTTCGTTTGGCATAAAAGGCCGGCAGTTCATTCACGCTAATGCCGTAAGCCTTCGCCCGGCCTTCCGCCCACTCCCCTTCCCAGATTTTGCTACCGATGATGACCGCATCCGGATTTACCGTGTTCACCCGTATTTTTTCAGATGCTAATTCTGCGGCCAGCAAGCGGGCCATGTGTTGTTGCGCGGCTTTTGCGGTACCATAGCCGACATTATTTTTCCCGGCGACCAAGCCATTTTTGCTGGCGATATTGATAATATTACCGCCCATCTGTTGTTTTCTTAAAATTTTTGTGCCGGCCTTCGCCAAATTGAACTGTCCGTTCACCAATACATCTTGCAACAGTTGCCAATCTTCCGGCGCGGTATCTGCCAAAGGCTTGGAGATTGCCAGGCCAGCCGAATGCACGATAATATCTACACCACCAAACATCAGGCAGGCTTTTGCAAATGCTGCTGCCACAGATTCAGGGTTGCTGACATCACAAACAGCGGTGGTTGAAATATCCCTTCCAAAAGCAGCGTTCGCTTCTTTCAACCACTCTTCGTGAATGTCGGCGAGAATTACATTCGCGCCTTCAGCGGCTAATTTATTGGCAATGGCTTTACCAATGCCCCCAGCGCCGCCACTGATAAACGCAACTCTGCGGGACAAGGGCTTCTCGGCAGGCATCCGTCGCAGCTTTGCCTCCTCCAGCAGCCAGTATTCAATATTGAACGCTTCCTGGCTGGGCAGCGCTGTGTAACTGGAAATTGCCTCCGCCCCGCGCATAACGTTAATGGCATTAATATAAAATTCCGCAGCAACCCGGGCTGTCTGCTTGTTTTTCGCAAAGGTAAACATTCCTACGCCGGGATAAAGAATCACAACCGGATTTGGATCGCGAATGGCCGGACTGTCATCATGTTTACATTTCTCGTAATACGCCGCATAGTCACTGCGATATCGTTCAAACACCGGGAGTAACCGGGAGCGAAGGTTAGCTGAATCATCAAGCATTTCATCTGGGGCAAGGTCCAGCACCAGGGGTTTTATTTTCGTACGTAAAAAGTGATCCGGACAGGAAGTGCCAAGCGGGGCCAGCTTGTCCAAATCATGGCTATTGAGAAAGGGCAACACTTGATCATCATCGCTAAAGTGGCCGATCATCCGCTGATATTCTGAACACAGTCCTCTCAAAACCGGGATAATTTTCGCTGCTTGTTTTTTCCGCTCATCCGGAGGCAGGCTGGCAATTTTTTCACCGCCAAAAATCGGGCGATCAACCCCCTCTCGCTCAGCAATATATTGGGAAGCCATTTCAATAACTTCGAGACTGTTTAGATAACATTCATGAGCAGTATCTCCCCAGGTAAACAGCCCGTGTTTACCCAGAACTATACCGCGAATGCCGGGATTCTCTACCAAGCATTTTTCCAGCTGCAGCCCGAGATCAAAACCGGGACGTTGCCAGGGCACCCAGCCCATCTTGTTGCCCCAAATTTCTTTGGTAATCTCTTTACTGTTTTTGGCTGCTGCCACGGCAATCACTGCGTCTGGGTGTAAGTGGTCGATATGTTTAAAAGGTAACAAGCCATGCAGAGCGGTGTCGATAGAAGGAGCCGCGCTTTCCAAATCATAGAGGCAATGTTGATAGAGCGGCACGATTTCATCTTCAAATTCAATTCCGCGGTAGATGTTCTTTAATTCCCGCAGCCGCTCGGTATAAAGCCCCGCGATCCCTTTCCGCGTTAGTGTACCGATATCTCCGCCGGAGCCTTTCACCCACATTACCTCTACGGCTTTTCCGGTTAACGGATCTTTTTCTCTTGTTTTGCAGGAAGTGTTGCCGCCGCCATAATTGGTCACTCGTAAATCCGCACCGAGTAAATTGGAGCGATAGAGGAAAAGGGCAACTTCATCGCCGCCCAATTCAGCAGCTCGCGTTTCGTCCCAGAGATAGGATACATGATTGAATCTTTCTTTCACAGGTATGGCTCTCGCTTGATTATTCTTTGCAATTTACTGCATTTGAAGCAAGTGAGCAAATGGGCAAAACAGCAAATGGGCAAATGAGTAAAGTTAACAAATAACTGCTCATTTGCTCATCTGCTCATTTTTTCAACAAGCTTTATGATTCGAGAAGGTGGTATTTATGGGAGCAACCGCCTTATCGGCAAATTGGCTTCTTCTTTTAATAAGTCGGCGGGGTTATAATCCAGATTACTTTAACATCCATATCACTTTTGTTTTCGAAGGCATGCAGGCGGTTGGACTTGAAATAGAAACTATCGCCTTCTTTTATCTGATAGGAAACACCATCGACAGTTAATTCAAGTTCACCTTCCAGAACCAGGCCGAATTCTTCTCCTTCATGCGAGTATGTGCCTTTTGACCCACCACCTGGCTTAATAATCTCATACAACGGCTGCATCTGCTTTTCTTTCACATAGCGCACCAATTGATATGAATTAATATTTTCGGTTGGAAAATGCATGCGAATTCTTTCATGCTTTCGCATAACAACAGATTCCGGTGTGCTGGTTTCAATCGTTAGAAAATCAGAAAGCGTTGTCCCTAATACGTTTACCGCTTTTTTTAGTAAAGCGATTGTGGGAGTAACTTCGCCCCGCTCTATTTTTGAAAGGGCAGCATCCGTACAGCCAGCAAGTGCTGCCACCTCTTTCAAAGTTAATCCATTAATTTTTCTTAACCCTTTAAGCTTTTGCCCAATTTCTTTATCCGTCATTTCCATGATTTCAGGCTTATCATTACTCACATTGGGTTGAGCGGAATCGCGGTTCCTTGAGGTTCTCGTTTTCAAACTTTTTGTCTTTGTCTCGTTTTCCATCAATAACACCCGCTAAAATAATTTATTGAACAATTCAAATATCGGTGACGATATAGGCAATATTAATGCGCCAACACTCATTTTAAAAATCATTTACTTAGTTTATAATCAAAAATTTACCGGTTTTGACAACATTGTCTGCTTTGATATGAAAGATGTACACCCCGGCAGTTAATGGACGGTTTTGCTCGTCCCGCCCCGCCCAATTAATTGTATGTTGACCGGATGCTAATACACCAGGGTTATACTTGAAGACTTTCTGGCCCAGGACGTTGTTTATGCTGACAGAAACGGCCATCGGTTTTTCCAATTGAAAAGTAATACTGGCATTCTTTGCGGCGATAGAATTTTGAAATGGATTAGGATGATTTGACACCAGTTTTAAAGGGGTTAAATCTCGTTTCTGCTCCGATCTGTCATTTATACCAGTAGTTGTGTTTACAAAACGCACTGCATCAAATAGAACCCTGCTTCCCTGCGAGCCGGCATCGACGACATCCCTTAATAGCACCATACAATTTGCACCGGCGCTGAAGTTCATCGTAGCGATCGTCTGAAATTCATTTGGCGCGGCTGTCTGATCGACAATGAAGACATCTTTGCTGTTAACCCCACCGGGCTGCTTTACATAAATTTCATAGATGGCCTTATCGACAGCGTTGGGGGCATCCGGTACATACACTTGCACGTGGTATTCGCCCGGTTGGGGCAATTCCGGCACCCAAACGGCGTAATGCCTGCTTTGCGCCAATGAATTCACAGAAGGTGTTTGCCAGCTATCATTATTATACCCTCCATTGAGTCGTTCCCAATCTGGCCCATGAAAACGTTCAAAGCCGTTGTCGCCATCATCAATTAAGGGCGCGGATTTCCACAACCAAACGCTGCTATTACCACGCATATCGCGAATGGGATCTTGTGTGGTTCCCCACCATCCGTAGGAATTTACCGCCCAGCTTTGCTGCTGGTTAAAGAAATAAGTATCCTTGCGCATCTCAAAATGAAGATGTGGTGTGGATGCGCATCCGGTGTCGCCATTAAATCCGACAGTATCGCCAGCCACCACATTCTGACCGACCGTTACCACCATTGGCGGATTGAGGTGCAAATAAGTTGAATAATAACTGTTCCCATGATCTATTATCACCACCCCCAGATCGCCATTTGGTGGCAGGCCATTTGGACAGGGATTAACACCTGCGCCAAATTCCGCCCAAACAATCGTTCCACTCGCCGCAGCCAGCAAAGGAATTCCCGGGGCCATCCAATAATCAACCCCTGCATGTCCATCATAACAGGTCGTCCCATCGAGGCAATTGCTGGCCGGCGGGGATTGGCTGGGTGTCGTAAACCCATCCATACGGATAAATTCGCCATTCGGAGATTGCGTTGGATAAAGATGATCCACCTGGGCGTGCACCGGATATTGCTCATTCGGCGGAACAGCATAGGGACGGATTTCCAGGAATGGCGCGGTTCCCTGGGCGAACAATCCGGTGATATTTAAAAACAAAATACCGAAAAAGATGCCAGCAACTAAGTTCCTGAAGTGGATATTTTCAAAAAGATCTATCCCTTGCCGGGCATTGTTTTTTTTCAAACTCATGACGCTTCCTTAATTGCTTTTTGGATTATACTAAACGCGCTTTCCAATTGATCATCAGTAATAACCAATGGCATCAATGTCCTCAAAACATTACTATAAGTACCTGCGGACATTATAATTAGCCCATGTTCATAGCAATATTGACAGATTGCCGACAACAGTTGCGGATTGGGTGTTTTGCTGGCTCTATCCGTAACGAATTCTATACCGACCATAGCGCCCAAACCGCGGATGTCTCCAATTGTATCATAATCTTTTTGCAATGCCTGGAAAAATCCCTTTACCTGCTTCCCGATTTCTGCGGATCGTTCCGCCAGGTTTTCCTGCTCATAAACATCAATGGTTGCCAGGGCAGCCCGGCAGGCGACCGGATTACCGGCATAGGTACCTCCCAAACCACCGACATGCGGTGCATTCATCAACTCAGTTTTACCGGTGACCGCACTGAGCGGCATTCCGGAAGCGAGCGACTTGCCTAAAACCATCAAGTCTGCTTCGACTTTAAAATGTTCCATCGCGAACATCTTACCAGTCCGGCAGAAACCGGATTGCACTTCATCGGCAATGAGCAGGATGTCGTTTTCCTGACAGATCTCATTTAATGTCGGGATAAAATCAAAGGGCGGCACCACGAATCCTCCCTCGCCGAGTACCGGCTCGATAATAATAGCAGCTACTTTTTCCGCCGCGACGTGATTTTTGAAAAAAGTGGTGAAATAATCCCGATAGGCCTGGCGATTATCAGCGCCCGGCGTGCCGATGGGATCGCGGTAGTCATACGGGAACTGGGCCCGATAGATTTCCGGAGCAAAAGGGCCAAAGCCATATTTGTACGGCTTCACTTTACTGGTGAGGGACATCGCCAACAAGGTGCGGCCGTGAAATGCATGTTCGAAGGCGATAATCGCTTCCCGGCCGGTAGCATAGCGGGCGATTTTAACGGCATTTTCCACCGCTTCTGCCCCACTGTTGAAAAACAAGGTTTGCTTATCCGATTTGCCCGGCACAATTCGATTGAGCTTTTCCGCCAGGGCAATAGCCGGTTCATACATCATCACGTTAAAACAGCTATGGATGTATTCTCCGGATTGCTCGCGAATCGCGGTGACGACCTCCGGGGGACAATGGCCGGCATTCAAACTGCCGATGCCGCCGGAAAAATCGACATATTCATTGCCATCAATATCATAGACGAGAGCGCCTTCTCCCCGGGCAATAAACAGGGGCGTTACATGAAATGGTCCCCGGGGCATTGCTTTTTCCCGGCGCGCTTTCAACTCCGCAGATTTTTTGATTGAATACATGGATTGCTCCTTCATTTCATTCAAATTTATTTTATAATTTTTTCTGAACGGCGACCGGCCCTAAGTCTTTAAATCCCTCTCCATTGGCAATGCCTTTTTCATAAGGGGGAAATGTATGAGGAAAGGCTTTTAATTGTTTCAGATGTTGGGAGACATTGGCAGTGCCAAACTCGCGGGCAGTTTTCACATTTTCCAGGTCGAGAATTTCCACCATCATCACGGTTTCGTTGCCAGCAGACTGCAGCACACGGCCATGCGGATCAACAAAACGGGACTGACCAACGCCGCCCCAGCCAACCCCATTAACATCGATGAAATAGCATTGGTTAAAAATGGCATTCGCCCGCGCCAGTACCAGTTCCTGCTCGCGGTCGGCCGAGGTGGTCATCGTTGGGTGGAGAATAACTTCCGCGCCCATCCAGGCGAGAGTGCGGCACACTTCCGGAAACCACATATCGTAACAAATGCAGAGACCGAAGCGGCCAACCGCAGGGACGTCAAACACGCAAAAATCCTGTCCGGGCGTAGTTTCCTCCAACGGCTGCCAGGGAAACAGCTTACGGTAAGTCGTAACAAGTTCGCCTTCCGGAGAAATAACTACTGCCGTGTTGTAAATCGCATCGCCTTCCCGTTCATATATTGTTCCGGGCACTAGCCAGCGTTTATACTTTTTCGCGATGCTGCATAACTCTTCCGTTAACGGTCCGGGAATTGACTCGGCATCTTTTTTCCATGCCGGATAGGGCGCACCGTAGAGGGCAAACTCACTGAAAACTAGCATTTCCGCAAAAGGATAAGCAGCAGTGCAGAATTTGATATAACGCTTCATCGATTCCAGGTTAGCGCGAACATCCCCGCCCTGCACGAACATCTGAACGCCGATGATACCAAATTTTCGTCCCATAATATTCTCCGTTAAATGTTGACTCTTTTTTACCGGCAAAATGCTTGCGCAAATTGACGGTAATATTTCTTGCTGCAATCATTTCAAAGTGTTGCTGCAAACAAATCTTGTGTATATGCTTTCCCGGGGTTCGCCAGTATTGCTTGTGCATCGCCGCTTTCCACAATATTCCCTTCCCGCATAATGATCAGGCGATTCGCCAGGTGTTGTATGACGGTTAAGTCGTGCGTTACAAATATGTATGTCAAACCTTCGGTGTCCTGCAGCTCGATGAGTAGATTGATAATTTGCGACTGGATCGAAACGTCCAGAGCCGAAGTGGGTTCATCGAGAAGAATCAGCTTTGGTTTTAAGGCAATCGCCCGGGCAATCGCGGCCCGTTGCAACTGTCCGCCACTGAATTGCGCCGGTAATTGTTGCAATAAGTTCGCCGGCAATCCCACCTGTTCAGCTAATTCATTCACTCTGTGCATCCGGGCAATCTTATCACCATAGTGGTGGATTACCAGCGGCTCCTCGATCGATTTGTAAACCGGCCAGCGGGGATCGAAAGAGAGCTGCGGCTGTTGGAAAACGATACCAATTTTTCGCCGGAATTCAATCAGCTGCTGTTTAGAGAATTCAGCAATATTGGCGTCTTCAAAAACTATCGAACCATTGTCTGGCTGTTCCAGGCCTAACAGCAGGCGCATTAAAGTCGATTTACCCGATCCGGATTCACCGACGATACCTAATGTCTCGCCGGGATGCACATGAAAAGAAACATCTTTTAGCGCTTGTATGGTTAGTTTTCCGACACGATACAAACGGGCAACATTCTCGCAGCGCAATAATTGTGATGCGCTCTTTTGCTTACTTTCTGCCATTTCTACTTTCTATGGATAGTAAGTTTATATCAACTGCTTCATTAACTACCACTCTGCGCGTTATATAAAAAACAAGCGACTTTCCGGCGACTTTCAATCGTTTCGGTTTTTGGCACCAGCTCGGAGCAATGAGGCAGTTTCTCCGGGCAGCGGGGATTAAATTTACATTGATCGAGCAAAGTGCCGGCCAGCGGCGGCGTTCCGGGAATTGTATTGAGCTGACTACGGAATGGGTGCTTCCCGGGCCGGGAGGCAAGCAGCGCTTTGGTGTAGGGATGCATCGGATTTGCGATGATCGATTGCGTGCCCCCCTGCTCGACGATTCTGCCACCATACATAATCATCAAATCGCTGCAAACTTCCGAAATAACTCCGATGTTATGGGAAATAAGCAATAGCGTCATATTGTATTGTTGCTGCAGATTTTTTAACAAGCGTAATATCTGCAGTTGGATAGTTGCATCCAGTGCAGTGGTTGGTTCGTCTGCCAGTAAAATTTCCGGCTCCAGACTGAGCGCCATGGCAATCAGCACTCTTTGCAACATCCCGCCGCTCAATTGATGCGGATAGCTTGCCAAAACCCGGGCGGTATCCGGTAGTTCTACTTCCTGCAGATATTTCTCCATCCGGCCCCGGCGAATAGTTTTCTCTTCAGCATAATGCGTTTTGATGATATCGTCGAACTGCGCGGCAATCGTCAGCACCGGATTTAATGCAGTGCGCGGATTCTGGAATATCATTGCCATCCGGCTACCACGGATATTGCGCATGTCCGCGCTTGATAAATTTACCAGATTCTCTTCGCCAAACCAGATTTCTCCACTTTTAACATTCACACCAGGCGGCAGTAATTGCATCAGGGACCAGGCGGTCATCGATTTACCTGAACCGCTCTCCCCCACCAGGCCAACGCTTTGCCCGGCATTGATCTGAAAAGAGACGCCTTCCAATAAGGATATACTACCGGCATTTACATTCAAATCTTTGACAGTAAGCAAGGGAGCAATCATAATTCGTCTCCCAAATTAAATACTTTTCGCAATCCCTCACCACTCAGGTTAAATGCGAAGACGGTTAAGAAAAGCGCCAGTCCCGGGAAAAAGGCCGTCCACCAATAATCGAGAAAACTGGTCCGGGAGGCAGTAATCATCAATCCCCATTCAATTGCCGGGGGAGTTGCGCCAAAGCCGATAAAACTTAATCCCGCCACTGCCAGAATCGCATAGCCCATATCAAGGGTGGCCTGCACCAGTAAAGGCGCAAAACTGTTCGGCAGAATGTGCCGGAAAAGCAACGCCGGCGTCGATGTGCCCATTGCTTTCGCGGCGGTTACGTAAGGCATTTCTTTTATCACCAATACCTGGGCGCGCAATATGCGCACATACCAGGGGAACCAGGAAATTGCCACGGCAATGATCGCATTCTCCAAGCTCGGCCCCAGTGCAGCAGTAAAGATTACCGGCAACAGCAGGGGCGGAAAAGCCAAGAAAGCATCGCAAAGCCGCATGATTGCCTCTTCGATCATACCGCCCTTATAACCGGCAATTAAGCCCAGGGGAATTCCGATAATCAAAGCAATACCAACCACGCCCAAAGCAGCCAGCAAGGAAAGGCGCGCACCAAAAATTACCAGGGTAAAGATGTCCTTACCGAGGGAATCCGTACCAAATGGATGGGCAAAAGATGGCGCCTCCAGCTTTTGTTCAAAGTGCATCACCGGGCCGGCATCTTCCGGATAAGGAGTAATGATGCCGGCAAAGATTGCCATCAGGGTAATCAGCACCAAAAAGAATGTTGTATACTTGAACGCTGCCGGCAAATTCTGATTCCTTACACTTTTAGACTCAACATATTCTCATATAAAGCAAATACTTAAAAAACTCAGGAAATACTAATACGCGGATCCAGCCGGCTATAAACAATGTCCAGGGCCAGATTGATAACGCTGTAAACCAGGGCATAAATCATCGCAACACCGGTAACGGCCGGCAGGTCGTTGGCTAAGATGCTCAACACTGCAAATTGTCCCAGTCCCTGCCAGTCAAAAACTCTTTCTACCAGGAAAGTCCCGCCTAACAGATATCCATAAGCCAAACCGCTAATCGTCACCAGGGGGATCATGGCATTTTTCAGGGCGTGGACAAAGAGTATCCGCCGCGGAGCGACACCAAATGCATGCGCCGTACGGATATAATCCTGCGATAATGCCTGGGAGATCGCATTACGAACAGTTCTGGTAATCAACCCAAAACAGGCCATGGAAAGCGTTAACGCCGGGAGAAAGATGTGCTGCAGGGCATCGTGGAATTTATCGAATTCCCCGCTAAAGAGAGTATCCAATAACAGCAAACCGGTCGGTTGATGTGCCGGCAGTGGCAATGCCCGTTGTCCCTGCAAAGGCAGCCAGTCCAGTGCACCGGCAAAAAACATTTGCAAGAGCATTCCCAACCAAAAAATCGGAATCGCAATACCGGATAGGGAGAAATATTTTTCAACCTTGGAAAGCCAGTGCCCCGGGGCATTGGCTGCCAATACCCCCAGGGGAACGCCAAAGATTAAGCAAAACGCCATGGCCAGCGTGGTAAGTTCGAATGTGGCCGCAAATCTTTTCCCCAGTTCCGAACTGACCGGGCGGCGGGTTCGCAGTGAAGTACCAAAATCCCCCTGCGCCAAATTGAACAAATATTTTCCCAGTTGAAGATAAATCGGCTGATCATACCCCAACTCCACCCGGGCACGCTCCAATTGCTCCTGCGTCGGCCGGTCCCCGACCCACATCGCCACCGGATCTCCCGGGAGGATACGCACAATCACAAAAGTGATAATCGCGATCGCGGCGATAACAAAAATGGAAAAAAATATTCGTTTCAGGATATAAGGCATTATAGCGTTTCTGCTGGTTTATGATTTTCTTCTAAGGGATTTTTATCACGGTACAAATTGTAAAAATAAATCGCTTCATAGGCTGGATTGGGACGGAATTGCCGGAATCGAGCCGACTTCCTTTTTACCAACCTTACTTTTAGATCGGCAACAAAAATGGCGGCGGCATCATTGTAAAGCATTTCCTGCGCTGATTGATACAGCTGCGTTGACTTCTCCAGATTTGTGCCTTCCAGTATCATCGCTTCATCGACGGCGGCATCGAATGCCGGATTGGAATAATGGCTCAGGTTGAACAAGTTCGGTTGCTGTGTACGAAAGAGGCCGGCCAGCCAGTCACCCGGGGTTGCATAAGAAGGCCACCAGACCATCGATTGAATATGCGGAGCGCTTTCCAGTTTTTTCGCATCTTCCCAGATGACGTTCCACATACCGGGTTTTAACTCCAGGTCGATGCCAATTTGGGCAAGATTGTTCTGCAGCATCATCGCACATTTATGATAAGCATCGACCGAGGAAACGTATGCCATCTCCAGATTCAGTTTATCAGCATCGATATTGCTTTTTGCCAAATAGCTTCGGGCTTTTTCCAGATCAAACGTCGGTTGAGTTAAGTTTTCGGCGCGTCCCCACATGCCTTTCGCTACTGGTGCGGTGGCACGTTCCGCATATCCGTGGTAGATGTGCTCGATAGCCGCTTCATAATCGAACGCATGCAATATGGCCCGGCGCAGCAGCGGGTCGTTCAGGGGAGGTTTGGAAACGTTCAACAGGAACATCGCATTTCTCCAGCTGTCATATGTCACCACTTCCACTTCCGGATTATGCTTCATAGCGGCAATATTTTCCGGTGGAATGACCCCGGCAAAATCCGCTTCACCGGTACGAATTAACTGCACGCGCGTTGCCGGTTCGGAGACTAACTTCAATTTAACATTCTCGAAATGTTCTTTCGGCCAGCCTCCCCAATATTGATCAAACTTTTTCAGAGCAATCTCATTATCCTGTTCCCAGTAATCCAGTTTGTAGGGGCCGGTGCCGGATGCATTGCCCCGTAAGAAATAACTATCGGTGCAATCGGCGATGGCCGGGGACATAATCCAGGCGCTGTATTGCGAGGCGGCAATTAAATCGATTGGTGCCGGATAGGATAATTTGAAAACGACAGTGGTATCATCGGGGGTTTCGACATCGCGCACCGCCGCCCAGATAAACGCGGCACCACGCCCCAGCCGCTGCACACGCTCAATGGTCTTTTTCACTGCCAGGGAAGTAAAATCCGTGCCGTCATGGAATTTCACATTACTACGCAGCTGGAAGGTCCAATTCAATCCATCTGCTGATTTTTGAAATGATTTCGCCAGGCCGGGACGGAAATGATACCCTCCGCTGGAGTCCCCGGTATACCAGTGCAACGGTTCGTAAATGTTGGCCAGCGGAAGCACTTCCAGCGAGAAGGCCACAGCGGGATCCCAATCCTTCACATCTTCATACATCGCATAGACAATGGTGTTTGGATCACCGGGATTCTGATATTTTTTGCAGTTCAGGAATATCAGGATAAAAAAAACAACCAGGAGAATTTTCCATTGAAATAGCTTCAGCAGGGCTGTTTGTTCACGTTGACCTGCCCCTCTTTTTCTATCGCCCGGCACTTGCATTACCATCTTAACCCGATGGCGAAAACCGAGATGGTATCGAGCAATCCATAATCGACGACGGCGACATCCAGATGCCAGTTGCTATTGCCGGTCCGCCAACCGATGCCGATGCCCCCGGAGATGCCCCCTTCATTTTCTTCCAGGAACAGCCCGCGATAACCGGCCCGTAAGTGGATTGATTTCCGATAGCTGTATTCCATCCCGAAATTAAGGCTGCCTAAATTGTCCTGCGGATAATAAGCATCCATCACAACCGTATAAACATGATGGGTACTTGTCGCGAATTTCCGGGAAATGCCACTCCGCAAGGTGACCGGCAGCGGCCAGGATTGTAATTCCAGATTCGCCGGAATATTCGGGTTATTGCCGGTAAGGGGAGGATCAATATCATGCTGAACGCGGGTATCCCGTCCGGACATTCGCATATCCCCGCCGAAATTGGAGATGCTCGCCCCAAAATCCAGCCCAAGAATTGGCGAGCGAAATATCGTCCCGATATCAACCGCGGCGGTTTGGGCACTGCTATGCCAAATCCGTTGCTGTATGTATTTAAATGATGCGCCAATCTTTAAGCGATCGGTGATGTCCCGGGCATAATAGACCGACAGAGACATATCGCTGGCATTGAAGCGTTCGCCGGTGCCATCCTGCTGGGTGGCGGTGCGCACTTCCATTTCACCGTAATTCATCATGGACAAATAAGCCCCGATGTTGCCAAAATTGCCGGCGGAGATATTTACACCGATCTGATCGAGATTTATTTCCGCAAACCATTCCCCATGGGAAGCAAAAAAAGTATGGCGATTGTCCGACAAAGCAGCCGGATTCCAGATCGCGGAACTAATTCCCGGCCTGGAGACAGATCCGGCATTCCCCATCGCGCTGCCCCGCGGATCCGCAGACAATAATAAAAAGGGCGCGGCGACGGTTCCGGAATTGGATGTGTTTTGCGCGACCAGGCTGCCATTCAAGTGGAGAATCACAAGCGCCAAATAAAGGGCATATTTTCCAAAGCGAATTTTAATTGCAAACATGTTTAATCCAGCATTGTTTGATTTTTAAAGAATACATCGGCAGCATGTTTTAGAGTTGCCAGAGATGATTTCGGAAATCAGAAGATTATTTTATCAGGGCAAATTTACCGACCTTTTCCCCAATCCCCTCGGCCTCGACGTGATAGATATAGATGCCGTAAGCAACACCAATCCCGTCTTTCGACAATAAATTCCAACTGACGGTACCGGAAGCTAATCCGCCATCATGATGTAAAGTTTGCACCAGGTTGCCATTCACCGTAAATATGCGGATCGTTGCATCCACCGGCACATTGATAAAATGAATTCGCCGTTCTCCCCGCCCACTGAGCTGATTGTTCGGCGGTTCGAATATATTGGTAGCAACATAGGGATTCGGCACTACCGCGATGGCATCGAGGATGTCCGGGTTATTTTCCGTCGCGGATTGCGCCGCAACGGTGGTGAAACGGTAAACATCATCACTCGTGAACGGTTTAGTGGTGGCGTAATGAAAAATATCTCCGGCTGCCGGCGGCAGCGGATTATCGGCCGGGGCGGTAAATATCGCCTGCCAGGAAGTAACCACACCATCTTCACCGAGCAATATAACAATGGCATCGCCGCTGGACCATTCGCCGTTCGCATCATTATCGACCAGGCCGAATCGACTTTCCTGATTGTCGGTTACATTCCAGATTTCAAAAGGTACCGGCAGGTTAAAGACATCGTCGGTTTTCTCTACCCCAAAGCGGATTTCATAATCCGCCGGATACGCTTCGCTATTGATGAATAATCCACCGGTAAACGCATAATTGGTCTCTCCGTTTAACCAACGACTGTTTTCCGGGTCGAAAAGCAGGGTATCTTCATTTACAAAGAGATGAATCCCGTCAAAAACCGGATTGCCTTCTTCCCCATTGAGCAGAGAGGATTTATCAATGAGCACATCAGATTGATCGAGATCAGGACTTTTCCGGCGCACCTGGTATGTCGTGGTCGGCAGTAGGGTATCGTTGAAAGAAATTTCATATTCCACCCCATTCTGAATGGCAAAAGGATCGATTAAATTGACCCGGACGTCTCCGGTACCGGGCCCACTGACTTTTTCAATACCATTTGCCAGCGCCGGCGCGGTATAGTTGACGGGGCGTTGATTCGGGGTAACAATAACCGTGTTGATGTCGGTTTGCAGATTACCGGCTTCATCAATATCGATCACCTTGGTGCATTCGCTCGGTGAGATCAGATTGTTAATATCACCGCGATCGTAGGAGACAACCGCGTAATAATAGGTGACACCATTGGTGACGGTAGAATCGGTCCAGGTATGCTGCAAGCCAGTATTGCTACCGAGTTCAAACTGCACGCCATTGATATCGACCGGATGGAATCCTGCAACCTCATTGACCAGGTCAAACTGGGCGATCGGTTCGTAGAAGGTCAGATTACCGTCCCCGTCAGTAATAGTGCGCACTTCGTTAAATCCGGGGTCGGTCGCCCGGTAGATCTTGTATCCTTCGAAGTCCTCGCCGGTTACCGGATCGAGGGAGAATTCTGCCTTCTTATCCCAATAGAGCGTCACCCTGCCGTCCCCCGGCACTGCTGTTACCGTTGGCTTGTCCGGCGCGCGGGCAAAACGGTAATTGGAATTATAAATTTTCTGAACCACGTCAGCATTGCGGAATAGGTCTTCCTGATCTTCTCCCAATAATAGGGCAATGGAAAAGCGCTGGGTTTGCCCGGCCTTTAAGGGGAAATATCCGGAGCCATAGAGGAATACAATATCGACGGTTTGCGGAGGCTGCGGAAAAAATCCCGGGGTAAGGCGGTTCCATATTTCCTCATCGTCGGAAACCCGCACATTCGGCCAAACGAAGGCGTTAAAGCTGGTCAGACCGATTTGGTCCGATTCATCAATATCGGTGGCATCAAAATTAGGTTCACCAGCGGTGGGGACGCCGTCGCCTTCGCCATCGTCGCCGGTATCGGGAATACCATCCGCGCCAACATCATCGCGCTCTTCCCGCCAGTCGCCATCATTATCGATACCGTCATCCCGTCTTTCATCAATCATGCCATCGTTATCGTTGTCGATGCCGTCAAATGGGTTGCCGGGACTTTCCAGGTATTTATAGCCGAAGTAACCAACCTCGCCTCCCCAAATACCGCGATTGTCATGATCCCACTGGTAAACCATATCGAGGTCAATATCAAAGAATGAATCATCATCGTTCCAGTCATCAGCACCACCGACATCAGCATCGCCATACATCCCGAAGACGACCTTATCGAGATCTTTATCGCCGACATTGGTGATTTCGTAGACCCAGAAAATGCAATCTTCCGCCAGCGGATGTGCCCACTGATAGCCACGGGTTTCCACCTGCAATCCCAGTCCACGCCGGGTGGAATCCTGGGAATCGGGGAAATAGGCAAACTCGGCATTTTCCCGATCGTCCATGATGTAGTAGCTCTCCTGATCGGCGATAGCCACGTCCAGCCCGAACTCTCCCGGCCAGGCGCCGTCCCAGTTTGCCCCTCTGCCCGGCCAGGTTTCCGGCCAGGTTTCCGGTTTATCACTCATGGCAACATTGTTTTGCCCGGTCGCTGTATATCCCGGCAAGGGCTGCCAGCCCCATACCTTGCCATCCGGCGAGAGATCGCCCCCTTCATCCGCGATGCCCCCGATGATGCCTTCACTGACGATGTGAATTGTATCGCCGCTGGTACTAATCACTTCGGCGGCGGCAATCACCCCAAATTCAAAGATATAATTGTGATTCGTCCCTTTCGGCCATTCCACCGCCGGCACCGTATAGGGAAAACCGATCGAGCCATAATTGTGGAAAAGTGTCCGGATCAAATTGCCGCTGTGAATGCCCTGCCGACGATCCTCCTGCCCAAATGATTTGCTGAGCTGCTTTTTCCGCATTTTAGAAAAAGCGTTGGCATCTTTCGTTTGAGTAAAGGTGGACATGCTGAAAAGAATGCAAAGCACCAATTGTAAAGAAATTAATGTTTTCTTATTCATATTTCGATTACACTCGCCAGTCTTAGTTCAATTTTAATCCCATTACGATACGCCGGGGTGGGGAATAATAGTCCGGGCGGTTGTTAAAATCCGACAATGGATAAAGTCCGGTATTGCCGACAAACTGATTTTGCAGCGTATAACCAGATCGTCCGGTATCGCTGAATACGGTTAACTCATTTCGTTTATCAAAAACATTGTCAATGATGGCAAAGGCAGAAAAGCGAACGCCAGCCAGCCGAAAGCGATAGTCCGCCCGCAGGTCGAAATTGAGAGTGGCCGGTTTTCGATCAGAATTTTCGAAAGATGTTCGCTGGTTTTGAAACGCCGGGGTATAGGGCAACGCACTGCCAAAATTACCAATAATGCTCACATTCCAGGATTCCGGATGTCCGAGAATTAACGAACCATTTATAGTGTGCCGCTGGTCCCAATCGAGGTAAACAACATTCTTTTCGGATTCCCGGGGCGGATTTGCCAGTAGATCGAAAAAGAGCGCATTGGGATCGGATGCATTTCCGCGAACGATTTGAAATGTATGGTTGATATTAATTCCCCACATATCCCGGAGCCGCTTTTCGAGATAAATCGAGAATCCTTTCGCCTGACCATAATCGCGATTTGTGTAGCGCACATAACGACTGCTGACGTCATTATCCAAACGGAACTGTTCCTGCCCGAGCAGATTACGCATATCCTTGACAAAAACGGTAAAATCTACCGCGAGATCGTTCGTGAACTGCTGCTGCAAGCCCAATTCATATTGGGTAGTATTTTGCGCCTTCAGATTGGGATTGCCCATAATCGTCCGCAGCGCGCCCGGCAATACTTCGAAATCAGGATTTGTGTAGAGATACTGGAATGGAGGCATCTGGAAAAAACGCCCGAATGAAAAATGTAAGATGCCAGTAGCGGTTAGCGGGTAGGCAATTCCCAAACGGGGACTCCACTGCGTTTTTATCTCTGCTGCTTCGGTCGCTGAGCCTTGTGGGTTTCCCGGATTGAGGGGTAAATCTGCGTTTGCATCAAAATAATCAAACCGTACACCGGCATTGACCACCACAGAGTTTAATTCGATTTTATCCTGCACATAAGCGGAGAACTCCTTCGGCCGGCGCAAATATTCGTTACTGCCAATTGCCGAAGTAGCAGGCACACTGGGCTGGAAGGGGAAAATCTCCACGCCATTACCATCGCGGGCAGCCTGAATGGAAAATTCCCGGAGAAAAAGACGATGCAACGTGCCGTCAATTCCGACCTTCAACTGATGCACTTTATTCACCTGCCAGGTAAAATTGGCGATACCGGTATGGGCGCGAGTTTCCCGTCGGAAATGCTGCGGCCCGGTGCCGCCGGTAAAGAAGCGGAACGCAGCAATATTCAGGCGGTCAGGATCGACGTAGCGGGGATCGAGCGGATCTTCAAACACATTGAAACGATACTCATTGGAACGGAAACCATATTGAATGCGGTAAAATGCGTTTTCCCCCACCGAACCGGTATATTGTAAGGAATGATTAAATCCTTTCTGAAACTGCTGATAATTGCCATCCGGCGTATATTTAAATTCGTGGAAATATTCCTGATATTCCGCGTCATTCCACATGGCGGCGTAGGTTAGTTTTCCAGTGCCGAGGCGTTTGGTCAATTTCCCCTGGATGGTATTGCGAAGAAAACTATTCATTGGCACGATTTCGCCATCGCCGCTCTGTTCGATGAACCAGTCAGCGGGATTGGCCGCATTCAAATTGGTCGAGTCGCTGATCTGGAAATCACGCCGGCCGTTAATCCAGCCATCACTTTTGAATCGACGGAATGAAGTAAACAGGCGGAAGCCTAACGGTAATGGTCCTCCCAGGGAACCCTGCCAATTATAAACGTCGGTTGTGTTAAAACTTTCCCCATCGAGAAAAATATCGCTGTCGGTGGTATAGTAATCGCCGCTATACCCCTCTGTCGAAAATTCCCATTTATCTTTCCCCTCGCGGGTGATGATATTGACCACCCCGGAAAGCGCCTGGCCATATTCCGCATTGAAGGTGCCGCTGACCAAACTGAGTTCCTGCACAGCATTATTTTCTATCGCTACGGAAGGAAAGCCGGAATAATTATCGGTAATCGGCACGCCATCGACAACATAAGCGACCTCCGATGCGCGTCCCCCGCGAATGTGGATTAAACCATTTTCATCCTGCACGACGCCTGCTTGTTGTGCCAGTAGCTCGCTATAGTCTTCCACTGGCAAAGCACGAATATCCTCGCCGGAAAACTCTGCGACAGTCGCTGTCTGGTCTCGGCGAATCAACGCCCGCTCGGCAACAATTTCTACCGATTCATCTAGTGCGACCGTTGCCTCCACCAGCTCGAACTGCAGATCGGTGGTAAAGTCGCTGCGAATTTCCACCCCGGTTTGCTTAACGGTTTGATAGCCAATAAAACTGGCGGTAACGGTGTAATTGCCGGGAGGAATATTTAGGATGATAAATGAGCCGTCTTTGTCTGTAGCATCTCCCAGAAAAGATCCTTCGACCAAAACATTAACGCCCGGCAACGCTTCTCCAGTGCGCTTACTAAGCACCAGGCCGCGAATTTTCCCGGTTTCGCCGGCGGATATGGAAATATTCATTATCAGCAAGAAAAAAGGCAACAAGCAGACTAAAACCGCTTTGGTGGTAATTTGTCTCATCGGCTGAATCCCGAATGATTTATATGATAGATAAAAAAGTTGACGGTACGTTTGATTCGTTTCTAAAATTTTTGGCAGTTATGAACTACAAATGAAGCTAACAGCAATCAAACATCTGAATGGGAGCAAATTAAGATGTGATTAAGATACTGGTTCTCGGGGAAGTTGTCAACCCTAAAATCAATTCTAGTTAAATAAATTAATTTTAGTTAATTTTTTCTTGACAGATTTTTCAGGCAGCAGTATATTGATACGAATCAGACAACAAACTGCCGAATTACTTTCTTGAAGAGAACTCTTTTTACCGGGAATATCTTTTCCGTTGAATTCTTATTTTCTGCAAATATCCATTCGTTATCTAGTCAGTTAGTTCATTTTTATCTCTCTCATATAACTTGGAGGACGACTCTATGAAGCACCGTTATTGGCTTTTATTTGCATTGGTCTGTCTTATTTCCAGCCCTTTGTTTTCCCAGAACACTTTTCAGAATGCCTGGCAAAATCAGACCTGGGGCGGAGGGGCATTATTTCCCAGTAGTTCCGTTTGGAATATGGTTGGTCCCTATGATTTTGATCAGGATGGTTTGGGCGATTTTGTTGCCAGCAGTTCCTGGAGCGGCACGTTTTTAAATGGTGTTTATCATTACGAAGCTTCCGCAGCCGGAGACTCGGTAGATCTATGGTGGTGGTATCATTTTGCCGAGCAGGATACAGCTGCAGACAATTTCTCAGCTGTTACTGTTGGAGATTTGGATGGTGATAACTTAATGGAAATCATTGCCTTAAACGACTGTTTTCCCGGGCAGAACGGACTATGGATTTTTGAATGGGATCCGGATTCCAATGCGTTTCCAATTGTGCCGACTGCAACCTGGGATTTAGGACTTTCTAACGGCATTTTTGAAGCCGGCCAGATAAATGTTGCTAACCTCGATGGCGATGCAAATCAGGAGCTGATCGTATCTGTAATGGATGGCCCCTGGGGCACCGATGGTACCAGCCACTTAATGGTTATCGAACTGCAAAATCAAAATTTTCAGTTGCCCGCCTGGAATGTGGAAATGCATGATACAACAACCTCCGGCTGGAGTGGCTATACCATATATACCACTGATTTGGATGATGATGGACTCCAGGAGATTCACACTGTCGGTTGGTTATTTTTTGATTATATCATCTATGAAAATACCGGCAATGATGATGAATATGCCTTGCAAAACCAATTTTTCGTAACGCTGGCGGATGAATTCTCCAACCAGGGCTTAGTCGCTGCCAATTTTGACAATGACGATAATAACGAAATGTATTTAACAACAAGTGGTGGACTATTTTACGCGGTTCAGGAAAGTGGCGACGTCAGCACTATTAATTTTACCGATAATTTTCACTTCTTCGGATTTTATGAAGGTGGCTTACGCCAGATCCGTCAAGGTGATTTGGATAACGACCAAAAACCAGATCTATACATGGCCGGTAACTACAACGAAGCAGTTTATGATTGGGAATACCAGGGCGGCTCCGCGATCGATCCGGCCAGCTTTATTTCCTACACAATTTTTCAGGATGATACAACAGATGACGTCACCCCGGGATTTGATCAGGGTAAATTTCGTGCGTCCAAGCTGGTTATCGGAGATCTCGACAACGATGGCAATGGCGACATGGTAGTATCTTCCGCCAGCCTGGCAGCAGACAAGCCAACCCTGATCATGCTGGAAAATGGTCCCAGTGTCAGTATCGACGACCAACCGGGCCATAGGCTGGATAAATTCGATCTCGCGCAGAATTATCCCAATCCATTTAATCCGGAAACGCAAATTCGCTATACGATCGAAAATGCCGGACATGTTAAGTTGTCTGTATACAACGTATTAGGTCAGGAGATACTCACGATACGCGATCAATATCAAGTGCCTGGTAATTACAATGTGCAATGGACCGGTGTTGATAATAATGGTGCGAAAGTACCGAGCGGCGTTTATTTCTACCGCTTAGAGGCAAATGGTAAAAAGATGAGTAAAAAGATGGTGCTTTCCCGGTAAAATATTTTGTATTAACAGGAAAGCAATTATTCATTTAAAGTGCCAGGCTCATTTTCCAGAAGGCTGTAAGATTTTTCTTATAGCCTTCTCTTTTGTTTATCTCAAGACTATATTTCACCTCGCTTTTGACCATTCTATTTTCTCCTTTTCAACAGAAAAAGAACCAGCCTCAAAACAGTCAAACGACAGCAAATTTGCGAATTGTTTTTTTTTCTAATAAAGTATAGGGAACTTAATGCCACAAATTTTTTGCTGATGAGTTAGCATAAAATTCAACTTTAGCTGAGGGATAATTACTATGAGAAAGCAACTGATACTTTTAATTTTACTCCTGAGTTTTTCGTCGATATTTTCGAAAGGCAACCTGAATATTTCAGAAGGTCAGGCGGGAGAAACGGTCATATCCGTGGATGCCCAATTGCATCAAGATTACGGATTGGCCTTTCCGATCACTTATGAATTTGCCATTCCCGCCGGCAGCGCCGATCTGCAGGCCGAGCGGAAATTTACCACATCACAAAGCTGGACGATCATGCCGGAAATGACCGCGAACGACTTTTTTAACGGCATTGAAGCGGTAAGATTTGATTACGCAAATGAGCGCGCATACCTTTCGGTTGGGTTTAGCGATGTTTCCGACTCTATATACTTAAAAATCACCAACAGTGCCGGGGACGATATCAGTGCGACCTACCTGGGGAAAACCAAGTATTACGACAATCGCGACGCCGCTGTTACCTCTACGGCGGATGACTGGGCCGACTGGTCAAACGCTAAATTCTTACGGACAGTACGAATTTGGAGAAGTTATAATCTCTGGCTTTCCGTTGCGGTTGTTACCGGGGCCACCACCCAGGGCACCTGGCTGGATATTCAAAATCAGCTGGATTCCGGTTATGTAGAAATTGTTTCTCACTCGCGCACCCACCCGCATGTACCCTACAGCAGCGTTTGGCTGGAAGTTGCCGGCAGCAAGGCGAACCTGATTTACAATCTCGATCTCCCCGCGCATAACCGCTATGGCGATGAAGAATACATCTATGCCTGGATCGCGCCCTACGGCGAATATGATGCGGAGATCGAAGCAATGGTCGCCGAACATGACTATCTGGTTACTCGTTTGTATTACGACGAACAACATAATTTTTCCGATTGGAACCCTGAATTAAATATGTTTAATACCGTTGGGGTTTCCCGGGAAGTCGGTCCGCTCTGGGTCGGCACTTCCGACAGCACTGTCCTTAATGAAACATTTGATACTGTCGTTGCCGCTGGCGGCGTTTACCACGTTATGTGCCACCCGAATGTGATTGAATGGGATGAAGATTACACCTGGAGCCATTTGGAGCATATTAGCAATCATAAAAACATCTGGTATGTCGGTTTCGGACACATGTTTCTCTACCATCTGCTTCAGGACGACATCATGCCGAGCAGTATTGCTGATAATGAAAGTGCTCAGCCGGAAGGGTTCGAGCTGGCGCAAAACTATCCGAATCCATTTAATCCGTCGACAACGATTTCTTATACCATTCCTCGTAATGCCCATGTCAGCATTAGTGTAACAAATATGCTTGGGCAACAAGTCGCCTCATTGGTAAACCAACAAATGCCTTCCGGCACTCATCAAACCAGATTTGATGCAGTTGCCCTTCCTTCCGGGCTTTATGTTTACACATTGAAGGCAGGTAATTATCAGCAATCCCGAAAGATGGTACTAATGCGTTAATACACTAAAATATTCCGAGCAGTCTTTAGAAGCATGCAATCATTTAGCCCGGGATCAACCTCCCGGGCTATCTTAATATGAGCCCTGCTCGATTTAAATTAAAGCTGAAGAAAAACCCCAATTTTGATTCTTTTACTGTTATTGCCAATCTTAATCCACTTACCAGACCATTCTTTTCAAATCATCCCCGGTTTTTATTCGCACCGGCAATTTTCATCTTGACAAATAAATATGTGCACTGTATTTTAATCCAGTTTCTTTTGACTAAAGACTAACTAAAACAGAATTTCCGCTACCCCATTTCCGATTTCGTCGACTAAGATTTTTACATATAAAAAACACAGTGAACTCCTATGAAAAGAATCTGGCCCTGGCTGATGCTCTCATTAGTTCTCGTGCTAATGAGTTGCAATCAGTCCCCTTCCGACGATCCTCAAACCAGTCTCCCAGCGGTGGTTGACTACAATTTTCATATCAAACCAATTATCTCCGATCGCTGCTTTAAATGTCACGGTCCGGATGAAAACACCCGCGAAGCCAATTTCCGTCTGGACACCCGCGATGGCATGTTTGCAGCCATTGGGGAGCAGAAGGATCATTTCGCCATTCTTCCCGGGCAGCCAGATAGCAGCGCCATCCTCCATCGCTTAACCACGGAAAATCCCGACGATCGGATGCCGCCGCCGGAGAGCAATCTTAGTGTGTCAGAATATGAAATTGCTTTAATCCGTAAATGGATCGAGCAGGGCGCCAACTGGAAAAAGCACTGGTCGCTTATCCCCCCGGTTAAATCAGCCAGCCCGGCAGTAAACGACGCATCCTGGCCGCAAAACGAGATCGACCGCTTCGTTCTTGCCAGGTTGCAGCAGGAATCTTTAAAGCCTTCTCCGCAAGCCAGCCGGGAAACACTCATCCGGCGGGTCACCTTCGATTTAACCGGCCTTCCCCCGACACTGCAGGAGATTGAAGACTTTCTGCAGGATGATGCAGCAAACGCCTATGAAAAGGTGGTCGACCGCCTCTTAACATCTGCGGATTATGGAGAAAAGATGGCCGTGTACTGGCTGGATGCCGCTCGCTACGCCGATACCCACGGCTACCAGGATGACCTGCCCCGCACTATGTGGCCCTGGCGGGATTGGGTAATCAATGCATTTAATGAGAACCTTTCCTACGACCAATTTGTTCGCTGGCAACTGGCTGGCGATCTGCTACCGAATGCCACCGCGGAACAAATTCTTGCCACTGGCTTCAACCGCAACCATAAGATTACCCAGGAAGGCGGCGTTATCGATGAAGAATATCGCACCGAGTATGTCGCCGACCGCACCCAAACTTTCGGCACCGTCTTTATGGGGCTAACGGTGGAATGCGCCCGCTGTCATGATCATAAATACGATCAGTTTACCACGCAGGAGTTCTACGAGCTTTTTGCCTTCTTCAACAATGTGCCGGAGAAAGGCGTTATCGAATACGACAATAAAACGCCGGAACCCAAGCTCTCACTCACACCGGAAGAAGTGCGGGCGAAATTACCATTTATCACCCATATCGATTCCGGTGTTCCCCTGGAAACCATGGTAATGCAAGACATGCCGGAAGCGCGCCACACTTTCATTTTGAAACGCGGTGAATATGATCATCCCACCACAGCGGTTCAGGCGGCAACACCGGCAAATCTCGCCACTTTCCCCCAGGACGCACCGGCAAATCGCCTCGGTCTGGCGGAATGGTTACTTTCTCCCGAACATCCGTTATTTTCCCGGGTAACCGTCAATCGTTTCTGGCAACAGTATTTTGGACAAGGCATTGTCGCCACTGCCGATGATTTTGGCAACCAGGGATCGCTACCGACCCATCCGGCCTTGCTCGATTGGCTGGCAGTTACTTTCCGGGAATCCGGCTGGGATGTAAAAGAATTTCAGAAGATGATCGTTATGTCGGCGACCTATCGTCAATCTTCCCAGGCAGATGAGGCATTACTGAAGCGGGATCCAGCAAACGAATTGCTCGCCCGCGGTCCCCGCTACCGCTTACCGGCGGAAGTTATTCGGGATAACGCCCTCGCCATCAGCGGATTGCTTGTGAAAAAGATTGGTGGACCAAGTGTGAAGCCTTATCAACCGGACGGATTATGGGCAGAGACGACGTCCGGGCAGGGGCTAACCAAATATGTCCCGGATGTAGGCGACAAGCTCTATCGGAAAAGCCTTTACACATTCTGGAAGCGCACTGTCCCTCCGCCATCCATGATGACTTTTGACGCAGCATCGCGGGATCTCTGCATTGTTCGCCGGCAGAGCACCAGCACGCCTCTGCAATCGCTGGTATTAATCAACGATCCGCAAATGGTAGAAGCCGCCCGGATGATGGCTGTGCAGATGATGCAGGTAGGCGATCAATCCTCCCAGGATGCCCTGGTTACCGGGTTTCGTATGGCGACCTCCCGCTTTCCCGGCAGTGAAGAATTAAGTCTTCTGAAAGAGATGTATGCCGAAAATCTCGCCAGATTCAAGGAGACCCCGGAAGCCGCGACTGAACTACTTGGCGTTGGAGAAACACCGCTGCCCGATGATATCGATAAAATCCGTTGCGCCGCTTTAACTGTGGTTGCCAGCACTTTATTGAATTTGTACGAGACGGTTACCAAGACTTGATTTTTTCAGCTACAGTAATAAGAGAGACGGTAAAAGAAGAAACAATAGAAATGAGGTTGACTGATGGAAAAAGAGTTTAATGAACATTGCTGCAATATGAACCGGCGGCACTTTCTTTCCAAAATGAGCCTGGGGCTTGGCAGCGTTGCGCTTGGTTCGTTATTGAATCCCAGGCTATTGTTTGGAGGATCGGACAAGAAAGTATCTGATCTTTCCGGCGTATTGCCGGCCCCCCACTTCGCCCCAAAAGCCAAGCGGATCATTTATCTTTTTCAAAGCGGTGGCCCTTCGCAGCTAGAAACCTTCGATTACAAACCATTACTGCGGGAGCAAAATGGCCAGGAACTTCCCGCCTCTGTTCGCATGGGCCAACGGCTCACCGGCATGACATCCGGGCAGGATTCTTTCCCCCTCGCCGGATCACAATACGAGTTTAGCCGTCATGGTAAAAACGGCACCTGGGTCAGCGAACTTTTCCCATACACCGCTAAAATTGTTGATGAATTATGCATCGTCCGCTCCATGTATACCGAGGCAATCAACCACGATCCGGCAATCACATTTTTCCAAACCGGCTCCCAACAACCGGGCCGTCCCAGCATTGGCGCCTGGATGAGCTACGGCCTGGGCAGCATGAATAACAATCTGCCAACATTTTGTGTGCTGCTTTCCCGGGGCAGTGGGCGTCCGCAGGGGCAGCCGCTTTATTCTCGCCTGTGGGGCAATGGCTTTTTGCACTCATTGCATCAGGGTGTGCAGTTCCGGGCAGGCAAGGATCCGGTTCTCTACCTGAACGATCCCCCCGGTATTGATCGCATGGACCGGCGCAGTATGCTGGATTATCTCGGGAAACTGAATCAGCATGCCTGGCAAAAATTCGGCGATCCGGAGATTGTCACCAGAATCGCACAATACGAGATGGCTTACCGGATGCAGACCTCCGTGCCGGAAGCAATGGATATTTCCGATGAGCCGGACAGCATCTACCGGATGTACGGGCCGGATTCCACCGTGCCGGGCACCTATGCTGCAAACTGCCTGCTGGCGCGCCGGCTGATAGAACGGGATGTGCGCTTCGTGCAGCTATACCACATGGGCTGGGACCAGCATTTTGATTTACCGATACAAATCCGCGGTCAAGCGAAGGATGTAGACCAGGCCTCCGCGGCACTGGTGCTGGATTTAAAACAGCGCGGCTTGCTGGATGAAACTCTGGTTATTTGGGGCGGCGAATTCGGGCGCACCAATTATTCCCAGGGGAAACTGACAAAAACCAATTACGGGCGGGACCATCATCCCCGCTGCTTTTCTATCTGGATGGCCGGCGGCGGTGTTAAGCCGGGCGTGGTTTATGGTGAGACCGATGAATTTGGATATAACATTGCTAAAAATCCGGTGCATGTCCATGATTTTCAGGCGACGCTATTACACCTTCTCGGTATCGATCATGAACGATTAATTTTTAAACATCAGGGCCGCCGTTTCCGCTTGACCGATGTTAGCGGGAAAGTAATGCACGATCTCCTTAGCTGATAACAATCATGCAAATGGCGCAGAGATAAGAATGGAATCAAACGAATGGACCGAAGAACTTTCATTACAAAAACAACAGCCCTCATTGGGGGCAGTTTACTATTACCGGGTTGCATAAGGAATAATTCAGAGATGAATACTGCAGAAAAAATTATCCTCGGGCATGGTTCACATCAGTATCATCTCGATTATCACTGGGGCCAGCTGGATGCCAATAAAACGCCGGTGAACGATTGCCATGAAATGGTGATGGATTCCCGCAAGCGTATTATTCTCCTGACCAACGAGACCCGGAACAACATTATCATCTATGATAAATCCGGTAAACTGCTGGAAACCTGGGGGAGTGAATATCCCGGCGCTCATGGACTAACCCTCTGGAATGGCGGAGACGAAGATTTCCTCTTCATATGCGATTATGAACGCCATGAGGTGATTAAAACAACCGTCTCCGGTCGAGTATTGATGACGCTGCCCTGCCCGATGGAGAGCGGTAAATATGCTTCCCCGGATCAATATCGGCCGACAGAAACCGCCGTCGCCGCGAATGGTGATATTTATGTGGCGGATGGATATGGCGAGCAGTACATCATTCAATATAATCACAAAGGTGAGTTGATTCGGGTGTTTGGTGGCCGTGGGGATAATGACGATCAGTTTCATAATGCCCATGGCATTTGTATTGATGACCGGCAGAAAGACGCCCCGACCCTGCTCATCACCGCTCGTCAGCAAAATTGCCTGAAGCGCTTTACCCTGGATGGCAAGTACATCTCAACAATCCATCTCCCCGGCGCCTATATTTGCCGGCCGGTGATTGATGATAAGAACGTTTACCTGGCGGTGCTAATCTCGAAAATGCCCTGGGATTCGCAATCGGGATTTGTGCTGGTCCTGGATGAAAATGATCGCCTGGTATCGAACATCGGCGGCAGCGTGCCTCTTTACGAAGATGGGAAACTGCAGCAGCTGCACCAGGTTGTCCGGGTCTTCAAACATCCCCATGATGTTTGTATCGACAATGATAAAAATCTCTACGTAGCCCAATGGCTTTCCGGGAAAATGTATCCGATAAAACTAAATCGTATTTAAGCAATCAACACTCAAAGTCAGCTTCAGAACAGAAAATTATGGCACAACCTCAATTTCAATTGTCCGACCCGCTGATTATTGCCGGGCAGCAGCTTTTTGAAAAAGCGATCTCGGTAGAACTACGGCTGGGATTTCCCGGCGTGGAAATTTATTACACGACCGATGGTTCAACACCGGACCGCAACAAAGAACGCTATCAGGCCCCTTTCCAAATTGACGAATCCTGCACCTTGCAAGCGATCGCCTACAAAGATGGCTGGTTGCCTAGCGATGTCGCGAGCCGGGACTTCTTCAAGATTCGCCAGCGTATTGCCGACGTTTCCCTGGAAACGCCGCCCAGTGAGAAATATCCCGGAAAGGGAGCAGCTTCATTAATCGACCTCAATACCGGCAACCTGGACTATCGTTCCGACAACTGGCTGGGATATGAAGCCGCGCACCTGACGGCAGTTCTCGATTTAGGACAGCCAACCGTTATTGAAGGTATTTCCGTTAGTTGCCTGCGCGACCATCATTCCTGGATTTTTTCACCGGCTGGCATTAGCGTGGCAGTTTCTTCTGATAATAAGAATTTTTCTCCCGCTGGTCAGCAAAGTTTCCCGGCGCCAACTTTGATTGGTGAAGCGGCTTTACAGTTTCTCAATGTATCATTTACGCCACAATCGGCACGCTATGTGCGGGTGCAGGTAGAAAACCTGATGACACTACCCGATTGGCATGCCGGCGCCGGCGGCAAAGCCTGGCTCTTTGTAGACGAAATACTAATCGCATAAACATGCGAACTTAAGTTCATAACCCCCAACTCTGAACTTTGAACTCTAAACTCTGAACTTAAAAGAAACGAACATGCTGAACGACTATCTTCTATTTCTGGGCAGATTCCATCCGGTAATTCTTCATCTGCCAATCGGTATCCTGGTAATGACATTCTGCCTGGAGTTCCTTGCTCTGCGCCCACGCTATGCCGAGTATCGTCCGGCGGTGCGTTTTGGGTTAATGGCTGGCATTATTTCCTCCCTGGTAGCCGCTTTACTCGGATACTTCCTTTCGCTGGAAGGCGGCTATGATGCCGAGATGCTCTTTCGCCATCAATGGCTGGGCTTTGCAACGGTTGTTCTCGCTTTTATCCTTTACATGATCAATACCCGCTGGGCAGCTGAGAACGTCATTGCCCGAAAGGCCTATCTGCCCCTCTGGGTATTTGCCATGGGCGTATTGGCTTTAGCCGGTCATTTTGGCGGCACCTTAACCCACGGAGAAGGTTATCTCACCGAGCATACCCCGGAACCATTCCGCAGCCTGGCCGGCCTACCCCCGAAAACAACAGATGAAACGCCAGTGATTGATCTGGACTCAACCGTTGTATTTCAGGACATTATTTTTCCCATCCTGGATAATAAATGCCTTGGCTGTCATAACCCTGCCAAACGGAAGGGGGAATTACTCCTCAATACCCCGGAAGGCATTCTTGCCGGGGGAGAAGAAGGGAAAGTGATTGTCGCCGGCAATGTCGACCAAAGCAGTATTTATCAACGCTTAATATTACCACTGGAAGAGAAAAAGCGCATGCCCCCGAAAGGCAAAAAACAACTAACGCCGGATGAGATTAAACTGATCCACTGGTGGGTGGCACAAGGGGCATCGTTTACCGCGCAGATTGCAAGCATCCAGACCCCGGAAGAAGTTAGCAATATCCTCGCAAGCATGGTCACGCCGGCAAACCCGTTGCTAACCCTGGATATTCCGCCTCTGGATGAAGATGCGCTTTCGGACTTACGTAATGCCGGCATTAGCGCTCAAAGAGTTTCTCAGGATGTTCCTTTTTTGGAAATAAAGCTCGCTTACCGTCAGGATCTTTCCGAAAAGTTGCTTAAGTCCCTTCTTCCCTATTCAGATCAGATTGTGACGCTGGAATTACAAAACAGCAATATCCGCAACAACATGCTGAATATTTGCCAGCAGCTGCCACACCTCCAACGCTTGCGTTTGGATAATACTGCCATCAACGATTCCGCCATGCATCACCTCGGGAATCTTGCTTATCTCGAAAACTTAAATCTGGTGAACACGGGTGTCTCTGCAACTGGCCTGGCACATTTAAATGAATTATCCCATCTGAAAAAGCTCTATATCTGGCAAACCAACATTACCCGAACCGCTTTTCAATCGCTGGAAGCTTTCCAAAATACGACGGTCGAGTTTGGTGTGGAGGCAGATAGTATTTTTCAGAAAGCGCGTCTAAAGCCGCCGCTAATGGTATTCGAGCAAAGCCTGTTTGAGCAATCCACAACCGTTAGCCTGGAAACCAATCTAAGCGGCGCCGATATTCGTTACACACTCGACGGATCAACGCCGGACCAGCAGTCACCGCAATACAGTGGCCCGCTAACAGTCGATCAAAGTTGCCAGCTTTCTTTCGTCGCTTTTAAGGAAGGCTGGTTACCCAGTGAGGTTGCCACCCAGGTTTTTGTCAAAATAAACAATCGTGTAGCAAACATTCGTCTCCGCCATCCTCCCAACCCGAAGTATCAGGGGAATGGTGCTGCAAGTCTTATAGACTTAAAAAAGGGAGATGCTGATTTTCGCTCCGGCTACTGGTTGGGATTTGAAGCAGAAGATCTTGTGGCAACGCTGGACCTCGGCACTACCATGCCGTTAAATCAGGTAAGCGTCGGTTGCCTGGAGGATGTTGGCTCCTGGATCTTTTACCCGGTTGGGGTGGATATTGCTGTTTCCCGGGACGGAAAGAGTTTTCGGAAAATCAATCAAAACGATTACCCGGCGACGGATTACCAAACCCAACCCTCACAGAAATTTTTTGTGCAGGAATTCCCGGAAACCGAAGCACGCTATGTGCAGGTCAGCGTCAGGAATTTGACCACTGTGCCGGATTGGCACATCGGTGCTGGCGGAAAAGCCTGGGTATTTGTAGACGAAATTCTGGTTGAGTAAAAACAAACAATTCATCAAACTTAAGCACAATAAAATATTGAGGTTTAGATTGACGGAAATGAAAACAATTTTGAAGCGTTTTTTATTTATAATATTAAGCATGATGCTGACCAGCGGTTTTTCCCAGGACAAAATAGTTGTTGGTTACTATCCGGATTGGGTGAAGTTTTCTCTACCGGCATCATCTATTCAATTGGAACATATTACCCATATTAACCATGCATTCGCCTGGCCGCAGAGTAATGGTGAATTATCCATGTATAACAACATGGTTTCCGCTGCGCTCAATGAAACGATTCACAATGCCGGCAGAAAAATTCTCATCAGCGTTGGCGGCGCCGGCCATTCCGATGGATTTCCACCGATGGCGGCAGACCCGGTGGCACGCGCTAATTTTATAGAGAATATCACCAACTTTTGCATGGACAATAATTATGATGGTGTAGATTTTGACTGGGAGTTTCCCGGGAATAATCAGGATCGTGCAAATTTTACCACGCTGGTGATGGAACTCCGGCAGAAATTTGACCAGGTCGCCCCGGAGATGCTCATTACCATGGCAACCAGTCCCGGCAACTGGTTTGGACAATGGTTCGATTATAACGCCTTAAAACAATACATGGACTGGTTTAATATGATGGGCTATGATTTTCATGGCGGCTGGACAAGCCATGCCGGGCATAACGCCCCTTTATATGCCCCCTCCCACGAAGTTGATGGCTCCGTGCATCAAGGCGTTCAATATCTCAATGTCACCCGTGGTATTCCAAAATCGCAAATTGTATTGGGTATGCCTTTTTACGGACGGCAATTTAATGCCTCAGCCATCTACGGCCCAAGCACCGGCGGTAATACTGCCTGGGGATATGCTGATATTGTCAATTTTATAAATAGCGGCTGGGTGCGCCATTGGGACGATTTTTCCAAGGTGCCATATATTATCAACCCGGAAATGAACCGCTTGATTACCTACGACGATACTGCTTCGATAAGGATCAAGGCAGAATATGCTTTGGATCAAAATCTGGCCGGCGCAATGTTCTGGGCGATGAATCATGATAAAATCGGGAACCAGCAACCGCTGGTGGAAACCCTGGGAACAATTATGCTCTCTCCGGTGGGCATTGCAGAATCATCGAGCCAATCGCCGAACGGTTTTCAACTAATTGGCAACTATCCAAATCCTTTTAATCCTTCCACAACTATTCGCTATCAATTGGATAAACCTTCACAGGTCCGATTAACGGTATTTAATACATTCGGGCAGAAAGTTGCAGAGCTCGTTAATGGTAAACAACAACCGGGTCTATATGACATTCCTTTTGATGCCCGTCAGCTTGGCAGCGGCGTATACTACTATCAATTACAAGTACCAGGCTTTCAGGATGTCCGGAAGATGGTTCTCCTTCGATAACCCCGGTTAAGTGGTAAATGGCCTCCAATGCGTAAATTATTAGCAGCAGCAATTTTTATCTCTGCTGCTGCTAAAATAATGAATTTTCAACTTGACAATACCGGAGAAGATGTTTATAACTAAATAGTTTGTTTTGAGCCAAAATGAACTAGCTAAACAGAAACATTTATTAGGTGTTGCCTATTTTGAAGCAAACAAGATTTTTATTCTGCCTTTTGCTACTTCTCATAAATTTTGTTGCTTGTAAAAAAGCTTCTGATGAAAAAGCGCTGGGAGAGATTTTAGCAACAGTTGGTGAGAAAGTTATAACGGTTGATGATTTTATTCGCAGGAGTGAATACACGATTCGCCCTCCCTATGCCCGGGGCAATCACAACATACAGAAGAAGATTATTCTAAATTCACTGCTGGCGGAAAAGATGTTTGCCCTGGAACTGGAAGGGCGTAATGAAGGCCGAACAGACAGTTCTCTACAACGCTACCTGCAGGGCAGGCAGGAACAGGCCATGCGTCAGTGGCTATTCTTTGAAGAAGGCACTCGCCGGGTTAACCTGGATACTGCCGAAATTAAACAGGTCTATCAGCTGGCCGGCAGAACCTACGACATTGCCTTTTTGAACTTTACCAGCGCTGCCCAGGTCGCTATGTTTGAAAGCGCCCGGGAAGAAAATATGGCATTCGAAAAGATTTATGAAAAATTTGGCGGAAAAGGCGACTTGCCACAACGAAAAATTGAGTTTCAATTACCGGAAGTACCGGCAGTGCACAATGCATTATATCGGGAGAATCCCGGCAAAGGATCGGTTATCGGTCCGTTGCCGGTTGGTAAAAAGCAATATATTGCGATGAAAGTGAATGGATGGACGGAACGGCCGGCAATATCCGATCAGCAAATTCAGCAGCGCTGGTCAGATGTTCAGGAAAAGCTCAGCCAGACGCAGGCACTAGCGCATTATGAAACATTCACCGTCGGCATCATGAAAAGTAAACGCATCGAATTTATGCCAGATGCTTTTCGAAAATTAGTAAACATTATCGGCCCGGTTTATCTTGCTTCCCGGAAATCTGCAAAGGGCGCCTTCCTTAAGAACACACTGGATGCCCGCGAGGAAATTAACCCTTTAATTGAAGATGCCGGCAGCGATCTTGATTTAATTAGTAAAGCAGCACTTTTTCAAATTGACGGTAATATTTGGACAATTGGCATGTTTCGGGAAGCATTGCAAAGACACCCGCTGGTATTTCGCAAAAAGAAGTTTGCATCCGGCGAATTTGCTGAACAATTTCGCCTCGCGATTGTGGATCTCGTTCGGGATCATTATCTCACCCGGGAAGCGTACGCCCGGGGATACGACCAATTGCCAGCTGTAAAACAAAATGTTGCCATGTGGAAAGATGCCATGGCTGCACTGCAATACAAGTATGATTATCTCCGGCAGGCATTGCCTCCGGAAAAGTCTGATTCGCTGCAAATGATACCGCTGATCGAAACCTATCTCAACCCTCAGGTCGATCGTTTGCAGGAAAAATATCAGGACCAAATTGAAGTCAATGTTAATGCATTTAACGCCATCGAACTTACCAGGATAGACATGTTCGCTACCCAGCAAAACGTACCATTCCCGGTGATCGTTCCGAGTTTTCCCCAACTGACAACTGACCACAAACTCGATTATGGCAAAAAAATGGCAACTGCCAAATAAACGGTATTTAGATTTTTTTCATTTAGTTAAGGAGATATTCAATGACGCTTAAGGCGCAAATCCTCTTTTTTTCAATCTTAGTGGTAGCCCTGTTTTTCAGCGCCTGCTCTACCCAGGAAAGCAGTGAAGGAAGCACAGATTACCTGGTAAAAGTTGGTAATCAGACCTTAGATAAGGATATCTTTCTTCGCCGCTATAAACTAAGCGAAGATTATACCTCCGCAGTAAAGATTGAAGAAGCTGATGTTAAGCAGTTCATCGACAAATTTTACATGAACAATCTTCTTTTTCGCGCGGAAGGATATCGCCTGGATTTAGATGAACAGGCGCATATGCAGGCGCAATATAAAAGATCTCAGAAGGATCTGCTCATTCAACCCAATGGCCCGCTGCACAATATTGTTGTAAAGGATGTAAACGTTCAGGAAGGCGAAATACGCAAGCTGTACGATCTTATTCAGGACGAAGTAAAGTTTGCTCATATTTTACTTGGCTCCCTCGGTCAGGCAGATTCCATTCATAGTCTCTTGGAAAAGGGTGGCGACTTTAATCAGCTGGTTCTGAAAAACTCTCTGGACATTAACACGGTGCAATCGAATGGTGTCATTCCCCGCTATTTTACCCGCGGTTATTTTGCATCGGAGATGGAACAAGCGATATTCTCGCTTAGCCCTGGTCAATATTCTTCCCCGGTCAAATCCGGATTGGGTTTTCACATTATAAAAATCATTGACCGGCGCCCTTTCCGAAAGCGCCCTTTTCCAAGCATGAAGCAGGAACTGTCCCAGCTCCTTAGACAACGCAAAACCGAACTCCGTTTCGAGCAATATATTCAATCACTCAAAGAGCAATATCACTTTGAAACTGTTGACTCGGTAATGTCTCTGTTGCTAGCGAAATATCAATATTTTTCCGGGAAGAGAGACCTGCCGCTATCCCAGCTTTCACCTGAACAGGCAGAATACCTGGTGGTTAAATATGATGGCGGCGGGTTAACCGCAAAAGATTTAATTCAGGCATTTAACAAGAAATTTTACAATGCCCGTGGTAGTTTGAATACAAAAGCAAGCATTGCAGAGCTGGCGAACGAGCTAACTCGTAACGAATTAATGTTTATTGATGCAATTGCCCGGGGACTGGATAAAAATCCTGATTTCCAGAATAAATTGGCATATGTTTTCGGCAATCACGTTCAAATCGAGTGCCAGCAAAAACTCGTCTACGATAAAGTCACATTACCCGATGAAGAAGTAAAAGCATATTACCAGCAAATCAAGGATGAATTTGGTGAGCGCCCTTTTTGGGAAGTGGAAAATTTAGTACAAAATCGACTGCGCAATATTAAGCAACAACAATTATTAAATGATGTCGCAAACAGCTTAAAGAGTAAACATCCGATTAAATACAATGAAGAAATTATGAAAGCGATGATTTCCGAATTGAATCAGGCAAAGCAAACATAAAAGAGCAGCTTAAACAGCTATGGGGAAGGATTGCCTAGCAGGGTTTGGAAAAATAATACCTGTAATTGGAGAATTAATAATTGAATTCTCCCGTGAAGTTTAGTTCTTTTCAGGCTTTTCAAAGAACTAAAGGTTAAACTTATCTGCCGGCGGAAGGGATAGAGAGACAATGCTAACTGGTGATATTGGTTTAATAAAAGACATAAACGAGCGGTTAGTTTTAAATTTAATCCGCGAACATGAGTTGATATCCGGTGCGGAGCTGGCCAACATTACCGGCATGCGTCCGTCAACGATATCCAGCCTCCTGAAAGAGTTACAATCAAAGTCCCTGGTAATTAACCGGGGCAAAGGCGAATCGACAATTAAAGGGGGTAAGCGCCCATTTCTCTGGAGCCTGAATAAAGATGTTGGATACGTTGTCGGTCTGGACCTGGAAATTAACCAGGCGATCGGCGTGGTCCTCGACCTAGAGAGCAACGTCATTCAGCGAACTGTTTATCATGACCAGCAGATTAAAAAACCGGCAGATCTGGTAAAATTGACGCGCGAAGTGACCGAAGATTTAACCGTCAAACGTAAAATCCCGCTAGAATCCATCCTCGGCATGGGCATCGGCATCTCCGGCATTGTGAATGCTGACAAGGGTATTATTATCACTACAGATGTTTTAAAGCAGGAAGATATCCCTTTACGGGAAATGTTGAAGGAATGCTTTGATTTTCCGGTTTTTGTCGAAAACAACGCGAATGCAGCTGCCATGGGCGCCAAGTGGGTTGAAAAATCCGGCAATGTTGACAACTTTATGACCGTCGTGGTAGAAGTCGGGAAACATGTGGGTGGATTGGGAATCGGCTTAATTCTCAATGGTGGCCTCTTTCATGGCGCCAAGTTTGCTTCCGGCGAATTAAATTTTATGTTACCGACCCTTAACTCGGAATTGCAATCTTTAAAAGGCCGTTTCAGCGAGGGGGAAATTCTCTCGAAACAGCAAGACAATCTGGATGCGATCGATATCCACTTTATCATCGACGCTGCACGGGAAGGTGACACTATCGCGATTGAATATTTTCAACGACTCGGCCAAACAATCGGACAAGGCATCGCTTCTTCAGTTGCACTGATCAACCCGGAAAAATTGATTATTGAAGGGGATATTGCTGTGCTGGATGAGATTATAACCGAGCCAATTATACATGCAATCAAAAAAGAAGTCCATACATTCACCAGTTCATCCCTGGAAATTGAAACCGGCGCTTATGGCAGATATGCCGTTAGCATTGGTGCCGCCTCGATCATTCTAAATGATATTTTCAAAATCCCCCTGGTGACGTCGAACGCGATTAAAACATATTTCTAGGACAACCATCAAATAGCCGGAGTGAGATAATGCCGAATAATTTCCCTGGAATCCGATTCCTGATGCTGGTCGCAATCCTAATTTTTACAGGTACTTCCCAGCTTTTATCGGAAGATGATGATAAATTGGACCCTTTACAGGAACCGATAATTCCATTCGCTCCGAAAAACTACATTTGTTATAAGGCCGATGCACCGCTGGTTATCGATGGAAAATTGACAGAGAGTGCCTGGCAGGCAGCACCGCATAGCGACCCCTTTGCTGACATTGAAGGTCCTTCCAAACCACTCCCCCACTATCGTACGACGGTTCAGATGCTTTGGGACGAGCACTATTTCTATTTTGGCGCAACATTAGAGGAACCGCATGTCTGGGCTAAATTAACCCAGCGGGATACGGTTATTTTTTATGATAACGACTTCGAAATTTTCATCGATCCGGATGGAGACACCCATCATTATTATGAACTGGAAATGAATGCTTTTGGGACCGAATGGGACCTCTTTCTCGATCAACCATACCGGGATGATGGCGTTGCATTGCACGCCTGGGATATTGCCGGACTTAAAACCGCAGTTCATATTGACGGCACAATCAATGACCCCAGCGACAAAGACAAGGGATGGACAGTGGAAGTTGCCATTCCCTGGCATATTCTCAAAGAAGCATCACACAAAAAGGAAACCCCACCACAGCATGGAGATCAATGGCGAGCGAACTTTTCCCGCGTTCAATGGCAAACTGAAACCAGCACGGGCACCTATCAAAAAACAATAAACCCGGAAACCGGAAAATCCTTCCCGGAATCCAATTGGGTTTGGTCGCCACAAGGGGTCATCAATATGCATTACCCGGAAATGTGGGGATTTGTCCAATTTTCGGAAAATGGCCCTGCAGATGGAAAAGACGTTTTCCAGCCAGCTTCGGAAGAAGCAATTAAATGGACGTTGCGGCAAATCTATTATCGTCAGCGAAATCATATCGTCGAACATGGTAACTACACCGACCAGATTGAGAAACTAAACATTCCCCAGCCGGATAATCCTGACATCCAATGGCCACCGACCATTCAGGTTACAAGCAATCTTTATGAAGCGACTATTACCAGTAAAAATGGCCTTATAATGTGGACCATTACCCAGGATGGACGCATCAAAATGTCCCGCTGATTTTCTTAACAAATTTCTAATTCCTTTGCTTGACTTTTTCGAAAAAAAAACATACCTTCTGTTTGTATTGAGCCAAAACAAACTAACTAGGTTTTAGAAAAGCAACGCCCCTTTATCAATTCAGCGATACGACACAAACCAATGTAATTATTGGGAATTACGCTCGAAATGAATCGACACCATCTGTATCAATGCATTCTATTAAAACTAATATTTATGACGGCTAGCCTATTTGCGAATGGCGAACCTGTTGGCGAAAGGAGACTGGCAGTGATACCCAAACCTCATACAATCAATGAGTTGAGTGGTCACTTCAGAATTACAAAAGAAACCCAAATAAAAATTACGCCAGACAACCAGGACACTCGCAACATTGCCGAATTTCTGATGGAAAAAATCCATACAGTTAGCGGATTTCAAGTAGCAATTTCCGGCACACAGGCGTCCGAAACTTATACCAACATTATACATCTGATTATTGACAATCAACAGCCGGATCTTGCAGAAGAAGGCTATCAGCTAACCGTTAATTCGGCAGCAGTCGCCTTAAAGGCTTTCCAACCGCGAGGATTATTTTTTGCCGTGCAAACCCTTCGGCAACTCCTCCCCCCCGAATTTGAAAACCAGGAAATTGTCACGGGAATCAACTGGGACATTCCTGCCCTGGAAATCGAGGATCATCCCAGGTTTCCCTGGAGAGGTATGATGCTTGATTGCGGACGGCACTTTATGGAGAAGGAATTCATAAAGCGCTATATCGATTTACTCGCCTATCACAAGATGAATGTATTTCATTGGCATTTAACCGAAGACCAGGGCTGGCGAATCGAAATCAAAAAATATCCCCGCTTAACGGAGATCGGTGCCTGGCGAACTTATGAAGATGGCAGCGTTTATGGTGGTTTTTATACCCAGGAGGATATTCGTGAAGTTGTTGAGTATGCCCGCAAGCGCTATATCACTGTCGTCCCGGAAATTGAAATGCCCGGACATGCCGTTGCCGCACTGGCTTCTTACCCGGAATTATCTTGTACGGACGGCCCTTTTAATGTGGAAACCCAATGGGGAGTTTTTAAAGATGTTTATTGTGCCGGCGATGAGCACACATTTGCATTCCTGGAAGATGTTCTGACCGAAGTCATGGACCTCTTCCCCGGTACCTATCTCCATATTGGTGGCGATGAATGCCCGAAAGACCGCTGGGCAGCTTGCGAGAAATGCCAGCAACGAATTAAATCCGAGGGCCTGAAAGACGAACACGAGCTACAAAGCTATTTTATTAAACGCATCGAAAGTTTTCTGGAATCAAAGAACCGCCGCTTGATCGGCTGGGATGAAATTCTCGAAGGCGGTCTTGCCGAAGGTGCCACCGTGCAATCCTGGCGGGGAATGGACGGGGCAATTGCTGCCGCGACATCCGGACACGATGCGATCGTCTCCCCGACCAGCCATGCCTACTTTGATTACGATGTCAGCGTTACGGATTTGCGGAAAGTATACACCTTCGAGCCGATTCCCCCGGGACTGACGCCAGCACAAGAGAAACATATTCTTGGCGGACAGTTTAATATGTGGACCGAACGAGCCCCCCAGGAATTTATCGACAGTAAAGTTTTCCCACGGATGCTGGCCATGGCCGAAGTGCTCTGGTCCCCGAAAGCAGATCGCAGCTACGAAGAGTTTCATCCCCGCGTCCAGCAACATTATCCGCGCCTCGATGGGCTTGGGGTAAAATATGGCGTAGAATCCCGACCGGTGCTTGTCTATCCCACTTTTAATGCGGACAAAAAAAGATGCCTGGTGACTGTCGAGGCCGGAGAACCGGGACTTGCACTTCGATATTCTGTCGATGGTAGCGACCCCGGCCTGCAATCTGCGACTTATACCGACCCGCTGGAGATAACATCTACCACAACATTCAAAGCGGCTGCTTTTAAAAACGAGCGGCAATACGGGGATTTCGTTCAGCGTAAATTTTTTGTTCATCAGGCGGTAGGCGTATTGCCGGAATTGGCTCATCCTTATAACGCTAAATATGATGCTGGTGGAGAATTTGGTTTAACCGATGGCATTCGCGGTACCAATAACTTCCGGGACGGCCTTTGGCAGGGTTTTGAGCGGGATGACCTGGAAGCAATTATCGACCTGGGAGCAGTGAAACCCATTCAGCGAATTTCTTCCGGTTACTTACAAGACATAAACTCTTGGATATTTCTCCCGCTAACCGTAGAATATTCCGTATCTACGGATGGTGAGCACTTCGAGATATTGTGGGCTGAAGGGCACAATATTTCCCTGAAAAACCAGGATGCTGTCACCAGGGAATTCACCTATGAGCCGGAAAAACTGGAAGGCCGCTACGTCAAAGTTCGCGCTGTCAATATTGCAACATGTCCGGATTGGCACCCCGGTGCAGGTGGCAAAGCCTGGGTGTTTACAGATGAAATTATTGTTGAGTAGAGTGAACTAAAGTTTGAAGTGCCTAAAGTTCGAAGTCAAAAACAACTTTAGATCACTTTAGACACTATAGATCACTTTAGGCACTTTAGAATAAAGGGGTAATCTTGAATTTAACCTTACTCGATTGGGGTATCGTTGTTGGCGCCATTGCCGTGATGGCTGCCGGTGTTATTTTCAGTAAATCGTTTATGCGTAGCGTGGTGGATTTTCTCTCCGCCGGTAGAACCGCCGGGCGTTATGTTATTAGTGTTGCTGAAGGGGTTGCCGCGCTAGGCGCCATTACCGTTATCGCCAATTTTGAAATGAATTACATCGCCGGTTTTGTAATGACCTGGTGGGGCTTTAGCATGAACATCGTCGTGCTGCTCATTGCCGTCTCCGGCTTTGTCCTTTACCGCTTCCGCCAAACCCGCGCACTGACGATGGCGCAGTTTTTCGAAATGCGCTACAGCCGAAACTTTCGTATTTTTACCGGGTTTATCGCCTATCTCTCCGGTATCATTAATTTTGGTATTTTCCCAGCGGTTGGGGCCCGCTTTTTTATCCATTTCTGCGGCATTCCGGAAACAGTGAGTCTTCTCGGTCTGGAAGTTTCTTCATTCGCGCTCAGCATGATCGTCCTGCTAAGCATCTCAATGTATTTTGTTTTCTCCGGTGGGCAAATTGCGGTAATTATCGCCGACTTTATTCAGGGGACATTCATCAATATCGTCTTTGTCATTCTGATGATTTACTTCATGTTCATGTTTGATTTCAATCAGTTTTTCGAAGCACTGCAAACTGCGCCGGTAGATGCCTCCATGCTCAATCCCTTTAAAACCAGCGCCGCAGAAGATTTTAACATATGGTATCAGTTAATCGCGATCTTTGGCACTATTTACGTCGTGCTCTCCTGGCAAGGAACGCAGGCCTATAATAGCTCTGCAAAAAGTGCGCACGAAGCGAAGATGGGGAAAGTACTGACGACCTGGCGTGGTATTCCGCAGGTACTCTTCTTTTTAATCGTTCCGATTTGTGCCTTTACAGCGATGAATCATGCTGATTTTCTTAACATTGCCAATAACGTCAATGCCTCTTTAGCCGGCATCGATAATGAAACTATTCAGAACCAGCTCCGCACTCCCCTGGTACTGGTGGAGCTACTTCCGACGGGATTAATGGGCGCTTTTGCAGCGGTCATGCTGGCAGCTTTCATCAGCACTCATGATACTTATCTCCACTCCTGGGGCAGTATTTTTATTCAGGACATCGTATTACCATTACGGAAAAAACCGTTAAGCCCGGAAGAACACATTAAATGGCTGCGCTGGTCGATTTTTGGGGTAGCAATCTTCATTTTCTTCTTTAGCCTTTTATTCCGCCAGAGCCAATATATCCTGCTCTTTTTTGCGATAACCGGTGCAATATTTGCCGGTGGATCAGGATCGGTAATTATCGGAGGTCTGTACTGGCGCCGCGGCACCACGGCTGGCGCCTGGGCTTCCTTGATTACCGGCTCCACCATTGCAGTGGGTGGCATTATTATCCACCAAATTCAACCGGGATTTTTTATTAACGGACAGGTCTTCTGGTTCATTGCTATGATCAGCTCAATAGTCGTCTATATCGTCGTTTCCCTCTTGACACCACAAAAGAAGGATCTCAACTTCGACAAGCTGCTTCATTTGGGCAAATACCGTATTAAAGAGGAATACAAGGAAGTTGAACAAGCGCCCACTCGTGGTTTCAAAATTCTTGGTATGGGGAAAGAGTTTACCCGCAGCGACAAATTTATTTACATCCTCAGTTATGCTTACACTTTTCTAATAACGGCAATTTTTATTGGCGGTACTATCTACAGTCTATTTTTTGAAATCGATGACTTAACCTGGATGAGCTTCTGGTATGATTATGTCATTGCCTTATTGGTTATTTCTGCTATAGTCACCGTTTGGTTTACAATTGGCGGCGTGAAAGATCTGAAAGAAATGTTCGCCAAATTAAGAACTATGGAAAGAGATCACACTGACAATGGGGAATACAGGGCAACCCCCGCAGAAAGTGCGGTTGAACAGGTTCAGGAAGGCAGCTAATATCTTCTTCTGATCCGCGATTAGTGTCTATATTTAAGTTTAATATTTCGGAATTGCATAAGTCTCTTAAAAAAGGAGTTTAGAATGAAAACTCTCGGTACGATAATGGCTTTTTTAAGCCTGTTGGCGCTCCCTTTATGGGCGGGCACCACCGGAAAGATTGCCGGTCAGGTAATCGATAAATCAAGCGGTGAGCCATTGCCCGGCGCCAACGTTCTCATCGAAGGCACCTATATGGGCGCCTCCACCGATGGTGAAGGTTATTTTATCATCCTTAACATTCCTCCCGGCACATATACGGTTCAGGCAGAGATGATCGGGTATGCTGCCAAAGCTGTAACCGATGCACGGGTGCGAATTGATCAGACAACGAACATCAACTTCAATCTCAGTGAAGAGTCTGTCGCCGGTGAAGAAGTCGTTGTTGTTGCCGAGCGGGAAGTCGTTAAAGACGACGTCTCTACCAGTGTTGCCAGCGTTAGTGGCGATGAAGCCCTGGAACTGCCAGTAACGAGTGTTAATCAGGTAGTTAATCTGCAGGCTGGTGTGGAAGATGGATTGGTCATCCGCGGCGGTGGTTCCGATGAAGCTCTATTCCTCGTCGATGGTGTGACATTTCGCGATCCCCGCAACAACCAACCGGTTACCGGCATCGCCCTTAGTGCTGTTCAGGAAATCTCCCTGGAGCGTGGAGGATTTAATGCAGAATATGGCCAGGTTCGTTCCGGTATTGTTAATGTGGTTACCAAAGAGGGATCGACCAATAAATACGAAGCGTCCTTTGGGGTAAAGTATTCCGAGCCGCGGCGCAAGCACTTCGGTGTTTCCCCTTTTGATCCCAATTCTATGTGGTTACGCCCCTACCTGGATCCGGCGGTTGCTTTTACCGGTACGGAAAGTGGCGCCTGGGACAAGCATACGCAGCGGCAATATCCCTCCTTTGTCGGCTGGAATGAAATTTCCCGCCAGTTAATCTTTGATGATGACAATCCGGACAATGACCTCTCCCCTGCTGCTGCCCAGCGACTCTTTATGTGGCAGCATCGCAAGCAGGAAATTACCGACCAGCCCGATTATGAAATCGATGCCGGTTTCGGCGGTCCGGTACCGGGTATCGGAAAAGCGCTGGGGAATATGCGCTTCTTCACCTCGTATCGCGGTATTCGGGAAATGTTGATGATTCCGCTGACCCGCGACGATTTTCGTGAATACAATTGGAATCTGAAACTCACTTCGAATATTTCTCCCGAGATGAAGTTGAGCTTTTCGACGAATGTTGGTAAAAGCTACAATATTGCGGTGAATGGCACGGAGCAGCGAAGTTCTACCGACTACATCCGCTCTCCCTGGCAGATCGCCAACCAGGTCGCTCTTTTCCCATTTACCAGCAGCAGCCGGGTATTTTCAAACTCATATTATAGTGAGGCTGTCGTAGACCATCAATCATTCGCGTTACAATTCACCCATGTGCTTAGCCCGAATACATTCTACGATGCCAAGCTGGAGCATTTCGCCCGGGATTATCAAACCGGTCCCACCGATCTGCGCAGCGACGCGCAAATCGAAATTGCGCCCGGCGTTTTCGCCGATGAAGCACCGGTTGGCTGGAGCCCATTGCCAACCACCGGGATTGGTGACGGTATTCTCTTTGGTGGTCATACCAGTACCGCCCGGGATTCCAGTAAAGTTAGCACAACGTCTTTCAAGATGGATTTAACCAGCCAGATCAACCGGTTTAACCAGATTAAAACTGGTGTTGAGCTTGTTTACAGTGACCTCGGTTTTGATTTCGGCACGGTCAATCTAACCTTTCCGGAAAGTAATACCTACGTGAACTGGAGTAAATTTCCACTTCGTGGCGCCTTTTACATCCAGGACAAGCTGGAAACGAAAGGCTTCATTGCCAACCTCGGTCTACGCCTGGATTACAGCAATGCCAATACATCCTGGATCAACGTCGATCCGTTTAACAGAAATTTCTATTCTGCCAATTTCAATCCGGCGGAAGCTTTTGATCAGAACGATAGCGAATCGAAATGGTCCCTCAGCCCCCGCCTCGGTATCTCCCACCCGATTACTGAGAATTCCAAACTTTTCTTCAACTATGGACACTTCAACCAGTTGCCCACTTACGAGCAGCTATACCAGCTATCTCGCGGTGCGCAAAACCAGGTGAAGCTGATTGGTAATCCTAGCTTGGAATTAGCGAAGACCGTTTCCTACGAACTTGGATACGATCATTCACTGTTCAACAATTACCTGATCCAGCTGGCCGCTTTTTATCACGATATAACTAACCAGCAGGATTTTACGGAATACTTCAGTGCCAGTGGCGGTGCGGCATTCAGCTATACTGGTGTGAACAATAACAGCTATGAAGACATCCGTGCTTTCGAATTAACGCTGCGCAAAATAACCGGTAGATGGTGGCGCGGATTTGGTACTTACACTTACCAGATAACCACATCCGGCCGTTTTGGAAAAGCAAAGATTTTCGAAGATCCTTCCGAGCAGCTGAATTATGATCTTGACACTGAGAATCAGTATCAGTTCCGCCCACGGGCCAGGCCTCGGGCAAACCTGACATTGCTCCTCAATACCCCGAAAGATTTCGGTCCGGAGCTTCTCGGTGGCAGACTTTTTGAAAAGTGGAATCTGGCATTTACAGCCCGTTGGCAATCCGGTGTCTACGACACCTGGCCGATCATCAATCCGCAAGAATTTGAGAACATTCAGCGGAAAGGCTTAACCTTTACCGCCCTTCGCTTATCGAAAAATTTCAGCGTTGGTAAAATTGCTGACATCTCCTTTTTCGCTGACGTAAACAACGTTTTTAACAGCAAAAATCTTTCTTTCGTCGGCTTTTATGATTTTAACGATTTACTGGATTACTACAACTCCTTGCATCTCCCGGAAAGTGATTATTACAACAATATCCCCGGGGATGATCGTCCCGGCGATTTTCGCGATGAAGACATTGCCTTCCAGCCGATCGAACAGTTCAGTACTCTGGAAAATCTGCAGACATTAACCGATCCGGATCCCAATGTCATCTATTGGGTGCGGGACAGCGGGCAATACCTGAATTACGTAAATAACGAGTGGACCGCGGTAGAGAGTGGAAGAATTGATAAAGTCATTGAAGACAGAGCATATATCGATATGCCGAACATGACATCTTTCAATTTTCTCAGTCCGCGGGAAATTTTCTTCGGTATTCGCACAAACTTTAATTTTTAAAAATTATTCCAGGAGCAATGATGAGAAATCATAAAAACATTCATCACATTTCAGCCTTTTTCCTGGCAATCAGTCTGCTGATGCTTTGCACTTCCGGTAGTCTGAATGCCCAGGGCCAGGAGGTTCGCTGGATGCGGATTGGGGATTTGCACAACTGGTATTCCAGCCTGGGTGCGGAAATTGAAGTTGGACGCACCGGAGATGAAACCCAACAGCAGGACGGCTTGCGCTGGCCGGCACAATTCCAGTTTCAGGATAATGTTGCTGCCAAATCACTCTGGATTGGCACAACCAATTTCGACGATCCGATTCTTGGGCAGGTCGTTCCACATAAAGTGAATAGTGTGGGCACCCGCGATTTTGATCCGGTGGCAGACATCATGCCCGATGAATTCAAGATGGTCGGTCGATTCCGTGCCCCATTGGTTGTCGTAGACGGTAATGCAGCGACCGATAATCGTCTCAATGATATCGTCGATGAAATTCGCGAAGACCAAATACAAGATCGCATGATCGTCAGCACCTTCCATTCCGGTATGGGCATTAGCTGTACCAGAAAAATCATCGGCTTTAGCCAGCAGAACCATGACGATTATTTTATCTACGAATACGTTTTCAAGAACACCGGTATCATCGATAATAATGGCACGACTCGTCCGGTACCTTTAACCGATGTCTGGTTTCATTTTCAACATCGCTATGCCATTGGTCATGAGGCCTTTCGTTGTGAGTGTGGTTGGGATCCGGAGAACAATATCAACTGGGGCCGGAATACTGTCAATCAAGTGGTCGGGCAGGATCCAAATGCAGCGGATTTCGAATTTCGGGCATCATACTCCTGGTATGGCCGCCATTCCCAGGCACCGGCGAATGATTTGGGCTTACCGCATTTCGGTCAATCGAAACCGCTGGCTGCCGCCAAGTTTATCGGCGTAATCACCCTGCACGCGGATACGGGGCCAGGCGATCAGACCGATGATCTTTTTCAACCGCGCACAACTCAGTACCTGGGTTCCGATGATCAGGAAATTCAGCGTCGCGATCCTTTTAACACCTCGGTGATGACCCAAAAATACAATGCAATGTCCGCCGGACATCCCAATCAAACCCATGCCCAGCAAGTCGGTAATGGTTTTGCAGATATCTGGGGCACCGACCCCGGTGGTTACTCCCAGGGACAAGGATTTGGCCCGTATAACCTGCAGCCGGGCGACAGCATTCGCATTGTTATGGCAGAAGCCGTCGGTGGCCTTAGCCGGGAAAAAGCCTGGGAAGTTGGCCGCGCCTTTTACCGCCAGGAGCCTCCCTATACCATGCCGGATGGTTCCACAACAACAGATCGCATGGAATACAAGAATGCCTGGGTAATGACTGCGGAAGATTCGCTCTTTCAAGCGTTCCGCCGGGCTCGAGAGGTGTTCAACAATAATTATGAAATTCCCCTCCCCCCTCCTCCCCCAGATCAGTTTGAGGTCGCATCCGGTGGTGATAAAATCAGCCTGACCTGGTCCAGTAATGCGGAATCCTGGCCAAACTTTGACGGCTATGAGGTTTATCGCGGATTTCGTAAATCCGATACAACCTTCACGAAAATCTTTGAATGCGATCGTAGCAATTTAGTCAACGCTTTTAACGATACCACCGCGCGCCGTGGCGAGAATTACTACTATTACGTGGTCAGCAAAGACGACGGCTCCACTAATGATATTAACCCTGGCGTGCCGTTAAGAAGCAGTAAGTTTTTTACAATCACAAACACACCGGCTTTTTTGCGCCGCCCTGCTTCGGAAGGTTTTACCGACATCCGCATCGTCCCGAATCCCTTCCATATTCAGGCGCGTGACCTGCAGTTCGGCTCCGGTCAGTCGAAAGATCGTATTGCATTTTTTGGCCTGCCGCCGGTTTGCACAATCCGCATCTTTACTGAACGCGGTGATTTGATCAAGACCATCGAACATAATGACGGCACCGGGGATGAATTATGGGATTCCCTGACCGAATCCAGGCAATTGATTGTCAGTGGTTTATATATCGTACACTTTCAAACACCTGATGGACAATCCGATTTTCGAAAACTGATTGTCATCCGTTAAGCTATTTGAATCGATAAGAATAAACCACCACACATCATGTGTGTTAGGAGAAAAACAATGAATAGAAAATTTAGATTTTACATCTCGTTAGTGCTCTTCTCATACCTGGGTTTTAGCAGTATGGGATTAGCACAGGAAAACGTGAAACTGGCGCAAACAGGATTTCAATTTCTCAGCGTCGTTTCCGATGCCCGGGCTGCGGCACTTGCCGGTAGCATGAACAGCCTGGATATGCGTTCCAGTGCGCTCTTCTTCAATCCGGCCAGCATGGGCTTTATGAACGGATTTGTTGATGCCTCTTTCAGTAAAAACAACTGGATCGCAGACATCGCTCATAACAACTTCAGTGCGGCGATCAATCCGAACAATGGCCGTTATGGCGCTTTTGGGTTTACCTTGCAGAATGTCGACTATGGCGATGTGCAGGGAACAGTCGTTGCCGATAATGAACTGGGTTACATCGACACCGGTATTATTAATCCCAGTGCAATCGCAGTTGGTCTCGGCTATGCCCGGCGCTTAAATGAGCGTTTTGCTGTCGGTGGGCAGATCCGTTATGTCCGGCAGTCTCTCGGTGAGAACAATGTCGTCCTCTCTATTTCCAGCGAAGATACCACAACGCAGGTAATGAAGAATGAAGTATCACCGTTGGCTTTCGATTTCGGCACACTATTTAAGACCGGTTTGAAAAGCCTCGCCTTTGGCATGTCGGTCCGAAATTTTTCCACGGAAGTAGAATATGCCGAGGAAGGGTTTCAACTACCGTTGATCTTCAACCTGGGTGTATCCATGAATTTAATGGATCTTTTCAATGAAGAGTCCAGCCAGGCGGTGCTACTGTCAGTAAACGCAACACATCCCCGCTCCCACCCGGAACAATTGATTGTCGGCCTGGAATACTCCTTTCAGGATGCGATCTACCTGCGCGGTGGATATATAACCAATAACGACGAAGACGATGTTTCCTTCGGATTCGGTGTATCTCAATTCGGCCTGGAAGTCGATTATGCTTACACGCCTTTTGGCGTCTTCGATAATGTGCAACGATTCACCATTCGTTTTTGGAAGTGAACCAAAAGCTGAACTGATTAGACAGGAGCAAATTATGATAAACAAAAAATACCTGAGAACAATGGGCATTGGCCTCTTCCTGCTCTCTTTCAGCTGGTTCGGATGCGATACTGAAGATCCGGCTGTGATATTCGATCCCGACGATTCCGGGCAGCCGGCCCCGGTGATTAATAGCGTCGAACCACCGATTGGCATCGCAATTATCGGCAGGATTACCCTAAACGGTAATAATTTTTCATCAGATGTTAACGACAACCTCGTTTATTTTGAAGATAAATTAGCGACGGTAGAATCGGCATCTCCGACCCAGCTTGTTGTGGTTGCACCGGATACCGTCAAGGATTCCTTGCGTATCCGCCTGTTTGTTAATGGGGCATTTCAGTCGACGGATTTTTTTCCCTATGAGCTTGATGCCGTCAACAAAGAGTATGGCGATTTCACCAGTAGCGATAATATCAATTCCCTGGAAGTTGATAATAACGAAAACGTATATGTGCATTTACGCGCCCGTAACGTTACCATGGTGACGCCAAACGGAGATAAAAGCGAATATGCCACCACCAGCTTTAACCGTTCCGGCGAAATGCGTTTTGGCCCCGGTGGCTACCTCTACATTCAGAGAGCGAATACAACCACCCCGGATGAAGAATTGCATCGGGTGCCCCCCGGTGGCGGTGCTTCGGAATTGTATCTTACTTTTCCGACCCGGGTATTTTCGTTCGACTTCGATCAAAACGGCATCCTTTTTGGCGGTGCCCGCGATAGTGGATTTTATGCTGTGAACAGCAATGCGGAAATTACCCGCACCGGCAAGCTGACGGATTTCGATATTCGTTCGGTACGAGTCTACGATGGATATGTTTATGGCGCAGCAGAATACCGGGGTAGTGATGCCGGGATTCCGGCGCAAGCGGTATGGCGCTGTCAGATTTTATCCAACGATGGTCAGCTAGGTGACCCGGAAGTTGCTTTCGATTGGGCAACCACCGGCGACTCCAGCGGCTCCGATCTTCAGACGGTTGCTTTCGATGAAAATGGCGTAATGTATATCGGTACAACTAATCTTGGTGATACTAATCCGATAACCGTTGTCCATCCCGATGGTAGTCACGAGCCATTATATCCGGGACTCTTACAATTTCAATCGCGCCAACTGGTTTGGGGAAACAGCGTCATTTTATATGAAAATCGCGGTGGATTTTTCCCGGCCAATCGCCGATTGGTACGAATTATCATGACCGCCCCCAGCGCACCATATTATGGTAGACAATTATAAGCACCCAAAGTTTGGAGTGCCTAAAGTTTGAAGTGTCTAAAGTTTGAAGTGAAAAACAACTTTAGGCACTTTAGATCATTTTAGGCACTTTAGATCACTATAAGCACTTTAGATCACTTCAACCTCCAAATAAAGGCAGCTCCATGAGCAACTTCCTTTATAAATCCCTCTGCTTTCTTTTTTGCTCAACTATTCTATGCTTTTCACAATCACAGTATACAAAATGGGTTGATCCGTTTATTGGTACTGCTGCACACGGCCATACCTTCCCGGGAGCAACGCTTCCCTTTGGCATGGTCCAGCTTAGCCCGGATACCGGCACCGAGGGCTGGGACTGGTGCTCCGGATATCATAGTTCCGATTCATCAATCATTGGTTTTAGTCATACGCATCTTAGCGGCACCGGTGCCATCGATTATGGCGATATATTACTAATGCCGTTTACCGGCAATGGAAAATGGCAAGCGGGCAGCAAGGAAGATCCCGATGCCGGTTATCGCTCCCGCTTTCGTCATGAAACCGAAGAAGCATCCCCGGGATATTATCGGGTACTGCTGGACGATTACGGGATTGAAGCAGAATTAACAACGACCAGACGTGCCGGCTTTCATCAGTATACTTTTCCTGCTGCCAATAACGCCGGTATCATTGTCGATTTGCAGCACGGTCTGGGGGACAATGTTAGCGAAGCCTGGATTCGCATCGTCAATGATCGGCAAATTGAGGGACTGCGCCGCTCAACCGGATGGGCAAATGATCAGCATGTCTATTTTGTGGCGGAATTTTCCAAACCATTTTTACAAGCGATTATCAATGTTGATGGTAATATGCAAATCGCTGTAAAAGAAGCGAATGGCAAAGATATTAAAGCGATGCTGAATTTTGCTGTAGACGCGGGAGAAAGTATCCAGGCAAAAGTCGCCATTTCCGCAGTTGATGTTACCGGGGCCCGGAAAAATCTCGCCTTCGAAATTCCCGGTTGGGATTTTGATAATATCCGCAAACAAGCAGATCAAACCTGGCATGAGCAGCTTGCGAAAATCCATGTTGAAGGCGGCACGGATTTACAGAAGACCGCTTTTTATACGGCACTATACCATGCTTGCATTGCCCCGAATCTGTTTATGGATGTCGATGGCCGTTATCGTGGGCAGGACCGGGCCATATACCAAAGCGATGATTTCGATTACTACACAGTTTTTTCTCTCTGGGATACTTTTCGGGCAACCCATCCGCTTTTTACTATCTTGGAGCCGGATCGCACAATCGATTTTATTAGGACGATGTTGGCGATGTATGAACAAAGCGGTGAACTGCCAATCTGGGAGCTGGCCGGTAATGAAACCGGTACGATGATTGGTTACCATGCCATTCCGGTGATCGCTGATGCTTACCTGAAAGGCATTACTGAAATCGATACCGCGCTGGCAATTACCGCCATGATGGCCAGTGCGGAAGCCAATAGCCGCGGCAGAGCCCTTTATCGGGAGCGCGGATTTATTCCCTCCGATAAAGAGACCGAATCCGTCTCGAAAACCCTGGAATATGCCTATGATGACTGGTGCATCGCCCGCATGGCAAAAGCACTTGGCCGCCAGGATGATTTTGAGTACTTCAGCCAACGCGCCCAGTTTTATCGAAATGTTTTCGACGCAGAGAGCAAATTTATGCGGGGGAAAATGCGCACTGGTGCCTGGCGGTCGCCGTTCGATCCCGCCCATTCCCAGCATGGCGGCGATTATACCGAAGCCAATGCCTGGCAATACAACTGGTTTGTTCCCCATGATGTTGAGGGTTTAATTTCCCTCATGGGTGGAGAAAAGACCTTCCTGCAACAGCTGGATTCTCTTTTCGATCAAGCCGAGGGCGACCATGCCTATTCGGATATTTCAGGACTGATTGGCCAGTATGCCCATGGTAACGAGCCAAGTCACCACGTTGGCTATCTCTACAACTATCTCGGGATGCCCTGGAAAACCCAGGAACGAGTGCGCACGATTATGGATCGCTTCTACACCGATCAACGAGATGGACTATGCGGCAATGAAGATTGCGGCCAAATGTCCGCCTGGTATGTCTTTAGTGCGCTCGGATTCTATCCGGTATGCCCGGGAGACGATGCCTACGTTTTTGGCAGTCCCATTTTTGAAAAAGCAGTTATTCACCTGGAAAATGGGCAGCAATTTGAGATTAACGCCCCCGGCGCTTCTGCCGAGAACAAATACATTCAGGCGGTGTCGATGAACGGCCAGGCACATCGCACATCTTATTTTCGTCATGATGATATGCTTGCCGGTGGGGAGCTCAATATTAAGATGGGGGCATCCCCGAATCAAGATTGGGGAACCCGCCCTGAAGATCGCCCGCAGCGTAGAGATATCATCCCCATCTCCCCTACCCCAATGTTTGAATTTGCAGCGGAGTTTATTACCGATTCACTCAGTGTTAGCCTCTTCACCGCCAGCGAAAATGCACGAATTTACTACGAAACCAGTTTTTACAACATCCCGGACAGCAGCACTTCTCAGCGTTATGAAAAACCGTTGGTTATCTCAAAAGAGACCACAATTAGCGCTCGCGCTTATCAGGAAGGGATGCTACCGAGCAGCGTGGTGCATCAGCAATTTTTTAAAGCGCCGCCTTTAAAAATTACCTCGCTGGAGAATCAATTTCATCCGAAGTATACCGCCGGTGGCGAGATTGCCTTAATCAACGGCATCGAGGGCAGCAATAATTTTCATGATGGTAACTGGCAAGGCTACGAAGCTGTTGACCTGAACGTGATTATCGAACTGGAAGAACTTGCCCCAGTGGAACGGGTAACAGCAAACTTCCTTCAAGACAATGGCTCCTGGATATTTATGCCGACCGAGGTTACTTTTTCCTTTTCAATCGATGGCGAATATTTTATAGATTTTATAACTATTACACCCAAGACTTCACAAAAGCAATCCGGGCCAATAATTGAGCAAATTACTACAAATATGAATAACGTAGAGGCTCGTTATATCCAGGTTCGTGCTAAAAACACTGGTATATGCCCGGACTGGCATAAAGGGGCTGGTGGCAAGGCCTGGTTATTTGTCGATGAAATCAGTATCGACTAATTCGGGTGCAGATTAAGGCACAGCTTAAGTTTAGCCACAGATCTTCACTGATGAACACGGATTTACTTCGGGTAAAATCAACGCAAAAGACTTTGTTTACGAACAAAGAACATTCGATTATAAGTAGCAGGGGTTTTATTTTTCTGAGTTTCCTGCCGTTAGGAAATAAAATGCTGATTATTCTACAGACATGCTTTGAGTTTATAAGAGAATTGATATTTATATACACTTTTCATCCGTGTGAAACAGTGTAAACCCGTGGCAAGAACTTTTATGCCGGGAACTACAAATCCAATTCATTAAGACGAGAGGCTGTATTGCAAACATTTCGACTGTTTTACCTGGTATTTTTTATTTCGTTCAGCCTGCTAATAATCAGCGCATTTGCGCAGGCTGACCAGAAAAACGGCAAACTCAGTTTCGAGATTCGCGATGCGGATTCCGGTAAGCTGATCCCCGGCAAGCTGGTATTTATGCAAAATGATACAGCGCCGGACCTGAAGGTGCAGTCAGAGGGATTAATAGCCAGCCGCCACAATACGGTGTATACCGGCAACGGTCAAGGAGCGATCTTGATTCCTGCCGGGCAATACGACATCTGGGTCGGGCAGGGGCTGGAATATTCGTTAGATTTTCAACAGATAACGATAACGGCCGATAAAGAATTACACCTGGTCGAAACAATCCACAGAGAAGTTGATACCCGCGGTTATCTTTCCGGGGATATGCATCTCCACACTCTTACCTATTCCGGGCATGGTGATTCCAATGTTGAGGAGCGAATAATTTCCTGTGTCGCGGAAGGGTTGGAGTGGGCGGTCGCAACGGATCATAATCATCACACCGATTATCATCCGGTTAGTAAAACTTTAGGTCTGCAGCAGAACATGCTGACAACCATCGGTAACGAGGTGAGCACTCCGATTGGCCATTTCAATGTTTATCCGATTCCTGCAGATACGCCCCTGCTCACCCATGACAGCCATGATGCCCACCACCTCTTTCGGGATTTTCGCGCTGTTGATGATGCCATCGTCATTCAGGTCAATCATCCCCGCTGGCCCGGTGCAGCTTACTTCACTGAAAAAAACCTCGATCAATATTTTGCTGAAACTGCGGATTCAACCTGGAGCTGGGATTTTGACGCTTTCGAAATCCTCAATGAGAATAACGGCCTGGGCTGGACGCCCGCAAAGAACAATCCTATCTCCGTAAAGCAGGACTGGTTCAACATGCTCAATGCCGGGCGACGCTTTGTTGGCGTAGGCAATTCCGACAGTCACGATGTTGAAGCAATCATCGCCGGCTTACCACGAAACTATATTGCAGCTTCTTCCGACATCCCGCAAGAAATGTCTGAAGCGGAATTAACCCGAAATTTGCTCGCAGGCAATGTATCCGTTAGTGGCGGCATTTATGTAGAATTCACCACCGGCGATGGTCAACCGATCGGGTCGCAGGTTGTTCCGAGGAAAGGCAAGGTCGAATTCAACATCCGTGTTCAGGCTGCCAATTGGGTCGATTGTGACAGCGTGCTGCTGATTGGCAATGGGGCAGTTGTTGCCGCCTATGCATTGGAGACGACGGATAATCCTCTGCGCTTCGAAAAAACCATCAGCGTGACGCCCCAAATTGACAGCTGGTATTTGGTCATCGCCAGTGGTGAAAAATTCCATGCGCCGGTCAGTGGCAACTCCGCCGGTCCGAACATGCCGCTCGGTTTTACCAATCCGATCTGGGTGGATGCCAACCGGGATGGCAAGTTTACCAGTCTGCGTGAATATGCTGCGGATCTCTTAGAAGACAACGCGAACCAACCTGAAAAAATTCTTGAGAAATTAGTGCAAGCCCCCCACATGCAAACAGCGCTCCTTGCCGAGTTAGGTAATCAGAAATCAGAATTACATGGCCTTATTCTGAGCGGCCTGCTTAAGAAAAAACCTTCGTTGGGATTGCGCTTGCTGATCTACCGGGAGCTCGCCAGGCTTGATGGCGAAGACACACAGGAAATTTTGAAAGCGGCCGCTCGAAACAGTAATATACCATTGGAGAAATTGCATATCGCCAGCGAACTGGCAGCCACAGAGCAAGCCGGGGGTGATCAGCTGAATCAGTTGAATTATCTCTTAAAAACGTACGAGAATTATTTGGAAAATGGGAAGATGCTCAATTGGCAAATGGCTATCAGTAAAACACCTGAAAATTTTTCCACTATTTCAAAAAAGAACTGGCAGGAAATCCCTCCTTCCCCTACCGGAGAAAACAAGTCGCCGGGGAATGACGACAATTTTTCCTACTGGCGTCATGAGCTTCATTCCCATTACAGCGGTGAAATCCCCTTCTTGTTGGAATCCGCGCAGGCATTAAAGGTATCGGTAAATGGAAAAGAAATGCTGTTACCGGCAGATGAAGAAGATTTTACGATTATCTTCTTACCGGTAAAAAAAGGGAAAAACGACTTCCTGATAGAACTTCCCGCCAACAGCACTTTTTTGATGGAGCCCATCGACAAATCGCGTTGGTTCGATGCGGCGATTGCTAAAAAGAAAATACATCAACATCTCGCATATTTGAAAACGGTAGAACTTGCCTATCCCAATAGCCCGCGTTATTCCGGCGGTGAAAAAGTTTTGACGGACGGCCTCCGTGCCTCGACAAGTTATGGGGATCGTTTTTGGCAGGGTTTTGAAGCCGTGGATTTTGATGCGACTATCGATCTGGAAAATCCCATGGCAATCAACAACATCCACATCGGTTTTCTTCATGATGATAATTCCTGGATATTTTTACCGAAATCCGTTCGGTTTTCGATTTCTGAAGATGGGCACACCTTTCAGGATGTTGGGAATATTACCAGCGAAACATTTAGCGAACCACAAGCAGCTTTCATCAAAGATTATCACATTCAGCTAAGTGCTCAAAAAGCCCGCTACATCCACATTCACGCCGAAAACATTACCGTTTGCCCCGAATGGCACAAAGGCGCCGGCGGCAAAGCCTGGCTGTTTGTAGATGAAATCATTGTCCGGTAAATTGCATACGAGCCCCGGGCAAAAGCCCGGGGGTAACAAATCATAAATAGGCATCTAAAAAAAGGAAAACCATGCACCGAATTATCATCTCAATCATCCTTTTCGCATGCATTAGCATTAACGCCCAGGAAACCGTCCGCGAAGCCCTGATGCTGAAAGAGGTCGATTATTATCAAAACATGAACCGCATGGGCCCGGTGGAAGCGAGCATCATTTACGGTAACTGGAAAGCGCCCGTCGAGGGAGAGAAAGTAGCAATGGGAGAAGATGAGTCCCGTGAGTGGCGCAAAATCGTTGCTGACTCAACCGGCTGGTTTAACGAGCGGGATCTACGGGGCGGATACGCCTATATCCCCATTCAGTCCGACCAGGAAAAGGTGATGATTCTCGAAGGCATGGGTTATCGCTTCGCTTATTTCAATGGTCAACCGCGCACCGGTAACATGTATCAATACCGGGAAGATTGGCAACCCTGGCAGCCCAACTTCGGCTTTTGCTATTTGCCGATTCTCCTTAAACCCGGACAGAACGACTTACTGGTATTTGGCGCCCGAGTGCCTCGCTTTAAGGTGCGGCTTCATGAAGTCAGCAAGGAAATTTTCCTCAATATTAAAGATCCCACCCTGCCGGATTTGATTGTGGGACAAGCGGTGGACGACCTTGCAGCAGTAGTTATTGTAAACGCCAGCCGCTCTCCTATAACAGATCTTTACCTAACTGCAACGCTGGAAAATGGGGAAACCGTGCGCAGCAAAGTGCCGATCATTCAACCTTTAAGCGTTCGTAAGGTTGGTTTTGCTATCAAAGGAACAGCACCGGAGGCAACAGGTGAAGCCAATCTCCTGCTAACCCTGCAAAAAGAAAATCAAACACTGGATGAGAAAAGTGTTAAGCTTTCCATCAAACAGCCGCTGGAGAATCAAAAACGCGCATTTATCAGCGACATTGATGGCAGCGTTCAATACTATGGTTTTAATCCGGCACAAAACCCCGAGCGTTTCCCGCAATCGGCGCTGGTGCTTTCCGTGCATGGCGCCCAGGTGGAAGCGATTAATCAATCCGGCTCCTATTATGGCAAGGATTGGGCACATATCGTTGCGCCGACCAATCGCCGGCCCTATGGTTTTAACTGGGAAGACTGGGGAAGAATCGATGCGCTGGAAGTGCTGGATCTTGCCCAGCAGCAATACAACATCGACCCGAATCGGGTTTATCTTACCGGGCACTCCATGGGCGGGCATGGCACCTGGCACATCGGGGCGCTGCATCCTGATAAATTCGCCGCGATTGGCCCCAGCGCCGGCTGGCTTTCTTTTTGGTCCTATCGTGCCCGCGGACAAATTGACCTGGAAGATATGGATCCCATGGAAGAAATGCTCCTGCGAGCCACGCTGCAAAGCCACACCATGAAGATGGCAAAGAACTACAAGCAGCTGGGCATTTACATCATTCATGGAGAGAATGATCGCAGCGTTCGGGCGGATGAGTCCCGGGCGATGGTCGCGGAGTTGGAGAAATTTCACAAAGATTTTGTCTATCACGAAGAGCCGGAGGTTGGTCACTGGTGGGATCATTCCGACGAACCGGGCGCGGATTGTGTCGACTGGCCACCGTTATTTGACTTTTTTGCCCGGCATGCCCGACCGCTGGATAGCCGCCAGCGCATCGTCGATTTTCAAACGCCCAATCCCGGGGTGAGCGACCGTAACCATTGGCTCTATATCGACGCCCAAAACGAAATCGGGAAAATGAGTCGGGTGAAAATTCTTTACGATCCCGGCAAACAGCGCTTCAGCGGTAGCACCGAGAATGTATCCCGGCTGGCATTCGATACTGCCAACCTTCGAGCTGATCAACCGGTAACTGTCGTATTAGATAGCCAGACGGTGGAAAACATTTCCCTTTCACCACAAACCAGGAAGCTTTGGTTTCATCAACAGGATGGCCGATGGTCCCGGGGAGAGGCCCCATCTCCCGACGTGAAAAATGCTGCCCGCTATGGCGTTTTTAAGGATGCCTTTAAAAACCGGATGATTTTTGTTTACGGCACTAAGGGCACTGCAGAAGAAAACGCCTGGGCTTTTGCGAAAGCCCGCTTCGATGCAGAGCATTTCTGGTATCAGGGCAATGGGTCGGTAGATGTCGTCCGTGATGTCGACTTCGATCCCAGCGCTGAACCAAATCGCAACGTCATTATTTATGGCAATGCGAATACCCATGCTTCCTGGAAGGCATTGCTGGATGACAGTCCCGTGCAAGTCCACCGTGGCAAAATACAGATTGGTGATAAGCAGCTCACGGGAGACGATCTCGGCAGCGTATTCATCCGGCCGCGGCCCGGCAGTGATATCGCCAGCGTCGGCGTTTTTAGCGGCACCGGGGTTATTGGTATGCGCAGCAACGATCGCCGCCCCTCATTTGCACCGGGCTTTGCCTATCCGGACTTAGCGGTTTTTGATGCAGGCAAATTTAGGGAAGGCGAAAATGGCACTATCGTCGCCGGCTTTTTCGGGCCGGACTGGCAAGTGGAAAGCGGCGAGTTTGTTTGGCAAGACAAGTGAACTAAAGTTCGAAGTGATCTAAAGTTTGAAGTTAAAATACAACTTTAGGCACTTTAGTTCACTTTAGTTCACTTTAGGCACTTTAGTCATTTGAGACACTTTAGATTATTCTACAAAGGAATCTAAACATGAAACTATTTCGAACAATGATTCTGTTAATTCTGCTGGGCGGAATGATTGCCGTGCTTGCACAGGGTCGGCCCTACCAGGGCCCGGACGATCCCGCCGGAGATATCGCCGCCGAGCGTGACGCCTTTATGAACGGCAACCGTATTCTCCTCTATTTTCGGAATACGACCGAGCTGTCCGATTGGCCGCGCCCGGATGTTTCCCGCTGGCCAAATGATTTTCGGGGCACGAAGGCACTGGATGGGGTCGGGCTGATGATCGGCGCCCGTGTTTACCTGGAAAATGACTCTATTCCGGTGACCGATCCGCAGGAGATCGCCACTCGCACAGACCTCGACACCCTCTTCTTTCTCCAAACCAGCTACCGGGAAAATATGGACAGCGATCCGACCGGCACCGTCGAGTGGGGCATCTATCCGGTCTTCGGCTATTTCAATGAGAATAGCGAAACGCCGGCGATGAGTAATCGTGCTAATTCCTGGCCGAGAAGCGGCTGGCCGGCCCCCAATTACACTACAAAGTGGCCGGGTGAATGGAATGGCCGTTTTGGCCGGGGCGTGCAGTTTGCCGATTTGGAAAGCTTCTTGGTCGCTAACGATGCCCAGGATATCGAGTACCTGGGAGCGAATGATCAGATCAAATATTATCCGCGCCCGGGCAAATTTATTGGAGATCTTAATTCCGAAGTGACGATCCAGAAAGGACAACCCTGGGGTGGTCTCGGACTACGCATCGAGCAGCGGGGGTTTCAGTGGAATAATCCGCAGGCGCGGGATGCAATTTTCTGGGAATACAATATCGCTAACATTTCCGATTATGACATTACCGAAGCAGCACTTGGCTATTGGGTCGATAATCAAATTGGCAATGACAATGACGATGAAATTGGCTTTTTCGATGTTCAGGTAGATATGGCCTACTCCTGGGATATCGATGGTATCGGTTTCGGTGGCCTGCAAACCGGGGTAATGGGATTTGCTTTCCTCGAATCTCCCGGTAAAGGGTTTGACGGCGCCGATAACGACAACGATGGCCTCGTTGATGAGCAGCGGGACAATGAAGCGACAAGTATCGTCGGCCCCTACGACGGCATTGATGACTTGCAAAAATTTCTCTCCTGGTATAATTTGACTGAGGCGGATTTACGCGAACATTGGGATGCCGATGAAGATCAGGACTGGCAGGATGGCATTGACGCCAATGGCAATGGCGTATATGATATCGATGAATTTGCCGGCGACGACGTCGGCCTTGATGGGGTCGGCCCAACCGATCTGAACTACGACGGCCCGGACGCCGATGGCACCGAAGGGAATCATCGTCCGGATTTTGTAGAAGGGATTGGTTCCGAACCGAATTTTGCCCTTACCGATATCTCCGAGTCAGACATGGTAGGTCTCACCGCTTTCCGGATGTTTCCTTCCGAATCCCGTGGCGATTTCACCTTTGATAAAGACAAACCAATGTGGGATTTAATTGGCGTCGGTTTTCTGGAAGAGTGGACCGGGCAGGTTGCCAATCTGATCGAAACATTCGGTTCCGGCCCTTTCCCACTATTCAAAGGACGTACTGAGCGTATCTCCATGTCGGTTTTACATGCTTATGATGCACTCTCCGGCTTGAACTCTCCACAGCATCTTGCCCCGGCACTTTTTGAGCAAAAAGCGATCGTTCAGGTAATTTACGAGAGCGATTACCGTTTTGCCCAACCGCCGGAATTGCCGACCTTGAAAGCTGTTCCCGGCGATGGTTTTGTGGTATTAAGCTGGGATGATGCCGCGGACAAACTCACCCGCGAACCGCTGTTACAAAACACCAACGATTTTCAGGGCTATAAACTATTCCGGGCAACTGACAAAAAGCTGGCGGATGCGGAAATCATCACCGATGGATTTGGCACTCCCCTGCTGAAAAAACCAATCTTTGAATGCGATCTGATCGATTCAATTTCCGGATTTGCCAATTATGGGCAGATCAACGGGCAGGGCTATTATCTCGGCAGCAATTCCGGCATCCGCCATCACTATGTGGATCGGGAAGTGCAAAACGGGCGCACCTACTACTATGCCCTGGTCGCCTACGATTATGGTTTGCCGAACCTCACCCCCGGCGTCGCGCCATCGGAAAATAATATTGTCATCGATTTGGATGAAGACGAGCAAGTGCGTTTCTTCAACAAAAACGTACAGATCGTTACGCCGCATCAGTATGCCGCCGGATATATTCAGCCGGACATCGCCAATCTCGCCGATTCGACCTTCGGCTCAATCACCGTCGAGCCGGAAATTTTTGTTACCGATGAACTTAAAGACGGCCATACCTATCGGGTCAATTTCGGCGTCGATACCACTCATGTGAAAACCAACATGTATTACGGCATCGTTTACCGCAATAACAGTATCAACGTTTATGATGTCACCGATGGCGATCGCCTGATCTACCGCGAAGATGAAACCGATTTCAGTAATCAGAACTTCCTTTTCGATCTGGCAAGTGAAACATGGTATATGAACGAAGGGAGTTTACAAACCGAGTTGATTGATGGCGTTCGCCTGAACATTGAGATTCCCAAGCAAATTGCAGAATTAGATACTGTCAATTCCCGCTGGTTAACTGAAAGCAATGCTGCGATTGATATCATCCAACCGGATCCGATTTCGCTACGGCATTTCCCTTATGATTACGACATCATCTTTACCGATAACGACTCCGCCTTTGTGGGGCGAATTCCTTCCGGAACCATAAGAGATGAATTTGATCAGGCGATTCCAACCGCGGAACGTTTGTTGAACCGCGCTTTTAATTTTTATGTGGTCAATCGTTCTATCAATGATACGACCGGCCTGAACGACTCCCTCGAACTGGTAGTGCATGACCTGAACAACAGCGGCGAATATGAACCATTGGAAGATCGCGTGCTGGTTGGTTTTCGGTCTACGCGCAGCGGCATTTTTCAGGGACGTTGGAACGGCCTCGCCTTTGTCATCGATTTCCGCACTGCTGGCAGCCTGTCCGCATTACCACAAGCTGACGATGTTTATCGGGTTACTTTTCAACGCCCGGCGTTGGAGACCGATGAAGTTTCCTACACCATTAACGTCACTGAAGATCTCGATCGAACCGCCTTGAAAATGAACCTGGATCAGGTAAAAGTGGTGCCGAATCCATACGTCGCCACGAACAAGATGGAAGAAGCAATTTCCAATCCCTTTCTAAATCAGCAACGCAAGCTGATGTTTACCAACGTCCCGGCGCGATGTACCATTAAAATCTTCACCGTCAGCGGCATTCTCGTCGATGTTATCGAGGTAAATAATCCCGATGAACGGGGCATTGTGCACTGGGATATGCTCACCAGGGAAGGGCTGGAGATCGCCGCCGGTATGTATCTCTTTCATCTCAAAGCCGATGCAACCGGCGATGAGCTGCTCGGTAAATTTGCGGTTATTAAGTAATGAAGTGACTAAAGTTGAAAGTGAACTAAAGTTTGAAGCTTAAAAACAACTTTAGGCACTTTAGATCACTTTAGGCACTTTAGATCACTTCCAAAGGAGCAAATATGAATTTTACTTTACATAACAAAATCATTCGTTGGAGCGCTCTTTTCCTGCTTACTTCCGTTGCTCTTTTCGCGCAAACCAGTGGGAAGATTTCCGGAATAATCAGCGATGCAAGTAGCGGCGAATCGCTGATTGGGGTAAACATCTATCTGGATGGCACCGAGCTTGGTTCCACGACGGATGAAGAAGGGGCATATTTCATCCTGAATGTCCCCCCGGGCGATTATACCCTGATGGTCGAAATGCTCGGCTATCAAACCGTTCGCATGGAAAATGTGCGCGTTTCCGTTAACCGCACTTTTCGGGCGGATGTAAAGCTACGGCAGAGTGCTGTTGCCGGACAGGAAGTGATCGTCACCGCCGACCGGGCCTCAATTAAAAAAGATCAGACCAGCTCGATTCGTAATGTTTCCGCAGAGCAAATTGGATTACTGCCGGTCGAGAACGTTTCCGAAGTGGTCGCGCTGCAGCCAGGTGTGGTTGTCGGGCATTTTCGCGGCGGGCGACTGACGGAAGTGTCGTATCTCGTTGATGGTGTGCAGGTAGATGAATCTTTCATCCGGGAAGGGCAAACGGTAGAATTGCAAACCGAAGTCGTCGAAGATCTTGAAGTGATCACCGGGATTTTTAATGCGGAATATGGCGATGCGATGAGCGGTGTCGTCAATGCGATCACCAAGGACGGTGGAAATAAACTTTCCGGCAGTTTTTCCTCCAATTTCGCCAATTATTACACTGGGCATAAAGATGTTTTCATCGGTCTGGAAGATTCGGAAATCGATCGCAATCAGGATTTTAAAGCCTACCTCAGCGGGCCGATTATTCCCAATAAACTATCCTTTCTGGTGAATGCGCGCTATGAAGACAATAACAATCATCTTAACGGCATCCGTCGTTTTCTCGTGGATGATTTCAGTGACTACACGCCGGTGGATCCGTCTGAGCGCTATTCCGAAGCGAACGGTGATGGCGCCTTCGTCCCATTGAATAATCAGAAAAGCCTGTCGTTATTTGGCAAGCTAACCTTTCGGCCGTTTTCCGGATTTAAAAGCGCCTTTGTTTTTTCCCGCAATGATGATGAATCGCGCCTCTATAATCATTTTTTCAAATATGTGCCCGATGGCCAGGCGGTTGATCACCTGGAAAGCGATATGTTCGCATGTCACATCAATCATGCATTTTCCAAACGCGCCTTTTATGAGTTAAAACTATCCCAGGTAAACAACTTCACCGGTCGCTTTGTTTTTGAAGATCCGCTCGACGCCGGCTATGTCCATGATGAATATGCCCGCAGTGCCGGCGTCGGTTTCCTCACCGGTGGACAGCAAAAGTCGCATTTGCGCCGGGAATTAAAAGATACGAATATCAAGTTTGATCTCTTCTGGCAGGCGCATCGGCAGCATAGTATTAAAACCGGTTTTCAGTTAACCCGCCAGGATCTGGACCAGCAAAACGTGCAAATTCGCAATGTCTTTTTCGGATCAGGAGAAGAAACAGAGTTTTTCTTCGATGCTGACCGGCAGGAGATCATTTATCCCAATTACCAGCCGGTTGTTTTTCCAGACTCTTCCACTTTCTCCGACATCTACCAGGTAAAACCGTTGAAAGGCGCGTTTTATCTGCAGGATAAGATGGAGTTTGAAAGCATGGTGATCAACGCCGGCCTGCGTCTGGATTATTTTGATCCCAACACCACTTATCCTAGCCAAATCCGCAATCCGGCGAATCAGCTGCTTTTCGAAGATCCCGATCGCATGAGCAGTTATCCGGATGCTGATCCGCAGGTGCAACTGAGTCCGCGACTGGGACTGGCATACCAGCTGGGCGACCGCGCGTTGCTTCGTTTTGCCTATGGTCATTTCTTCCAGATGCCGCCGCTCTTTGCGCTTTACCAGAATCATTCTCTCCTGGTGCCACCGAATGATTTTGCAGTGACTACCGGCAATCCGACCATTAAAGCACAGAAGACTATTCAGTATGAAATTGGCTTGTGGCAGAATGTTGCCGAAAACATGAATTTCGAAGTTACGATCTTCTACCGGGACATTTATGATCTGCTTAGCGCCAGCATTATTACCACATTTAACCAGATCAAATATGGTCTTTACAGCAACAAGGATTATGGCAATGCCCGTGGTGCAGAATTCAAATATGAATATTTAACACCGAGTATTTTTGCCTCGGTCAATTATACGTTGCAATACACTCGTGGTAATGCGGACAATCCCACATTCACCTTTACCCGGGCAGGCGAAAGCAAGGATCCGGTTACCCGCTTGATTCCGATGACCTGGGATCAGCGCCACACTTTCAATGCCTCCGTCGGCTATCGGGCGCGGCGATTCGGGGCCACGGTGACCGGCTACTACAATTCCGGCACGCCTTATACCTGGACGCCCCAGCGGGAAACCCAGTTGGCGACAGTTAACCTACTCCCCAACAACGCTTACCAGCCAACGCGCCTGAGTGTCGACCTGAACGCCCATTACACCTTGTTGTCATTTAGTAATTATAAAGTGCGGGCAAAGATGCTCGTTTTCAATCTGCTCGATCGACTCAACGATGCCCGGGTTTATGGGGATACCGGGCAAGCTTATACAACCATCATTGAGGATTCTCAGCTGAACACTCATCAAAGCGATTTTAATGAATACATCGATCGCATTCAGGATCCATCGATGTTTGATCCACCCCGTTTGATCAAGTTCGGATTAGAGGTTCAGTTTTAAGTGAGCTAAAGTTGGAAGTGCCTAAAGTTTGAAGTTAAAAACAACTTTAGGCACTTTAGTCACTTTAGATCACTTTAGTCACTTAAAAAAGTCAGCAAACAGGAGTTTCTTATGAAACTGAAATATACGTTACTATTCATCCTATTTTTCGGAATGCCGTTGTTTAGCCAGGAGCCGAGCCGGGTTGGCACTACCGCTGCAAACTTTTTGGAGCTGGGTTACGGCACAGCCGGCAGCGCAATGGGAGATGCCTATGTCAGTATCGCCAACGATCTTTCGGCGATCTACTGGAATCCCGCCGGGCTGGCCAAACTTCGCCATAATCAGGTGATGGCACTTTACCAACCCTGGGTCATCGATATTAACAGTTCGATGATGTCTGTCGGTATTCACATGCCTTCTTTAGGTACCCTGGCGCTCGGCATTATCAATGTTGATTATGGGGAGATGGAGGTCACCACTCTCGATATGCAAAATGGCACTGGAGAACTCTTCTCCGCCAAGGATCTCGCTTTCACGCTTTCTTTCGCCCGGGGAATTACCGATTGGTTTTCCTTCGGCACCTCGGCTAAATATGTCTCATCGAGTATCTGGCACAGCAATGCCGGCGCCTTTGCGATGGACATGGGTGTGCAGATCAAAACCGGCTTCCTTGCGCATGGCGAAAACCGTGAGCACGGACTGAACATTGGTATGAGCATTTCCAACTACGGCACCCGCATGAAATACGATGGCATCGATTTATTAGTCGCTGTCGATATCGATCCGAATGAAGGGGGGAATTTTGGTAATGCTGCCGGGCAATTTCGCCTGCAGGACTGGGAGCTTCCGCTGCTGTTCCGGATCGGGATGTCATTTTCTCCCATCGTCGCCGGCGACCAAAAGCTGACCGTTGCTCTTGATGCACTGCATCCTAATAACAATGGTGAATACGTTAATGCCGGGGTCCAGTATAGCTGGCGTAACAAACATTTTGGCACCTTTTATCTGCGCGGTGGCTACAAAGCGCTCTTCCTGGAAGATTCCCAGTTCGGCCCCAGTTTCGGGTTCGGTATCGATTATCGCCTGAACAACGCCGGCGTTCAGATAGATTACGGCTTTCGGGATATTGGCATTCTCGGCAATGTGCATGCGTTTGGATTGGGGTTGTCTTTTTGAGGGGATGGATTGGGGTGTTTATGAAGGGATTATTGGAATAAAAGGATTGAGAATTCACATATTTCGGGAGTATATGGTTCCGCTCACTATGTTCGCTGATGGTTCCGTTCCCTGCGGTCACTGATGGCTCCGCTCCCGTTGGTCGCTAATGGTTGGCCTTCGGCTGGCTCCGTTCGCGGGGCTCACTCATGGTTCCACTCACTGCGTTCGTTCATGGTTGGCCTTCGGCAGGATAAAGTCTTTAACCATCAGCGACCAACGGGAGCGCAACCATTAGCGAAGCGGAACAATCAGTGACCGCAGGGAACGAAACCATCAGTGAGCCCCGCGAACGGAACCATCTATTCCCAAGCGCCAGCGAACTAAACGCGTCAAATTTAAGATCACAATTACCGACGGAAACAAAGGACAGTAAAAACCATGAATCGACGCAACTTCTTACAATTGCTAACCATCGGGAGTATGACAGTAATGGCTGATCAGCTTATTCCAGGTTCGAAAACAAATCCTGCAACTGATAAATCCGGCAGTGATCAACGAAAATTTTGGGCATGGATTGCTACGGATACCAATCCCTCCGAAGACGAATGGAAACGCCGCTTTGCGGAAATGCGTGCGGCTGGCATCACTGCAGTATTGCCCCAGGTATACCAGGGACGTCATGCATTTTTTGCCAGCAAACATCTCCCGGTAAAGGAGCATTGGCTGGAAAAATTGCTTCCGCTCGCCAAGGCTGAGGGGCTGGAGTTTCATGCCTGGATCTGGATGATGCCCTGTAACATCCCGGAAATCAATGAAAAGCATCCGGAGTGGTTTGTGGTAAATGGTAAGGGAGAATCAGCCGTCGAGAAACCAGCCTATGTTGGTTATTATAAATTTATGTGTCCCTCCCGACCGGAAGTGCATGCTTTTGTACAGAAGACTCTGAATGAACTGGGGCAATACAGTGAAATTGACGGCATTCATTTTGACTATATCCGTTATCCGGATGTGATTCTCCCCGACACACTTCAACCCAATTATAACATCGTGCAGGATCGGGAATATCCGGAATATGACTACTGTTACTGCGATGTTTGCCGGGAGGCCTTCAAAGCACAAACCGGGATAGATCCCTTCACTTTAGCCGACCCATCGGAAAATGATGCCTGGAGGCAATTCCGCTATGACCGGGTAACCACCATGGTCAATGAAAAGTTTATACCGGTAGTGCGCAAACATGGCAAGATGGCCACCGCCGCGGTTTTCCCCAATTGGGAACATGTCCGTCAGCAATGGTCTCGCTGGCATCTCGATGCAGTGCTGCCGATGCTCTATCATGGCTTTTATAATGGCGATATTGATTGGATTGAAAAATATACCCGGAAAGGCGTGAATAGTTTACCGGAGAACATTCCCCTGTACAGCGGCCTCTTTGTCCCGCACATTTCCCCGGAAGCGGTCTCGGAAGCCCTCGGCGCCGCCCGTTCGGGAGGCGCCAAAGGTATCAGTATTTTTCGTGCTGCCAGTATGACTGCCGATCACTGGGCAGCACTGCAAAAAGCAATCGGACAATTTAAGTAGTCGGTAATAACAAAAAAATAATTCTGAAAATTGAATGAGCTGTCATCGCGAGGCGCCCTTTGCCGGGTGCATGCACTTTTGAGATTGCTTCGGCAAAGGGCGCCTCGCAATG
>JANQQU010000077.1 GCA_028284905.1 Calditrichia bacterium
GGCTTTTTTCTTCGGCATAATATCCTCTGAACATTGTGGTGATTTTATGAATATTATTGATTTCGAAGAAAAATTCAAACTTTCGCACAGCATTGATTCGACATTGGATATTATATGCATCTCCTAAAAACCTAAACCCCTAATCACCTGTTTTCCACAGGCAATTAGGGGTTTAGACTTTAGGTGAAGCAAATGCAGTAACAATCGTTTTTAGCGCTGCCCGCCAATCTCAAACTTGATCTCGAAAGTCGAATGATCTTTTTTACCGGCAATCTCTTCCTGAAAGAAAGTATAACGGTATTGGGGACGAACGGAAACAAAAAAATTGGCGCGCGTGGTAACATCTACGCCGAAGCCGAACAATATATTATAGGTCATTTCATATTGACTTTCCGGATCGACCTGCCGAACGACGCCATTCGTACTGATGTACTGTTCTTTCGGGAAATTCATACCGTAAGCCATACCAACCTGTCCAACAATGTGCGGGCGGAAATTATCTTCAATATCATCCGCAAAGAGGCGCTTTTTCAGTTCAAAATTCAGGGGAATCATAAACATGCGGTTGGCGTCATTCAGCGTGTAATACTGATTCACGAAAGGATCATAGTAAGGAATTTCATTGTCATCCCGAATCGCAAAAAACTCTAAATTCACCCCAAAATGCATGTAGCCAGGCAATTTAAAGCGGTACAGTCCCCCGAGAGCAATACCATTGGTTGAAAGAGAAAAGGTGATCGCACGTTCGTTTTTATGCACCGGCACCGATTCAAAATCATCAAACTCCTGCGCAGTCAACGGCATGGAGACGAGAACCAGTAACATCAGGGCAAAAGCCGTTTTGAAAAAGTTAGACATGTGGCAGCTCCTGTATCAAGTTAATGCATGAATATAACAAAAATTATCGACCAAAGTATAAGTTACACGACAAACTAAAAAAAAAGCTCCCCAATTTATTAAAATTGGAGAGCTTTAATAGTTTGTAGGGCGATATTAAAACGGGACATCGTCCTGAGAAATTTCCATATCGGCCGGCGGTTCCATCTCCATCGGCGCACCGGCACTGCCGCCAGCACCGCTACTCTGCTGTTGAGATTCCAGCAGTTGGACATCCAGAGCCACCACTTCCGTAGTAAAACGCTTCTGTCCGCTCTGATCTTCCCAGCTACGGGTTTGCAGGCGACCTTCTACGTATACACGATAGCCTTTTTTGACATATTCTTTACAAAATTCTGCGGTACGATTCCAAACAACCACGCGATGCCAGTCGGTTTCGTCTTTCCAGTTGCCTTCTTTATCTTTATAGCCGCGATTGGTCGCAACATTAAAGTTAGCAACAGCAGCACCACTCGGTGTGTAACGCACTTCCGGATCGCTCCCCAAACGTCCGATCAGAATTACTTTGTTAATTGAACCACGAGACATAATAAAACCCCCTTATAGAAGAGTTAGTTTGTATAAATTACCTTTATCAATTTAAGCGCATTATTTCCCGATGCAACAGAAATTTCCCCGCTGGCAAGAAAATCCATACCATATTTTCCCGGGCATTTAGGAAAATAAATCGCGCTCATTGTTATTACATTACCGAATGTCTGAAATATTCAGAAAGGAAAGTACAAAATACCGGGGAATTTTTCTTCCGACAATATTCCTGTTTATTATTAACCCCCGTAAAACTTCAAAACACCCTAAGCCCTGTAAGGGCGCGACCCTAACCTCGGGCATAAAGCCCGAGGAAAAAATGCCTGACAGCGAGCATCTCACCCAACCATCAGGCATATATAAATTCATACGATAGATTTCAAAAATTCCTAGATCACACGATCGAGCAGATAATTCATCGCCTGATCTTTCGAAATGCGTTCCTGCGCCATGCTGTCCCTTTCCCGCACGGTAATCGTTCCGTCTTCCAGGGTTTGGGTATCCACAGTAAAGCAATAGGGAGTTCCCACTTCATCTTGACGGCGATAGCGACGGCCAACCGCACCGGACTCGTCATAGAATACCCGGAAATGCTTGCGCAGGTTATCGACGATCTCATGCGCGACTTCCGGCATACCGTCTTTTTTCACCAGTGGAAATACTGCTGCCTTCATCGGGGCGATTGTCGGCTTAAAGCGCATCACTACCCGTTCTTCTTCCTCGGCATATGCATCTGCCAGGGTTGTCAGCATCAGGCGGTCCACCCCGGTGGAAGTCTCCACCACATACGGCACATACTTTTCACCGGCTTCCTGATCGAAATACTTCAGGTTTTTCCGGGAATATTCCTGATGACGGCCAAGGTCGAAATCGGTGCGATTATGAATACCTTCGATCTCGCTCCAGCCAAAGGGGAATTCATATTCGATATCAAACGCTGCCTTCGCATAGTGAGCCAATTCGCCATCACCATGGGCATGGAACTTCAGCTTGTCGTGATTAATTCCCAGGCGCTCGTACCACTTCAGGCGCTCCGCTTTCCAGTATTCGAAGAATTCATCATCACTGCCGGGCTTCACGAAATATTGCATTTCCATCTGCTCGAACTCACGCATACGGAAGATGAAGTTACCGGGCGTAATTTCATTGCGGAAAGCTTTCCCGATCTGGGCAATACCAAAGGGCAGTTTCTGGCGGGATGCTTCCCGCACGTTATGGAAATTCACATAAATTCCCTGTGCGGTTTCCGGACGGAGGAAGACAATATTCGCATCGCTTTCTACCGGGCCCATAAATGTTTTGAACATCAGGTTAAACATCCGCGGTTCGGTTAAAGTACCGGCCTTTTTGGTATCCGGTCCGACGACGTTCTCATAAGCGGATACATCGATATCGCTAAGAGATTTAACATCGAATTCTTCTTCGCTGACCCGTGCCTTTTTCAGTTTTTTCGCAACGGATTCCGGTGCGCCTTCCGGAAAAGCATACATCAGGCCTTCACCCGATTTTGGCACATAAACAGAGAGTTGATCTTCCCGGTAGCGATTTTTGGTTTCCCGGCAGTCGATCATCGGGTCGGTAAATCCGTCTACGTGGCCGGACGCTTCCCAGACGCGGGGATGCATCAAAATACTGGCATCCAACCCTTCAACATCATTACGCTCATAGACCATGGATTTCCACCAGAGGTCCTTGATATTTTTCTTCAATTCTACCCCGAGCGGCCCATAATCATAGCAACTGTTGATACCACCATAGACTTCGCTGCTCTGAAAGATGAAACCTTTCCGCTTACACAAACCTACCAGTTTTTCCATCGATTTTAATTGCTCAGACACTGCAATACCTCTTTCTTTAAATTTCGCGAACTACTTTTATATCTCATTCTATTTATTTCACTTTGGACGTCCCCGTTTGGGAAGCGCCAATTTAATGCATTTTTTCCCAATCACATATACCATTTCAAAGATTTTAGGCTGATCCGGGTTTCGGTATGATAGGTGATATGTCGGAGGAGAATATCGGTGAGATCCGGGCGAATCGTCTCAAGTAGTTCCGGTTTAAATGCCTGCAAATCAGCAACAGTAGCTGTCGCCAGTCCGGACAGCTGTTCCCATTGATTACGATTGAGACGAACAGCATTCCGGGAGAAGGTGTTGTTACAATTCGCGCAGCGGCAGCCGCCATTTTCCATATCGAGCACCAGCGGAAAGGCCGCCGGTTCATTTTTGCAGTTCGCACAATGGGAGAGCACCCAGCCAAAACCGAGGGTTTCACTCAATTGCAGCATATAGTGCCAGAGGTACAACTTTGGATTGTCCGGACCAAGCGCATCGAGTTTTTCCAGCAGGTCAGTTGTATACTGAAAGAAATCCGGTACCGGCTCGTGGACCGGCAATAATTCCTGAACCAACTCTAACGTAGAAAAAGCGACAGCGGTATATTGCAAATCTTCCCGAATACGATGGTAGGAATTAATCAGCGACGCGCTGGTTAATGTTTGAAACGCCCGGCCGTCTTTATAAGCAGCGATCACCTCGATATGATTCATCGTTTCCAGTACCCCACGAAAAGGACTTTTCGGACGGAAAGCGCCGCGGGCAATCACTTTCATGTAGCCATGATCGCGGGTAAAAAGCTGCACCATCCTGCTGGAGTCCCGCCATTTTGCTGTGGCGACAACGATGGCCTCTGTTTTAACAATACTGCTCATAATTTACGTCTGCATAAAGTATTGAAACGAAAAGAATAAAAGAGAGAAGTAAATCAACAACCCAATGACGTCGTTGAACGTCGCCACAAAGGGGCCGGTTGCCAGGGCCGGGTCGACATTAATCTTTTTAAACATAAAGGGGATGACTGCACCAAAGAGCGATGCATTCATAATGACAACCATTAAAGTGCCGGAAAGGATCGTCGCAAAACGCTGATCGCCGAGCAAGAAGATCACCGTTACAAAGATCATAATAGCAATGACCATTCCGGTGATTAATGCAGTGCGAAATTCCCGCCAAAGCCGGCGGTGTATATCCCGTTCGGAAATTTCGCCGGTCGACAATCCGCGCACGACGATAATGCTCGATTGTTGCCCGGTGCTACCCCCGATCGCCATCACCAGCGGTACGAAAATCGCGGACATGGTAATTCGCTCAATGGTCTGCTGATAGAAAATCATGATGTAAGCGGAAAGCAGTTCGCCGAAGAAGGAAATGATCAACCAGGGAAGCCGTGCCTGCGCGACGCGGAAAACGCTATCTTCGAGAATTTCTTCCTCACCGGTACCGGCGATGCGCCCGAGGTCTTCATCAGTTTCTTCGTTGATAACATCGAGAATGTCATCAATGGTAATCCGCCCGATCAGCTTATGATCCTGATCGACGACCGGCGCGGAAACCAGATCATATTTTTTAAAGATGTAAGCGACCTCTTCCTGGTCCGTGTCAAACATAATCGAATAGACATCGGAATCCATGATCGCTTCCAGCGATTGTTTCGCATCGGCCAGAATCAAATCTTTCAAGGTCAGGTAACCAACCAGGCGCCCGACATCGTTAACGACATAACATTGATAGATGTCGTCAACTTCTTCACTCTGCGCCCGAATCTCCTGAATGGTATCTTCCACACTAAAGTTGACATTGACCGCCACATACTCCTTCGCCATAATACCACCGGCGGAGTCTTCCGGATAATGCAGCAGTTCCTGGATCTCCTCAGAACTTTCTTCCTCCACCTGGGCGAGTACTTCGTTTGCCTTATCCTCGGAGAATTCCTTAACGACCTCGATAACGTCTACCGCGTCATCAGAGTCCATTTCATTGACCAGTTCGGCAATCTTGCTACTGTCCAACTCTTCGAGAACGTCTTCTTTCGGCGCGTCTTCCAGTTCCGCCAACACCTCGCTGGCAATTTCCGGATCGAGTAGTTCCATAATTTCGTTACGATGGTCCTGCCCGAGGCGCTCCAGCAGGTCGGCAATATCCGCCGGGTGGAGATCAACCAATATGTTTAAGACAAAATCCGGTTGCTGATGGTTCAGCAGATAACGAATATTGTCGAGAATCTCTTCGTATTTATAATTCAGGGTGGTTGTTTTCATGGCGCCGCCTCCTTTTTCAACTGCCAGTAAATAGCATCAGCAAGGTCAATCCATTCGGGAATAGGTAGTTGTTCCGGTCTTTGCGTCAGATCGGCATCTAATTTACGTAAAAGCGTTGCTGAGAACAACATGGATAAGGATTTACGCAGCATCTTCCGGCGGTGCTGAAAACAATGGCGGATCAGCTTCCGGAATAAGTCAAAATCCTGGAAACGTGCCATCACATCTTTCCGAAATGTGAGGCGCACAACCGCCGAATGTACTTTTGGCGGGGGAAAGAAGAGCTTTGCCGGCACCTTGAAGCAATATTTAACGCTGGAAAATAATTGCGTATTGATCGCGAGCAGGCCGTAGGATTTATTGCCGTGATCAGCCTTCAAACGATCGGCCACTTCTTTTTGCATCATAATAACAGCGCTGTGCAAACGATCGGCATTTTCAAATAAGCGAAAAAGAATCGGAGAGGTGATATTATAAGGAATATTACCAACGACCATCACATGGTGATCAGGATAATTATCGATAATTTCCGTCAATGGAACGGTCAGGAAATCCGATTCTACCAGGGAGAAATTTTCAGCCGCAGCAAAGCGTTCTCGCAAGCCGGCGGCCAACTCCGAATCAATCTCGATACCGATGTATTGATCGCCGGAGGCCAGCAGGAACTCAGTGAGAACACCTTGTCCCGGGCCGATTTCGATAATGAGACGCGGCTCGCCTGCTGGCACCAACCCAACTATTTTCCGGGCGATATTTTTATCGCGGAGAAAATTCTGCCCCCACTTCTTTTTTGGCTGTGTCTGCATCATCTTAATTAAAAAAGGTTTTGAATAAGTGGCTGAAAGTTTTTATTCTCTACATTCCGGTTGATGAAACCGTTCAATTTACAGCGACCTCAGCCCAATAAAAAGCAGGTTTTGAGGTAATTTTCTTTGAATGCAACAGAAGAGGTTCCCTATGAGCAATCAGCCATCTCAGGAAAGCACCTGGATTTCACGCTTTCTGATGATCGTCGAAAAAGGCGGTAACGCCCTTCCCCATCCGGCAACGCTATTCGGATTATTTGCCCTGTTAGTTGTGATTATTTCCGGTATTGTCGCCCAATTCAATCTTTCCGTAGTGCATCCCAGCACCCAACAGGTGATTGAACCGGTCAGCCTGTTATCGGTGTCCGGCCTGCATCGGATTATCACGGAGTTGGTGACGAACTTTACCGATTTTGCCCCGTTGGGCGTCGTGCTGGTTGCTATGCTCGGTATCGGCATCGCGGAAAGCAGCGGCTTTATCGGCTCCGCCCTGCGTCTGCTGGTTATCAAATCTCCGAAGCGATTGCTGACTTTCGTTATCGTTTTTGCCGGCGTATTGTCCAATGCTGCCAGCGAGGTTGGCTATGTGCTGCTCGTGCCGCTGGGTGCGATTATCTTTCTTGCGGTTGGCCGCCACCCGATTGCCGGACTGGCTGCTGCTTTCGCCGGTGTTTCCGGTGGTTACAGTGCGAACCTGGTACTGGGCACTATCGATCCATTGCTGGCCGGTCTTTCCCAGGAAGCGGCACAGATTATTGATCCTTCCTATACCGTTAATCCTGCTGCAAACTGGTATTTTATGATTATCTCTACATTTTTTGTTGCCGCGGCCGGTACCTGGGTGACTGAAAAAGTGGTGATTCCCCGTCTGGGCAAATACACCGGTGATGAAAAGCCGGAAGAAATTCGCGATCTCACCAGCGAAGAACGACGCGGATTGAAATTTTCCCTGGTCTCTTTCATTGTTGCAATGATCCTGATCATCTGGGGATTGATTCCCGGCGACATGATGAGCACCGGCGGTTTTCTCCTCGATCCGGAAACGACAAATATTTTCAAATCGCCATTCATTCAAGGGATTGTTACTTTCATTTTCGTGCTGGGCGCATTAATGGGGATTGCTTACGGCATTGGGGCCGGCACCATCAGCAACGATACTGATGTGATGAAAGGGATGGGCAAAGCCATGTCCACCCTGGGGATCTACATGGTATTGTGTTTCTTTGCCGCGCAGTTTGTCGCTTACTTTAAGTGGACGAATCTCGGATTGATCTTCGCGGTGAAGGGGGCAGCTGTTTTGGAAGCATCCGGCCTGGGGCCGATTCCCTTGATGCTCGCATTCATTTTCCTTGCCGCCTTAAGCAACATGTTTATGGGGAGCGCCTCGGCTAAGTGGGCGATCCTCGCCCCGGTATTTATACCGATGTTTATGCTGAACGGTTTTAGCCCGGAGCTCATTCAGGTGACTTACCGGATTGGGGACAGCGTTACCAATATCATCTCCCCGATGATGTCCTATTTTGCCCTGATCGTGGCATTTGTTGAGCGCTATGAGAAGAATGCCGGCATCGGCACCGTCATCGCAACGATGTTGCCATACACTTTCGTTTTCCTGATTATCTGGAGCATCCTTCTGATGATCTGGATGAGCGTCGGCGCGCCATTAGGGCCGGAGGCACCGCTCTTCCTGAAATAGATGGCGAGTATTTATTTTCAGCCACGGACTGGCACGGATACACGCGGATCAAGACTCTTTAACCTTTCATCCGTGAAGATTTGTGCCAATCCGTGGCTATTTTCAACTTCTTCACTATCTTCCAAATCCTACAAATGCATCAATATCGTAGAGAGAATGATGAAACACCTTTACTTCATTCCCTGTTTCAAACTCGAAGAATAATAATTTAACGTGGTTGCTAAAATGAACGGCACATTTACCTGGGTGGATCTTTCCACTTTCGATGTTAATTCGGCGCAGCAGTTCTATCATCATGTACTTGGCTGGGATTATTCCCCGGACGGAACTGATTATATCACCTGTTCCTCCGCAGGTTTATCCAGCGCCGGACTTTATGAAATGCCCGCCTTCTTTCAAAAAATCAATATGCCCTCTTTCTGGATGACCTACATTGCCGTCAACGATATTGATGCGGTCGTCGAAAAAGCAAAACAGCTCGGCGGTAAAATAGAGCTCACTGAAAAAAGTTATGATGGGAAGGTTGCTTTGATAAGGGACCCCGCCGGCGCGGGATTTACCTGTTATGAAGGAAATTTGCTTCGAGTGACCCACGACGCTCACACCAATGGCCGCTGGTGTTGGAGTGAACTGTTTGTCTCGGATTTAGCTAAAGTTCAACCTTTCTATACGGCGTTGTTTGGCTGGCGGCTTGAAACAGAAGGCTGGGATCGATATTCGATCATCCATCAGGATCTGGGCCGAATTGGTGCTATTCAGGTAGCGGACAACAGCATCAAAGGGGATAAAGAATTTTGGGCGGTCTATTTTACGGTTGAAAATCTCCAGCAAGTAACGGCTGCGATCGAGCAGGCCGGCGGCCAGGTGATTGATCAGTATGATAATGCCGACGGAAAGCATCTGCTCGCGTATGACGATCAGGGGGCAGCTTTCTTCCTGACAATTCCTTAACTTTTTCTTACTTCTCGGTCATTCGGAAAATACCATCCCAATCTTCCCCCGGTGGATCAGCGATTAGCGCATCACAACGCTCCAGATAAATTTGCGAGGGATAATCTTCCGGCAGCACCTGCAGGGCATTCAGAAAATGTGAGCGGGCGGTCTCCCACTCTCTTTCCTGGTAAGACAATATTCCGGCTTCGTATGACTCACGCATTTTTTCCCGCCGCTCATCCAGCGGATCATTTTTCTTCGTCATCAATTCATACACTTTAACAGCGATGCTTTTCCCTTTAACGATAATCGTGTCGATCTCGCGAGCGATCACCCTTTCTTTCACCCGCTCATAGGTATGTTCGCTGATCAGGATGCCGGTGCGGTACTGCCGATTGGCGCTTTCCAGGCGAGCAGCGAGATTCATGGCATCGCCGATACCGGTGTAATTGTAGCGGATCTCACAGCCAAAATTCCCGAAAACGACATGCCCGGTATTCACCCCGATTCGCACATTAATGGGTGGATACTCTTTTGCCTCCCACTCGTCGCGGATTGTATCGAGGGTATGCTGCATCTCCAATGCGGCCCGGCAGGCCTGCATGGCATGGTCGGGATGGTCAATCGGCGCACCGAAGACTGCCAGAACCGCATCACCGACATATTTATCCAGAGTGCCGCCACAGCGGAAAACCGCCTTGGTCATCACATCAAAATAGCTGTTCAGCAGATTAACCAGCTTCTTCGGCGGCAGGGTTTCGGCGATATTGGAAAAGCCCTCGATATCGCAAAAAATGATCGAGATATCCCGATCCTCCCCACCGAGCTCCAGCTTGCTGGGATCCTTGATTAACTCTTCGACATAAGATTTCGGCGCATAGCGCTGGAACATCATTTTAATTTCATTGCGAGTGCGCCGTTCAGTTAGCGCCATGTAGATTGCCATGGAAAAAAAGGCGATAAGAATCGTCACGCTGCTACTGACCATCGGCACCCAATAGCCGTAGATGGTAAAGATCAGGTAGCCGAAAAGACGCATGGTGGCAATCAGCCCGATACAAGTCAGTAATTCCCCCCAAAACTCCAGCTTTGCGGTCGCCAGTGACATTACGTAGCCGATCACCAGGAAAAGAAGAAATACCCAGCTGCTCGGCAATTTGCTGATACCGCTGTTGTTGAGAAGACTATGGAAGGCATTGGCGTGCACTTCCGCCCCGCGCATCATCTGATAGCTGTATTGGGCGGAGTAGAAGGGCGTGACAAACTGATCGCGGGCGAACTCCGAACCATTCCCGATAATAACAATTTTATCTTTAAATAGCGCTGCCGGTAAAGTGGTTTCCGCGGTAAGTGCACTGCTGCGAAATGAGGGAAATCGACCGGCTTTTTTCTGCAACCACTGGCCGTCGGCCTGTTTTTCCCAAACTGATGGCGGCCCGGCATAATTGATGATCATCGCGCCTTCGTACAGCGGAATCGGCGGCACCGATTCCCAGCGCTGCGTCAGTACCGCAGTGGTAAAATCTTCCACAGGAATATCACGATAACGGCAATAGAGCATGGCGGAAAAAGAGGGCAGCAGCGCTCCCTCATCGGTTTTTATCGCCGGACGTACTTCCCGCACCATCGCCAGTCCGCCCCCGCCGGAAGAGATCGGCAAGGTCGCAAATCCGATTCCCTGGAATGCGTCCAGAAAAAAGGCATGCGGTTGCTGCGAGATAAATTCACCGCGTTCATTTTCCGAATAAATAGAAACGCCAATCACATTACCGGTCTTTTTCATCGCCGCTGCCAGCAATGTATCGCCCGCGGGATCCAGCACGGTCATTTTATCCAGCAGGACAATATCCAGCCCAATGGTATGTGGCGATTTACTTGCCAGGGTATCGATCAGGCGGGCGAGGTAACGGCGGGGAATCGGATCGTAGTATCCATAGGTTTTTTCCAGGGCATATTCATCGACAAATACCAGGGCAACTTCGATGTCGTTGGCATTTGTTGCGGGCGGCTGGGATTTAAAGAACAAGTCCAATGCGCCTTCTTCATAGGTGCGGAACGCCGGATTTTCGGAGAGATAAAATCCCATCAAGGCGGCAAACAGGGTCAATCCAATTTGCCAGTATGCCGTATTTCGCAGGAAAGATTTCTGGACCATTATTTCATATCCAAGCGGTCTGAGAACGGGTAATATTCCTTAATCTGGCGAATAAGCGCCAGGAAATCCTCGCGGGTTTCCCGAACGTCATCCTGGGAATAAACCCGGGTAAATTCTTTTTGCGGTTTCAGAAAATAAAGCGTTACCGGAAAGTTTTCCTGTTCCGGAAAAAGTTCTGCCATCAGCATGGCATAGGATTGCATCTGCATTAAATATTTTTCTCCGGCAGTCTCAACTTCCCCGGCGCGGACGTTGTTGGTTTTGTAATCTGCCACTTCCCAGGTGCCATCAGGATTGCAGAAAATCCGGTCGAGCGTTCCGGTGAAATAATCTTCACCCAGGCGCATAGTTAAACTGATTTCGATTTTCCATTCTGCCGGCGAGAATATTTTCCGGGCGAACTCCGATTGCGCGAAAGGAAAAAGCAGTTCGGGAATTTCCGCATTGAGTTTCTCTTGTTCTTCCCGGTCAAAAACTTCGTATTGGAAATAGGCCAGGGCAAGTTGCTCGGCCATTTCTGCATCATCTTCCGGCACGCCATCCTCGAGGATCTGGTGAACGATTTTTCCTTTCAGCAAACTAAGCGTGTCGCTGTCCATTGCCTGTTTCAGGAACTCGTAATCGCTTTCGAAAAAACCGAGGTGATAGCGCTGGAAATAGGCATGTGGATCGGCCTTAAAAGTGAGCAGCTGTGTTGCCGAGAAGGTCACCCCTTTCGGGGCATCTGTCGCCGGGCGCAGGTAGGCGTACTGCCCGTCGATTTCATTAAAATCGGATGATGTCGCATCACTCGTATCTATCGCGTCTTTTAATTCTTTCAATTCCGGTGCGATTTCCAATTCGGCGACCTGCGGAATATTTTCCGTGTCAGCCGTGCGGCAAATATGTACTTGTAAATCGCCATCAACCGTCATCGTTTCGCTGCTTAAATCTTCCGCATCGATGCCCAGTGCGCGCACCGTCCAGCCCAGGCAGTTCTCGCCTTTCAGCTCATGGCTGCGATAACTACCAATCAGGTAGAGATGATCCCGGCTGCGTGTGGCGGCGACGTAGAAGAGCCGCTTCAATTCGGCAATTTCCCGCTGCTTTTGCCGAAAATTGATCAGCTCGTATAAGAAGGGTTTGACCTCTCGGTAGCCTTCCTGCGGACTACGGATTTTCATTGCCAGCCCGAGGTCGACATCAAAACGGATTTTCCGGGTATCGATGCGCGGCGCCTGTTGCAGGTAAGGACAAAAGACGATGGGAAATTCCAGCCCTTTCGCTTGATGAATGGTCATAATCTTAACGGTGCCCTCATCTTCCAGAGCGGTTTGCGCCTCCCCTTCCCGGGGATCCAGCTGAATGGTACGATGGAGCATCTCGATAAAATCCGACAGGGCCATAAAGCCACCCTGCTCATAATCGCGGGCCATTTCGATAATCTTGTCCAGGTTCGCCAACAGCTGCTCTCCGTTCCACTCGGCGGCAATGGTTGCCCGGTAAAAACTTTCTTCGAAAATTTCGCTGAGCAGGCGGGAAAGAGAGAGGCGATCCCGGCGAAGTTCCCAGCGAATCAATTGTTCCACAAAACGTTTGAGCTGATCGCTGTCGGCGGGAGGAAACATGGAATAGTCGCCGCTCTCATGTAATTTTTGCAGTCTTTCCCGATAGCTAAGATCTTTGAAGACAGGTGCCTGCGCCAGGTGAAAAAGGGCAGCATCGGAAACTCCTGCCAATGGTGAGCGGAGAATACCGACCAGCGCGATATCATCGGAGGGATTATCCAGCAAACGGAGGAGATGATAGACGTCGTAAATTTCCTGGCGGCGATAAAACCCCACCCCGCCGATGGTCTTGAACGGAATGCCGTATTGGCGCAGTCGGGATTCCAGGGTGAGCAAATGAGTACGGCGGGGAATGAGAATGGCAATATCGCCAGGCTGCACTTTCCGGGGCACTTCTCCGTCTCCCTGACGCTGCAGCACCTCCATCTGTCCCGGTCGGGCCGTACCATTGAGCAACGCCCGGATGGTTTGAGCGACATAATCTTCCTGGGTAAGCCCGGAGACCTTTTGCGTCTCGTTGTCCAGCAGGGTAACTTCGATGTAGCTGCGAGCGGTCACTTCCCGGCGAGTCATTAAGTGATCGTACGGTACATCGAAAGCATTTTGATCGTCGCTCCCCAGAATTTGCGCGAAGAGGAAATTGACAAAACGATTCACATCCGGTAAAAACCGAAAGCTTTCCTGTAAAACGATATTTCCATCATAACTGTCACTTTTAGAAGCATCGGTTGATGCCTGCCGGGCAAAGCTTTCTTTCACTTCCTGAAACACCCGCACATCGGCATTGCGAAAACCATAGATCGATTGTTTCGGATCGCCGACGACAAAAAATTTATCCGGCTGCAGCTTGCCATCGTAAACGCCCAGGAGGGAAATAAGCGCCCACTGTAGATGGTTGGTATCCTGAAACTCATCGACCATGATATAACGGTAACGATTGCGTAATTCATTACGTACCGGTGCGTGGTCCCGGAGCATTTCCAGAGCGAGCAGCTGTAGATCGTCAAAGTCCAGCAGTCCCCGCTCTTCTTTTTTCTCCCGGTAGATATTTTCTACCGCTTCGAGCAAAAAGAGAATTTTCCGCACTGCCTGGAAGCAAAGCAGATCATTATCCCCCGGTACCGCACTACTGTAATTTTTCGTAAAAAGGTAGAGCGGATGAAGAATTTCGCTAAGCTGTTTTATTGGCGCAAAGGCATCCCCGAGCACTTTTTTCGCAGCGAAGCCGATACGTTGATTGAACGGTTCTCCTTTTGTCGTCACCAGCTTTTGGGAAAGATCCATCAGCAATTGCCAGTAGCGCGGTGTTTCCGCATCCGTCCAGGCGATGGCCAGCAGCTGTTCGATTAATGAGAAGGCTTCATGCCCATTCGTTTTCAGGGCAGACCGTTCCACAGATGCATCCATCACCGTTTGCATCTCCGGCAAAATTGCACGGGCGATTGCCGCGGTGTTCACATCATTTTCCAGGCGGGTGAAAAAGAGGGTTTGCAAATCTTCGAGAAGATGGTTGTTGTCATACTTTTGGTAATTTTCGCGGAGCTGGCTAATTTCGTAACTATGCTGCAATCCGGTAAAAAGTATTTGCCGCAGGGTATTCGGGGGCACCTGGCGAAGCAACTCTTTCCAGTCCTCAAAACTGAATTCACTCTCCAGATCCCGTAAATCCAGACGGGTGAGTACTTCATCGACCGATTCATTCAGCAACAGATCGTGCTGGAATTCATTCAGCACGTTAAAGTCCGGATCGATACCGGAAGCGACGGCAAACTCGCGGAGAATTTTTGAACAAAAGGCGTGGATGGTAGAGATTTGTGCAGAGTTCAACCGCTCCCGTAGTTCCAGCAAGCGTTCCCGCTCCCGATCGTCGCCGGTTGTTGCCAGGCGTTCCCGGATCATGCGGGCGACCCGTTCCGTCATTTCCGCTGCCGCTTTTTCCGTGAAGGTAATCGCCAGCACCTTCCGGACATCGACCTTCTCTTCGAGAATAATTTTCAGATAGCGCTCGACCAAAATGGTCGTTTTCCCGGAGCCGGCCCCGGCTGTCACCGAGATATTTTTATCCGTCGCCAGCGCTTGCTGTTGCTGCTCGGTCAGCCGTTTACGCTGTTGCTCGGGAGTGGCGTTTTGGGAATCTGGCATTATGTTGTTTGGCGTTTAGTGGATGGATGTTTTAATACGTTTATGAGTGACGCATAAAAGTTGAATACGAACTTGTGTGCTTATCTGCGTTGGCGCCACGGAGAATATGGTTCCGCTTCGCTTATTGTTGCGCTCCTGGCGTCGCTGATGGCTCCGCTCCCTTTGGTCGCTAATGGTTAAAAGAAAATACATCTAGCATATTAGCAATTAGTGACCAAAGGGAACGGAACAATTAGCGACCATAGGGAGCGGAGCCATACTGCTCAAAAATCTATACGATAACTGAAAACAGTTCTTTCTCACTCTTACGTCCGTCAAAAAGCTATCCCTCAACCATCAACGAACGCAGTAAGTGGAACCATTCACGAAAACCTTACAATCCCTAAAACTTATCACTAAAAAAATCTTCGTTCTTCTTAAAGCCCTGGTCAATCAACTTGTTCTTAAATAATCCAAAGATCCGGGACATTTCCTTGAAGGCTTTTTCTTCCTCCTTCGGCATCTTGTCCGGGTGGCAGGAATAATAAATTTTCAAAAACTCCAGAGCGGTATCGTTAAATGTTTTATTGGACATAAAGGACCTCGTTACTCGTTGTTCGTTCTTGGTTGATCGTTCTTCGTTTGATTCCCTAGGGGATTGCTTATCAATTATAGCAATTATCTGGAAATGAATCAAGCCGGGGGATTAAGAAACCCGTTATCCTTCATTAGAAGCGAATCGGATGGAGACCGAAGCGGGCAACGCGGCGTACCCAGGCCCGATAGGGCTTCAGTGTACCTTTCGTAGATGCGTTCACCGCCAGCAATGTTCTTTCGATTCGCAGCCAGCGCGGCACGTCAACTTCCAGGATGTTTTCGCTAAAAGCATTTTTATAGCGAACTGTCTTTTCCGGCATATGCCGGGAAGTCTCCGGTGCTTCCTTCGTTTCGGCCGTGTCTTTCTTTTTCAGCGGTTTTAATCCTTTTAAAAAGGTTTTCCAGGAAGCATTATCCGTCTTTTGATCGATTGCTTTAAAGATGGAAACGGCTTCGAAGGGGAAACCGGTTAAAACGGCCAGCAGTGTTAAAACGGCCTTGTAATCGTCGGCAGACGCATCTTCGAATTTTGCCAGTTCATCTTCCCCGGCGGAGGCGCGCACCAGCCGATAGGTATTGACAAAGCGATTGACTACCCGCGGCGTACGCAGGGCCGGATAAAGCGTTTTCATAAATTCTTTTTCATGATCCTGAATATCGAGATGGGGCGGATTCAGTGATTCTTCCGCTGCGTCGGCATCGCTATCGGTATTTTCTTCTACCGCATTTGTTGCAGCGGCAGGCGTATTCTCTGGTGTCGCTGTTGCATCGTTTACGGCGTTCTCTGCTAACGCCGGCGCTTCTGTGACCATATTGCTAATCGGCTGAGAGACAGATACCGGATCTTCATCGAGAGCAGCCGCTGCTGCCGGTGTCTCCGTTTCCGTGGTTGTCGTCGTTGTTTCTGTTTCCGCCGGGGTGGTAAATGCATCGATAAGCGAGTCAAATCCGGTTTTATCCATAGGCTTGATAGTAAAAGCAATCTGGAAGATTTTTTCCAGATAGTTCTGCGGCGTCGATGCCAGACGGGAAAATCCACTGCCCGGGCCACTGCCGTTCTGGCGATCGATAATAAGAAAATCAGGGTAATGTTTTTCCAGGGAGCGCAGCAACCAGCGGGAATCCACCGCGACCACAACCACGAACAGTTTAAAAGCAAGCAGGAGGTGCACCGCCTGGAGCACTTCCACCACGCGTTCCGGTGGGCACCGATCAAGATCATCGATGTAGAGAATAATTCGATCCACTTCTGCGACGCCTTCTTTACTTTCTTCGACAGGCGTCTCATCACTCGCTTCATTGGTCGTTAAATCACTGCTGCTCGACAGATTCTTCCAGGCCTTCCGTTTCTCGCGGGAATTTTTACTGAGTAAATCACTAAGATTGTCAAGGTCGCGACGGATCAGGGCGATAATTCCCAAATGCTCCTGATAGTCCGGACTGCTTACCCGCTCTTCAATAAAGCGGAAGAGTCGCCGGCCGACTTTCATATCAGCAATTTGTTGTTCGAGCATTGCCAGTCGGCCATCCATTTCATTCAGCTCATTTTCGTAGCGGGCTTCTTCCTCACTTAGTGCTTCAATTTCAGCCACCTGACGTGCTTCCACCGCTTTCGCCTGCTGCATTTCCGGAGACTGTTCAAATTCCTTGGTGTAGGTATCTTCGACCTCTTTTACCGTACTGCGGACCTTGTTCATCCACATACTTAAAGAAGCGATGCCGCCGCCGGCAAGGGAGAGCAATTCCTGCAGGGATTCCAAAAAAGGCGCGATGGAAGGAGAATTCGCCATCAGCACCTGCATCACAATTTTGATGAGCAAATAGACAATCACAACGACAATGAGCAGTTGCAGACGTTCGAAGCCCATGTTTTTCCCTTTCAGGAAAGACATCAGCAACATGCGCACTTCGCCCCATTCGCCTCTCATCTCCCGCAGCTGAGAACGGACATCTTCCACGGACCCAACTGTTTTTTCCAACCCGAGTTTTTTCAGGCTATCTTCTATCTGCGGGTTATCCTTGCGGAAAGTGGTCCAGGCGGTTTTTGCGGCACTGGCGACATCAAGCTTTTCGCGCATTTCCGCAATTTTATCGCGAACTTCGCCCAAACGATCTACTTTTTCCGCGCGCTCCGCAACGACCGCCTCTCGTTGATCTTCCAGGGCCTGTCGCGCTTCGTGGGCCAGTTCCAGTTCTTCGTAGAGAGCGGTTTCCTCTTCTTCCGGCGTGCGGGCATTCTTTTGGGCGATGTGGGACGCCAGACCGTCAAATATTCGCGCGGTCAAGCTCGCCCAAAGGTTTGCGTCGATGAAATGCCAGGCGTTGAAATGAATCTGGGCGATGTCCGACCAATAGGCAGGCTCCTCCATATAGCCGGGCTGCCCGCGTCTTTCTTCCACCACCCGCGCCTTGCCGGTGAGCACTTGCATGCGCTTGACCATTTCCTTCATGAAAAAACTTTTCCCCACGCCCCAATCGCCAAACAAACCGATAGAAAGCGGCGGGGCAACATCGCGGGCGGCGATGACCGAGCAAAGTGCATTCACCTCCTGCTCGATATCCAGCTGATCTTCCCGGTCGAGATCATCCGCCATAAAACCGGCGATTGGCGGGGCAAATTGCGTTTCTGCAGTATCAGCAGCTTCACTATCTGTCGAACCGGATGATACATAATTAAGCACCTCCGGGGACCAGATGCTTCGAATCTCATCAGCTAACTTTTCCAGACCATCATCCGGACTCACATCTCTTCTTAGATGTTTTCCAAAACCGGCAATAATAAACGTTTGTTCATCTTCATAATCAGGATGACCAAACAACATCGCCTGCAGCGCAGATTGAGAGTTTCCCCAGCTAATAAAACTCTCCACACGGCCGGCGTGGCCACGGATATCATCCAAGCCCCGGACATAGCCAAATGGTAGCGTCGCATTAGTTTTTGTTCCTTCATCATCGCTATCCAATGTAGATATGACTGGTCCGGCGAGATTCAATCCCCAACGCACCTGGTAAACATCCATCAGTTTTTCCGGTGCCCAAAGCGGAACGGAAGGCGCCAGCGAGAATTCGCGCTCCCGTTCAATATCTTTCAGAAAATTTTCCGGCAACGATTCCGGTTGAAGAAAAGTAATACTCGGCGCATCGCTCTGCGAATCGGTCTCGACATTTGCAGCCTCCTCGGTCACATTTTGCTCTTCACTGATGTTCTTCAAAAGGTCCGAATACAAGTTCGTGCGGTTACTGTTTATCTGCTGCTGTGTCATCGGTTCATTGGGATTGTCCCGCTCCTCCGATACCTGCGTTTGCTGCTGAGATTGACTTTTCAACAAGTCTTCATCCGGATCTGCTTCATCGATAAACGCTTTCTGTTTGCTGAGGCGTTCGATGGTATCTTCCAGGTTGACGGTTTTTTGTGCATCTTGCGTTTGGGATGCGCTTGGTGTTGCATCGGTGGACATCAGAATCGTCATCGTAGAAGGACCAACAATGCCATCTGCCGGTAAACTATGCTGCTTTTGAAATGCTTCAACGGCGCTTTCGGTATCCGGGCCGAACAAGCCGTCAGCATCCCCGCTTAAGTATCCTAGCGCGATTAATCTTTGCTGAATATCCTTTACATCTTTGCCCTGGGATTTTAATTGGAAGGTGTTTGTTTGTGGGGCTTCTGCCAAAGGTAGTCTCCTGTTTTGATAGACTTTAGGCTATAGGCGAAAAGGCATTTTAGCCGTTACCTACAGCCTTCATCCTAAAATACTACAGCCTATTTTATCTACTGTGCGCGGTATAGCTTTTCGTTCGGATCATCCATAAACTTTCTCATAATATCCCCCCGATTAAGGAAAATCCAATCTTTTTTTGCAACCGGAAAAGATTTATTGCATTATGGCAATAGAACGAGAAAACAAGAGTGGCAATGACAACAAAAACGCGTACGAAAACGGATAAGCAAGCGCTGGAAAGAGAACGGCAGCTGATTGATGAGGCCCGGGATAATCCCCATGCTTTCGGGAAGTTATTCGACCGCTATCACGATGACATCTACAGCTATATTTTGCATCGCACCGCAAATGTCGCCCTGACTCAGGAACTCACTTCGGATACCTTTTTTAAGGCGCTAAACAAACTTTGGATGTTTCAATGGAAAGGCGTGCCTTTTTCCGCCTGGCTGTTCCGTATCGCCTCGAACGAAGTGAATGGCTATTTTCGGAAATACAAGCATTTCCGCACCCGCCGGATCGAAGATTATAAAGACTTGCTGATTGATGAACTCAGTGATGCGGACCGGGAGATGCTGGAAGCAGAAGCGAAACTGGCCGAGGATGTCATCTTTGTTGAGTTGCACCGCAGCATCGCCACCTTGAAACCGCGTTACCAGGAGGTTATCACCCTGCGATTTTTTGAGAACAAGAAACTGCTAGAAATCGCCAATATCCTCGGGAAATCGGAAGGCACCATTAAATCGCTATTGCATCGGGCAGTAGCCAAGTTGCGGGAAAAAATAGCATTACCGGAATGAAACGTTGTTCGTTGCTTAACGAAAGCATCTCTTTCGTCCCGATGCTATCAGAGAATTTGGGAAATTATCCCGGAGAGACACGATGAATAAAGAAAAATTTACGAAAATCCTGGAACAGACCGATCCCCCCCGGCCCATTCCGAATAAACGACGGGCGCAGCTACGGCGGGATCTGCTCAATGCGCCGTACTACCGGAAATCGCATTTCTGGCAGCGCTTGTTTAGCAAGCCATATTTGGTTCGGTCATTCGCGACGCTGCTATTATTGCTGGCGATTATTGTTCCCAATATGATTCCCCGGGAAATGTCCGCCCGGGAGCTGCTCGCGAATCTGGAGAATGCCTATGATCGCGCTGCGATCGATGGAAAGATTCACTACTTGCAGGTTTATTTGAAGTCATTCAGCGACAAGATTGCCCCCTATACCGAGCAGCGTTGGATTTATGATAACTACCGACAGTTCCGCGCCCAGGTAAAAGACGCCAAAAGCGGAGAAATTATCGGCCACACCATCATACGGGGCGATTCCACTTACAATCGCGGCAGCGACGAGAGTTTTATTTACGATATAAAAGTGATGACCGAAACAGAAGTGCCTGCCGGTCAGCCGAATATAACTGAAGATGTTTTTATCTACAAAAATGACAAAGTCGAAGATAATCTCGATGTGCGCATTTCACCCGCGGACGAGCAAGATCAGAACTTGTTGGAGATTCTCCTCACGAACAATGCTTTTGATTACCAGGCATTTTCCCGGCAAACCCCGCAGGATGTGATTGCCCGCTTAAAGCAGGATCCGCTTATCGCTTACGACGGGAAATCGACCGATCCGGAAAGCGGCATCGAACTGGCGATACTCGCCCGGGAAAATCCCAATGGCGGCTACAAATTACAGCTGGAGGATCACCCGGAAGTTAAAAAAGATATTCGCCGCATTAGCAGACAGTTAACCCGGGATGGATTGAATGGGCTCGACGAGACAGAAATTCAACGCTATGGAGTAACATCACTGATCTCGCTGGAACTCATTCGGGTCGATGCGGAGAGAAATCGTATCCATAGCATTTTCCATCTCCTGAAACAGGGGGAAACAGTAGTAGAGCGCTCGGAGCTTTACTTCAGCGAAGAAACTTTTCTCGATTTTGATCCGGTTATTTTTGACCCGAAACGATTTGGCCTTATTCCGGCAGTGATCGAACAATAATTTCAACGATCGTCCACTGCGATTCATTGATGGAACGTATTAGATCTAGCATTATCAACAGATATTCCCTGCCGGATTCCGCAGGGCACAGCGTAGTGGTGAAAAACAGTTTTCAGGCTTAGCACCTTCGGAGATTGTTTTTTTTCTGTGCCATAACTGCCCTGCCGGAATCCCTATTAAGAGACATAAACTTTGAACCGTGCACATCCAAAGTTTATTCGAGGCTACAAGCACTCGCTTGTTAACAAGAAAAAGAAAAACAGAAAAGAAAATGCAAACCCAAGGAGAACCAGCAATGCAGTATCGAATAATCATTTATTTACTTTTAATGACCTTAACCATTAGCATGAACTTATTGGCGCAGGATGGCCCGCGCTGGCGCTTTCCGGATTCCCCCACCGGCAACGCAGCAAAAGCAATTTTAACCGCCATCGACAGTGGCGATGAAGCAACTATCGGAGCGTTTGTCGATAACCATCTCGCCCAAGATATTCTTACCCAGGTGCCCCGCGAGGAAATCATCGGTATGCTGCGCAGCTTCCATGCTGATTTCGGCAAATTCGAAGTGCCGGACGTCCGCAAAACCGATCCCCATTCCGTCGCGCTCACCATTGCAACGGAAAGTGGTGAGCGGATGATTATATCCTTTAAAGTCAGCGATCAACCACCGCATCGCATTTCGGACATCGGTGTTGACGAAGCTGCCGCCGCAAAAAAGAACTTTACCAGCATTGATGAACTGAAGCAATATCTTGAGAAAGAAGCTGCCGCCAATCGGTTCTCCGGTGTGGTGCTGCTAGCGAAGGAGGGCAAGCCCTTCTTCCAGCAAGCCTATGGGATGGCCGACAAACGTTTTGATGTGCCGAATAAAGTTGATACCAAATTTAACATTGGCTCAATCAATAAAGAGTTCACTGCGCTGGCAATCGCACAACTAGCTGCTGCCGGGAAAATCAATCTGCAAGACAAAATCAGCAAATACTTGCCGGATTTCCCGAAAGAAAAGGCTGATAAAATTACCGTTTCCCATTTGATGCACCATCAATCCGGCCTCGGCCATTATTGGCAGGCGGGACAAGAGCTCGGTTGGAGAAACCTGCGCACCCTACAAAGCCTCTTCGAGGTTGCTAAGGATCAGGAGCTGGCATTTGAACCCGGAACGAGTCAGCGCTATAGCAATTCCGGCTACGTAGTACTAGGCGCCATTATCGAGGCAGTTAGCGGGCAGAGTTACGACGACTATGTGCAGGAACATATTTTTCAACCGGCAGGGATGACTCACACCGTCGCCTATGAAGCGGATCATGTTGTTAAGAATCTTGCCACCGGATATACCAATCAATCCCCGGAGGGCAGTGCAGGAGAAGGCTATCAGTATAACAATTTTTTCACGCATTCGATCAAGGGTAGCCCAGCTGGTGGCGGTTACTCCACAGCGCAGGACCTCCTGAAATATGACATTGCGAAAAAGTCTGGGCGCTTGCTCCTGAAAAAGCCGGAAGGCGCGGATCGCGTCAGCAGTAATGGCGGTGGTTTAGGCATTGCCGGCGGCTCATTCGGCATTAACGCTATTCTCGAATCCGATTGGGAATTAGGCTATACGGTTGTCGTTTTAAGCAATTATGACCCACCAACCGGCGAAGAGCTCGGCCTGGAGATTATGACCTTGTTGCGGGATAAACAGCCGATGAGTAGCAGGTAGGGACTTTGTTTGGTTTTACGCAAATGTATTCGTGCAAGCTAACGGCGTTATTTCTGCGTTGGCGCTGATGTTTGGGGGTATTCTGTGTGACGCAAATGTTGATTGTATACGAATTTGCGTGCTTATATGCGTTGGCGCCACGGAGAACATGGTTCCGCTTCGCTAATTGTCGCGCTCCTACGTCGCTGATGGTTCCGCTCCCTTTGGTCGCTAATGGTTAAAAGAAAATACATCTAGCATATTAGCCATTAGTGACCAAAGGGAACGGAACCATTAGCGACCATCGGGAGCGGAGCCATATTGCTGTGAGCGCCAACGGGCGAAGTTTTACTCTACAAAGACAAATTCACCCGCGACAAAACAGAATACCGATAGCCATCAGCGACCAACGGGAGCGGAACAATTACTCCGGATGAAATACAAAAAAATCGATATACAGCCAGATCACCCGGGAATATTGAAAGAATACCGGGATGGATAAAATTAACAACAATACAGTGGTTCCCAGAATAAGTCCAAACGGATAGCCGGCGAATATCATCCCGATCCACACTGGTCCAATAATAAAAATCGCTAAAAACCAATTTATAAACATCGCGCCGGTGTAATAACCTTCCTCCCGTTCAAAATTCATCTTACATTTCGGACAGATATCATTCATCTGAAACCAGCTTCGGAAGAGTGCGCCCTCGCTACAGCGCGGACAGCGTCGTTTCAATAAGGATAAAATTTTCATTGCTGAAAGTTCCTGTTTTTTTGCGGGAATTTAGGTAATATTGCCATACCCGGGAAGCACTTTTTCAGATACATTTGCAGCAGGAACTTCTATATAAGAAAGGATTAATAATGAGCGATGTCGCAACGATTGATGCAATTATTAAGGCTTTATACGACGTCATTTCCGGGCCGGCCGGGCAGGCGCGGGACTGGGAGCGGGACCGCAAGCTCTTTTACCCTGGAGCGCGTTTGATCCGCACGGTCATCAATGATGCCGGGCAGCCGGAAGCCCAGGTAATGGATGTTGAAAGCTACATTGAAAGTGCTGAGCCTTATTTGCTCGCCAATGGCTTTTTTGAAATAGAAACTGCCCGGCAGACAGATATATTTGGTAACATTGCCCAGGTGTTCAGTACTTATGAGGGGCGGCATAAAGCCGATGATCCCGAACCTTTTAAACGCGGTATCAACAGTATTCAGCTATACCATGACGGGAAGCGTTGGTGGGTAATGAATATTTTGTGGGATAATGAGCGGGAAGGAAATCCGTTACCGGAAAAATATCAGTAAGCAATTCTGACGATTATTAACGGCCGACCTGGGCGTTTATCCAATTGCTGATTTCCGTGAGGGCCAATGGTGCAAAGGTCTCTTCGATACTGCCATATTCCGAAGGCGCGCCACTTTCGCAGGTTTGGAAAAGATGATTGAGTCCCGGCAATTCTTTTAAAGTATATGCCGTGTTTCCACCGCTTTTTAATGCTTCCCCGATTGCGCTCAGGTTTTCCTTGGGCGGCACTTGTAAATCCTTCTCACCATTTATTGCCAGCACCGGGCAGCTGACATTTTTTAGGGCATTCGCCGGTTCATAGCTTAGAAAGAAACGAAACCAGGGGGTCATTACCGCATCGATATTGGTTTCGATTTGCGCTTGCGTTACACCGGCTTTTTCGTATTCAAGCTTTACGGATTCGGGCATCTCTTGCCATTCCGCCGAAATGAAATCGAGAATTTTGCTTTTCGCCAAAGCGTTCTCCGGCGTTGTCTTCACAGTGTTGTAAATAAACGCTGACAATTTTCGATCAAACGCAATCAATGTTTCGCCGGCACCATTTGCTTGCTGGATTAATGCGGTTTGCATGTAAAGGATTTCTTCCCCATTGACGCCGGGACCCGCCAGCAAAACGATAAAGGCAACGTCATCCGATTGAGCCGCTACCATCGGGGCAATCAAGCCACCTTCACTGTGCCCGATCAGCCCAATCTCTGCATGTCGCACGTCGTCACGACTTTTCAGGTAAGCGACACCGGCGAGTACATCACTGGCAAAATCTTCCGATGTAGCGCTGGAAAAATCGCCGGAAGATTCACCAACACCCCGGTCATCCACGCGTAAAACTGCAATGCCGGCACGTGTCAGATGATCCGCCAGCACCAGAAAAGGACGATGCCCCAGCAGGGTTTCATCGCGATCCTGCGGACCGGAGCCGCTGATGAGTAGAACAGCCGGGAATCGTCCCTCCTTCTCCGGCCGGGTAAAAGTGCCGGCAATATGAATGCCGGCGCTGTCGTTATTATAGGCAACTTCTTCCTGAAAATAAGGATACGGTGCTTTCGGATGCTGCGGACGGTTTAATTCGCTCGCTTTCTCCACAGGCCCTAATATCAAGGGCAGCTGCTGCCCGCCCTGATGCCAGGAACCCTTGATCTCGGAAAAATCCGCATTCACTGTTCCCTCAAAATAGCCGCCAACCCCGGCAACCTCCAGGCGAATTTTCTGGTCGCTGAATGTCGCTTTGCTGACCATAATTCCCCGTGCGCCCTGATCCGGACTGTCCATTTTCGCTTTTATGTTTCCATCCGCATCAACATCTAAATGAAACACCAGTCGCAGTGTAACTCCGGCATTGAGCAAGCCTTCCCAGATACCATTTAGTTTCTTTACATTGGGATCATTCTTCGCAGATTGATCGGCAGGTTTCATCGCACGTTCATGGGTTAAATTTAACGGCAATGAGCCACCGCCCTGCGACCAGGTACCTTTCAAATGATTAAAATCCGCATCGAATTCCCCTTCATACTTCCCATCGATTGATGCAACTTCCAACGAAAAAGAATTACCTGCAGCATGCACTTTACTTACCGGGATGCCGCTGGTGCCCTGATCGGGGCTCCCCATGGTTGCGGTAAATTCGCCTGTCTCAGATTTTTCCAGGTCGATAATAATGCGCATCTCCACGCCATTCACATTGAGCTTTCCCTGCCAGCGGCCGGCAATATCCTGGGAAATAGCAACATCCTGTCCCCAGGCCATTTGCCCCAGTGCAATGGCAGCCAGCATAAAAAAAGCAAATACAAGTCTGATTAATGTCCGGACGGTCATTTCGTTTTCTCCACATTTTGGTTCTGGTTTCGACAATATACTGCTTTTACCCGGAAAGAGGAGCGTTATTCAAGAGAGAAATATATTTTTGAAAAAAAGAGGGAGAGGAGATTTTAACCGCCGGTGTTGTTCCGAATTGTTTCCAGCAATTCTCCGATCTGAATCGGCTTGGAGATGTAGGCATCCATACCGGCGCGGCGGCAACGCTCCATATCACCCTTCATCGCATTGGCGGTCAACGCAATAATGGGAATATGCCGGCGGGTGTTTTGCTCTTCCAAACGAATCTGAATCGTCGCCTCGATGCCATCCATTTCCGGCATCTGCATATCCATCAAAATAAGATCGTAATTGTCTTGCCTCAGGGCACTCAGCGCCTGTCGACCGTTGGAGACAATCTTCACCGTGTATCCGTTTTTCTCCAGCAAGCGACGGGCCAACCGCTGATTAATTTCATTATCTTCCGCAATCAGAATGTGCAGCGGCCGGTGCTTACCGTTTTTATGGATTTGCGGTGCTGGGGCAGGCGTTCTTTTCGCGGTCAAAACCTTTTCCGGCAGTTCCTGACTTGTTTTTACCGTGGCAACACCCAGGCGAGCAGTAAACCAAAAAGAAGCGCCATTTCCTTCTACGCTATCGACGCCAATGCTGCCGCCCATCAGTTCTGCCAACTGTCGGGAAATTGCAAGTCCCAGCCCGGTACCACCGAACTTGCGGGTTGTAGATGAATCCGCCTGCGAGAAACTTTCAAAAATGACTTTCTGTTTATCTTTAGGAATGCCGATACCGGGATCTTTTACAACAAATTTAATCACCGCCTGTTCTGCGCTGGCCTCCACCAACTCCGCGGTCAGAGAAATATGCCCACTGCCCGGCGGGGTGAATTTTACAGCATTACTACCAAAATTGAGAAGAATTTCCCGGATACGGGTGGGATCGCCAATTAAATAACGGGGCAAATTTTCCTCGGTTTCCACATAGAAGGTGAGCATTTTTTCATCGGCCTTCGGCGTCAGGATACTGGCCACACTTTGCAGCATTTCCATTAAATCAAAAGAGAGAGATTCCAGCTCCAGTTTGCCCGCTTCAATTTTCGAGAAGTCGAGAATATCATTGATAAGCTTCAACAAAATCTGCGCACTATCCCGAACCGTAGTAGCGAATTCCTTTTGTTCCCCGGTTAAGCTGGTGCGAAGCAGAAGTTCATTCATCCCAACGATCCCATTCATCGGGGTGCGGATTTCATGACTCATATTGGCTAAAAATGCCGACTTCGCCTGGTTCGCTTCTTCGGCAAGATCTTTTGCTTTCAGCAACTCCCGCTCTGCTTTCTTTCGCTCCTTGATTTGCTTTTCCAGCACTTCATTGGTCAGCTTCAGCGTCGCTGCCTGGGCGGCATAGGCATCCTTTTGCCGCTGCAGTTGCCGGGTACGGTCCGAAACCATATCGGCCAGATGTTCTTTTTCCCGTTCCAGGCGCACCGATCGCCATTGGACAATACCGGAAATAAGAAAAACAACAAATCCGGCATAAATGAAATACGCCCACCAGGTTAAATACCATGGCGTGGAAATTCGAAAGTTGTAGACGGCCGCTTCGCTGATCACACCGTAAACATCCCGCGCTTCGACCCGGAAATGATAATCACCGGACGGCAGGTTCGTATATGCTTTTTTCGCTTCCTTCTGCCAGTTGGACCACTTTCGGTCAAATCCGTCGAGGAAGTAACGATACTCCGTGCGCGATTCATCGCAATAGGCCGGGGCAGCAAATTCGAAAGCCAGCGCGTTTCCCTTGGCCGGTAATATGTTCGGCGCTCTGTTTTCCGCCGTATCTGCATTTTGCCAACCATGAAAGATAGTGGTATCTTCGTTAACGGTAACTTCGCTGATGTATGCCTGAAAGGGCATGCGCCCACCGTGGGGTACCGTCTGGTCAAAACGAATCAATCCTTCGATAACTCCGCCAAACCAAACGACATCTTCATGCAGTGGATCCGGGTAGATACTGTACAGCTCGACCCCGGAGATGCGATTCAGCTCATGCCCATCAATCTCATAACGCCCTGCGGCATCACGACGCAGCAAGACGGTTTTGGTGATGCCATCCGGCGTGCGGTAATGCATCCAGAAGTTCCCCTTACCCGCCGGAACGAAAAAATTGATGAAGACATTTGAATCAGCAAAGGCTTCTCCGAAATAGTTACTTTGCTGAAACCGTTGCTCAGTCTCGTTGTAATAAAAAAGTCCCCGATCGCTGCCAACCAGAATGGTATCTTCGCTGTTATAAAGTGTGTAATGTTTTAAATCCGCCGCAACGGTAAAATAAACAATACTCGGCGCACCACTGTCGTCTTCCGGAATTACCCGGACAATATTTTTATAATCGGAATGGATCCAGAGCGTGCCATCGCTGGTTTCGCGGATATCGCGGATTCGATCGACGGCGGCATCGACAATCTTCCCCTGGTCTTGCCAGCGGCCATTTTCATAGGAAAGCACCGCCAGACCTTCACTTAACCCGGCATAGATTTTCTCCGGGGTATTCGGCGATTGATAAAGAGTAAACACTTCGTAGGTTTCATCGGAGATTAGTTTCGGTGCCGTTCCGGATAGATCATAAATCCCCTGCAGCGTGCCAGCCAGCAAATGATCGCCGGTGGAGATTAAGGCCCAACAGGAATGCTCCAGCCCGGCAACCTCTTCCAGATAATGAAACTGCAATAGCTGCGAATAGCGGCTACGCCGGTTCAATGGTACCTGGCGCAAGCGATAGAGGGTAGTGCCGACTGTCAGGTAGAGGCGATCTTTATGGCGGGCAATCCGATAGACGTAATTATCGACGCCGGACATTTTATCGAAGATGCTGAAGGGCGAAGGCACTGCCACCCGGGCGATACCGCTATTCATGGCAATCCAGAGATGATCGTCCGCGGCGCGGTAAACGTGATATGTCGTATTCTCATCCAGGCCGCCATATTTATCCAGCAGTCCGTGAATGCTGCCATTGCTATCGATAATCACAACCCCTTTTTGCAGGGTAGCCAGGGCATAAAATCCATTCGCCAGGGTTGTGCCGCTGTAAATTTTTCCGGTGGCTAAAAAGCGATGGCTCGCAGCATTCAACGGCGCTAATTTTCCGGCAGCGAGGCGAAACAATCCTCGTTCCCGCATTCCCAGTAAAATGTTGCCATCTTCCGCCGGCAGGATACAGGAAATACGATCGTCGGCAAACTCGCTGGCTGGCAAAAACAGTTTCAGGGAATCCTGATCGAGGATGAAGAGCCCATTTTCTTGATCCTGAATAAACAGGCGCTGATGGACAAAGAAGGTGCGGTAAAATCGTTCGCGAGGTTCCCAGGTGGTAATTTCGCCATCTTGCCAGCGGATTAACCGCTTGTGGTTTTGGAAAAAAACCGCGCTATCCCCGCTAACCACATTAAAGGCCTCCCGCTCCGGTATGTAACCGGGCAAAAGCTTATGGTGCAATGTCTCAAAGTATTCTTCGCCGGATTTCTTCGCGACAATTCTCCCGAAGCCGCCTTCGTAACCGGCATAAACAATCCCATTGTGGTCTGTCGTTAACGAACGGATGACCAGTGCATCGCTACCAGGGATCTTTTGCCAACGAGTACCGTCATAAGCAATGATGCCGTCGCTGTTGCCAAAGTACATCAGCTTTTTTCCATCCTGGGTAACGCTCCAATTTTGATTATTGGCGCGATATTCCCGGGCATCGTAGATGCGGATAATCGGAATTCCAATATCTGCATCATCGAAGACGGCGGGGAAATTAGCAGATTGTGCATTCAGGGAATGGTGCCCAAAAGCGGAGAAGACAACAAAAAACAGCAGGGGGATTATACGATACCTGGCCGAAAATCCCGCGAGCACTGCCAGACCACTCATCAAACTTTCCTTATCTAATTTATCGTTCAATAGATAAATAGAAAATTTACAATTTTTTGTGTCTGATGACAGTTTTCCAGAATACATTAATTTGACGGGAAGTGTTTAAAGGCATATCCGAATTGAAGATATTATGTAATCCGTTTTTTCCTCACCCTAAAATGGTAGCGTTTATACAGATACTTACAACAGGAATCTATGTCGCCCCTACAGGGCTCAAATGATTTCTAACAACATTTTTACTATAAACATATCGTCCCTATGGGACGTTTTAAACAATTATTGTTTAAGCAGGCCGGGGAGCCCGATAAGGGCGATATGTTTATAGTTCTAATTGCTGTTTAATAAATTTTGAGCCCTGTAGGGGCGACATATTTCTCTCATTTTTATTCCCTTCAAAATTTTACTTCATAAGCAGCATTTTTTTCACCATCAACAGATTATCCACCTGCAGTTTATAAAAGTAAAAACCGCTGCTTAAATCCCTTGCTTCAAAAACGACGGAATGTGCTCCTGCCCGCAATTCTCCTTCCAGCAAAGTGGCGACTTCTCTGCCGAGCATATCGAACACTTTTAGGGTTACACCTGCCGCTCGTGGCAGTGTGAATTGAATCGTGGTGGTTGGATTAAACGGATTAGGGAAGTTTTGCTGCAGTTTAAAGTCGGCGGGTGCCAGCGGCGGGTTTTCATCAATTGCGGTTATCTGGCCACCCTCGGTAACAGTTACAAATTGATTGGATTGCATGTTCGTAGCAATATCCGTTGTTCCCGATGGCCAGTCGATTACCAGGGAATCAATAACTGCTGCGTCGCCAAGCCCAAAGTGCGCCCGCAGGCTGTTTTGTCCGGTGGAAGCATTTTGCGAAGATATCTCACGCAGTTGCCAAAAGGTGTTGCCAAAGACGGTTGCCTTTACGCGAACCTTCGTGCCGATTGCCGCTCGGTTTGAGGTGGTGCCAATACATTTAATATTTATCCAGTGATTGCCGTTTGCCAGATCGTTTCGGTATAATGCATCCTGTGCAGCACCGGCGGTTAGGGTATTGATGGTTACGTAAAGATCGAGATCCCCATCATTATCATAATCTCCCGATGAAGCGCCCCAGCCGGCGCGGCTCCCCGCGACAAAATCGCTGCCACTGACCCGGGTAAAAGTATAGTTTGGCGCGCCATTGTTCCGGTAGTAATTATTGCCGCCAAAATTACTTGGACTGGTTACATTGGTGACATATAAATCGAGATCACCGTCATTATCAAAATCTCCCCAGGTCTGTCCAATGGAAAGTTTAGCATCGGTTACCAGGGAGCCGCTTGTAATCTTTGTATAAACGCCATTATCATTGCGATAAAAATCATTCGCCATACCGCTGGTTACACCGGGTGTGCCGCCAAAATTCGTGACGTAAAGGTCGAGATCCCCATCATTGTCATAGTCGACCCAACTTGCCTGCTGGCCGTCGCGGGGGTCGGTTGCAAAGTTGCTGGTGAGATCTCTTTCGAATAATACCGATCCGCTCTCAACTAACCAGTTTTTGAAGAAATAATCAGGTTGCAGCACACCATTTTGCACTGGCCCGGCGGTGATAAACAAATCCATGTCACCATCGAGGTCATAGTCCGTCCAGGTCGGAATTGTGTAAGCATCCGCTGGACCGTTGACAATGATGCTACCGGTATTATTGCTAAAGGTGCCGTCCCCGTTATTATCAAAAAGGACATTCGAGAGTTCTTCATTCGGATAGAAATTTGCAGTCGGTGTGGTAATGATCAGATCAACAAAACCATCGTTGTTATAATCGGCCCAGGCGGCTGCGAATCCGCCAATCCGGTTGAGACTACTTGCATCTCCGGAGGTAATACGCGCTAATGCATAATCCTGGGGACCTTCATTTCGAAACAACTCCGATCCCAGCGCTGTCGTGGTACTTAAAAAGCGTTCATAAATTGCGTTATAATTGGCGACATATAGGTCAAGGTGTCCATCATTATCATAATCCGCCCAGGTTTGCCCCAGCGTAAAACTGGTATCGTCAGCCATATCCGGAGAGGTGATTTCTACAAAAACATCATTGCCATCATTGCGGAACAGTTTATTCAGGTTTCGCGCGGCATTAAATGTCGCTGCGCCGCCGAAGTCGTTATTGGTAACGTATAAATCGAGATCATTGTCATTATCAATGTCGATCCAACTGACTCCCCTGGCCCAGGTTAAATCGGTATCAATGGTAAGACGTGTGAAATTTTGTGCGTTGACATTTGCAGTAGCAACAAGCAAAATGAATAATAACACCGCAGTTTTAATCGTATTAAAAAGTCTCTCGGCAAAAGGGTTAATTTTTCCCAGCCAATAGAAACAGTATCCAGGCATAATCCTTACCTCACAAAAATTGGTTAATTTTCTTTTTAGCTGAAAATGCACTTTCAGTAAGAAGAAATCGACTAACCCGATCGGGTTTTACCAATTTTTTGAGAAAATCAGCGGGAGAATTATTCTGTGAGCGTTATGAAGGCAATTGTTGTGATTTTTTAAATTGCGAGGGCGTCTGACCGACATGCTTTTTAAACGCAGTATTAAAAGAGGCTTTGTTATTGAAGCCTACATCGTAAGCAATTTCTAAAATTGTATGATGATTTTTTTCCGGAGAGGTCAATCGGGATTTTGCTTCCTCGATACGATATTGATTGATAAAGTCATAAAAATTTTGCTGCATCCTCTCATTGAGAATCTGGGAAAGGTGATGGGGGGAAATCGAGAGCCTTTTTGCCAGGTCCTGCAATTTGAGGTCGCTTTGTGTAAACAGTTTCTCCGTTTTCATAATCGTGGACAATTTCTGAGAATAACTTTCTGCCCGTTCGGCAGTGAGTGCGGATTTTTCATATTTGGGAGAATGCTTCACGATCAGGCCGTCGGAAATTATCTCCGGATGTTGAAATGTAGTATAGCCGATAGCATAAATCATAAAACCGATAGCACCGGAGACTAAGTAATCTAGTTCCACAAAATACCTGGCCCCGAATAAGATCGCGACGGTATAGAGAAACCAAATCCCCCATAACCCGCCAAACCCGACCGTCAGTTTTCGCAACCAACCCAGTTTGATTCTTTCTACGGTCAGCAAACGGCCATTTATCTTTTCCTCATAGTGGTTGAGCAATTTCCAGGTAATGTAGGTATAAAAAAGCAAATGAGGAATTTGTAAAATGCTGATAAAAAAGTAGACATCCCAGGAGAATGAAGTGGATGGATTGTCGATCAGCACGAAATTACTCAGGAGGTGAACTTTGAACTCACGCGGGGCGATATAGAGCGGCATATGAATATAGATATGTACAACAACAGGCAGAAGATGAAGTAGGTGAAGCTTTTTAAACCGCCATTCTCCCGTAGAAAGCGCGGCATATAAGTAAAGCAGCGGGCCATAGAGATATAAAAAAGAGGCAGTGGTCGTAAAGAAATGCGGCAACTCAATCAGATACTTTGTCCAGATGCCTAAAATTTCCAACAGCCGCAGCGAAAAAACGAAGACTAATATTGCCAGAACGCGGTTGGCAGTACGATTGCCGCGTTTATGCAACATCAACACCACGGCTAATAACAACCCGTGTGCTGCCGCCAGCAGCAGGATAAACGTCCAGGGATTCAGTGAAGGTGTCATAGAAAACAGTTACCCTAAATTGGAATCATCACGTTTTTCCTACACCGAAGCCGGGCAAAGGTTCCGGGGATTGGTTGTCCGTTGATCGTTGTTCGTTGTTCGTATTAGCCTTCTGTCAGGAACCTTAAGCGTTATTTTGATTTTTCATTATCCATAATTGGATCCGGGATAGACGACCGTATTAATAAAGAAGATGAATATCGGACGAAAAATATCACCAAACACCCACCAGGCGATTACCAAACCGACCATCATGAATCCCGGCTGGCGTAAGTTTTCCATAATTCGCAGCGCTTTGTTTTCTTCCATAAATAGCGGGAATAAGGCGCTGCCATCCAATGGGGGCAGGGGGAGTAAATTAAAAAAGAAGAGAATGAGATTCAGTGAAAAAAGAATGCTGACGAGAGTTGCAGCTGCCTGGATCATGCCTTCTCCATTGGGCATCACAACCGAGGCAATGTTCAGCCGCTTTGGCTGCAGAAAGAAATCGTACTGAATACCGATATGAATCAGCGCAACGCCCAATAAACAAAGCAACAGGTTGGAAACCGGCCCGGCCAGAGCCATATACGCGGCCTTCTTTGGATAGCGTCCGGCCCAAATGGGATCGTACGGGGCGCTTGCCCAGCCCATCATCCAGGCGCCATTAAGAATCAGGAAAGAGAGGATTGGCGCAGCGATCATTCCGACCGGTTCCCGCTGCATGTGCGGAATCGGGTCCATAGTCACCTGCCCACCGTGATAAGCCGTCGGGTCCCCCAGTTTTAAGGCAACAAAGGCATGCGCTGCCTCGTGTAATGTCGTCGACAGTAGAAATACCGCCAGCCATATTATTCCCAGATAAGCAAATTCCATCAACCGTTCCTCGCTAACTATTGCACTAATATCATCCGCCGGGAGAGCAGGTGATTATCGTATTTCAGGCGATAAATATAATTTCCGGATGCAACCGGACTGCCATTGCCGTCGCGGCCGTCCCAACGGACAGAATGATGCCCGTTGCTAAAAATCCGTTGCGCTAATGTAAGGATTTTTTTCCCACGAATATCATAAATCGTCAAATTTACCATTCCCGCTTTTTTTAGTTGGAAATCAATGTGAGTTTCCCCATTAAAAGGGTTTGGATAATTTTGCGCCAGGGTAATGTCCCCGGGAATATTTTCTGCCGGTCGATCATCGATAGCAGTGAGCTGACTGAGATCAAATTGCCACATCGAGCGGCCGAATGTTGCTGCTGTTAGCGTGCGGGATGGTGTATGCAAAACCAAATCGGTCACCGGCACATTCGGGAAATTATTGCCGAGGGCCTGCCAGCTGCCGCCCAGATTATCCGAGTAGAAAACGCCGGCATCACTGGCGACATAGAGGAGGTTTACCCGATCCGGATCCGCGATGATGTCATTCAGGGGAATTTCCGGGAGATTTGCGGAAATATCTCTCCAGCTTGTGCCGTAATTGGTCGTGCGAAAAACGTGCGGTAAATACTCATCCCAGCGATATCCGGAAAAAGTGACATATGCTGTTGCAGCATCCTGCGGGTCGACCGTTACCCGGGTGACCCAACGCTGCGGCAGCTCTCCGGAAATCTGCTGCCAGGCGTTGCCGCCGTCTGTCGTTACCCAAAGATTACCGTCATCGGTACCGGCGTAAATAACGCTGCTGTCCGTTGCGGCAACATCAATGGTGGTTACTGTGCCAAATGTTAAATTGCCGCTGGAAGGGCCATTGCTAAGGTCCGGACTAATGGCATTCCAGAATGCCCCGCGATTGGTTGATTTAAATACCCGATCCTGACCAAAGTAAAGGACTTCCGGATTACCTGGATCCATCGTTAAAGGCGCGCTCCAATTACTTCTGCCAAATAAACCGGCGGTAGCGGAAATAAAGCTGGCGCCACCGTTGGTAGAACGACGAAGCACTCCCCGTTGGGACTCCGCATAGACAAATGCGTTATTGGTGGGATCGACGATTACATAGAAACCGTCTCCGCCAAGAATGCGGTTCCAGTCATCAAGACTGCCGCTCAGGGTACGAATCGTTCCATTGTCCTGGGTACCGCCGTATAAGCGCTCCGGATACTGAAAGTCCGTCTCCGTCGTATAAAATTGGGTGATTGGTAAATTGGCGGATTTCTGGTAACTGGCACCGCCATTCGTGGAGATGTAAATGCCTCCATCATTTCCGGCGACAATATTATCTGAGTTCTGCGGATCGATGTAGAGTGCATGCTGATCGACATGAATACCGCCGGATCGATAAGCCCAGCTATTACCGCCGTTGGTAGTTTTGTAAATGTCCAGCCCCAAAGCGTAAACGATATCCGGGTCCTGCGGATCCACCCGAATATTCCCGAACCACCAACCAAAGGAAGAATATAAGCTACTGAGCGCATTATCGTTGGTGCGAGTCCAGCTATCGCCATTGTCGATGGATTTATACACACCATCAAAGTAGCCGGGTACATCGGCATAAATCGTGTAGAGAATGTTTGGTTGAGAGGAAGAAATCGCAATGCCTATCCGCCCCACATCCGCGGCATTATTGGGAACACCGTTGGTCAACTCTTCCCAGGAATCTCCGCCATCATAGCTTCGGTATAATCCGCTGGTAACACCACCGTAGGAACGACGGTGCGGCATGCGAATGCGTTCCCACATCGCGGCATATAGCGTGTCGGGATTTTCCGGATGGATAAGCAGATCAATACAGCCGGTGGAGTCGGAAAGAAAAAATACCTGCTCCCAGGCGTTCCCGCCATCGTAACTTCGATAAATACCCCGCTCGGAATTTTCCGCGAATAATTTCCCCATCACCCCGGCGTAAATATGATCGGGATTGCTCGGATGAACGGCGATGCGGGAAATGTAACGGCTATCGATCAATCCGCGCTGCTCCCAACTGTCCCCGCCATCGCTGGAACGATAGATGCCGGCGCCGTCGTAGGTTTGCGAGCCGCCGCCGGCATTGACTTCTCCGGTGCCGACGTAAATTATCTTGCTATTGGAGGGCGCGATGGCAATATCACCAATCGATAAACTCAACGCTTCGTCAAAAATAGGCTGCCAGTCGTTTCCACCATCGACGGAACGGAAAATACCGCCGGAAGCGGCCCCGGCATAGATTGTGTCCATGCTGCCGGGCGTTACCGCCAGGTCGGAAATTCTTCCGCCGACATTGGTCGGCCCGGCCAATGTCCAGCTGGCATTTTCCCGGGAAGCGCTCTCAGCTTTTAATCGCTTCGCCTGCTCCATTCCTTCCAGGTAGAAGGCGTGATTGATTTGCCCCTGGGGAAACGCTCTTTGTGTATAAAACCAATCATTTGGTTCTTTCTCAAGCTTTTCCTCCGATGTCGCTGCCGGCCAATATATCAAAAATACAAGGAGAAAAAATCCCCCGAGTATTGCGCTAAATATTTTCCAAGAGTTCATCAAAATCCTGCCTATTAAAATGTCACTTTTATTAATTGTAGTGAGGATCGGTTTCTTATTGTCAATCTGTATCTTATACTTGCCACTTTATCTTAGTTGCCCAACATGAGTATATCAAGATTTTTTTCCGATTCGATTGATAAAACGAAGCCCTTTCCTTATATTCACAGCTTGAATTCTATGCCTGGGGTGAATCATGTTTAAAGAAAAGCTGAACAAAATTATTGAGCAAAAGAAATCGATGGTTTGCGTTGGTCTGGATAGCACGATTGCTAAAATACCGAAACACTTACATGGTGAAATCGATCCGTTGTTTGCCTTCAATAAAGCAATCATCGAAGCCACCAAGCAGTATGTTGCCGCCTATAAAATGAACATCGCTTTTTACGAATCCCTGGGTATGGCCGGCTGGGAATTGCTGGAAAAGACCCTTGAGATTATCCCTTCCGGCATCCTCACCATCGCCGATGCCAAACGCGCCGATATCGAAAATACCGGCCGGAAATACGCCGAAACATTTTTCAGCCATTATAATTTTGATGCGATTACCGTTGCCCCCTACATGGGCATGGATTCTGTGACGCCTTTTCTGGAATACGAAGACCGCGGCGTTTTTATTCTATGCCTGACCTCTAACCCCGGCGCAAAAGATTTCCAATTTATGAAGGTAGAAGGCCGTCCGATGTATGAGCATGTGGCCAAAAAGATTATGGAGTGGAATTTCCTTTATGGCAATTGCGCCCTGGTTGTTGGTGGCACCCATACCGACCCGATCCGGGATATCCGTGGCCTTACCGGCGATCTCCCATTTCTGGTACCGGGCATTGGCGCCCAGGGAGGAAATTTGGAGATGGTCATTAATTACGCCACGGACGCACATGGCCGTGGCATCCTGGTAAATTCCAGCCGGACGATCATCTTTGCTTCTGCGGAAAGAGATTTTGACATCGTGGCCGGACAGCGCGCCCGTCAATTGCGGGACCAGATCAATCTGCTGGTTAGCGTAAAGAAAAATCCCGGTATTATCGACATGAATTAAATTTTGCCCGCGGAATTTCCAGCAACAAATGATAGCTGCCAGATTATACCACCCACTTTAGACATTTTTTCAAGGAATGAAATATGGACACACAGGATTTTCTACGAACCTTCAAAGACACCGGCGCTTTACAAAGCGGACATTTTGAGCTCACCTCCGGTTTACACAGCCCTTCATACTTTCAGTGCGCACTGGCTTTGCAGCACCCGAAACATCTGGCAGCATTTTGCGAGACGATTGTAAGTTATTTTGAAGATGAAGTTGACCAAATAACCGCAGTCGCCGCACCGGCAGTTGGAGGGATCGTCGTCGGTCAGGAAGTTGGCCGGCAGCTCGGTGTGCGGAGTATCTTTGCGGAACGGAAAGATGGGGAAATGGTTTTTCGCCGGGGATTTTACGTCGAACCTAACGATGTGGTGCTGGTAGTCGAGGATGTTGTCACCACCGGGGGATCCGTGCAGGAAGTAGTAGATCTGATTGAGTCGACCGGCGCATTCGTCGTCGGTATTGGTTGCGTGGTCGATCGTAGCGGTGGCGAAAACAAGCTGGAAATCCCCCTTTGTTCAGTGCATTCGACAAAAGCAGTCACCTACCAGCCGGACAGTTGCCCGCTCTGTATGGAAAATATCCCCATCAGTAAACCTGGCAGCCGCAAGTTAAGCCGTTAACCCGTATGAAAGTCTCCTGAGGATTCTCAAGCGAATAATAAGTTTAAGAAAGTGAGCACTGATGAAGTTTTGCATTTTAGCCAGCGGTAGCCGGGGAAATTCAATTTATGTAGAAGGCAGCAACAGTCACGTGCTGGTAGATGTTGGCATGTCCGCCCGGGAAATAGAACGCCGCCTGGCTTCCCGCGAGCTTTCTCCGGAGAGCATTGGCGCCGTCGTGCTGACCCATGCCCATGGCGACCATGTGAAAGGTGTCGGCGTATTTGCCAATCGTTACAAAATACCGGTCTATGGTCATCCGGATACACTGGATGCAACCACCAAGCGGCTCAAGAAAGGACAATCCGTTGTGCCGATCAATGGCCCGTTTGAGATCAACGGATTACGTTTCACCCCTTTTCGGGTGCCGCACGATTGTGAACCGACTCACGGATATCTCATCAACGACAGCACCAGTATGCTGGCGATCTGCACTGATATTGGCTATGTAACCGACACCGTGAAATCGCACATCCGTCAGGCAAATGCACTTATCCTGGAAAGCAACCACGACTCCGATATGCTGATGAACGGTCCGTACCCATTCGATCTAAAAGCACGCATCGACGGGCGGGGAGGTCACCTCTCCAATCATCATGCCGGGGAATTGCTCAACGAGATTATCGGCCCGCAATTACGCCGGGTAGTGCTCGGGCATCTTAGCAACGAAAATAACACCCCGGAAAAAGCTCTAAATACTGTTCGTTCTCATCTTGCCAGTGAGTATCATTCCCGCATTCACGTTATTGTGCAGAAGACGGTTTCGGAGATTTATTCGGTTTGATTAGGCCTTTTGATTTTAGGCTTTAGGCCTAAGGCCTATGGGTTTTAGGCTTTAAATTTTCCGGGCAGTCATCCAAACAAAACCGCTCTATTGATGTAAGATTAAAACTTTTCGGTCATTGCGAGCAGGCGTTTTTTCCTGCGAAGCAATCCCTTAAGTGCGAATGCTTCGTCGTTCTATTCCTCGCTCCGAAGGAACTCCCTGGTAGTAAAGAGATCATTCTAAAAATCCACCGCTTGGCAATCCCTCCCATTAAACTTCCGTGAACACTTTGTTATTGAATTTTAATAAACTGTTTTTCCAAAAAAGCGTAAGAATAAATGAAGATAATAATGAAGGCCGGGAGAAAAATTTCCGGACCGCAAAAATGAGAAACTTGCCAATTTGGAGAAATAATGAAAACTGCACTGGTTTTAGGAGGCGGCGGCGCACGAGGGATGGCGCATGTTGGTGTGCTGCAAACCCTGGAGAAAGCGGGCATCCCGATCGATATGATCGTTGGCTGCAGCTTTGGTGCGATTGTCGGGGGAATGTATGCGCAGCATCCGGATGCGAATCAGCTATCCCGGCGGCTCTTTCAGTTTCTGGAAACGGACACTTTCGAAGAGCTTGGCCTGCACTATCTCCGCAAACGCCCTTTCTTTAGCGATGACTATATCCAACAACTTATTCGAAACGTAAAGGACTGGTTTTTACTAAACCTCTTTTTCAGCCGTAGTTCTTTTCTGAAATCTATCCGTTTGCAAAATGTTATAAAAGCGCTGATTGAACCGGGGAAATTTCAGGATACAAAAATTCCTTTTGCCTGTAATGCCACTGATCTGGTCTCCGGACAAAGTATTATTTTTAACAGCGGAGACGTCCGCCAGGCAATTACTGCCAGCGCCAGTATTCCCGGTTATTTCCCGCCGGTGATTGATGGCACGAAGAAACTGGTGGATGGCGGCATTACTTACAATCTGCCGATTAAATTTGCCCGGGCACTCGGGGCGACCTTCGTTATCGCGGTTGATATCCATCCGCAGTTGCAGGTGGAAACAGATGTGGAAAATGTCCTCGATATTATCCTGCGCGCCAATACCATTTCCCTGAACGCCCTCTCGCAGGAAACCCGCGAAGGCGCAGATATTCTCATCTCGCCGCCGGTCAATGAATACTTTTGGTACGAGTTTGACCGTAGCAAGGAGATCGTCCGGGCCGGTGCCGACGCTACGCAGCAGGCATTAAAATATATTCGGCGGGAGCACCCACAATTGCGGAAACAGCGGTTACGGAAATTGGTTTCTGTCGCTTAACCCGATATCGCCTGTAAGCCAAGTTCAATGATATATAGCTGATAGCGAATGGCCGTCTCCAGATCCAATGGTTGAATATCGAACTCGCGAATGATCTCATCCAACGATGCTTTCGCGGCAATTTTTTGCAATATTTCCGGCCGGCGTTCTTTAAACTTCAGGTATGCGGCCGGGAGATTTTTTCCCTGATCATCCATTTCCCGGCGAATATCAAATAATGGTAATTCACTGACCAGGCAAAGCGGATCGCCTCCCAATCCACGCACAAATTCCATGGAGCTCAGGTGAAACAACCGGGCAGTAGCTTCATCATTCTGCTCACGAAAGTACGCCTGCATTGCCCGCCCTTCCGGTGTGGTGGTAAATCCCGGACCGATATAAAGAAATCCTTTTTCCCCATTACGGTCATGATTGTGCAGCCGCATTCCCAACTGCCTGGCATAGGCGACAAATTGTTGCTGCAATTCTGTTGTTCTGTCGATCCAATGTCTTTCTATAAGCAGAAATGCACCTTCGGAAAAAGCCATTCCGTGCAGACTGGCATGCAAGTGGAACGGGCCATTCGCTGTCAGCAAGCCGCTCACCAGGCGATTTTCCGTGCGCATTTCCGGATAGCCAAATTCCAGATCCCGCCCCGGTAACTCCCGAAAAGTATGCTGGAGATAAGCCGCCAAATCCGGCCATTGTGTAATCCAGGCCTGGTTTACTGCTTCCCCATCCGGGTTGATATGAGGAATGATGATAAAACGGTATTTTTCAAAAAGTTCGCTCAATTGCGCCCGTTGTTTTAATCCCTCCAAAATAAAAATGCGTAAGGTTTCCGGGCCGACCGGCTCGTCAGAATGCGCCCCGGCAAGCAAGCTAATGGTTTTAGGGCCGCGCCCAATAATCGCCGCTGCGATGGGTCGACCGCCTTCGCTTTTTCCTAAGGGGATAAATTCCGCAATATCGCTGTTGGCGCTGCAGACTGTCTTCAATGCATCGTAAACATCTACAGAAGTACGAAAGTGTGGTTTTTCCGAAATTTTAATTTGATGCAGCATCAATTATCTCTCGCATAATTTTAGTCACTCTACAGTTATCTAATTGGCAATCGCGGCAAACCCTTTTTGGGCAGCAGCAGCAAAGGCAGCAACTTTTTTCGGGCACTTTCTGCCGTTGTCATCTTCGACGCCGGTATGTACATCAACCCCGGCCGGACGAACTTCTTCAATCGCTGCCTGCACGTTCCCGGGATTTAAGCCGCCGGCCAGTATCACTGGTTTGGGAGAAACCGTTACCAATTCCCGACTGATTCGCCAGTCATGAGTTTTGCCGGTGGCGCCATCCGCACCGGTGCTTGGATCATGCGTATCGGTTATGAAAGCATCGACAAATGATGCATAAGTTTGTGTCATCTTCGCTAGCTCGGCAAGGTTATCCCCGCGCACCACCAGGCTTTTGATTACAAATAGATTCGCTGCCATTTCTTTTAGCTGCTGCACCTCTGCCACGGGGATTTCCCCATGTAACTGCACGATGCCGGCACTGAGCTCATTGCTAAAGTGACTTACTTCTGCTGCACGATCCAGGTATGTAATCAGCACACCAGCCGCCGGCGCAGGTATACCGCGAATAATTTCTGCCGCTGCTGCTTCGGAAAGGTCTTCAGTATGCACCGGCAGGCGTAATGGGAATCCCAGCCAATCGACGCCAGCCTGCAGCAGCATATTCGCTTCAGTTTGGTCGATAACACCAGCGACTTGAATCAATCCTTTTTTCATCTCGAAAGGTATCAATAATTTCGCAGAAAATCAGCAGGCAGTTTATCGGATTTAGGAAAGTATCCTCCCATGAAATAAATCCATTCCAAATTACAGCATTCGATGATTATATTTCATTTTGAAATAAGTAAGGGACGAAAATAAGTAGACGATACTGGGTTTGAATACATTCCCATTTGCCCATTTGCCCATTTGCCCATTTGCCCATTTACAAACGGAGCAAAGACTTTAGCTGAACCGATCCTAATTATTTTATCAGACACTTACGAACCTTTCGAAGGATAGAGAATGAACACCCCGGCACAGCTAACCGCCAGACTAGATGACATCGGCCGCTCAGTTGCCGGCAGCGAGCATGGATTGGCCGTCATTGGTCTCGGTTCGGTAGGAATTGAACTCAGCCGAATCGATCAGTATTCCGATCTGGATTTTTTTGTGATTGTCGAAGATGGCAGGAAACAACAGTATCTGGAAGATCTCGACTGGCTGAGCAGCATTGCGCCCATCGCCTATTATTTTCAAAATACTGCGGACGGTTATAAAATTCTTTATGCCGACGGCATTTTTTGCGAGATGGCAGTTTTCGACATTTCCGAGCTGGCAAAAATTCCCTTTGCGGAAGGACGCATCGTTTGGAAAGCAACACATATCAGCGACGAAATCCGCATCCCGAAGAGTAAAGAAGGCCGGCAATCGGCGCAAAGCGAAGAATGGTTACTGGGAGAAGCGCTTACCAATATTTACGTCGGGCTATGCCGTTTTTGGCGGGGGGAAAAACTTTCCGCGGCGCGATTTGTACAGGGCTATGCCCTTGATCGCATCGTGGATCTTTCCGCCCGGCTCGCTGCCGCTGAAGATTCGCCTGCGGATGTTTTTATGCCGGAAAGGCGCTATGAACAACGCTATCCCGAGTTAGCCACACATTTAGCGGAATTTATGCAGGGCTATGAAAAGACACCGGCTTCCGCCCGGGCAATGCTGGATTTTCTCGACGCAAACTTTGCGATTAATCCGGTGATGAAGGCAGAAATAATTAAACTTTGTAATTCTTAAACCGCGAAATGAATATTGATGAATACTTATATAGATTCCCATACGCATCTTCATTTTAAAGACTTCGATGACGACCGACAAGCTGTGATCGCCCGCGCTTTTGATGCCGGGGTGCGACAGATTATTTCCCTCGGCACCGATGTCGCGTCCAGTAAGCGTACTCTGGAAATATCCCGCGAATACCCGACGGTGTTTGCCGCGACCGGCATTCATCCCTCGGAAGCGCATCTCGCGGAAAAGAATGCTGTTACCGAACTTGAAGCGCTGGCCCAATCCTCCACGCAGGTCGTAGCCATCGGGGAAATCGGACTGGACTTCTACTGGGATAAAACGCATCACAAAGCGCAGTATGCCATGTTCGGGAAAATGCTTCGCCTAGCGGAAAAACTGAAGCTGCCGGTGGTCATCCACAATCGCTCCGCCCAGCGGGAAATGGAATGGTTCTTTCAGGAGGAGCAATTCAAAACCGTAGATGGTGTGATGCACTGTTTTGCCGGCGATGTCATCGATGCTCGCTTTTATCTCGATATGGGTTTACATATCTCTTTTACCGCGAACATTACTTACCAAAACTTTTCCGCGCTGGATGTTGTTCGCTACGTACCGCTGGATCGGCTTCTGCTGGAAACCGATTCTCCCTACATCCCTCCCCGTCAGTTTCGCAAGCAGCGGAATGAGCCGGCGCATGTGGTGCATGTCGCGGAAAAACTGGCGGAAATTCATGGAAAATCCGTCGCAGAAATCGCCGCAATTACCACCGAAAACACCCGCCGCCTTTTCCGCCTGCCGGAAGTACTCGCTGTTTAAGTGCAGTGGCAGAACGGTATAAAATTCCCTAAAAGTGCGAAAATGTTTTACGTTTTCTTACCCCAAGATACCTCTCTGATAGCAGATAGATAGCTTTTTCAAGGCAATCGCATTGATTATTAAAGCTGGTATGATAGTTGTAGAAGTTACCGGTCATCAGCGAATGTTCGGCGGCGGCATCCATCGTCCAACAGAGACCAGAGACCATTATCCGGCGGAAACAGCCAGGGGAGATATTCATGAACGATACTGCAACACTCGGCCCGATCAGCGAAATGCTTCAGCAGCCGTTTTACCAAAAACCGAGCGGAGAAAACCTTATTTTTCCGGACAGCGGTAATTCCATGGTAATGATTCGCCGCAGCCGCAATGCGGCATTTCAAAGCCTAGTCTTCCGAAAGGCCCAAACCGCCAAGGATTTGGAGAATTGTTTTCGTCTGCGTTATCGGAATGCGGGACTACAGTCTTTGATCGATCCGCACAAATATGTAAACAGGGGCGCTCAGGAAAAATTTAGCGATGGCGCACATCATTATCTCGCCCATGATACCCGGGTTGTCGGATCGGCAAAACTGGTGACCGGGCAGCAATTTCCCATGGACAAGATTTTTCCCGACCTTGCAGAATCCCGCCCGGAAGGCAGTGCAGAACTATCGCGCCTGATCGTTAACGCCGCATGTAAACGCGATCCGGAAATCATCGCAACTTTCCTAGGGATGATCTATAATGACAGCATTCGCCAGGGTATTCGCCGCTGGTATATCGCCGGCCATTCTTCGACACTAAAGTATCTGCTCTCTCTGCATATTCCACTAAGTGTTGCCGGAGAAAAAAAACGATATATGGGCAGCAACTGTCGCCCGGTTTACATCGACCTGAAAAAGTTGCCGGCATTTTTTGCAGCGTATCCCGCCGTGGAAAAACTGCTTTGCCGGATTCATTAGAATGGGCAAATGGGCAAATGGGCAAATATACAAATGGGCAGATGAGCAGATGAGCAGATGAGCAGATGAGCAGATGAGCAGATGAGCAGATGAGCAAATGAGCACGCTCCCGAAGTCAAACCAACTCTGAACTCTGAACCCAGAACTCTAAACTTGCCCATTTGCCCATTTGCCATTTATTCCAAGCTTAGCCAGTATTCTTGCACCTTGCATTTCTCTTCAGGAACGCTAAATTGTTTTTCTGTTCACGGAACGATGTTTCGGAATACATCTATGGAAAACAAAGCATTTCGACGAGGAGATTATGCGGGAAAAAATCGCAGCGTTCGCTCAAGTTGCCCGGCAGCTGGAACCGGATAGGGAAACATTTAATGAATTGCTCCGGCAAAGCAGTCAATATGCCCGGCACTTTTTGGAAAACCTCGATAATTTTCCAACCTATCAGGAAACCGCCGACAATGGAATCGGGATCTATGAGGCGCCTGTTTCCGACCATCCTATGCCCCTGGAAAAGGCGCTGAAATTACTTTGGGAAAACGTTACGCGTCCCGGCATCAATCCCGCCTCGGGGGGCCACCTCGGCTACATTCCCGGCGGCGGTATCGTCCACTCCGCATTTGCCGATTTTCTCGCCGCGATTACCAACGAATACGCTGGTGTTTTCTTTGCCGGTCCCGGGGCGGTTCGTATGGAGAATCATATTCTTCGCTGGCTGGCTGATATTGTCGGCTATCCGCAATCCGCTGCCGGGAATCTCACTTCCGGCGGAAGCATTTCCAACCTGATTGGCATCGTTACCGCCCGGGAAGCGCACGACTTAAAAGCTGCCGATTTTACCAACACAGTGGTTTATCTTTCCGAGCAGGTGCATCATTGCGTCAATAAGGCCTTGCGCATCGCCGGATTGAAAGAGTGCATTATTCGCTACGTACCGCTCGACGAGCATTACCGGCTGCGTACCGATAAGCTGGCGGAAATGATCAAAGCAGATAAAGCAGCGGGGAAAAATCCCTGGTTAGTCGTCGCTTCCGCCGGCACGACCGACACCGGCGCGATCGATCCGTTGGATGAAATTGCTGACATCGCTGAGGAACACAATATTTGGTATCACATCGATGCCGCATACGGCGGTTTCTTTGTGCTTTGCGAGGAAATGAAGGATCGTCTGCGCGGTATGGAGCGTTCGGATTCCATTGCTCTCGATCCTCACAAAAGCCTCTTTCTCCCTTATGGCTCCGGCGTTTTTCTGGTGCGGGACCGGCAGCCATTGCTTTCCTCGCATCATTATATGGCCAATTATATGCAGGATATCGCCGATGCCCGCGATGAACTTTCTCCGGCCGACCTTTCCCCGGAGCTCACCAAACACTTCCGTGGCTTGCGCATTTGGCTACCGCTGATGCTCCTCGGTGTCGAGCCGTTCCGGGCTGCACTCTCGGAAAAACGATTGCTGGCAGAATATTTTTACGAGGAGATACAAAAAATCAATGGGTTCGTCGTTGGTCCCTATCCCGATCTCACCGTCATCACTTATCGCTATATACCACCGAAGGGCGACCCCGATGAATTCAACCGGCAGCTCGTTCGGGAAATCCATAAAGATGGGAGGATTTTTATTTCCTCGACCATGCTGGACGGCCATTTTACCCTGCGTCTGGCTGTGCTGGTTTTTCGAACACATATTGAAACCATCGATCTCACCCTGGAAATTATTCGGGAAAAAATTGCGCTGCTGCTTAAACAACCAGAGTGGGCCGAAAGGTAAACGCTGTTGCCGTGAACAATATTAGTGATTAGCTGCATATACAAATTTGGAGAATAATGATGTTGCCTTTTTTCAAGGTTAATACTGAAATACAAAATGCTCGCTACATGCTTCTACGCCGGTGGATTTGGGTCGTTTTAGGGACAATTTTTATTCTCTCGACAACCACCCAGGCCCAGGTCAACTTTACCGGGATCGATATGTTCTGGAAGCTGACCGATGAACTTCAGGAAAATACTGCCCCGTCAGAAGAAACCTGGCAAGCGCTCTTCGATACGCCCGGCTATCGCTACCTGGTAGATGTCGACCGCAAAGAGAAAAGATTCAGAAGTTTTTTCCCTTTAGCATTTATGCCTTCACAGAAAACAGCGCTGGATTCCGTTCTGGCGGGGAAAGACAGAATCGACCTCTTTTTCCTTGAGCATTACCTGGAGATCAAAGAAAAAAGAGACTCACTGGAGAGTTTTAAAGAGGAACTCGCCCAAACAGATTTAACTCAGCAGGCCCTGCCAATCGTCGCGAAGTATCTTCCCGACGGACTTACCGAATCTCATCTGCCTCCGAAGATTGCGCTGGTCTTTTATGCCCCGGATGGCACTGCCACAAAAGGCCTGATCATCATTGATCTCTTGCTTGCCATGAAGATGGATTTAACAGCTTTTCTCGCTCATGAAATGCATCATCATTTTGTGGAGAAAATTACCCGGCTTCAGCGCCCGGGCCGTGATAGCGATGATTATAATCTAATCCACGCTATTGCACAGCTGCAGCTGGAAGGCGCTGCCGATCTCATAGATAAGCGGGAACTGATGGAAACATCTGAGATAATTAATGATACTGATTCGGAATACCACCGCAGGTATAAACAGTCTTATCGGGGCGCAAGCGCAGATTTTGTACAAGTCGATAAATTAATCGTCGAAATATCGCAAGACCCGGCTAAGATGAAGGGACACGCGAAGCAAATCCGTGGCATGCTGCCTTTTGCCGGGCATCCCCATGGCGCTTATATGGCGAAGTTAATCGAGGGTAAATTAGGAAAATCGGCAGTTATCGAAACGCTGACCAATCCGTTCGCATTCATCACAACTTATAATAAGGCTGCAGGAATGGACGGCGGGAATTCTCATGTCTTCTCCGATACTGCAATTGAATTTCTGAAGACATTGGAGCAGAAGTATATCGAGTAATTTCCCAATGATCAAGTAAAGTTCTTTTCGAAATAAAAAACGCAGTTACCACAAATGGATAACTGCGTTTTTCGTTGAGGAGAGGTATATGGTATTAAAAACTGATTCAGGAAGACGCGGGAATATTCTGAGGAACATTCTTCGGCGATTTCTGTACTTTCGGTTTTTGGGGGCCGCTGATTTTTGCCAGGGCAATTTTCAGGCGCTGCACAGGATTGCGATTCCCCATCCAAAGATAGCCGGTTTTATATTTCATCCGGAAGGTATCGAATTGGGAATAGTACGGCGCGCATTTAATCGCTTTACGCTGCAGGAGAATACTCAAGACTTCCGTAACCGCCATATTCGCGGCAATCTGGCAAGCATTACCAACCGCCGGTAAACGCTTCCGGTTGAAGTCGATCATATTTATCTTCATATATTTGCGCTGCAATCTTGCTGGCGCCAATCCATGAAAGAAGCGGATAATTTTTTCCTCGAAGGAAATGTTTCCGGAAAGGTTAAAATAGTCGTCAAAATCGATACCGCGCGGGGAAAAGGTCTGCAGCGTTGCGCTAAATCCCAGGTGACTGGGGAGGACAACATAGCACTCGTATTCACGCGCTTTTCGATAGAGCAGCCGGCGGGTATTTGGCAGGAAAAAATTCAAGCCATCTACGACGATGTCTGCGCCACTTAAAAACTCATCAATATTGGAATCGGTTACCGGGGCGTTGAAAGCGTCGATCTTCGCTTCCGGGTTAATCGCGCGAACAGCGTCTGCCATCACCGCAACTTTACTACGGCCATTGGTCTCTGTAGTAGTGCCATAAGGCTGAAAAGTATCGCCGGGATGGTATTTGCCATAATCGGCAATGCGAAATTTCCCCACGCCTAATCTGGCCAGGGCAATCAAAGCCACACTGCCAATGCCGCCCAAACCGGGAATGGCAACGCAGGCATTGCGTAGTCTTTCCTGCTCGGTTCTGTCCAGCAGGCCAATATTATTATAAAAAGCCTGACCGTAGTGATCCATTGTGGGATTATCAGCCGGGCGGGTTGTATACTTTTCTGAAATTTGATCCATTAAGCTCATTTCTCCTCCTTGAGTTCTGTAGATATTGTTCGAATGCTTTATCTTTTACAAAGCCCGTGCCATTTCCTGAAATGCGATTTAATCGGCAATTCAGGCGCCTCATTTTTCCCGGGGTTGGAAAATGTGTAAATTTATTTCACAGAACGCATCCACAGGCTGCTATAAATGACTTGTAATAGTTTTGAAAGGATATTATTTTAGCCGCCGTTCGGTGTATTTTAATTGCCGGGTAGTGTAAAAAAGAGGATCACCAGGATATGTGTGGAATTGCCGGTTATTTTAGCCGTAAGGGAAGCCATCCCGCTATGCAGGTTATGCTTACGCTTTATGCCCAGCAGCATCGCGGGCAGGAAAGCTGTGGTATTGCTGCAACGAATGGCACCAATATCAATGCGCATAAATCGATGGGATACGTGAAAGAGGCTTTTTCCGCGGAAACCCTGGAAATGCTCAACGGCACCGCTGCGATCGGACATGCCCGCTATCCAACACGTGGGACATCAGTGCTCGGCAACACCCAGCCATATGTCATCGAAACCCTCAGCGGACCGATTTATGCCATCGCCAGTAATGGGGATATTGTCAACTATAATGAAGTCGCCAATGAGTTACGCATTAAAGGCGTGCACTTTTCCTCCAATAATGATGGAGAGCTCCTCGGCCGTTTCATCGTTTATCATCATGAGCGGGAAGGCATGGGCATCACCGACGCCATCAAATTGCTGATGAAGCGCATCAAGGGTGCTTACTCCGCAGTTTTCCTGACCCGGGAAGCACTCTATATTTTCCGCGATCCGCAAGGTTTCCGCCCGATGATGATTGGGGCTGTGAATGACGATATTGCCGTCGCCTCCGAATCCTGCGCGATGGATATTCTTCGCGCGGTGAACAGCCGGGAGGTTAAGCCCGGAGAAATTATTATTATCACCCAGAAAACCGAATTAAGCATTCCATTTTCCGAGCAGCAACTACTGGCACCGAAAAATCCCCCGAGCCGCCATCACTGCGTTTTTGAACTCATCTATTTTGCCCGGCCGGACAGCTACCAGTTTAACGAGTATATTTACGATGTGCGCCATAAGATCGGCGCTCAACTGGCCACCTACGACGATTTTGATGCGGATGTTGTGGTGCCGGTGCCGGATTCCGCCAACTTTATCGCCATGGGGTATGCGGCCGCCAAGGGTATTCCTTTTAATATGGGCCTGATCCGCAACCATTACGTTGGCCGCACATTTATTCGCCCGGACCAGTATAGCCGGGACGAATCGGTTCGTCAGAAGTTTAATCCGCTGCGCGATTTTTTCACTGACAAGAAGATCGTGTTGGTTGATGATTCCATCGTACGCGGAACCACTATTCGCAAACTGGTTCGCATGGTTAAAGGTGCCGGCGCGAAAGAAGTGCATCTGCGCATCGGTTCCCCCCCGGTAAAAAATTCCTGTTACTATGGAATTGATACCCCGAACCGGGACGAGCTGATTGCCAACAATATGACCGTCGAAGAGATCGGCGAATATATTTGCGCCGACTCTTTCAAATATCTGAAAATCGAAGACCTGCAAAAATGTGTTAAAACCGCCGGTAATTTTTGTTATGCCTGTTTTAATGGCGAATACCCGATTCCAAAAGAGAGCTGATTGATATGGACAGAAATGGAAATGAAGACATCATTCGCCTGAATAACATGATTTTTTATGCCCATCATGGTTACTATCAGGCGGAGCGGGATCTTGGCCAGAAGTTTGAGGTAGACGTGGAGCTTGAATGCGATTTTTCCCAGGCCGTGGAGACCGACGATCTGAAAGACACCGTTAACTACAAGAAGATATTTGAACGGGTTGGGGAAATCTTCAACAGTTACAAATTTACCCTGCTGGAAACCGTGGCGGAAAAGATTGCCCGGGATGTGCTCCGCAATTTTGCAGTCATGGCGATTCGCATTCGTGTTCGGAAACCGACCGTTTCGATGAATGGCATCCTCGATAATGTCGAAGTGGAAATTTATCGTAAAAAATCTGCATGATTTCGGCCTATATTGCTCTGGGCAGTAACATCTCCCCTCGCTTGTCCCGGTTACAAACCGCCGGCAAGCTTTTATCGCGGGAAGGTGACGTTGACCGGGCAGCACCGGTATACCGAAGTGCGCCTTATGGCGTTGAGGATCAGCCTGCCTTCCTCAATACAGCAGTACGGCTGAAAACACATTTGTCGCCGGTGGCGCTACTTGATTTTGTAAAAGCAATTGAAACGCAGGTGGGGCGGCAGCAACGCTATCGCTGGGGGCCGCGGGAGATCGACCTTGATATTATTTTCTATGGTCAGGAAATCGTTCAGCAGCCCAGACTCACAATACCACACGCGGATTATAAGAACCGCCGGTTTGTTCTGCAGCCGTTGGCAGATATTGAACCGGCGTTTATACCACCGGATGCCGGGCAGCCGCTAAGCGAATTACTGCAGTTGTGCCCGGATTCATTACCCTTAAAGTTATACCGTAAAAACTGGATGATCGATGGAATATAATTTTGACCATTTACGCTACATCGCTGTTGAAGGGGTAATTGGCGTGGGTAAAACCACCCTGGCAAAAAAACTGCGAGATGCATTAAGCGGCAAACTTTTTCTGGAAGAGTTCGAAGAGAATCCTTTCCTGAAAGAATTTTACGGCGATCCGAAACGTTTTGCCTTCCAGACGCAGTTATTCTTCCTGCTCAGCCGCTATAAGCAGCAGGAGAAAATCGTTCAGTATGACCTTTTCCAGGAAAGAATGATCGCGGATTACATGTTTCAGAAAGACCGTATTTTTGCCACATTAAATTTAGACGATAAAGAATTTAGTCTTTACAATATGCTCGCCCGAATTTTGGAAAAGCAGGTTACCAAACCGGATCTGGCGATCTATCTCCGTGCCCGTACCGATCGCTTGCTGGAAAACATCGCCAAGCGCGGCCGCCCCTACGAGCAGGATATGCAGCGGGATTATCTCACCTCTCTGAACCGTCTCTACGACGAATTCTTTTGGAACTATGACGAAACCCCGGTATTAATTTTGAATATGGAAAATGTTGACTTCGTGAAAAACGAAGATCACCTACAGCAGATTTTTGCAGAAATCAGCAAACATCGCTCCGGGACAAAAAACGTCAACTTCGATATTTAGTCGAAATATTCTTCTTTCCTGCCATCAATGCATTCAGTACATTGGTTAACGGGCGAGACTTCTCACTTATCAGCCGGGGATGTCTATCTCGCCCAACAAATGTTCTCGGAGCGAGAACAAACAGAACTGCGGTTAGCATCGTTCATAAGTGCCAACGAAGTTTATCCGGAAATTAAACTTTATTGAAAACAGGATTTTAATAATGTTGAGATTTTTACTTTTCATCACATTGGTTTATTTTGTCTTTAAAATATTACAGAGATTCATTGGGGCGGGAAATCCACAAAGAAACAAGCCCAATATCAAAGAGAAGAAGAAACCGGAGAATATTTCCCCTCCCTACGATCCAAAATCTGTCGAAGATATTAACTATAAGGAAGTCAAGAAAAAGAAGTAGCACGACAGAGTTTTTCAGGAAGCTGCACCTTAAAACGGATTTGGTAAAAAGAAGGTTAAGGGTAACATGGACGAATTAAAAAATTTTTCATCGAACGCACGCCTCAACAAATTACTGACATCCGTAGTTGATGAAGTACGCGAGTTTGCCAATGAGCAAATCGAACGGATTCAACGCCTTACCCAGATTGGCATCGCTCTTTCCGCCGAACAAAATATCGATAAATTGCTGGAAATCATTATCGAAGAAGCCATGTCGTTTACTGCCGCCGATGCCGGTACGCTCTATATTGTCGATAATGAGAACCATTGCCTGCAGTTCAAAATCCTGAGAAACCTTACCCAAAACACCCATCTTGGCGGTACCAGCGGCGGGAAGATTAACCTGCCGGCAGTTCCGCTGTCTGTCGATAACCAACCGAATCATTCCAACGTCTCTTCCTATACTGCACTGACCGGGGAGATTGTTAATATTCCCGATGTCTATGAGGCGGAAGGTTTCGATTTTACCGGTCCGAAAAAGTATGACGAACAAACCGGCTATCGCTCCTGCTCCATGCTGGTTATTCCTATGAAAAATCACGAGAATGATATCATCGGTGTTCTGCAGTTGCTCAATGCTACTGCCGGCGATGGTGAAGTGATCGCTTTCTCGGAAGAAGATGTTGATCTGATTGCCTCCCTTGCCAGTCAGGCCGCTGTTGCCCTGGAAAACGCCACCTTGATTAATGACCTGAAGGATCTGTTCGAAGCGTTTATCCAGAGCATTGCTACTGCCATCGATGAAAAATCCCCATATACTGCCGGTCATATTCGCCGGGTTACCGGACTGACCATGATGATTGCGGAAACGATTAATCATACCAATCAAGCGCCCTTTGAGAAAGTCAATTTATCTCCGGATGAAATGGAAGAACTGCGCATTGCCGCCTGGATGCACGATATCGGTAAAATTACCACGCCGGAATACGTCATCGACAAATCGACCAAGCTGCAAACCATCTTCGACCGGGGCGAATTGATTGATACCCGCTTTCAACTGATCCGTCAGTCCCTGGAAAATGAATGGCTCCATCAGCAACTGGCTGCACAGCGCAAAGACACTGCCGCCGGCGATGAACTGGAGAAGGCCCGGCAGCAACATGAGGCGGCGTTGACGCAGCTCGATGAAGATCTCGATTTTATCCATCGCTGTAATATTGCCGGGGAAAGAATGGATGATGATGCATTGGCCCGCATACAACGCATCGCCACTCAAAAATTTCGCATTAATGGTGAAGCGCGTTCCTATTTGACGACAAACGAAGTTTACAACCTTTCCGTCCGCCGCGGCACGCTGACTTCCGAAGAGCGCTCCGTCATCCAGAACCATGCTCTGGTCAGCTACAAAATGCTTAAGCAGCTTCCTTTTCCCAAAAAGCTCTCGAAAGTACCGGAATACGCCGGTGGTCATCACGAGAAACTCGACGGCACCGGTTATCCCTTCGGCCTTTCCTCCGAACAGCTTCCCCTGCAGGCGCGGATTATGGCCATCGCCGATATTTTCGAAGCCCTTACCGCCAAGGATCGCCCCTACAAACGCCCGATGAAGCTTTCTACTGCTATTCGCATTCTCGGCAATATGTGCGACGAGATGCATACCGACCGCTCTATCTATGATTTGCTCATTTCCAGCGGCGTCTTGCTGAAATACGCCGAGCAGGAACTGAATAAAGAACAGATTGATGTTTCCCCTGATGGCGTTTAAATTACCCGCCTGAATTTTGGGATTAGGTACAAGTCGAACATTTTACCCATAACGGGTGGCGGAGCTTTTTATGCGCTTCCCATCGACTGCCTATCCATACAACAATTAGTTTCACGATTGTATAAGTTCGATTTTATTAATCCGAATAACATAAAGTAAAGTGGAGGATCGAAATGGATTTTTTAAAGTCGCTGAATATTGAGGCGGATAATCTAGGGGCGTCCACCGGCGCCAAATGGCTACAGACAAAAGACCAGGGCACTTTAAGCATAACGTCCCCGGCCAACAATGCGCACATCGCTAATGTTTACAAGGCTTCCAAGGAAGACTATCACCGTATTGTTGAAACAGCACAGGAAGCTTTTAAAGTTTGGCGGAAAGTACCAGCGCCCAAGCGCGGGGAAATTGTTCGCCTGATTGGGGATCGCCTGCGGGAACACAAGCAAGCGCTGGGTACCCTGGTATCCTACGAAATGGGTAAATCTTTACAGGAAGGCCTCGGTGAAGTGCAGGAGATGATCGACATCTGTGATTTCGCTGTTGGTCAGTCCCGCCAGTTGTACGGCTTTACCATGCACTCCGAGCGCCCCAATCACCGGATGTATGAGCAATACCATCCGCTCGGCGTGGTTGGTATTATTACCGCATTTAACTTTCCGGTAGCAGTTTGGGCCTGGAATGCCATGATTTCCGCGATTTGCGGAAATGTGAATATCTGGAAACCGTCACCGAAAGTGCCGATTACTGCAATCGCCTGCCAGAATATTATCAAAGAAGTACTGGTTGAGAATGATATCCCGGAAGGCGTCTTCAGCTTAATCGTTGGCGACAATGACGCTGTTGGGGAAACGATGCTGCACGACCGGCGAGTACCGCTGGTTTCCTTTACCGGATCGATTCGGGTTGGCCGCCACGTCGCCCAGGTTGTCTCCGGTCGTTTGGGCAAATTCATCCTGGAGTTGGGTGGCAATAATGCGATTATTATGACCCCGGACGCCGATCTTAAACTGGCCATTCCTGCTGTCGTCTTTGGTGCTGTTGGCACCGCCGGTCAACGCTGTACCACAACTCGCCGTCTATTGATCCATGAATCAATTTATGATAAAGTAAAATCCAGCCTGCTGAAAGCGTATGAAAGTATCCGGATTGGCACACCGCTGGACGAGAACAATCATGTCGGCCCCCTGATCGATAAAATTGCCGTAGAAAGCTACGAGAAGGCATTGGAAAAGGCGCGGGCAGAAGGCGGTAATGTCATTGCTGGTGGCGAAGTATTGTCCGGAGAAGGCTATGAATCCGGCTGCTACGTAACACCGGCCATCGTCGAAGCCGAAAGCGATTATGAAATTGTCAAGGAAGAGACGTTCGCCCCGATTCTCTATTTGATTAAATACAAAGGGGAAGTTGAAACTGCGATCGACATACAGAACGATGTCACCCAGGGATTATCTTCCTCGATTTTTACCAATAATATGCAGGAAGCGGAAGCATTCCTGGCACACTGGGGCTCGGATTGCGGTATTGCCAATGTAAATATCGGTACATCCGGTGCAGAAATTGGTGGCGCATTCGGCGGTGAAAAAGACACCGGTGGTGGCCGGGAATCCGGATCGGATGCCTGGAAAGCATACATGCGCCGTCAGACCAACACGATTAATTACGGAAAAGAATTACCGCTCGCCCAGGGCATCAAATTCGACCTGTAAAATCGATCGTGATCTCTATTAATCAGCTTTATCATCCCATTACAGGGCATGGTAAAGCTGATTTTTTTTATCCCGTTTTTTTTTTTACGAATGTGATATTTGTCAACGCGAGTAGATTGCACAGTCCGTGTATTGGTATACCGAATTAGTTATATTTAGATAAGTTTTAAACACTAAGTTCAATATAAATAAGAATTTTTATTTTCGTTTTGATCCTCAAATTCCACATTTTCTGTTTCGAAGTTTTCACCACGAAATTTTTCGGCTTATTGGCATCTTTATCCAATTAGCCCGACCGCCATTATCCCTTATTCAATTAAAAATACGCTTTTAAGATGATAGATCATCCAACCAGTAAAAAACAACCGATTATAACAACGGGAGGAAACTTCAGAAATACCTGATCTCTTTCGGATAGTATGGGCTTACACACAATGATATCTTTGCAAAAAGATATGGAGGGCTTTATGAGAGCTATTAAAACGATTGGGTATATTTCGACTATTTTATTAATTAGTTTTGGACTGATGGCATTTAGCGAATCGAAAGCTTCGCCTCAGAAAGACTCAGAATCTGCGATGTTTAACGGGCAGGAAGACCATCACATCACCCTGCAGGATGCATTGCATCTCATCAGCAATTTCCGGAAGGATAATCCTTCCGAAAAACCGGTCGGCGGCTTTTTTGGCCGCGACGCGATTCTGAACATATTATCTCAGGAAGAAGCCGTCGGCATCCGATATTACTACGCGAAAGACGATGAAGGAACACCGATGTTGATACTGGTAGGGGTTAACGCCCAGGGTGAAGATATGCTGGATGGCGAATTGGCTGAGAGATCATTCTTGTGTCCACCGTTTTGTGCACCGGATGCACTGATCCACAATATGGCCGGACAAGAGAAGATTGCAGAAAGATGAGTTTGCACAAACATTATTACTATCTAAATAATTTAAATTAACACTATCCGAAAGAGATATTATTTCTGTTAATTTATACAAACAATTTGAAATGGGTGGTATTTATTGATATAATAAATACTACCTTTTCGAAATCATGAGAGACAGAGCATCGGAGACTTTAGTATTTAACTGACAAGACAAGGATTTTCGCAATGAACTGGACCATGGTTGTAGCAGTAACTTCCGGTTTGTCTTCGATTCTGGTAGTGATTTTCGCAGCATTTCTCTACAAACACTTTAGCGCAGAGATAAAAGTTCTCTTTTATATGCTTGCATTCACAGGCCTGATCGATGCTATCTCGTTTCTTAACTGGTTATCGGACATATCCATTGAAACTGTTTGGATATCCCACATCATTACTTTATTACATTACTGTACGTTTATGTGGATTTTTAGTGTTTGGTCCGAGAATTTGAATGTAAAAAAGGCAAAACGTTGGAGTATCCTTGCATTTGTCCTTTTCTGGGCGCTTGCAAAGCTCACACTGGAAGATTTTTCCAAATACGACGACATCACTTCCCCAATCGCTTCTGTAATTTTGATGTTGGTTGCCGCATCTATCATCTATTCCCGCAGCTTAATATCCGAAGTCAATCTTTTTCAGGATACCCGTTTCCTGATCAGCACCGGCGCGATGATTTATTTCGCCGGGAATCTGGTGCTATCCATTATGGTGAACAAGATGATCGACACCATTTCCATCGAAATGACAACGATGCTTTGGACACTTTCCTGGACGTTGACATTTATCGCTAATTTGCTTTATGCAAAAGGGTTTTTATGTCAGCGGGCGGCTTAGACATTGTCTGGGGATTTATTATCGGCACCCTCGGTTTTCTGGCATTGGCCGGGGCCTTTATATTTGCCATCGTCCGTAATCAGAAGCGACAGCTGGCGGCTGAGCGGGAAAAAATGGAAGTTATCCAGCAAAGCGCCGAAAAATATGCCAACCTCTTCAATAATGTTTCCGATATCGTGTTTATTCATGACCTGGATGGCATCATTTTGCAGGTCAACGAAACCGTTACCCGCGAGCTAGATTTTCCGGCCGGGGACCTCGTTGGCAAACCAATTCACAGTTTTATCCCGCCGCAGTACATGCGTTACCTGGCAACGTATCTGAAAAGCATTCGCAGAACCGGTAATTTTACCGGCTACGTGCCATTGACTGCCCAAAACGGCGAGCGGAAAATATTTGAATGCCGCAATTCCATTGTTCAGGAAGAAGGCACCGCAATAGCAGTTCGCGGGATTGCCAGAAATGTCACCGAGCAGCAAGATGCCAAAAGAAGATTGATCGACAGTGAAGAACGCTACCGGCGATTTTTCGAGGAGGATTTAACCGGGGATTTTATTGCCTCTCCGGATGGTAAAATTCTTGCCTGCAATGCGGCGTTTGCGCGTATCTTTGGATTTGAGTCGATAGAAGAAGCGGAATCCTATAGTTTTGTTTCCCTTTATGAAGATCTGCCGGCATACGATGCTTACATCCGCAGCGTAAAAAACCGCCGGAAGCTGACCTACCATGCTGCCAAACTGCGCCGCAAGGATAATCAGCCGGTTTATGTTGTGGAGAACCTCATCGGTGAGTTTGATGCCAATGAGGAGCTCCTTCAAATTCGCGGTTATATATTCGATGACACCAATCGCAAGCAGCTGGAAGCACAGTTTTTGCAAGCCCAGAAGATGCAGGGCATCGGGACTCTCGCCGGAGGCATCGCTCATGATTTCAACAACATTCTCAGCATTATCATGGGCCACATTTCCATCTTAAATCAGGGCCTTGCCAGCGAACAGCCCATTGATGGCAGCGTAGATGCCATCGAACAGGCAGTGAAACGCGGTGCCAGCCTGGTAGAGCAAATTCTTACTTTTGCCCGTAAAACAGACATCATATTTCAGGCTCTGGACATCAATAAAATTGTCCATGAGTTATATACGCTGCTTTCCGGCACATTGCCGAAAAACGTCACTTTTTCTATGGATCTTTACCCAAAGCTGCCATTTGTAATGGCGGACCAAACCCAGCTCCATCAGGCCTTGCTGAACTTGTGTGTGAATGCCCGGGATGCCATGCCCGAGGGGGGCAGAATCACAGTTTCTACCCGGCATATTCCCGGCAATACCCTGCAAACGCGCTTCCCGGAAGCAAAAGAAGATGGGTATATTCTGCTTAGTGTTAGCGATACTGGCACCGGCATGGATCAACGTACGCTGGATCGCCTTTTTGAACCGTTTTTTACCACAAAATCCCGCGGTCAGGGTACCGGGCTCGGCCTGGCGGTTGTTTACGGCGTAATTAGCAGTCACGACGGTCTTATCGACGTTCAGAGCAGCCCCGGCAAGGGCACTACATTTGAGCTCTTTTTCCCTTGTTCGGATCTGCCAGTTCAAAAGAATGCACGTTCCTTAACCCAGCAAGGATTAAAAGGTAAAGAAACCATTCTGATAGTCGAAGATGAGGATATGCTGGTAGACCTGATGAAAAAGGTGCTGCTGGCCAATGACTACAAAATTCTCGTTGCCCGCGATGGCGTGGAAGCGGTTGACGTTTTCAGGCAAAACCAGGATGAGATCGATTTAGTATTTTCTGACTCCGGATTACCACGCCAGAGTGGTTGGGAGGCATTTCAGGAAATGCGGGAAATTCGATCGGATATTATCGGAGTGTTTACCAGCGGCTATTTTGAGCCGGGTTTGAAAAAAACCATGACGGCGAATGGCATTAAAGATTTTTTACAAAAACCGTATTCGCCGGTGAAGGCAGTACGGGTCATTCGGGAAATCCTCGACCGGGAGATTGTTAAGTCCTAAAAGTTAGTTCCGCGCACGAATCGTCCTCCTCAGGATTATGAATTATGCCTGCAGAGAAGGTCTAACAAGTTCATTATTATATTTTTAATTTCCGATTTTGATATTTTGACACATCGACAATAATTTGCAGTGTGTATGTTTGCCCCTTCGGGCTTTTTATAAAAATAATCGTTCCAAAAACCGGGCCGGCTTATGAACGACTCCAAAAAACGCAAATCCACGCTTGTTGAGATGGTAAAAACCATTACCAAATCGACAAACCGCAGTAAAGACAACCAAATAGATATCCGTCATCTGGAAAAAGAATTGCAGAAGAGTGCCGAGCAGTTCAAGGCGCTGTTTAATTATTCTAATGACGGCATCTTCATGTTAAATCCCCGCAAAAGAGTGTTCACCGACGTCAACGACCGAGCCTGCAGTATGCTCGGATATGAGCGCAAGGATTTGCTGGAGTTGGACCCTGGTGATATTTTTTCCGGCCAGGGAGAAAAGTTTGATAAGTTCCTCTCCGTGGTTTTTGACCAGGGATATGGCTGGACCGATGAACTCACCTGCGCCACCCGCTACGGCGCTGCCCTTCCCACAGAAATTACCGCCTGGCCGATCGAGCGGGATAATAGCAAGCAATTGCTGATGTTCGTGCATGACATCACCAAGCGCATGCGTACCGAAGAAGCACTGCGTGAATCCGAGCAAAAATTCCGTATGCTCATCGAGAACATGCAGGAAGGCGTTATGATTGTCGATAATGACGATCGCATTCAATTCGTCAACAGCCGCATTTGTAAATTGCTCGGATTTAGTGAAGAAGAACTGGTCGGGCAAATTGGCTATAAAAAGCTTTTCAACGAAAAGAACCGCAAAATTATCCGCAAAAAGAATCGCCTCCGCACCAAGAAAATTGCCGATCAATACGAGATCGAAATGTGCAAGAAGAATGGGGAACCGAATTGGGTGCAAATTAGCGGTGTCCCGATTAGCGATCAAAATGGCACCGTTTCCGGCTCGTTTGGGATTATCGCTGATATCAGCACCCGCAAACAAGCCGAGGCAGATCTGAAAAGCGCCCATGAAGAATTGGAAAAGCGTGTTGAGGAACGAACCGCAGAATTGCTAAAGTCCAATGAAACGCTTCAGAAAGAGATAAACGAGCGGCGGGTTATTGAAGAAGAACGGCAAAAATTTGTATCCCTGGTGGAAAAAAGCAATGACGTCATTACCATGGCCTCTCCCGATGGCAAGCTGATTTATGTCAATGAATATGGCATGTCCATCCTCGGTTTAAAAAATCAAGATGAAGTCCGCAGCAAAATGCTTAAGGAGTGCCACCCGGAATCTGTGCATGGTTTTCTGCAGAAAGAGCTGCTCCCCCAGGTCTTAAAAAAAGGACTTTGGGAAGGAGAACTACCGCTTCAGAATTTTCGTACCCGCGAACATACGCCCACCCTGCTCAATGCAATGGCGATCCGCCACACCAACACCGGGGAAATTATCGCCCTGGCCACCATCGCAAGGGACATTAAGGAGCGTAAACGCGCGGAAGAAGATCTGCAGCGCGCGAAAGGGGATCTGGAAACCCGCGTGGAGGAACGCACCGCCGAGCTCTCCCAGGCAAACCAGGTATTGATGGAACAGATCATTGAACGCCAGTGGGCAGAAGAGCAACTGCAGGAATCCGAGAATAAGTTCCGGCTGCTTTTTAACAGTGGTAACGATGCGGTATTTGTTTATCATCCCCAGAATGATGGAGAGCCGACCCAATTTATCGAAGTAAACGACATCCTCTGCAATAAACTCGGCTATGCCCGCGAAGAGCTACTGCGCCTCTCTCTGCGCTCGATTTCCCTCGGATATGATGAAACCGAGAATCGCACCCGGCTGGAAAAACTAATGCTCGACCGACATATTCTTTACGAAGATATGTTCTTGACAAAAACCGGCGGTATTATCCCGGTGGAGATTAGTGCGCACCTTTTTGAATTCAACGAAAAGCCGACGGTCATGGCAATCGCGCGTGATATTACCGCTCGTAAACGGGCCGAGGAGCAGATCCGCGAGCAGGCGGCATTGCTGGATAAAGCGCAGGATGCCATTCTGGTTTGCGACCTGAACGATTACGTCATCTACTGGAATAAAAGTGCCGAGCGCCTCTACGGTTGGAAGACTGAAGAAGCAATTGGGAATAATGCATTTGAGTTGCTCTTTAACCGCAATTCGACCCAATTCATCGCTTCCCGCCGTTCCGTTCTGGAGAATAAGGAGTGGCAGGGAGAGCTGCACCAGGTGACGAAAGAAGGCCGGGAAATTATGGTCGAAAGTCGCTGGACGCTCGTTCATGATAAACATGGCGAAGCGAAATCCATCCTGGTAGTTAACACCGATATTACCGAAAAGAAAAAAATTGAAGCACAGTTTCTGCGGGCACAGAGAATGGAAAGTATCGGGGCCCTCGCGGGCGGAATTGCCCATGATCTTAATAATGTTCTCGCACCGATTTTAACCGCGGTGCAAATTCTGCAGGTGCGCCTGGAAGATGAAGATAAAAGTCAGCGCATCCTCAATACGATTGAGTCCAATGTGAAGCGGGGTGCGGATATGGTGAAGCAAATCCTCACCTTTGCCCGCGGCGTGGAAGGGGAACGAATTCCTCTGCAAATTCAGCATCTCGTTCATGAGCTGGAAAAGATTATTCAGGAGACTTTCCCGAAGTCAATTAAAATTGATATGAATGTGCAGCAGGATCTCTGGCCGGTTTCCGGCGATGCGACGCAGCTCCACCAGGTTATGTTAAATCTTTGTGTGAACGCGCGGGATGCAATGGTTCATGGCGGTCAGCTCAATATTTCTGTTCAGAATGTCCTCATCGATGAAGATTATGCACGCTTATACCTGGAAGCGAATCTCGGGCATTACGTACTCATTAAAGTTACCGATACCGGGGTTGGCATTCCTTCCAGCATCATCAATAAAATTTTTGAGCCCTTCTTTACGACGAAAGAACCTGGTAAAGGCACCGGCCTGGGATTGTCCACTGTCATCGCTATCGTGAAAAGCCATGGTGGTTTTGTCAATGTCACCAGTGACAAACAGGAAGGTACCGTTTTCGAGGTTTACCTACCTGCTCTCGGCGAAGCAGAGAAAACCACCGAAGCGGCGCCGGAAGGCGGCCTGCTTTATGGCAAGGGAGAGCTGATTCTCGTCGTGGATGACGAAACCTCTATTCTGGAAATTACCCGGGAAACCCTGGAGACCTATGGCTATAGCGTCATCGTCGCAAATAACGGCGCCGAGGCAATGGAAATTTATGAAGAACATCAGGATGCCATCGAAGTGGTAATTACCGACATGATGATGCCGGTGATGGACGGGGCAGCGACTGTGAAAGCTATGCGGGAGTTGGATCCGGAGGCAAAAATCATTGCTTCCAGCGGCTACATGGAAGATACCAAGATTGCCGAACTGGTTGGCAATAGTGTGAATGCTTTTTTACATAAGCCATACACTGCGGAAAAGATTCTCGATGTGCTACACCAGATTTTACATAATCGACTGTAGAATGTTCAATTTCCAATATTCAATTTCCAATTTAAAATCTGGGTAGTGTTAATATGTATGCTAATTTTTTTATCTGTCATTGCGAGGCGCCTTTTGCCGAAGCAATCTCTATGGTGAATGCAACAAGGAGATCGCTTCGGCAAAAGGCGCCTCGCGATGACAAGAGCTAATAGCATTACTTCTTTAACAATTCCAAATTTCGAAGTTAAGCATGAGCGTTCATTTTATAGAGTATTTCCATTCATTCTGAGTTTGTCGAAGGGTGAAATATCATTGAGTAAAATCGACATTTTATAAAAAAGCCGCGCATGGTAAAACCTGCGCGGCTTTTTTATTGGTAAATGTTCTTTCGCATTATTGGCAGGTAATATCATCAAGATTACCGTTCCAGCAATGCCAGTCGGTATCACCGAAATGTCGCTCATCGCGAATGTGCCCTTCCTTGGTCGTGCGATGCCATTCGATCTCCCGCAGGTTATTCTGAGTAACGCTAAAGATATCGTAATAAGCATTATAGGGCGTATCCTGGTTTATGCCGTATTCGATGTAGGTGCCATTCTCCGCGCCGCCCGGGGTGATAACCGTATAACGCACACTGGCTGCACCATTCTCCGGATCACGGGTCCAGTCGATTTGCAGATATTCAACCGGGTCATTAGGATTATTAGAGAGGCGCCAGAAACCTTCCCGCAGAATGATATTTGATTCCCCGTAAAACCAGAGGAAATCCTGATAGCCATTTTGCTGGGATATGCGCATCTCCCACCGAATACCATTACCGATCGGCTGCGCGGTTAAATTCGCGGTATAATTTCTCCCCAGCGCCGTATAATCATAGCTCCAGAGCCAACCATTGCCATCGGGATTCGGCACGGCATCGTGGCTGAAGCTATGCAGGAAAGCAGCGACCGGCACGGCCAGATTCAAAGTAATAATTGTATTCCAGATGCCCACATTTAAGGCGGCCCAGCCCCAATTTTCCCGGGTAGTGGTAACGCCATTTTTCTGCAGGGTATTATCAAAATCAGCGAAATCAATCAGCATTGTTTCCAGCGGCGGTATTTCCGGTGCCGGCTCTTCGATGTCCGGTTCTGAACCGGTTTTATTACAGCTACTCAGCAATACAAGTAAAATGATCAGAATTAAAGCAGCTGCTTTTTGAGTGTGACGAAATAAATGTTGCATAATACACCTCCAAAAGGATGTTGGTTTTCCATGTTTATTTTGACAACACTTAAGTTTATTTCAACTATCGGGCCAACTTTTCAGAAGCAGTCTAAAAAGGCACCTAAACCCTTGTTTATTAAACACTATCAAAAATCAAAAAAACGTTTCAATCAATTCTTCGGGTGTGAATATTAGCAACAGGTGGGAGAAAATGTCGACAACAACTGGCGACAAATGACGAGTGGCAGCGTCGGATGTGTGAGAACAAGAACTGTTATTTTAAAAGGTCATTACTTGATCCAGTCCGCGGGTTAATCCTTTTAAGCCGCCCACCTTACGGATGGCCAATAGCGTACCGGCAACATAGGGTCGGGCACTACTGCCGGCATCGTGGCGGATTGTCAGGCGCTCGTCCGGTAAGCCGAAAATAGCCTCCGCGGAGAGAATAAATCCCGGCAACCGCAAGGAATGAACCTGAGTGCCATTGATATCTGCGCCACGGCTTTCCTTTGGCCCGACGGTTTGATCAATCGGCACTTCTTTTAAGGAATCGCCTTGCTGCGATAGTCGATAGGCCAGCTCTCTGGCGGTGCCGCTCGGCGCATCTTTCTTGCCTGCACCGGCATAATCAATCACTTCCCATTGCGGCACATATTTCGCGGCAATTTCTGCAAATCTTTGCAACAATACGGCGGTAATAGCAAAATTCCCGGCAGCGAGTACGCCAACACGCTGTTTTTCCGCGGCAGCGGCGATTTCCGTAAAATCCGCCTCCGTTAATCCGGAAGTACCAATAACCACATGGCGCCCGGCGGCGATAGCTGCCAATACATTGGTTTTTGCAACGGCTGGAGCAGTATATTCCACAACCACATCAGCATCAACCGCTAGTGCTTCTTCAATAGTCACAAAAACCGGCGTTGCCATATCAGCAACCCCCAGCACTTTCCCCAGGTTTTCTCCACCATGACTGCGGGAATATGCACTAACCAGAGAGAGATCTGCTTCTGCATGAATTGCCAGTGCCAATTCTTTCCCGACCCAACCGGTAGCACCAAGCAGGCAAATTTTTAATGACATAACTTTCTCCTGGCATTAAGCCGGTTTAAAAATGACGCCTTTATGTTTTTGCCCGTTCATTTTAACCACGATCGGTTTTTTAAAACGCAGGTGACGGGTATAAACCTTCTCTTCCGCGACTGGTTGACTGCGTAGCCAATCCCAATCGACCAACGCTTCTTCGGTTTCTTCATTGGCAGTAAAATAACCAACCATAAAAGAGGTAATGTTCTGGAAAAAGTGCGACCCCTGCGATGGTGTTACCGGCATATCTTTGAACTTTCCTTCAATGATTGCGCGCGCGCCGGAGATCTGTTCCCACTTTACCGGAATGCCGAGCCAGGGGTCCATCGAGCCCCAACGCCCCACGCCGATTAACAGATAAGGACGTTTTTCATTGCTCAGCTTCATGTTAAACTCATATACTTCCCGGGCAGCTTCCCGGCTTTTCGCCCGCTCATAGGTTTCCGGGTCAACAAAAATAACATCGTAAATTTCGTCAATAACGCCATTACCGAGTACCTGATTACTTTTGCAGATCAGGGAAGATTCGTCAATTTTTTCTACATTGAGACGTTCCAACTCCCGGTTCAGCACCATCGGGCGCAGTTGCAGCACCGCAAATTCCGACGGTTCCCCTTTCTCCACGGAGAGATTCACCGCAAATTCTATTTCCACCGGGGTGCCCATCCCTTTTCGTCCCAGTTCCAAGAGTGTGTCGGTAATCTGCGGCAAGGGAAATATCCGGTCCTTTAGCACCGGGGCAAATGTTACCACCCGTTGACCTTCCCGGGAAATCCCATTATAGATGGCGTGATTTTCGTAGGAATAAGTCGATCCGACAAAATTTAAGGTACCGTCCTGTTCAGCGGTTTCCAGCGACTCCGGCTTAAGCATCCCGGAATAACTTTCGGCAGTGTCTCCCGGTTGGGAGTTAAGATCCAGCGCGTAAAACTCCAGCTGATTATTCTTCAGCACTTCATCGATCGAGGCAAATTGCGGGATATGATTGGGATATTTCGGACAAAATTTTACGGTGTGCCCGCCCTCTACTACCGTCTTCCCCAGCCCAAGAGAAATGGCAATAATCCCATCCGTTGCGGTCTGTGGCGCCACCGGATAAAAGTTGTAGGAACGCGCGACACCGGCGAACTCTGGATAAAAGCGGTTATCATGACGGGAACCAACCATCTTTTGAATGATCACCGCCATCTTTTCCTCTTCCAGGCGGTAAGTAGTCATTTTGATATAATCCTTGGTGCGCTTGTAAAACGTAGAGGCATAGACACATTTGATGGTATTTAGCAGCTGCTGCAGACGAACTTCGTTATCTTCATCATTATTGGGTAGCATAAAGGTATCGTAAACACCAGCAAAAGGGTGATACTGGGAGTCTTCCAACAAACTGGAGGATCGCACCGCCAGAGGTTGATCGACCAACTCCAGAAACTGGGAAAGCTGGTAAACGACATCAACCGGAAAGCGATTGGCCTCCATAAAGCGGCGGTTTATTTCATCGTCTGATGACTCCTGCAAAGCAAAATGCCGGAGGTTATTCTCATCCAGAAAATAATCAAACACTTCCGTACCGAGAATGACCCCGGGCGGAACATGCACCCGCACATTCTCGAACTGGGTATGCAATCCGGAATTATTGATCAGCAAATTAACAAAGCTGAGTCCCCGCGCTTTCCCTCCCAGGGAACCGCCGCCAATACGGGCAAAGCTCTCCTGGGCATCGAAAACATCTTTCTTAAAATCGGTAATGCTACCCCGTTGGCGGATTCGCCGGTACTGCCGCAGATATTTGATGATCATATCCCGCAAACCTTCTATCGAATCAAATTCCGACAGTTTCCGCGGTCGAATTTTTTCCGCCAACCAAAACTCCGTACGCGCCTTCAGCCAACTGGAAAAATGATTGTTATCGGCATGATAGCGAATACTCTCATTGGGCATAATTTCCAACTGCTTTTCCAGGGACAACAAATTATAGGCACGGCCAACCTCTTTTCCTTCCGCGGTTCGAAAAACAAAATCACCAAAACCGAAATTATCGATCATAAATTTCCGCAGATCATTTAGAAGTGTCGGGGAATTCTTCAGCAAAAATGATGCACCAGTGTCATAAGCGCGCTCTTCTTTTTCAGCAGAATTAGACTGCAGCAGGATGGGAATATCATGATGTCGTTTTTTCACTGCTCTCGCAAATTCGATACCGGCATCGCCATTCTTTTGGCCATCGCGGTCAAAATCGATATCGGAAATAATGCCCAGAATATACTTATTATATGTTTCATAATAATACCAGGCATCTTCATAAGTAGTACAGAGGAGAATTTTCGGACGGGCGCGCATGCGCAGGTAACGATCGGAAAGATTGATCCCTTCCGAAATCAAACGGCGGGACTGGTTAAATATTTCCGTATAAATCAACGGCAAATAAGAGGAATAAAAGCGCACGCTGTCTTCGATTAGGATGACCACCTGCACCCCAACGTTTTTGGTATCGTAGTCTACATTGACACTGTCTTCCAGATATTTGATAATGCCGATGAGAATACGGAAATCCCCCTGCCAGATAAACACCCGGTGAAAAAGGGACGCGATTTCCCGGGATAGCAATTCCGAAGTTTGACGATTATCGTACGTTAATAAAACGATGGGAATATCGAGATCAGAATTCCGCACCATTTTAGCGAATTTGGAAACTTCCATATCGTCGATATGTGGCGTGGTGATAATCAGGTCGAAGCGCTTTTCTTCCTTGGCCAGCTCCAGCGCCTCAAATCCGCTGGAAACCCGGGTTAACTCCGGCGCGTGGCTAAGATTGAGACCGCGATATTCTTCCCGGATTAATTCATAAAGGCGGCCATCTTCTTCAAAGAGGTATAAGTCGTACAAACTGGAGACAAGCAAGATGTTACGGATTCGGAATTTCATCAGGTTTTGAAATCCCTGGAACATTTTCCCGTAACCGGAGCTGGTCCAGAGCGAGCTGGGCATTTGAATGGAGTCCATAGGCCTCGTCAGGTTGGAAGTTCAGCGTTCAGAGTTCAGCGTTCAAAGTTTTTCAAAATGTATGCTTTGTAGCGAACCGGCAATTCTTTTCTAAATAATAAATTTTCCGGAAAAACGCAATAACAGTTACATGCCTAAATATTAATAATCATTGGCGATTATTTTCTGCCGCGGGAATAGATTCGAACGGCTTTTCCTCCGAAGGTGCTATCCCGCTCGTAGCGCATCCCAATTTTTTCCGCCACTCGCCAGGAGGCAATATTTTCCCCTTCGATAATCGAAATCAAATATGGCAATTTTAAGCGAAAGAGTGCATAGTCCCGAACAATCGTCGCTGCTTCGGTAGCATATCCTTTTCCCCAAAAAGAAACGCCGAGACGATAGCCCAATTCCATAAATCGTTCCCCCTCAACTTTTTGGGGAACCAGACCGCAGTATCCGAGCAATTGCTGATCTTCTCGTCTTTCAACTGCCCAAATGCCGAAGTCGCAAGCCTGGTAGGTCTCCAGACATTTTTCGATAAATTCCCTTGTTTCAATCCGGGTTTTTGTGCCATTTAGGGAAAACCGCATCACTTCCGGATCTCCGAGAATTTTGGCGAACTCCTCTAGGTCGGCGTAATGGAATTGGCGAATGAACAAACGCGTTGTTTTCGCGACAATCATATTAAATTTATCTTTTGAGGTGAACAGTTGTCAGTTATCAGTTATCAGTTATCAGTTATCACTAGTGTCCGGTTGTTTTAAAAAAGTAGTCTTGTAAGTTACTAATTAACAATAGATAAAGTGTGGATTTCATTTTTTTGCATGTCTCATTATTCCTGAATTTTGTGTAATCTCCAGATAATAAGGAGAACGCACAATGAATCAGGGCAAACTGGTATTTTCTCAATTAATGGCACATTTACCCAGATACGAATTCAACCAATGTGTTCGCGCCTACCGCGGCGATTATAAGGTGCGCAAGTTTACTTGCTGGGAGCAATTTCTGGCGATGAGTTTTGCTCAATTGACTCATCGTGAGAGCCTCAGAGATTGTGTGATCTGTCTGAGAACGATGCAAAAAAAACTGTATCGCATGGGATTCAGATCGAATATATCCCGAAGCACTTTAGCCGATGCTAATGAAAAACGTAATTGGCGAATTTATGCCGACTTTGCCCAGCGCTTGATTCCCATTGCCAGAGATTTACATCGTCACGATCCTCTACCGGTCAATCTAGATAGTGATCTATATGCTCTGGATTCAACGATGATTAATTTATGTGTTTCTTTATTCCCCTGGGCTCCCTTTCGTAGCCACACAGCGGCTATCAAATTACACACCCTTCTGGACCTTAAAGGCAACATCCCTGTTTTTATTCATGTTAGCGATGGACTCTACCACGATATTAACGCACTTGATCTTCTTGTGGTTCAACCTGGCGCCTATTATGTGATGGACCGAGGCTACCTGAGCTTTAAACGACTTTATCGAATCCATTGTCATTATGCAACCTTTGTTACCAGACCCAAAGCCGACTTTGTTTTTCGCCGCCTATATTCAAGACCGGTTGATAAATCTATCGGAATACGCTGTGATCAAATCATTCGCCCGGTCTCTTTCTATCCGGCAAAGGATTATCCGGAGAAACTCCGGCGCATCAAATTTTATGATTCAGATAAACAACGTCACCTGATTTTTTTGACCAACAATTTCAATCTATCTCCAATCGTTATTACCGAATTATATAAAAGCAGATGGCACATCGAACTCTTCTTTAAATGGATCAAACAACATCTTAGAATCAAGGCTTTCTTTGGTGTTTCAGAGAATGCTGTCAAGAGTCAAATCTGGATTGCTGTTTGCACTTATCTGCTTGTTGCTATTGTGCGGAAAAGATTGAACCTTGAGCTGACTCTCTACAATTTTCTACAAATTTTAAGCATTAGTATTTTTGAGAAAGTTGATATTTTACAACTAGTTACGAACAATGATTTACAAAAGAACCTAACACCTGATTTTTAAATGACTGTTTTTATTGAACTTTAAACCGGACACTAGTGATCAGTTATCAGTTATCAGTTTACACTGTTACTGACAGCTGAAAAATATTTATCGGGAGGTTTAAAAACCAGCATTTCTTCAGAAGTTTATTATTGAAAAAACAGCTATCACGCATCAATCTCCAAACGATTTTAAGAGTTCTGAGCTTTGAACTCTGAACTGACTTTACGTACTTGCCATAAAAACCATCCGCCTGATCATGAATCAAAAGGCTAATTGTCAGCCGTCACAAGTGACGCAAGAATATGCCCGATTTATCGGACATAAGATAATGAGCCAGTGGATTCATCCCTGGCGGGCGACGATGGCCGGAAAAGACTGCCATTTTTCACACTATCGCAAAACGTCAGTGCTGAACGCTGAACTCCGAACCAGTAACTTATGAACTTGCTTTTATCTTGTATTCCCGTTTGATTTTTACTATCCTTGTAGACCGTGTAAAACGGTGGAAAAAGTATGAATAATACGACATCAACATATAAAATTAGCGATTGGCTGCCGACCACCCGTAAAGAAGTTCTGCAACGCGGTTGGGATGAGCTCGATGTTATCCTCTTCTCCGGGGATGCCTATGTCGATCATCCGGCCTTTGGGCATGCCGTTATCGCTCGTATCATTGAAGCAAATGGCTTCAAGATTGCCGTGGTGCCGCAGCCAAACTGGCAGGACGATTTACGGGATTTCAAAAAACTTGGCAAGCCCCGCTATTTCTTCGGAATTAGCTCCGGCTGTATGGATCCCATGGTTAATCACTACACCGCCAGCAAACGCCGCCGCTCCACCGATGCTTATTCTCCCGACGGCAAGGCCGGTTTCCGTCCGGATTATGCCACCACCGTTTACAGTCGTATCCTCAAAAAGCTTTACCCGGATGTCCCAGTAATGATTGGTGGCATCGAAGCTTCTCTCCGGCGGGTTACTCACTACGATTATTGGTCAAACAAATTGATGCCTTCAATTTTGGTAGACAGTCAGGCCGATCTGCTCATCTATGGCATGGGCGAGCAGCCGCTGGTGCAGATGCTCAAATTACTGGCGCGCGGTGTGCCTTTTTCTTCCCTGCGCACTTTACCGCAAACTGCCTACGTGCTGGGAAAAGACGAAAAATTACCGAAAAATAAAAACTGGGAAGATTTTCAACTCTCTTCCCATGAGGCCTGCCTGAAGGATAAAAAGACTTTCGCGGCAAACTTTAAATACATCGAGCAGGAATCGAACAAGCAGAAAAACGGGCAGCGGTTACTACAGGATGTTGGTGATCAGCAAGTGGTCATCAATCCGCCCTTTCAGACCATGACGGAAACTGAGATCGATGCGTCTTTCGATTTGCCCTATACGCGTCTGCCCCATCCGAAATACAAAAAGCGCGGACCGATTCCCGCCTTCGAGATGATCAAATTTTCGGTAAATATGCATCGCGGTTGTTTTGGCGGCTGCAGCTTTTGCACCATCTCCGCCCACCAGGGCAAGATGATCGCCAGCCGTTCGAAAGCATCAATCATGAAAGAAGTGCAGCAGATTACCGAAATGCCTGGCTTTAAAGGATACATCAGCGACCTGGGTGGCCCTTCCGCCAATATGTATCGCATGAAAGGCAAGGATCAGTCGATTTGCGACCGTTGCGTCAGCCCGTCCTGTATTCATCCAACCATCTGTCATAATCTCGACACCGATCATCAGCCGCTGGTCGATATTTACAAAAGCGTTGCGGAACATCCGGAAGTTAAGAAAGCGTTTGTTTCCAGCGGTATTCGCTACGACATGCTGGTGCGCAAAGATGAAAAAGAGCGAAAAACGGACGGCGCGGATGAATACATCGAGCAGCTGGTAACGAACCACGTTTCCGGCCGATTAAAAGTGGCACCGGAACATACCGCCGATGCAACATTGAAAATGATGCGCAAGCCATCCTTCAAATATTTCTACGATTTCAAAGAGAAGTTTGATAAGGTCAACGAAAAGAAAGGGTTGAATCAGCAAATTATTCCCTATTTCATTTCCAGCCATCCCGGTTGCGAAGTTGGGGATATGGCTGAACTGGCAACCGAAACCAAAGACCTCGGTTTTCGCCTGGAGCAAGTGCAGGACTTCACCCCAACCCCGATGACCGTCGCCACTGTCATCTACTACTCCGGCTACCATCCCTATACCCTCAAGCCGGTCTTTGCGGCAACGACGCCGAAAGCAAAAAAGGATCAGCATCAATTCTTCTTCTGGTACAAAAAAGAGAATCGGGGTAAAATCAGTAAAACCCTGAAAATTATTGGCCGGGAAGAACTGGCGGAGAAGCTCCTGCGCCGCAACAAACACCTCCCTCCGAAAAAGACTTTCCTCAACAAAACCAAAGTGGAAATGAAGAAAATAACCGACAAACATTTGAAATAAAAAATACCATTTTTTCCATTTCGTTTTTATATTCCCCAGCTAACTTTTTTCTGAAAATTTCCGGATGACGCCTCCTGCGAGAAACGGCAAATAGCCGCCTCGAAAAACCTGCAGCGTATCCGCAAATTCAGTGAACTGGCAGCACTGTATAAGTCAAATGTATGGCAGTGCTAAACGAAGAATGATTGTGCTGTCATCGCGAGGAGTACAGCGACGAAGCGATCCCATTGTAGCTGCTCTACCATTGAGATTGCTTCGGCATAATGCCGCCTCGCAATGACGAACAAGTAATGTTATTTCGTTAATCACTGTCAACCGTATAAGTCAAATGTTTTAGGCAGCAACGTTAACAGAAGAGGGTTTCATATGACCGAAAGAGATTTTTTCCAGATCATTGCCGAAGAATTAAATCTTCGTCCCATTCAGGTTACGAAAACCGTCGAGCTTCTCGACGATGGCAACACCGTTCCATTTATCGCCCGTTACCGGAAAGAGGTTACCGGCTCGCTTGATGAAGAGCAGATCCGTGATGTTGAAGATCGTATCAAATACCTACGGATGTTGCAGGAACGGAAAGAAACGATTCTCAATTCTATCGAAGAACAGGGGAAATTAACACCTGAATTGGCGGAAAAAATCAAGGCAACCATGAAGATGCAGGAATTGGAGGATCTTTATTTGCCTTATAAACCGAAGAAACGCACCCGGGCAACTATCGCCAAGGAAAAAGGGCTGGAGCCGCTGGCGGATAAAATGGTCGATCAAAGCATCACTGATGGCGATCCGCTGGAAATAGCCGCGCAATTCATCGATCCGGAAAAAGGCGTGGAGACTGCCGAAGAAGCATTGGCCGGCGCCCGCGATATTGTGGCTGAAACCGTTTCCGATGATGCGGAAGTGCGCAAAGCGATTCGCGAACGCACCCGCCGCACCGCTTTCGTAGTGAGCAAAGCAAAAGACCCGGAAGCGAAAAGTGATTACGAAATGTATTATGACTATTCCGAGCCGGTGAACAAAATTCCGCCGCATCGTATCTTGGCGATCAACCGCGGCGAGCGGGAGAAAATTCTAAAAGTCTCTATTGAAGTTGAAGAAGAAGTAATGGTGGAAGAAATTACCACCCGCCATATCAAAAATAAAGACGGCATCTTTCGCACGGAAATCGAAACGGCAATTGTCGATAGCTACAAACGGCTGATAGCCCCCTCAATTGAGCGGGAAGTGCGCAGCGACATGTCCGATATCGCTGATGATCACGCCATCAACATTTTTGCGACCAACCTGAAAAATCTGCTTATGCAACCTCCCGTGAAAGGGAAGATGATAATGGGGATCGACCCCGCCTATCGCACCGGTTGTAAAGTGGCAATTATTGATGATACCGGCAAATATCTTCAGGGGAATACCATCTATCCCCATGCGCCGCAAAATCGCATCTTCGAAGCGAAAAGTACCTTGCGGGAATTTATCGAGAAGTATGACATCGAGATCGTTGCGATTGGGAATGGTACTGCCTCACGGGAAACGGAATCACTGGTTGCCGATCTCATCGGGGAAATAAAATCTTCGGCACCGGACAAAGATCTCGTTTACATCATCGTCAACGAAGCCGGTGCTTCCGTCTATTCCGCCTCGAAAGTGGCAAAATCAGAATTTCCGGAGCTGGACGCCAGTCAGCGCGGCAACATCTCCATCGCCCGCCGCCTAATGGACCCGTTGGCAGAACTGGTAAAAATCGATCCGAAACATATTGGCGTTGGCCTTTATCAGCATGATGTGAATCAGAAAAATCTTGATAGCGCACTGGGAAACGTCGTTGAGTCTACAGTGAACTCTGTCGGGGTTGATTTAAATACTGCCTCTGCCAGTCTCCTGAAATATGTATCCGGCCTGACCAGCCGCACCGCGGAAAACATCGTGAAATATCGCGATGAACAGGGCAAATTCCAGAGTCGCAGCGCCCTGAAAAAGGTCAGCGGAGTTGGGGAGATTGCCTTCCAGCAGGCGGCCGGATTCCTGCGCATTCCCGATGGCAAGAACATGCTCGATAACACCGGTATTCACCCGGAATCCTATAACGCCACCAAGAAGCTGCTCTCCATGTTCGACATGGAAAAAGACAGCACCGCCTGGCGGCAACTGCGCAAACTGGTGCGGCAGGAGCGACGTGATCTGGCAACGTTGGCAGCCGATATCGGCGTTGGGGAACCGACTCTGAACGATATTCTCTCGGACCTGGAAAAGCCGGACCGGGATCCTCGTGATGCGATGCCGAAACCAATATTTAAGAGCGATGTCCTGAAAATTGAAGATTTACGAGAAGGGATGCTGCTGAAAGGCACCGTCCGGAACGTAGTGGATTTCGGTGCATTTGTTGATATTGGCGTAAAGCGGGATGGCCTTGTACACGTTAGTGAAATGTCCGATAAGTTCGTGAAAAATCCGATGGATATTGTTGCCGTTGGCGATGTGGTTAGTGTCCGCGTCATCAATGTCGATCTGGATCGTGGACGAGTGCAGCTCTCGATGAAAGTTCAGTAAGACTTAAAAACTTAGTGGCAGCAGGTATTATTCCTGCTGCCACTATTTTCACCTCTTTTTCCCAATCCCCATTATTTATCTCGTTCCCAAACTCTAAACTCCCCTACAAATTCTCCAGAATATAATCCGTGAACTTCGTAAACAGATGCAGGGAGGTATTACCGCCACTAATGCGGTGATTACGATTCGGATAGATCATCATATCAAACTGGCGATTTTTGTCAATCAGCTCGTTGACAAACTGCAGGGAGTTTTGTGGATGGACATTATCATCGCCGCTGCCATGGACGATCAGTAGCTTACCGCGCAAACCGTCTGCATAGGTGTTAACATCCGCGGCAACGTAACCAGCCTTATTTTCGCTGAGTAATCCCATGTAGCGTTCCGTCCAGATGGTATCATAATTACGGAAATCGCTCACCGAAGCAACCGCGATCCCGGTCTTGAAATAATCTGCAGCGCGGGTCATTATCATGCAAGTCAGGTAACCGCCGCCGCTCCAGCCCCAGAATCCCAGACGGCTGGCGTCGACGTAGGGCTGTTTCGCCAACCACTTCGCGCCTTCAATCTGATCGTTTACCGACCATTTGGAAAGATCGCCATAGGCAAGATCTTTGTAGGCTTTTCCCATACCGCCGGTGCCGCGATTGTCTACACAGAAAATGATGTAGCCTTTTTCCGTAAGCATCTGATGCCACAACACCCGCTGGAAATGCCGGAAAGCCGAGCCGGTTCCCCAGCGATTTAATACCATCTGCGAGCCGGGGCCGCCATAGCCAAACACCAGTACCGGGTATTTTTTAGCCGGATCAAAATCCGCCGGCTTCATCATGTAGGCATTGAGTGGTGCACCATCGGAAGTGCTGATCTGAAAGATTTCCGGATAAACCATCTCGTAATCCGCCAGGGCAGCAATTTCGTTTCCTTCCAACACGCGCACCAGTCCACCATCGCTTTTTCGCAGGTTTACCTGGGTGGGCGTTTTCAGGTTCGAGGAAAAACCGACGTAATGTTGAAAATCCGGGGAGAAGTTCGCGCTATGCCAACCGTTCATTTCCCGGGAGATACGCGTCAAGCCAGTGCCGTTTAATTTTACCCGGTAAATATCGTTCTCGGCCGGCGACTCTTTTTTGCCCTGGAAATAGACCCAGCCATTTTTTTCGTCGGCGCCTAAAATTGACCCGATCTCCCAACGGCCGCTGGTAATTTGCGCAACTTGCTTCCCTTTATAGTCGGCCAGATAGATATGACGAAATCCGTCTTTTTCGGAAGACCAGAGCACCTGGTCCTTCTCTTTCAGGAAGATGAAATCGTCATTTACATCGATCCAGGTATTGTTTTTGTCCTCGAGAATTTTGCGGGTTTTTCCGTTGCTGACATCCGCAAAGAGTAGTTCCAGATGATTCTGTTTACGGTTCAAGCGGCGAATCGCCAGGGTGTTTTTCTCATTGGTCCAATCGATACGCGGGATGTAAATATCTGTTTCCGCACCGATATCCATCCAGGTCATTTCCCCGCTGGCAATATCGACCACGCCAATTTTCACAATAGCGTTCTGCTCACCCACTTTCGGATATTTCAGGGGAATCGGTACGCTGTAATAGGGCAATTCATCCAGCATGTAAAAGGTTTTTACCCGGGTCTGATCGGTGCGCCAGAAAGCAATTTTCTTCCCGTCGGGAGACCAGCGGTAAGCATCCGCCCGGCCAAATTCCTCCTCGTAAACCCAGTCGAATACGCCATTAAGAATATCAAAGGAGCCATCTGTAGTGAGCTGGCGGGATTCCCCGCTCTCCACATCGGCAACAAAGAGATTATTTTGCTTGGCGTAGCCAACGGATTTTCCATCCGGAGAAAGCGCCACATTTTGCAATTCCGGATCATTTTTTGCTAACGGAGTAAGGGTTTGATCAGCAATATCGTAGAGGTAATAAGGCGCGGTGTAAGAATGACGCCAGATCTGCTTTGTCGGGCCGGTAATCAGCAAATGATTTTGACTGCCGGTGGTTTGATAGGCGGTCATCTCCACCTGGGTGCGGGTGCTGCCCTGCAAACGTTTATTCTCTTTTTCCAGAACATCGCGCTCTTTTTGAATCGCGGTCATCTCCTCGAAAGATTCCTGCAGGCGTCGGGTTTTCTCGGCAGACTCCGCCTGCTGCGCCAGCGCTTTTCGCTCATTCTTGATGCGTTCATAGTCCTGCTTCAGGGATTCCAGTTTTGTCGCGGAAGCGCTCCGGGCTGTACTGTTATCAATAAACAGCTGATCGCCGGAAAGAATCAGGGTTTCCTGACCACTACCAACATTGTGCCGGTAAATATCCAGCTTGCCGCTGCTCTCATTTTCACGGGTAAATGTAAAAGCGGTGCCATCCGGTAACCATTGGATATCCGCTACTGTCTTTCCCTGAAACTGATCGGATTTGTAGATATCTTCCAGGGTTAACTTTTTCTTTTGAGCCATCATAGCGGTAGTACCTCCCAGAATTACGAATAACATCAATAAACAGAATAAACGTTGGAAGCTCATAGAACCCTCACTGTGTGGTGAATGAAAAAGGATTAGGGATTTAGGGGATTAGGAGTTTAGGCAGTCTAAATCCCTAATCCTCTAAATTCCTAAGTCCCTTTTTTAGAAAACATGACAATACGATTGCTATTTGTTCCCCGGCGATTGTTATGAATTCCCCAAATATTTGCCGTTTTGGTAAATGCCTGCTCGTTAATCAGAATACCGGCACAATGAAATCCCGCCGCTTTCCCCAAGGGCACAACATATTCGTCCAGATTGATTTTACCATTGCGTACTTCCCCAACTTCAAACGCGACCCAGCCGCCGGTTTTGGTAATACGAAATAATTCCCGGAAAACCCCGCCCATTACCTCCTGCCAGTCTTCCAGTTTGGTCAACACGGTAATTTTTTCAGCAACCTCCTCGGCATCAATGTCATTAAACCAGCAGCGCAGCCAATTGTCCGCCGCATACTGCACCACATTGAGGAATGGTGGCGAAGTAACTGTCAGTTGAATACTATTATTAGCAATGGCAGCTGTATAGCGGGCATCTTCGCTGAGGAACAACGCTGTTTCCCCATTTCGGGAGAGATGTTCAGCCTGCGTTTCGCTTAAACGGGAAATAAGTTGTTTGGATTTTTTCAGGATCAGTTTGCGAATATCGCGGTAATCCGGCGTTTGTTTGCGTTGCCGATTGATACGACGTTGCCGTTCCGGAGAGACCGCCTGATTCGGCGGCAAAGTGTACACCGAAAAGAAACCGGGCGAATGACCGGAGAGGCGATTAGTGGCCACCATGCGAATCCAGCGGTCCAGCCCATCTTCTTTTCCGGACGCTTTTCTTTCACGCAGGTATTCCCGCAAAGCCTCTAACGCTCTTTCCGTATCTTCATGATAAAACATGGAAAGATCGATATCGCTGCGCACGCCCTTTTCCAGAGGAATTTCCTCCAGGCGCGTTGCCAGTGCCTCCAGATCCGGTATTTGAAAACGCGATTCCGATAAAATTTTGCTGAGGGGATTAACATCATTTGCAACAACCTGCCGGTCCAGCAAACCCGCCTCGATAATCGTGGTGCCCCGACCGGTAAATGGATCATAAATGCGATCGCCGGGTGCGGATAGCCGCTCGATAAAAAAACGTGGTAATTGCGGTTTGAAACAGGCCCGGTAGGAAACTTCATGAATAGAAGCGGCCTGGCGTTGGCGGGAAGTCCAGAATTCATTCACAAAGCGGGGAATCGCCTCGCCGTCGATCATCACACTATCCACCCGGCTGGGTGGCGCCTCTTCAGCGCTTTTACCGTTGCTGAGTGCTTCCGTAAACCGAAAAGCGGCTAAAGATTCGATAAAAGCTGTTTCAGATTTGATAATCTCGGCCATCCGGCAGTCCGTTTAGAAGTCCTGTTGGTTAATCTCCCAGACTGCCAATATACAATAAAAAGCGCGGATCGCCAATATGATTATCCCGGATCAATTCGGGTATTTTCAATATATTTGCCACGGATTACACGGATGTTCACCGATTGGTTCAAAGCGACAATTTGTTCCTACAATTTTTCAGTTCATCCGCGTGAATCAGTGTTCATCCGTGGCTGAAAAGTCATGAACCGTTTTATAATCATTTCCGCACCAGCGGTAAAGCGCGTTGCTGAGGATGATGGCTGAGATATTCAATAAGCCCCTGCTGATAAAATGCGCGTTTCCGCAAACACTTGCGTATTTCCGGATCGCTGATATTCGATATTCCCTGGCGGATGATGCGATTATCACTCGTTGCCGGAAACATTTCGTAAAGGCTCTCCAGGTAGGTGGCAAAGCCGTTGTTGGCAGTGCGGGATGCCCAAAAGTAAAACAATGGCAGCAAAACGTTCAGGCAGAACTGATTTGCCCGATTTCCCCCCAGCAAATGAACCGGAATCTCCCGAAAACCGGTGATTGATTTGATAATCTCCGCTAACTGCGGCTCAGTTCGCAGTATGAGAATTTCCCGCCATTGCCGCAGGGTTGTGTCATAACTTCCCCGGGCCATTGCAATTTCCAGCAAACGAGAGAATAACGACACCGGTGAATAACGGGTGAATAATTGTGCCAACGCCCCCAGACGAAGGTAGGGATTGTTGGCGGGACGTAATCGGGCAAAATGCCAGTCACGGAGCTGCATCCGAGGGTATTGCCCTTGCTGACGAAGGGCGTTATACCAGTCGACGGAAACGCCAAATGCATCTCCGGAAAAATGTTGTGATTGTAGCAATCCTCCCCGCAGCCCGAGTAGTATCCATACTTTTTGCGGGGTTCGCTGCCGCGGCGGTAGCATGCTTTCCAGATGCGAGGGAGGACACTGCCAGATTAATTGGCGAAAAGGGAATTTATTCCGGGAGTATCCGAGCGTTTCTGCCAGGGCAATAAAAAGAATATCTTCCAGGGAAAATTGTTCGGCCCATTCCCGGTAGCGGGCCACCTTTTGCCGAAACCGTTGCTCGGCATAAATTGCCAGCTCATTCCGATCAATGATAGCCTCCGTTGGCAACTCGTTTATGTTCCCGGCAATCTCCTCGCTTTCCAGTGCAGACATTTTTTCCCGCCAATGAGTTTCATCATTCAGCAGATGATCTTTAATAATCAGATGGGGAAAACGCCGTTCCAGGCTTTCCGGAATTCCCTTTGGCGCGTCCCATAATATATGAAGGATCACCTGCTGATAACGAAGATCATTATCATGCCCGTGCCGGAACCAATCTTTGGGAAAGCAATGAAATTCGACATCGCCTCGTTGCCGGGTGCCGGCGATTTCCAACAGCGCATTTTTGACATCGGGACCATCTCCATCATTGATTGTCCCCGGATGCAAAATTTTGACTTCTCTATCATCAGTGGTTTGCAGCGGTGTTTTCAAATATGATAAATTTTGATAGGTCTGGCTTAGCCAGCGCTCTGGTATGCGCATTTTTCCCCCTTGATAATTACGTAAAGATTTATTACGTTTAAAATATTACGAAAACAATAAAAACACAAGAGGTTTTATGAAAATTGACAAGCAGGCCCTTAGCGCCCGAATCCGGACGATCATGCGAAAGCAAGGATTGACACAAAATGAATTTGCCGATTTACTGGGTATCAGCCAACCGGCAGTGTCGCAATATTTGCAGGGACGTGTGCCCCCGGCAGATGTACTGCTACCGCTTGCCCGACTGGGGAATACGTCGATTGAATGGTTATTAACCGGGGATGAAAAAACGGCAGAAGCTCCACTCGCAGTGAAGGAATCTCCTACCGCTTATGGCGATACACATGCAGTGCTGGAAATCTGGCCAAAGCTCCCCCGGCAGGTTCGTCGCAGCCTGCTCACATTAATGCGTAACATTGAGGATTCGTTGGAGAGATGATTTTAGTTTTATCGCGATTTCTGAAGCACTCACTCCTTTCACCATTCGACGGCTACATCCTGAGTATCTCGAAGGACTCAGGATGAATGGAGGTCAAAACAATTATTTTCAGAGTTATATCAAAATATAGTGCTAGCGCAGTAACCTTTCGCTATATCAGCTATGCTCGTTCCATCAACACTGCTTCTTCTCTTCACAGCACTGACAATGCACAATCGGGTGATAATCGATAATCGTTCCCCGCCGATCAAACTCGAAATGACAGCATTTCAGCAGCATTTCCTTGAGGAGCTTACGGGCTCGCTGCACCCGGCTTTTCGCACCGGAAACGGATATGTTCAAATGCTTCGCCAGGGCCACCTGACTCAATCCTTTATAATCGGTTAACAACAATGCTTCACTGTATTTTTCCGGAAGGAGATGCACCATTTGCTTTAAGCTGCGGGCGACACGTTGTTCTGCGGTTTCCGTCGCTGGTTCGTCCGCCTCGCCAAGATTATCGGGCAACGCGGCGTGGTAACGGTTTTTCTTGCGGTAATGGTCAATAATAGCATTACGGGTTATTTGAAAAACCCAGCTTTCCAGCTTGTCGGTATTTTTAAGATAAGTAACATTGGCGTGTATTTTCAGAAAAATATCCTGCAAAATATCTTCCGCGGAGGTATCATTCACCCGGCTGGCAATGAAACGCTGCAACTTATCGCCGAATTCATTCCAAATTTTTTCAGTTTGTGTATTCAATTCCATTTCGTCATCCTCTATTCAATGATAATCAACCAATTCGCGATTACAAAATAGAAGACGCATATTGATAAAAAAGGACGCAAAATTGCATGAGGAAATATCTTTTTCCTTGAACCCTTGTGTTCTTTCGGTGTATTATCGAATGAATTTGATTGCAGGAACTTTGAAAATTAGCCACGGATCAACTCAGATTTACACTGATTTAGAATATCTGGATCTTTTTCAATTAGACCTCCTTTTAATCTGTGATAATCCGTGTAAATCGGTGGCTTAAATAAAAAGTATTTGGCAGCGAGTTAGATGGACGGAAATTGCGGTCGCTAAGCACTGGACGAGGATTTTGTGAGCACTACGAAGTTGGATTGGAAAATTATCGATGAGATTATCGCCCGGGCGTTTGCCGAAGATATCGGGGACGGGGATGTTAGCACCAACGCGCTTTTTTCACCGGAAGAAAAAGCCGACGCATATATGATCGCCAAGGCGCCGGGAGTTATCGCCGGATTGCCGGTGGCGGAAAGAGTGTTTCGAACCCTTGATGAAAACATCACCTGGAAGCCTGCCTGCCGCGATGGGGAGAAACGTAATCCCGGAGAACTGATCGTAGAATTTTCCGGCAGCCGACGGGCATTGCTCAGTGGCGAACGCCTCGCACTCAATATTCTTCAAAGAATGTCCGGAATCGCCACCATGTCTGCGGCATATGCCCGTGAAGTGGTTGATTTCCCGGTAGAGATTCTCGATACCCGGAAAACTCTGCCGGGGTTGCGTATCCTGGAGAAGTATGCAGTGGCTGTTGGTGGCGCAACGAATCATCGCTACGGACTTTTTGATGGGATCATGCTCAAGGATAATCACATCAAGCTTGCCGGGGGCATTGCGACCGCGGTGGCCCGGGCAAAAGCGGGTAATCCGAAAAATCTCGAGATCGAAGTGGAAACCACAACTTTGGCGGAAGTCGAGGCAGCACTGGAGGCCGGCGCAGATATTATTATGCTTGACAATATGTCCACCGAAATGATGCGGGAAGCCGTGGAAAAAATTGCCGGGCGGGCCAAGGTGGAAGCGTCCGGCGGGGTTACTATTGAACGCTTACGGGAAATTGCGGCAACTGGTGTGGATTACATATCTGTCGGTGCTTTAACCCATTCCGTGCAGGCTTTGGACATCAGTTTATACTTTCGTTAAAAAGGATTATTTTCACATTCACAATAATTCTCTTGCATTTACCTAAATGACACTATATATTTTGCACCGTTTTTCGAGAAGGGCTTACTATGGCAACAGTTAAAAAACGACCGGCTTCAACCCGGTCCAGCAGAAGAGCAGCGGAACAGGAAAAGTTTCAGTTCCCTTTGACAAAAACCAATTTTTTGATTCTTGGGTTTGGTGTGTTAGTTTTGGTTGCCGGATATATTTTAATGGCAATCCCGGAGCATCCGGACGACTTCCTGACCCGCACATTAGCACCGGTTATGCTTGTTTTTTCATTTTTGGTTATTATACCTTTCGGGCTGATGTATAAAGAGAAAAAGAAAGACAGTGATTCATAAATTGGGCGCTTAGCTCAGCTGGCTAGAGCACCGGCCTTACAAGCCGGGGGTCATAGGTTCAAGTCCTATAGCGCCCACACGAAACCCGCAGGTTCATATGAGCTTGCGGGTTTTTTAGTTTAGCAGGGATTGTTTGTGTGACGCATAGAGGCTATCCCCAAATGCATTGTGTCATTGCTCGTTGGCGCTTAAGGAGAGGATGGTTGCGCTCCCGATGGTCGCTGATGGCTCCGCTCCTTATCAGTCGCTAATGGTTGGGGGTAGTTTGTGTTTCGCGGTTAAAAAGGAGTCTTTTGATGGGGTTACCTCCGTAGGCAATTACTGCCTATATGGCTCCGCTCCCTGCGGTCGCTGATGGTTGAGGATTTCCGGTGTGACGCAAATGTTTGTTGGGTGCAAACTGCGTGTTTATTTGCGCTGGCGCTACCTAGAGGATGGTTCCGCTCCCTATGGTCGCTGATGGCTCCGTTCCCGTTGGTCACTGATGGTTGAAAAACAGCAACGAACCATCAACCATTAACGAACGAAGTGAGTGGAACCATTAGCGACCAGCGGGAGCGGAGCCATACTCTCCCCAAGCGCCAGCGTAGAATATGTATTGTAGTTGCAGTGAAGAAATTGCGTAACACTGGAAATCTCCAACCATCAGCGAACGCAGAGAGCGAAACCATATTATCTAAAATTGCCTGCGAACACACGCCCGCGAGTTTATCTATTCCATCCCACGAAACACCAGGCTCAATACAGTACCCACACCGGATCGCCATCAAACCCCGGATGATCCGTCAGGCGCAATAGTTCACCGCCAGTCGCTTTCACCCGGTAAATCTCCCAATTGCCATCACGATTGGAGCCGAAGGTGATATCTTGTCCATCGAGCGACCAGGAGGCAACCAGCTCCCAACCGGGATGGTGCGTCAGCCGGCGGACATTCTCCCCGGTCAGTGCTTTCGTGTAAATTTCCTGATTACCGCCGCCTTCACGCCCGGAGCGAAACAATAAAGATTTCCCGTCAGGAGAAAAAGTCGCATTTGCATCATCCGCGGGGTGATTGCTGATGTTTTTTAGCGCCCCGCCTGCCAGATTCATTACATAAACTTCCGCATTACCATCCCGATAGGAGGTAAAGCTGATTTGATTACCATCCGGTGAAAATGCCGGTTTGTAATCTTTCGCAGGATGCTCAGTTAATCGTTCCCGCTCACTGCCATCGAGGCGGGAACGGTAGATATCCACATTACCGGAATCATCACGAAAATGATAGGCAATCCACGCCCCGTCCGGCGATACTGCCATGAATGGATCGTCATAATCGATAGTGCAGAATTGCTCGACCGCTTTCGTGCGTAAATCAAGGCTGAAAACGGTATTCGCACCGAGACTATCGGAGAAAAAGATAATTTTTGAAGTATTCGGGATCCAGCGGGGATTCCATTCGTTTCCTGGCCATTGCAGCAATGGTGTTGTTATTTTCCCATATTCATTCATAATATAAATATTGGAATTCCCGTCGCGGCTGCTGGAGAATACGATAGAGTTCATTTTCGGTGGAGTATCATTGCAACTGAGCATTAAACCAGCAGCTAATAGCAAAATTGACAGATTCAAGAACCGCATGCGGAAGATGCGCTGCGTGTCGAATAAGCGGAATGTCGAATTTCCAATTTCCAATTTCCAATGTCGAAGGATATTTCTATTTGCTATCCGGGGCAGTGCAATTTTTTTACTTCGACATTGAATATTGGATATTGAAAATTGGATATTCAAAAAACATATCCTCATCATCTTAATGGAATATTTCATAAAACACTTTCCTTGAAGTTCCTAAAATTTCATTCTCATTCTTTTCCCAGTTCCGCCAGCAGGCTATCTAAGTCCAGGCGCGCTGTATAAATGTTGATCGATCCATCGGGATGGCGGGGCCAGGAGGTTTCCGGGCGATCCCAGTAAAGCTCCACACCGTTTTCGTCCGGGTCGTTCAAATAAAGCGCTTCGGAAACTCCATGATCCGATGCCCCGGTAAGACGATGTCCGGCATCAATCAGACGTTGAAAGGCAACGGCCAAATCTTTTCGGGTAGGATACAAAATCGCCAGGTGAAAGAGTCCCGCACTACGCCGGGGAGCGGGCGGTGCATCTTTACTAAACCAGGTATTTAAACCGATGTGATGATGATAACCACCGGCGGAAATAAACGCCGCTTCGTCGCCCATTCGGGAGATTAAATTAAATCCTAATAAATCACAATAAAACGCCAGTGCCCGATCGAGATCAGCGACTTTTAGATGGACATGCCCAATACGAGTTTGGGCTGGGATGGTGTATTTTTCAGTCATAACTTTTTATTCTCTAATGGTTAGCTGGTGAACAGTGAACAGTGAACAGTGAACAATTTACAATAACAACGAACAACTACAAACGATCAACAGACAATTGATAACTGATAACTGTAAACTGATAACTGTAAACTGATAACTGCAAACTGATAACTGTAAACCAATTTAGGGAAATGAAAGCAGGGATAAAATAGCAGATCTGATCTTAAATCAAATTTTACAAATTCGTAGCATTTTATTCATTGCACTTAATGTATTTGTCCCATAATCGAGTATCTTATCCGGCAAGATCATCTTCATAAACAACTGTAAATATTACACAAAGGCACTGCGTTTTTAGAACCAGTTTTACTATTACCCTATTTCTCCCTTTTCTCTTTTTCTCCGCCCGTCTATTTTTTGCTAAATCACATTTAACAATAGTGGAGGAATGATATGCGGAATTACTGGTTTATCGCAGGAGTCTCTTTCCTGCTTGTATTTGGTCTCTTTAGTTGTTCGCAAAGTGATCCTGCCAGCGTGGAAGATCCCCCGATTATTAACTTGAACGATCCGAACAATCGTTATGATTATATCATCGTGGCGCCGGATGCTTTTGCGGAAGAATTGGAGGTGTTTGCCGCCTTAAAAGAAAATGCTGGTTTACAGACTGTTATCGCGACGCTGCCGCAAATTTATAATCAGTTCCCGGGGGATGACCGCGCGGCGCAGATCCGGGATTTTATCAGTTATGCCCTGAGTAACTGGCAGGCCCCGGCCCCTCGTTATCTACTGCTTGCCGGAGATGTCGCCCGGGTCCCGACGTTTCGCCTTGCTTCCCGCTTTGCCAATGCCCCGACCGTCGACGAGGATTCACTTTCTCTTGATGAACCGTTTTCAATCAATCAAAATGAGGCAGATCAGATTCCCGATATCGCACTCGGGCGCTGGCCGGCTGCCAATATCGATGAGCTGACAACCATGATGGCAAAAAGTCTCTACTTCGAAACACAGGCTACCGGCAACGAATATACCAATGAACTTTTATTGCTCGTAGATGGCGGTGATGATTGGAATGAAATCTTCGAGAATTATGCGACCGAGCTAACCGGAGAAGTGGTGCAATTCAATAATCTCAGCCGAATCGATATTCGCCCGGAAAGTAGTTTTGCCGGCACCCAGGAGGATTTCCTTACGGCCGTCGAAAACGGTGCCATTTTCCTTCATTTTGTCGGACTGTCATCCCGCACGGCCTGGTCCCGATCCGACTTTTTCAACCGGACAGATGTCAACGCCTTTACACGCAATCAACGCTATTTCATTCACACCGGGCAGGGAAGTTCCTACGACTTTGATGATCCCGGGGAAAATAGCTTGATCGAGGAAATGCTTCTGCTACCGGGCGGCGGCGCCGTGGCATCAGTAGCGCCGGTCGGATTGGTTTACGCTTTTGAGATGTTCAATTTTGGGGATGATTTTTATACCACCTTATTTGAAATGCCCGGGGCAACGGTCGGCGATATCTTTCTCGCAGCGAAGATCGATTTGCTGAATCGGGTGAATATAGCGGATCATACCTATCGGCGTTATAGTTTGCTTGGTGATCCGGCGCTGCCGATTTTGGTGCAGTAGGGGAGATTTTCAGGAGTTGCGCAGGTATGATAAAGTAAAATCGATATTTTTGCGTGCGCAGCCAATTGGGGGGAGATATGGTTGCGCTCCCGATGGTCGCTGATGGCTCCGCTCCTTACCAGTCGCTAATGGTTCCACTCACTGCGTTCGTTAATGGTTGAGTCCTGCTTTTTAGTAATCTTTTAACCATTAGCGACCAGCGGGAGCGGAACAATTAGCGAAGCAGAGCCATACTCTCCCCAAGCGCCAACGGAAAAAATATATTATACTTGAAGATAATAATTTGCGCCACACCGAAAATCCCCAACCATCAGCGACCAGCGGGAGCGGAACAATTAGCGAAGCGGAGCCATACTCTCCCCAGCGCCTGCGCACCAAGGGCTCAAATCACAAAAAAGAGCAATATGCGTCATTCTTCCCCCATCACCTATCACTTCCTGTATTTATCATTCATCCCTTCACCACGAAGAATCATCGGAAGAATCTTTTCCAGTCGCTTTTCCCGGGTGGCTTCCCGTTTTGCTTCGCTGATGTATTCGGCGTATTCCCTCCGGCAGGAGAGACTCATTGCCGAAAATCGTTCATGCAATTCGGCGTTTTCAGTCAGGGCATTTTCCAGCTCAACAGGAATCAGCAATGGTTTGTTTTTCGCCGGCTTTATTGCTTTGCCAGCTTTCTGATTGTCGATCGCTTCCTGTAGGTAGCTGTTGACTAATGCGGGATCAATTTCATCCGCAGCGGCAAAACGCCATTGGCGCATCCCCTTGGTCTTTCCTTCCTGAGCGTTCACCATCTTCCCGGCCGGATCTGCCATAAACGCCCCGTTAAAAAACCATAACCCGGCATAGGATTTAAAAGCGCCCAAACCAACGACATTTTTTCCGTTAATGGTATAAACCGGAAATCCCCACTTCACGGTTTCGGCCATTTCCGTTGCCAGGATAAGGCCGCGCAGTGTTGTAAGCATCCCCGCCCACTCCGGGTGCGCCTCGATGAAATCGTCAACGGTTTTATGTCTTTGCAAGCTTTCCCCTTTCTCTTCAAATTATTTATATTTGGCAGATTCAATTTGGCAAGAATAAGCAGAAAAAACAATCGGAAAACCGCCCGGCCAGAAAAGATATTCGATGCTCTCAGGTGTTATTTTTACCGTTAGGCTCTTAGATGACGCATCGACAAATTTCTTTATATAACTTTTTTCAATTTCCAACATCAAAGCATTCTATAGCGCCGAATTTCGCGCAGGAAATAGTTTTTATTAAAAATTTTTGCTATAATATTTTTCGAAAAAACACCACCCAAACAGAAATATTGAATCATTCATTAAGCATATCCTGGAGATAATCAATGAACAAAGTGCTTATACTGTTTGCCCACCCCCGTACAGATCGTTCCGAAGTTAATATAGAAATGGCCAACGCCGCCCGTTCCGTCGAAGGGGTTACTCTGGTCGATCTTTACGAATCATATCCCAGCTTTGAAATTGATGTCGAGCTGGAGCAGCAACGCCTGCTAGAACATGACATCATCATTTTTCATCACCCGGTTTATTGGTATTCCAGTCCGGCGATTCTGAAAGAATGGCAGGACCTTGTGCTGGAATACGGCTTTGCCTACGGCTCGGAAGGTCGTGCTCTGGAAGGAAAAATTGCATTCAATGCGGTTACCTGCGGGGCCCGGCGGGAAGTATATACCAAGGAAGGCGCCTACCAGAACGAGCTTCGCGAACTGTTTGCCCCTTTCGAGCAAACCTTTCTGCTATGCCGGATGCAATACCTCGGCCCCTTCGCCATCTTTGCCGCTGGCCATGCCGTAGAGGAAAATCGCCTGGATGGACATATCGCGGATTACAAGCGACTTCTGCAAGCATTGGTAGCAGGCAAGCTGGACATCTCCGGCGCGGAAAAAGCCAAAACGCTTTCCGACAATCTCGATACACTCATTAGCAAAACAGCGGAGGTAAAATAATGGAATTTCTACATGATGCGTTCATTTACCTCTTTGCCGCAGTTGCGGCAGTGCCGCTGGCCAATCGTCTCGGACTGGGATCAGTACTCGGTTACCTCATCGCCGGCATCATTATCGGTCCGGTTTTCGGTTTTGTTGGCTCGGAAACGGAAGAAGTGAAACACTTTGCGGAATTCGGCGTGGTGATGATGCTTTTCCTCGTCGGGCTGGAACTACGCCCGAGTATGTTATGGGAGATGCGCAGTAAACTGCTCGGTTTGGGAGGAATGCAGGTATTCATCACTATGGGCCTCATCTTCGCGGGGGGCTTAATCGCAGGACTCGTCTGGCAAAGCGCCCTGGCCATCGGGATGACGTTGGCACTTTCCTCTACGGCGATCGTGCTGCAAACGCTGTCGGAAAAAGGCTGGATGAAATCCCCGCCGGGGCAATCCGCCTTTTCCGTCCTGCTCTTTCAGGATATCGCGGTGATTCCGATGCTCGCCCTGATGCCGTTGCTGGCGATTCAGGCAGCCAGCGGTGGTGGGGATGGCCATCATGGTGGTGGGCTGGATGGACTGCCCGGCTGGTTGCAGACCATCGTTATTCTCGCAGTCATCGGCGGGATCATTGTTGCCGGCCGTTACCTGATGCGCCCAATCTTTCGTTTTATCGCCGCCGCCCGTTTGCGGGAAATCTTTACTGCTGCCGCGCTGCTGCTGGTGATCGGTATTGCCCTACTAATGGAACTGATCGGCCTTTCCCCGGCGCTCGGTACTTTCCTTGCCGGTGTGGTACTTTCCGGCAGTGAATACCGCCATGAGCTGGAAAGCGATATCGAGCCTTTCAAAGGATTATTGCTCGGATTGTTTTTTATATCCGTGGGCGCTGGCATCGATTTTAACATGCTTTTCGGACAGCCCGGTTTACTCTTCGGATTAGCAGTAGGCATTATGGCTATCAAACTCCTGGTGCTGCTCGGCCTGGGGAAAATGTTCAAAATGCGGGGGGCAGATCTATGGCTTTTTGCCCTGGCGCTGGCCCAGGCGGGAGAGTTTGCCTTTGTCCTTTTCGGCTTTGCGGAAAGCGCCGGTGTGCTGGTCAGCAGCGTCGCGAAATTACTGACCCTGGCAGTTGCACTAACCATGCTGCTTACCCCGGTGCTCTTTATCATTTATGAAAAAATCATCGCCCCGCGCGCGGTGACCCCGGACGACCGCGATCCGGATGAGATTGAAGAATCCGGCACCGCCATCGTCGCCGGCGTCGGGCAATTTGGCCTGGTCGTCAGTCGGATGCTGACAACGAATAATTACAACGTAGTAGTGCTCGACCATGATCCGAACTTAATCGATCTGCTCCGGCAAATCGGTATCCAAACCTATTACGGAGATGCGACTCGTCCGGACCTGATCCATACCGCCGGCGCAACCGAAGCGACATTATTTGTCGCCGCACTGGATGACCGGGAGAAGCAAACGCAACTGGTCACCCATGTTGCTCATCACTATCCGAATTGCCGGATCATCGCCCGGGCGATTGATCATCACCATGTCTATGAGTTGGAAGCAGCCGGAGCGCATCACATCGAAAGGGGCTTGTTTGAATCGGCGCTCAGCGCCGGACGGCAGGCATTGGTGGAGCTTGGGGAACATCCCTTTAAGGCCGAACGCCAGGCCCGCGCTTTCCGCCAGCACGATCGCCATACCATCGATTCGTTGCGGGAAAGCTGGATGAGCGGTGGCGTGAATAAAGGCTACATCGATGTGGCCCGTGCCCGTGCCGAGGAGCTGTTCGGCGTTATGCAATCCGACCGTATGGCGGAAAGGCATGATAGCAGTGAACGCGGCTGGACGCCTCCGCCGAAGGGGGCTAAGGTTATCCCGGCAGATGACGATAAATAATAGTCAATAGTGGAGTAGCAGTGGCAGTAGAATTTTTCCTGCTAGCTGCCACTGCCAACTGCCACTATCGATACTGCCGCTATTTTTTCATTTCTATTTAAGCAGGAAATGTTTAAATATTAACATGATTGATTCCCTTACGTACAAAATCACATTCCTGTTATTTGCGATGCTCTTTATCGCAAATATTTTTGCACAACATTCCGAACTATCTTTTGACCATCTCACCATTGAAGACGGGCTTTCTGAAAATTCGATCATTTGCATGTTTCAGGACAGCCGGGGGTTCCTCTGGTTTGGCAGCGGCGATGGCCTAAATCGTTATGATGGATATCAGTTCAAGATATACAAAAATGACCTCGCGGATACTAACACCATCGGCAGCAACTATATTCTCGCCATCCAAGAAGATCGCCAGGGAGAGATGTGGGTCGGCACCTGGCAGGGTGGGCTCAACCGTTACAATCGCGACACGGAAACTTTTACCCGCTTCACTAACGATCCGGCAGACAGCAACAGCCTCAGCGACAATTCCGCCCTTTCCATTCTCGAAGACAGCAACGGTACACTCTGGGTCGGCACGATTCGCAAGGGCCTCAGTCGCTTCGCCCGGGCAACGCAAACGTTTCAAAGCTATCAGCATGATGCAGAGGTTCCCAATAGCCTGAGCAGCAATATCGTTACGGTTATTCAGGAAGGGCCGGAAGGCACATTGTGGATCGGTACCGGCAGCAAGGGGTTGAATCGGTTTGACCGAGAGAATAAGACATTTATTCGCTACCCGGTTCGCAGCGGCAACTCTCCCGGGCTGAGCCATCACGCCATTACTGCCATTGTTAAGGATCCGCTGGATGAAGACGTTTTATGGATAGCCACACGCGGCGGCGGCGTTAACCGCTTTCACATCCCCACTGAAGAATTCCGGTATTACCGCAACGATCCAAACAATAGTGCCAGCCTCAGTAACAACCTGGTATATTCGCTTTTTATTGACAGTCAGCATCAATTATGGGCCGGCACCTTTGGCGGTGGCCTCAATCGATTGAGCGACGATCAGACCTATTTTATTAGCTATCAAACCGACCCCGGTAACCCCGCCAGTCTCAGTGATGACAAGGTTATCTCTATCGCGGAAGACCATGCCGGCAATCTTTGGTTTGGCACACATAAAGTGGGCATCAATAAACTGAACCGGCAGTTGAATCAATTTAAGCATTACTATCAACGCTCCGATGGCGATGCGAGTGGGCTTTGCAATAACTTCATTACCGCAGCTTATGAAGATGACGCCGGCACCTTGTGGGTCGGCACGCAGGGCGGGTTAAATCGCTATCATGAGGAAAGCGGTAAATTCACTTACTATCTGCACGATGCAAACCGCCCCAATTCCATCAGTCATGATTGGGTATCAGCCATTTATGAAGATAGTCGGGGAAGTTTCTGGGTCGGCACTTATGGGGGTGGGCTGAACCTGCTGGACCGGCAAACCGGCATCTTCCGCCATTTTCGTTCCAACCTGAAAGATCCCACAACCATTGCGGATAACCGCGTATTATCGATTGCCGAAAGTGGTGGATATTTATGGATAGCTATTCGGGGTGGCGGATTGAATCGCTTTGATTTAAGTACTGAAAAATTCCAGCGCTATTTACCCGATCCCGCAGATAAAAACAGCATTAGCGATCTGGCCATTCGCCAGGTATATCCCGATCGTTCCGGCATACTTTGGGTGGCTGCAAACAACGGCCTGAATCGATTTGATCCGACCACGGAAATATTCACTCACTATTCCCACATCGCCGATTCTCACAACAGCCTGAGCGACAACCGGATTCTTTTCACCTACGAGGACAGCCAGGCCCAACTCTGGGTTGGCACCATGAATGGGTTGAACAAATTCCAGCGGGAGAAGAACCAATTTATCCGTTATACTGAAAGAGATGGACTGCCAAACAATGTCGTTTATGCAGCTCTGGAAGATTCCCGTGGCAACCTTTGGCTGAGCACCAACCGGGGACTTTCCCGTTTTAATCCGCAAACAGAATCCTTCACCAATTACGATCATAGCGATGGGCTGCAAAGCAACGAGTTTAATGTCGGCGCTGCCTTTCAAAATGCGACCGGTGAGATGTTCTTTGGCGGCTATAACGGATTAAATGTTTTTCATCCGGACAGCATCAAGGCAAATCCGCATGTGCCACCGGTGGTGATTACCGATTTCCGCGTATTGAACAAATCTGTTAAGGTTGCTGAGAATTCAGTCTTGAAGAAATCTATTCTGGAAAAACCGCAGCTGAATCTCTCTTACCACGACAAAGTGTTTTCTTTCGAATTTGCCGCATTGGACTATACCGCTCCGGAAAAGAATCAGTATGCTTACCTGCTGGAAGGATTTGATGAGGACTGGACATACGTCGGCAATCGCCGCTTCGCCGGGTATACCAATCTTGACCCGGGCAACTACCGTTTTCGGGTAAAAGGCGCTAACAATAGTGGTATTTGGAACGAAGAAGGCAGCGCGATCGATATCTATATTGCCCCGCCATTTTGGATGACCTGGTGGTTTCGTTTGCTGGCAGCGGTTAGTTTTCTCGGTCTGTTCGCCCTTTTCTACAACAACCGCATTTCCACCTTAAAGAAAGAGAAGGCCGCCCAGGAGGCCTTTTCAAAACAGCTCATTGCCGTGCAGGAACAGGAACGGAAACGAATCGCCGGAGAATTGCATGATAGCATCGGGCAGGATTTATTGATCATCAAAAACTCTCTGGAAATCTCCCGAAACACCGAAGATCAAGAGGCCTTGCAGGGTAAGCTTAGCGAGCTGTCCGAGATTACCGCGCAGACCATCGGGGAGGTGCGGGAAATATCCGCGCATCTCCATCCGCACATCCTGGAACGCCTTGGCTTAACAAAGGCGATTCAGTCGATGATCAATAAGGCGTTTGAGACTACCACAACCTCCACCGAAGTGGATTTGGAAAACATCGACGGATTGTTTGCAAAAGATCAGGAAATTAATATTTATCGTATCATTCAGGAAGGTGTTAATAATCTGCTCAAACATGCCGCGGCAACAAATGCGCAGATAATGGTTCATCGGCAAGATAAAGCGGTTGCCATTCGCATCATCGATGATGGGAATGGATTCCTTCCTGCCAACACCGCGCAAAATGGTTTCGGGTTAACCGGAATGACCGAACGGGTGAAGTTTCTTAACGGCAGTATCAATCTCAATTCTGCACCGGGACAGGGGACTCGGCTGTCCATCACATTGCCAGTTAAATGAATTTCGGCCACTGATACACACTGATAAACACGGATGAGGAAAGAGTTATTAATCATCAGCTATTTTAGTAACATTTAATCAGTGTACATCCGTGTTTATCAGTGGCAATTAGAGTCTTTAATGTTTTTCAAAACAACGGACAAGATCATATATGAAAATATTAGTCGCCGACGATCATCCGATCTTCCGAAAAGGATTGGTAGAAATCATCAATGCCTCTGAAAAGTTTCGATGTGAGATGGAAGCCGGAGACGGCAAAACAGCTTTGCAACTGCTGCGGGATACCGCGCCGGATATCGCCGTGCTGGATATTTCCATGCCGGAAATGAATGGTCTGGAAATTGTGCAGCAGGCCAGCTCGGAAGAAATTTCTACCTTGTTCGTCATTCTCACCATGTATAAGGAAGAGGAATATTTTAATGAAGCGATGGATTTAGGTGTACATGGTTATCTCTTAAAAGACAATGCCGTGACCGATTTATTGAACTGCCTGCAAACCGTGGCAAAAGGGCAGTATTACGTTAGCCCCTTCCTGTCCGACTATCTTGTTCGTCGTAGCCAACAACAATTATCATTGAACTCAAAAGTGCCTTCACTTTCCCAACTTACCGCTACTGAACGACAGGTCTTGCGCCTGATCGCGGATAATAAAACCAGCCGGGAGATTGCCGACGAGATGCATGTCAGCCATCGCACCGTGCAAAATCATCGCAACAACATCTGCCAGAAGCTCGGTTTTAAAGGACACAACAAACTACTCTTCTTCGCCCTGCAGAATAAAGACTCCCTCTAATTTCATCTTCATTCATCCTGAGCCCTTTGATAGATTCAGGATGTACCCGTCGAAGGGTGAATCTAAAGTGGCAGTAGCAGTGGCACTAGGCAGGAAAAAACTGCCACTGCTACTGCCTACTGCTACTGCTACTGCTACTGCTTTTTATCTAAGTACTGGTACTCACAAAATTTGAGCATTCCCCTCTATTGTCCTCTCTACCCCTGCCAATTATTTTTCAAGAAAAAAATATGGTGGAGCTATGCGCATTCTTCTGGTGGAAGATATTCCGAAAACCCGACAACTGATTCGACAAATACTGCTTAATAACATCCCCGGTATCGAAAAAATTTGGGAATGCGAGGACGGCCCGGAATCCATGCGGCTCTATCAGGCGCATCATCCGGACTGGGTGCTGATGGATATCAATCTGAAGAACTCCAGCAACGGTATTCAGGCGACGAGCGAAATTGTCCGCGAATTTCCGCAGGCAAAAGTAATTATTGTTTCCGCCTATGATGAATTGGAATATCGCAGCGCGGCAAAAGCAGCCGGGGCGGTTTGCTACATCCAAAAGGATAACCTGACCGATTTGATTCACTTTCTGAAACAAGCGAAAAATTAACGCCGCGAAAAGGACCTCACCAAATGTTGCAGTCAGCTATTAACAACCATTTTACATCTTTATCCCACGGAGTAGATTTATGTCAGTATATCATTTAACGTTTTTTCTCATCCTGGCGACGCATTCACTTTTTGCCCAGTCACTTTCCGGCAGCTATACCATTGGCGGGAATAACCCGGATTTTACAACCATCAACGCGGCAGTGAATACTTTGGAAGCGAATGGTATTTCCGGCCCGGTGGTTTTCAATATTCGCAGCGGCGTTTATGAAACTAATGGCGGCACGGAACGGGCGCTGCATATTTCCCAATTCATTTCCGGTGCTTCGAACATTAATACGGTAACATTCCAGGCCGATGCAGAGAGCGGCGCCAATGCGGTAAGTGTAGTATTAAGGCGCAGCAGCGGCACAGACGAACCCGGCTGGGTCGCTTACATCCGCAGCAGTTTTGTTACCCTGAACAATCTTACTTTCGATTACGCCAACAGTGATACGACTATTTCCGGGGTCGATTTCTACCGGGATAATCTCACCTTTCTCGCCGATCAGAATGTCTCTGCAAGTATCGATCATATTGTCATCACCGGATGCCGGGTCATTTCCTCTGTGGGTAGCCAACCCCGCTCTGCTATCAAATTTGTCGACACCAGTAATGATATTCTCATTGAAAACAACTTCATCGAAGGCGCCGGCGATGGCATCCATTTTGAGCGATGCAATTTTAATTGTGCCCCCCTCACCAATATCACAGTTCGCTACAACAAGCTCCTAAAACTGAATAGCTATCTGGACGTTCAGGGCAGTGTCCATGGCAAGGCGATTTATATCGACAATGGCAGCAATTTCCTGGTATCCGGCAATGATATCGATTATCAGTTTGTCTGGCATGGACTTTATGGTATTCAGATAGTCGGTTCGGAAGTGACCATTAGCGGCAATCGTATCCGCAATGTTGGCTACCAGGGATATCCCCTCGGTTTTTTCCAGGGGATTACGCTGCAAACGACCGGCGGTATCTCTCTGATCAAAAATAATATGATCACCAATTTGCAGAAAGACGCTACCGGCATCTATCTGGATCAAAATTTTGGTACGAAAGTCTATAATAACACCGTCGTCTTGTCTTTTACCCAAAGCTTCGTCCGGCAAACCGCCCTGGTGTTGGTCGAAAGCGATAATATCGAGCTAAAGAACAATTTGCTCCTTACCAAGATCATCAACGCCGGTAACAATAGTATCTTGGAAGGCTATGGTACTAACGAGAACCTCATCGCAGATAATAACTGTATTTATTCGGAACCGTTTAAGATTATTTTTAACGGCGTCAATTACGATTCCCTGGCAACCTGGCAGGCGGAGGGCTATGACGGCAGCTCCCGCTCCTTCTTTCCGGAATTTGTCACTCCTTTTCCCTATATCGATCCGCACCTGGGTTTTTGTTCCGTCGGGGATGAACGCCTCTGGGGAATATCGATGCCGGAAGTCGCAACAGATTTTGACGGAGAAACCCGCGACCCACAACGGCCCTACATGGGGGCGGATGAAGTGGGCACTTTTCGCCCGGATATATTCAGTCCCGTAACACTTACACCGACGGATGATACCGTTCTCTCATTTACTGCCGGCGATTTAAACAACGATGGTGTCGATGAGATTGTCGTCGTAAACACCTGGCAAACCCTTGGCGGCTCCGAAGATATTTCCATCTTCTGGAATGACGGAAACGGGAATTTTTCCGAGCCGATGCATCTCCCGATGGGTATTCGCCCGGAAGTGATCAAGATCGAAGATGTGGATCGCGATGGTTTTCCGGACCTGATCGCCACTACCGAGAATGCTCCGGTGATTCGCTGGGGAGTGGGCGATGGCAATTTCACGGCTCCTTTTGAGATGCCCGATCCCGGCCCACTCGGTAGGGTGAATGATATCGCCTTCATCCCCTGGCCGGATGATCATGCGATCTGGATACTGGCCCAAACCCATTTTGGCACGGTTGGCGTCGACTCCGGCTGGGTGAGCTTAGTCTTCCATGCAAATCGCACTTTTATCTCTGGCACGCAACCGCATAATCTGCCGAAGCGCGCCGGCGCCCATCCATCAACGATCGCTGCTGTGGACTTGAACAAGGACGGCCGAACAGAGTTTGTCGTCAACGACTGGTTGAGCGGCAAAACAACTTCTTTTCTCGATGCCGGAGCAGATTCTACTCAATGGTTTGGCATCAAAAAATGGCAGGAGATTTCGCTCGATGCCGGTGCAGCTCCTTTCCTGAATAACCTTTCCGTCGGGGATATCGATGGCGATACTAATCCCGACATTGTCATCGGCACCTGGATTGACGGCGTCGATACCCTCAGCTGGCTGCGTGGCGATGGTAGTGGGAATTTAAGCATCGATGCCATCCCGATGGCGCCGCGCCGGCCATCGCATTCTTTTTCCTTGCTGGATTATGATCTCGACGGCGATACCGATATCATTAGCGCGACAACAGCGCATGATTTCGTCTTTTACAACAACGTCAGCGGCGGCAATTTTGAGCCGGCCTACCTCTGCAGCAACTACGACGCCCTGCCCTTCAGCATCCTCAGCGGCAATTTCAACCAGGATGATTATCCCGATGCGGCAGTGCTAACCGCGGAGAACGACATCGTCACAATCATAAACCAACGCCTCACCGTCGGTACTGCTGATACATCCCCGATTAGCGAAGTTATTCCGCAACTCTTTGAGCTGCAGCAGAACTATCCCAATCCCTTCAACCCTGCTACGACGATTCGCTACCAGCTGGCGCAACAGAGCAAGGTCAGTCTGAAAGTCTATGATCTGCTTGGGCGGGAAGTTGCTGCATTGGTCGACCAGCGCCAGGCAGCTGGCAGATACGAAGTGCGCTTCGAAGCACGCGACCTCGCCAGCGGCGTCTATTTTTACCAGCTTGCCACGCCGGGATTTGTGAAGACCAGAAAGATGCTGTTGGTGCGTTAATGGGCTTATGAAATGGGAGTTTTCACAACATAATTACAGCTTGCATTGTCATTGCGATCCCGGTGAGCCGGGAGAAGCAATCTCATCTGGTGCATTTACAAAGAGATCGCGTCGTCGCTGCACTCCTCGCGATGACAGCTTGCAACGATGATTCTTAAAAACTCAACGGATACTTAACTCAAGAGGAATATTATGGACAAACGTTACATTACACTAATCCTCATTTTATTCGGCACGCAAACACTCTTTCCCCAGGGCGCCACTTTTATCACCCTGGGAGATTTATCCGGCGGGTCATATTACAGCAAAGCCTATGGCGTTTCCGATGATGGGAAAACGATTGTCGGCGAAAGCAATGGTGCGCAAAACACCTACCGCGGATTTGTCTGGAAAGAGGGACAAGCCATGATCGATCTTGGCGGATTTCCCGGGCTGGATCAGGAAAGTAAACTCTTTGGCGTGGCAGCCAATGGCATGACCGCCGCCGGAGAAGGAGATGGTGATGTTGGGGGAGATTCCGCGCTGGTCTGGACGCAAGCCGGTGGCATACAGGGGCTGCTACTTACAAACGAAGGGACCTCCTCTGCATCGGCAATCTCGGCAAATGGTAGTGTTGTTGTGGGAACGGCCCGTGCTATCGGTGGCACTTCTCAACCCTTTCGCAGGACTTCCGGGAATATGGTCCTTCTTGGCACCCTGATAGGCAGCGATGGCTATGGGGGCGCAGCTGCAGTATCAGCTGATGGCAATGTGATTGCCGGCTGGTGCGATGATACCGGTGGGGTGACCCGGGCTTTTCGCTGGGAATCCGGCAATATGACCGCTCTGGGAGAATTATCGCCCGGCGGTTGGAGCTATGCCTACGGCATCAGCAATGATGGCAGCTTCATTATCGGAAAAGCCCATGACGGCACTAACTTTAAAGCTTTCCGTTGGACGGCCACGGATGGTATGGTCAGCCTTGGCTTTAATGGAGACCCTTACGCCATTAGTGATGATGGCAAAAAGATAGTAGGCAGATCCGATGACGGTCTCGGCGCTTTTCTATGGATAGAAGGGGAGGGTGTCCGTTCCCTTGAGGAAATTCTCGAAACCGACCATGGCATCGATATGTCAGATTACACCTTGAATAATGCCAGGGATATTTCTGCTGATGGCAAATACATCGTTGGCTACGGCAGCAGCCCGCAAAGTACCGTGGAAGCCTGGCGGGTAAGCCTGCCGGATATTGCCATCAACGCCCCGCGAACGGCAGAGCGCTGGGTCGTCGGCAAAAAGGATTCGGTTCGCTGGAATGGCCCGAACACGATGTTCTATAACGTCGATTTAAGTCTGGACGATGGTGCTACCTGGGAATACATTGACGGCACTATCTTCCCCGGCGACACCATGATCACCTACATAGTACCGGACAGCATCCGTACTACAGACCAGGCGCGGGTTCGGGTTAGTAATCTTTTGGACAGCACTATCTACTCGATCAGTCCCCGGTTTACCATCAAGGGATACGACCTTACCCGCGTTATGCCCGATGGCGCCCTGCAAAATTATGATATCGCCAAGCACAGCTGGCAAATGGGCAACTTCCGCACGAATTTGTGGCCGATGAGCTGGTGGGAGCAATATGACTATCGGAACGGCGATGATCCGGTCACCATGGAGCGTTATCCCATTGATTGGAATTATGCACCGATGAATGCCAATCCGGCAAATTTCCCCGCCTGGCCGCGTTTTGTGAAAGCCTTTTCCGAAGACCAAGCGTACTGGTCGGTCTTCTTTGCCCGCTACAAAGAGTCCGCGGAAGAATACTGGCGGTCCAAGAAACAAGTCTGGCGGGGGTCCTGTTTTGGTATGGCCTATACCAGTATTTTGGCCTTCAACCATCCGACGCAATTCCTCGCCGACAATCCGGGAATTTCCCAGGCGGACAGCATCCATGCGCTCTTTATGAATAATACTATTCGCAAGGCGATGAATCGGGAATTCGCGAAACAATATGCCGGAGAAGTGTTGGCAAACGATGTGATTGGCAAACCGAAATCCCCGCGCACATTGTTGCAGGAAGCGAAGGATCTTTTTCTTGATGAAACCAAAGACGGCCGCCCGCTGACCTTCTTTAACAACAATAGCTCCGGCGCCCACACTGTTCTGCCATACCGCCTGGCGCGGGATGCCACTCAGTCAAATATCTGGCGCCTCTACGTATATGATAACAGCAATCCCAATCAACTCAATCGCTTTATCTATATCGATTCAACTGCTAACACCTGGACGGACAGTATTTTCAACACCTGGGGGACCGGCAGCAGCCGTTGCTACCTGGAACTGCCCAGCGGCAATTTTTTGCAGCCGCTTACGATGGGTCCGCTCGAAACCCTTGAGTCCGAACCAATGCTGCAGCTTTATACCGGTGTAGATAATGAAGTCCTCATTACAAATTCCCTGGGAGAAACCATTGGCTATCAGGACAGCAGCGATTTTAACAATTTGAACAACGGCATCGCGATTATTCCGAAAACTGGCAGCTTCAGCCCGCCGATTGGCTATTATCTACCACTCGATCCGCACACGATAACTTTGAGCGAATTTGACAGCACCGAGGCCGCTTTTTCAGCAATTTACGGTGATTTTATCTACCGCTACTCCCGTAGCGATGCGGACTTCTCCCAGCAGGATGATCTGGAAATCTTCAACGGATTATTAGTGTCCAATGCGGATGCAGCGACAAAAGGCATTACTCTCACTGCCGTTGCGACACAGGATACCGCTGAGCGGAAAATCACCACATCACAGCTGGCAGTCAGTACTGGCGATTCCGTGAATATCGCCCTGCTCTCCCATGACCATCTCCAGCTTTCCAATTTTGGAGATGCGAAAACATACCAACTGCAAATCTCGACGGCATCAGCGAACCAGGCGATGACCTTTAACAATAACAGCGTCAGCCTCCCGGCCAACAGCACTCACCTGATGGCACCCGATTGGAATGATCTTTCCCGGCCGGTAAAGGTTTATATCGACCTCAACAACGATGGCACTTATGATGATTCGACTGAGGTTGCCAATCAACCGGTTAGCGTGGAGGAAGATCCGGTGATTACCGCGCTTCCCGAACAGTTTGAGCTGTTACAGAATTACCCGAATCCGTTTAACCCAACAACCAATATCGGATTTCGGATTCCCCCTGGGGGCAGGTCGGATGTCGGAATGGTGAATTTGGAGGTTTATGACATTACTGGTCGCCTCGTGAAGACGTTGGTGAATGAGAATCGCGCTCCGGGTAATTATTCCGTGCAGTGGGATGGGACTAATCAGTTTGGGCAGCAGGTGGGTAGTGGCGTTTATTTTTACCGGCTGCAGGCTGGTGCCTTTCAGCAGGTGAAGAAGATGTTGTTGATGAAGTAAGTCGTGCTAAGAATTTAGTAGAGTTAAACAATTAGTTTTGAAAATAGTCTTAACTGTCATCGCGAGGCGCTTTCTGCCGAAGCGATCTCCTTACTGCATGCACCCTTGAGATTGCTTCGGTAGAAAGCGCCTCGCAATGACAAGACTAAATAGCATCGATTCTTCAGCACTAATCCCAATCAAGATCGATGCCTAAGCCGGGAATCAATATAAGCAATCAACAAGGAGATAATGGGATGAACGCCGCTAAAATATTGCTAGCAATAAAGATACTTTTTTTTCTCTGCCTTGCGTTGTTAAGCAATCCCCTCAATGGCCAGGCAAGTTTCCAGGGCATCGGCGATCTGCCCGGCGGTGCGGTATTCAGCTGGGCAAAAGGGATTTCCGCAGATGGGAAAGTGATCGTCGGTGGTAGTGATGGCGCTAATGGCGGGGAAGCCTTCTACTGGCATGTCGATCAGGCGACGATGGTCGGCATCGGCGACCTCCCCGGAGATGCATTCTACAGTATCGCTAATGCCACTTCAACGGATGGCTCGGTGATTGTCGGCACCTCCGTCTCCGCAGACGGCGAGCGCGCCTTTCGCTGGCAGGCCGGCACCATGACCGATCTTGGCATCGTGCCCACCGCGAACTGGAGCCGTGCATATGGGGTATCCGGTGATGGCAATACCATCGTCGGCATCAGCAGCGAGTTTGCTTTCGTTTATTCCGGGGGTAGCATGAGTGCCATTCCCAATCCCTGGGACCCGGAACCGGAAGATGGCGCCAATGGTGTTTCCAGCGATGGCACTCATATCGTTGGTTATGCGGATAACACCGATAATCAATCCGAAGCCTTTCTCTATACCTCCGCTGGTGGAATGATCGGACTGGGGATGCCACGGGGAGAGGCATTCAGTATCACCCCGGATAATAAGATCGTCGTGGGCAGAACCATGAATCAGGGGTTTCGCTGGACGTCGACCGATGGCATGACCTTGATTGGAGGTAGCGCCGCCCAGGATATTTCCGCCGATGGCAAACGCATCGTTGGCTACGGCTCGGAAGCGATCCTCTGGGAAGATAGCACGATGCATGTATTGAAGACCTTGCTGGAAGATACCCATGGGCTGGATTTAACCGGCTGGACATTAAGTCGTGCGAATGCTATCTCTGATGATGGACGGGTGATCGCCGGATACGGGACCAATCCCGATGGCAACCTCGAAGCCTGGCGGGCAGTGCTGCCGGGAGACTTCACCCTGAATGCCCCTCAAGCCGGCGTGCGCTGGACGGTGGACAAGATTGATACCATCCGCTGGAACGGCCCCTCGGATAAATTTTATAATATCGATCTCAGTCTCGATGATGGTAACACCTGGGAACTGATCGATTTTACCACTAATCCCGGCGATACCATGATTACCTATTGGGTAGCCGATACCATCCGCACCACCGATAAGGCGCGGATTCGCATCCTTGATCTACTCGATAGCACGGTGTATGCCATTAGTGAAAAGTTTACCATCAAGGGGTATGACCTTACCCGCGTGATGCCCGATGGTTCTTTACAGAATTTTGACATCATGAAACACAGCTGGCAGATGGGTAATGCCGCTGCAAATATGTGGCCGATGAGCTGGTGGCAGCAATACAACTACGCTGGTGGTATTGATCCCATCACCGGAGAATCTTACCCCAGCGACTGGCCGTTAGCTCCGCTAAATGCCCGCGCGGTAAACTTCCCCGCCTGGCCGACATTTGTGGCAGCTTTTTCCGAGAATCAAGCCTACTGGTCGGTATTCTTTGCCAGCTATAAGGAAAGTGCCACAGAATACTGGCGAGCGCGCAAAGGCACCTGGGGCGGTTCCTGTTTCGGCTTCTCATACACCAGTTTATTGGCATTTGACCATCCCACAGATTTTCTCAGTGCCAACCCGGGCATTGCCCAGGTAGACAGCATCCACGCGCTTTTCCTGAACAATACCATTCGCCGGGCAATCAATCGGGAGTTTGCCAAACAATATGCCGGGGAGGTGCTCGCCAACGACGTCATTGGCAAACTGAAATCACCACGCACCCTGTTGCAGGAAACAAAAGACCTCTTTCTCGATGAAACCCAGGATGCACGGCCGCTGACCTTTTTTAACAATAACGCTTCCGGCGCCCATACCGTCGTGCCTTATCTGCTCGAGCGGGATTCCGTGCAAACAGGCCTCTGGCGACTTTTCGTTTATGACAACAGCAATCCTAATCAACTCAATCGTTTTATCCTCATCGATTCTACCAATAATCTCTGGACGGACAATATTTTTAACTCCTGGGGGACCGGCAGCACTCGCTGCTACCTGGAGCTTCCCAGCGGCAACTTTCTGCAAACTCTCACAATGGGACCACTCTCGACACTGGAGAATGAACCAATGCTGCAGCTCTACAGCGGCGTGGAGAATGAAGTGCTCATCAGAAACACGGCGGGGGAAACCATCGGTTATCAGGACAGCAGCGATTTTAATACCATGAGTAACGGCATCGCTATCATTCCGAAGACCGGCAGCTTTAGTCCTCCAATAGGTTATTACTTGCCTGCAAATGAATATGCGGCAACACTCAGTGAATTCAGCAATACCGATGCCGTCTTCTCGACGGTCTCTGGTGATATGATTTACCGCTACAGCCGTAGCGATGCAGACTTCTCTCAGCAGGATCACATCTACGCCGGCAATGGCCTTCAGATCACTAACGAAGATGCAGCATCAAAAGAGATCACACTGACCGCGATTGTCACCCAGGACAGCAGCGAGCGAAAAATCAGTGCCTCCGAATTGGCGATTGTTGAGAGCGATTCCCTTGACTTTAAACTATTGCCGGGTGATCAGTTACAGTTGGCAAACTTCGGCGTTGCGAAAACCTATCAACTGCAAATCTCCGCTGCATCTGCCAGCAAGGTAGATTCATTTAACCACAATTTGATCAGTATCGCTGCGAATTCGACCCATCAAATCGCCGCCAATTGGGATGACCTTAATGAGCCCGTCATCATCTACATCGATCTCGACAACGATGGCAGCATCGACGATTCAACACTGGTAGCGAATCAGCCTGTAGGCATCGATGAGACGGTACAGGTAGCAGAAATTCCCGAGCAGTTTGAGCTGTTGCAGAATTATCCGAATCCGTTTAATCCAACGACCCAAATCGGATTTCGGATTCCCCCTGGGGGCAGGTCGGAATTCGGAATGGTCGATTTAACGATTTACGATATCACCGGGCGATTGGTAAAAACGTTGGTGAATGAGAATCGTGCTGCCGGTAATTATTCCGTGCAGTGGGATGGGACTAATCAGTTTGGGCAGCAGGTTGGTAGTGGCGTTTATTTTTACCGGCTGGAAACTGTCGGATATACCGCTACCCGCAAGATGTTACTGGTGCGTTAAAACTCATTAATAGATCCTCTAAACAAGGAGATTAGAAATGATTTCAAGTTTGAAATTTTTTGTTATCATCAGTGTTCGCTCTTGTCTTTTCCTCGCCCTTCTGCTATTTGCACCGGCCATTCATGGGCAAATCCAGGGGCTAGGTTATCTTGGCAGCGGTAGTTGGAGTTTTGGCTCCGGGGTTTCCCCGGACGGCAACACCCTGGTAGGCAGATCGTTGTCGGACTCTTTGCTGGGTAATCTGCAGGGGTACCGCTGGACGGAAGCCGGCGGCATGGTTGGGCTGGGATTTCTCCCCGGCGGCGACAACCTCAGCTTTGCAGAGGACGCATCTACGAATGCCACTTATATAACCGGCCATGCCCAAAATGGCGCCGGGAATTTAATCGCCTATCGCTGGGATGCAACCTCCGGTATGACCCTGCTTGGCACATTACCTGGTGGCGATCGGAGTTTTGGAAAAGCGATATCCGATGACGGTAATGCCATCGCCGGTAATGGCTCATCATCCAATGGTAATGAAGCCTGGTATTGGAGCGCCACCACCAATACAATGACCGCTATCGGCGATTTCCCCGGTGATCCTTTTTATAGTGTTTCCGAGGCAATTTCCGGCGATGGGAATACCGTTGTTGGTTATGGCCGCGATGCCAATTTTGGTACGAAGGCTTTTCGTTGGACCCAGAGCGACGGGTTAATCAACATGGGTGTTTTACCGGGGTACGTCGCCAGCATCGCCTATGCGGTTTCTCAGGATGGGTCGGTGATTGCCGGCAGATGCACTGATACTACTTCTACCGGGCAGGTATTTGAAGCCTGGCGCTGGACATCCGGGGGAGGCATGCAAGGTCTGGGCTGGCTGCCCGGCGGCACGACCAGCGTTGGCAGTCATATTACCGCCGATGGCACAACTGTTTTTGGACAAGCAAACGGCGGCAATAGCGGCTATTTTATCTGGCAGGCGGCCACTGGGATGCGTGATCTCGGCGATGTCTGGCAAAGTGATTACGGTATCGACCTTACCGGTTGGAATATTATTCAACTCACTGACATCTCCGCCGATGGGAAAATTTTTACCGGCCTGGCCAGTGATCCCAATGGTAAAACGCAGGCATTCCGGGTTAAATTATCGGACATTGCGATTAATGCACCGAAAACAGCGGAGCGCTGGGTGGTCGGCAAAAAAGATTCGATTCGCTGGAATGGCCCGGCAACCTCATTCTATAACATCGACCTCAGTTTAGACGATGGCGCAAACTGGACCAACCTCAATTTCACCACTTCACCCGGAGACACCATGATGACTTACCGGGTACCGGAGAATACCCGCACAACTGATTTGGCTCGGGTACGGGTCAGCGATCTCTTCGACAGCACCGTCTTCGCCATCAGCGACAAATTTACGATTAAAGGATATGATCTTACTCGTGTGATGCCGGACAGCTCCCTGCAAAATTATGACCTCATGAAGCATAGCTGGCAGTTTGGCAATGCATCTGCAAATATGTGGCCGCAATCCTGGTGGCAGCAGTATGATTATATTCTTGGCGACGACCCGATCACTTTAGAACCATATCCCGATGACTGGCCTTTTGTCCCAATGAATGCCCTTCCCTGGAATTTTCCCGCCTGGCCGACCTTTGCCGATGCGTTTACCGAAGATCAATGTTACTGGTCGATCCACCTGCCGGCTTATAAAGAATATGCAGAAGAATATTGGCGTACCAGCAAACGCACCTGGGGCGGCTCCTGTTTCGGTTTTGCCTATACCAGTATTTTAGCGTTCAACTATCCGACGCAATTCCTCGCGGCCAATCCCGGCATTGCCCAGGCGGATAGTATCCACGCCCTCTTTCTGAATAACACCATTCGCAAAACAATCAACCGGGAATGGGTAAAGCAGTATGCCGGAGAGGTGCTTGCCAACGACGTGATCGGTAAACCGAAGTCACCGCGCACATTGCTGCAGGAAGCAAAAGACCTTTTTCTTGACGAGACAAAAGACGGCAGGCCATTGACCTTTTTCAGAAATAATGCATCCAGTGCGCATACTGTATTACCCTATCGACTGGCACGGGATGCTTCTCAATCGAATATTTGGCGGTTGTACGTATATGATAACAGCAATCCCAATCAGCTCAATCGCTTTATCTATATCGATTCTACTGCCAATACCTGGACAGACAGTGTCTTCAATGCCTGGGGCACCGGCAGCAATCGTTGCTACCTGGAACTGCCCAGCGGCGATTTTCTCCAAACCCTCACCATGGGCCCGCTGGAAACTTTGGAAGCTAACCCAATGCTGCAGCTCTACACCGGCGTGGAGAATGAAGTATTAATCACCAACGCAGCCGGCGGCACAATTGGCTACCAGGACAGCAGTGATTTTAATACCATGAGTGAAGGCATCGCGATTATTCCGAAAACCGGCAGTTTCAGTCCGCCGATTGGTTACTATCTACCCGCGAGTGAATATGCGGCAACACTAAGCGAATTCAGTAATACCGAGGCGGTCTTCTCAACGATTTCCGGCAATACCATCTATCGCTACAGCCGTAGTGATGCGGACTTCTCCCAGCAGGACCACATCTACGCCGGCAATGGTCTTCAGATTTCTAACGACGATGCCGCATCGAAAGAGATCACACTAACTGCGATTGTTACTCAGGACAGCAGCGAGCGGAAAATCTGTGCCTCTGAATTGGCGATTGTTGCCAGCGATTCCCTTGATTTTAAACTGCTACCGGGTGATCAGATACAGCTGGCGAACTTCGGTGCAGCGAAAACCTACCAGTTGCAAATGTCCACGACCTCTGCCAGCAAAGTTGATTCATTTAACCACAATTTGGTTAGCATCGCCGCCAATTCGACCCATCAGGTCGCTGCCAATTGGGATGATCTCAATCAGTCCGTCACCATCTACATCGACCTGGATAATGACGGCAGTATCGATGACTCAACGATGGTTGTCAATCAACCGGTCGGTATCGATGATACGCCTCAGGTAGCGGAGATTCCCGAGCAGTTTGAATTGTTGCAGAATTATCCGAATCCCTTCAACCCAGTGACTAATATCGGATTTCGGATTCCCCCTGGGGGCAGGTCGGATTTCGGATTTATAGAACTGGCAATTTATGATGTCACCGGGCGCCTGGTGAAGATGTTGGTGAGTGAGAACCGTGCCCCTGGTGTTTATACCGAGCAGTGGGATGCGACTAATCAGGCTGGTGAAAAAGTTGGTAGCGGCGTCTACTTTTATCGACTGAAGACCGGCGCTTTTCAGCAAGTACGGAAGATGTTGTTGATGAAATAAGGAAAGCTTTCCTATATATCAATACATCCTCCAGGGTTTAATATGGCGCCGGGCTTGCAAACAATCCCGGCGCCGCTAATTTTTCATCTAATACACTCCTGCAACATGCTTCCCTTTGTGCATTCGCTTTCCTGAAAAAATCACGGCGTAAAATCCCGACAATCTATTATTTCATCATTCCTGGGAGAATTTATCTCATTAGTTACTCTCTTAGTAATGGGGAGAAGAAAGATTGGTTTTACAGGTTTTTACACTGGCCAATCGTCAACATACCCGAAAGTACTCTAAACCAAAAACTGTATACAAAGATATTAAAGCGAGATCCAGGATGTATAATACCATTAAAAACAACCTCGATAATCCGGAGGGATTAGAAAAACTTTTTCAAATGAATCCGAAAAAATTTCAGACCAGTTTCAATGAGGTATTTCTTGAGTTTCCGGATTCGGTAATTTGCCAGGTTTGGTGGGAGCGCTTAAATTATCAATCGGATGACCAACCGCTACTGTCGTCCAGATCCCGAAGAACCTCCTGGGATATGCCCCTGGTCATTTTATTATCTTTCCTGGCCGGCACTTACGCCAAATTGCCAGCGTTCTTCAGCGGAATAGATGATCACTTCTTCTACCCAAAAAATACTCCCTTTTTCATATTTTTTGCACTGATCGCTTATTTTCTCTATAAAAGGCGATCACCCAGGAAAATTCAATTCACTGTTATCTCATCGTTTTTTGTTTCACTGCTTTTTATGAACAGTCTGCCTGAATTGAATTACTCTGATACGCTCACACTTGCCTATATTCATATGCCCTTTATTTTATGGTCCATTCTAGGCTTCGCTTACTGTGGAGAGAATTTTAATAATTTATCTGTGCGACTTAATTTTTTAAGATATAATGGTGAACTACTAATCTATACTGCTTTGATATTGGTTGGCGGCATGATATTAACCGCTTTAACACTAGCACTCTTTAAACTTATAGACATTAAAATTATTGACTGGTATATGAAAAATGTGGTTGTATATGGCGCAATCGCTTCCCCGATCGTCGCAACCTATATTATCGTCAATATTACCCGAAACAAATTGAAGATTGCCCCGATTGTTGGTAAAATTTTCAGTCCGTTATTATTGATTACATTTATCGCCTACTTAATCGCGATGATCGCGGAAGGAGAAAGTCCCTATGCGAATCGAGACTTCCTCCTGGTATACAATGCTATGCTGCTAATCGTATTAGCGACAATAATATTTGTGATATCGGAAAGAACTGATACTTCAGAATGGCTGAATACGGATCTTAATAATTTGGGTTTATTGATTGTGGTGTTGATATTAGACCTAATCGCGCTCTCTGCAATCGGCCACAGGTTGAAAACTTATGGGCTGTCGCCAAACAAAATCATTGTTTTAGGAGCGAATATTTTAATTCTAATTAACTTACTGGGCATTTTATATCATTATGTAAGGTTCTTTAGAAAAACCATTCAATTCAAAACAATAGAACAATGGATCGCCGCCTTTTTACCGGTTTACAGCTTCTGGTCAATGTTTGTGGTTTTTATCTTTCCATTTTTATTTTCATTCGAATAATCTGTTGAATGTCCAATGTTGTTATGTGTTGTTAAGTCGTACCCCCATTGTACAATAAAGTAGTACCGCCCCTGGCGGTTGGGAAATAACGAATTTTATAGAAGAT
>JANQQU010000068.1 GCA_028284905.1 Calditrichia bacterium
CTTTTTTCTTCGGCATAATATCCTCTGAACATTGTGGTGATTTTATGAATATTATTGATTTCGAAGAAAAATTCAAACTTTCGCACAGCATTGATTCCGCATTCGCCATTCCGAATTCCAAACCCATTTGTATTTCTCCCTAAATCTCCTTAAATATCCTCACAAATTCAAAAACGAGCAAAGCCGGATAAAAATCGATATATGTTACGCAATCATCTGAATCAACGGGTAGAAGCAGATAAAGACTTTCGTTGGCGGGGCGGCGATGTTTCCCGGATCGAGGCGCTTAGTGATGCGGTGTTTGCGATTGCCATTGCCTTGCTGGTGGTCTCGCTGGAAGTGCCGCGCACATTCGAAGATCTGCTGCAAACCGTACAAGGTTTCGTGGCATTTGCCATTACCCTGACGGCGGTGATTAGTATTTGGTATGGACATTACATCTACTTTCGGCGCTACGGTTTTGAAGATGCAGTCACGATTGTTTTGAATGCGGCACTTCTGTTCGTTGTGCTGTTTTATATTTACCCCTTAAAATTTTTGGCGACAGCGTTGATTACCCACGGCGTTTTGAAGCGTTTAATGGGATTTAATATTACCGGGCATATTTCCATTATGCCCGATCAATGGCCAACCTTGATGATCATTTACTCTGCCGGTTTCATTGCCCTTTTTGTGATTTTTATGCTGCTCTATTATCATGCTTACCGGAAACGGGCAGATTTAAAGCTAAACAAAACGGAAACCTATCTCACCAAAAGCAGTATTCGCAGCTATGGTGTATTAAGTTGTTTTGGTGTCGCTTCGGTAATGATCGCTGCAACTGATATTCCTTTCAATGCTTTTTATGCAGGCATCATTTATTGGCTGGTGGGACCGGTAATGACTGTTTTTGGTATGAAAGCGCGGAAAAGGCTGGAAATACTGCGGGAAGAAGACGCTGCGGATGGAGAGACCTAAGTCTGGTATCGAATGGCAATCTTCGACAGGAACAGAATGAATTTAGATAACAGCAACATTTTCTCTTTGATCTAGAAGAATAACTAAAGAATCTAATTTATCAACTTTATAGATGAAATGGTAGACATGACAGATTCCCCGAAAAAAGTGCGTTGGTGGCCGGCAATCGCCATCGTAGTATTAGCCCTTGGTGGCCTGGTATATTTCTGGACCGCAGATTTCCTTAACCGGCAAATCCCGGTAATGGCAACCAGCGGTATTTTTTTGCTGGCAATTATTCTGTTAACATTATGGCTGTTGCTTTTTTCCCGGATGCCCTGGAAGCAGCGCTTCAAATTTTTCGGTGGCTTCGCCCTTCTACTGGTGCTGTTCTTCTCTATGTTTAAGATTACCGGTGTTAGTGGAGACTTTGCACCGGAATTTGAATGGCGCTGGGGAGATGGCATTGGTGATGTAGTCGTAACAGGCGATGGCGCTGCAGATGCCAATGCGCTGAACGAAAACTATCCGCAATTTTTAGGACCAGATCGTAATGCCCGCCTGGCTAATATTTCTCTGGCAACAGATTGGGAAAACAATCCGCCTCAGGAACGCTGGCGCAGAGATATTGGCGCGGGCTGGTCTTCCTTTGCGGTTTATGGGAACTCGGCAATTACCCAGGAGCAGCGCGGAGAAAAAGAGGTTGTCGTTAGTTACGATTTAACCACGGGCAATCCTCGCTGGGCCCATGAAGATGAAGCGAGTTTTGCAAAAGTTCATCCGGGTAATGAAACTATCTCCGGCGAAGGACCGCGTGCCACACCAACGATTTACCAGGGGCGGGTCTACACCATGGGCGCTACCGGCATCCTTAATTGTCTGGATCTTGCCACTGGTGAAAAGATCTGGGGAAAGAATGCTATCACAGAAAATGGCGCATCAGTAAATGAATGGGGTTTTGCCGGATCACCACTCGTATACGATAGTCTGGTAGTTGTCTCCAGCGGGGGGAGCGATGGCAACTCTCTCGTTGCTTATCATCAGGCGACCGGTGAAAAACTTTGGAGTGGTGGGGATGCGAAGACTGGCTACAGCTCTCCACGTCTGGAGACTATCGGAGGTCTGCGGCAGATTGTTATCTTTAATTTCGGTCAGGCGGCTGGCCATGATGCGCAATCCGGAAAACAGCTTTGGACGGCCGAATGGGTGAAAGAAACTCAGCAAGTGGCAATTCCGTTGGTGCTGGAGGGAGATAAATTGTTTATCAGCAGTGGATATGGTGCTGGCGCAAAAATGTTTCAAATTAGTCAGGGGGCAGATAGCAGTTGGTCCACAGAAGAGCTCTGGAAATCCCCCCGTATGAAAGCGAAATTCACCAATGTCATTCATCGCGATGGCTACATCTACGGACTGGATGACGGCATCCTCGCCTGCATTGATGTCGCTGAAGGCAAGCGCCAATGGAAAAAAGGCCGCTACGGCCATGGCCAGATAATAATGGTTGGTGATCACCTGCTGATCCAATCCGAAAAAGGATTTGTTGCCCTGGTAGAAGTCAATCCGAAAAAATATAACGAATTGGCCCGAATAGATGCCCTGAGCAGCAAAACCTGGAACAATCCCGCCCTGGCTAGTCCATATTTGCTGGTGCGAAACGATCGGGAAGCGATTTGTTTCGAATTACCGTTGGCTGAATAAATGAAGCAGATAAAATTTGGAATGTCGAATGCGGAATTCCGAATTATTGGAAAAAAAATGTTTTCGTAGAAATTACGAAGAAAATTTGTCAACTGCGCTAATAGATGTGTAAGCAGAAAAAGCTGAAAAACCCCACTCTGGCTAGTCCCTACTTGCTGGTAAGAAACGACCGGAAAGCAATCTATTTCGAATAGCCGTTAGCTGATTAAATGTGCAAGATAAAATTCCGACTTCCGCATTCGCCATTCCGAATTCGTAACTTTCCCTTTTCTCCAACATTTCCAATAATAACCCCACCCCGTCTTGGTTAAATCCTTCGAGTATGGTAAATTGACCTCTTTTAGGTAATTCTTGGTATTTCGATGAGAGAATCAAAATGAAGGAGGAGTATTGTGGCTAGTAATGCACCAGCAGACGGACGGGTCATTCGCCGTGGCCCGTATCCGGAACTAACCTTGCCGGCAATTCTGGTCGGTTACTTTTTAGGCGCGATTATCGCAGTGAGTATTGGCTATGCCAGTCTTATTCTTGGCTTTTCGATTGAAGGCTCTGAACTTGCAGCAATTCTGGGATTTGGCATCCTTCGCGGAATGATGCGCCGGAACAGCATCGTGGAAAATAATATTAACCAAACAATTGCCTCAGGGGTAAATGGCGCTTCCGCAGGAATGATGTTTTCCGTGCCGGCGTTGTTTATTCTTGGGGAAACCAGTTTTAATCCGGTATTGATGGTCTTCGGCTGTATCGCCGGGGCCGTGCTCGGTATTGCTTTTATTATTCCGCTTCGTAAGCAGATGATCGATTTTGAACGTTTGACCTATCCCGGCGGTGTTGCCGTTGCGGCGATTCTGAAATCCCCCGGGGCAGGCCTTACCAAGGCAAAATTGATGATTGCCGCGGCATTGTTCAGTGGTATTATCCATTTAATCAGCTTGGGGACCGGATTTGGTTACTGGGGACTGGGCGACCAAATCGGTTTACCGAGCTATCTGAATGTAACCCTTTATGTCTCTCTGTTAACCGTCGGTGTCGCATACATTGCCGGTAAAGGAGGCTTCTTTTTCATTATTGGTGGATATGTCTGTTACTTCTTCCTGGCGCCGCTACTGGCTGCACAGGGATTGATCCCTGTTGATGTTGCCCCGGATTCATTACGGGTAGATCTCTTTCGCCCGGTTGGTATCGGGATGTTGATTGGTGGCGCGCTAATGGGGATCGTACTTGCACTACCGCTGATCCTTAGCGCGGTTAAAAGTATGCAGAATGCCGCCAAAACCAAGTCTGCACTTTCCGCAGACGAAATGCCTATCAAGTTGCTTTACATCGCGATTGGTGGCGCAGCCATACTACTTTTTGCAATTGCGATAATGTCTACCGAAGAAGTTGGCTTCACGCGCGGCATCCTGATGGCGCTCCTCGGCACCCTCTGGATTTGGATGGCCGGGGTGATTCTCTCCGAGTGTATCGGGCGTACCAACTGGTCGCCACTCAGTGGTATGACGCTCATCGCGATTACCATTATGATTTTCATCGCCAGTGGTATTGGGGACAGTGCAGCAATTATTTCCTCTGTAATGGTTGGCGCCGCCGCCTGCGTGGCGATGGCCCAAGCAACAGATTTAATGCTCGATTTAAAGACCGGATATTTGGTAGGAGCAACCCCTCGTAAACAGCAGTTGGGACAGTTCCTGGGCAGTTGGCTCGGGCCAATTCTGATCATGACTTTAATTTACGTATTGCACAATGCCCACGGTATGGGCAGCGCGCAGCTTCCTGCACCGCAGGGACAGGCCCTGGCCAGCGTTATTGAGGGTATTCTTGGTGGCGATGTGCCGGTCGAGAAATACATCGCCGGCGCCGGCATGGGCGCATTGCTTAGTGCCAGTGGTATTGGGGGACTTGGTATTTTGGTTGGATTAGGATTTTATCTTCCCTTCAGTATTGTCATTACTTACAGTTTGGGAACCGCCATTCGCCTTTGGGTCGATAAGTATAAAGGCGTTCGCTTCAGTGATGAAGTCGGTATTCCCGTAGCAGCCGGTTTAATCGTTGGGGAAGCATTAATTGGTGTTGGTTACGCAATGTATCAGGTCTTTGCCGCTTCATAAGCGCAGACTGCTAACGAATTCGTAATTGATTACCAATTTTGAATGAAAGGAACTTAAAATGAAAAATATTGGATTAGGCATTATAACTGTGGCGTTTCTGGCAGCTGCTTACCTTACCTCGCTGGACCCGCAGCTGGTGAACTGGGCATATTTTATTCCGGCAATTGTCGTTGGCTTTATTGGTGTGGCATTGGTGCAAGTGGGCGGTAAGCAGGAAGCCACTGAGGAAAGCAAAATGGCTGAAGATATCTCCATCATCGAAAACAGTATCCAGAATATCGTGGAGAAATCTTCCCAACTGGATGCGGATAAGGATAAAATCAACACTTACGATATGCTCCACAAAATTGATGATATCCTATTGGATGATCTCAATGCATTTGTCGCATCGCGGGAGAGCATCAAGCATGTCTATAGTTTACAGGAATATGCCACGGTGATGAGTCATTACGCTGCCGGCGAGCGCTATCTCAATCGGGTCTGGTCGGCCTCTGCCGATGGCTACATCGACGAAGTGAATGAATACATCGGCCGTGCAAAAGAGCAGTTTATTGAGACGCAGAAAGTGCTGCAGTCCCTGAAAGATTCGCAGGCCAGTCGGGTGCAGTAGATAAATATTTTACCGGCGGTTAAATATTAACCGCCGGTAAGCATTGGATCTCCGCCGACTGGGTTATCGCAAACCTTGTTAAGGGAAATAGTATACCAATGGCCTTACAGGCCAAAATGTGAGGACGCGTTGTATTCCAGGTGAGTAAGAATTTTCCGAGTGTCTTTTCGGCAAAAAAAATGGTTCCCTGACATATTTTGTGAAAATGCATTTACTGGCAATATTTAAGATAAAAAATTCTGTAACCCCTTCAGGGTTTGTAAAAATTATCTCTAACCGTGGGGCGCGAAAAAACAACGCCCCACGGTTTAGGTCTGTAACGCCTTTGGCGTATTATTACCGCAAAGCGGTTATAGGTTTTAACCCTGGGCTGATAGTTTTTTCAGCCCAGGGTTAAAACCCCTAAATAGACTTTACCCTGAAGGGGTTACATAAGTGGTGCTACAAGTAATGCGGAATCACAAAATATGTCATAGAACTCAAAAATTTGCGATGAAATATTCCCAACTGTAGAAATCTCAACTTCCCTATTCCCCATTTGCCCCGTTTTTATGTATTCAAGAGATAATTTCATCAACAATTGTTTAAAAGATTGATAGTTATAAGAGCGACAGTTGACAAATAACAGAGGTAATATTGTATGTCGGCGAATAACAATCACTCTCCAATCCCGGTGATCTTCCTGGCCTTTGCGAACGATCAGGTGGATACAACCAAATACCTGCGGAAACTTCCGAAAGAGCTGGCAGGCATTCGCAAAGAATTGAATGCTGCCCGGCAAGCCGGAGTGTGTGAAGTAATAGAACGCGCGAATGTCACCATTGACGACATCTTCGATGTCTTCCAGGAATACCGCGAGCGTATCGCCATTTTTCACTATGGCGGCCATGCCGGAAGTTATCATCTGCTGCTGGAAGCGCACAGCGGTAAGCATGCAAAGGTGCATAGTGAGGGGCTGGTAAGTTTCCTCAGTAAGCAGCATGGGCTCCAGCTCACTTTTATCAATGGCTGCTGCAGCCAGCTGCAGGCGGAGGCGTTAGTGAATGCCGGTATTCCTGCGGTCATCGGCACTTCGGAGAATATCCGGGACGATGTTGCCCAAGACCTCGCTGTTCGTTTTTACAAGGGCCTGGCAACGAAAGAGGGGCTTACTCTGGAAAATGCCTGGGTAGAAGCCTGTGATCTCATCTTCACTAAAAAGGGCAATGATGGTATTCGGGCCGGCGGGGTCTGGCATCCCAGTGAATCTACTGATCGGCTTCCCTGGGATATTTACTACAACCCGGATGCCGCGGAAAGTGTGAGAAAATGGAGCCTGGGCCAGGCGGCGAATAATCCGTATTGGGGAATGCCGCCCTTGCCGAAAAAATATTATGAGGAGCTCCCCGGGGCACCATTTGTCGGATTGAACCGCTTTACCCGGGAACAGGCCGGGATCTTCTTTGGGAGAGGCGGGCAGATTCGGGAATTGTATAATCGCCTGAAAAACCCGAAGCATATCATTCTTTTTTGCGGGCAATCCGGGGTGGGAAAATCGTCCCTGCTTTTTGCCGGTCTGGCCCCGCGAATTGAAGGAGAATTTACGGTGCAATATGCTCGGCGTCTCGCCGGGAAGGGCCTCGCAGCCACGCTGAGGCAGGCATTGCAGGATGCCCTGACGGCGTATAAGGCTGAAGGGAAAAAAAACAAATCCCTTTTGGAACAGTGGCAGGCGATTGAAAAACAGCTTGAGAAACCTTTCCTGCTCATCCTGGACCAGGCCGAGGAAGCTTATACCAATCCTTTGGGAAATAAGAAAGATGGCGAAGCCGAATGGCAGCTGTTCCTGAATGAATTAAGCACGCTTTTCCCATCCTCCGGACGGTTACTCGAAGGGAAACTAATCCTCAGCTTTCGCAAGGAATATTACCCGGAAATCAGCGCGATGTTTAGTAAGCAGCGCCTCGGTTTTACTTCGATGTTTTTGCCGCCAATGGATCGGGCCGGTATTATTGAGGCGGTGGAAGGTGTTACTCAAAAATCTGAGCTGCGGGAAAAATACCGCTTACAAATCGAACCGCCAGCCGATGGCAATAGTCTCGCAGAAAAGGTCGCTGAAGACCTTGGCAGTAACCCGGAACGTTCCGTGGCTCCGCTGCTGCAAATTCTACTGACCAACCTTTGGCAGCAAGTCGCAGAGGACCCGGAACAACGCATCTTTACTTTTGCAGCATACCGGGAATTAGAAGCCCGGGGTTTGGGCATGCAAGAGTTTCTGGAAAAACAACTGGGTAAGCTTAGAACGTGGCGGAGAGCAGTGGTTGATTCCGGGATGGTGCTCGATCTGCTCCATTTCCATTGCACGGAATTATCCACTGCCGGTACCCGCAGCCGGGAAGAGATACGCCAGAAATATGGCGACAGCAAAGAAATAAGCGAGTTAATCGAAAAATGCCAGAACCTCTATCTCCTCAGAAGCGCGGGAAAGGACAAGCCGGTAAGCCTTGCGCACGACGTCCTCGCCCCGGTAGTCAAACTGCGCTATGACAAGCTGCAGAGCAAACCGGAAAAGCTGGTAGCATTTTTTGATGAACAACTTACCGCACTCCATGAACAACAACCGGCAGAGGTAGATTCCGGCTTAGTGCTCGACCTCCTGCAATTTTTCTGCGAAGACGCCACCGGCCAGCAACGCCATAGCCGGGCAGAGATTGATAGCATATTTGGCCGGAAATCGTTAATTGACAGCATCCTCGCCCGGTGCCAGAAATTATACCTTCTTGCCAGTTATAAAACAGGAAATAAAACAGAATATTTTCTGGCGAACACCCTCCTTCAACCGGTCATCCTTCGCAAATACACCGATTCCGAAAAACCCGGGCAGCGATTCACTCGTTTGCTTGAGGAACGGCTGCGCAGCTCCCGGGTGGAGGAAAACAACCTTTATCTTACTTTCCGGGAATTACGCCTGCTTAAACCCGGAAAAGCCGGCCGGCGCCTGCTGAATGATGTAGAAAATCATTTAGTTAACAACAGCCGTGCCCGGCGGAAGCGCATCTCTGGAATCGGATTTATATCAACAGCAATTCTTCTTTTTGTCGCATTCTTTGGGATACAATACCAATTGGATATGGATACCTATCGGGAAGCCCGCAGTGAAATAGCCCCGGTGCTGGTAGAAAGGAATTACTACGCAAAGGATTTGTATGATAACGGCAACGGGTTTAGCAATTCATTTATTACCTATCGGGACAGCAGTGCGCTAACCGATCCAACGCTGTTGCCCGCAGACAGCACAGTGATTTATGATGTTGCCAGCTATCTCTATTGGTCACTAACACCTTCAACAGAGACAATGAATTATGCGAAAGCAAATGATTACATTACGCAGTTGAACAGCGACTCGGTTGGCGGCTACGGTGACTGGCGGCTGCCATCCTGGGAAGAAGCGATGTCCCTGATGCAGCGCGACACCACTGCAGCGGGATTACATATCAACTCCACTTTTAGTGCAGCGCCGGCACAAATCTGGACCGGCAGCGAAATTACCGGGCGGCATACCTGGCGGGTGGACTTCCGCAGCGGCCGCCTAGACGGTGTCTCTCCGGATAATCGGCACCAGGTCTGGGCAGTGCGCTCGGCAGCAGCACGTCGACCTTTCCAGGGACAAGAGTTCGCTGTGAAAGCAATGCTGGTGGATAGCAATTATTACGGTAGTGATTATAATCCGGGCGGCAGCGGGATAGACCGTGAAAAATATCACTACGAGAGACAGGCTGACAGCCAAGTAGTATATGATCGAAAGACTAACCTTTACTGGCAGCGGGAAGGCTCTGACAATGGAATGACTATTTCAAATGCTGCTGAATATATTAACTCTTTGAACAGCGGGAATGGATTCGGTGGCTATAAAGATTGGCGACTGCCCACCCTGGCTGAGGCGATGAGCCTGATGGCACCAGAAAAGAATGAGAATGGTCTCCATATCGACGGGATATTTGGCGCGAGGCAACGCTGGATCTGGACCTCCGAACAAGAGCGCGCCTCCCGCGCGTGGACTGTCAATTTCCTCATCGGTTATTGCGGCAGCAACGTCATCGGTTACAACTTCTATGTGCGCGCTATTCGTTCCGGACAATCATCTCAATAATTTGATCATTTGACCCTTTGCATCTTTTTTGATGACCAATGTTACGCAATTACCGTGTGCTCAAGATAAATGCTAAGGCGTCGCCCTTTCCGGGCTCATTTTTACTGAATGTCGATTTTCCCGATGCTGCGTGCAGCGGGGTAAACGTATGTTAACGGTCCTGCGGACCTTAATAAAACAATCAAACCAACCGGCCCGTTAGGGCCGCCCAAAATAGCCCGGGATGCGAATCTCGGGCGGATAAATGGTGCATAGAAAGCATCGGTCTTCCAGGAAAAATTCCCCCCAGAAATTAATTAATGTTACCTTCCCACAAAAAAGCAGTTTATTTTTATAATATGTTTCGTAGATGCAATAATATGCCGATTATATGAGATGGCAGCAATGAGTCGAAAAAGCATCTGCAATGGTCAATTCTCCATTTTTTTAACCCAGATTCCGAGAGGTTTTAATGACGCAGCATCCCGCATTTGATCTGATTCAGGAAGCACATGTTTCCGAAGTAAATTCCCAGGCTTATTACTATCACCACAAAAAGACCGGGGCGAAGATTCTCTCCCTGGCGAATGATGATGAAAATAAAGTTTTTGGCATTACCTTTCGCACCCCGCCGGAAGATTCCACCGGCATTGCCCACATTATGGAGCATTCCGTGCTCTGCGGCTCCCGGAAATATCCGGTAAAAGAGCCGTTCGTGGAACTGCTGAAAAGCTCGCTCTATACCTTTTTGAACGCTTTTACCTATCCGGATAAAACCTGTTACCCGGTGGCCAGCACCAATTTGCAGGATTTTTACAATCTGGTCGACGTGTATCTCGATGCGGTGCTTCATCCGCGTATCACCCCGGAAATTCTTCAGCAGGAAGGCTGGCATTATGAACTGGAAAACGCCGATGATCCGATCATCTATAAAGGCGTGGTTTTTAACGAAATGAAGGGGGCAAATGCCTCGCCATATCGGGCGATTTCCCGGGCATCCACTTCGTCCATTTTTCCCGACAATACCTATCGGGTCGATTCCGGGGGAGATCCGGCAAATATTCCCGATTTAACCTACGAGCAGTTCAAGACTTTTCACGAGACTTATTATCATCCCTCAAACGCTTACATCTATTTTTATGGGGATGACAATCCTGCCCGTCGTCTGGAGTTAATCGACGAATATCTACAGGAATTCGATGAAAAACCGGTCGATTCCCGGGTTGCGTTACAAGCGCGTTTTGATGAGCATCGCCGCGTGAACACCCGCTATTACTCCGGGGACAATGAGGGAGGCGGCAATAAGGGCGTTGTAACCATTAACTGGCTGATCGGCGATACGCTTAACCGGACGGAGCGTTTACGCCTGCGCCTGCTCGATCAGGTGCTGCTGGGAAATCCCGCCGCACCGCTCTGGAAAGCTTTGATTGACAGTGGGCTGGGGGAAGATTTGTCCGCCACCGGATTGGCTATGAGCCTGCGGCAGTTGGCTTTTTCTACAGGACTGATGGGCATTGATCCCGCCGATGCTGATAAAGTTGAAAAAGTGGTTTTTGATACCTTGGAAGCTTTGGTGAAGAATGGCATTCCCGCTGATACGCTGGAAGCAGCAATCAACACCATCGAATTTCGCCTGCGGGAGAACAACACCGGATCCTATCCCCGTGGTCTGGCATTGATGCTCCGGGCGCTTTCCACCTGGCTGCATGACAGTGATCCCATCGAGCCATTAGGATTCGAAAATGCCTTGAAAACCATCAAGGAAGATCTTGCCGGAAACAAACAATTGCTGGAAGAGATGATCAAAACGCATCTCCTTTCCAACATGCATCGCACAACTGTCGTCCTGACCCCGGATGCTGCTATCGCCGAAGAAAAAGAAGCGGCAGAAAAAGCGCGCCTGGAAAAAATACAGTCAGGAATGACCCCGGCGGATTTACAGCAAATTATCAGCGATACCCAAACATTGAAAGATGCCCAAAAGCAGCCGGATGCTCCGGAAGATCTCGCAAAAATTCCTCGCCTGACCCTGGACGATTTGGAGAAGAAACATAAGCCGCTGCCATTGGAAGTATTTCGGCATGGGGAAACGGAAATTCTCTACCATGATTTGTTTACCAGTGGTGTGCTCTACCTCGACATCGGTTTTAACCTGAAAAACGTGCCGCAGCGTCTGCTCCCTTACCTGCGCCTCTTTGGCAGGGCAATGTTGGAGATGGGTACCCGGGAAGAGAATTTTGTCTCTCTCTCGGAAAGAATTGGCAAGCATACCGGAGGCATCTCGCAGTCTGCGGTTACTTCTTTAACCCGGGATGGCCAGGACATCAATGCCTGGCTCTTCTTCTGGGGAAAATCGATGGTCGGGCAAACTGGAAAACTGTTGGCATTGTTCCGCGATATTTTCCTGCTGCCCAACTTGACTGATCAGGAACGATTTCGCCAGCTGGTGCTGGATGCAAAATCCAGTAAGGAAAACAGTCTGGGCGCGGCCGGCCATGCCCTGGTGCAATCCCGACTGAAAGCCAGTTTTTCCCCAAGTGGTTGGTTGGGAGAGCTAACCGGTGGGGTAAACTATCTGAAGTTTCTCCGGAAACTGAGCGAGAAGGTCGATAGCGATTGGGCGTCAGTGCAAGCGGATCTGGAAGATTTTTATGAGACGCTCTTTCATCGCGGAGGCATGATTTGCAATGTAACTCTGGACGAGGAAAACTGGCGGGTCGTGAAGCCGCAGCTGGAGGAATTTCTTGAGGAAATGCCCCGGAAAAATATCGAGCTGCAAACCTGGAAACCGAAGCTGCGTAATGGGTTTGAAGGCTTAGCGGTGCCGGCGAGAATCAATTATGTCGGTAAGGCAGCCAATATTTATGACAGTGGTTATCAGTATCACGGCTCGATCGCGGTTATCCAGAAATTCCTGCGCACCAACTGGTTGTGGAATCGGGTTCGTGTGCAGGGAGGCGCTTACGGGGCATTCTGTAATTTTAGCAAGCGTTCCGGTATCTTTAGCTATGTTTCTTACCGCGACCCCAATTTATTCGATACTTTAAAGAATTATGATGCTGCCGGAGAATATTTACGGAAAGCTGCCCCGGAAGGTGAGGAAATGGTCAAGAGCATCATTGGCGCGATCGGCGATGTCAGCCCTTATCAATTGCCGGACGAAAAGGGATATACCTCGATGGTCCGGTATCTCTTCGATGAGCGCGATGAAGAAATACAGCAGCTGCGAGACGAAATTCTCAACACTCGCGCCGAGCATTTCCGGGAGTTTGCCGATATGCTCGATCACGTCCGCGACAATGGCCTGGTAATCGTCGCCGGCAGTGAAGAAGCGCTCCGCAAAGCGAACGAAACTCAGGGCGATGCAGAGTGGTTAAAGATTAAGAATCTGATGTGAAGATAAGGCTTTAGGCTGTTTAGACCTAAGGCCTTAGGCCTAAAGCCTGTATTGGCTACAATCTGGCAGTGAAGAAGCGCTCCGCAAAGCGAACGAAACTCAGGGCGATGCAGAGTGGTTAAGATTAAGAATTTAATGTGAAAATAAGGCTTTAGGCAGTTAGACCTAAGGCCTTAGGCCTAAAGCCTTTGGCCTGTATTTACTAAAAAATGTTGAAGAAAGAATTAAGAGAAGATAGATGTTTGGAAAACTTTTAGCTTTATTTATTGGGCTTCCGCTGATCGAACTGATTATTTTGGTGAAATTAGGTGAAGTGTTTGGATTTTGGCCGACGATCGGCTTGGTTGTTATTACCGGTATTGTTGGTGCCTCTCTGGCGAAAGCACAGGGATTTATGGTGTATAACCGTATTCAGCAGGAATTATCCGTTGGTCGCATTCCTACCGATCAATTAGTAGATGGGTTATTAGTGTTGATCGGCGGTGTCGTTCTCTTAACTCCCGGCTTGCTGACAGACGTTTTTGGATTCTGTATGCTGATTCCCCCGGTGCGAAATTTTGCCAAAGGGATATTGAAGAAGAGATTCTCCGGCATGGTGCAGCGGGGACAGGCCAATGTTGTTTATCGGAACATCGGCACCATACCCCCTGATGGTGAATAGATTGTAAAAGTGCGCGGTATGCGTTGAAAAAATTAATGTCCAATGTCCAATACTCAATTTAGAATTTCGAAGTATTGGACGGATTCGGTACTTACTTCAGCATTGGGCGTTGAAAATTGGATATTGGACATTGAAAAATAATTCTGCTTATGAGTGAAATCCTACAAACCGTCTGGCGTATCCTGACTTTCCGGTTTACCCGCGAAGATATCGACCGTCTGGATAATCGCTATCTTACTTTTGGCGTTATCGCTACCTGGATTGTCGGGATGGGGCGTTATTGGGATAATACCCGGGCGGAGTTTTTGCAGCATCTCGGGGTGGGGTCGGTTGTTTACATTTTTATTCTGGCGCTGTATCTGTTTTTGATCCTCTGGCCGTTGCGCCCGCAAAACTGGTCGTATAAAAATTTACTCATCTTTATTTCCTTGACAGCACCGCCAGCCATTCTTTATGCAATCCCTATCGAAATGTTTATGCCTTTAGCGCTGGCACAATCGGTTAATGCAATATTTCTGGGAATTGTTGCCGTGTGGCGGGTCGCTTTGCTGGGGCGTTATCTTTATGTCTATTGTGAAATGCGCGGGCTGGGGATTCTCGTCGCTTTGCTGTTTCCACTAACCGGACTTGTTTCCGCATTGGCCGCGCTAAACCTGGAACATGCGGTTTTCCAGGTCATGGCCGGGATAAATGATAATCCTGAATCTTCCGCTGATGTCGCCTACCAGGTATTGTTCGTAATTACCTTAATCTCCTGGCTGCTCTTTCCCATCTTAGCGTTCCTGTATGTCGTGGAAATTGCTCGCCAGCGTGATAAGAGAAAAACTTTGCCTTCCTGATGAATGTTTTTTTGCCACGGATGCACACTGATTCTCACGGATAGAAAAATTATATGTTCAATATCCATTCATCCTAAGCTTGTCGAAGTGTGAATAGATATTTCAAAATATAGAGTGTATTGGTAATTTTAATCCGTGTGTATCGGTGTTTATCCGTGGCAAAAATTAAAAAACCATCACCGATAAAAATCGATCCAGGAAATTTTCAGACTATCGGCGTTCTGATGAAGTGCTGTCGGAATAAGCAGGGAAAAGTATCCGCTTTTCAGGGGAATGATTGGTCCATCCTTTCCCGAACCTTCAACTTTTAAGGGCAAATAATTTGGGTGATCTGCTGGTAATTCTTTTGGCGAATTATTCTTGATGCTCATAAATGTACGGGGAATTTGCAAGCTACCGGCGGTGCTGCTGTAAGCGGTCTGCAGGCTCTTTTCGCCATCGGATATCGTTAGTTGTTCCAACCCTTTTGTATGCAACACTATTTGAATGCGTTGTGAATTGCCGGAACTGTCAAAATGTAATATTGCGCTGCCAATACCGCTGGCACTATGGATTCCAACTCGATAAATATTCTGGGACGATGAACAATTTGCGCTATCTGCAGCCTTGCCTAAAGTAATTGTGAAAGGGCAGCTTTCCTGCTTTTGTTTGTTCTTCATTCCACAACTATTGAAAAAAAGCGCCAGAAAAACGCCACAAGTTAAACGCAATAAAAATTTGTATTTAACGAAGCAGAACCATCCTTTTCGCCTCATAAAAATCTCCGCTCTTCAATCGATAGATGTAAATACCGCTGGACACTTTCTTACCACTATCATCCGTACCATTCCAAACCACAGAATATTCTCCAGCCGGCCTGTTTTCATTAATCAAGGTTGCTACCAACCGCCCACTAACATCATATATTTTCAAATCAACCATTCCAAAATCGGAAATCCGAAATCCGATATGCGTCGTTGGATTAAAAGGGTTCGGATAATTTTGCTCAAGGAGGAAAGTGCCCGGTTCAATTAGCTGCTCATCAATAGCAGTTAATTGAGAGACCAAATTAATTTTCAGCAAATAGGCATCAAAATCATCGGTGGCGTTGAAGGATTTACTTTTGCCGGTCAGATACATCAGGTCGCCCTGAATTTCAATATCCAGGGTTTGATCCTCTGCACTGTGGCCCCAGGTTTTTGCATTCAGTAAATTACCATCTGGTGAATACTTCAGTACAATAACGTCTACTTCCCCGGCACCAAAACTATCAGTGTTGCCACCGATATAAATATTACCATCATCACCGACAGCAATAGCCCGGGCAGTTTCCGTTGCGGCGCCTCCCCAATTCCGTAACCAGATCTGATTAAGGTTTTTGTCATATTTAGCGATAAAAATATTGTTGTCGTTATTCGCTACGGTGGTGATGCCGGTGAGATAGAGATATTCACCATCGGAAGCCATCCCCAGGGCATTTTCAAAATTGCACCAGCTGTCGTCCCGCCCAAAGGTCGTATGAGAGATATAGCTGCCATCTGCCTTGGAAAATTTTGCCAGCAATGCCTGTCCATCAAGATCCGGTAGCAGGCAGGGACCTCCAATTTCCGAACCACCGTACAAACCGGCAACATAGATGATCGAATCATCAATGACGATATGGCCATCCTGATGCTCGCGCATCTCTGTGCCCCAGGTGTTGCTCCAGAGAACCTCGCCGTTAAGGTCCATTTTGAGTAGTGCGATATCCATGCCGGTAGTGTCGCCCCTTGTCCAGCCGGTGACATAAATGCCGTCATCTTCAATCACCAGACCATCGACTTCTTCGTAGCCGAAACCCTGGTCCCAGGTCGTGCTCCAAAGCGTGTCCCCAGTTAGCGGATCGACCGCCAGAATTAGCATATCACAAAAGGGAAGATTGGGATCCAGCGTGAATTCGAAACAATCTCTGCCACCGAGATAGACAACATTCTCGGTCTGGGTTACAATATAGGTTTGTTGGGCATGTAAATCTCCGTAAAGAGTTGGGCTACCCCATATTTCATTACTGTCTGCATCTATTTTATACAGCAATACATCCAAACCTTGAAATATACCCGGTTGGGTGAGATTCGGTGCCCAATAGATGTTGCCGGCATCATCAGTATCAATCCCCCAGGCTTCGCCGTCGCCGCCATTTACCGGGCTGCTGCGGACGATCAGCCATTCCGGAGTCAGCGCCTCTTGTGCAGATAACGAAACCGTTAAAATTATCCAAAGATGTATTAAGCGAAATAATGCTGGCATCCTGAACCTCCTTTTGGTTGGCCGCTCGTCTGCCAGAAGCAGGATCGCCGGAGTAGAGAATTGCACACAGGATTCATTTCAACTAATGAGCGGTAAATCCGGTAATTTTAAAGAATTATAAGGAAATAAATGTCCAATGTCCAATTTTCAATCTTGAATGTAAAAGTTTGGAAGGAGGTTTAGCGGGTAATTTCTTTTTGGCGGGCAAAATAGAAACGTTGTTTGTAATCCCAGAGAAGTACCCAGGACTCATCTACTGGCCAGATAACTACGTCTTCGACGGGATAGAGAAAATCATCCCAAAAACGGATGAATGTGTCCGAATCTGTCGCGACTGCCCAATTTTTTGACCAGGAAATGAAAATCGGCAAGGGTTTTTTTCCGAGAAGACCGATTAACCAATCGCGGACATTTTCCCCTTCAGGATTGTCTCCCCGCACTTCCACCGGGTATTCATCAATCTCTTCGAATTTTTCCCGGTAATTTTTCCCCTGAAAATTTTCGCTGTATTTATACGCAGCGCCTGCTTTGTCCGGCGTAAAGGGGTGGATTTTTGCCAGATCCGCATCGGAGAGACGATTATGTTTTTCGCTACGCCAGCGCCAGCTGAGTGAGAAATTATCGAGGGAAACGATATCAGAGTCTGAAAAAGTAAACATGTGATTGCATCAAAATATTATGTGGTGAGGTAAATAGATTGCTTTAAAATGGGCAAATTTGCAAATGGGCAAAACTGCATATTTGCAAATTTGGCTATTGGGGGATTCTCAATTACCCATTTGCCCATTTGCATATTTAAAGTGCCTTTATATCCGCCATGTGCTCCAGCATCAACCGCTCCCATTCCATTTTAAACCAGGGAGAATAACTCTCAGGATTTTTGGCGATTGCACTGGTGACGTCATTAATGGAGAGATATTTCCATTCGGCGACTTCATTTGGATTTACTTGAATGGGATCATTGCTTTTGCCGATAAAAACCGCACACATTTCATGCTCGGAGCCGACTGTTTCATAACGGGCATGATATTGAAAAGTATAAAGATGTTTTAGCGGTGTGCTAATCCCCAATTCTTCAGCGAGACGGCGGGTGGTGGCATTCTCCAGATCTTCACCTTTGCGAGGATGGCTGCAGCAGCTGTTCGACCAAAATAATGGCCAGAGTGGCTTCTGATCACTGCGTTGTTGAATCAGTAATTCACCGGTATCATTAAAAATAAAAATCGAGAAGGCCCGATGCAGAATGCCATCGCCTCTATGGCAGTCTACTTTGTCTTTATAATCAATAATATTATCGTTTTCGTCAACCACGATCAGCATTTCATCATCAAAAGAAACTTGCGCATCATTCATTCTTGGTTCTGTCTCCTAAATCATCAATTGAAATCATACCGGTATCGACATCGGCAGATACGGTAATGCATCTCTAAATTTGGTATTTTACATTGCGAGCATTTTGCGTTAGCCCCACGCAATATATCTATGCATTATAAAGCGTAAAGAAAGGCCCTCAAAGTAAAAAGTGAAATGCGTATTTAACTGATTTATAAGTGAAGCTCAGTCAAATTATTTTAGCCAATCTGGGTAATCATCGAACGATAACCGGAACGCCGCATTGCTTCGGCAACATCCTCGGCATTGTCCGGGCATAAGGCGATCATGGCGCCGCCACCGCCGCCACCGGTCAATTTTGCCCCGAGGGCACCGGCGTTACGAGCGATCTGGATCATCTCTTCCAGCTCCCAGCTCGATACCTGCAAGGCATTTAACAAACCTTGGTTTATGTTCATCAAATCGCCAAGGGTTGTCAGATCATGATTCTTGATCGCTTTTACCGCCCGCAGGGTTAATGCATTCATCTCCGTGAATATTCGGTCATACATCATCTTGTTGTTTTCCCAGGCTTTACGGACATTGGCGACCATCTTCGCGGTTAAACTTTCCACCCCGGTAATCCCGATAACAATCGGAATTGGTTGCGGGCATTCCAGAGTTTTCATCATGGGAGGATCGCCCTTCTTAAAGAGAATGAATTTACCATAGGTCGCCATCGTGTTGTCGATACCGGACGGTGTGCCATGGACAATCTCTTCCGAACGGAAAGCGAGCTTGTTGATCGTTGCATCATCCAGGTTGAGCTTGTAGTGTTCGGAAAGCGCCCGAATAATTGCCACCGCCAGCGCAGCCGAACCACCGAGTCCCATTGCACGGGGAATATGCGGGAAGATCTCGATGCGCATATTCCGGTCGCGCAATTCCAGTGTGTCGAGAATGAGCGTCAGAGAATCGTAAATCGAATATTTGTATTGAGTGCCAAAGTGCACCCGCTCTTCCACGCCCCAACGAGGAATGACTAGATGAACGCCATTTTCCACGTCCTTGACCTTTGCCTGAATGGCAATAGGAATCGGTGCAGAGATAACATGACTGCCATATACCGCCGCATGTTCCCCGAAGAGAATGATCTTTCCAAAGCCGGCCGGCAGCTTTTCCTTTTTCGGTGCTGTTTTTGGCTTGGCACCGCCGGCAGCAACATGCTTTTTCAAATCCTTGACGATTTCCTCTGCTTTCCAAACTTTGATTTCTCCGCTGTCAATCAAGCGATCTACTACTTCGTCAAAAATGTCCGGGGTCGCACCAGCAGCATTGGCAACGGTGCGGGCATGCAGGGTCATGTGTCCCTGCTGGATGCCCTCAGTGGAAAGCGCTTTGATTGCGGAGAAATTCTGTGCCAGTCCCACAGCACCCATCACGGCCATCAGTTCGGTGGCGCTTTCTACATTGAGGATGCGATGGAGGATGGCAACGGAAGGATTAGATTGCAAAGGTCCACCCACCGTGCCCACTTTCATCGGCAGCTTCAGGCGACCGACCAGATCGCCGTCATCATTTTTTGTCCATTGCGTCATGGAGGTATACCGTTTGCCGCGAGCGGCATAGGCATGAGCAGCGGATTCGATTGCGCGCCAATCGTTACCAGTGGCAATTGCGACAGCGTCGATGCCGTTCATGATGCCTTTGTTGTGGGTGGTTGCCCGGTAAGGATCGGCAAGGGCAAACTCGTTGGCGAGGATAATACCATCCCGCACTTCTTCGCCGTCAAAGCCTTTGCCGGAAAGAAATTTGGTGGGGATGACGCATTCGGTTTTCACCAAAGCCCGGTCGCTGAGGTTGGAAAGAATTCGCAGAAAAACCTTGCCTCCGGAAATGTTCTCTACTAGCGAGGCAACCCCTTCACACATCGTATTTACCAGATTTGCACCCATGGCATCCCGGGTGTCCACCAGCAGGTGAACGATGAGCATATCGCCGCGATGAGAGGAATTGGGATGAATGATCACTTCCACATCCTTAGCCCCGCCGCCGCGCGCGACCATTTTCGGGTGAAAGCTATTGGCGAGGTTGATAATTTCTTCCTTATTCTGCAGCAATGCTTTTTTCGCATGGGAAGGATGTTCCAGATCGACCACCTGAATTTGCCCAATCAACAATGGCTCACTCGCTTCGCTGTGGAAACCGCCAGCCTGACGGACAATCTTTGCCGCCGAGCTAACCGCGGCAATAATTGAGGGTTCTTCGACCACCATCGGCACGATATAGTCTTTCTCATTGATTTGAAAGTTCAGCCCCAGACCGATCGGGAGACCAAATACACCGATGACGTTCTCCACCATGGTATCCGCTTCATCCGCCGAAAAAACATTCGTGCTGTTTGTCAGCATTTTGAAATCTTCATTGGAAAGAATACCTCTTTCCTGCAGCAATTCCAGGCGTTCCTGAACACTGAATTTGTAAAACTGGGGAATGCGGGATCGATCCATTTATGCGTCCTTTTCATGATAAGTTTGCAAGCCATTGGCTGTAATATCTATTTGAATGATGGTGTACGGCGTTTCCGCTACCTGGAGGGCAACATCTTCCAGAACTTCCGGGGAATCGCTAAAGAAGATGCCGAGATCACCTCCACCAGCGCCGGAAGGTTTATAAGCAGCGTTACAATCACGGGCGATCGTCGCTAACGCTTGATGTTCCTGGGAAATAATCGGTGCTTCGCTTTGCTGCCCGAGTTGCGCCATTGCGGCGTGATAACGTTCGACTGCATCGAGAAAGGCGGGCACGTCGTTATTCATCAGGGCATGGCATCCGGAAAAAGAAATGTCGGTCATTTCAGTCATTAGTTGCTGAAAACCATTGGGCGAATGATCGCGGAATTTATGTACCTGCCGCACCAGTTTCCGGGTAGATGCCGGCACGCCGGTCCAGATGGTAAGCAAATACAATCCTTCAGGGTAATCCATTGTTTCAATCATTGCTTCATGAGAAGTAGGATCCGGATTGATCTGGTATTGCAGAATGCCACCAAAGCAGCTGGCGGCAACGTCGATGCCGCTGCCAAGCTTGCCCTGTGCAAATCGGTGCGTTTTTAAAGCGTGTTGGAAGAAACTGTACTGAGCATCATTATCTTTATAAAAATGTTCATTTTTACTGGCGGCGATAGCACCCAATAATGACACTGTTAGTGCGGCGCTGGAACCAAAGCCAATCTTCCCGTAATCACCATGGTAAAACCCGGAAGTGTCGATAGTAACCTCCCATTTTTCCGGAGATGTTTCCAGCTTTTCCAGACCCGCTTCAAAGGTAGTCGTAAAAAATTTCAGGCGTTGCTGTAATTCTTCGCTTAAAGCGGTAATGAATTGAATATTATTCTGCTCGTCCAATTGAAAAGAGAGTGCATCTGAACACATGACCGGCGCCTGCAGTTGAAAACTGTCGTTTCCGGGAGGCAATAGCGTAACTTCGGCAGTGCGGTTGATGGCAGCCACCAGGGCTGGTGCGCCTTCCATCACTGCATACTCTCCCAGCAGAATCAATTTTCCCGGTGCTTGTGCACGAATTCCCATCTAGTCGCCTCTCAGCTGCATCTATTTGATTTTATCTAAATTTCAAATACTTTTTTAATTTCTTTATTTTTAACCACCGATAACCGGATAAAAAACAACAATCTAATTGATAGGTTTAATCTGTGTAAATCTGTGTAAATCCGTGTTCATCCGTGGCAAAACAATTTATTACTCCGGCAAAATACGAGCGTCGCCACCGAGCTCAGTGCTGATAATTTGCCGGATACCTTTAATCTCGGAAAGCAAACCTGTCAGCTTCTCAACATATTCAGGTAGTGTCAATACTTTAACCTGCGGGCCGGCATCCATAGTAACATAAGCGGGAATTCCCTGCGCGCGTAGCCGTCGAACTTCATGGATCAGGGTGACGCTTAAGCCATTCCAGTAGATAATCGCCGGATTGGCAGACATCGCCAGGCCGTGCATCTTAAAACAGCTGAATTCACTGATTTCCCCAAGCTTCTCAATATCCCGGGCGACAATTGCTTCCCTGGCGATGGCAATATCATCCGGAGAAGTGTCTACCCAGGCCGGATAGTATGGAGAGGTTTCCGCGGTCAGGTTCATCCCTTCCGTGGAACCGATCGGTTTTTCTGCTTCGGAGGTGATAAGTATAAGCATTGCCAACGGCCAATGCTCGGCAGGATGAAGTGGCACTGCAATCGAATCAGAACCGTCGGCTTTTTCTCCCAGCTTCATTTCTACGAACCCCCCAAAAATGGAACGCGCGGCGGATCCTGAGCCTTGCCGGGATAGTTCGGAAAGACGGGTAGGGGAGAGGTCCAAACCAGCGGCATTCGCAGCAGCAACGGTGAGTGCGGCAAATCCGGAAGCCGAGGACGCTAGGCCGGCACCGGTAGGGAAATTATTCACACTTTCGATAATGGCACCATGCTGAATGCCGGCATCTTTCCGAATCAAGTCGAGAAATGCCGAAGCGCGGCGGGTTTGTTTTTCACCGGCATCGCTGCCATTGATGGAAAGCGTGTCAATGGATAAGCCTTCCTGAAATTCCACGCTGGTTGTGGTCGAAAGGGCTTTCAGCGTCATGGAAAGGGAGCCCACTGCTGGTAAATTCAGACGGCTGTCGCGTTTTCCCCAATATTTAACCAAAGCAATATTAGCATGTGCCAGAGCAGTTGTTTTCTTCAAAAATAAAAATTCCTTCTATATCTAAGGCTGTTTTAGACAATTTCAATGGTTGTTTCCGCTGCTGGTTTTATTTCTCCTATCAGCGCGGCTTTTATCTGGGAATTTTTGTTGAATTTCGCCATAAAGCTTTTTGCTTCATCGAGTGGTAGCGATATCAGCAGTCCGCCGGAAGTTTGTGGATCGAAAAGCACCTGCCGGGCAATTTCCGAAACGTTATCGGTGATGTGAACATGGTTGGCGAGATAGCGTTCATTTTCTTTAGCGCCGCCGGTAAGATGACCCTCCCTGGCAAAGAAACCGACATCCGGTAACAAGGGCAGATAGTCCGAAAAAATTCGTGCGGATACCTTGCTGCCATTAGCAACTTCATACAAGTGGCCAAGCAGGCCGAAACCGGTGACGTCCGTACAGGCATTCACTGTAAATTGCTGCATTATTTCTGATGCCTGCCTGTTTAGAGTGCTCATTATCATAGTGACGTGAGCAAGAATATCATCCGGCAGCGCTTCATTTTTAAGTGCGGTGGTGAGAATGCCGGTGCCCAGCGGTTTGGTTAAAACCAATGCATCACCCGCTTGCGCGGTAGAGTTGCGGCGAATATCGTCGGGATCGATAAAACCGGTCACTGACATACCAAACTTCAGTTCCGGATCTTTCACAGAATGGCCGCCAAGGATGGTGACACCGGCTTCCGTCGCTTTATCATAACCGCCTTCAATAATACGGGCGATAATCCGTTTGCTGATCGTCTTTTCCGGAAAACCGAGAATATTCAATGCTGTGCGCGGTGTGCCGCCCATGGCGTAAATATCACTCAGCGAATTCGCCGCTGCAATTTGACCATATGCATACGGATCATCCACAATCGGCGTAAAGAAATCGACGGTCTGTATCATGGCGAGACTATCGCTAACTTTAATAATACCAGCATCATCGCGAGTATCCAGGCCGACAAGGACAGCCGGATTCTCCGTCTCTTTCGGCAAATGTTGTAATACTTCCCCAAGGTCACCCGGACCTATTTTGGACGCTCAGCCAGCGCAGGTAACCAGATGGGTCAGTTTTGTTATTTCTTCTTTAGTCATGGGAGATATATCCGTTGATTGGTTGACAATTTTGGATCATGGTGGTGGTGTGGTGAATTAAAATAGGGGTTTAGGGGCTTAGGGATTTAAGGACTTAGGTTGTCTGGTATTGATTGGATAATCTTTTTATTCCTAATTCCCTGATACCTGTGCTTTCTCCAAAATAAATAATTTAATTTTCTAAAAATCCGCGACAAATTTAAAACTGAAAATAGATTGTTCCAAACAAAACCTCGAAAGGAATGCGTGAATATACGTTTACTAAAATTACCATTTTTTATTTGAAATTTACAATAGTTCGGTATTAAATTCAGCACGCTGAAACGACTGAGGTTCAGGAAGGATATAGCAGATATGTTAAAATCGTTGCAAATTCGTAATTTCGCTCTGGCGGAAAATTTACAGATAGAGTTCCTCCCGGGGTTAAATATCATCACCGGGGAAACCGGCACTGGAAAGTCCATCCTGGTTGGGGCTATTTCCGCATTGCTGGGGGGGCGCGTATATACGGAAGTTGTGCGCACCGGTGCCGACAGGGCATTGGTGGAAGCGGTACTCGATGTGCGTAAGCTGCCGCGCCTGCGGAAATTCCTAGATGAGCGCGGTATTGATGCCGATGAAGAACTGTTTATTCGCCGGGAAATTTCTGTGAAGAGTAGTTCTCGTGCGTTTATCAACGATTCTCCGGTAACGATTTCTACATTAGCAGACCTGGGGAATTTCCTCATCGATGTTCACGGGCAGCACGAGCATCAAAGCCTGCTGCGCAAAGAAACCCACCGGCATTTCCTGGATGCACTGGGACAATCTGAACAATACTTGCAAAACACTGCGAAAGCATACCGGGCGGTACGAGATATCCAAAAAGAATTAAAAGGGTTAGCGGAAAAGCAGGCCGAATTGAGCAGTCAGGCGGAATTACATCGTTTTCAATTACAGGAAATTGTTGCCGCTGAATTACAAGCTGACGAGGAAGAAGGCTTGCTCGATGAAAAGAAAATTCTTGGCAACATGGAAAAGCTCTTCAGCCTTTCCGCCCAACTGTCTGCGTTGTTTGACGGGGAAGATCATCAAATTCTCGCCGATATCGCCAGCGCGGAAGAACGCTTGAAGGAACTGGGGAATTTTTCCAAAGAGATGGAAAAGCTTTCCGGGGAATTTTCCAGTGCGCGCATTATTATTGAAGAAACGGCACGTAGCGTGGAAGGCTATCAAAGTCAGCTGGAGTTTGATCCGCAGCGTCTGGAAGTGGTGGAGGCCCGCCTTAATGAGATCAATCAACTAAAGAAAAAATACGGTGCGACAGTCGCCGATATTCTTGATTATCAGGCAGAGATTGAAAAGCAGCTTAGCCTGCAGGAAAATTTTGAGTTCGAGATCGAAAAATTGAATGAAGCGCTCGATACCGCGCTGGATAAATACCGGGAAGAAGCACAGGCACTCTCGAATCATCGCCAAACGATTGCAACTGGCATGGAAAAAAAGGTGCAGGAATTGTTATCCCTGGTGGGAATGCCAAACATGCGATTTCAGGCCAGTTTAACCCGGCAGGAAGCTGCGGACGGCGTTTTCCGGGAAGGGGATAGCCGCTATGCCGGAGACGAAAATGGCGTTGATTTGGTCGAATTCTTCATTTCTCCCAATCCCGGAGAGGATTTCAAGCCGTTAAGTAAAATCGCTTCCGGTGGAGAAATGTCACGCATTATGCTCGCCTTAAAAAGTATTCTCGCAGAAATTGACGAGGTGCCGACGCTGGTTTTTGATGAAATCGATGCCGGTATCTCCGGGCGCATCGCCCAGGCGGTTGGTCGTAGTATTTATCAACTGAGCAAAAGCCATCAAATTCTCTGTATCACCCACCTGCCGCAAATCGCCTCTTATGGTGAATCGCATTTTGCCGTAGAGAAATTTGTAGAAGAAGGGCGCACATTTACCAGTATTACGCCTCTGGAAGCAGATCGCCGGGTAGAAGAAGTCGCTCGCCTGATGGCCGGAGAGAAAATTTCCGAGACCGTGCTGGATTCAGCAAGGCAGCTCATCGAAGAAGGCCGAAACGGGAAGTAAAAAAAGTAGCACGAGCAGTAGCACTAGGCAGGAAACCCCGAATGATAGCTGTAAACTGATAACTGATTACTGATAACTGATAACTGACAACTGACAACTGTCTAAAATAAACTCATCTGCTCACCGGTATTCGCACGCTCAATCTCACCGGGAAAAGCCGGCACTTCCCCAATCATCCCTGCCGTTAATTCTTGCTTCAACAACTGATGAAACTCCCGGGCAATTTCCGGCGCTAACTGATCGCCAGGTGAATGTATGAACACATACGGCTGTTTGCCCTGCCCAATCCATCCGGCGACAATAGCGGCGATTTCCGTCAAGCGGGGGATGTTTTCCTGGACTGTCTTGTGCCCGACATAGCGCAAAAACGGTTTGTTGGCAGTCACCCCAAAATACGCAGGCATTTTCGGCTTCTTGCGCTGTGCTTCTAATACATCAGAATCGGATGCGTTTTTGATATTATAAAGCGTGCCGGTATCAAAAATCGCCCGGTTAACGTGATGGCGTTCTAATATTTCATTCAGTCGCTGCGAGGCATCAGCATCATCAAAAAATGCCCGATGGCGTACTTCCACGGCATAGTCAAAAGTTTGCGGGAGTCCCGCCAGAAACTTGTCCAACAGGGATAGGGCCGGTGGGGAAAAAGAGGGCGGCAACTGCAGAAAATAAACGCCGATATTGGTTGACAATGGGGCCATTGCTTCGAAAAATGCCCGGGTTTCCTCCTGACAATATTGCAACGCCATTTCATGACTGATCTTACGGGGAAATTTAAAACTGAAACGAAAATTTTCCGGGATATCCTCGCGCCAGCGTTCTATCGCCGTTGGTTTTGGCAATCCGTAAAAAGTATTATTCCCTTCAACTGTATTGAACACCCGGGCATATTGTTTTAAATAATCCGGCTGCCGGGCAGTGCTGGTAAATAAACTGCCCAGCCAGTCTTTGTTGCCCCAAATCGGGCAACCGAGAAAATATGTTTTAATAGCGTCACTCATGATCGTTCGTCTCTCTCAGGTCGGCCGGTTGTAGTCCCAGCAAATCCAGTTTCCAAAACTGACCATTGTGCACGAATGTATTAATCGCGGCATTCTTAATATCAAAACGACGGGGAATCCCCTGGGAAATTCCCAGCACATGGCGAAGAAACCGGTTGATTATACCGCCATGGGAGACAATTACGTAAGTGCCGCCATTGTGCTCTTCTGCGATTTCATCAACACAGGCAATCAACCGGTCTAATACTGCATTTGCACTCTCACCACCGGGAACGGCGTAGTCCGCCTTGCGCTGGCGATATTCCTTATAGATATCCGGATATTTACTGGCCAGTTCGCTGGGAGAATGTCCTTCGAAAATACCGTATTTTCGCTCACGGAGCCGTGCATCGGTAATAATATCGTGACCGGTACGCTCGGCGATTGCTTTTGCGGTTTGATGCGCACGCCCCAAATCGCTGGAATAAAGGTGAGAAAATTCAAAGTTTTCCATCACCCGCGCCAGGGCTACAACCTGCTGCATACCTTCAGTTGAAAGCGGACTGTCCTGGTGCCCCTGAAAACGCCCTAAAGCATTCCATTCTGTTTGACCATGCCGGATGAAAAACATTTTTGTCGCTCGATTACTCATTGGAGAAAGCCTCTATTTGCGCTGGTTGTTTCTGCTTAGCTGGCAGTTTAAGTGAGATTGTATCTCCGCCACTTTATCTGTTGCCATATTAACGCTGTAAGTCAGCTGATTTTCCTGAAATGTGAAAATACGGCGGGACTGGCGCATTTGTGGATCATGTGCCAGGACGACGCTGCTCAGATCAAGTGTAAAAGCATTGAGAGTGGTGTCCAGCATTGACATCTCTCCACTCAGCACCTCAACGCGGCCGGAGTTCTGAGCATTGAGCAAGTCGATTTTTCCATCATCGCGTACCAGGAAAAAACCGGATTCCCAGTGCAGTGGCGCTTCGGGAGAACCATCGTCAAAGAGTTTCCAGGTGATTTGTTCAAATGCGATGCCCGGCTCCGCAGCATTAGTGCTGATTCGTAATATTTCCCGATATCGGAAGGCATCAATTGTGGGAAATTGTCCGCTGCCATTACCTTCCCAAACGCCGGTAAGCAGCTTCAAGTAACGGATCTTATTTTCTACGGATAAAGCTGTTGTCATGTAATATCTACCGGTAAAAGTAACTCGTTCAGGGCGCGCACCGGGGAAAGGAGCAGTTTCCCTTTCTTCTCCGGAAGATTGGGTGGTGGGAGATAGATCTGTTTGAATCCGAGCTTTTCCGCTTCGCGCATTCGTTGCTCAGCGAAGGATACCGGCCGAACTTCCCCGCCCAGTCCCAATTCGCCGATGTAAACGGCATCTCCGTCCAGCTTTTGTTCTAAGCGGCTGGAATAAAGTGCGGCGGCTACTCCGAGATCGATCCCAGGATCGTTGATCTTGAGACCACCGGCGACTTTTACAAAGACGTCGTGAATACCAAAGGGGAGGTTGCAGTATTTTTCCAAAATGGCCAGTATCAGGGAGAGGCGGCGATGATCGAAGCCACTGACAGTGCGTTGTGGCGTGCCATAATTGGAACGATTGACCAGCGCCTGCACTTCCACCAGCAGCGGACGACTGCCTTCGTAGCTGCAGACAATGCTGCTGCCGGTTTGCGGACGCTGATCGGGATTGAGAAACAGGGCGGAAAGATCGGCGATTTCCCGCAGTCCCTGTTGATGCATTTCGAAAACGCCCAGCTCATTGGCTGCGCCAAAGCGGTTTTTAATCGCACGGACAATGCGATGCTGCAGGGTATTGCCTTCAAAGTAAATGACGACATCAACAAGATGTTCAAGAATCTTTGGACCGGCAACAGAACCTTCCTTGTTGACGTGACCGATGATAAACAGGGTAAACGGCGCCGTTTTCGCGATGCGGAAAAGACGGGCGGCGCATTCTCTCACCTGACCAACATTGCCCGGCGCGCCGGAGAGTTCCGGGTTATAAATTGCCTGCACGGAATCCACAACGACAACATCCGGCTTCACATCGTTGATATGATATTCGATCGCCTCAACATCTGTTTCCGAAAGGACCAGCAATTCATCCGTCGAAGAACGGAGACGAATCGCCCGGTTTTTAATCTGTTGCAGGGACTCTTCCCCGCTAACATAGAGCGTTTTTTGTCCGCGGTGCTGAAGTTGCAGGAGCATTTGCAGCATCAGGGTGGATTTGCCGATGCCCGGTTCTCCGGCAAGCAACACTACCGAAGCCGGAAAAATGCCGCCTCCCAAAACCCGGTCAAACTCTTTGCTGCCGGTGGCCAGGCGTTTTTGGGAATCCTCGGTTTTTACTTCTCCCAGTGGCAGGGGGACAGACTTGGGGCGATAGCTGCTGCCTTGTTTCGGAATTCGCGCGATTGTTTCCTCGACCAGGGTGTTGAACTGACCGCAATCCGGGCACTTCCCCAGCCATTTACTGGTTTGGTAGCCGCATTCCTGACAAAGAAATATTGATTTTGATTTCGCCATTTTTTGAAAGTCTCTTTAAGCAGTTTTTATTCTCATTCTTCAATCATTCCCGCTTCCCGGAAGCTGAAATATTTACCTGCGCCTATAATAATATGATCCAAAACCGGTATATCCAATAATTTTCCTGCGGCAGTCAGACGATCGGTAATTCCCCGGTCTTCCGGTGATGGTTGTACTTCCCCGGAAGGATGATTGTGGAGCAAAATGACACTGGCAGCAGATTCCAAAATCGCTGCCTTGAATACTTCCCGGGGATGAACGAGTGAAGCATTCAGGGTGCCTTCGCTAATGCGGATATCGCGGATTAGCAAATTGGCAGTATTCAACGCCAGGAGCATAAAAACTTCTTTCTTCAAATGTTGCAGCATCGGACCATAGCGCTGAAAAACGACTTCCGGATCGCTGACTTTAAACTTTTGCTGAGCCGGAATACTGGCAATTCTTCGTCCGGCCTCGAACGCGGCAGCAAGGGTAACAGCTTTTACGGTGCCGATCCCTTTGATACGGCAGATGTGCCGATAATTTAATGTGGATAATTCAAACAGATTGCCGCAACGGGCGACGATGGTTTTTGCGAGATCCACGGCAGTTTGCGTGCGGCTGCCAGTGCGGAGCAAAATGGCCAGCAATTCCGATTCGCTGAGGTGTTCCGGGCCCAGCTGCATCAGCTTCTCCCGGGGCCGTTCCCCTTCCGGCCAATCTTTGATTTTGGTATGATAGTAGGCTGGTTCCTGAATTTTCATATTTTCCCCCTATGAAAATCATGATTAAAGTTTGTTTCTATTAAAACTTCAAAATTGGATATTAATTATTCGACATTGGAAATTCTATCTCCCCCGGCTTTCTGCACTATTAACAATTTTAGATAATTCTCAAAATCATTTACCATTTTCTCCAGCGAAAAGTTCGCCCGGATACGTGCTTGTGCCTGCTCGCCCAGTGTTTTACAAGTGGCTTCATCTTCCAAAAGTGCGATGGTTTCCCGGGTCATTGCAGAAACATCGTCCGCATCTACCACTTTGCCAAAACGGTCATCGGGAAGCAGTTCCCGCACACCACCAACATCAAAAGCGACAATCGGTTTTGCGGAAAGCATTGCCTCCATTACTACATTAGGCATGCCTTCATCGGAAGAAGTGAGCAGGACGATATCGCTGGCAACTTGTAAAGGAATGATGTTTTCCTGAAATCCGACGATATGCACATTATCGGAAATGCCCAGATTCGTGACATTCCTGGATATCTCATCTTTTAGCGGCCCATCACCCACAATCAGGAAATGCGTATCCGGACGGCTATCAAGAATATTCTTCGCGACCTGCAAAAAAAGGTGATGCTGTTTTTGCGGCACCATTCGTCCAAAAAGAGAAATTAGTTTCTTTTCAACTGGTAAATTGAATTGCCGGCGGACATCTGCAGGGGAATAATCAACAGATATACTGGTATCAATGCCGTTATAAATAACTTTGATGAAATCGTCCTGAAGCCAGGAATATTCCAGGTATTTATTTTTGATCGCGGCGGTATTGGTAACAATGCCATCGGCGAGATGCTTATAGGTGAGACGGTATTTGGCATTGTCCGGCAATATGGCCAAACCGGCTCTGGCAACCAGCGGCGGATTGCCCGCCAACCAGGCGGCAATGCCAGCCATGCGGACATCTTTGTTCAGGTTGGCAACAATGGCATCAATCTTATGCTTGCGAAAAATTGCGGCCATCCGGGCAATATTGATCGGGCCAAAGTCGATGCCAATTTTCAGGGGGAATGATTCGAAGCCAGCGGCTGCACAGCGCTCTATGAAGATCGAATCCGGCCGGGCACCTGCAAATATACGATGGCCCCGGGACTGTAGCCCAGCAGCGGAAAGCAGCATCCATTTTTCCACCCCACCCCAGGTTGCCTGCCGAACACTATTCATATAAAAAACATTCATCCAACACTTCTCAATCAACATCTGACAACTGTAAATTGATAACTGATAACTGATAACTGATAACTGATAACTGATAACTGTTATCCATTAAACTGTAGCTCACAAAGTCGCCGATAGCGATCAGAGCGTTCCAATAATTCGGAATGGCTGCCTTCATCCATCACCCGTCCGTCTTCCATCAGAAAAATCTTGTCGGAATTCATAATGGAAGAAAGCCGGTGCGCAATCATCAGCACTGTTCGTTCTTTCATTAAATTCTCAATTGCCTCCTGAATTAAGAATTCTGATTCAGAATCCAACGAAGACGTCGCTTCATCGAAAATGAGGATCGGCGGGTTTTTTAGGATCGCCCGGGCAATGGAGAGGCGTTGGCGCTGGCCGCCGGAAAGCAAAATGCCCCGCTCACCGACCTGGGTATCGAAGCCTTCCGGGAGCTGCATAATAAAGTCGTAGGCATTTGCCAGCTTTGCGGCAGTTTCGATTTCTGCCTGAGAATAATTACTGCCGCCATAGGAAATATTATTGCGCACAGTGTCATTAAATAGAATGACTTCCTGGGTGACGATACCCATCAATTGCCGCAAGCTGTTTAAGGTCATATAGCGAATGTCGGTGCCATCAATCTGAATGCTGCCGGCCTGAACATCATAGAAGCGGGGGAGGAGATTGACCATGGTTGTTTTTCCCGCACCGCTGCTGCCAACAAAGGCAATCTTTTGATTCTTCTCGATGCGGATACTGACCTGTTTTAAAATTGCCTCACCGCCTTCGTTGTAGCGGAAGTTAACATCTTTATACTCAATCGCGTTTTCGAAAGACTTTTGGGTGATTGCATCCGCTTTGTTAACAATCGTATTCGGTGTGTCAAGCAATTGAAAGATGCGATGTCCGGAGGCGAGGGCAATCTGAATATTGTTGTTTAATTCACCAAGACTTTTGATCGGCTCCATCATCATAAAGAGGAAAATGACAAAGCGCATAAAGTCTTCCGAGTCTAGCGATTGACCGGTTAAAACCATATTCCCGCCATACCAGAGAACCAGGGTCATGACGGCAACACCAAGGGTTTCCGAAAGGGGAGAGGAGAGACGATTGAGGCGAACCTGTCGCAGGGTCGCTTTAAAGTGCTGCATGGTTTCGCCATTGAATTTCCGGCTTTCATAGTTTTCCATTCCAAAAGCCTTAACCACTTTGATGCCGGAAATTGTCTCCTGCAATATGCCGGTTAAATTGGCAATTTTCTCCTGCACGCGCCGGCTCTTCCGTTTCAGACTTCGTCCGATATTCTGAATGACCGCCGTTGATATCGGGAAGACAATCAAGGCTGTTAGCGTTAGTTGCCAGCTAATATTGAAGAGAATGAATACATAGAGGAAGATTAACACCGGATCGCGGATAATTTTGGTAAAACTACGATTGATGGCAACATTTACGGCATTAATGTCATTGGTGATCAGGGAAATTAACTTCCCGGTTTCATTTCGATTGAAAAAGCTAAGCGGTTGGTTGATGACATGTTGATAAACCTCTTCCCGCAGGGTTTTGATCACCCGTTGTTCGATGTAGCTGACCCAAAAGAATTCCGCAAATGCAAAACAGTTTTTTAAGGTAAAAGTAATAATCACGAAGATACAGAGCAGCTTGAGCATTTCCCGGGGATCATCCCGATGCAGCCATTGACGCATCTCCTTTTTCAACCAGGCATTGATATCAAGACTACTGGGTGCCTCTTCGGTAGTTTCTACATTTTCCTGACCTGGTGTAACCGTAGACTCAACTTGCTTCTCGGTATTAAAAATCGTTTGTATAACCGGTGCGACCATCCAGGCGGAGAGTGCATTGAGAATGACATAGCAAAAATTGAATACCAGTACCAATATAATATGTTTAATATAGGGACGCAGATATCCTATTAATCTGATATAGAGGGAAAGGTTGCCGGATGATTCTTTTTTCATTTAAGGCCTGAAATAATTGAGAAAACGAAATAGCGATAATAAGGCGCGTATTTTACTAAATAAATGTGCTAAATACAAACCACGTGCTAATTATAAAATTTGCTTAATTAGCTACATCAAATTAGCTCACTCCATAAACTATACGCTCCTGACTGGTTCGTATATTGTCTTTAAACACGGATCAAAAAAATGAAATTTTCCGCAGCATTTTTTGGAAATACTATTTTCATTATTGGCTTGACAACCCGGCAATGTCATATTATATTCGTGCCGTTTCTATGATTGCATCGCAATCATGTTGTTTGAACTGGGGTATAGCCAAGTGGTAAGGCACCGGGTTTTGGTCTCGGCACTCCTAGGTTCGAATCCTAGTACCCCAGCTACTTTTTAATAAGCTGTTTCAACGCGAATTAAAATGTGCAAGTAGAGTTTCTGCTTGCATTTTTTTAATTTAGTCACAAGGAGTAATCATGTCTAATGTTGTATTAGAAGCGAAAAAAAGAGAAGCCCTGGGGACATCTAACTCTCGCCGTTTCCGCCGTGACGGCATGACCCCTGGCATTTTTTACCATCACGGTGAAGATGCAATGCCACTGGTTTTTGATTCGAAAGCACTGACTAGTTTTGTAAACCATGCCCGTGGTTTGGTTGATCTTGCCGTAGACAGTGCAAAAAAACCACTAAAGTGCGTTGTAAAAGATATTCAATATCACCCTATTACCGAGGAAGTAATTCATATTGATTTGCTCGGTGTCAAAATGGGCGAGAAATTGCAAATTTCTGTGCCGATTATTCTTGATGGCACTCCGGCCGGTTTAAAACAAGGTGGTGTTTTACAGCAGATTCTGCGCGAACTGAATATCGAATGCTTGCCGAAAAATATTCCTGACAATCTTCACATTGATATTAGCGAACTGGGTATTGGTGATTCGATTCATATCTCTGACCTGTCTTTCGATAATGTCGAAATCTTAAACGATCCTTCTGAGGCCGTTGTCTTGGTTGAGCTTGCGAAAGCTGCAATGTCTGAGGCCGACGAAAGTGCTGATGATGAAGATGAAGCTGTTGCTGAAGATGGTGAAGAAACCGAAGAGTCAGCAGAATAACAAATGCCATGTTGGTGGCTTGCTTAATGTTGTAGGATAGCCGTTGTTTATCGTTGTAGGACTTGGAAACCCAGGAGAGCAGTATAATAAGACCCGTCATAATGTTGGATTTATGGCGGTTGATCGGGTAAACGAACGTGCCAACGGAGATTTTCGAAAAGGCCGGGGCGCCTATTTTCTTTCCAAGATTCAAATTCAATCATCTCCGGTTCTACTAGTCAAGCCGACCACATATATGAATTTAAGTGGCCGGGCAGTTCAGGAAGTTTTATCCTTTTATAAAATTGACGATCTGTCCGGTTTACTGGTTGTAGTCGACGACTTTAATATCCCTTTTGGAACCTTACGGATGCGCCCTTCCGGTAGTGCCGGAGGACAAAATGGCTTGGTTTCAATTATCGAAAGCCTGCAGACCAAAGATTTCTCACGCCTGCGCATCGGAATTGGCAATCAGTTCAAGGTTGCCAGATCATTCGTTTTATCCCCATTCAATAGAAGCGAACAAAAATATTTACCGGATGTCATAGATGGAGCCGCTGACGCTATTGAATCTTTTATTGTGAATGGTATCACGAAGTCGATGAATATATATAATAAAAATCTCATAGATTAACCTTAACTAAAGATTGTCACAGGAGGTAAAATGACAGCAGATACGATGATTTATCTGAGTTTAGGGGCTGGAGTGCTTGCGCTTCTCTATACCTTCTGGAAATCCGCATGGGTTGGAAAGCAGGAAATCGGAACAGAAAGAATGGACCGGATTTCCAAACATATCGCTGAGGGTGCGATGGCTTTTCTGAAAGCGGAATACCGGATTCTTTCTATTTTTGTCGTGTGTGTCGCAGTTCTTTTATTCTTAGCCAATGAAGGCAGCGGCCGTTTTGTGGTAGTCGCCTTTGTTACCGGTGCTTTGTGTTCCGGACTGGCCGGATTTATTGGAATGAAGGTCGCTACAAAAGCAAATGTGCGCACAACTAACGCCGCTCGTAATGGGCTGGGTCAGGCACTGGAAATCGCCTTTGCCGGCGGGTCAGTGATGGGCCTTGGCGTTGTTGGACTGGGTGTATTAGGCCTGAGCTTACTATTTATGATTTTCAGTAATGTGGTTTCCGGCGTAACAGATGTTATTGAAATTATCACCGGATTCTCCTTCGGCGCTTCTTCAATTGCGCTGTTTGCCCGTGTTGGCGGTGGTATTTATACCAAGGCTGCTGATGTTGGTGCAGACCTCGTTGGGAAAGTCGAAGCCGGTATCCCGGAAGATCATCCGCTGAACCCCGCAACGATTGCTGATAACGTTGGTGATAACGTTGGTGATGTTGCCGGAATGGGCGCAGATCTTTTCGAATCCTATGTTGGATCTATCATTGGAACCATGGTTCTTGGCGCTGCTTTTATGGGACTCGCCCCATTTCAGGGCGATGGCTTTGGTGGCTTAAGTGCAGTTCTTTTACCGCTCGCATTGGCCAGTATGGGAATCGTAACTTCGATTCTCGGCACTTTCTTTGTGAAAGTTAAAGAAGGCGGCGATCCGCATAAAGCCCTGAATAAAGGTGAATTTGGTTCTGCCCTGGTATTGCTGGTGGCCACTTATTTTGCTGTTAAAGGCATGCTGCCGGAATCCTGGACAGTTGCTGGCGCTGAAAATGCTTATACTTCTAATGGCGTTTTCATTTCTATCCTTATCGGCCTCGCTTCTGGTTTAGCGATTGGTAAAATTACCGAATATTACACCGGCACCGGCACTGGTCCGGTAACTTCAATCGTAAAGCAGTCGGTGACTGGTTCTGCGACAAATATTATTGCTGGCCTTGGTGTTGGGATGATTTCTACCGCTATCCCGATTGTCATTATCGCAGTAGCAATTCTTGCTGCTTTCAGCCTGGCAGGATTATATGGTGTCGCCATCGCCGCAGTTGGTATGCTCTCCAATACAGGTATTCAGCTGGCTGTTGATGCTTACGGGCCGATCTCCGACAACGCCGGTGGTATTGCGGAAATGAGTGAGCTGCCTAAAGAGGTTCGTCAAAGAACAGACAAACTGGACGCAGTGGGTAACACTACCGCAGCGATCGGAAAAGGTTTTGCAATCGGCTCCGCAGCTTTGACTGCATTGGCACTGTTTGCTGCTTTCCTGACTTCCTTTGAGGTTGCATTCAAGGAAAAATATGGCGCAGATGCCGTTGTCGATAACATTATCATTACTGATCCGAAGGTGATGGCTGCCCTGTTTATCGGCGGTATGTTACCTTTCCTCTTCTCGGCACTCTCCATGCAGGCCGTTGGCCGTGCGGCAATGGCGATGATCGAAGAAGTACGTCGTCAGTTCAAGTCCATCCCGGAGCTGAAAGCAGCCCTTGATGTAATGAACAAGAATGAAGGCAAAGACTTCGAAAAATGGTCGAAAGCGGATCAGAAGACTTTCGAAGCTGCTGATGGAAAAGCTGAGTATGGCAAGTGTGTCGAAATCTCTACAACCTCATCCATTAAAGAAATGGTTGTTCCCGGCTTGATCGCCGTAACTGTTCCTGTCCTGATGGGCTTCCTCGGCGGCTACCAGATGCTCGGTGGATTGCTGGCCGGCGTTACCGTTGCCGGGGTCTTGATGGCGCTCTTCCAGTCCAATGCCGGTGGCGCATGGGACAATGCCAAGAAAATGATCGAAGAAGGTTTTGATGATGGTACTACGAAGCTGGTAAAAGGATCAGACGCGCATAAAGCTGCCGTTGTTGGCGATACCGTTGGCGATCCTTTTAAAGATACTTCCGGTCCGTCTCTGAACATCCTTATCAAGCTTATGAGTGTGGTCGCTTTGGTAATTGCACCGCTGTTGCCATAAGCAATAAAAAGATTTTCAATTTGCACCAGGCGGCGAGTGATGTTATATTCTCGCCGCTTGACTAAATAATTAATCCTGCTCCGTCATTGGCGACGGGGCCAACAGACCAAAGGAGAAATTATGGAAAACTTATATTGTACGATTTATATCGTAGATGTTTCTCATAATCCTGAAGAAGTAGAAACGGTTAACAGCCGTATCAACCAGCTCATTGAAGATCACGGCGGCGTGATCAAAAAACATAATCCCTGGGGTAAGCGTCGTTTAGCTTATCCGATCAATAAGAAGAACAGCGGATTTTATGTAGAGCTGGAATTTACCGCCCAAAGCCGCCTGAATATTCCCCAAATTATCGAAAAAGAATTCAGCCTGAACGACCGTGTATTGCGTCATCTGACCTACGTGGTTACCAAGGATGAGCTGAAGCAGCGCGAGCGTAATGCAAAAGTCGCTAATCGTGCAGTTGCCGCAGAAGCAACAAAGGCTTCCGAAGCTAAAAAGGACGATGCACCGGCGAAGCCAGCTGCCAAGGAAGCACCTGCTGAAGCAGCGGCACCGGCGAAAGATGCAGATACTGTAGAAAAGCCTGCAACTGAAGAAGCACCGGCTGAAAATGGCGCGGAAGAAACCGCTGATGCGGCAGAAACCGCTAAAGAAGAAACTGAAGAAACCAAATAGGGGAAAACATCATGCAAAATAGAGGCAGACGTGGTAAAGGCAGAAGACGCGGTACCAAGCAGCGTAAAAAACGCATCAGCCGTTTAAGTGAAAATGGGATTATGTTTATCGATTTCCGTGATACCAAATTGCTGGTAAGATATCTCACGGAGCAAGGTAAAATAGTTCCGCGCCGGACTTCCGGTAACACCGTTCAACAACAAAGTCAATTGGCTCAGGCAATCAAACGAGCTCGCCATCTGGCACTGTTACCTTTCGTGTCGGACATTCAGCGTTAATGTAAAAAGTTAGAAAATGATTTTTTAGCCATGAGGTATTAATAAAATGAAAATTATCCTTCGTCAAGATTATGAAAACCTCGGTAACGCCGGCGATATCGTAAATGTTAAACCTGGTTACGCCAGAAATTTTCTGTTACCGAAAAAAATCGCTTATCCGGCAAAACCGAATTATGTTCGGATGATCGAAGAAGAAAAACGTCAAAAAGAACAACGCGCCAGAAAAGAGAAGAAATTAGCGGAAGAATTAGCAACCAAGCTGAGCAGTGTTTCCGTTACAATTTCTGTCTCCGTTGGTGAAGAAGATAAGATGTTTGGTTCCGTTACCAGTCAGGACATTGCTGCCGAGCTGGAAAAGCAGGGACACGAAGTCGATCGTCGTAAAATTGTTCTGGAAGAGCCGATCAAAGCATTGGGTATTTACTCTGTGCCGATCAAGCTATTTCCGGAAGTCGAAGCGAATATTAAAGTTTGGGTTGTTAAAGAGTAGTCAATATCCGATAAAGAATATTCGATCGAAAAATTACTTTAAAAGCCTGTTCATTATGGACAGGCTTTTTTTATGCATTTTTCTAAATTTAGGCTTCCCGGGACAATATAGAAATAGTAATGCCATTCGCTGAACCCAACGATGAATGGGCTTTTTTTTGCCCACTGTTCCGGGAAAAATTAATTGGAATTAGTAGTGAATGAGTGTATACTTGTTTTATTTGTTTAATATCGATGATTTTTCCAAGGGACTATTGATTCTCTAGTCCTGATTGATTGCATGAATTTTCAGAATATCCTTGAAATGAACCCCTTTTGTTTAAGGTGATATGACCGACTTTACAGCGAAAAAAATAGCCCGGGTCATCGTCCCTATTCCGGTTGATGAGCCTTTTTCTTACCTGATTCCTGAAGAATTGGATGATTTGATTGTGCCGGGCGTTCAGGTGATTGTGCCATTTGGGGAGCGCTACAAAGGAGGAATTGTTACCGAACTGGGGATGCAGGAAGAAGCACCAACTTACGAGATCAAATATATTCATGATGTCGTTAATCCGCGGCGCTTTATTCAAAGTGATTTACTGCAGCTGCTTCATTGGATCTCGGATTATTATGTCTGTAATTTGGGGGAAAGCTTTCGTCTGGTTAATCCGGAAGTGAATCTCAGTAAAGCCAATTATGAAGTTCAAAAGCTGACTGATGGCACTAATGAAAAAGTAACGCCTGCATTAAATGAACTGCTGGATGCACTTCCTGGCGATGAGTGGACATCCCTGAAAAAGCTTGAGAAAAAACTTAATAAAAACAATCTCTTGTATCGCATCCAGCGATTGAAATCCCTCGATTTACTTAACACACGTTACGTCCCTCCCGGTGCCAAGAAAATCTACCAGATAAAAGAGTCCTTTCAATTACTTCCAAATGAGGGATGGCATGAGGATATTCGTAATAAATATCTGGTTCAGAAACATAAACGGCAGGAGAATGCCCGGGCGCTGATTACCTATCTGGAAAGCAATGGGTTAACGCCGAAAGAGACCTTGAAAGAAGCCGGATTTTCCACTGCGTTACTGCGGCGTTTGAAGGAAGAAGGGGTGATTGCCGTTGAGGAAACGAAGGCTTTCCGCAAGCAGGAAAGACGGTTTAAGGAGGGGCAGAAAAATATTACCCTCAACGATTCACAAAATGAATTTATCTCCAAGGTGGAACCGTTTATCGATGCGGCGGATTACCGAACTTTTTTGTTACATGGCGTTACCGGTAGTGGAAAAACCCAAATATATATTGAACTGATACGCAAAGTGTTAGCCCAGGGGAAACAGGCGATCGTGCTTATTCCGGAGATCGTTCTGACGCCGCAAACGATGGCCCGCTTTTATAATTATTTTCAGGATGACGTTGCGGTTATCCATAGCCGGATTTCTCCCGGGGAAAAGCTGGAAGTGCTGGATAAAGTTCGTGACGGTAAATTCCGGATCGTGATTGGCCCGCGCTCCGCGATTTTTGCCCCATTTGATAATCTTGGTCTGATCATCGTCGATGAAGAGCATGAGAGCAGCTATAAGCAATCGGATATGGTGCCGCGTTACCATGCCCGGGATGTCGCGCTTTATCGGGCCTATCTCAACAAAATTCCGGTCGTGCTTGGTTCTGCTACACCCGGCCTGGAAACGCTGCATAATGCTAAGACTGGCAAATACGAGTATTATTATCTCGCAGAGCGTGCTACAGAACGAAAGATGCCCCGCATTCAATTAGTGAATTTTAAAGAGGAATGGCGGAAGTCCGGGGAATTTCAATTGTTCTCGGAAACGATGCTCCTGAAGCTGGAATCCCGCATTGTAACCAAAGAACAGGCAATGCTGCTGCAAAATCGACGGGGCTTTTCCCCCTATATTCAATGCCATGAATGCGGCCATGTAGAGAGCTGCCCGAATTGTGATATCACCCTGACCTACCACTATGTCGGGAAAATACTGCGCTGTCATTATTGCGGATATTCCCAATCCGCGCCGGATTTTTGCGTAAAATGCAAAGGGTTTGACATTCTATACAAGGGCGTTGGCACTCAAAAAATAGAAGAGGATACCCGTCTGCATTTTCCCTATGCTCGGCTTTTGCGGATGGATCAAGATACCACTCGCCGCAAAGGGGAGCACAGTAACATTCTCGAGAAATTTCGTAATTACGAAGCGGATTTCCTTATCGGCACAAAAATGATTGCGAAAGGTCTGGATTTTGAACGAGTCACTTTGGTCGCTGTTATGAATGCCGATCAGGGGCTGCAATTTCCGGATTTCCGTTCTTCTGAGAAGGTCTTCCAGCTATTGGTGCAGGCAGCTGGCCGCGCCGGTAGGGGAGATTACAGCGGTGAAGTAATAATTCAGACGTTTGATCCTGAACACTTTATTTTTAACTTCCTGATGTCGCACGATTACCTGGGATTTTATGAACGTGAAGTCGAAACCCGGAAGTCGTTGAATTATCCCCCCTTCTCCCGCTTATGCCTGATTCGAATTATCGGCGATGATGAAGAACGCGTCCATCATTATGGAAAGGAAATCGTTAAGTATCTCTGGAAAGGAAATAAGGAGAAAACATTCGGCGTACTGGGGCCGGCGCCGGCACCACTGGTGAAGATTAATAATCGCTATCGCTATCATATTTTGATAAAGCAGGGGAGAGATAAAGATCCTTCGATGAGCTACGTGCGGGGGTTGCTGCGGAAGGGACTGCTCCATAATAGCGAGATTAAAAAATGGCCGGTAGATGTTCAGATTGATGTTGATCCGGTGGAGATATTGTAGTTTGGCGATTGTTCTTCGATTTTACATTATTTCGTGACTTTTCAGGTTGATTATCGGTCTTTAGATTAAAACAGAGGAAGCAATGCCAGAATTACCGGAAGTGGAAACGATTCGACGGCAACTTTTACCCTTGTATCGGGGGAAAGAGATTGCTGACGTCAGATTGAAAACGCCTCAGCTACTTAAAAATTGTGAGCCGGCTTTTTTTGCTGATGCTTTGCGCGGTCAAACAATTGAAAATATGAGCAGAAAGGGGAAGTTCCTGATTGTTGAGTGTTCACATGCTTTTCCGGTATTTCACCTGGGGATGTCCGGCATCTTTTTGAAAGACCCTGCAGAATCCCGCTATCCGCAGCATATTCATCTGGATATCGATTTTACTGATGGCAGTGCGCTTTATTTCCAGGATATGCGGAAGTTCGGGAAGATCTGGTTGTATCAGGAATATCCGGATTTGCCAAACCTGGGAATTGATCCGATTATCGGAGAGTTAAGTGAAGCGCAATTGAAAGAATTCTTGGGTAAACGCAGTATTGGTATGAAAAACTTCCTGATGAATCAAAAACCGATTACCGGCATCGGGAATATTTACGCCAGCGAAATTCTCTTTCGCTCTGGAATATCGCCTTACCGGAGGACAGATGAAGTGAATGCTGGTGAAGTAAAAGCTTTGCATGAATCGATCCATACGATTCTTGAAGATGCCATTGAGCGTTTTGGCACAACCTACAGTGCATACCGAACCGTTGAAGGGGAAAGCGGTACTAATCAGGATTTTCTGAAGGTGTATCAACGGGAAGGGCTTCCCTGCACGAAATGTGGTAGCAGTATTCTAAAAAGTGTGATTGGCAGTCGTTCAACATTTTTTTGCGATAATTGTCAACAGTGAGTAAAATCAATGCAAAAAACTGTGTTATATTGTATTTAATAATGATATACTAAAGTCTATCCCGGATGGATAGCAGCGTTCTTTGTAACAGGGATCGATAGAGAGAGGGTATATGTCAGGTCAAGTCAAATACTCATTACCGATAGGCACTAATCTGCGGGAATATCTGATTCAGGATGTCCTCGGGGTCGGTGGCTTTGGTATTACCTATTTAGCTGAGGATACGCATCTGAAGCGGAAGGTAGCTATCAAAGAATATTTTCCGGTAGAAATTGCCTGGCGAGACCATGATACCACAGTTATTCCCAAATCGAAAAATTTTGAGATACCGTATTCCGTCGGCGTCGATCGCTTCTTGCGGGAAGCGCGGTCGCTGGCGCAATTCGTTCACCCGAATATTGTTCAGGTAATGAACTTCTTCCCGGCCAATGGCACCGCCTACTTTGTCATGAATTACGTCGAAGGGGAGAGCCTGGCGGATTATTTGAAACGGGAAGGCCCTCTGAAAGATGATCAATCGGTCCTGGATATTTTCCTGCCAATTATTAAAGGCTTGCAGGCCGTACATCATAAAAATATTCTGCATCGCGACATCAAACCGGATAATATTTATCTCTGGAAGTTCGGAGATCCGATTCTCATCGACTTTGGCGCCTCCAGGCATGCCGTAGGGCATATTAGCAACCGAAGCCTTACACTGGTGCTTACAGAGGGATATGCGCCGTATGAACAATATCAGACCGATAGCAATAAGCAAGGGCCCTGGACAGACATTTATGCGCTTGGGGCAACGATTTACAAAACCATCACCGGCACCCACCCTCCGAAAGCACCGGACCGCCTCGGGCTGGATGGTGATAATGACCCGTTAGTGCCCCTGATTGAGTGCGCCACCGGGCGATTTAGCAAGAAGCTCCTGAAAGCTATCGACAAATGCCTGGAAGTTTCTATCAAAAAACGTCCGCAGAATGTGGCTGAGCTGGAAACACTTATCCAGGGTAATAAAAACAAACCATACATTCCCGTCGATAAACAGGTTACCCGCATCAATGTGCAGGCACGGCCGGTACCTGATGTGACTGTGGAAGAGACCAAGGCGATTCAGGAACCGCGCTCCGTCTCTATCCGGCGTATTCTGGTAAAAGGCGGCACCTTCTGGATGGGCGAAAAGAATGCCATTGGTTCGGACCGCCGGGCGCACCGAGTTCGCTTGCGCGATTTTTTTATGAGCCCCACGCTGGTCACCAATCATCAGTATGCGGCATTTCTGAATAACGCTGGCAATCATAAAGAAGGCGGCCGCTATTGGGTCAATCTCGATATGCCCGGGTGTGGTATCAAATGTTTGGACGATAAATTCATTCCCAATCCCAATCTGGTTGATTCACCGATCGTGAATGTGACCTGGTATGGCGCCCAGGCATTCTGCGAGTGGGCCGGAGGTCGTTTACCGACGGAAGCGGAATGGGAATTTGCTGCCAGAAGCGGTGGTAAAAGTGAAGTTTGGGCCGGTGTCAGCAACGAAGATGAGCTGGACGAATATGCCTGGTATTACAAGAATTCCGGCGGCAAGGTACATCCGGTTGGGCTGAAACGCCCGAACAGTCTCGGACTGTATGATATGAGCGGTAATGTTGGTGAATGGTGTCTGGACTGGTATAACCGCGGATACTATCGCTGGTCTTCCGAGATGAACCCGATCAATACTGAAAAAGCGACTGATAAAGTGGTGCGTGGCGGTTCCTGGAATAATAATCCCCTGGGCATTCGCACCTTTTTCCGTGGGTTTATGGTGCCGAATAGCGGTTCCGGACGGATTGGCTTTCGGATTGTTTTTGATAAGTGATTTTTCAGCACTGACAATACTTGCCAGCCTTTTCACCCTTCGACAAGTACATCCTGCTTACTTCCCTCCAATTTTACGTTGACACTAAATGCTTTACCCCCAATCATGCTGAGCCTGTCGAAGTATGATTCCTGATGGAGGCCGTTTCGGGTGATTGATTCACCCTTCGACAAGCTCAGGATGAATGGAGGTTCTTGTTCTGGCTTAAAATCGTTTTTCTGGAAAATATTCAAAATGATGCAGTATCTTAGACCCCAATCATGCTGAGCCTGTCGAAGTATGATTCCTGATGGAGGCCGTTACGGGTGAGCGATTCACCCTTCGACAAGCTCAGGATGAATGGTAATGAAAACATCATTTTGAAAAAACTGTAATTTCCAAAATCATACCAAATAAAAGGTTAGATAAGGCTCATCATTTATCACCCGTTGCAGATAGAGCGCTAGCTCGCGAGCGTGATAGTCTCCCCACATTGTCGATTCTCCACAGGCAATCTTTTTTCCAGCAGGCACGTGATCCCAGCGGTTTGGCCAGTGGTAGACAGAATGGAGGAGTAAGCCATGATGACTGGTGTCGCTGCTTAGATAAGGTTCATCGAAGAGCGTATCGAGAATTTTGAGCCCCGTCTGCCAATAACGCTCTCCATTAACATCTCCTGCAGCTTGCAGGTATTTCCCCAGGCGTAAGAATCCTTGCGCTACGATGGCTGCAGCGGAACTGTCGACCGGCTCGTAATCATTGTAGGGATCGGCCGGGCGATCGAGATAGTCGCCCAGTTTATGAAGGGTCGGTGCGCCGGTATCCCAGTATGGAATACCACATGTCGGTGTGTTCTCTATGTAATAATCCGCAGCTGCGCATGCCGCTTCCCGCATCATTGCCTCGATTGAGGTCCTTCCGCCGAAAGGTTCCAGTTCATTGTCGTCAAGTGTGGTAATGAACTCCAATTCTTCCGCATAGCCGCTTAAACACCAGGCCAGGCCGCGCGTCCAGGTAGTAAATGGGGAATAGCCCTGCTGGCTGCTCGGGCAGCGAAAATTGCCATCATTGAGGCTGAAAATCGCTTCGTGAACGACCCGTCCACGAACATCGGCGCCATCCCTGTTTTTACCATAAAAAACGATATAATCCGCCGTTGCCGCCATATGTTGAATCATTCGGTCTAACAGTGAAATTCGCCGGTCATTTTCGCCGGAAAGGGCATGTCCGAGCTGATGCGCCACTGCCAGGGAACGGAGGGAACGAATAGTATCCACAAATAACGATTGCGGGCCATTGAAGGAATAAATATAGCCCCGATTGTTTCCCAGATCTGTCCAGCGATGTGCCTGCACCGCCCCGGAGCATTTCAGGGCGAGTTCGTAAAATGCCCGCTCCCATTGGTTTTCGGGAATACGCAATTCGTTCATCAATCTAAGCAGGTTGCCATAAGTGCTTACGTTGTTAAACCCATGATCATGAACGCCAGTATGTGTTACGTGAGATGCCATTCTTTCCAGGGTATGCTGACGTCCAATCTCCAGAAATTTTTCATCCTCGGTGGCATCAAATTGCAAAATGGCGCTGCCGAACTGGAATCCCTGCGTCCATTCCGTCCAGCCCCTGGTGCTATATTTGCCGTCGACAGTAAAAACCGGCGCTCCTTTGCTGATATCAAACTCTTTTTCAATGCGGAGAATTTTTTCTGTGGAGAGTTGCCAAACCCGTTCTATTTTCGGTTTTAGATTTTCCGGTGTGTATTTCTGGCTAAGATCAATCATGATTTTTCCGTTAGTTTTTTTGTAGGTGATCGGCGACCCGCAGCGCCTGTGCAGCAATTGTTAATGCTGGATTGACGGCGGTCGATGAAGGGAAAAACGAAGCATCAACAACGTAAAGATTCTCAATATCATGAGAGCGGCAATGCTGATCGAGCACTGATGTTTTCGGATCATTTCCAAAGCGAAGCGTGCCGCATTGATGGGAGTTCGTTTCAATACCCATTGTTTCCACGAAGACAATTGGATATCCGGCCGCTTTCATCATTTCTTTCGCTACTTTAATCAGGCGGTAATGGGATGCCATATTGTTGAATTTGCGATGCACCTGAATCCGCCCATTTGATGATAGGGTGACGCGGTTTTCCATTTCGGGAAGGTCTTCCGACATTACCCACCAGTCGACGCTACGGTTGGCCATCGCCTGTAAAATCGAATTCGGAACAAAAGGGCGGGCAGCGGTTAACATGCCGGCTTGCAACTTGCCGATCAATTGCAGGTTGCCCAGCGGAAATGGCCAGTCCGGGCCCTTTAAATAAAAATCATTTACTGATAATGTTTTCTGAAAGACGACATCATTTTTTCGAATTGGATCAATGGCCATCATCGCTGAGTTGTTATGCGCCATATAATTCCTGGCAGCTTGTCCGGAAGAATTAGCGATTGGTACATCACTGCCATTGCCGGAACGGAGCAATAAGGCGGCAGAATTCACCGCGCCACAGGAAACAACATAAGTCCCTGCCTTTAGTTGAATAATTTCGCCATCCTTTTCGATTTCCAAGCCGACAATTTGTTTACCGGCGCCATCAGTCAGCAGGCGTCGGGCAAATGCGTTAGTCATTATGGAAACGTCCGGACTTTCCAGGGCAGGACGCACACAGCAGGTATCCGCGTCGCTTTTCGCGAGAATTTTGCAGGGGAAGCCGTCGCAGGTTTTGCAGCGAATGCATTTACCACCTTCCCGTAAATCGATACCAATTGGCAGATAGAAGGGATGTAAACCCTGTTTCGAGAGACGCTGCCGTAAATCGCTGATATAAGGTTCATCCGCAATTGGTGGAAAAGGATAGGGGGCAGCATGCGCCGGTTCGCTGGGATCATCGGTATGATTGCCATGTACCCGATAGATTTTTTCTGCCTGGTCGTAATAAGGCGCAAATGTTTCATAATCAACCGGCCAGGCGGGGGCAGTGCCGCCTTCATGTTCGAGGGCTGCAAAATCTTCTTTACGCAGGCGGGGGAAGGCAGCGCCAAAGACTTTCGTATTGCCTCCGACATAATAATGCACCCCGGGGCGATAAGTCGAACCGTCTGTGTTTTCCCAGGTCTCCTGCGTCTTGTAGCGTTTGTGCTTAAAGACAGCTGCCGGTTGCCAATTTTCCGATTCCTGGGGGAGGTAATCCCCTCGCTCAATCAGGAGAATCTTTGCGCCAGCATTGCGGAGTGCATATGCCAGGGTGCCTCCACCGGCGCCAGTGCCGATGATTATGATGTCGTAATTGTCTGTCATTTTTTATCTATTTCATCTCTTCGATGATTTGATTTGTAGGAAGCATACCCTGGGGATAAAAAACATCCCCAGGGTATGCTCTGAAACCGCTTTGCGGTAAATGGATTACTCGCTTTGTCAGCTGAAGACGATCCAAACTACTACCACGATCAGAACGAGAACGATACTGAGCCAAAGATCTTTTCTTGCCCAGGCAGGATCGGCAATGGGAAGCGCGCTGTCTGTAGTTTTACCGGCATCCGCTGTTGCATAGGTAAGTCCGGCTATTTGTTCATCCGAAGGTGGGGGTGTCAGCAGACTTACTCCGATCAATACAGCGGTACAAACAACGAACAGGAAGAATGCAAAGTGGAGAAAATTAATATCAGCATAAGCGTAGAGAAAACCACTGAGGGAATCTTTACTTAATTCTGCCAGTAAACGTCCCATGCCGAGCACAAATCCAACAATCAGGGAGGCTATCGCACCCTGAGCATTTACCCGTTTATAGAACAGGCCGATAAGAAAAACGGCGGCAATCGGTGGTGAGATGTAGGCCTGTACGCTTTGGATGTAGACAAATAGCTGTCCGGATATAACTTTGATGAGCGGAATCCAGAGAAGGCTGACACCGACGAGCAGAACCGTTGCAACCTGTCCGACCCGCACCAGTTGCTTCTCGCTGGCATCCGGGTGAAACTTGCGGTAAATATCCCAGGTGAAGAGCGTGGAGCAGGAGTTGAACATTGAGGATAGCGAGCTCATCAAGGCCGCCAGCAAGCCGGCGACAACTAATCCGCGAATCCCTACCGGTAACAAGGTGCCGATAAGCGCCGGAAGTGCTTGGTCGGGTACATCATAATCCAGCACACCTTTTTGCAACAGACCAAATGCTACCATGCCCGGTACCACAAAAATAAAAAGGGGCAACTGTTTTAGTAAGCCGCCGAAAATAGTGCCACGCCGGGCCTGGTCGATATCTGCAGCAGCGAGCACTCTTTGCACGATAAACTGATCCGTACACCAATACCAAACACCGAGGATTGGTGCGCCGAAGACAATACCGGTCCAGGGGAAATCCGGATCGCTCATCGGTTTCCAGACGCTAAAGAAACCTTCCCCGGCAGAAACGACCATTGCATCCCAGCCGCCAAGTGCGGAGAGGCCAAACATTGTTACGGTAATGGCACCGCCCACTAGAACGAACATCTGAAGGAGGTCGGTATAAAGCACTGCCCGAAGGCCACCAAAAATTGTGTAGATGCCGGTTGCGATGATAACCAATAAAGCTCCGGTCCAGAAATCTATGCCCATAAGGGTTTCAAAGATGATACCGCCGGCGGCAATAGTAACGGAAATTTTAGTGATGACATAACCGACGATAGAGATGATCGCCAGATACCAGCGGGCGCCGGAAGAATAACGACGTTCGAGAAATTCCGGCATGGTAAATACGCCACTTTTCAGATAGAAGGGGACAAACACCCAACCGAGTAAGAGGAGCACCAGTGAGGCAAGAATTTCAAACTGCCCAACTGCCATCCCGCTGGCAGCACCGGTTCCGGCCAGACCAACAATGTGCTCGGCGCCGATATTGGAGGCAAATAGTGATGCGCCAATGACAAACCAGCCGGCATGGCGCCCGGCGAGAAAGTAATCTGCCGAAGATTTAAGGGCGGAATCTCTACCGCGTCCCACACCGAAAGCGACAGCAAATACCAGCATAAAATATATCGCGATAAATAACCAATCGAGGAATTGAAAAGCCTGCATACTATAGTCCCTTCTGGAAACAATCAGTTTGTGTTAAACGGAAGTGTAAAGCGTTGTTTAAATGGGCAAATGGGCAAATCTGCAAACTTGCAAATTCTGAGAGACTTAATCAATCTCTGTTTGCTCATTTGCCCATTTGCATATTTGCCCATTTACCTCATCGATGCCACCAGTTGGTGCGTGGACCGAGATGTAATTGAACAGTTTTTAATTCGGTGAACTCATCGAGAGAAAATCTGCCTAATTCGCGACCCAGTCCGCTTTCTTTGTAGCCGCCGAAAGGCAGCTCCGGGTAGCCATCCATAAAGCAATTGATCCAGACAGTGCCGGCCCGTACCCCACGGGTAACCCGGAAGGCATTATCGATGTCGCGGGTCCAAACCCCGGCAGAGAGGCCGTAGAGCGTATTGTTGGCGATCTCAATAGCTTCTTCGGTGCTATCAAAGGTTAGCACGGAAAGCACCGGGCCGAAAATCTCTTCCTTCGCGATTTGCATCTCTGGGGTAACACCTTTAAAAACAGTTGGCTCTATAAAACGCCCGCTCTCAGTGTTCATTTGGTTGCCACCCAACTGTAGCGAGGCGCCTTCTTTTTGTCCATTGTCGATATAAGCCATAATTTTATCGAATTGATTCTCGTTGATAATCGCACCGACCTTGGTGGCCTCATCCAGTGGGTCGCCAACCGGAACTGTTTTTGCGCGCTCAATAATTTGTTCCAGAAAACTGTCGGCGACTTTCTTCTCGACTAAAATTCGGCTGCCGCTATTACAGCATTCACCCATATTGAAGTAGACCCCGAAAACGACAGCGTCCAGTGCTGCTTCCAGGTCTGCATCTGCGAAAACGATCTGCGGGTTTTTACCACCGAGTTCTAAGGAAACTTTCTTCAGATTGCCCTGTGATGCTGCAACGATGTGCTTTCCGACGGCAGTAGAACCGGTAAAGGAAATCATATCCACATCGCGATGCGCGGCCATGGGCGCGCCAACCGGCAGGCCATAGCCACTGACAATGTTCACAACACCATCCGGCAGACCGGCATCCTGCAAAAATTGTCCGAGACGCAGCGTCGTGCCCGGCGTTAATTCGCTTGGCTTGATCACCGCTGTGCAACCGGCGGCGAGTGCAAAAGGTAGTTTCTGGCTGATAATCAACAGCGGGAAATTCCAGGGGGTAATCATTCCGACGACACCGATCGGTTCGCGGAAAACGAAACCGAGCTTATCCTGCCCAAGGGTGTTATAAGAGTCGCCATACAGGTGACGGCACAAGGTCGCAGCATATTCCCAGAGACCGGCAACACCATCCATTTCTCCTTTCGCCTGGGAGATCGGTTTGCCGCTCTCCAGGGTTTCCAGGTAGGCGAGATTGTCGATATTTTCCCGGACGATACCGGCAACCCGATTGAGAATCTCCGCACGCTCCGCACCGCTCATTCGCGGCCAGGGGCCTTTGTCAAATGCTTGTCGGGCTGCCCGGACAGCGGCAGCGACATCATGGCCATCTCCATTGGGATAGTCGCCTACCGGCACATCATGGGCGGGACTAATGGTTTGGAAGCGTTTCCCGCTGGCTGCGGTCACCCATTTGCCGTTAATAAGCATTTGAAATGTTTCGGTAGATGTCGGAAGATTCATGCCTTACTCCTTTACTGCAGTTAAATTTTTATCAAACAACCTTGCCGGCTTTGACGATTGCCGCACCCTTTTCCCCAATCATGATCGAGGGCGCCTGAGTATTGCCACTGATGAGCGTCGGCATAATCGAGGCATCAATTACCCGCAGGCCTTCCATACCATGCACCCGTAATTGCGTATCGACCACGGCCATCTTATCATCGCCCATTTTACAGGAGCCAACCGGGTGATAATCGGTCTTTGACCATTTCTTCATATACTCGATCAGTTCTTCATCACTTTGCTTGTCTTCTCCGGGGAGATATTCACCCTTGATGTATTGCTGAAAAGATGGCGATGCGAGGATTTTTCTTCCCCAACGAACACCGGCGAGATGCACCTGGATGTCATAAGGATCAGCAAGGAAATTGGGGTTGATTGCCGGCGCTTCACCGGGGTCTTTTGATTTCAGGGTCACATCGCCAATGCTTTTCGGACGCAGGTTGCAGGTGTTGATAGTAACGCCATGTCCTTTGATGCGCATCCGGCCATGATCGACGACGTAGGCAGGGAGGCAGTGGATCTGGATATCCGGGGAAACAACATCTTCCCGGCTGCGAATAAAACAACCTGCTTCCGCCACACAAGCGGTAACCGGGCCGGTTTTTGTGGTGAGATACTGAATACCATTGCGGATCATTCGCCAACCAACATCTTCCCCGTTGTAGCTCACCGGCTGACTGCATTCCGCGGCGATGTAGACATCCATATGATCCTGGAAATTTTTCCCAACACCGGGAAGATCATGAACAACATCAATACCAAGGGCCTTTAGCTCTTTTCCCGGACCGATGCCGGAAAGAAGCATCAATCGCGGGGAGTTTACTGCACCGCCGCTAAGAATGACTTCACGATTTGCCCGAGCCGTTTCTGTGCTGCGGCCATTACGGAGATATTCGATACCGACAGCCTTTTTCCCTTCAACAATGATTTTTATCGCCTGGGCTTTGGTTATTACCGTAAGATTCTTTCGATCCATAATTGGCTTGATAAACGCAGTTGCGGCACTTTCCCGGCGGACGTTGCGCTGCGTTACCTGGTAGAATGTCACACCATCCTGCTCGGCACCGTTTACGTCCGGGTTGTAGGCGAGGCCGGCTTCCTGGGCGGAACGGACAAATGCTTTGGTCAAAGGATTATATTGGGTTTGTTCAGCGACATTTAAGGGACCACCGCTGCCATGATATTCATCGAAAAGCCGTTCATTATTCTCGGATACTTTGAAGTAGGGAAGGACATCATCATAGCCCCAGCCAGCATTGCCAATATCCCGCCAATGGTCATAATCTGCGCGATGGCCGCGGATGTAAATCATTGCATTAATCGAGGTACTGCCTCCCATTGTGCGCCCCTGGGGATAGTGCATCTCACGATTATTGACATGTTTTTGCGGCGCAGTTTTGAAACACCAGTTTACCTTCTCGCCAACCAATTTGGTAAAACCGGCGGGCATATGAATCAGGGGATTTTTATCCGGGCCTCCGGCTTCAAGTAATAAAACATTAACATCCGGATCTTCGCTCAGGCGATGCGCAACGGCGCAACCGGCTGCACCGGCACCAACGATGATATAATCGTACATAAAAGACCTCCTTGGGATAAATCGGGATATTTAAAAGACCGAATTCTTGCAAACTATTGTGGCTGTCATTGCTCCATAGGAGTTCCTTTGGGGCGAGGAGTGAAGCAGCAAAGCAATCTGTAAGTTAAGAAGAGTCTCTGAGATTGCTTCGGCAAAAAAATGCCCGCAATGACATTAATGATAACACAATATTTTATTTCAACACGGATGTCACTCCCCACTATATTTCGGTGGACGCTTTTCCTGAAAGGAGCGAATCCCTTCTTTGCCGTCGCTGGTAGACGCGGCTAATGCGCCGGCCAGTGCTTCCAGGGCCATTGCACTGCTGGTTTGCCCACTGGCAGCATTCACCAGTTGTTTGGTAATTTGAACGGATATTGGGGCGTTGGCCGCAATTTCTTCCGCCATTTTTTTCCCGGCATTTTCCAACGCTTCTGCAGGAACCAATTCGTTTACCAGTCCCCACTGCTCAGCTTTGCTGGCGGGAATTCTGCTACCGGTAAAGATCATTTGTTTGGCCCGGGAAGCACCGATTAATGCCGGTAATCGTTGGGAGCCGGCCCAGCCGGGGGCAGTCGCGATCTTTACTTCCGGCATTGCAAATTCGGCGGTATCGACAGACAGACGAATATCTGCCGCCAGCGCCAGTTCCAGGCCGCCACCGAAAGTGTAACCATTGATCAGGGCGATTACCGGTTGTGGCAGATTGGCAATTCGCCCGAACACCCGATGGCCGTCCCGCACCCACTGACGCCACATATCCAATGGATCTAAGGCAGACCAAGCGTTGATGTCAGCGCCAACACAAAATGCTTTTGCTCCGGCGGCGCATAGGAGCACAACGCGGATGTCACTTAACTGCTCTATCGTTTCTGCCGCTTTTTCCAACTCCTTTAACATTGCCGGATCAAGAGCGTTAAGTTTTTCCGGACGGTTCAGTGTAATCGTAGCAATGTGTTGGTCGTGGGAAAATAATATTTTTGCTTCGCTCATAATTTCTCTCGATTGATACATTGTGAATTATCAGTGAAGGAGAATAAATGTCTGTTTGGTCTGCCAGGCAGGGTTTATTTCGCCGGCAGTGTCAACCCCATCTTCTCCGGGTGAAAGATGCGGGCATCCATTGTCTTCAAATCGGAACTAACTTGCAGCGTCAGATCGGTTTGGGAAAGCACGTCCCGCTCAAGATCAATGCCCGGTGCAATTTCAATCACGGTGAGTCCCGCCGGCAGGAGGCGCAAAACGCATCGCTCGGTAACGTATGTGATGTTTTGTCCGGTCTGCAGCGCCCGCCGTCCGCTAAAGGTGACATGTTCAACATCTTCTACGAATTTCGCAACTTTTCCTTCCTGGAGAATTTTCAGCTGTCCATCTTCCAGGGAAAGGCGCAGTCCGCCGGTTTTAAAATAGCCGCTAAAAATGATATTTCTTGCATTGGCGGTAATGTCGATAAAACCACCGACGCCGGCGGTAATATGCGGACGGGCGGATAGTCGGGAGACATTGACATTGCCATATTTATCTACTTCCAGAAAAGAGAGCATGCTACGGTCAAATCCACCTCCCTGAAAGTAAGTGAATTGATCCGGGGAGGGGACAATCGCAGCGGCATTCGCGGCACAGCCGAATTGAAAATTAAGCAGGGGAATTCCGCCGACCGCACCCTGTTCTATCACCCAGGTAACTGCATCAGCAAGCCCTTCTTCCAGAAGAATGCGCGGCACCAATGCGGAAATGCCAAATCCCAGATTGACAGCTTCGCCAGCCATTAAAGCCATGGCGGCCCGCCGGGCGATCGCTTTCTCCGGGCCCCAGTCAGCGTTTTCAAAGATTGATTCCGGATGACGGATTTCTCCGCTAATTGCCGGATTATACTGGGTTTGGGTGGTCTGTTTCTGTGCTTCATCGACGACGATATGATCTACCAGAACGCCAGGAATACGGACTTGCTGCGGTGCCAGCGATCCGGCACTAACCACGCGCTTTACCTGGGCAATCACGATGCCGCCGTTATTATGCGCGGCCAGGGCCTGGTCGTATGCGCCAAGGTAGGCGCCTTCATGTTCCATGGAAATATTGCCATTTTCATCGGCGGTAGTGCCACGAATGATGGCAACATCGCTCTGGATTGAACGGAAGTAAAGCCAATCCCGGCCATCAAATTCAACCCGGGTGATAAGATCTTCCCTGGTGGCATCGTTCATTTTCCCACCGAGCTGTTCGGGATCGAGGTAAGTATCCATGCCAACGGTCGTTAGAACACCGGGACGTTTCGCAGCTGCTTCCCGGTGCATGTGGAAAATCAGGCCGCTGGGAAAATTATAGGCCTCAATCTGATTCTCATAAATCATCCGCCATATTTTTGGTGAAGGGGCGGAGGAAGGACCGCTGGGAAGGGAACCGGCGATTACCCGGCGCAATAATCCCGGCTCGGCAATATGATCGATGCCGTCAATCCCATACATGTCGCCAGCGGCAATCGGATGGATCGTCGTGATGTTTTTTGGCGATGCGCTTTCCCGGAATCGCTCACCGATCGCTTTCAGAGTGGCGTCCGGACAACCGAGCCCACTGGAAGAACTAACGGTTACGACTGCATTGTCAGGAATTAACGCTGCGGCATCCTGGAGAGAAATTGTCTTGTTTGCTGGCATGATTTCACCGATTTGTTTTGAAAGCAGAAAGAAATTAGGATTACTGGTATTTTACAATGACCCGTTTACCGGTTTCCGCGGCTTCCGCGACAGCCAGGGCAACTGCGAGAGAGCGAATACCATCCTCTGCTGTTGCTGCCGGTTCACCATTGCCAAATACGGCAGCATTAAATTTACCAATTGCCCGGGTATATAAGTCGTAATGCGGTTCCAGCACTACGGCTTCAGTTTTGTCTTTACGGCGAATACGGATAGAACCAATCGGCTGCTGCGTCAAAACATCTTCGGCAAAAAGCGACCCTTCAGTGCCATGCACTTCCAATCCAGTATTGGTATGGGCAATGGTAAAAGCGTCATGAAATTGTGCGAGCGTGCCTTTTTCGAATTCCATAATACCCATCACTGTATCTTCGACATTGCCTTCTCCCATGCCATGGCAGGCCGATACCGCGCTAACAGCGCTCACTTCGTCATCAAGAATAAAGCGCAGAGTGTCGGTATCATGAACAGTGATGTCGAGAATAACCCCGGCCCCGGCGGCAGGGTTATTGATCCGCCAGGTTTGCAGGAAAGGGGGAAGGTCGACAGCATGGAATACCCGCACTGCTAACGGTTTGCCTATCGCCCCGTCAGCGATGAGTTGGCGAATGGTGCGATGCGTAATTGCGTTACGAAGATGATGGTTTGTGCCCATAACCACGCCTGCATTTGCACAGACTGCGACCATCTCCCGGGCATCGGCCAGGGTGAGCGCCAGTGGCTTTTCGCAAAGCACATGTTTGCCGGCGGCAGCAGCGGCAAGTGTTTCCGCCTTGTGTTTTTCATTGGTGGTGCTGATGTAAACGACATCAACGCCGGGATCGGCCAGGAGGGCGTCGACAGAGCTGTAAGCATTGGGAATGCCATTTTCCCGGGCGTAATTTTCCGCCCGTTCTGCGGAGCTGCTCATCACGGCAACCACATGGCTGTCCGGTTGATTGTTAATCGCGGGAATGACATATTGCCGGGCAATATTACTGGCGCCAATTAGCCCCCATCCCAGACTCTTTTTTCCATCAGCCATGGTGATTAACTCCTTTGCATGAAGAGAAACAGGCAGAAATAAATGTTTTTTAGATCGATCTAATTTTTAGAAAACATACGATGCTGGCCGAACTAATTCAAGTAAAAAATGGTGGAAATAATTTTTTTAGTCCACTAAGAGTGTTCAATTCTAATTGGACTAATTAACGGTGAAATCCACAGGAATTGCGGATTACCAACTCCGGTTGAAGAATAATGCGCTGAACGGGCATTGCCGGATCACCGATTCGCGCCAGGAGCAACCGGGCCGCAGCTTCACCAATTTGCGCCGGGGGAATGGAGATGGAGGACAGGGCCGGGCGGACCAATGCCGCATCCGCAATGTTGTCAAAGCCGACGATGCCAAAATCTACCCCGGGCTGGCGTGATTCCGACTGTAAACCGAGCATGGCACCAAAGGCGACCACATCGTTATAGCAGATCGCAGCAGTTGGCGGTGCCGATAGTTGCAGCAGTTCCTTCACAGCTGCAAAACCACCATCGCGTGAAACAGGACTCTCTACAGTTAAAGATGGATCAAATTCAATGTTATTGCCCTGCAAGGTCTTTTTATAGCCGGTCAGGCGTTCCTGCCGGGCAGATGATTGCGCTGAGCCACCCAAAAAGGCAATCCGTTGATGACCAATGCTCAACAGATGTTCAACAGCCATAGTGGTGCCGGCAATGTTATCCGCGCCGACATAATCATAATCAGTATCCGGAACATGCCGGGCAATCAAAACGCAGGGCAGCTGCCACAGCTTTAACTGTTCGATAGTATCCTGCGAGGTGCCGGGTGCGGGACATAACAACAAACCGTCCGCCTGGTAACCATGCATCGACTGAAGAAAACGTTCCTGTTTATCGAGATCCTCCGAGGTGTTCATCATCAGCACCGAATAATTTTTTTCATCCATACGGGCTTCGATACTAATAACCAATTCGGCAAAAAAGGGATTGGTTATATCCGTCACTGCTAACCCGATGGCATGTGAACTTTGCGCTCGTAAACTGGCTGCGGCGCGGTTATACACATAGCCAAGTTTTTTCATGGAGGCGTGAACCCGATCCCGGGTGGCGCTGGAAACCAGCGAACTTCCTCGTAGCACCAAAGATGCCGTCGCCCGGGACACTTCCGCATCTTTGGCAACATCAATCAGGGTGATACGCTTTTTGCTAACGTTTTTTTTCGGCTGATTTGACATAATTCAACAATCGTTTCAGGATCAGAAAACGATCCGAACTTTTTGAAAAACTTTGCTATTTAATGAGCATCTCTGAATGGCTGCTATTATTGTTGCGACTTATATGATAATCAAGTCTTTCCGCTGTGTCACCTTTTTTCTTGCAAAAATTAAATAATATAGATAAAACCCCGGGCAATTGTGCCGCAACAAAGTGCTTGATAAGCGCAGTCAAGTCCCTTACATTTATGCGTTTTAGTGGATCGACTTTTAGAACTGAATGCCCGGAAATTATTTCTCAATCGATCCTGCTTTTCCGGGTAAATAATAGAGAACCTGGCGCGTGAATTTACTGTTTTTCGAAATAGTTTTTAAAAATATAACTGCAAGATTAACCAGAACTTATCCCGTTAGAAAATACTGATAAGCCACTGCTCTTTTCGTCCAGTTTTGTGATGCCTGCTCTTGATGATATTAAAATGAAAAGCTCAGGTGAGAGATGAACAAATCACCCATATTTGCCTTGTTGACGGATTTTGGTACGGAAGATGGTTATGTCGGTGCGATGAAAGGGCGGATCCAGAGCGCTCACCCCTCAGCAAAAATTATCGATATCAGTCATAGCATTCAAGCGTTTGATGTACGTCAGGCAGCATTTTGCTTAAGTAACAGCTATCCTTTTTTCCCGGAAAAAACGATTTTTGTTGTGGTTGTAGATCCGGGAGTCGGTCCCGCGCGTAACGGAATTGTTGTTAAGACCAGCCAGCATTATTTTGTCGGCCCGGATAATGGTGTCTTCAGTTATGTTTATCGTCGCGAGGGTCATCAGTTGACGGAGATTCAGGTAGACTCGCTGGAAACCCACATTTCCCCGGCGTTTCGCGGGCGGGATGTTTTTTCTTACGTTGCAGCGATGTTAGCTGCCGGTGCCGATACCAGTCAGTATTTGTCCCCGACAAAATCAAGCGTTTCATTCCTGAAATCACCGGCGGAAATTAATGAGAATGAATTCTTACTGGAAGTGATACATATCGATCATTTTGGAAATTTAATACTCAACTTTCACAAGAATGATCTAATGAATCTTAAGAATGTTACCGATGAAAGCCTCGATATAAAGGGCGTTAAAATTCGTGATATCAACATTACTTTCGGGGAAGTTCCGGAAGGTGAGCATTTGTTAGTTTGGGGAACTTCCGGTTTTCTGCAAATCGTCCGCAATATGGGGAGTGCGGCAAAAACATTGGCCGTGCAAACCGGCGAACAGGTACAATTAACTTTATGAGTTCAGAAAAAAGCATAAAAAATTACCGGGTGCATATCGGTGTGTTGATTTTGGCGATCATCTTCTGGTTTATGGTGAAGATGAATAAGGAATACGATTATGCCCTGGATATTCCCTTGAAGGTTATCATCAACAATGAGGAGATATGCCTGAAATATCCTGCGCCAGAAAATGTGCTGGTAGAATTCATGGGACGAGGTATCGACCTTTTCCAGTTAAATTTTTATGACACTGCTTATGAGGTAGATCTATCCGAAGAACGGGATAAATTTACGCTTAATCTGAGTGAGCATCGGGAATACGTGAAGTTCTCCGACGATCTGGATCTCCAGGTAAAATCTGTTGTTCGTCCCCATGAGCTGGATTTCGAACTGGATACTCGTCGGGAGCAGAAGTTTCCGGTAAAAGTTCTCTCTACTGTAGACACAGAAGATGGCTTTATTATTTGTGGTACTTATGCCCGGCCAGATTCCATCGTTATTAGTGGGCCGGCTACATTTCTGGATACTCTGAAGTATATAAATACCGAAAGAAGAGATTATGAAGCAGCAAACCTGGCCTTTCATGACCAGTTGAGCATCGCTAAAAATGATCATTTTTTCGGTGAGTATTCACCGGGGATTGTTGAAGTTTTTTTCGATGTTCAGCGTCTGGCAGAAAAAGAAATCGAACGCGTGCCAGTAAAAGTAATTAATGTGCCAGCGGTTTATGAGGTGGTGCCATTGCCGGCAATGGCGACCGTTTATGTAAAAGGCGGGGAGAAGATTTTAGGGGAAGCAGAAGAAGAAAATTTTGAAGTGCTGATCGACTTCGAAAAAGAATGGGAGCCGGGCATTACCCATGTGAAGGCATTTGTAAAAACAGACATGAATGTCTCCTTTGTTGAATGTCGCCCGGCACAGTTCGAATTGCTGGTGCAAAAGAAAAGGAATCAATAGCTTATCATGCTTGTTTTAGGATTGGAAACTTCCTGCGACGAAACTTCGGCCGCAGTGATTGATGACAACAAAGTGCTCTCCAATGTGATTTCCTCCCAGATGGTTCATTTGCAATTTGGAGGCGTTGTGCCGGAGCTGGCGTCCCGGGCACATCTGCGCAAGGTGATTCCGGTTGCGGAGGAAACGTTGGAAAAAGCAGGTAAATCTCTGGCAGATATGGATGGATTTGCCGTAACCTATGGACCGGGATTAATCGGTGCATTGCTGGTTGGGGTAAATTACATCAAGGGCGTTGCGGCAGTTTTGGAAAAACCGTTCATCGGCGTCAATCATATCGAAGGGCATGTATATTCCAACTTCCTGGATGATGCGCCGGTCAAGTTCCCGTTACTCTGTCTGATTGTCTCCGGCGGACATACCCAAATCGTAGTCATGAAAGATCACCTCAATTACAAATTAATCGGTAAAACCCGTGATGATGCCGTCGGGGAAGCATTCGATAAGGTTGCGAAACTGCTGGGATTGCCCTATCCGGGTGGACCGGAGGTAGACAAACTGGCACGCCAGGGAGATGAAAAATTTACCCGTTTTCCCATCGGGCTTTCCCGTGAAAAAACCTTCGACTTTAGCTACAGTGGTTTGAAAACAGCGGTATTAAATTTCGCCAACAAGCTGGGGCCGGCAGAAAAAGACGCGCATCTCGCAGATATCTGCGCCTCTTTTCAAAAAGCAGCGGTAGATGCGCTTGTTGAGAGAACTATTCGGGCGGCACGGACGTATCAAATTCGACAGATTGCAGTTGCCGGTGGCGTGGCGGCAAACTCCGGCTTACGTGCTGCAATGAAGGCTGCCGGTGCCGACTATAACATTGATGTTTTTTTCCCGGCAATGGAATATTGTACTGATAATGCCGCAATGATTGCTCGTGCCGGATTGCAACGCCTACAGCATGGCCATCGTTCGAATTTATTGTTGAATGCCTATCCATCACTAAAATTGGAAGAAGAAAGACATCAGGAATGATTCAGGAAATTCTGCTTAAGTTAATCTGGCCCAACTGGCTGTTCGCGCTGACGGTTGTAGTGATCGTGTTGCTGGCTTATTTTTTCTATCGGAAAACATTACCTCCGCTCTCTGCTTTCCGGCGCGGATTTGCCTTCGTGCTTCGTGCGCTTAGCCTCGCCATCATTCTTTTTCTTATTCTCGAGCCGGTGATTCGAACAATTTTTCAACAAAATGAAAAACCGGTTGTTGCTGTTCTGGCGGATAACTCTGCCAGTATGAATATCAAGGAAAGTTATGGCGCCCGGGGAGATTCCCTGAAATACGTGCTGGCCCGTTTACCGGAATTGTCCGGACTTGATTCGGTTGATCTGGTGCCTTTTCAGTTCGACCTGGCGCATCGGATGGCAGATAGTGATACAATGCACTTCGATATTGATGGCAGTGATATTACCCAGGCTATTACCGCCACGCTCGATAGTCTCTCCGGTAAAAACCTGCAGGCGATGATTCTCCTCAGCGATGGGAATTACAATAAAGGGACCAACCCGTTTCTCACTGTTCAGGGGAGCCCTGTTCCGATCTATTCTGTTCTTGTTGGTGATTCCAGCTTACCCAGGGATATTGCTGTAAGACGCGTGCAAACCAATCAAATTACTTATGTGAATAAAAAACTGCCGGTAGAAATTACTTTCTGGCAAAATGGATTTGACGGCAAACAGGCCCTGGTTTCCATGCGGCGAAATGGCCGGCAAGTTGCCCAGCAAGTTGTAACCCTGGGGAAATCTGGTTTTGAACAAAAAGTCTCGTTGGAGCTGGTGGCACAGACTGCCGGCGATTTTAACTATGAAGTTGCCATCCAGCAATTTGACGAGGAAGTTACCACCCGGAACAATCAGCAAAATGTGCGTATTCGGGTATTGAAAAGTAAGATTAAGGTGCTGGTAATTAGCGGCCTGCCGAATTTCGATCGTCACTCATTTTCCTTTGCCGGCAGCCAGCTGGAAGATTATGAATTTTCTTTCCTCACTGAAAAACGGCGCGGTCAGTATTTTGAAGCACCATTTCGGGAGGCAATGATTGACTCGCAGGACATTTTTATGTTCTACGGCTTTCCAACGGCGATAAGCGAAGAAGCACATCTCGATCAAATCATGAAAACGGTTGAAAACCGTCAGATTCCGGTGTTCTGGGTTGCCTCGCAAAAGGCGAATTATCAACGACTTAACCGCTACGAACGGTTGCTGCCATTTCAGCTGGTGGCACAGCTTACCCCGCTGGAAAATCAATTTGTGCAATTGACGAATGGCGGCCGTGTACATCCGATTACCCGCCTGGATGAAAATGAATCCGCCAATGCGTTGCTCTGGAAAGAGCTACCTCCCCTGGAAATTTATCGCCAGATCAAATCCCGGGAAGGATCACAGGTTTTGCTGGAAGCCGGTAACCGGGATGAGGACAGTCGCCGTAATCCGGATAACCAGGTGATTTGTTATGTCTACCGCCAGAATGAAATCAAGCATCTGGTTTTTAACGGGACGAACATTAGCAACTGGCATTTTCAACTGCAGGAAGATCCACTGCGGGAACAGTTCTTTGTGCAGTTTATGGATCGGGCAATTCGCTGGCTGGTGAATCGGGATGATATTCATCAGATTCAAATTAAGCCTCTGCAGCCTGTTTACAATGTCGGGGAAGCCATTACATTTTCCGGACAGGTGTATGACGATTTCTATCAGCCCCTGAGCGATGCACAGGTAAATATTTCCGTTAGTGGGGACACAGCAAAGTTTGCAGATGAAATGATCGCGGAGGGAAATGGTTTTTACCGTCAATCATTTTCCGGATTGCCGGAAGGGGAATATCAGTATCGCTTGGACGCGCAACGGAATGGACAGACAATCGGCCAGCGGACCGGTAAATTTACGGTAAAACCATTTTTTCTGGAATTCCAGCAAATACCGGCCAACTACAGTCTGATGAAACAGATCGCCGATGAAACCGGCGGGGCGATATATTCTCCGCAAAATTTTCTGAATAATTTCCCTCCCGGGCAATTGGAGAGCCGTACACAATATTCCTCCTTCGAATATTTTCTCTGGAGTTACTGGCATTGGCTGGTATTGTTGATATTGTTATTGGGGACGGAATGGTTTCTGCGGAAACGCTGGGGATTGTTGTAAAACGACGGCCGATGTCGTATTTCGATAAATTGTATGATTATCCGTAGAGAAAGTTCATGAATTTTCTCTACGGATAATTGTCAAATGGTTATCCCAATATTCTCACCAATTGATTGATCAAATCTTCAAATGCATCTGTCGTTAATTGCGAGGTGATTTTCCCATATCGTTTTTTCTCACGGGAAAATTGATATCGCTGAAAATGCGATTTCGTACCTTCATCCAATACAATCTCAAAATAATATTTTGAGCCATCGTCGGTTCTCGGAGGATAGCTGCGCAGTTGGACACGCTTGTTCTGGCGATCCATCTCGATCAGGCGGAAGCTTTCCGGCAAACAATCGACATTCTTCTGGATATCATCCGCTTGCTTTTCCAGGGCTTCATTCAATTGATTAACGTCCATAATTGGCGTCATATTAGTAATAGATAGATAATCGAGAACAACGCCATATTTCTCAATGTCCTTAAACTTAATCTGAAACTGGTAGTTGTCCTCTTTGTGTTGAATGTAAAAATACTTCTGCTTCGCATCAGGCTGTTGAGAATTAGATCGGGCATTCCGCATCAATGTGAGTATTTTCTTGCCATAATTCATCGGTAATACATCCCTTATTAAGAATTAGTTATTAGAGATTCGCGTCTGTTTGAAATCTTTTCCGTCATAGTCCCAGGTGATATCCTTGTCGTCTAATTTGGTCTGAATATGCACTGGTCGTTTCCATAATTTATAAAGGTTTCTCAGGGTTTCCGAGGCATAGTTTTTATCGAGTTCTACCGACTCAAATTCATGGAGCAGTAGTAATTCTCCCCGATTGGCATAATTACCGTTTAATACCCGGATAATCGGTTGTCCCAGATTGGTTAAACTTTGCAACAGGCGTTGTTTGATGTAATGGAATTCCCGGGACTCAATTTCATAACGCTTGTTGCCTTTATTGTACGCAAAAGAGAAGAGGTTTTGTTCCCGGCAAAATTCTTCCGTTAAAAAAGTATCGATGAAAGTGACGTCATTATAATGCTGGCGTACTTCAAATATCTTTTCCCGTCCGAGGCCCAGGTTTTTATTCCAATTCTTCTTTACGGTGTAATCATCGCACTCATCATATTTTTTGCCAAACTGCCCTTTGTTCCAGCGTTCTTCAATATTCTGAAAGAGCAAAACGCCCATCCGGTAAGGGTTTAAACGTCCGGGATGATTGGCAATGGTCCCGGAGTGGTGTTCGGCATAATCGATAACTTCCGAAGGCTCAAGAATCTTTTCGGTCATCATTTTAGAATGCCAGTAAGTTGCCCAGCCTTCGTTCATAATCTTTGTCATTCCCTGCGGGGCGAAATAATAAGCTTCCTCCCGAATAATGCCGAGTACATCATATTGCCAATTCGCCATTGGGGCATGTTCCATAAGAAACAGAAGCACATCCCGCTCCGGCTCGTTGGGAAAACTCAGTTGCACTTCGTGCTGTTGCGCTCGTTGCTCCTCCAGTTGGGCTTCGATCAGCTCTGGTGGATTGATATACTTCTCCATATAGCGTTTGCTGCGTAACTTCGCCACTTTGCTGGATGGTTTTACTGCACCATTGCCGGTAACGTCCGCCTGCCGTTTAATATATGGAGAATGATAATCGATCAGGTTTTCCAGCGTTAAACAGGTATCAATGAATTCTTCCACGGCTTCCAAGCCTACCTGATCGATATAGCGGCGAACCCGAATGGCATGATTGGCCATCTCATCGATCATTTTCCGGTTGGTATGGGAGAAGTAGTAGTTGTTCTTAAAGAAATCGCAATGCGCATAAACATGGGCCATAACCAGCTTCTGGTCGACCAGCGGATTGGACTTCATTAGATAGGCATAGCAGGGATTGGTATTGATGACCATCTCGTAAATTTTCTGCAGGCCATATCGATAGCCTTTCGATAATTGATCATATTCCATCCCGAAACGCCAGTGAGGATACCGCACCGGAAAGCCGCCATACGCCGCCAGCTGACTTACCGTATCATAATCGACCAGCTCAAAGATGACTGGAAAAAAATCCAGGCCATAATCCGCCGCGATTTTTTCTATCTTCGGTTGTAATACCGCAATGTCTTCCTGAGTGATACTTTTCATTTGCCTTTTCCTAAAAAGTCTTTGATGGAATCGTAAATGGAATCTTTGTCCGGAATGTAGGAGAGAACGACGTTTTCATTATCGCCCTTGATGTTCTCTTCCAGAAAGTCTATGAATTCGCCGCTGCCGTAAGTGCTTTCCACCTGCCCGTATCCAAAGAGATTTACAGACGGAAGGATGCGCTCGCGCAGAATTTCCGCGCAGGCTTTATTATCTTCCCGGGACCAATTATCGCCATCGGAAAAATGGAAGGTGTAAATATTCCATTCGTCGGCAGGATAGTCTTCCTCAATCACCCTGGCGCAAAGCTCATAAGCGGATGAGATAACAGTGCCACCATTTTCCCGCACGGTAAAAAAGGTTTCCCGGTCAACTTCCCCGGCCTGCGCATCGTGGATAATGTAGCGGGTCGTCAGGCCCTTGTATTGATACTGCAGCCAGGTGTCAATCCAGAATGTTTCCAGGCGAACGATATGCTTTTGCTCGTCCCACATAGAGCCGGAAACATCCATCATGTAAATGATTACCGCATTGCTTTGCGGCAAAGAAGTGGTCTTCCAGGAACGGTAGCGGAAATCATCCCGGATGGGAATAATGCGCGGCCGTTCCATATTAAACTGCCCGGAAATTATCTGGCGTTTCAGTGCTTCCCGAAAGGTCTTCTTGAAATGCCGTAAAGATTCCGGACCGACCCGGCTGATGCCGGTATATTTATCCTTGGTGGAAATAATTTGCTTCCGGCCTTTGGGTTCAATGCGCGGCAGTTCCAGCTCTTCACCGATAATTTCCGCCAGCTCATCCAGCGTCAGCTCGACTTCTTTCAGATGCTGGCCGGGCTTATTACCTGCCTGGCCACCGCCTTCTTCATCGTCATCGCTGGTGCTTACCGGATCACCCGGTTCACCTTCGCCTTCGCTGGCCCCACCCTGGCCGTTGTTCCCGAAACGAAAGCGGGGAATTTCGATCTGGGGTAGGGGAATGCTAATCAGATCCTTGCCGCGCCGCCCGATCATTTCTCCGTTAGAAATATACTTGCGGAGGTTATCCTTGATTTTCCCTTTAATGATTTGGCGGAAGCGGTTGTAGTCATTGTCTATATGCATTAACATGGTAACCGTCTCCGCTGTTTATTCCTGGATATCGCCCCGGGCAAAAATGCTGGCAACGTAATTTAGTACATCGGTCGCACTGGCGTCGTCGTAGCCAAAATTCTTAATCAGGCGGGCTTTGACGATGTCGATCTTCTCCTGGGTCTCCTTATCCATCACGGAGGAAACCAGCGAGGAAAGCTTGATGCTATCTTTCTGATCCTCGAACAACTTCAGTTCCAGGGCCTTGGCGAGACGATCATTGCTATCCCAGGTAAACTTTTTGTCTTCCAGAGAAAGCGCACCGATATAATTCATAATTTCCCGGCGGAAATCTTCTTTACGGCTTTCCGGAATATCGATCTTTTCTTCAATGGAGCGCATCAGTTTTTCATTCGGCTCTTCGTCTTCACCGGTATATTTGTTCTTCACTTTTTCCTTTTGGACGTATGCTTTCACATTGTCAATGTAATTGGTGAAGAGACGTTTGATGCCGTCCTCATCGGCGCTGATCGCCCGCTGCACTTCATTCTTAACGACCTCGGTGTATTCCTTCTTAACAACCTGGATCAATTCCCGATAGCGCTTTTTAAGATCTTCGTTGGTAATCAGGCTATGATGATCCAGCCCGGATTCCAATTCGTTCATTACCATGAACGGATTAACGGTGGGCTCTTCCGGGAATTTCACTATCGCGTTGGAAATTTTGTCCTGAATATAACGGGGAGAAATCCCTTCCAGGCCTTCCCGGCGAGTCTCCTTGCGCAGCTCGCGCACATTGTCTTCCGTGTAGCCGGGGATCGACTTCCCATCGTAAAGCTTTAATTTCTGAACCAAAGTAAGATTCGCCTTCTTCGGCTCTTCCAGACGGGTCAATACTGCCCACATTGCCGCCATTTCGATGGTATGCGGCGCAATGAATTTCCCGCGGATTTTCTTATTATTATAATCCTTCTTGTAAATCTTGATCTCTTCCGTCAAGCGGGTAATATAAGGAATGTCAATCTTGACAGTACGATCCCGCAATGCTTCCATAAATTCGTTGTTCTGCAACTTGCGGTATTCCGGCTCGTTGGTATGGCCGATGATTACCTCGTCGATATCGGTCTGCGGAAATTTCTTTGGCTTAATTTTGTGCTCCTGACTGGCGCTGAGTAAATCATAGAGAAAGGCGACATCCAGTTTAAGCATTTCGATAAACTCGATTACCCCACGATTGGCGATATTAAATTCGCCATCAAAATTGAAGGCGCGGGGATCGGAATCCGAACCATATTCCGCAATTTTCCGGTAATTGATATCGCCGGTTAATTCGGTAGAATCCTGGTTTTTTTCATCTTTCGGCTGGAATGTGCCGATACCAACCCGGTCTTTTTCCGATAAAAGAATCCGTTTAACCTTTACATGTTCCAGCACTTTGCGCAGATTACCTTTATGCATTTTTACCAGGTTGCTGTAAATCTGCCGGCAACTGGGGCAAAGTGCACCTTCGATGTATATATCTGCGGCCTTATCACCGAGGAGATCCTTAAGGAATTCATCACGGATACCCTGGGGAATAACATGGAGCGGCTCTTCATGCATTGGGCAGGTAATGTTTTCTAGTGGAGAATTTTCCGGGTCATCGAAGAACTTGGGAACATTCATCCACTCAAATGTGTAGAGCGCGCCTTCGTCGGTCCGGGAATATCTCTCCAGGCCTTTTTTCATCAAACGGGCGATGGTACTTTTCGAGCTACCGACAGGGCCGTGCAGGAGGAGCACACGCTTTTCCGTGCCATAGCGATATGCCGCTGATTTTAAAGCATACATCAGCTTCATCAGGTAGGCGTCCAATCCATAGACAGCATCTTTGCCATCTTCAATCGGATCATCAAAAAAATTGTAATGGATCATTTTTTTTCGGGAGTCTTCATACTCTTCAACTCCGAAAGAAAGAATCATGTCGTACAGCCGTTGATAGCTGGTACGAAGAATCTGAGGATTCTTTTTTACCAGGCCCAAATACTCCTCAAAAGTGCCGGTCCAGGTTAAAGCTTGAAACTCGGTGTCAAAATATTTTTTCTGAATGCTATCCAGCAACTGATTGGTCGAAGCCATAAGCTCATCTCCTTCTTGGTTTTAGCTCCATAGTATTGACATTACGCTTCCCGAGAAATAGTACATCATCCTTGATAATATGTCTTAGTGCATTAGAAGAAGAGACAGCAGGGGTTGGAGAACAAGCATTGAATCCGTATTCACTTGTGGCTGTGTAAACTGTTTTCTTCACCAACAAACATATCGCAAGTTCGAAAATCCATGAACAAATGTCTGTTAAAAGAACGTCACACTCCTTATTTTAATATACAATAAATCAACAATATATCAAATGAATTCACAGTAAATTATTTGCTGTTTTTCCAGCTATTTTTGCACACCATCGGGAAGTGTGAAAAATAATCCTGCTGAATATTCACCGCCATTATTCTCTGCTAACGGCTTGTTCATATTTAACCAGCACCCGCTGAAATTGTTCTAACAAAATTATAACATTCTTTTAAAAAAAGTTGGATCGGACTGATGTGAACAAAAAATATACGATATCTAAAATGATGGGATTATTTAAATTAAATGGGGTGATTTATATCAAAAGTTGATGGTTTTAGGGGGAGTGTTCATAAAAAATGGTTCAGAAAGTAAAGTTCAAAGTTATTCCTTTTGCGAGCAAATCATATGTATCCGGTGACATTCAACTTTGAACATTGAACTTTGAACGCTGAACTACAAAATGCAAAAGCTGCTTTTCGCAAGGGCGCAAAAAACAGCTTTTGACATGGCGTTTATGTTTCAGGCATTCAGGCTCTATATTTGATATTTTTGAAGCAGTTTTGAATCTTTGGAAAATAGCAGTTCATACTTCTGATTATGAAGTCTATGTTTGCCGGCAATTTTAATTTCGTAATAGATATTTTTATCGCGAATAACTTTTTCCGCCTGACGGATTTCAAAAGTTTTGAATGTCGCCGCAAGAACATTATTGATTGCGGAAGGTAATTCCCGGGAAGGAATTCTCTCTTCCAGCTCCAGTAAAGTACCCTGGTAATTGTAAGAAGCGTCAAACTCTTTACCGTAATACTGGAAAACAACCGAGATTGTCTCCTGACCGTCTTTTTCCTGGGAGCGGTATCCTTCGATCGCCGCATCGGGATAATGGCTGTTAAAAGCGTTCAGGATGGTGGCAGGCACATCTTCATTATTGAGGGTATGGCTGCCGAAAAAAACGGAGTTGATGAAAAGACCGAGCAAGCTATAAATCAGAATATTGAATAGAAGTGCAGTTCTCATGGCTAATCCCTTTATTTATGACCGACATTCCGTCAGCTAAAATTCCTTTTTTAATCTCTGCTATAAAGATAATATTTCAATTATGAAGAAAATATTAAGATTCGCTAAGCGTTTTAATTAAATGAAAATTTATTTTAGTGCCCGGCAACTTTCGACAGTTGTTGTACTTCTGAGCAAACGGCGAATTAAAAGATCATTCTCATAACGTATCTACAGAGAAGATATGTTTCATTTATGAAGAAAATATTAAGAAGTGTTGCTTATTCTTAAATTTGTACTGGTGCCAATTATTCGTTGCCTTAAAAAAAATGAAAAAATGGTGGAACAAATCTGGTGCAAATGATTACCTTAATAATCTGACGATTATGCCATTTGTGGTGACAAGTATACTTGAATTGAGGGGCTTATGAAACGTTCTTTCTATGTGATACTGGCATTAACTGCTTTTCTCTTATTGAGTTGTGAAAATAAATCGACAACAGATACTTCCGGAGAATTGTATCTATTCCGGGGTGATTTACAGAACAGCGGTGTTATAGATGCTGAGCCGGTTGTGGCGGTTGGTGAAGCAAAATGGGAATATCAGACTTCTGACTGGGTATTTTCTTCACCAATAGTGATCGATGATCGGATTTATTTTGGCAGCGTTAACGGTTATTATTATTGTTTCGATAGCGAAGGCAATAAACTCTGGGATTTTGATGCAAATAAAGGTGGCGGTGTTTACGGTACAGCTGCGATTAAAGACGGTATCATTTACTTCCCCACGATGGACAATTTCCTTTACGCAGTCGACCGCATGACTGGAAAAGAAATCTGGCAACGTCAATTCCCCAAGGAAATTTATACCTCTCCGGCGATTGTCGGAAATACCATCTATCTCGGTTGTTTTGATGGCTCTTTTTACGCCATCGATTTGGAAAGCCGGGAAACCCGTTGGGAATTTAATGTCGCTTCGAAAATTTTTGCTTCCCCGGCAATCGCCAATAATTCCATTTACTTTGGCGCGCAGTCCGGGACGTTCTTTGCGCTGGATCTGGAAAGCGGCAAAGAGAAATGGCGCTTCGATGCAGATAAAGGATATGAAGACAAACAAGACATTCTTGCTTCGCCAGTAGCGGACGATAAAAATGTTTACTTTGGCTGTATGAATGGAAAATTTTATGCCTTAAGCCAGGAGACTGGCGAAAAGGTTTGGACGTTTACGCGACGCCTGGGCATCTCTTCAACTGCGGCGACAGTTGATAGCTTATTATATGTCGGTTGCTGGGATCATTTCCTTTATGCCCTCAACAAAAATACCGGCGCAATTGTTTGGCAATATGAGACGGAAGGACCGGTTTTAGGGTCGCCGGTAATAGCGGGGGATTATGTTTACGTTGGTTCCCGGGATAATTTTCTGCATGCAGTAAATCGCCATACCGGCGAAAGAGCGTGGGCCTTCCCAACAAAAGGATCGGTTTCTGCTTCTCCGGCGATTAGTAATGGGGTGATTTACTTTGGTAGCCAGGATCGAAAATTTTATGCTGTTTCGCAACAGCAGGATAAATAAAAAAGGGTAGGGGATTGGAACTCTGTTAGAGCGGCACTACGCCGCTCATTCTTCATCCTCCTCGTGAAAGCTGTGACGGATAATCTTCGCCTCTTTCATAAATACGACATCTTCTCCGATGTTCGTTGCAAGGTCGCCCACTCTTTCCAGAAATCGGGAGACCCGAGCCACTGCAAATCCTTCTTCCAGTTTACCGGCCTTGTCGTTCAGTTCCTTCACAGTGTTGACAATAATCTTTTCATAATAGCTGTCAACTTCATTGTCTGCTTCAAAAACCTGACGGGCCAGTTCTGTATCGCGATGAATAAATGCGCTCACTGCATCATGGAGCATTTTACAGGCCAGGTCGCTCATCGGATATATCTCTTTGGCGGAACTCGGCAGAGCCTTACCATTCAAATGGATAACCACCTTGGCAATATTTGCAGCGTGATCACCGATGCGTTCTAGGTCGTTGTTCATTTTCAGTCCGCTGACGATGAAGCGTAAATCGATCGCTACCGGTTGCTGAAGAGCGAGCAGCGTCAAAATCTTATCCTCGATTTCAACTTCCTTACGATCAATCTCATTGTCCCGTTCAATAATCTGCTGAGCGAGGATCATATCCTTGTTCTTCAACGCTTTTATTGACTGACGAATATTGTGCTCTACTTCGTTCGCCAGGAAAATCAAATCTTTTTTAATGTCTTCGAGTAACTTCTGAAATTTTTCTTTCATGCTTTAATCTCTCAATTTCCGGTCTTATCTACCTGTATTATAACCATTTTATGCCGCTGTCGCATCAGAGTACTTTAACCGAAGCGACCGGTAATATAATCCTCGGTCATTTGCACGCTTGGATTGGTAAAGATGCGTTTGGTCGTATCCATTTCGACCATCTCGCCAAGCATCATAAAGGCAGTATAATCGGAAATACGGGCTGCCTGCTGCATATTATGGGTAACGATAACGATCGTGTAATCTTTCTTTAATTCATTGATCGTTTCTTCAATCTTGCCGGTAGAAATAGGATCCAGGGCCGATGCCGGTTCGTCCATCAGGATAATTTCCGGTTTGTTTGCCAGTGTGCGGGCAATACAGAGGCGCTGCTGCTGACCACCGGAAAGATCCAGTGCGGAAGAATCCAGGCGATCTTTAACTTCCCGCCAGAGGTCTCCCTGCTTTAGTGCGAATTCGACAATCTCATCCAAATCCGATTTGCCCTGGATGCCGTTAACCCGCGGGCCGAATGCAACGTTTTCCCAAATGGACATCGGAAATGGGTTAGATTTCTGGAAGACCATTCCGACACGCTTCCGGAGCTCTTCCAAACGGATTTTTTCACTGTAAATATCCGCATCCTCTATCATCACTTTGCCTTCCAAATAAGCGCCGGGGATGAGATCGTTCATTCGGTTGAAGCAACGGAGCAGGGTCGATTTACCGCAACCGGAAGGACCGATAAATGCTGTCACTTTTTTATCCGGAATACGAATATTTATATTTTTAAGCGCCTTTACCTCCGGATTGTAGTAGAAATCCAGATCGTCGGTTTCGATTACAATACGCTCTTTTGCCAGGACGTCATCGAGATGCGTCTGTTCTTGCTTGTCTGTTTGAGATACCATATCGACTTCTTCTTGATAGTTCATCATTGATTAATTTCCCATTAGAAAGTAGATGACTTATACCGCTTGCGCAGATTGTTACGAACGTAAATAGCAACAATGTTGAGCAGAATAACGATGAGAATCAGCAATAAGGCGGTGCTGTAAACCATCGGTTTCGCAGCTTCTACGTTCGGCGACTGGAATCCGACATCATAAATATGAAATCCGAGATGCATGAACTTCCGGTCCAGATGCAGAAAGGGGAAGGTGGCATCGAGGGCAAGTGTCGGAGCAAGTTTCACTACGCCGGTAATCATCAAAGGCGCTACTTCGCCGGCGCCACGGCTGATTGCTAAAATTAAACCGGTAAGAATACCGGGCATTGCATTCGGCAGTACTACCTTTCGGATCATTTGCCAGCGGGTAGCGCCAAGTGCCAGCGCGCCTTCTTTATTTGCGCGCGGTACTGCCAGTAACCCTTCTTCTGTAGCAACAACGACGACCGGCAAGGTAAGTAAGGCTAATGTCAGAGAAGCCCAGAGAATACCGCCGGTACCAAGCGTTGGCTCCGGTAATTTATCACTAAAAAGCAATTGATCAATAGATCCGCCAACAAAATATATAAAGAATCCCAAGCCAAAGACACCAAAAACGATTGAAGGCACCCCGGCAAGGTTGTTTACAGACAATCGGATAAAGCGGGTAACAACACCCTGCTTGGCATATTCGTTAAGATAAATAGCCGCCATTACACCAAAGGGCACAACTGCGATTGACATTAAGATTACCATCATAACGGTGCCGAAAATAGCCGGAAAAACGCCACCCTCAGTATTGGCTTCGCGAGGATCATCCGCAACAAATTCCCATAATTTACCCATATAGTGCCAGGATTTTTCGAAAATGCCCATTTGATTCGGGGCAAAGAAGCGCACAACATGAGAGAGTTGCAAGTCTTTGTTACGACCATCAGTCGTTCTTACCGAGAGAAAAATACTGCGGTCTTTGATGACCAGCTTTTCCAGTTCACTGTTTAAAGCGAGATATTCCTCTGCGATGGCCTGTTCCATCTCATTTGCTTCTTTACGATAACGTTCCAGCAGTGCGCGACCTTCTTCGGTTCTATCCGCCCGGTCTATTTCCAGCAGGGAAATTTCCCGTTGCAGTCTCGTTAGCGGTTCGGTAAGGTCGGTAATTTCCTGCTGAGTTTCCACAACCTCATCATGGGTTTGATGGGCCAGTTCAAAGGCATCATATGCTTTCGATACAATGTCGCCATCAACGGCCGTTACTGCCTGATTTTCGACATTAACGGCAACGATATATCCATAAAAGTTGCCATACTCCATGCGCTCGAAAGTAAATGCGCCTTCCGGATACTCGGAACTGACAATGTTCGCATCGTCCATCCAGACAAAATCGATACCATACAGATCACGATTGCCGTTTTTTAACTGCGTTTCGTGTCTGTCGTAATCATCGCGTTTTTCCCACATTTCTCCGAGATACTTTTTCCCGTCATCGAGAGTGACTTCCACGAGATCCCGCGGCCAGAAAAATCCCAGGCCTTTAGCAAGAATAACGATCAAAATCCATGCAACCATACCGAGGGAGATGATTAGCCCCATACCGGCTGCAAAAATGTACGGATCACCTTTTTTCTTAAAATAACTCATCTGGCTCATAATCTATCCTATCAGAATCGCGCGTATTTTTTCCGTAACCGTTCACCAATAATCGATGACAAGGTGTTCAGGACAAAAGTGAATAAAAAGAGCAGCAGTGCTGTCATGAATAAAACCCGGTAGAGGCTGCCGCCAACCGGTGCCTCCGGGATTTCAACTGCAATACAGGCGCTCATTGCCCGGAAACCATTAAAAGGATTCAGGTCCAAAATTGGGGTGTTACCGGTTGCCATCAGTACAATCATTGTTTCCCCGACGGCACGGCCAAGGCCGAGCATCGTTGCGGCAAATATCCCCCCGGATGCCGCAGGAAGAATGACTTTGCGAACAGTTTGCCAGCGAGAAGCACCCAACGCCAGTGAGGCGGAACTGAGTGAATCCGGCACGTTGGTTAACGCATCTTCTGTCATTGTAAAAATGATCGGAATTACAGCAAATCCCAGGGCAAAACCTACCACCAGGCTATTGCGGGTTTCGTAGGTGACGCCCAGATTGCTGAAAATCCATTGTTGCATATTTCCCCCGAAAAACCAGCTTTCTACCAGCGGACCCAGCTGCAACGAGGCGTAAATACTGATTATGGCAAGTGGCAGAATCATCAACAATTCTTGTCCGGGGTTGGTCTTGGCGCGAATATGCTCCGGCACTGACCGCCAGGCAAGAACGGCCAGGAAAAAGAATACCAGCAATAAAATCGGGGTTATCAAAAATCCGGTCAGATAATCTTCGAAGAGGGGAGAGAAGTAAAGACCGGCAAGAAAGCCGATAACTACACTGGGTAGCGCGGCCATAATCTCCACCGTCGGCTTTACCATTCGGGCAAGCCATGTGGGAGAAAACTGGGATACATAAATCGCTGCTAAAATAGCAATCGGTATCGAGAAAAGCATTGCATAGAGTGTGCCCTTCAGGGTACCGAAGATTAGCGGAATCAGGCTTAATTTCGGTTCAAATTCATCACTACCACCGGTTGATTGCCAGACAAACTCCGGCTCCTGGTAACCTTCGTACCAAACTTTACCGAAAAGTCCGCGGGTGGTTGTTTCCGGATGCGGATCATCCAACGGGAAGAGCGAAAAATTTTTCTGTGCATCTACAGCGACAATCGCATCAGATTTTGGAGAGAATGTAATCGTGCTGATTGGATAGTCGGTCGGCTGAAAATTAAACTCGGTCGCACCGGAGGTTGAATAATGTAATTTCACATTTCCTTTGTCATCTGCCGTCAAAAAGTTACGATTACGGGAAGACATGGTAATGAGCTTTATCGACGCTGCGTGTGGTTCAAAAGTGTGGATTCTCTGGAATTTCATCCAGTTGGCTTCGGTGCGAACCGGGAACCAGGTTTCCACGGAACCATCGGCGCCGCCGACAACAATTGCCTGATCGCCCAACAGGTATGCAATTGCGCTGATCGGTCGGTTAGATGCCCGCCACTTATCCTTCAAGGTGATGTCCTCAAAATCATCCAGTGCGAACCAGTAGAGGTCACCATCTCTTGTGGCGGCAACCAGGCTTTCGCCGTTGTGACTGATGGTTAGTGCGGTAATATTTGTGTCGGTAAAATACTCGGAGAGATCATGGAGATACTCATCGTCATATTCTCCATCGAGAATACGCAGATGTAGCCCGCCAACGTGATCCAGCCAGGCCCAAAAGCGGGAAATGTCCTCATTCTGAACGAAGGCAATCGTTTCGATATGATTTTCAATCGAATCGTTTTCCGGCGTAAATTGCCATTCTTCGATCACCTCAAAAGAAGGTACTATGGTTCGGCCGGCATCACTCCATTCCGGTTTCATGGAAATTTCTGCGGTAATTATTCTTCCGGAGTCCGTACCGACAGCAAATACAGGGGAAAGCAAGTTGCCCTTTTGCGCGGTCAAAAGCTTTTCTTCGCCACTGAGGGGGAGCTGATATTGACTGTTGATATCATTCTTGTCCAGATTGAAATAGGAAAGTTTCCCTTTCGGATCCAGGGTATAAAAAATTTCCTGATAAGGATCAACACCGGTGAGAAAAGTCTGATTCTCCGGACTATTCACTTTAAAGGAGAGCACATCTCCCAAAGAGGCATTTTTTCCCAGGGGCAGGCTCTGATAAACAAGAAAGAGCATAATCGCAATAATACTGGCAATGATACCATAGCCACCGGCGGTAATGAACCGTGCTGCCCAGCGGTCTGCCCGGTAAACCTTTGCATAATGCTTCTGTTTGGTATCTCTATTTTCCATATCCATATTCGCTTATTCTATAAAAAGCCGGGTATTTATTAGGAAATACCCGGCCAGGTAATTCATCTATGATGATATATGTTTTAGTTCAACTTCTCCAGCTCTTCCATTACTACATCGTAGGGAAGCGGCAGGTAACCGTCTTTAGCAACGATCTCCTGACCTTCGTAGCTTAATACATACTTCAGGAACTCTTTCACCAGCGGATCGAGCGGCTTGGTGGGAGAGTTTACGATGTTCAGGTTCAGGTAGCGAGCCAGCGGATACTTCTTGGATACTACGTTCTCGTAAGAACCGCCGTAGCAATCTGCACCAGCTTTAGCTGCCAGTTCGAGAACCTTTACGCCGGAAGTGATGTAGCCGATACCACTGTAGCCGATTGCGAACTTGTCTTCAGTGATACCCTGTACTACGGAAGCGGAACCAGGCTGTTCTTTTACTTCATTCTTATAGTCACCCTTCTTAAGCACTTTGCCTTTGAAGAAACCGTAGGTGCCACTGGCGGAGTTACGGCCGAAGGTACGAATCGGCTGATTCGCCCATTCACCGTCCAGGCCAGCATCGCCCCAGGTCACGATGTCTTTTTCGTAGCCGCGCTTACGAGTTTTCGAGAAAATTGCATCTGCCTGCTCCATGGTAAGGCAGTTGAGCGGATTGTCTTTGTGAGCAAAGATTGCCAGGGCGTCCAGCGAGGTGCGGATCGCGGTCGGCTTAAATCCATATTTCTTCTCGAATGCATCGATTTCTTTGGACTTCATTTCGCGGGACATCGGGCCAAACTGCGCAGTGCCTTCGATGAGTGCCGGAGGTGCAGTAGAAGAACCTTTACCTTCGATCTGGATGTTTACCAGCGGATAATACTTGCGGAAACCTTCCAACCAAAGTGTCATCAGGTTGTTCATCGTATCGGAACCGATACTGTTTGCGTTTCCGGAAATCCCGGATGTCTTTTCGTACTTAGGAATACGGGAGTCTACTTCTACTTGGGATACACCCGTTTGAACTAAGAACATTACTGCGACTAATACTGCCAGAATACGCTTGTTGATAATTGAAAACATGTGAGTCTCCTCTATTGGTTTATCTTGAAAAAGTCGCAGGAACTTATTTATCAAATGTTTCATTTCGATTACAATCTCGTTTCTTAACCAAGGACTTTTTATAGATTAACTGTAAATTGACTGCGGATTTTGAAGACAGAATCTACGCCTTCCGCACTGAAGGATTCGCTCTCGCCATTGATCTGCAAACGGGTGTTTTTACCGAAGTAAAATACCGGTCCAAAACGGATAACGGTGGACTCGTTGTCGTCTACATCAGTGTTGCCATCAACGGTAGTAAAACCAAGCGCCAGACCAACTTTATCAATGCCACCGAGGGCTTCGGAAGGAGTGCTTAATTTGGTTGTCCAACCAGCGGTGATGTCGAGCAGTTGGAAAGATACATCGTCAGCAGATTCTGCAAGCATTTTGTCCCACTTACCAAAAGCAAGGCCGCCTTCGATTGTAACGCCGTTATCGAGATAGATACCAAAGTCCGGTGCAATTACACTGGCATTCCCGCTGTTATCAGATTCTTCAATGTTTCTACCCAGTTTGTTCGATGCAAAGGAAGCACCAATCTCAGCAACTTTACCTAATTTTGCATTTACTCTGGCAGAAAGCATTTTGCCATTGTTGGTATCGAAATCTTTCGTTCTGCCAGCATCCTCACGGCCACCTTCTCCGGCACCATTGGAATAGTTAACAGCAAAGTTTACATTGTCACCAAGTTCACCAGCCAATTCAATACCTACGTGGCGTGCAGAAAGATAGCTGTCTGCCAGGAATTCAGCTGCATCACTACGCTCAACTAACATCAATTTACTGGAGGAACGAAGCTCTTCGCGCCATACCGGTGCTTTAAACTGACCGAAACGCAAGGCCGCTTTTTTATTAAAAAGTTTAATTTTCCCTTCAGCATCTTTCAGGCGGGGGCTGTTGTCACGAATATCAAACTGAATCTTAGCGCTAACGAAATCTGTCAGCGATACTTTTGTTTGAATACGCGCACGGCGAATACGATAACCATTGTTTGTTTTGCTTGCATCGGATTCGGCGTTGGTGTCATACACATGCTGTAGTTGCACACGGCCTGCCAGATCCCAACTTTTCGCTTTCGAAGCTTTTACTTCGTCTGCAGACAAATTAGTAACCGCTAACAGTGCTACTGCGATTGTCAAATTCCGTAAAGTTCTCTTCATCTCTAACCCTTTCGAATAGTGGTTGTAAATTTCTTGTGATCTTTGTCACGTATTAAAGCCGTTGCTATTTTACTGGTGTCATGTTACAGTTTTGTTACAGCGTAGTTTCAATTATGCTTTATTTGCAACGTTGTTTATTTTAGCAATAAAACTGCACAAGAAAGTTAAAAGAATTGCAATGAAGTGCCTGTTTACTATAATTTTATCAATCCTGCTTTTAGGACTGCTCAGCGGACAATTAATAGCCGAATTACCGGATGATTCCCCGGAAAATCCAGCAAGCAGGTTTGTTACAAACGTTCAAAAACACATCGAATTCCTGGGAAACGACTCCCTGGAAGGGCGGGGGACCGGTACATACGGGGAGTATCTGGCAAGTGAATATATTGCCGAAATTCTGGTACAGTATAATTTAAAACCGGCAGGCAGCGACGGGGCATTTTTTCAACGAATCCCGATGCATGGCAGCCGTCCGCTAGCCGATTCCGAGCTTCGCCTGCATAAAGCGCGCGGCATTATCGATTTTGAATTGGGGCGGGATTATCTTCTATATAAGTACGGGGAACAGACATTTATCGGCACACCGGCCCCGCTTGTGTTTGCCGGCTATGGTATTCTTGCACCCGAGTTTGATTATAATGATTACCAAAATCTGGATGTCGCCGGGAAAATTGTTGTCATGTTATCGGGGGAACCAGCCTCGGATGATGATGCTTATTTCGCCGGGGCGGAGCCGAGTATTTATGCGTACCCGGAATCAAAACAGCGATTGGCGATTTCCCGCGGGGCGATTGGGAGTATAATAATTGCGGATAACAGTGTTGATTGGCAACAGTTCCGCCGGGAATTTTCCGTGGAAGACGTTACTTTGCTTTCCGCCGTTAGCAGCCATCTCAGTTTGATGATAACCTCAACTGCCGCGGCAGAGCTTTTTGTTGGCAGCGACTATGGATTGAATGAAGTGCAGCAGATGGCCAGAGAAAATAACCTACGCAGTTTTCAACTAAATTCCACACTATCGTTTAAAGGTGAGTTTATCCAGCGGGATTTTATTGCCCATAATATTATCGCCGAAATACCGGGGCGTGATAAAAAATTGCAGGATGAGTACCTGTTGATTACTGCCCACTATGATCATTTAGGCATTGGGGAGGCGATCGCAGGTGATTCTATTTACAACGGTGTATTCGATAATGCGCTCGGCGTTGCTGCTGCGCTGGAGCTCGCCGGAATATTTGCCGACAATCCAGCAGCTCGCTCGATGCTTTTCCTCTTTTTGACCGGGGAAGAAAAGGGGCTGCTGGGCGCCCATTATTATCTCGATAATCCAGCCGTCCCTTTGTATCGAACGGTAGCCAGCATCAATATCGACGGTATGGCGATTTACGATACTTTCAATGATGTGGTGGGTATCGGTGCAGAACTGTCGACGCTGGCGAAATTTTTAGAAAGGGCGGCTATTAAGAATGGATTATCGGTATCGCCTATCCCGAAAGGCTTTCTGCAAGCAGAAACATTTGCCCGCTCGGATCAGATCGCATTTGCCCAGGCCGGCATTCCGGCGATGCTGATTACCGAGGGGCTGAATTGGGATCATTTTACCAGGGCTGAGGCAATCGATAAAAGGATCGCCTGGCAGAAAGAACGCTACCATACGCCCTTTGATGATTTATCCCAACCGATTAACTTTCAGGCGGTTTGGCAGCATGCCCGTTTGCTGGAAACATTCTGCCGCGAAATTGCTAACGATCCTGATACGCCGGAATGGTATAAGGGGGTACCCTATCTTTATCCACGCTTACAGTCCCGGGCCGAAAAACGTTGAGGAATTTGTGAGGATATTCGGAATTTCTTTCAGAGTGATTCTTATGCTGGCGATGTTTAGTATGTTGCTCGCTTGCAACAGTAAAACCCGGCAGGCCGAAAATACGATTCGGGTAAAAGGATCGGATACCATGCTAATCCTTAACCGGCTGTGGGCAGAAGGATACATGCAGAAGTTTCCCGGGACAACCGTATATGTGGAGGGGGGAGGCACTGGTAGCGGTGTTGCCGCAATGATTGAAGGTAGTGTCGATATCTCTGCTGCATCCCGCCCATTGCAGGCCGAGGAAATACAGAAGCTCGCTGCCCGCTATCAATCGATTGGCATTGCCCATCTGGTCGGCAAGGATGCCCTGAGTGTGTATGTTCACCCGGATAATCCGGTTCGGGACCTCACTTTAAAACAGCTCAAAGAGATTTTTAGTGGCCAAATTGTCAACTGGATTGATGTCGGGGGAGATGATGAACGTATTCAGGTAATTTCCCGGCCGCCCAACTCCGGTACGCATCAATATTTTAAGAGTCATATTCTGCAGGGGGAAAATTATCGGGATGATGCAGACATCGAAGCCACCACGGCCGGTATCGTCCGCCAGGTGATGCGCTATCCCAATGCTATCAGTTATGGGGGATTCGCATATGGAGACAGCCTCTGGCATTGCCGCATTAACAGTATTCCCCCCACGGAAGCCTCTGTCCGCTTCGACCTCTATCCGATATCCCGCTATCTCTACTTCTACACCATCGATAAGCCAAAAGGAACCGTCAAACACTTCCTCAACTGGGTGTTCAGCGAGGAGGGACAAGCAATCGTTCGCGAAGCCGGCTACATAACACTTTGGTAAAAAATAATTCGGAATGCGGAATGCGGAATTCGGAATTTCAAAAGCGTCATCTTTTTCTCTAGCTAAAGGAATCGTCAAACACTTCTTCAATTGGGTACTCAGCGAGGAAGGACAAGCAATAGTTCGCGAAGCCGGTTACATTACACTTTGGTAAAACAATTCGGAATTCCACATTCCGCATTCCGCATTTCAAAAGCGCCATCTTTTTCTCTAGCTAAAGGAACCATCAAACACTTCCTCAATTGGGTACTCAGCGAGGAAGGACAAGCAATAGTTCGAGAAACCAGCTACATTACACTATGGTAAAAACAATTCCGAATTCAGAATTCGGAATTCGGAATTTTAAAAGCGTGATCTTTTTCTCTAGCTCAAAGAACCGTCAAACATTTCTTCAATTGGGGGTCAGCGAGGAAGGATAGGAAATCGTTCACGAAACCAGCTACATTAAACTGCATGGTAAAAACAATTCGGAATTCCGCATTCCGCATTCCGCATTCCGAATTCCAATCTCTCTCTTTTTTCTCTTTAGCTATATGATTTTTCCCCTTAGATTATTATCCTTAACATTGAGTGAAAAACTGGAAACGATAAACCGGAGGATTGGCATTGCAGGCGTTTGAAAAACTTGGGGTATTTTATCTCGGCAAAAAAGTTGATGTCAAAAAAAAGGAAGTTACCGACGACTATTTGCTATACGATTCGAAAGATTTAACCACCCATGCCGTTTGCGTGGGAATGACCGGCAGCGGGAAAACCGGCTTATGTATTTCCCTGCTCGAAGAAGCCGCCATTGATAATATCCCTTCCCTGATCATCGATCCCAAGGGTGATTTAGGGAACTTGCTCCTTACTTTTCCTGATTTGAAAAAAGAAGATTTTCAACCCTGGATAAATCTGGATGAGGCCAATAAAAAAGGACTTTCCGCGGAAGAATATGCCCAAAAGCAGGCTGACCTCTGGAAGAATGGTTTGGCAGGTTGGGGGCAGGGCGGCGATCGTATCAAACGCTTGCGGGAAAGCACCGACTTGACGATTTATACCCCCGGTAGCAATGCCGGCATTCCTGTATCTATCATCAAATCCTTTGATGCGCCCGATAAAGACATGCTCGAAGATGTCGACCTGCTCCGGGAACGTATCCAGACAACTGCTTCCAGTTTGTTGGAATTGCTGGGAATGAAGGTAGATCCGTTGCAGAGCCGAGAGCATATTCTTCTCGCAAATATCATTGAGCATAGTTGGCTTTCCGGGAAAAATCTCGGTTTGGGCCAGCTGATTGAACTTATCCAGAATCCACCGATCGATAAAATTGGCTTTTTTGACCTGGAATCCTTTTATCCCTCCAGCGACCGCCTGAAACTGGCAATGACGCTGAATAATTTACTGGCCGCACCGGGATTTAAAACCTGGTTGGAAGGTGAACCCCTTGACATTAAGGAAATGCTTTATACAGACGGTGGCAAACCGCGCACGACAATCTTTTCGATTGCGCATCTCTCTGACGCGGAAAGAATGTTTTTTGTCACCCTGCTGCTCAATCAACTACTTGGCTGGATGCGTGGGCAATCCGGTACCACCAGCTTACGCGCATTGCTTTATATGGATGAAGTGTTCGGTTTCTTGCCGCCAATCGGAGAACCACCCTCGAAGCGCCCAATGTTAACCCTGTTAAAGCAGGCACGCGCTTTTGGCATCGGCGTTGTGCTGGCGACACAGAATCCGGTCGATCTGGATTATAAAGGATTATCAAATACCGGGACCTGGTTTATCGGCCGTCTGCAAACCGAAAAGGATAAAGAGCGCCTGGCTGATGGCCTTACCGGCACCGGTGGCGAATTGAGTAAAAAAGAAATCATGAACATCATTTCCAATTTGGGGAAACGGCAATTTTTAATTCAGAATGTGCATGAATCTCAACCGGAAGTGTTTAATACCCGTTGGGCAATGTCCTACCTGCGCGGGCCCTTAACCCGCAATCAAATCAAAACGCTGATGAAGGGCCGGGAAGTAAAAGCAGATACTCCCAAAGATAAACCGGCAGCGCAGATGGCAGTGCCGGGCAGCAGCGAAGCGTCTGCGAAAGGCAAGCCGACCTTGCCGCGGGAGTATCGGGAGCATTTTGCACCGCAGACCGAGAGAAGCGGTGGGGGAGAGATTGTTTATCATCCTTACCTGGTTGCAGGGGGCGACGTGCAAATTATCAACAATCGCTACAAAATTGCCCAAAGTGGGCAAGCCGCACATATGCTTGCGGTGGATGAAAATGCCGGTGGATTGACCTGGGATCTTTCCCAGGCAATGAACTACAAACCTAGCGTTTTAGGCAGTGATCCGCTGGATAGCGCCGGTTATTTGGACGTAAGTAATGACATCAAGAAAAGCAAAATTTACAACTCCCTTGATAAACAATACGAAAGTTTTGTTTATCGGGATTATCAGCTAAAACTGTGGAAAAGCCGCACCTACAAACTGGTTTCTTTGCCGGATGAAAGTGAGCGGGATTTCCGCATCCGCATTGGTGATGCTGCCCGGGAACGACGGGATCTGGAAATGGATCGCCTGCGCCGGCAATATGCCCGGAAAATCGACACAGTCGAACGGCAGCTGTTAACAGCGCAACAGCGCGTAGCAAAAGAAGAAGATCAATACAGTAACAAAAAAATGGATATGGCGATATCTATCGGTACCACTGTGCTCGGGGCATTGTTTGGTAGCAAGCGGCGCAGTTATGCCAGCACTGCCAGAAAGGTGAGTGGACTTAGCCGGGAGAAACAGGATATATCCCGCGCAGAGCAGAAGCTTGCGCAAGTCGAAGAACGCCTGAGAGACCTGGAAGCGGAATTGCAGGAAAGGCTGGATGAAATCTCTCTGAAATACGATCCCGCCCAGGAAGACCTGGAAGAAGTGATCGTTCGTCCGAAAAAATCCGATATTATGCAACGCTGGTATGGGATTCTCTGGGTGCCTTTCGAACATAATGATGGGATGACCCCGAAGGCGCTCAATTCGTTGATCGGGGAGTAGGAGATAAATATTTAATGTCCAATATCCAATCTCCAATTTTCAATGTAAAAGTAAGGTAAAAGTTGGATATTGGATATTTAGTATTGGACATTGGATATTTCAAAAGGTGTTACTGCGTTTCCTCGCGTTTCCGAATTTGCCAGTCGCGCGGCGTTAAACTGCTTTCCACTGTTTCCTGAATATTCTCCGGTATGCCGGGGAAAAAATTCATTCCTGTAAAAACTTCAACGGAATCAATGGATACCATGAATCGCCGCAGTGATAATTCTGTGGCGCGATTCGGTATAATAAATCCAACGCCCTGAAGCTTAGGGGGGGTAAAGTCCAGCAATACCTTGTAGAAATGGCTCGGCATAGAAATACGGTTCCGGCCAAAGCTGCGGGCTCTTCCCTGGAAAACCGGACCACTAACAATATATAAGGCTTCTTTATCGATTGCCCATTGCTGAGACTGCTCGGTAAGCTCCTGCCAGATGCCATTGGTAATAGAAGTATCCTGCGGACAAATGTTGCTGCTTAAAAACGTTTCCCGGGTGGCGATCATGGACCAGCCCATTTCCGCCGGAGAAACCAGTTGTAAAGCGCCAAGGCGGGTGCGGCGATAATCGGGAAAAATCGGATAGTTACCGGCAATATCAAGGTCTTCGGTAAAATTTTCGTTATGGCTTAGTCCTGGTTGGTCCATCAACGGTTTGGTGAGGCGGTAGGAAACCCATTCCGGTTGGCGATGCCCATTATTATAGCCTATTGTAAAATATGATTTCTCCAGAATTTCCGCATTAATAGCCCCTTCCGGTAGACCCGGCTGGATTTGCGTGGGAATATTCTCTTTGGCCTGATTCTTTTTGCTGTTTGGCTGAATCAGATCACTAACCAATTCCGGCATCAGGAAATAAACGGCTAAGCCTGTAAGCAATAATAGGACAAATAATATTGCTAATATGAATCTCATCTGCTAATTCTCCATAAATAAAATCGGGAATGCTAAAAAAGCGACAAAGCAATTAACCATTGTGCCAGAAAATAGGTGCTTAGGACCATCAACTGCGCACTATTAAATTTTGTCTTAAAGCGATTGAGCGCCAGTAATGAATCCGACACAATAAAGAATACCGCGCCGCTGAATGCGAAGAGCGCAGCAATGTTCTGAAGCGAAAGCCAGCGTTCCATCGCCTGCCAGCCCATCACCATTAAGGCAATGCCATAAATGATAACGGCAATCTTTAGTGGGCCGGGAACAGACGGTAGTAGCGCCCTGAAAAAAAATAGCGCATAAATCAGAAAGATAACCAGGGAGAACATTCCCCACTGAAAACTGTGTGGTAAGCTAAAAGCAATAATGTAAAATATGTGAGCGATCAAAAAGCTGACAAGGCCGGCAATAAAGCGGTCTTTCGGAAGCATCAAAAAGATATCCCCGAAGAGGGAAAACACCAATCCTGCTAAAATCCATTTTTGATAGGCCGTATGTATTTGCCAGTCCGCTGATAATGCAAAATAGATGATCAATAATGTCGTTAATGGCTTAAAGATGTAGACCATTGTACGGGGACCGCTGTATTCGCCACGGATTGTTAAGGCAGCAGAAAAAAAAATGGCAATTGATAGCAAAGGCAGCATAAGTAAACGTTCGGTTTGTAAACGAATGGCTCTTTGCAACGCGGGTGATGGAAAGAAGAACGATGCAGTTTTCCCTGAGCGAGACCGTTTGTTTGCCAGTCAGGCAAATCCGGAAAAGGTAATACTGTTTGGGGAATAATGCAAAAAAGAGAAGTGAAAATCGTTCGGGAATTTACGCTGTTTAATAATCAGCAGAGGAGATTTCTCCGGAAAGTCCGACAAATTTATCCCGGACGTCATTATACTGTTCCCAAAGCGGTTGGAGTCGCTGTTCTTCAGTGGATACATACTCATAAAATCCCAGAAAGCTTCGGTCAATCTCTTCATAGATGATCCGTAGTTTTCCAGCAAGCTTTTCCTGCAATTCTGCTTCAAACTGCACCCGGCCTTTCTGCAGGCCTTCCCGAAAAGTCCGCTTAATTTTACTACGCTTAAAAACCAGCATACTGGCAGCGATAATTAAGCCGATGCCGGTCAGCACGCCTCCGGTAACGTCCATAAAGGCCATTTGGGTAGTGGTCATAATAATGGTGCCGATAACTGCCAGTGCGCCACCGCCCATTGCGGTAGGGGCGATACTACCCGGATCAGAAGTAAGCGTATTTACAAAAGAATCATTCTTTAAGAGTTGGGAAACTTTGGTGCGGACATCCTCAATAACTTCCCGGCGCTGATCGCCGATGCGCAGGAAAATATCCTCGGAGAGGGTTTGACTGCTATGAATCCGGTTCAGGTCCTCAATCAGGCTTTGCAGCAGCTGGCGAATACCATTGACAAAATGCTGTGCGCCATCACTGGCGATATCTTCAAAAGTGTTGTGCAGCTTGCGCTCAAACCGGTTTTGCAACTCGTTAATCCAGGATTTCATCGTTTCTTTCTGGCTGAACATCGCTGAAAAGGAACGTTTGAATAACGCGAAAACCCCGAGTCCTTCTTCGAATTCCAGAGTGACTTCGTTAGCGATGCGATCGTAATTGGCGGTCAGGCGATCGACCAGCGAATTGATCTCATAATTTGTCTGTTTTTCCCCGGAAGTGAGGCGGGTTTTGATTTTATCCACCATCCGGGCATCGATATCGATTTGCTGATGGCGCTCTTCCAGTGCGCTACCGATTTTACTTATCGTTTGCTCGCAAGTGCTCAAAGTAGACTGCAACTTCAACTTGTATTGATTGCCGCCGGTAATGGTGTCATGAATAAAAGCGCGAATTTCATTGAAACCGCTTTTATCAGTTTCACCCTCTTGTTCCCATTCAGCTGATGTCGCAAAAATAACCGGCTCGCTGATATCGCGCTTAATAGCGTATTCCTTCACCTTTTCGGTGTTAATTCGCAATTCTTCCGGCTTGGTAAGATCCGCCTGCTGAAGTACGAAGACGACTTTCCGGCGCCATTCCGCGCTGACGTAATCGAGCAGCTCCCATGCGCTAAGGGTATGTGGGTTTTTGGCGGGAAAGACAAAAAGCACCAAATCGCTGTTGGGGATAAATTTCTGAGTAATTTCCTGATGGTTTTGCACAATCGTGTTTGTGCCGGGCGTATCAACGATGGCGATGGATTTCAGGATTTCATTTGGCAAAGAGATGCGCCTGAGATGTTCGCTGATATTTACTTCACTTTTTTCCGGGGCATAGACCAATTGCTGAATAACATCGGTGCAAGGCGCTGCATCGACTGCACAAACATCTTCACCCAATAAGGCATTGATAAAACTGCTTTTACCGGCTTTTACTTCTCCAACCACGACAAAGAGAAACGGCTCATTGAGATTACCGCGAATATCATCGATAACCTGTTGCAACTCTTTATTGTTGATATCAAATGCGATGGGATTGAGCGCCTTGAGCAGTTCGTCCAGGCGGTATTTAAATTGGGTAAAGGTTTTGTTGATCAGGGTGTAACTCATCGAGTCTCCGTTAATCATCTCAGCCGCAGTTGGTAATCTTAACTTTTGTAGCCCTCCTCCATAGGAATCCCTTCGGGGCGGGCATCTGGTTGCATCGCCGGATGCACGCTATTTATTCAGAACATTTACCGGCTTGCCGCGCAATACATGCGGTGTTGCTTCGGTAATTTCGACATTGAGAAAATTACCTTTATGATAATCACCACGTGGAAAGATAACAATTTTATTACCATCATTACGCCCCTGGAAATCATCAGCGCTTTTCCGGGTGCTTTCTTTCTCCAGTAACACTTCATGAACTTCGCCGATATGTCCCAGGTTCTTTTGGTAAGAATGCCTTTTCTGGATTTCGTTTAGCTTAACAATCCGGCGGGTTTTTTCTGCTTCCGGCACATCATCGGGAAATTTGCGCTGGGCAATTGTCTGTGGGCGTTCCGAATACTTAAAGATAAAGGCGGAATCGAACTCCACAGCTTCCATCACTTTCACGGTCTCTTCAAACTCATCAGCGGTTTCAGTGGGGAAACCGACGATAATATCCGTGCTCAAAATCATCTTGGGGTAAAGAGAGCGGATCTCGTCTACCAGATCAAGAAATTCCTTTTGGGTATAGGTACGGTTCATCATTTCCAGTACTCGATCGTTGCCGGCCTGTAAAGGCAGGTGTATTTGCTTGCACACTTTCGGGTTTTCCGCGATTACCTGCAGCAGCGGGCGGGGAAAATCTTTCGGATGCGGTGAAGTAAAGCGAATTCGCTCGATACCATTCACTTCGCTGACGGCCTCCAGCAGATGGGCGAAGTCATTGCCTTCATAATTGTAGGAGTTGACATTCTGCCCGAGCAGGGTCACCTGCCGATAGCCTTGATCCGCCAGGCGCTTCACTTCATCAACAACATTTTCCGGAGAGCGGCTGCGTTCCCGGCCGCGGGTGTATGGCACAACGCAGAAGGTGCAGAAATTGTCGCAGCCACGCATTACCGCCAGCCAGGCGTTAACGCCATCCGATTGGGTCGGATATACATCAGAATAGGTTTCAAATTCGGAAAGGGTAACGTCAAAATTTTTCACTGCGCCGTTGGTTTCCACGGGCGCGGATATGTCGTTAATCAACTGCGGCAGGCGTTTGTAGCTATCCGGCCCGGCAATAAAATCGATGGGGAGTTTGGGATTCTCCAGCAACTGTTTCCGGAAATTCGTCGCCATACAGCCGAGGATGCCGATTTTAACATCATCGCCTTTGCGGCCATTAAGGATTTTATGGATGCGGCTATAGACCTTATTATTCGCATTTTCCCGAACAGAACAGGTGTTCAGCAGAACGACATCTGCATCCATTTCGGATTCGGTAAACCCAAAGCCGTCTTTGCCTAATACCGATTTGACAATCTCGGTATCGTAGACATTCATCTGACAGCCATAAGTTTCGATAAATATTTTCTTCATTTATATATCCGTTGCGTCTATTTCATGATTTTTTAAGCCGGGGAATTTAAGCAGTGATTGTCCGTTTACAAAGCGAAAATCCAGAAGGGGAGAGATCGTTGTATATTGACTTTTTCTGATGATTAAAGGGGCGTTTGTTGGGTTGAAATGTTCAATGCAGAATATCGAATATAGAATTTCCAAGTGATTTTGTTATGGTGCTGATATTGCTATACCTGGAAATTCTACATTGATTATTGGAAATTTTACATTTACTCGCTGGTGCGTGCTCCGTTTACAAAGCGAAAATCCAGAAGGGGAGAGATCGTTGTATATTGGCTTTTTCTGATGATAAAGGGGAGTTTGTTGGGTTGAAATGTCCAATGCAGAATATCGAATGTAGAATTTCCAAGTGATTTTGTTGTGGTGCTCACAATACCTTACCTGGAAATTCTACATTGATTATTGAAAATTTTACATTTATTCGGCGATACGCGCCATCAGAATCTCTTCAGCATTCTTCAGCTGATCCACGGTATTGATGCCATGGGTCTCTTCAACGTCTTCTGTTAAAACCGCCGCTACTTTCTCATTGCGATCGACATAAATCTTTACCACATCCGGCAGATAATACTCACCCTGGCGGTTATTATTGGTTACCTGGGGGAGCGTGGCAAATAATTCTTTTGCAGTAAAAATGTAGATACCGACATTGATTTCCTGAATTTTACGAATGTCATCATCCGCATCTTTTTCTTCGACAATCTGACGAACAAAATTGTTCTCATCGCGGACAATGCGGCCATAGCCGGTGGGGTCGTCCATATTTGTTGTCAGCAAGGTTGCCAGTGCGCCTTCCGACTGGTGAATGTCGATTAATCTCCGAAGTGTGCCGGGCTGGAGCAGGGGCACATCGCCGGATAATACCAGCACATTGCCGTCGAAGTCTTTTAGATTCGGTGCTGCCTGCATTACGGCATGACCGGTGCCCAGCTGCGGGGATTGCACCGCAAACTCAACGCCGTCGTCCTGAATGGTCTCAATTACCAATTCTTTTTTGTGGCCAACAATCAATACGGTTTTATCCGAACCAACTGCTTTGGCAGCATCAATTACATAATTCACCATCGGACGGTCATTTAGCGGGTGTAAAACTTTTGGAAGGTCTGATTTCATTCGGGTGCCTTTACCGGCAGCCATTACCACTGTTGCAAGATTCGCCATTTTTTTCTCCTGTTATTATACGCTCGATTCCACTGTTCAATAGTCGGTTTATCCGTCCAAAATCGGTTGTAAGTTTATTAAAATTATTTGTTTGGGATTTCAAAGAAGATGGACGGCCTAATCAAACAGTGACTTGATTAATATAATGTATACCGCCTGTGCTTCTGTGATCCAGGTTAAACGAAAATATAGATTCTTTCGACTCCGCATGTGCATTGACGAAATCCGGGAGACGTTTCCGGAAAATTATGCCAATATTAAATATACATTCAGGGTAAGCATTTTGCAATACCACTTGGTGACAAATGGTTGAAAAATTGCATAATTTTTAAGAAAAAGTGATATTTGTCAATTTCTATAAATTTAAAGGTACATTAAAATTAACAGTTGAAATCATCACCGGAATTGGTTAAGTTTTTGCGTTTTATGAGAAAATTTTGAATAACAAAATTACATTCTCTGTCATATCATAATTCTTTAATGAATTAACGGGCTCCTGACATAAAACAAAACCGACCTGCCAAAAAGATGCTAAACATCGATATCAAAGGAAATCCCATGTTACAAAAATGTTGCTTTATTCTGCTAATGATTAGCAGCTGCCTGATGTCGCAAACGGCGATTCAGATGCAGGGCCGGGCACTGGAAGTGCTCTCCAGTGAGACGGAATCATTAGGTGGAACACTGCATAAGCCGGCTTTTTCGCCGTATCCTTCCCAGGTGTTTGCTTTTGTGAGATCCGATGAACCGGCTGACGAAAACCGCTACCTTTACATTTATGATCTGGCGGCGAAAAGCCTTACAGAAGTGCGCACAGTGCTGCGCAACAGTGGTCCTACTGTTTCTGCAGAAGATACTTTCTATCAGGCAATTGTTTATAACGAGCATTTGCACTGGCGCCCAAAGCTGGATAGCCAGGACCGTCAGTGGTTCGCATTTGTCAGCAACGGTACCGAAAATAATCGCGATATTTACATCGGCTTTTCCGGAGGGAGCAATTATATCCGGCTGACGTCCGATCCGGCGATAGATACTGAACCGAAATGGTCGCCGGACGGCAATGCTATCGCTTTTATCTCGAAGAGAAGTGGCAATGGCGATCTTTACTTGATTTCCGACATCGATAAAATTATCGCCGATGTTTCCCGGGATGTGGAAAATATCAAGCTGACCCAATTAACCGATACGCCGCTGGAAGAGCGGAGACATGTCTGGAATCCTGATTCCAGTGTCAACCTGCTGGCTTATGTCAAACTTGAGAGTTTTACCGGGCGGCGGGTAGCGACATATCAAATCCGGGTGATGGATCTGGCAAAAGAGGGACCGGACAATATCTACAATCTTACCAACGATCCCCTTGCTAATTTTTATCGGCCATCCTGGGATCCTCATTCCGGTGCTAAAATTTTATATGTCGGGGAAGGCATTCTGCAGAACGAAACTGCGAACCTCTATGTTTCCGAGCTGGAGTGGGGGGCAGACCGAAAGTTGGTTAACAGCGTACTGGAAGGGTATCGGACAGAGGTGTTTGAAAACGTGCGCACCAACCAATCTACAGCCCGCTGGTTAGCTGGTGGAGAAGCAGTATTATGTCAGGAGAACGACCCTGCCGGAAATTATCCCCTTTACTCCGTAAACATCAAACGCTGGCTGGATAAACAGGAACGTGCGGTCAATTATGCGGAAAGTATTCATTTGCTTTTCCCGGATATCCGCGATTTTGATGTCCGCAAAAACAATTTAATTTTTGTTACCCGGGAAGTGAATACTTCCAAAATCTACCTGGCCCAGGTTTATGGGGATGACATACTGCCCTACAAGCTTCCCGCCTATTCTCTGGATAATAAAGACGGCAAACCACGAGTATTGCCGGAAGATCAGCCGGAACCGAAATTCGCCAAACGGAAAACCAATGACGGCGGCGGCATTGGCACCCGCTATATCGTTGCGGGAGGTGCAGTCGCGGCTGGCGTTTTAGGATATTTTCTATTTTTCGACGACGGTGAAACCGGCACTATCCAGAGTGTACCAATTGGTCTGCCACCCAGTGTACCCGGGGGAGACGGCAATTAAATAGCTCCCTGTTATTAATCGTCTGAAGGAAGTTAAGGGAAAAAATCGCCGGGATGCGAAATGGGACATTAGGAGATGTTACGAATGAAATTGAAATCGAACCTATACCTGCTTTACCTGTTCTTGTTTATGTCAATCAGCTTATTGGCACAACCGTCAATATCTGTCGATCCGGTCGCGCTCAATTTTAGCGATGTTACAGTAAACGAAGATTCGACCCTGTCCGTCAACATCAACAATAATGGTGATCAGGAATTGGTCGTTGGGTTGTTGGATATCATCGGACCGAATGCCGATCAATTCAGCATTTCCGCTGGCCCGACGCCTCCTTTCTCAATATTGCCGGGTGCTCAGCCGGCGAACCTGAGTATCACCTTTTCGCCGACCTTCTTCGGGACAAAATTCGCCAGTTTGCGGATTATCAGTAACGATCCCACCAATGATACCCTGGAGATTTTAATATCCGGTACTGGTGTGGAACCGGACATCGATACCGATCCGGATACCGTCACGTTTGGCGAAGTGCAGGTTGGGCAGAATACCACGGCTGCTTTCAATGTTTTTAATATCGGTGGCGCCCCGCTGGAAATAACCGGAATGACTTTCAGCGGCACGAACGCCAGCCGCTTTACGCTGGTCGACAATTTCAATTTCCCGCTGACGATCCAACCGGGTGGCGCCCCGTTGGCGGTCAATGTTCGCTTTACACCGAATATGATGGGGCCGCTCACAGCCTCGTTGGACATTAGCAGTAATGACATCAACCAGCCTGTTAGCAGTGTAACGCTCGAAGGCATCGGGGTGAGTCCGGTGTTGACATTATCCCCGGAAGATCTTGATTTTGGGAATGTGCTGGTAAATGATGATTCGGTGATTACCCTTTCCATCGGCAATGATGGAAACAGCGACCTGGTTGTTAGCGATACGTCGCTGATCGGTGGAGGCGCCGCTTTTTTTGATGTTTTGAATTTTCCGGCCGGGCAAATCGTTATTCCGCCGGGTGGCACGCCGTATGGACTGGAGGTGCAATTTTCTCCGGATGATGTTGGGAATCAGAATGCATTTCTGATTCTCTTTACCAACGATCCGAATAACAGTTCAAAAGTCGTTTCGCTGGCAGGAAACGGGGCCCATCCGGATATTGCGCTATCCGATACCCTGATAAACTTTGGGACTATTCTCGTCGGCTCAGAAGTGAAAATGAATCTGGATATCAGCAATACCGGCCTTGCCCGATTGGACGTCAGCAACATTAATATTATTGGCGCCCATCGTTCGAATTATGAGATTACCGCTGCACCCGGAACGCCCTTCTCGGTTACGCCGGGCGGAAATCCGGCTTCGATCGAAATTACCTTTACTCCGGAACGCCGCGGATTGCTGGACTCTGCACTCTTTTCAATCGTCAGTAATGACCCCGATGAAAATCCATTATTCGTCAAACTGAGTGGGACTGGCATCGAACCGGATATTACCCCTTCAGATACGTTGTTGAATTTTTCCCGCCTGTTAGTTGGCCGGGATTCGGTTAAAACGGTGTGGCTAAGTAATGCCGGTGATGCCGATTTGATTATTAGTAATCTGAGCATCAGTGGTCTGGGCAGCAATCAATATTCGATATCCGCTGCGCCAACCTTACCGGCGACATTACCCGCTTCCAGTAGCGATTCAGTTGCCATCGACGTGCGTTTTTTACCAACTTCAACCGGCGATAAAATTGCCAGTTTGGACATTGTCAGCAACGATCCGGATGAAAATCCGCTGCAAATTGACCTCACCGGCCGGGGAGTGCTGCCGGAGATTAGTGTCACTCCGGATCCACTGGATTTTGGCGATGTTATCATTGGCTCAGATTCATTAGAAGCTTTCGAAATTGCCAACGTCGGTGGAGTGCCGCTGGTGATTGACAGCTTAATGATCATCGGTCCCAATGCTGGTTTATTTACCCTGCTGAACGCGCCGGCACTACCGATTACTTTACAGCCAGATGGCGATAATATTCGGTTGTCGGTTCTTTTCTCTCCGGATTCTGTCGGTAGCAAAGCCGCCCAGTTTAGAATTGTTAATAACGATCCGTTCAACAATACATTGCTGGTTGATATTCTCGGTAATGGTGTGGAGCCAAATATTGTTATTCAACCGGACCCAGTTGCATTCGACAGTGTGCGGGTGAACAGGGAATCAACGATATTTGTGCAAGTCGCCAACGACGGTTCAGCACCATTGGTCTTGAGAGAAGTTGTGCTGTTGAATGATTTCCTGGCTGAATTCAATTTTGTCCGGGAAATAGAATTACCGATTGTTCTCGATCCGAATGGAGAGCCGCTTGACATAAGCGTGCGCTTTATACCAAAGGTGCTTGGGCTTCGAACCGCATTGTTACGTTTTGTTAGCAATGATCCGGATTCTTCCGTCTTTGATGTTCAGGTAAACGGTTATGGCGTTCTACCGGACATTGCCGTGGAAAATGATACTTTGGACTGGGGAGGTGCGCAAGTGAGCGTGCCAACGCTGGCAAATCTCAACATACTCAACGAGGGTGGGGCAGCGTTAACGATTGATCAGTTCTTCCTCTTTGGGCAGGATTCCGCACTGTTCGCTTTTGATAGTCTCCCCCCGCTACCTGTTGTCATAGCGCCGGATAGTTTTCTGACACTCCCGATGATTTTTACCCCGGACACACTTGGGGAAAGATTTGCCAATGTGCGGATGGTAACCGATGACCCGGACGAACCGTTATTCGATATTACCCTTAAGGGCACTGGCGTCTTTCGTAAAATCGCCGTTAGCAGCGATACCCTCGTTTTTCCGGGGACAGCGACTAACAGCAGCAGTAATACCGTTCTGCAGATCCTGAATGACGGGATTGTTGACCTGCGCATCGATAGTGTTGCAGTTACCGGCGCAGACTCAGCGGATTTCTCTGCTGCTATCAATGGATTACCCTTGACGATTCCTGCCGGTGGTGTGCCGGTAGATGTTGAGGCCAGCTTTGCACCGTTAACCAAAGGGCAAAAGGCTGCAACGTTGGAAATTTATAGCAACGATGTTATCAACTTGCCATATCGGGTAACCTTAAACGGTCGGGGCCTCCAGCCGCCGAGTGTTACCAATGTTTCGCTTTCCAGCGCTCGCCTCAACGAGAATATCGATGTCTCCGCATCAATCGAAGCGGACACTACAGTTCGGGAAGTATTGATCCGCTATGCCGCGAGTAACAGCGAAACTTTAAGCGGACCGGATACACTGCAACTACTGGAAGGCAGTTATCAGGGCATCATTCCCGGTAGCAGCGTTACCCAATTCGGTGTAAAAGCCGTTGTTGAAGTGACGGACGACTTTGGCATTACAACAACATCCGACCCGGTTTTTGCCAGTGTGCTTATTCCTGAAGGAGCAGTGAATCATGCCTTTGAAACAACTTCACTGAATCGCTGGCAGATTTTCTCGCTGCCTTATCAACCGACCAGTGGCAGTATCGGAGATGTGTTAAGCGATCTGGGGCCGGATGGGGACTTTACCTGGCGGATTTATCGCACCGACTCCAGCGGCGTCAATACGAATTATCATGACAAAGCCGCATTGGATAATCTTGGAGAATACGGGCAGTTTGCCAGTGGAAATGCATTCTGGCTGTACGTCCGCAATGATGATCAGGGTAGTGCCGCAGCGACCACAGTTTCTTTCCCGGAGATGAGCGTCATCGCTGCAGATTCCTTCAATTACACTTTGCAGCCCGGCTGGAACCAGATCGGGTCTCCATATCCGTTTGATATTAACTGGGATCAGGTCGATGCGGTAAATAAGGATTCCCTGGAAGTTTACCAATGGACTGGGCAGACCTGGAGTGGACAGTTGGCAAAAACCGGTTGGATCCCGAAAATTAAAACGAACTTTACTATGGCCCCATACAGTGGCATTATGGTGCGCAACCGGACGACTGCTCCGCTGACGCTTACCTTCCATCCGCAGCGTAGCGTGGCAAAATCCCAATTGCCGAAGATTGATACCGCTGCTGATTGGCAACTTGACCTGGTCGCAGAAACCGCCAGCAGTTTTGATGTAAATGTTATCGGTATGCGCCATGATGCCCGGGATGAACAGGATTACCTGGATCATAAAAACCTGATCTCCCCGGATCAAAATTATGTTGCCCTACGCTTCGAAAGAGAGTGGAATGAGCAACCTGCAGCATTTAGCAGTGATTTCCGCTCGCTGAATCCTGAAGGGGCTGTCTGGTATTTTACCCTCGATGGCGCCAAGCGAAAGGCAAACTTTTATCTGAGAAATACCGAAACACTCCCGGAAAATTTCCGGGCCGTACTGGTAGATGCCAAATACCGGCGGACTTTTGACCTGTCCGGAAATGCGATTGCCGATCTGCGGGATCTTGAAAAAGATGAAGCTAACCGTTTTGCATTACTGGTCGGCACTGAGAATTTTCTCAATAGCGAAATCGAAAATGTCGATATCTTTGTCCCGGATGATCATCAGTTACTACAGAATTATCCCAATCCATTTAACCCGGAAACATTTATTCGATTCCAGTTAGCTGAATCCGGATTGGTAACTGTTAATATTTACAATGTATTGGGGCAAAAAGTAGCTACGCTTGTAGATGATTTCCTAGCAGCCGGCTATTATGAAAAGCGCTGGGATGGCAAAGATCTCAACGGGATGGAAAGCGCCAGCGGCATTTATTTCTACCGCCTCACCGTGAATAATTTTGCAAAATCTATGAAAATGATCAAGTTGAAGTAAGCTGTTTCTGAATATTCTCTCTTTTTGATTACACCTCCTTTCTGCCTGGGTTTCGGGAAAATAAAGGCCCGAAACCCTTATATTTTTTATAGTTCAAATTTGCCATCCGTCACTTTTTTTTAATTTTTCCGGTGATACCTTTTTTCTGAAGCCTGGAAATTCAGGGTAGAATTTCCATCTGCAGAATTGATTGATTGAGCTTTATGCAGAAAATTATTCAGAAAAATAGTGACCAAACCTTTTCTCACCTTGTCTGAATGAACAAACAGGACGTTTGTATTTCTATAAATACTTGGTTTTTTGCATAAAATTGTTGAAATGCCGTGACGCTTTTTGTATTGTTTGAAAAAAGCTTGTAGCGAAAAATTATAACCTTTAAAACCCTGAAGTTATCATGTCTGTGCAAATAAATGAAAAAATAAAGATTGATTACGCGATTCTTTCGAATCAGGGACTAAAGCGCAAGGTAAATAATGATAGCTACGGAAAGTATCCGGAAGAACATTCCAATCTAGCCAGTCAAAAAGGACAGTTGTTTATTGTCGCAGATTCCAAATCTGGCAATCCCGGCGGCCGTGATGCCGGAAAAATGAGTGTTCGGATTGTTAAGGAAAACTATTTTACCTACCCCTCGGATGACATCACATTTTGTCTCCAACGCGCCTTTGATACTGCCAACCGTCAAATTTATCAATACGCCCAGGCCAATAATCTCCATCGTAAAATTGGTGCGACCTGTTCCGCATTAGCCTTAACGGACAAATTTGCCTATATCGCTCATGTTGGCGATTGCCGTATTTTCCGGGTTAGTGTCCGGAAAATCGAGCAGCTGACGATGGACCATACCCGTGTCGTCGAAAAGATGATACCGACAAGTGGAAAACCCGGCGGCAAGCTGGTTCGCAAGCCCGTTCTTGCCAGAGCACTCGGTGTTCGCCTCGGTATTAAAGTCGATACAGTGGGCCGGGTACCGGTGGACAGAGACGAGTATTTCGTTCTGTGTTCCGACGGTATGCGCAATGTCTCCGAAGAAGAAATCCAGACCATTGTGCTTTCCAGCTCTCCCCGGCAGGCTTGCCGGAAGCTGGTAGATTTAGTCCGTCAACGGGGTGGTAGAGATGATACTACCGTGCAGGTCATAAAAGTTTACAATCACTTCCAGGAAGTACCAGCGATAGAAACCTATGCACATATCAGCGAATTCTCCACCCAATGGAGCAATTGGCCGATTTACTTTATGCTCGGTTTTCTGGTAATGACGCTGATCTTTCTGTTGCGCGAATCCTCTTTCAAATTTAACGATGCAACTGAATTTCGGGCAATTAATGCCAGCGCAATTTCCTATGCGGAAATGCCTTCCGAAGCAATTATCGAACGGCGCCTCGCCGATGCCCGCCTGCATCTGGAGCAGTCGCATTGGAACCAGGCATTGATCCACCTCAATGCAGTTTTGAGAATGGACCCGCAGCAGCCGGAAGCACTGAAAGGTGTTGATCAGATTGCCGGTAGCCGGAAAGCCAAGGGCGATGAATTCTATCGTGCCAAGGATTGGGTAAACGCGCAGAAATATTATCGCCGGGTACTGCAATTACAACCGGATAATACCGATATCAAAGAATTAATCGTTCGTTGTGACAGAATGATCGCCCGGGAAAGAAGCCGGGCCGCACGAAACGGCGCTCGTCAAATGTCCCGTGAAGCCAGCAAAAAAATGGTTTCAGAAGCCAGCCAGTCTTCCCTTCGTCAGAAAGATATTGAGGGCATCTATCACTCGCACTGGAGTGTTATGAGCCTGAAAGAGAACGAAGACTTCCGGATTTTGAACAAGAACATCACCTTTAAAGACAATTTGATGGTGAAAAAAGCATTCCACTATGAAATTTATGATGGTGTGGAAGTAGAAGCCGTAGCGGATGTGCAAGGACCGAAAAAAGGTAAGTTTGGTATTATTTTCGGGCATGAAACTACTGAAGCTCAACCGTATAAAAACTTCCTGCTGTTTTATGTAAACGGCTATGGAGAATATTCATTGGTTGAAGTTCGTGGCAGAAATGTTCGCACATTGGTTGTTGAAAACATTCGCCCGGATATTTTTAATCATTACGACAAAGTTCATCTGAAAGTGAAATCTTTTGGCAAGCTGATCCTGCTTTATGCCAATGGTGAATTGTTGAAGATGATTCCGGTGAATCGGGCCCGTAAAGGCGGTGTCGGACTATATTCAGATCCGAAAATTAACGTTGAATTTTCCAACTTTAAAATTTCACCGGCGATATACGAACAAAAATAATATTTTTTAAATATCTGTTTTGAGAGATTTTAACGCCAATTGTAATCTGTATAATATTACGGGTTGTGATTGGCGTTATTCTTTTTAGAGCGAATCACTGATAAATTGACATTGTCATATTTTAAATATATGTTTGAGTAAATTTCCGGATGATTGATACTCGGGGGAGGTGAATCAAAGGGAGTGCCACCACCAATGGACAGATTAATCGGTAAAACAATCGATAACTACAAAATTTTGGAAGTGCTCGGCCGGGGCGGTGTTGGGGTAGTCTATAAAGCCCTTGATATCACTTTGGATAAAGTCGTTGTCCTGAAAATGATCACACCCCAGTCCCGGGAAAATGACGCATTCCTGAAACGCTTCCTGGAAGAACCAAAATTACAGGCCAAACTGGAAAGCCCGTATATTGTCAAGGTTTTTGCATTTCGCAAGACTGATTTCGGCCTGTTTATCGTCATGGAATTCGTCGATGGGCAAACGCTGACAGACCTGATACGTCAGAAAGGAAATATTCCTCAGAAAGAAGCACTGGGGATTTTCAAAAAGATTCTGGTGGCAATCGGGCACGCGCATCGGGCAGGTATTATACACCGGGATGTGAAGCCGCGCAACGTATTGGTCTCCCGTAAGGGGGAGGTAAAAGTTACCGATTTCGGTTTGGCAAAATTTCAGCAACAGGATGATGCCACTCGTACTTTAACCGTGGCCGGTACATTAAACTATATGCCACCGGAGCAGGTTGAGGGCCTGAGCAATGTTGATCATCGCGGCGATATCTATTCCCTGGGGATCACCCTTTATGAGATGCTGACCGGTCGGGTGCCGCTGGATAAAAATCTCAGTGAATACAATCGCTTAAAAGCAATCGTCGAAACCCAATTCCCGCCTCCGGAAAGTTTCCGCCCGGAAATTCCGTCCGAGCTCTCTGCCATCATCATGAAAGCGATAGCGAAAGATCCAGCTCAGCGTTTCCAGAGTATCGGCGAAATGATGACGGCAATACAATCCTACGAAAGTCAGCCTGCTGATGATACCATCGCGGAAACACCGCCGGAAAAAGACGACGATGAAACCATTGCCTGGGATGACCTGGAAGAAAAATTGCATCAGCAAAACCCATCATCAACCCGGCGGTATGTAGGGATTTTTGCTGTGCTTTTACTGCTGGCAGCGGCATACTGGGGTTACAATGCTTTGCAACCGGCGGTGCAGGAAGCTGAAACGGGCAATGCACTGGAAGGTGTAAATAGAGCGTCAATTCTGGTAACCTCAAATCCGCCCGGTGCGACTGTTTACCTGAATGGGAAAGCGATGGGGCAAACAGCATTCCACGACACAACTTTAGTTGGGGATACGATCTACAATGTCAGCCTGGCGCTGGATGGATATCATCACTGGGGCGATACTCTGTTGCAGGTTGAAAACGGCAAACACTATGAAATCGAGAAGACACTGGATCCGATTGTTCTGCAGGGAACGCTTGATATATTATCTGACCCGGCCGGCGCGCGGGTCTATATCGATAACAAGCAAAATGGCACGACGCCAATCCGCGGGCAACTCTTAAAACCCGGACGCTATACTGTTGCACTCGTAAAAAGTAATTACGAACGATGGGAACAGCGGATAGATGTTAAAGCGAATGAACGAAATGAATTAAATGCAAGCTTAAAGGCCGTCTTCCGTGATGTCCGGATTACGCTGGAGGCGATTCCGGAAGCGCGGGTGTTTATAGACAATGTCTCCAAGGGGAATACCCGGATAAATGCACCGTTAACAATAACAGTTCCGGCCGGCCGGCGTGTCATAAAATTTCGCAGCGCTACCGGGGAGGAGCACTCCCGCACAATCAACCTGACGAATGGCGCGCAGCGCAAGTATCGCTGCTACTTCGAAAGCTACCTTAATATTCAGAGTGTCGATATTACTGGAGAAGCAGTCTGGGCTTCAATTCTTTTAAACGGGAAAATCCTTGATGAGGAGCTGACTACCCCACAGGCACGATTACCTCTACCGGTTGGCACCCATCGCATCTCCGTGCGTAGAAACGGGTATCGAACGGTTACCGCAGAGAAGCTGATTAAAGTGTTACCGAGCAACGAAATGCGTATCGATACACTGGTTTTTAAGCTGCAACGGAATTAAGAAATCCCGCATTGTTAAACATTTAATACAATTAGCTCTCGTCATTGCGAGGCGCTTTTTGCCGAAGCAATCCCAGAAGTTGCGTCTACAAAGAGATCGCCACGTCGTTGCACTCCTCGCGATGACAGCTTGTAGCATTACTTCTTTAACACTACCAAAATTCCTTCTTCTACAATTATTAAGGGAAAATCGAATGAATGCGTATAATCTATTAATTTCTTTACTGATATCGATCTTTCTGGCCGGAGTATTGAGCGGCTGTACGACCGCTGAATATAAATCGGAAAACAAGCTGCCACCGTATGCTCGTTCCGCGTCTATTCAAATCCCGGAAATTTTTGGTCCGAAGGTGATTTCTACAAAATCCGCGGAATTTGCTACGGCATTTTCTCCTGATGGCGAAACGGTTTACTTCAATCAGTGGATTGGGTTAAATGAAGACGATCCGATTCTGAGAATTGTCCGTTCGAAATATCGTAATGGCGCATGGTCATCTCCGGAAGCACTCTCGTTTTCTGATGGCAGCCATCGGGATATCGATCCATTTGTCACGCATGATGGCAAGCGCTTGTATTTTAGTTCAAACCGGCCGGTTGATGAAGCTGATCAGGAAAATGATTATAACACCTGGTATGTGGAACAAACTGATACCGGCTGGAGTGCGCCTGTGAATCCCGGTGCACCGTTAAATGGGGACTTGAGCGAGGTATTTGTTTCCGTTACAAAAACAGGCACCATATATTTCAGTGCTCGGGATGGCGCCCGGCACATCTACCGCGCGGAAGAAATGAATGGTGTATACCAGCAGCCGGAAAAAGTGACGCTGGGATTACCGGACAGTATCAGCATCGGGAATCCGATGATCGCTGCCGATGAAAGCTTCCTGATTATTTCTTCGCAAATGCTGGGCGGTGAGGGGAGCTCGGATCTCTTTTGGTGTCCGAGAGATGAGAATGGAAACTGGGGTGAAATTAAAAATCTGGGACCGCAAGTGAATTCCGCTTACCGGGAGTTTGCCCCTTCTATTAGTCCGGATGGTCAATACTTGTTTTTTACATCCGAAAGGCCCGGTCTTGCTGAAGCGGTTGAGAGTGGTCGCCCGCCCGGGGATATATATCAAATATCACTATCCGCTATTTTGCAGTAGGCAATTTTCAATAAGATTTTTTTTAGAGCGGCTGCCAGCGAGTTTGTGCGCGGAACAGCTCTGCACCATCTGCTTCCCGCTGCAACCGATGGTTGTAGCGTTCTGAGCCCTCTGCAGATTGCAGAATTGCGATTCTATCCTGATAAACTGCCTCTGCCAGGAAATTCATCTCCAGCTCTGCTAAAAAATGATGCTTCAGAAACGACAGCGGCAAACCTTCCATTAACCAATCGATATACCTGGTGTTATTGGCGTGATCGTTAACATCAAGATCTTGAAAGCCAACCGATAAGGTATTTGATAAAACATCTTCCATGCCCCAGGATAATTTCTGAAAGGAACGGTCGGGGAAAATTTTTGCCGGAAAATCGCTGGCAGTTTCCGGATAGAACGTTGAGGTGCGCTGCGGTCTGCGGTTTTCTACATTTACGGCAAACCAGGCACTCGTGGATTGCAGGAGGATATTATCTTCACTATCCAGTAATTCATAATCACGGTAGCAGAAAATTTTCTCCTGACCGGATGGCCAGGTCTTTATACGGATATCTTCCCCCCATTTGGGAAGGCGCTGAATACGAAGATATTGGCGGGAAAGCACCCAGATTAAATTGTGCGCCATTAGATAATCAAAGCCAAATCCGAGCTTTTCCGCGCTTTGCCAGGCTGCCTCCTGCATAAAATTAAAGAGGGCAGAGATGCGCGCATTGGCATTCACATCCGCCTGGAATGAGTGAACGGTAAAAGGAATTACGCTAATGAGGTTTTCAGACATAGCTGGAGGATGAACGCGATGAGGAGCGTCGAATTAATAATTCTTTCGGATAATTTGGTGATTTCGTGGAATTATTCAACAACCTGGGCATCCGTCAGGCGATAATACATTCCCATGGGATCGTCGGCCAATAACTCCAAAGTGCCGCTGATCGTAATCGGATTATAACCGAATTTTACTTTCTTTTTAGCTTTCACTTCGACCATCGATTCCGGACCACCAGGTACGCAGAAGTAGCAGCCGGCGACAGGGTTTGCGCTTAAAATAAAGTGTTTTTGCTCCTTTGCCTGATCCAGCGGCATAATGTATCCACGCAGTTGAATCTCTTGTCCGTCCAGTGTTTTAACGTCTTCACTGAACTTCGGCACCAGCAATAAATCTTTTTCAATCGTTTCCACTTTTGCCAAAACGTCCCAGGAAAGAATGTCGTTGTTCGCTTCTTCTGAAGTATTATTGCTCCACAGCAGGGTTGCCATTAGCAGGAGCAGGAAAAGTGAATGTATGCGTAAAATAGTCATAATAAACTCCGTTTAAACTCGTTAAAGAAAAGATAAGCACTGAATGGGTGCCGGACAATCGGAAATTCGCAATTGTCCCTTTTCTATCGCGATATTGTATGGAGGGGATTCGTTGATTATATTGGCTAGTCAATTTTAGTATATGTGGATTAGGAATTATGTTAGAAAAAATCGCTTTTTATACATTTGGGTGTCGCCTCAATCAAGCTGAAACAGCCATTATAGAGCAAAGCTTTGAAGGCAAGGAATACCAGGTTGTGGATTACCGGGAATCTCCTGACGTGGTTGTTGTAAACACCTGCACAGTAACTGAAAACGGTGATGCGGACACGCGCCGGCTGGTGAACAAAATCCGCCGTATTAACCCGGATGTTAAAATCGCCCTGGTCGGTTGCCAGGCGCAAGTGCAAAAAGAGACACTGCTGGAGCTGCCGAACGTAAATTGGGTGGTGGGTAATGAGCGAAAAATGGAAATGGCGGAAATTCTTCACGAAACCAGGGACAGCGGCCCGCAGCTTATTACACCGACGATTCGCAAGAAAAGCTTCACCGTGCCTTTTATCGGTTATGATGACAAGCATACCCGTGCAAATCTGAAGGTTCAGGATGGTTGTGATTTTTTCTGTGCTTTCTGCGAAATTCCCTACGCCCGTGGCCGCGCCCGCAGCCGCGAGTATGATGATATTATCAAGGAAGCGACCCATCTCAGTATAGCCGGACATCATGAGTTAATTCTTACCGGTATTAATATCGGCACCTATGATTATAATGGTCTTTCGCTCGTGGACGTGCTCGATGGCCTGGAAGGTCTGGAAGATCTTTGGCGGATACGCATTTCATCAATTGAGCCAACAACAATTGCCGAAGCAGTCGTTACGAAAATGCGTGAAGATACCAAACTCTGCCGCTATCTGCATATTCCCATTCAGGCAGGCAGTGATCCGGTTTTAACAGCAATGAAAAGGAAATATTCTGTAAAAGAGTTTGTTGATTTTCTGATGTTCGCGCATAAAGCAGTGCCGGAGGCTTGCCTCGGTACCGATGTTATTGTTGGTTTTCCCGGGGAAACTGATGAGATGTTTGAGGAAACCTACAATCTGTTGTTGGACTTACCATTCGCTTACTTTCACGTATTCAGCTATTCCGATCGGGATCATGCCAAGAGCAGTAAATTTGATCCGGCCTTAAAAATCCCGAAACAGACCATCGCTGAACGCAGCAGACGCTTGCGGGAATTGAGCCAGCGGAAACGGAAAGTATACCATCAGCAGTTTTTGGGAGAAACGGAAAAAGTGTTGTTCGAGCGTCAGAAAAATGGGCGCTGGAGCGGCGTTACCGATACTTACATCCGGGTTATTGTCGACAGTGAGGAAAACCTGGAGAATCGATTGCTGCCGGTGAAATTAATGCAGATTGAAAACCAGGCGGTGCTTGGTGAGTTATTATAGTTAAGCCTGCAAAATCTATTTGCAGGCTTCTTCCACATACCTTCTTGAAATCGCTTTTAGACGATTTACCTACCCGATGCTGATGTCTCGTTTCGCACCATATGCTGTAATTGTAAATCCAGCGATAACATCGATCATGGACATAATTCCCAAAATCAGGAAAGTAGAATTGGCAACCATTGGGGCCAGCAAGAAAGCGATGATGTAGAACATAAATACGAATGTGGAGAGGATATGCTCAGTGATCGTATTAGCGGATGTGCTGGTGGATTTGATAATTTCGAGGAACAGTATAAACAGTCCGAATACCACAATCGCATCGCCAATGTCCGGTCGCCAAAATTGCTGTGAGGGAAGCTTGACGGCAAACAAAACCACTTTCATCGGATCCAGATTCGGATTACTTTGGTAAGATACGGTCATAAACATGGTATAAACGACCAATATAACGCCGAACATAGGAATGGATTTTAAAACTTTCATGATTTCTCCAGATCGGTTTCTCGCCCAAAACTATGCTACTGTAGTCCTGTGGGCAACTATAGGAATTTTTCATTTCAACGCAACCAGCCCCCAAATATAACAAGTCCGGGGAGAATTTCACGGGAAAAATACTTGAAAATTGCAAATTCAATTTTTAGCTGAATTCAGCCGAAAGAAATCGTATATTTTCCGCCTCTTGTATCCCAATGGCAATCGACTATTTAATTGCCAGAACTCAGTTGTTTTCATTTTTCTTTTGATGAGCTAACATCGAAATAGAGAAAGGATTCTGATGCCGGAAAAGCGGACCGTCGGAAAGATACACCCATTACAACGAAACGGCCGGAAAAGAAAGTCCGGGAAACTATATTTTCGACAGCCCTGTCTTTCCAGGGATGGCAGTCAAATCGCCTTTCATTTTGGTGGCGATATTTGGATTGTTGAAGCCGAAGGGGGCGATGCCCGGCGAATTACCTCACATGCAAATTATGACTATTCTCCAATGTTTTCACCGGATGATAGTAAACTTGCATTCGCTTCGGACAGAACTGGTGGGGGAAATATTTATATTGCGGATTTGCAAAATGCAGCGCCACCGCGGCGCTTAACCTATCATGATTCGGCAGCCCCTGCCGATTGTTGGTCCCCGGATGGAGAATGGCTCTATTTTACATCTACTTACGATGGACTTAGTCAGGCGATTTACAAGATGAATGTAAATGGGGGCACACCAGTATGCCTACATGGCGATCCGATGGAATACCACCACTCTGTAGCAGTCTCGGCAGATGGGAAATGGCTGGCCTTTAATAACAACGGTGAAGCCTGGTGGCGGAAAGGTCAAAATAGTGCGGAAATATCTGATATTTGGGTGATGCCAAATACGGTTAATCCTCAGGAATTCCGGCAATTGAATAGTTATCGGGGGAAAAACTTGTGGCCGATGTGGCAGCATGATGGCAGTGGACTGTATTTCCTCAGCGATCGTAATGGGGCTGAGAATATCTGGGAAATGCCGACTTCAGGAGATCAAAAAGCGCGCAGAGTTACTCGCTTTCGGAATGGTCGGGTTATTCGTCCCAATATTTCCGCAGATGGCCGCTGGATTGTCTTTGAGAGGGATTTTTCGATTTGGTTGCTTAACCTTGAAAGTGGGATGAGCAAGCAGGTTAACATTCACGTTAACACTGATGAGAAAAGGAACCCTCATTATCATCATGTTTATACTGGCGGAATTAGTGAAAGTCAGCTTTCCCCTGATGGGAAAAAAGTTGCATTTACGGTTAAAGGCAACATATATGCGGATATTGCCTTTAAGAGTAGTAAGGGGGCGTATTCATTTCAAGTAACCGATTCCCATAGCCGGGAGAGGCAAATCCACTGGCATCCCGGTAGCAACCAAATCGTATATATTTCTGACCGACAAGGCTACAACCAAGTATTTCTTTATGATTTTGTCACCAGAAAAGAAGAACAATTAACAAATAGTCCTTTTCAGAAATATTGCCCGAAAATTTCGCCGGATAAAAAGTATCTCTCTTATATTCGGGAAAATTCTGATATTTACCTCCTAAATTTGGAATCGAGAAAAGAAAGTGCCTTTATCCAGGATCAATTATTTTTGGATTTACCTTACCAGGTTGATTATACCTGGTCCCCGGATAGTCAGTGGATAGCTTTCGTCGGTTGGGGAAAACAATATTTCAGTAATGTTTTTGTTCAGCATGTTGAGGAAGATTCTCCCCGTCAGATCACCTTCTTAAGTAATAATAATTGTCAAAGTTTATTGTGGTCTCCTGATGGTAAGTATATCGTATTTTCTACCGGTCATAGCCAGCATGAGTCTCGTATTGCCAGAGTTGATTTGCAGCCAGTGCTACCGATCTTTAAAGAAGATGAGTTCGATAAGCTTTTTCAGACTGCGGAGAAAGATAAAAAGTCATCAGCACCGCAGGAAGATGACAATACTGAGAATGGGGAAGATACCTCAGGAAACACAAGCGAAAATTCGTCGACGGAAGATAAAGAAAATGGTGAAAACAATGAAGAAGACAGCCCGGAAGCGAATTCTAATTCTAATAAACAAAAATTAATAATTGTATTCGATAGTATCAAAGACCGTTTGCAGTTTTTAACCGGTCATGATAGTTACGCTTTTCCGCTTGCTATTCGTCCGAATTCGAAAATATTGATTTACTCCGCGGATATACTTGGCGATGACTATTTATGGAGTATGTCGATGGACTTCTCCCAAAAACGCCGGCAGCCGAACCGTCTTTACCATTTGGAGCGCTATGCCGCTGATGTCTTTTTCTCCCGGGATGGGAAGAAGATTCTCTACAATGACAGCGGATATTTATATTCAATGATTCTCAATGACAGCGGTGATCGAAAGAGTGGTCCAACCTTAACAAGGATTCGGGCAGAAGTAAAAGCTGATTTTCATCAACGGAAAATTCAAATATTTAATGAAGCCTGGACGCTAATCAACGATCATTTTTACGATGCTACTTTTCACGGATGTAACTGGGAAAAGGTTTACGATACCTTTGCGCCGCTCGTGCGAGCTTCCCAAACGGATGAAGCTTTTCGGGAGTTATTACGGATAATGCTCGGAGAGTTAAATGCTTCACATCTGGGGGTACACGGTTGGAGACAATCAGGTACCGAGGATGGTTATCTGGGGGTTAGGTTTGACCCAAAAGAGTTATTGGAAAATGGTAATTTTAAAATAATTCACGTTCTGAAAAATGCACCGGTAACTTTAGTTGAATCGCCAGCCCGGGTGGGTGAATACCTGGTTGCTATCGAAAATACACCGCTGGATGGTAAAAAGATTAACCTTGCCGTGCTATTGGAAAGAAAAGTGAAGCGTCGTTTAAAGCTTCTGTTAAATGATACGCCAACTTTAAAAAATGCCCGGGAAATTGTCATTCAGCCTATCAACGATAGAAAACATGAAAAACTTCAATATCTGGATTGGGTAAATCGGAATGCGGAATTTGTCGTTGCCAAGAGTAAGGGAAAAATTGGTTATGTGCATATTCCTGAAATGTTTTATAAGGATTACATGAAATTTCTCGTCGATTTGGACACCGAGACCCACAATCGTGAAGGTATCATTATAGATGTTCGTTACAATGGTGGGGGATATATTTCAGCGTCAATACTGGACGTGCTTTATCGGAAATCTTTTACTCAGTATACTTTGCGGAACAGGGGATATAGCGGAGGCACCAGTTTTGATGGAAACCGAGTTTTGGAGAAACCTCTGATTCTAATCACCAATCAACAATCGGCCAGTGATGCAGAAGTTTTTAGTGAAGGTTTTCGCCGTCTGGGGCTGGGAAAAATTATTGGGAAACCAACTGCTGGTGCAGTTATAGCAACCGATTCATGGCGGTTTCTTGATGGCACCCGTTTTCGTTTGCCGAGATTTCTGGTAAGAACGATGGATGGGGAGAATACCGAACTATCACCGCGTCCGGTAGATATTTCCGTTGAACGAGGATTAGGAGAAACAGCCATCGGTAAGGACAGCCAGTTAGACGTAGCGATAGAAACATTGTTGAAAGCAATTAAAAAAGAACGCCGGAGGAAGCGTTAATCAGAATTGAGAAGTCTAACGAAAATTGTCTACTAAAGTGGCAGTAGCACTCGGCAGCAAAAAATAAAACATTTTCACTGCCACTGCCACTTAATAACTTTTAAGCTACTTCATCATGCTCCATCCGCTTCAGGGGACGGGCGAAAATGAAAAGCAAGATACCTGCGGCCAGACTCACCCAGAAAATCATTTCAAACACATTTGTATACCCTGCCAGCGATGTAAAAGGGTCTGTGTCAGCGGATGTATCCGGCGCGGAGGTCAGTTTGCCGATCTGCGCTGCGACATGGTGGGCAAATGCTGTGGAAAGAAACCAAACACCCATCATAAAGGTGACGATCTTTGCCGGTGATAACTTCGTGACCATTCCCAAACCAACCGGAGAAATACTGAGTTCGCCAGCGGTAATAAAGAAATAGCCGATCACCAGGAAGAGTAACGGCACCTGCGCTTCATCATTTGCGAACATTGGACTGAGAGCAAGGATGTAAAAACCAAATCCCTGCAACGGCATGGCAATCGCAAACTTAACTGCAGAGCTGGGATCTTTCTTCTTTTCGGCGAGGCGTCGCCACATCTTTGAAAACACCGGTGCTAACACGATGATAAAAAAGGCATTGATCGCTGTCGTCAGTGAAGCGTTCCACTCAAATAATCCATAGAAATCTTTGACGATATTCCGATCAGCGAAGAGCGTTAAGGAACCGCCACCCTGCTCGAAAAATGACCAAAACAATACTGAGAAGAATATCAGCACGGTCGCGACGATTAAACGCTGCCGCTCAATTTTGTTACAATGCACGATCATGTTAATCAGCAAATAGATAATTGCTGCTGCTAAAATTCCCAACAGCAAAGAATCCATCACCCCTTTTGTTTTCAGGAAGAAAATAAAAATGGCAGGGGAGAGGAAGGCACCAAGCCAGACCAGATGGATTTTCGATAGACCGAAGTAGCGCCGTTCATTGGCATCTTCAGGATGGGGAGGATCACCTTTGCCATCAAACAGGTATTGATTGCGCCGGAACAAGAGTAAACCGAAGAGCATGCCGAATCCTGCCAGGCTAAAACCATAATGCCAGCCAATGGTTTCTCCGATCCAGCCGCAAAGGATCGTACCAGCTAACGATCCGATATTCACTCCCATGTAAAAAATAGTGAATCCGCCTTCCCGGCGCGGGTCGTTTTTGTCGTAAAGGTAGTTGATCATCGGGGCCATATTCGGCTTAAAGAAACCATTTCCGATAATCAGAAAACCGAGGGCAAAGAAAAAGGTGAGATCACTGGGGAGTGCCAGCACAAAATGGCCGCACATCATCAATGTTGCCCCGAGGATGATCGACTGTCGCTGGCCGAGAATCCGGTCGGCAAATACGCCTCCAATGAGCGGCGTTGCATACACCAGGGCATTATAGGCACCGTAGATGTCCAGGGCATCCTGATCGGAATAGAACATCTGTTTGGTCATGTACAAGACCATCAAGGCCCGCATGCCGTAGTAGGAAAAACGTTCCCAGATTTCCGTGAAGAAAATGGTAACTAACCCGACCGGCTGATCGGGGAAAAAGAATTTTTCTACCTTTTCCCCGAAGTTACCCGGCTGAAAATCTTTTTTCTCTAATGAGTTTGTTTGTTTCTTATCCATAATCGGGACAATTCTTTTTATCCGGTAACAGGTTCAGTTTCTGATTTAATATCACCAATTAATTTCTGGATCAATTTGCTGAAGAGCAGGAATAGCAGTCCAGATACAGCAGAAATCAAAAAGACCGTGGTAAATAAATCGGGCAGCGGCATCGTTTCGAATTTCCCTGCAACCAAACCGGCAATCAGGTTACCGAGGGCAGCGCCCATGAACCAGATGCCCATCATTTGTCCTACCAGGTGTTTAGGCGAAAGTTTGGTAATACTACTCAATCCTACCGGGCTAAGGCAAAGCTCGCCAACGGTATGGAGAAAATATGTGACAATCAACCAGGCAGGACTTACGCCGGCACCATTCGGATCGGTATAAGTAGCACCCCAGGCAAGAACAAAAAAGCCGGCGCCAAGTAGCAATAATCCCATTGCAAATTTGGTCGGTATGGATGGTTCTCTATTATCTAACCATACCCAGAGAGAGCCAATGAGCGGTGCAAAGATAATAATAAATAAAGGATTGACTGATTGCAGCCAACTGGCAGGCGCTTCCCATCCAAACATCACACGATTGGTTAAACGCTCTGCAAAAAGATTCATAGAAGAGCCCGCTTGCTCAAATCCGGACCAGAAAAGCGCCGCACCAATAAAAAGAAAGAAAATGACCACTATTCGCTTTTTCTCCTGCCCGTTCAGCCCACCAAAAATAAGGACATAAGCAAAATAAGCCATTGCAATTGCCAGAATGATAAACCCGGTTATCTGAGCAATATACTGCAGATTAAGATTAATAACGCCCCATGTTTGAAGCCCGGCAAGAACCAGCACTAATGTTCCAAAAGAGCTAAGAGATGCAATCAGGATTTGCTTGGATTTGGCAATCTCGCTGTCGGAAACACCTTGCAGTGTACCAGCGCCATCAAAATGTTTAATACCAGCTTTATATTGAACTAAACCTAACAACATCCCGAATCCGGCTGCACTAAAACCGAGGTGCCAGTCGATGCCTTCCCCAAGCCAACCACAAATTAATGGCCCAAGAAATGCCCCGATATTGATACCCATATAAAAAATGGAGAAGCCAGCATCACGGCGAGCACCCTTTTCCGGGTAGAGATCCCCGACAATCGCGCTAACATTTGGCTTTAGCAAACCGGTACCGATAACGATCAGGATCAACCCCAGGAAAAAGGTTGATTTAAAGGGCACGGCCATACTAAAATGCCCGGCAGCGATTATTACGCCACCATAAAAGACCGCGGCTTGTTTACCGATCAAACGGTCTGCTATCCAACCCCCCGGCAATGCTAATAAGTAGACTAAAGCGGTGTAGAGTCCGTAAATTGCCGCCCCGGTTTCGGCATCATATCCATACCCGCCGCTTTCGACCGCAGCCGTCATAAATAGCAGTAAAATACCCCGCATGCCGTAGTAGCTGAATCGCTCCCACATCTCTGTAAAGAATAGAACTATTAATCCTTTGGGGTGTGATGCGAACATAGGAATCTCCTTTTGTGGTGATAAAGATGTATGTATTTAAATCTGTTAATGCTCAATTTCCCCTTTTGTTCAGGCCTGAAAATATACAGAAAGCTGTTAATTTATCAAAATGATTAAAATGCAATGATAAATATAAGTTTTTAAAACGGTTAGGGTTCCAGAAGGAAAATGCTTCTTTCTTGATTAAATACGATGTTTTCCGGGGGAATGCATAAGTGGACAGATGTGGAATTAGGCAAGTTCACATATAATTAACAAATTAAGTGCCAAGACAAAATTAGGTTATACATAAGAGATCTTTGAAAATTGAATACGGAATTCCTTGTCATAATTTTGAATAATGTTGAAAAGGGCTG